>NZ_JAAVUZ010000019.1 GCF_018449675.1 Glaciihabitans sp. dw_435 | reverse complement strand
CCGGCATCGGCGGCAAATCACCTATCGAACGCGTTCACAACGTCCCCGGGAAGAACACCTAGCGCTCTTGAATACAGAGCGTCAACCCTCAAAGCGCGAATGTGCGCGTGGATACGCTCGGCATATCGCAGTGCACGAACTGCGCCACACGGCGTCGTGCTGTGGTCTCCACGGCGAGATGCGACGCAGCAAGAGGTGCCTATTTTTTCCCAGATCGACGAGCTCATGGCCCTGGTCGCCACCGGTGACAGCGATGCGTTCGAGCGTCTCTATGACGAGGTCTCCGCGCAGGTGCACGGGTTGGTGTTGTGCTGTGTGGCGGATGCCTCCGCAGCCGAGGAGATCACTCAGCGCGTGTTCGTCCAGGTCTGGGCGAGGGCGCCGCGCTACGACGGATCCCGCACCACGGCGCTGATCTGGATCATGACGCTCGCGCATCACCACGTCGTCGGCTGGTTGCGGCAGCCGCGCACCGGCGAGGATCGCGGCGCCCGGGTCATCCCGTCGTCCCAGGCCCGCTCAGCAGCTGCGTACCCGGCTCTGTCCGTCCTGACGCCGAGCGAGGCGGAGAGCCTCGAGCTGGCGTTCTTTCGCGGGTACACACGGGCGGAAATTGGCGCGATCTATCTCGAGCCGACCGACGCCGTGTCGGCGCGACTGCGTGACGCCCTCACGCAGCTGCGCGCCGCAACGGTCGAACGGTAGTTACGCGGAAGCCGGAGGAGCTTCGGTTCGGGGCTCCTCGGTCAGCACGAGGCCGCCGGCCTTGCCCGCGGACACCATGAGGAATTCCACCCACTCGCGGTTGATGCCGATGGCACGCGAACCGCTGTAGAAGAAGTGCAGGGGGATGCCGTTGTCGATCCACAGGGCGTGGCGTCCGCTGCCGCGTTCGACGGGCAGCGTCCAGCTCAGGAAGAAGTCTTCGTTGCGCCGCAGCTTGGTGCTGACCACAATCTGAAGGTGCATGAGAACGCGGTCGTCGAAATCGAACTCTTCGCGGTCGTAGTACAAGATGCCCACAGTGGCTCCCGGGGTGTGATGGCGCGCGTGTCGCGCCGTATGCATATTACGTGGATGTAAGGCACGATATTCTCGACATACCGGTGTGATAGCACCGGCAACTTCCAACCGATGGGCTGTTTGTGATCATCAACCGACTCACCGTTGACGGCAAGGACTACTTCCTGCCCGAACCGGTTACCGAGCTCAAGCAGAGCATCCTCGAAGCGATCAAGGCCGGCGGCGGTTACGTCGTCATCCCGCCACTGCGCGGTGGCCCGGGTCTCGACATTCTCTTTTCGCCCGGGATGCCCGTCGTCTGGGCTCAGATCGAGGTCAGCGACCCGACCGCTCCCGAGGCCGCACAGGACTCCTTCGACCCGGAGCTTGGTTAGCGCCTGACGCGCCCTTCCCGCGGGAGTTGGCTCAGGCCGACTCTCGCTGGGAAGCCAGGAGTTGTTCGAACTCGCCCGCCGGCATTGGTGCCGCGAACAGGTAGCCCTGTGCCCGGTCGAACCCGGCCTCGCGCACGCGCGCGAGCTGCTCATCCGTCTCGACGCCTTCGGCGATGACCCGGGCGCCGCGGCGGTGCACGAGGGAGACAACCGCCGTCATGAGCACGGAACTAGCGGGCGACGTGTCCTGCACCAGTGATTGGTCGATCTTGAGCTCGGTGGCAGGCAGGTCCAGAAGTTGGTCGACCGACGCGTAGCCGGTTCCGAAGTCGTCAATGGAGACGCCAACGCCGATGGAAAGCAGGTAGCTCAGTCTCTTGCTCACCGCCTCGGTATCGAAGCGTAACGACTCGGTGATTTCGATGGTGAGAAGGTTGGGGTCAACGCCGGACGCGTCGATCGTGGTGGCGAGCTTCTCGTAGAAGTCGGGCTCCGCCAGCTGGATGGCCGAGACGTTCACCGAGATCTCGATGGGCTGCTCCCGCATCGTGTGGGTGCCGAGCCAGTCGCACGCGGTTTCGGCCATAAACGCACCAATGCCGTCGATGGCACCGTTGTTCTCGGCAATGGGGATGAAGGTGTCCGGCGGCACCATTCCCAGCTCCGGGTGGTTCCAGCGGCACAATGCCTCCGCGGCGACAATGTCGCCGGACGACAGCTCGATCTGCGGCTGATAGTGGGCAACGATCTCACCACGGTCTACCGCTCCGAGCAGGTCGGCGGCCAGACGGTCCGCGTCCCAGGTCATAGCGTCAGCTCATCACGCCAGCCGAACTGAGATTGACCCTGAACGGTTGCCTGACGCGCCGAAATGTAATGCATATACGCAATGTTTGACGTGTGTCAAGGGACAGTCAACGTGCAATTTGCGAAAATTAAAACGCGTAGAATGCGCCCATATATTGATTCCGTTCGCTCGCGACGGCACACCGAATGGAACTACCGCAGTGGGATCCCTGCCCGCCGAACGCACCGACGTTCTCCGCCGCAACAATGTCACCGTATCCGGCAATCCCGCTGGCCGTCCCATGGTTTTCGCCCATGGCTTCGGTTGCAGCCAGGAGGTCTGGCGCATGGTTGCCCCTCAGTTTGCCGAGGACTACCGGGTAATCCTGTTCGACCATGTGGGAGCGGGTGGGTCGGATGTCTCGGCCTACGACACCGGTAAGTACGACTCCATCGACGGCTATGCCAGTGATGTGCTCGAGATTCTCGCGGAACTGGACCTGCAGGACGTCGTCTACGTCGGACACTCGGTCAGCTCGATGATCGGGGTGGTGGCCGCCAGCCGTGATTCCTCGCGCTTTGGAGCTCTCGTGCTGGTCGGGCCATCCCCCCGCTACATCAATGAAGGAGAGTATGTCGGCGGGTTCGACCGCGCCGACATCACCGCGCTGCTCGACAACCTCGACCTCAACTATCTCGGCTGGTCGTCGCAGATGGCGCCGGCCATCATGGGTAACCCCGACCGCCCCGAACTCGGCGACGAACTGACCACCAGCTTCTGTCGCATCGATCCGATGATCGCCAGCCAGTTCGCCCGCGTGACGTTCTTGTCGGACAACCGCGCCGACCTGGCCGCCGTTGTCACCCCAACGCTGGTACTGCAGTGCACCGACGACCTCATTGCACCGACGCCTGTCGGCGAGTATGTGCACGAGCACATCGCCGGAAGCACCCTCGTGCGGCTGGAAGCTACCGGGCACGTTCCCAACCTGTCGAGTCCCGACGAGGTGGCCCGGGAGATCCGGAGCTTCCTGGCGTGACCGTCGCCGACGACGCTCCGGCCGCCGTCCCCGACGCAGCGGTCGTTCCCGGCATGCAGGACTCCTACGAGGAGTTTTACCTCAACGCCCCGTGCGGCCTGCTGACCATGGCGCCTAATGGCACCGTCACCCACATCAATGACACCCTGCTTGGCATGACCGGGCGCGAGCGCCGGGACGTCGTCGGCGCGAGTTTCACGCGACTGCTCACCGTCGGCAGCCAGATGTTCTTCGAGACCCGGTTCCAGCCGATCCTGCGGCTGCAGGGCGAGATTCGCGAGGTGGCGATCGCCCTCAGCTGCGCCGATGGTTCGAGCCTGCCGGTGCTGCTGAACGCTGTGGTTGTCGCAGACGGGAACGGCCAGCCCCGTGTCATCCGCACCGCTATTTTCGATTCGACGGTGCGGCAGGACTACGAGCGGGAGATGCTCGCGGCACGGCGCTCGGCAGAGGCCTCCGAGGTTCGGGTGCGGGCGTTGCAGGACGCCTCGATCGCCTTTGGCGGCGCCACCGGCGAGGAGGAGCTGGCCGAGGCACTGGTGAGCAGCGCGCGGTCGACGTTCTCGGCGAGCAACTCCGCCGTTGTACTACTCGGTGACGACGGTGAGCTGTCTGTCGTCGCGGGCGTCAATCCGCTGGGGGATGCCCTGTCGTTGCAGGAACTGGTGCCCATGGCGTCGGTGCTCGAACTGAGCCCCGTTACTTCCATTGGGGTGGACGGGGTGGATGCCTCGACCGCCGCCATTCGCGCGGCGCTCGCCGCGGCCCGCCAGCACACTGTCACCGTGACACCGCTCGTCGACAGGGACGTTCCGATCGGGGTGCTGCTGTGTTTCTTCGGTCGGGAGCGAGACCTGGGGGACCAGTTTTCGTCGCTGCAGCAGGCACTGGCCCGGCAGGCTGCCCAGACCCTGACGCGCATGCGGCTGCGGGCGCAGCTCGAGCAGCTTGCGCTGTACGACCGCCTCACCGGCCTCGCCACCCGCAAACTCCTGGAGGAGCGGCTCGCGGTGGCGCTGGAGTCGGGCACGCCGATGGCGTTGGTGTTCCTCGACCTCGACGGGTTCAAGGGGGTCAACGATCACCTGGGGCACACCACCGGTGACGCGGTGCTGCGGGTGGTGGCCGACCGGCTCCGTTCGGTCGTGCGCGCCGAGGATGTGGTCGGCCGGTTCGGTGGGGACGAGTTCGTGGTGATCTGCGCGGAGACCACGAGCGTCAACGCCATGGTGGTCGCGCAGCGCATCGCGGCGGAGATCCGGCTGCCGATGGATGGCATCGATCCCGCCTTCCCGATCACCGCGAGCGTCGGCGTCGCCGTGTACACGCCGGCGTCGTCGGACGTGTCGGCGGCGGAGCTGTTCCGGCTGGCCGATGGCGCGATGTACGCGTCCAAGCGGGCCGGCGGCAACCGGGTGAGTGTGTTCGGCGCCTAGCCCGGGCCGGGCGACGCGGGTCAGAGCTCGGGGCGGGAGCCGCTCTCACGCAGCACACGGCGAATCTCGTGGGCAAGCTGGGATGCGGAGGGCCTGTCGGCTGCATCGCGCTGGGTCATCCACCTGATTAATGGATGCCACAGCACCGGCACAGCCGCGACGATGGGCGGGTCAGCACTCAGCCGGGCCATCGCCGAGGTCGCAGCATCGCCCGGGAAGGCGCGCTCTCCGGCGAAGCACTCGAGCATAAAGAGTCCGAGCGAGTAGATGTCGGACGCCGTGGTCAGCGGTAGGTTACGCACCTGCTCGGGACTCATGTACGCGGGGGTGCCGGTGGCGGCGTCACCACCGGGAAGGCGCGATCCCGAGCGGATGGCGATGCCGAAGTCGGTGAGCTTCGCGCGGATGCGGGAGTGCTCGGTTCCGTAGTCGACGAGCATGATGTTGGCCGGGGTGATGTCCCGGTGAATCACGCCCTGGGCGTGCACGTACTCGAGTGCCTCAGCGACCTCGTAGCTGATCTCCGCGATCTCGCGGTGGGTGAGCTCGCCGGCCCGGAGTGCCTCGCGCATGGTGCGGCCCTGCACGAACTCCATGACGAGGAACGGGCGGGCGTCGCTGGGGGACGACCTGTCGATACCGGCGTCGGTGATGGACACGACGCCGTGGTGGGTCAGACCGGCGAGAACGCTAATTTCCTTGCGGAACTGGTACACGTTGTCTTCGTCGCCGGCGGCGAACACCTTGATGGCGACGTTGCGTCCGAGGTTCTCGTCGATGCCGAGGAAGACCGAGGAGGCGCCGCCGCGTGCGACCAGGCGCAGGGGTTGGTACCGACCGAGGAGGAGGGGCGCATTCAGCTCGGCCGCCGGGTGCGCGGCGCTCACTGGACGGACTCAATCACCCCGTAAGCATACGGATTTTCAGAAGTCACTTTGGCAGCTTGACGCGGGCCACAAACCGCAATAGTTGGCGGCATTCCGCGGTCGTGACTTCCGCTCGATCTATTGTGCCCCGTTCGGGGGTCATGCCAGAATCGCACAACCCGACCCGGTCCGTACCACTTATGAAAGTTGGTCCGTAATGAAGAAACTCTTCGCGTCCGCCGCCATCGCGGCGCTCGTGGTCGCCCCTCTCAGCGTGATCGGTGCGACGAGCGCCTATTCCGCTCCGACCACCACTGCAACGGAGCAGCAGTACGTCGTGCTCTACGCCAGCGGGACCGCCGCTGCAACGGCCCACGCGGCCATCGCGACGGCCGGTGGTTCCATCGTCACCGAGAACACCGATGTGGGTGTTGCCACGGTGGTGACCAAGAACGCGAAATTCGCGACGGATGCCGCGGCGCAATCCGCTCTCGCGGGCACCGCGAAAAACCGCGTGATCGGAGACGTTCCCGAATCGCGCAAAGCCAACGGTGACGCCGTCAAGTTCGACGCCGCGGAGGCAGAATCCCGGGTGAAGACGGCGGACGTGGCATCCCGTAAATCCACCACCAAGACCCCCGGAGCTGAGCCGCTCGCGTACCTGCAGTGGGACATGAAGCAGATCGGCGCCACGACGACGGGGTCGTACAAGTACGACACCGGCTCGAAGGCAGTGCGGGTCGGCATCATCGACACCGGTGTGGACGGCACGCACCCGGACATCGCCCCGAACTTCGACACCAAGCTCAGCCGGAACTTCACGGTGGACATCCCGGTGGATGCCAACGGCGACACCATCGACGGACCCTGTGAAGACGAGCCCGACAAGTCGTGCACCGACCCCGCCAACGTCGACGAGGACGGCCACGGCACGCACGTCGCGTCGACCATCGGCGCGCCCATCAACGGCATCGGTATCGCCGGTGTCGCCCCGAACGTGGACATCGTGAACCTTCGGGCTGGGCAGGACTCAGGATACTTCTTCCTGCAGCCCTCGCTCGACGCGCTCACCTACGCGGGGCGCAACGGAATCGACGTGGTCAACATGAGCTACTACGTCGACCCGTGGCTGTTCAACTGCACCAACAACCCGGCGGATTCCCCCGCCGACCAGCAGGAGCAGCGCACCATCATCACGGCGATGCAGCGGGCGCTCGACTTCGCCCGGACACACGGCGTGACGCTCGTGTCGGCGGCCGGTAACGGCGCGACGGACTACACGAAGGTGCTCAGCGATTCGTCGAGTCCCGATTTTGCGGATGTCCCGGGCGAGATCGCCTACACGCGCGACCTGCTCGATCCCGACAGCTGCATCTCGATGCCGTCGGAGGGTAAGGGCGTCATCGCCGTCAGCAGCACGGGCCAGAGCGGACGCAAGGCGTACTACTCGGACTACGGCAACGGCTATGTGGACGTCGCAGCCCCGGGTGGCGACGCCTACGACACCCCGACCGGGGACCTCACCTACGCCGGCCAGATCCTGGCCGCGTACCCGAAGGCCCTCGCGATCGCGAACGATGAGATCGACGCCAACGGGGACCCCACGGTTCCGTACGTCGTGAAGAGCTGTGATGCCAAGGGCAAGGTCTGCGCGTACTACCAGTACCTGCAGGGCACGTCGATGGCGTCACCCCATGCGGTCGGGGTCGCTGCCCTCATCGTGAACCACTACGGCCTGCCCGACCGCCGCACGGGTGGCAAGACACTGTTCCCCGCTGCCGTCGAGGTCGCCCTCAAGGCCACGGCGACGAAGACGGCCTGCCCGGTTCCGGCGGAGTACACCTACGTCCGTCGCGTGCCGCAGGCAGATGGCTCGGTCGTGGTGCGCACGTCGACCGCCACCTGCGAGGGAACCCGCGCATCCAACGGGTTCTATGGCAAGGGAGTGGTCAACGCGCTGAAGGCGGTGAAGCCCTTCTAGCCCTGACAGATCGGCGCCGGGGTGGCCTCAACGGGCCACCCCGGCGCTTCTTCTGCCACACTCGGGTAAAACTTTCATCGAAGGAGCACAGATGGTCGTTGGCAGGCGGTCCTGACGACCATGTGTGCTCCTTCGATGTCGTTATGTCAACGGATCCCGGCTGCGGGACGCCCCGCGGCTAGCGCGCGTCGAGCAGCGCCAGCACGTCGGAAGTGGTGCCCGTCTCGCCCAGAGCCGGGAACACCCGGGTCACGCTGTTAGTGAGGGCGTCGGGGCTCATGTCGGTGGTGGCATCGGTCACCACGACCACGTTGTAGCCGTAGTCCAGTGCCTGGCGGGCGGTGGACTCCACCCCGAAGCTGGCCATGATTCCCGCGATGACGACCTGCGTGACATCCATCGCCTTAAGCGTCGCGTCGAGGTCCGTGCCAATGAAGGCGCCCCAGGTGGTGCGGATGACCCGGACGTCCCCGGGCTGCTCGTCGAGCTCGGGCACCAGGTCGGTGAAGTCATCGGGCTGTGGGCGCGCGGGGCGGGCGTAGTCGTTGCGTCCGGCGGGGCCACCGTCGATGCTCGCGAGAACGACCGGCAGGCCCCTCGCGCGGAATCCGGCGGCCAGCGTCGTCGCGCTGGCGATGATGCCGTCGATCGGGCTGATCAGCATGGGGTTGGCGACCAGGCCCTTCTGCAGGTCGATGACAATGAGGGCTGTGTGGCTGTCGAGGGTAGAGATGGGCACGAGGGGCTCCTTGGGGGTAGGGAAATTACGAGAAGGTGACCATGACTTTGTCGGCCGCGCCCGGGGTCGACGCGGTCGCGAAGGCCTTGTCGACATCGGCGAAGTCGAACGTGTCACTGACGATGAGGGCGTACTTCTGCCAGTGGGTGATGATGTCCTGCGTGACCTCGAAGATCTCGGTTGGGTAACCCATCGACAGCGCAATCGTCAGCTCGCTGCCGAGGATCTTGCCGAAGTCGACGCTCACGGGCTTCTTGTGCACCGCGACGATGCCGAGGGTCGCGCCGTGGCCGGCGAGGTCCAGCACGGCCTCGATGACGGTCGGGGCCCCGGCGGCATCGAGGTAGATGGTGCTGGCGGGCTTGGCCAGACCGCGGCGGGTGGGAGCAGCGCCGTGGATCGCGATGAGGCGCTCACGCACGTCTTCCTCGGCCGAGTTGATGACGGCGTCGGCGCCTACGGCGAGGGCCTTCTCCAGGCGCGACGGGATGATGTCCACCACGACGACGCTCTTCACGCCCTGCGACTTGTAGCCGATCGCCGCGCCGAGGCCGATGGGGCCCGCGCCGAAGATGACGACGAGGTCGTCCGGGCCCGGGTTTGTGCGATTGACCGCGTGGCGGGCAACGGCCATCGGCTCGTTGAGCGCGGCGACCTCGAAGGGGATGTGGTCGGGCACGATGGCGACGCTCACCCCCACCTCGGCGTTCTGCACGAGGAGGAAGTCGGCCATGCCGCCGGTGGTGCCACCGCTGCCGATGATGCCGGTGGGCGCGACCATGGGGTTCACGACGACGTGATCGCCGACGCTGATGCCGGTGACGGAGCTGCCGACTTCCACCACCTCGCCCGCGGGCTCGTGTCCGAGGGGTGTGCGCCCCTCGAGGCCGGGCAGGCCGCCGATGGCGATGTACATGGCGTCGGATCCGCAGATCCCGCACGCGCGAATTTTCAGCAGGATGTCATTCGGTGAGGCCATGGGCTTCTCAACCTCGAAGACGGACGTTTCACCTGGGCCGGTAACCATGGATAGCTTCATGAAAAATAAACTAGCCGATCGGCTATCTTCGGAGCAAGCGACATCCACTCGTCCTCAGGCTCTTGTCAGGACGACGGATGCCCCGGGCGCGCGTGCGACGATGGACGCAGTAATTTCCACCCGAGGAGGCGCACCGTGGGACGACCCGTTGGTCCGCGCGGCGAGAGCAAGGCCCGGCTGGTCGATGCCGCGCTCGTGCTGATCGCCGAGCATGGGGTCAGTGGCACGTCGCTGCAGATGATCGCGGACTCGCTGGGGATCACCAAGGCTGCGGTGTACCACCAGTTCCCAACGAAGGCCGAGATCGTGCGGGCCGTCGTGTCGCCGGTCATCGAACGGATGGAGGCCATCGCCGACGCCGCGGAGGCCGCCCCGCCCGAGACTCGCTTCGACGTTGCGCTCGAGGGCCTCGTGGATATGGTCATCGACAAACGCGATTCCGCGGCGGCGCTGCGGCGCGACCCGGTGGTCACCCACCTGCTCGAGGCGGACGAGGGCTACCGCGCCACCACCGCGCGCATCGACGCGCTCTTCATCGGTGAGAATCCCACGCAGGCCGACCGCGTCGCGCTGATTCTCGCCGGGGGCACCCTCATGGTGTCGGGGTCGGACCCCACCCTCGCGACCGTCGACCGCGAGACGCTGCGCGCGGTGCTGCTCTCCTCGATGCGGGCGCTTCTGCCCCGCCCCCACGCCCCGCGACTTGCTTAAAAACGCTCTATTTTCGCGCGGAATAGAGCAATTTTGTGCGAGTCGCGAGTGTGGGGTGGATGCCCCGGGCGGGTAGTCTGACCGTCTGCCCGGCTCAAGCCGGGGTGGTCGACCCCGGTGACGCCGGGGCAGGTCCGAGGCTGGAAACCTCCGGTTTCCCTTCAGCACCCCGAGGATGACCCCGTGCCCCGACCGACTCCGAAAAAAGCATCGCCCCTCACCCCGAAGATCGACGTGGTGCGACTGACCGGCCTCGCCGACGGTGACCCCGAGCTGCTTGAGGCGCACGAATCCTACGAGGGTGAGCGCTACGTGTCCGCGGATCTGGGCGGACGCACCCTCGAGGGCGCGTCGTTCTCCGAGTGCGAGTTCGTGGATCTGTCGGCACACGACACCGATCTGAGATCGGCCAGCTTCGCCGACATCCGCTTCGAGCGCCTCAATGCGCCCGTCTTCAGTGCGCCGCGCTCCCAGTTTCGGGATGTGCTGGTCGAGGGCTCGCGCCTCGGCTCGGCCGAGTTCTACGAGACGAGCTGGCACTCGGTGCACTTCGTCAACTGCAAGCTGGGGTTCGTGAACCTGCGCGGCGCCCTGCTGCAGGATGTGCTGTTCACGAACTGCTCCATCGACGAGCTCGATCTCGCCGGCGCGAAGGCGACGCGGCTCGCGTTCGACGGCACCCAGATCAACAGCGTCGATGTGACCCGGGCGACGCTGACCAACGTCGACCTGCGCGGACTCGAGATGCGCCAGCTCAACGGCTTCGAGGATCTCAAGGGGGCGACGATGAACTCGGCGCAGATCGGTGAGCTCGCGCCGCTGTTCGCGGCCCACTTCGGCATCAAGGTGGAGGGCTAGCCGCCCGACGCAGGCCGGCGCTTACGGGGTGATGACGATGCGCTCGTCGCCCGAGGGCGCCTCGTTCCATGCCTGCTCGACGTCGGCGAGCGGCACGGCGCGCACGGTCACCGCGTAGGCGCCCGAGCTGATCTCCTTGGCAAGGGCGGGAAGTTCCGAGCGGATGTCCCGGGCTGAGACTGACCCCTGGCCGCTCCCCACGATCTGCAGGCGGGCGGCACGCAACGCTGCCGACGGGATCACCGCGTCGGGGCCGGCGACCGATCCGATTTCGATCCAGGCGAGCGGTCGTCCGGGATCGGTGCGGTTGCTGACGATCGAGGTCATGGCCGACACCGTCGGGGTGCCCCAGAGATAGTCGAGCACGACGTCAACATCGGCGGCCGCGGATGCCAGGCGCTCCGCGACATCCGCTTCCGCACCATCGAGGGAGATGGTGACGTCGGCCCCGAGCGCCGGAAGCGCCTCGAGGCGTGCGGCGTTGCGGCTGGCGGCGATGACCCGCCCGGCGCCCAGGTGCTTGGCGATCTGTACGGCCATCTGGCCCGCGCTTCCGGTGGCGCCGAGCACGAGCACCGACTGGCCACGCTGGAAGTCGATGCGCTGGCGCAGGGCGATCCACGAGGACATGGCGGGGTTCATGGCCGCGGCGAGGGCAACCGGGTCGACGCCCTCCTCGAGCACGATGCTGCGGCGCAGGTCGACGACGGTCTGCTCGGCCATCGCGCCGATCGTGGTGTCGGGCAGGATGAAGTACACGAGCCGCCCGTCCGCGGTGCGCCCGACGCCGTCGATGCCGGGCACCAGCGGCAGCTCGTCCGTGCTGGTGTAGTGCGAGCCGTCGGCCTGCGAGCGCACGCGGGGGTGCAGTCCCGCGGCGATGACGGTCACGAGCACCTCGTGTTCGCCGACGGGAATCGGCGTCTCGATCTCCGCGTAGCGCGGCGGGGTGTCAAAGGAGGAAACGACTGCTGCGTGCATGAGGTGCACCACTTTCTAACGGCGGGCGCAACTGTGTAGTTGGTAATACGAACTATATAGTGCGTAATACGAACTATGCAACTACGATGGACACATGACCACGCCAGCCGATGCGACAGATTCATTTGAAGCGGATGCCCCGGGGCAGGGTGACGAGCTGGTGGACCTGCTCGTGCAGACCTCCTTCGATGTGATCGCGATCGTGACGCGTGTGGGTGCCGAGCACGACATGTCGTTGACGCTCGTGCGGATGCTCGGGATCCTGCGGGACCGCACGCTGAAGGCGGCCGAGCTCGCCGACTACCTGGGGCTGGAGCGGTCCACCGTCAGTGGTCTCATCGACCGGGCAGAGCGCCGAGGGTTCGTCGTGCGCGAGGCGCACTCGGCCGACGGACGCTCAGTGCAGCTGCGCCTCACCGATGCCGGCCAGGCGATGGCGAAACGCGGCGCCGATGAGATCGCCGTGCGCATGGCCCCCCTGCTCGAGAGGGTGCCGCCGCGCCTGCGCGAGCTCCTCGCCGACTAACGACGGCGGTCGACATCGACATCGGCGGCCGAGATTTTCAGGATCCCAGCCGGATCAGGCCGTTGCCGAGGATTCCGGCTCCGATGAGGAGAAGGACGATGGCGGTGATGATGCTCTGGTTGCGGGTCATCCAGTCCCGCGTCGCTCGGATGCGGGGCTCCATCGTCGCCGGCCGCTGCAGCGTGAGGATGACCGGCACCGCGATGGTCGATGCGCTGATCGCCGTGTAAATCAGCAGTTCGATCACCGCTTCGGCCAAGCCCTGGTAATTGCTGCCGACCACGAGCCCGGTCGCCGCGGCGAGCACGAGCGCCTTCGGTCGCACGTTCAGAACGATGGCCGTGACGAATGCGGGCCAACGGCCCATCCGTTGCACGCGACCGAGCCACGCGGAGGTTCTGCCCGGCGTCGGCGGCTCGATCCGGAAGGCGCGGATGCCGATGACGAGCATCACGGCGCCGACGATGATCTCCAGCACCCCGATGACCGTGCCGCTCGTGCCCGACAGATCCTTCGGGAGCTGTGCGAGGCCGACGGCGAAGATTGCGGCAACCCCGAACAGCCCGAGAAACCATCCGACGAGGAACAGGGGCGCCGACTCTGCTCGCCGCGGTGACAACAGGAGCGCCAGCGTGGCGAGGACCGGGACGGTGCTCAGTGCCACGGCAAGGGCGATCGGGATGATTGACCCGATCACGATCAGCACGATGACTCCGTCCCGCGGCACGCTAGTTGGAGGAAATGTAGTTCGTCGAGGCGGCTGGCGCTACCCGCAGAGCGAGTGAGTTGCGGAGGTTGTCGAGGTGCAGTGCGCTCTGTATAGGCTCCCCCTGTGTCCACGAAAATCGTAAAGAAGCTGACCCGCGCTCGCGAGCGGACGGTACCGGTGCGCGTCCGTCGTGGAAATCTGAAAAAGGGCACGGATGTCATTCATGGGGTGATCGTCGCTATCGGTCCCGACTGGGTCGTCGTTTCTGCGATGGACGACTCCGTCTACTTTGATGGATGGCACGCGCTGCGGTTAGACGACATCACCGCCGTCGTTTCTGACGATGGCGACTTTGAGGAGTATTTCGCTCGCGCGGTGGCCGCCCACGGCTCTGGTCCCGAACTGCCCGCGTGGATAGGGGAAGCCGTCGCCGCGCGGCGGACGAAAGCGCTGATGCAGCTCGTCATGGGTGCCGATCTATGCGGGCTGTACATGGAAGCGGACTGGCCCGATGAGCTGTACATCGGATCGTTCCTTGGCCGACGTGAGAAAAAGAGATTTGCCTTCGATCGGATCGACCCGGCGGGTAATTGGTGGGACAGAGCGAGCGTATTTCCAGCTCGGAGAATCACCCGGGTAACCATCGGAGGTCGATATCTGGATGCACTGGTGCAGTTTGGCGAGCCTGTGCCCAATGCCCGGCTGCACGGCGAGTAGACATGTTGGAGCCATCCCATATAGGGGCATATTTCACAGGCGCTGCCGCGGTCTGTTCGAGCTTCGTAGGGTTCTATTCGCATAGGGCCATTCGCCGCGGTCGCCAATAGGCGTCCGTCCGTCGATCCGCCCACTCGGTACACTCGTGACGCCATGACAACGACGTCTTTTTCCACACCGCCGCTCTCCGCTCAGACCCGTCGCGCCCGCGTGGGCGTCGCCCTTTTCTTCCTCACCAACGGGGCGCTGTTTGCCAACCTGCTGCCGCGGTATCCGGAGATCAAGTCGGCGCTCGACCTCACGAACACGCAGTTCGGACTCGCGGTCGCCGCGTTCCCCGTTGGGGCTCTGGTCGCCGGGCTCGCCGCAGGCGGACTCATCCGCCGCTTCCGCTCGTCGCGCGTGGCGCTGTTCGGCACGGTCGTCACGAGCGCCGGCGTGCTGCTGGCCGGCCTCGCTCCGACGTGGGCGCTGCTCGCGGGCGCCCTGTTCCTGGCTGGAGCCATGGACTCGATTACGGATGTCGCGCAGAACTCTCACGCCCTCCGCGTGCAGCGTCTGTTCGGCCGGTCCATCCTGAATTCCTTCCACGCCATCTGGAGCGTCGGGGCCGTGCTCGGTGGCCTCATGGCCGGGGGAGCCGCGGCGCTCCACCTCCCGCTCGGCGAGCACCTCACCATCTCGGCCATCCTGTTTATCGCGACAGCCATCGTGGCGTACCGCCTCTCGCTGCCCGGCCCCGAGCCGCTCGAAGTGATTCCAACCGACACGGACGCCACCGAGACGGCGACCCTCCGCAGCGGACGCTGGGCCAAATACGCGCTGCTCGGCGCGCTGGTGGTGGTCGCTCTGTCGGGCACCATCTTCGAGGATGCGGGCAACTCCTGGTCCGCGCTATACCTCTCCGGCTTCCTCGGCTCCTCGGCCGGCGTCGCGGCCTTCGGATACGTCGCGCTCACCGGCGCGCAGTTCATCGGCCGCATCCTCGGTGACAGGCTCGTCGACAGGTTTGGCCAGCGCGCGATTGCCCGCACGGGAGGAGCCGTCGCCGCCCTTGGCATGGGCGCCGCACTCGCGTTCCCCTCAATCCCGATGACGATCGTTGGCTTCGCGCTCGTGGGCCTCGGTTCCGCCACGCTGGTGCCCGCCGCCATGCACGCCGCGGACGAGCTCCCCGGCTTCCGTGCCGGCACCGCCCTCACTATCGTCAGCTGGCTCATGCGCGTCGGCTTCCTGATTTCACCGCTCATTGTCGGCATGATTGCGGATGCCTCGTCGTTGCGTTTCGGCCTGCTGATCGTGCCCGCGGCTGGCGTTCTGGTGGTCGTGTTCTCGGGAGTGCTCAGCAGGAGCCGATCGGCCGCCACCGTCGATTGAGCTTCTTCCCACAGTGACGTAAATGTGTGACGATTGTGAGAATTGCTCTATACGTAATCCGACGGAGGAGTTCGCATGGCCCGGTGGCCTCACCTCATCACGGCGCTGGTCGTGGCCGCGACGCTGACCGCGTGCGCGAACTCCGGCATGACGCTGACGACGCCGGACGTCAAGTACACGCCGACGGCGGCGCCCGCCGTCGCGGCGACAGTGCTGCCCGAGAGTGTGGTGGGCGACGAGGTGCGCACGTCCGGGTGCATCGAACCCGACCGGCTGGCAAACTGCGAGATCAAGCCGGGGGAGTGCTACCCGTGGAGCTGGGCGGCGAACACCGATCCCAATCAGGTCGCGGGCTCCGAGATAGAAATCCCCAAGGACAGTGGTCCGCGCAAGTACGCCACCGGCACGACGATCCTCAACTCCAAGAAGGTGCCCGTCGCGTACATCGTCGGCGCCGGGGACATCCTGGACTTCATCTCGGCGCGCCTGTGCATGCAGGGCGCCTACCTGAACACGATCAACCAGGTGCGTCGCGACGGACCCCTCTATGCGGGCGACACCCTCAACCTCGACGCGCACACGATTGTGAGCGTCGGTGATGAGAACGGCGTAGTGTACAAAAACGAGGCGCCGGACCCGATTCCGCCCCAGCACTGACTCGTCACCGGACGGTTCTGTCAACCGATTTCCACGGTTTTTTGCGGCGCGTAACCTCGCAATCGGAGAGGAGAGGTGATGGCAACTCATTCGTTCCAGGACGCGTCGGACGCACTGTCGTCCTCCGCAGGGCAGGTCTCCGAACTGGCCCAACCGTTCCTGAAGTTTCTGCCCGTGTCCGGGGCATCCGTGTCGACCTTCGGATCCTTTCTCGGGCCGG
This sequence comes from Glaciihabitans sp. dw_435, assembly GCF_018449675.1. Taxonomy (GTDB): domain Bacteria; phylum Actinomycetota; class Actinomycetes; order Actinomycetales; family Microbacteriaceae; genus Glaciihabitans. The sequence goes on along the minus strand of NZ_JAAVUZ010000019.1, from coordinate 23,802 downwards.
AGACGATTTCTGCCACCGACTCCCGCGCCGAGCGGGTGGACGAGTTGCAGTTCGATCTGGGCGAGGGTCCCTGCTGGGATGCCCTCACTACACGTCGCCCCGTGCTGGCGCCCGATCTGGCGGCGAATCGCGAGAACCGGTGGCCGGCGTTCTCGAGCGCGATCCAGTCGGAGGATATCGGCGCGATCTTCGCGTTCCCACTGCTGTTCGGGCCCCTCGAGATCGGGGCCATCGACCTGTACTCCGAGGGACCGATGTCGCTCACGTCCGAGCAGCAGCGCAACACCCTGGAGCTATCGGCGCTCGTCAGCCGCATCCTTCTGCGCAACGCCATCGAGCAGGCCGGAGCCACCGACACCGAGGGGCCGTTCTCGCGGCGGCTCATTCACCAAGCGACAGGCATGGTCCTCGCGCAACTGGGTACCACCTCCGACGACGCCTACCTCATCATCCAGGCACGCGCCTTCGCCGAAAGTCGATCCATGCAGGATGTCGCGACAGATGTCGTCGAGCGACGCCTGACATTCACCAATCGGGATGACTCGCCGGAGGTGACGACATGACCGATGAAACCGCTCGTGCTGAGGCTCTTTTTAATGTGTTCACCACCCTCGCCGACACCCTCGTCGCCGACTACGACGTGATCGACCTTCTGCAGACCCTCGTGGAGAGCTGCCACGATCACCTCGACGCGGATTCGGCTGGCCTCCTGCTCGCCAACTCCGCCGGGCAACTTGAGGTGGTCGCCTCCACCAGCGATGCGAACACCCTCGTCGAAGTCATGCAGCTCGACGCCAACGCGGGTCCGTGCCTTGAAAGCTTCCGCACCCAGCAGATCGTGTCGCTGCCCGATGTCGAGGTAGCTTCCGAGCGATGGTCCCGTTTCGCCGCGACGGCGCTCGGGCAGGGCATCCACTCGGTGTACGCGATTCCCCTTCGCCTGCGCGATTCGACCATCGGCACCCTCAACCTCATGCGCAACGAGCGCGGCGAGCTCAACCGCGAAGACATTCGTGCGGCCCAGGCGCTCGCCGATGTTGCGACCATCGGCATCCTTCAGGAGCGCGCGATTCGGGATGCCTCGGCGGTGCGTGATCAGCTGCAGGGAGCCCTCACCAGCCGGATCGTGATCGAACAGGCAAAGGGCGTTGTTGCCGAGACAGCGAACCTCTCGATGGACGAGGCATTCACCCTGATCCGCAAGCACGCCCGGTCGAACCAGACGCCGCTTAGCGAGGTCGCCCAGAAGCTGGTAGCCGGCGAGCTGCGTCTCTGATCAGCGGCGGATCAACCCGGCCGAGACGGCCCACAGCTTCTCTGCCGTGGCCGGATCGAGCGCCCATTCCTTGACGCCGTGCGGGTGGTCGGCGAGGCTCGCGTCATTGGAGACGGTGTAGGCCTCGATGCCATCGTCGAGGTAGTGCCCGCCCGTGTGCGCAAACTCGGGAGCGACGGCGGCCACCAGCGTCGTCGCCGCGCCCTGCTCCACCGTCTTGTACGCGAAGAGCCCGGCAGCCTCTGCTCCGTCGAGGGACTCCTTCTGCTGCACGGTGAAGTTGCGCTGCAGGCCCGTCTTTACACCGCCGGGGTTGGCGACGTTCGCAACAATGCCGTCGGATGCCCAGAGCCGGGTCGCCTCGACGGCGAGCAGCGAGTTCGCCGTCTTCGCCTGCGCATACGCGAGCTGCGGGTCGTACGGCCGCCGCTCGAACTGCAGGTCGTCAAAATCGATGCCGCCGCGCATGTGCGCCGTCGAGCTGAGCGACACGATGCGGGCACCATCGCGCTCGGATGCCCCGGCGGCCAGCGCGCGGTGCAGCCCCGTGGTCAGGGCGAAGTGCCCGAGGTGATTGGTGGCGAGCTGCAGCTCCCAGCCCTCGGCTGTGCGCTGGAGACCCCCGGTCACCAGTCCCGCGTTGTTGATCAGCAGATGGAGGGAGCCGCGCCACGCGGCGACGAAGCGCGCAACTGACCCCTGGTCGGCGAGATCCAGGGCGGCGACCGTCGGGCGGATCTGGCCAGTCGACCCAGCGATGGCATCCGCCACGGCATTGCCGGCGGCGAGGTTACGGACGGCGAGCGTGACATCCGCTCCCGCACTGGCAAGCGCCCGGGCAGTCTCGACGCCGATCCCGGACGACCCACCGGTGACAATCGCCCGCACGCCTCGCAGGTCGTGGCCGTCGATGACGTCCGCGGCGGTGCTCGTCGCGTCGAAGCCGGTGGTGATGGGGGTGGTGTGGTTCATTTTTCTCCTGAGCGGATGTCGCAGCTGGCGTCGGGCGTGGATCGATGTCTCACGCGGCCAGATCGTTAACTATACGCACTATTCAGATTCTGTAAAGTGTGACTGGTTCGAGTATGCTCGAAGCATGGAGTCACGCAACCCAGAAGTGCTGTCCAGCAGCGCCGTCGAACCGGGACGGCGCGAGGCCGTACTCGAGTCGGCGCTCGAGACCTTTGGGCGCTTCGGCTACCGCAAGACCTCGATGGAGGAGGTGGCCCGCGCCGCGCACATCTCGCGCCCGGGCCTGTACTTCCTGTTCAGTTCGAAGCAGGACCTCTTCCGCGCCGCGGTGGCGCAGGCTCTGGAAGCGGATGTCTCGGCCGCCGAGTCACTGCTTGCCGACGAGCACCTTCCGCTGCGCGACCGACTGCTCGGTGCGTTCGACCGCTGGACCGGGCGCTACATCGGAGCGCTGGCCCGCGATGTCTCGTCGGTCGTGGAGGAGAATCCCGAGCTGCTGGGCACGCTCACGGTGGAGTACCCGATCCGGTTCGCGGGGGCCGTGACATCGGCGCTGGCGACCGGGCTCCCGGCGGTTCAGCGCGGGGACGCGGAGGCGATCGCCCAGACGCTCGGCAGCGTGTCCGTGGGCATCAAGTACCAGGTCTCCTCGCGGGAGGACTTTCTGGCGAGACTCGGCGTCGCGATCGACCTGTTGGTGCGCTGACCCGTTTTCTTCCGGTGTCGGGCTAGCGCAGGTGCGCGGCGGGCAGCGCGGCAAGCTCGCGCGAGATCGCCTCAAGGGGTGAGTAGCCGGCGATCGCGGTGGCCATTGCCTGGGCGTGACGGCGGTACGAGTCATCCGCCAACACCGTACGAACCGCAGCGCCGATGGCAGCGGCCGTCGGTCGACCGGTGCGGAGGTTCTTGCCGACTCCAAAGTGGGCGACCCGCGCGGCGACCTCCGGCTTGTCTTCGGCGGCGCCGGCGACCACCAGCGGCAGGCCGTGGCGGAGGGCAAGCTGCACCCCGCCGAAGCCACCGTTGGTGACCATCACGTCGGTCAGGGGCAGGAGCTGGTCGTACGGCAGGAACTCGGCGACGCGCGCGTTGGCGGGCAGGACGCCGAGCTGGGCGATCGGTGCGCCGCCGGTGCTGGCGACGACGAGCACGTCGTCGTTCGCGAGCGCGTCGAGGGTTGGACGCAGGAGCTTGGAGAAGTCGTGGTTGTCGAGCGTGCCCTGGGTGACGTGCACGACGGGGCGGCCGGCGGAGAGGTCTGACCACCAGTCGGGCAGCGCCGCGGGCGCGCGGGTCGAGGCGGGTGGCGGCACCGGCCCGATAAACACGGTGTTGGGCGACAGGTCGCTGCGCGGGTACTCGAACTCCGCCGGGCCGAGCTGCAGGAACCTGTCGAACGAGACGCCGAGGTTGAGCACGAACCGGTCGAGGGGAGCGTCGGCGACCTCGTCGATCAGCCGCGCAGCCAGCTTCTGCGTCTTCGCGAACAGCACCTTCTCGACCAGGAGGTTCATCGCGCGGTTCCGCAGTCGGCCGAGCGGCGTGGACGAGGGGGCGAGCGCGGTGTTGAAGGGCGCGACGTCACGGCTTACCTCGGCGACGGGGCCGATTCCGATGCCGATCACGGGCGGCCGGGTCATCCGCTCGCCCGACAACAGGGGCAGAACCCCGGCAAACATCGAATCGACGAGAACGGCGTCGACCTGCTCGAGCTCGAGGATCGCGCGGAGCCCGCGGTATTGGTCGGGAATGGTGACGATGAAGGTCTGGCGCACCTGGTACTGCGAGAGGGCGAGGCCGCGGTACTTCGAGAGGTCGGGCACGAAGGAGGTCTCGTCGGTCTCGTCGAAGTCGGCGCGTCCGGTGAGCGGGACGAACTCGAGCCCGTTGGCGAGCACCTGCCGCTCGAAGCGTGACCCCGTCAGCATGATCACGCGGTGCCCCTCGCTCACGAGGTGGGCGCCGATGGAGATCAGCGGTGCGGCGTGCCCGTACAGGGGTGTGCTGCCGAGCAGGTATGTCGCCACGGGGGTCCCTTCGCCGGTGGTAAATTGGGTATGTTCGGAATATAACAGATTGAGGGAGGGGTGGCGAGTGAGCCCGAGAGCGTACGCGTCGCCGGCCCGGCAGGCTGCGGCCCTCGAGACCCAGCGCCGCATTCTGCGGTCGGCCGGTGAGCTGTTTGCCGGGCAGGGGTACGGGCGCACGTCCATCAAGGCGATCGCCGACCACGCCGGGGTGTCGGTGCCGTCGGTGAATCTCGCCGGGACGAAGCCGTCGTTGCTCGTGCGCGCGGTGGCGCTGCAGTTCATGGGCGACGAAGACCGTGAGAGTTTTGCCGATCGCCCGTCGATTGTGGAGCTGATGGCTGACCCGAACGGCGATCGCGCCATCGGGGGATACGCGCTGTTTCTCGCGGAAGCCAACGCCGGCGTCGCCCGGCTGGTGCGCGCCATGCAGGTGGCGGCCGACTCCGATGACGCGGTGCGCGCGGCGGTGGCCGAGGGGGAGGTGCGGCGTCGTGACGACATGCTGGTCGCCACCGGCTGGATGGTGCAGCGCGGCTTTGTCACCGAGGCGGATGTCCCGGACGCGGCGATCACGCTCGCCTGGGTGACCTCCACCGAGACCTACCTGCACTTCGTGGACCTGAACGGGTGGACGATCGAGCGGTACGCCGCGTGGCTGGAATCAGCGCTCCGTCGGCTCGTGTTTTCTGCCTGATCAGGCGGTGTGGGCCAGTAGCTCGGCCACGATCTGATCCCAGGCCGGCGGCGGTGGGTTCTGGTGTCCCATCCCGGGCACGACCACGAGTCGCGCACCGGGGATCAGCTCGGCGAGGCGCTCACCGTGGGGGAGGGGAAACATCGGGTCGGCGGAGCCGTGGATCACCAGTGTGGGGATGGCGATGGTCGTGACATCCACCGTCTCATCCGTTCCCTGGTCGATCATCCAGTGGTTACCGCTGGACGCCGGCGACTCCGTGCGCGACCGCACGGCCTCCGCGATGCGGCGAAGGCGGGCCTCGTCCACGGCGAGGGTGCCCGAGTAGAGCAGCTCGGTCTCGACGAACCACGTGCCCACTGCCGTGGCGTCCGTCCAGTCGGGGTCGGGTGTCGGGCTGCTGAGCGCCGCGGACATCTTGGCCGTCGGTGGCGGCAGGGCGGGCGCATCGGCGGGGCCGCTACCGATCGCGGTCGTCGACATGAGGGTGATGGACGCGAGCAACTCCGGCCGGCGCTGCGCCAGGCGCTGCAGCAGGGCACCGCCCATCGACAGCCCCACGACGTGGGCGGGCGCCGCGTGCAGATGCTCGATGAGGCCGGCCAGATCGTCTACGAGGTCGCTGCCGGTGTAGCGGGCTTCGCCCGGAGGCACGGTTTCGGACTGCCCGGTGTCGCGAAGGTCGTAGCGGATGACCCGGCGCGGCCCGTTCTCGGAATCACCCGCCGCGAGCTGTCGGCAGAAGTCATGGTCCCACCAGTCCATCGAGCTTGCGCCGCCAGCGACCAGGATGATCACCGGCCCGGTGCCGGTACCGAACTCCTGGTACGCCAGCCGCGCGGCGTTGACCGTGGCGATAGTGATGGGCGACTCTGCCGATTCCATGGCCCCAGTATTGGATTGCTGCCCCGGCGGGTCAACCGCCGAGCGACGGAGCGTGCTTCTTAGGAGCGGGGAGCAGCGTCGTCGGCGGCCGGCGGCGCATAGGGTTTCGGCACAGTGGCGTCGTCCGGAGTGGTCGGTGCAATCGGTGCAATCGGAGTCGTCGGTGCAGTCGCCGCCGGGGTCTCGCCGGTCGGTGCAACGTACGGGCGGGGATCGGACGAGCCGTCGTAGAGGGCGTCCAGCGCCGGGGCGGCATTGCCGTACTCGCGGTGCTTTGCCGCCTTGAAGGCGCGGCGCAGCGTGCTGAAGGACCCGAGAACGCCGAAGGCCAGGGCGAGCACCAGGCCGAACGCGTTATCGCCGAGCAGGGTGGGGAAGTCCTCGCCGAGGTAGGTCCAGAACCCGGGGATGTTCGGCACGTCCCACGCTGACATGGAGGTGACATCCGCCACGGCCCGCACGTAGTCGACCACGAGGCCGAAGTAGAAACTCAGCAGGAGAGTCACGAGGGTCACGCCACTGATGATGAACACGCCAGCGCGGCTGACAACACCGCCCGATCCCTTTTGGTACAGCCAGACCGCCGCGGCAGCAACACCGTAGGCCACCAGCGACACGACGAAACCGAAGCTCCAGATGACTACCCACGCGATGATGCCGACGGGAATCACGATCAGCGCAAAGAGCGCGCCGCGCAGCATGTTCTCCGCGGGGATCGCCTGCGTCGACATCGGAGAATCCGACTCAGAGTACGGCTGCGGCACGGGCAGTGGAGCGTCTGGCGTTGTCATTGTGGTCCCCCTGGACATCCGTCAACAATTGCCGCAAGAGTACAGCACACCTGATAAATCTCTGAGAAAGTCTCCGCGCTCAATGCGGAGCCGACCGAAGTCCCAGATTCGAGCTCGCATAATGAGGTCGAATCATCCACCGATTGGAAGCGCCATGTACCGACTCATTGGAGCGAATCACGCCCTCGGCGGGCTGCCGTTTTCCGCGCAGGTGTTCCTGCGCTCACTGGACGGGATCCGCAGCAGGTTGGCGCGCGAGGCCGGTGTCTCTGGCACAGAACTGCGTGCGCTGTCACGCATCGCCGAGGAATCTCACATCACCCCGGCGGCGCTCGCCGAGCACCTGGATCTCCCGCAGACGGCGGCCGACGTTGTCACGAACGAGTTGTCCGGGCGAGGGCTCTTGCTGACCACAGCCGACCCTGCCGACGGTCCGTCGTTCGAGCTGACGCCCACCGGCCATTCGCTCATGGAGAAGGTCTACTTGGACTTCCAGGGCTCCATCACCGCCGCGGCCGACAGCCTCGACGACGAACGCAGGTCTGTGTTCGACTCCGCGCTGCTCAAGATGGCGCGCAAGCTCGACGCCGCCGCAGGCGACGCGCTCCCCGCGACGAACTAGGCCGCGAGCACCGCTTCGACGCTGGCCGCGATGATGTCGAGGCCGCGGCCCAGCGTCTCATCACTGATGATGAGGGCGGGCAGCAACTTCAGAACCTCGTCGACGGGGCCGGATGTCTCGACCACAAGTCCGCGCGTGAATGCCTCTGCCGCGACGGCCTTGGCGAGGTCGGGCATCGCCGTGCTCGCAAAGCCGAAGATGAAGCCACGCCCGCGCACCTGAAGCTCGGCCTGCGGGAACTTCGCCGCGATCGCCGCGAGACGGTCCTTGACGATGATCTCCTTGCGGCGAACATCGACCGTGAGGGCGTCGTCCTGCCAGTACGTTTCGAGCGCAATGGCCGCGCAGACGAAGGCCATGTTGTTGCCCCGGAACGTTCCGCTGTGCGACCCGCGCTCCAGCACATCCAGCTCGCGCTTGAGAAGAACCAGCGACATCGGCAGTCCGTAACCGGACAGCGACTTTGACAGCGTGACGATGTCGGGCACGATTCCGGATGCCTCGAAGCTGAAGAACGTGCCGGTGCGACCGGCTCCGACCTGAATGTCATCGACGATCATCACAATGCCGTGACGCGTGCACAGCTCGGACAGGCCGCGCAGCCACTCGGGACTCGCAACGTTGATGCCACCCTCGGCCTGAATGGTCTCAACGATCACGGCGGCCGGAAGCTCGAGCCCGCTGCTCGGGTCGTTGAGCATCTTCTCGAGGTAGGCGAGGGTGTCCAGACCGGGAACGTAGCCGTCGAACGGAACGAACACGACGTCGTTGAGGGAGTACCCCGCGGCCTGGCGGAAGTGCTGGTTGGCGGTGGTGGCGAGCGATCCGCCGCTGACGCCGTGGAACGCGCGGGTGAAGGCGACGACAGTCGAGCGACCGGTCGACTTGCGTGCGATCTTGAGCGCGGCTTCGACCGCGTTGGTACCGGTGGGGCCGGTGAAGTGAAGCTTGTAGTCGAGACCGCGCGGTTCGAGGATGATGCGCTGGAAGGACTCGAGGAAGTGCTTCTTGGCCACGGTCGCCATGTCGAGCGAGTGGGAGATCGCGTCGTTGCCGATGTAGTCGAGCAGGGCCTGCTTCATGATCGGGTTGTTGTGCCCGTAGTTGAGTGCTCCGGCACCGCTGAAGAAGTCGATGTACTCGTCGCCGTCTTCGTCGATCATTGTCGAACCGACGGCGCGGTCGAAGATCACCGGGAAGGACCGGATGTAGCCCCGGACGTCAGACTCTAAGTCCGAAAATATTCCTAGATCCATGTGACACGTCTCCTCGCATTGCGCACTGACTGCGCGACCCCTAAGACTACCGAGGGCCTCGCCGTGGACGATGAGCAAACGCTGATGGTGGGCTATTTCCGAGGCACGACCGGGGTAACGTCCCACACGACGGGAGCGGGATAGAACGGGTTCACGGTTGGATCCGGCTCCGAGAAGAACACCTCATCCGCGTTCTGCCAGCTCAGTCCAACCACGGTGGATCCGATGGGAGCCGTGTACACGACACAGGCGATGTACTCATCGCGCCCGCGGTCGTCTTGCAAATCGAATCTCGGCACCTCGAACGGACAGGCGGTGTCGGCTGTCATCGCGCCAAAGTACTCCCGCGAGACGACGTCGCCTTCCTTCCCATCATTCAGCACGGGACGTAAAAGGGGAGTCGTGTACGACGTCACGTTGCCGGTCACCCACCGGTACTGGATCACGGCGAAGAACGGGGTGTCTCCGGCGAACTCCCCGCCGTTCTCGAACTTGTCCCAGAAGGAGGGGTCGCCCTGAGCCAGCCCGAGCACGGTCGTCTCGATCGCGTCATCCGCCACGCCCTTGAAGTCCGTCTGGGGGAGTAGGGCGATCTCGCCTGGCGCAAGGTGTTGTCCAGGCGTCGCCGTGGGCGCCCGACCTGCCGGCATGGCAACGGTGTCGAACGGCATCGCGGGCAGAGCATCGCCGTCACCGCTCGAGCAGCCGGTCAGCAGCCCGCCGATAGCGACCGCTCCGACGAGTGAAAGCACAGCCCATCGGCCAGCTGTCTTATGAATTCTCATGTATCCCCCTGCCGACAACTTCGCAGCGCGGCGGGGCAAATGCAAGTGATCATGGCCTACGTGGGTTGATCAATCGTCCGCAACAGTGCATTGCCGCTACCGCCGCTCGCGCCTACGCTGGCCGTGTGTCCAGGATCTTTGGTATCGAGTTCGCAGCGCTGTATCCGCTCTATGTCGCGAAAGTGGAGCGCAAGGGCCGGAGCGCAGAGGAGATCGATGAGGTCATTCTCTGGCTAACCGGGTTCGATCAGGCAACGCTTCGGCGACACATCGAGAAGGGGTCAACTGTCGAGCAGTTCTTCGCAGACGCTCCCATGAATCCGAACGCGTCGCTGATCACTGGTGTCGTGTGCGGTGTCAGGGTCGAAGAGATCGAGGATCCGCTGATGCAGCAGATCCGGTACCTCGACAAGCTCGTCGATGAGCTTGCCAAAGGCAAAGCGATGGAGAAGGTGCTACGCGCCCCTCTGCCCGTCACCGGAGAATGACTGCTAGACCCCAGCCATGTGGTTGGAAGCCGTCGCAATCAGGTCACCAACAAAGAATGGAATGATCACCGCCAGGAAGGCGGCCAGTGGAAACTCCGAGGAAAAGCGGCGCCGTCGCACCCCGCGCCGGATTTCCAGCACGATGGCGACAATGGCGATAACGATGGGGCCCGCACCGCCAACTGAGTGCCAATCTCGATGGCGTAGTAGTTGCACTAGGCGGAACACCCGCCGCTGGGTAATCCGAAGAAGATCGAGTACCAACTGACGAGCGCGGTCCTGAGGTTGGCTTTTGGCGCCCAGCACTTCGGCTTAGCAAGCGAGTGATCGGATTATGAAGTTTAGATGACTTTATTACACATAGATAAACTTAACTAAAGATGATAATTTTGACAAATGGACAACATCGACAACCCATATACGCCTAATGCGGGGGCGTCACCGGAGATCTTGATTGGCCGGGATAGCCAAATCGAGATCTTTCGGACGTTGCTGAAAAGACTCGCGCGCGGACGGTCAGAACAGTCGATGATCATCACCGGCCTTCGTGGAGTTGGAAAGACGGTTCTCCTCAACCGGTTTCTAGCGATCGCCAATGAAGAGAATTGGGAGGTAGTGGAGTTTGAAGCTAGAAAGCACGATGACAGCTACTTCCGCCAGACGATGTTCTCCCAGCTCAAAGCCGCTCTTCTCCGTCTTTCTCCAAGGGCAAAATGGACGGCCCGAGGACAGCGCGCAGCCGAGGTCCTAAGTGCATTCGGTGTCTCCGTCGACAATCAGGGAGCCTGGTCGATCTCATGGGACGTGCCAGCTGCCGAAGGTCTCGCTGACCATGGCGATCTAGGGATGGATTTGACCGACGTTTTGGTCGCAATTGGGGAAGCCGCGCAAGAACAGAACAAGGGCCTGGTAATCCTCATCGACGAAGTTCAGTTCCTTCGTGCGTCACAGCTCGAGGCCCTCATTCAAGCAATTCACAAGACAGTTCAACGAAAGCTTCCTATCACGTTCGTGGGGGCCGGGCTTCCGCAAATCGCGGAGCTTGCTGGGGATGCCAAGTCCTATGCAGAGCGGTTGTTTAAGTTTCCACGGATCGACTCATTGACCGGCGAAGATGCCCGAAAGGCGCTGACGGAGCCGGCTGCCGCAGAGGGTGCCGTTTTCCAGGAGGACGCTGTTGACCTAGCGATGGATATCACCCGTGGGTACCCCTATTTCATTCAGGAACTGGGTTACCAAGTTTGGAATGTGGCGACCGCGAACCGTATATATCGCGGTGACATCTTGCTTGCACGAGATGCTTACGACGCAAAGCCGGATAGTTCATTTTTTCGTGTTCGACTCGACAGGTCGACCCCGCTTCAGACCGCGTACATGCGTGCCATGGCCGAGCTCGGTCCCGACGCCCAAAAGGCTTCTGAGGTTGCACGCGTGATGGGACGTGATTCAACACAATTAGGCCCAACACGGGCAGAGCTGATCGAAATGGGGCTCTTATATACACCCGAGCATGGATACGCGGCATTCACGGTTCCGGACTTCGATAAGTTCATGCTGCGCGCGGTGCCGGCTCTTGACGTTCCTCCGAGGCAGAAGCGAAGAAGAAAAACGTAGTCAGGAATTCCGCAACGGACTTGACCGAACGATTCTAAGGAGTACCGAACGATAACGCTCAAGCGTTGTTCGCGCGGCATCTTCCGATTGCGCACCCTCGCGAGTGTCGAGCAACCTGATTGATTGCATCGAAGCGGGAACTGACGAGTCCATGCGCCAAACCTAACCGCTGCTTCGTCGGCGGCGGTCTCTTGCAGGATGCGGCGCGACCATCTCATCAGCGCCGGTGCCAATTGATATCGAGCCCCCTGTCGGATTCGAACCGACGACCCCCGCTTTACAAGAGCGGTGCTCTGGCCAACTGAGCTAAGGGGGCAAACGAACCCTCAAATACTACTTGGCCGACGGGGCCGCGTTGCACGAGGGCAGCGTCTTACAGTGCGGACAGCACTTTCTCCGCGTCGAACTTGTGCTTCTTGTCGGGCTTCTCCCGATCGTGCTTGCCGCCGACGTAGAGCCAGCCCATGAGTTCTTCGTTGGGCTCGAGCTCGTGCATGGCGCGGACGGAATCCGTGCGCACCTGCTTTCCGGAGCGCCACATCACGCCCCAGCCTGCCTCGTGCAGCAGCAAGCTCATGAGGTGCCCCACTCCCGCGGCCACGACGTCCTGTTCCCATTCGCTCACCTTGAAGCTGGGCTTGTGCACGGCAACGATGGCGAGAAGTAACGACGCGCGTAAGGGTTTGGCCGCCATCTTCTCGGCATCCTTCCCCTCCACTCCCGCATCTTTCGCGAGCGCGGCACCCAGACGATCCCGCGCGTCGCCGCGCAGCTCGATCAGGCGCCACGGGCGCAGCGAACCGTAGTCCGCCAGGGATGCAGCCGCCTCCACCAGCGGAAGCAGCTGCTCGTGGGTCGGCGCATCGCCCGTCACCTTGGGGTGCGAGCGACGTCCGGCTACCGCGTCAATCAGGCTCATTCGGCGGTGAAACCGAGCGAGAGGGAGTTCATGCAGTACCGGTCCCCGGTGGGGGTCTGGTACGCGTCGTCGAATAGGTGTCCCAGGTGCGATCCGCAGGTCGCGCAGAGGATCTCGGTGCGAACCATTCCGAGTGAGCTGTCGACCTTCAGTTCGACTGCGTCGGGGTTGACGGCCTCGAAGAAGCTGGGCCATCCGCTGCCTGAATCGAACTTGGCGCCGCTCTTGAAGAGCTCCGCGTTACAGGCTCCACACGTGTAGGTGCCGGGGCGCTTCTCATCGAGCAGGGCACCGGACCACGGACGCTCCGTGCCGGCCTCACGCAAAACCTTGTACTGGACCGGGCCAAGCTCCTCGAGCCACTCTGCTTCGGTCTTCTCAATCTTGTACGTCATGCTGTCCTCACTTAGGGAAGTCTTCCCACTCCATTAAACTCGTGGGCATGTCTGAATGTTCCATCGTGCACAAGTCGTGGGGCGAACTCACAACCACAGAGCTGTATTCGTTCCTCAAGCTGCGTACGGATGTCTTCTTCGTCGAGCAGAAGGTTGACGAGGAAGAACTCGACTACCGGGACCTCGAGCCCACGACGGAACATTACTGGGTGATGGATGACGCGGGCACGGCCGCCTACCTGCGCGTGCTGGTCGATTCGACCCCCGAGTACCGTGATGCCGCGCACGTTGTTGGCCGCGTTGTGGTGCGTGCCGACCGCCGCGGCGAAGGACTAGCCCAGCAGCTGCTGAGCGCCGTTCTCGAGAACCACGGCCACACACCGATGATGCTGCACGCGCAGGCGTACGTCGCTCCGCTCTACGCCAAGGCGGGCTTCGTCGCGTTCGGCGACGAGTTCATGGAGGCAGGCATCGCCCACCTCTCGATGTACCGCGAGGCCGTCGTTCCCGCGTGACCCCCACCGCCGAGTGGTACCTGCGCTTCGCCGACACGGAGGCCGCCGGGCAGTCCGCGATCTACGAGGGGTGGGCCCGCGGCGTCGCCGCTGATGACGAGCTGCTCGCCCTCATCGACGAGCTTCCCCGTCCCAAGCGGCAGCCGAACCTGATCTTCGCGGTGTCCCGCCTGCTCGGCGCACCGGACGGCCTGGCGGCGCCGGACCTCGACGGCCTCGCGACGCCGGCACCCGACGCCGTGCCTGCGCCCGCGCCCGACGGCGCCGCTGCGAGCATCCCACCCGACACCTCCTACTCCGCGTGGCGCGCGTTCGCCCTCAGCCACTGGGATGCCATCGCCAGCGAAGCGCAGCTCCGTTCGACCCAGACCAACGAGCCCCGTCGCCTCGCCGCGATGCTCCCGCTGCTGGCCGCGATACCCGGACCCCTCGCGCTGCTCGAGGTCGGGTCATCCGCGTCCCTCTGCCTGTATCCCGACCGCTATAGCTACGCCTACAACGGGGTGCGCCTCGACCCGGTTGCCGGGCCGAGCACGGTGCTTCTTGAGTGCGAGGTGGATGCCCCTGCGCCGCCCGCACCCCAGCCGCCGCTGCCGCACGCGCTGCCCACCGTCGTCTGGCGTGCAGGGATCGACCTGAACCCCCTCGATCCCGCCGACCCCGACGACATGCGGTGGCTGGAGACCCTGGTGTGGCCCGAGCAGCACGCCCGACGCGCGAGGATCATCGCAGCCGCCGCGATCGTGCGGGCCGACCCGCCCCTCGTGGTGCGGGGTGATGCCGTGCAGGACCTGGCGCGGGTTGCCGCCCTCGCTCCCGCGGGCGCCACCCTCGTCGTTATTTCGGCGGGCACACTCGTATACCTCTCTACTGAGGACCGCGCGCGATTCGCCGCCACCGTCACCGCGATTGGCGCGCGCTGGATCTCGCTCGAGGGCGCCGGGGTCATCCCGTCCGTCCGCGACGAGCTCGCGGGGCGCGAGCCATCCGCTTCCGGCTCCTTCGTTCTGGGCCTCGACGGGCACCCGGTCGCCTGGTGCGGACCCCACGGGCAGTCCCTCGAATGGCTCGTCTGAGCCCGGTCAATCAGCCCGCACACCGCGTTGCATCGGCGGATGGTCAGGTACGTCGCCCTATCATTGCCCCAAGCGGAAGGGTCATCACATGTCGGCACAGCCGGAATTGAATGAACCGCACGATTCTTCGCTGTCGGAACGTGATCTGCACATCCTCGAGTTCGAACGCGAGTGGTCACGCCACGGCGGCGCGAAAGAGGCGGCCATCCGCGCGGATTTCGGGCTGTCTGCAGCCCGGTACTATCAATTGCTGAATGCGGTGATCGATTCGCCGAACGCCGTGCGTTTTGATCCCATGCTCATCGGGCGCCTACAACGTGCCCGCGACCTGCGTACGCAGGCCCGTGCAGCCCGCGCATTCAGGAGCTCAGGCCCGGGCGTAACTTCCATCCGCCCCCTAACCTCGGAATCGAACGACTAAGACATGGCGACTTTCCCCCAGGACGAGTTCGACTCGTTGCCCGACGACCTCCTGCGCGTTGGCGCGCACCGCGGCCCGAAGGTGCGGGGCCGTGGATGGATCGGTTTTGCCTGGGCAGCCCTGGCCACCGGCCTGCTCGTTGTCGCGGGAATCTTCTGGCTCTCGTCCGCCGACTCGGGTAACGACTTCGCCGGCGCCACGTCCGGGTCGGGCACCTCCACCGGTGTCCCCACCATCTCCGCCGTCCCCACCGCCGAGCCGGTTCTCGACCCCACCACGCTCAAGGCGCGCAAGATCACCGTGACCGTGCTCAACGGCTCGACGACCCCCGGCATCCAGAACACCGCCGTCAACGCGCTCGCCGCGAAGAAGTGGACCATCGGCTCCAAGGCAGACGCATCGTCGAAGGACGTCGAAAAGACGTACGTCTATTATTCGGATGCCGCGAACGAAGACGCCGCTCGCGGAGTCGCCGTAGCACTGGGCATCGGGGGAGTGCGACTGAGCACGTCCTTCACGGGTGCCCCGCTGACGCTGGTACTCGGTGCGGACTACGCCAAGTCCATCGCCGCCGGCTAACACCACCCCGCGCCCTCGCCGGCTGACCACCCTCCGCATCCCCGCCGGCTAACGCCACCCGCATTGCCGCCGGCTGACGCTACCCCACGCCACCACGCATCGCCGAACCGGGCGATAGCGCTGAAACCGGGCCAGCGCGCCTGACCGTTTTCAGCGCTATCGCCCGGTTTTGCGTCGCCCCGAGGTATCCGCAACGCCCCAAAATCGGGTCGTGTGTTACGCGCGTGTTTAATCCTCGGCTCTGGCCGGTAAATCCCGAGAAATTTGCCTAAACAGAGGGTTTATCGGACTATCTGCTGCACTAATATCTGGGATTGGTCGCCCCATCTGAGGCTGCTGCACGAGCGCGCGAGCGCGTGTCGGCACTGGTTCGGGTGGTACGTGCAGTGCGCGTTTGTCGACCCGGCTCAGGCATATCGCTCGCGCCGCTGGAACACAGCAAGGAGTAAAGATGGCGAACGGAACCGTGAAGTGGTTCAACGCTGAAAAGGGCTACGGTTTCATCACCGTCGAGGGTGGAGGGCAGGACGTCTTCGTCCACTACTCCGCAATTGACATGGGTGGCTACAAGGTTCTCGAAGAAGGCCAGCAGGTCATCTTCGAGGTCGGTACCGGCAGCAAGGGGCCTCAGGCAGAGTCGGTGCGCCTGGCATAACTGTCACGCCACACCGAAGGCACGCCCTTCCTAACGCCGCCCACATGCCGTGGGCGGCGTTAGTCTTTGCTGCTATGAGTACAACTCCCTTTGTTCGTGGCGCCCGCTGGACCGTTGCGCTCGTCGCCGTGGCCCTCGTCGCCACCGGCTGCACGCCCTCGCCCGCCAAGCCGACCGCTTCTGCAACCGGCACTCCCAGCGTCACCGCTACGCCGACTGCCACGCCGACCCCGGTCGCCATTCCTCTTTCCCCGCTGCGCGGAACGCCCCTGGCCGACGCCAAGTACACGGGCACCTCGCTGGCGGCGAAGATCGACAACCTGTCGGTCGCACGCCCGCAGGTCGGACTCGAGAAGACGGACATCGTCTTCGAAGAGCTCGTCGAGGGTGGTCTCACCCGCTACGTCGCCATCTGGCAGTCGGACATCCCCAAGGAGATCGGGCCCGTTCGCTCGATCCGCCCGATGGACCCCGACATCCTCTCCTCCTTCGGCGGCATCGTCGCCTACTCCGGCGGACAGGCGCGCTTCGTCGCCCTCATGCAGAAGGCGCCCGTCTTCAACGCCATCCACGGCCAGGCCGCCACGGCGGACACGTTCTACCGCACAGCCAACCGCACCGCCCCGCACAACGTGATCGTGCGTGCGCAGAAGCTCGTTGGCCAGCACAAGAACATCAAGGCGCCGGCACAGCAGTTCACCTACGCGACCGCGACCGACCCGGCTACGGCAACGACCGCCGGAACGCTCACCACCTCGGCGAAGCTCGTGTTCTCCAACGTCTCGACGCGCACCTGGGTGTGGAACGGACCGCTCAAGGTCTGGCAGCGCTCGCAGGATGGCGCGAAGGACTACGACTCCAACAAGAAGCAGATCCAGGCGAAGAACGTCGTGATCCTGCGCGTGGGCATCAACAACTCCCTCGGTGTGCCCAAGACCGACCTCATCGGTAACGGCGAAGCGGTCATCATGTCCGGTGGATCCCGCATCGCCGCCAAGTGGTCGAAGACCAAGGCGACGTCCAAGATCGCACTGGTCGACAAGACCACGAACCAACCGATTCTGCTGAACCCGGGCAACACCTGGGTCGAAATGGTTCCGGCCACCAAGGGCAAGATCTCCTACGTGTCACCCGCCCCGGCCGCACCCGCGACTCCGGCTCCGACTCCCACCCCGTAGTTCGCTCACAGCCGCTTGTCGGCTGTCTTGCACTCACCACTACCGAGTGCTAATTTTGTGGTTGGCACTCGCATCAGTTGAGTGCCAATCCATAGCTTGGAATTACGTCCGGGAGGGACGAGAAACACACATGGCAAAGATTATTGCTTTCAACGAAGAGTCACGTCGTGGCCTCGAGCGCGGCCTCAACATCCTCGCCGACGCCGTTAAGGTGACGCTTGGCCCCCGCGGCCGTAACGTCGTTCTCGAGAAGAAGTGGGGCGCACCCACCATCACGAACGACGGTGTGTCCATTGCCAAGGAGATCGAGCTCGACGACCCGTTCGAGAAGATCGGCGCGGAGCTCGTCAAAGAGGTTGCCAAGAAGACCGATGACGTCGCGGGCGACGGAACGACCACTTCGGTCGTTCTCGCTCAGGCACTCGTTCGCGAAGGACTTCGCAACGTCGCCGCTGGCGCAGACCCCATCAGCCTCAAGCGTGGCATCGAGAAGGCCGTAACGGCCGTTATCGCTGCTCTCGTTGAGGGTGCAAAGGAAATCGAGACGAAGGAAGAGATCGCCGCTACCGCGTCCATCTCCGCCGGAGACCCCGAGATCGGCGCCCTGATCGCCGAGGCCATCGACAAGGTCGGCAAGGAAGGTGTTGTCACCGTCGAGGAGTCGAACACGTTCGGCACCGAGCTCGAGCTGACCGAGGGCATGCGCTTCGACAAGGGTTACCTGTCGGCATACTTCGTCACCGACGCCGAGCGCCAGGAAGCGGTCTTCGAAGACCCCTACGTGCTCATCGTCAACGGCAAGATCTCCAACATCAAGGACCTGCTGCCGATCGTTGACAAGGTCATCCAGTCGGGCAAGCAGCTCCTCATCATCGCCGAGGACGTTGACGGCGAGGCTCTCGCGACCCTCGTAGTCAACAAGATCCGTGGCATCTTCAAGTCCGTTGCCGTCAAGGCTCCGGGCTTCGGCGACCGTCGCAAGGCGCAGCTGCAGGACATCGCCATCCTCACCGGTGGCCAGGTCATCTCCGAGGAGGTCGGACTCAAGCTTGAGAACGCCACCCTCGACCTCCTTGGTCGCGCCCGCAAGGTCGTCATCACCAAGGACGAGACCACCATCATCGAGGGCTCCGGCGACGTCGACCTCATTGCTGGTCGCGTCAAGCAGATCCGTGCCGAGATCGAGAACACCGATTCCGACTACGACCGCGAGAAGCTGCAGGAGCGCCTGGCCAAGCTGGCCGGTGGCGTTGCAGTCATCAAGGCCGGAGCCGCAACCGAGGTTGAGCTCAAGGAGCGCAAGCACCGCATCGAGGACGCCGTTCGTAACGCGAAGGCAGCTGTCGAAGAGGGCATCGTCGCCGGTGGTGGCGTCGCCCTCATTCAGGCTGGCAAGGTCGCTTTCGAGTCCGCAGCACTGACCGGTCTGGTCGGCGACGAGGCAACCGGCGCGAACATCGTTCGCGTTGCCGTTGACGCGCCGCTCAAGCAGATCGCACTCAACGCGGGCATGGAGCCCGGTGTTGTTGCCGACAAGGTACGCAACCTGCCCACCGGACACGGCCTCAACGCCGCGACCGGCGAGTACGTTGACATGCTTGCTGCCGGAATCAACGACCCGGTGAAGGTCACCCGCTCCGCGCTGCTCAACGCAGCGTCGATCGCTGGCCTGTTCCTCACCACCGAGGCTGTTGTCGCCGAGAAGCCGGAGAAGAACCCGGCCCCCATGGGCGACCCGAGCGGCGGAATGGACTTCTAAGTCCCACCGCTTCACAGCACGCCAGATTCACCACGGGCGCTTCCCTTCGGGGAGGCGCCCGTGCCTGTTTAACTCTGACCCCTGATTAACTCCCGCCACACGGGAAGCGGGGGCGAGCGAGCCCGTCGGTTAGTGCTGGAAGAGGCGGGCGTTGCTCGACTCGATCTCGGCGTATTGCTGGGCGGCGAGCACAAGGGCCTGGTTGATGGCGGCGAGAGACTCCTCAACCCGCTGTTGGGTCGCTCGCCACTCGGTGGCGACGGACTGGAAGGCCGTGGCGGCCTGGCCGGTCCACGAACCGTGCAGATTGAGGAGCTGGCCGTAGAGGCCGCCCGTCTCCGCCTGGATCCGGGACATGGAGGCGCGCACCGCTGCGGTCGCGCCGAGGACTGCTTCGCTGTCTACCTGATAACGGGTCATGCCCAGAGACGGTAGTCGCCCGGAGGGGGAGAGTTAGCGGGGTTGGGGCGAGATGGGGACTTCCGGGGCATCCGTCACCTCGTGGAGGAGAGGAAGGCGCACGCGGAACGTCGCGCCACCACCGGGGGTCTCGACTGCATCGACCGTACCGTTGTGCGATGCCACGATGGACGCCACGATCGCGAGACCCAGGCCGCTGCCGCCGGTGTCGCGGTTACGCGAGCTGTCCGCGCGCCAGAAGCGCTGGAAGATCTTGTCGCGGATCTGCGGCGGGATTCCCTCGCCGTGGTCCGAGATGGACAGGATGACGCTGTCCTGCGCCGCATCGACCGTGACGCCGATCTCGATCGGAGTG
The DNA here is from genome assembly GCF_018449675.1 of Glaciihabitans sp. dw_435. Taxonomy (GTDB): domain Bacteria; phylum Actinomycetota; class Actinomycetes; order Actinomycetales; family Microbacteriaceae; genus Glaciihabitans. The sequence goes on along the minus strand of NZ_JAAVUZ010000019.1, from coordinate 4,117 downwards.
CTCGCGTCGGTGAAGCGCAGCGCGTTGCCCATGAGGTTGGTGATGACCTGGCGGATTTTGTTCTCTTCCGCGAGCACCATGGCGTGGATGATCGGGGGCTGAGGTTCGGTCGCGGCCGTCGGCACGACATCGAGTGCTTCGGTGTCAGTGCGCGGGCGGCGGGTGCGCAGGCGCGCGAGAGTCGCACCGGCGAAGGCGATCGGGCCGGTGGCCGCCGGGGACCGTGGGGCCGGAGGGCGAGCGGTCGTGCCACGGGCGGCGACACCCCGGGCAGCGCGCGCGGTCGGCTTCCCGGTGGGAGCGGTGGCGGGGTCGGTCGGCTTCGTGGTGGGAGAGATAGCCGGGTCACCGGGCGTCGCGGGCGGCTCGGTGGTGAGTTCGGCCGGCACAGGAGCGGGAAGCTCGGCCAGTTCGATGGGCGTCAGCGGAGCGGCATCCGCTGTCGGCTCGTACACAACAACGCTGACCGTGCGGTCCGGCGCGGAGGCCATGGCGTCGAGGGCGGCGTCGTGCGCGAGCGGGATGAGGTCAACGGGCGCGAGGTTGAGGGGCTTGGCCTCGTCGATGCGGGCGAGCTCGAGGAGGTCCTGCACGAGCGAGCCCATGCGGATCGCCTCCTTCTCGATGCGACCCATCGCCTGGGCGACATCCTCGGGCGTCGACAGCGCGCCCATGCGGTACAGCTCGGCGTAGCCGCGCACAGAGACGAGGGGCGTGCGCAGCTCGTGGCTCGCGTCGCCGACAAATCGCCGCATCTGATCGATCGTCTTGGCGCGGTCGGAGAACGCCGAATCGATGCGGTTCAGCATGGTGTTGAGGGAGCGGTTGAGCCGCCCGACTTCTGTATTGGGCGTGCCGCCCGAGAGTCTCTGGGTGAAGTCACCGGCCGCGAAGCGCGCAGCAGTATCCTCCACTTCGCGCAGGGGGGAGAAGGTGGATGACACGAGCAGGCGTGTCAGAGCCCCGCCGAGCACCACGACCGTGAGCCCGAAGAACAGGAAGACGCCGGCATAGCGCGCCACCAACGAGTTCGTTGCCTCGAGGTTGAGACCGACCACGAGGATGACCTGTTCGTTGGTCTCCATGTTGACGCCGATGACCGAGGCGACAACACGCCACTGGCTGGTGTGACGGGCGTTACTGAGCGTGAACGCGGTCTCGTGGGTGGTGACGTTCGCGAGGTCGAGGCCGGCGATGTCCGGGCCGTCGCCGTGCGAGTCGAGCAGGGAACACATGGGGGTTCCGCTGGTGCTCACGACTCCGATGTAGTAATCGACGAGCACCGGCGGGATCGAACAGGGGTTGTCCGAGAAGTCCACCAGGTTCTGCAGCGCATCCAGAGTGTTCGAGTCGAACTTCGCATCCACCTGTTCAATCAGGTAATTGCGAAGCACGCTCATTGTTCCCACACCGGCAACAAGGAGTCCGAGGGTCAGCAAGAGCACCGTTACGCCGGTGATCTTGGTGAGGAGGGATATCCCGTTCCACCACTTGTTGAGGTGCGCGTGCATCAGGAGCTAAGGCTAAACCTTGGCTGCCTTCAGCATGTAACCGAAGCCACGCTTCGTCTGGATAACGGGCTCCTCAGAGAACTGGTCCAGCTTGCGGCGCAGGTAGGAGATGTAGCTCTCCACGATTCCGGCGTCGCCGTTGAAGTCGTACTCCCAGACGTGATCGAGGATCTGCGCCTTGGAGAGCACGCGGTTCGGGTTCAGCATCAGGTAGCGCAGCAGCTTGAACTCGGTGGGGCTGAGCTCAACCTGCTCGGAACCGATGGTCACCTCATGGGTGTCCTGGTCCATGGTGAGCTCGCCGGCGCGGATGATGGCTTCCTCATCGTCGTGCATCGTGCGACGCAGGATCGCCTTGAGGCGGGCAACAATCTCATCGAGGCTGAACGGCTTCGTGACGTAGTCGTCGCCGCCAACGGTCAGTCCGGTGATCTTGTCTTCCGTGTCGTCCTTGGCCGTGAGGAAAAGGATCGGCGCGGTGTAGCCCGAGGCGCGGAGGCGCTTGGTCACTCCGAAGCCGTTCATGTCGGGAAGCATCACATCGAGAATGATGAGATCTGGTTCTTCCTCGAGCACGGCGGAGATGGCCTGTGCGCCGTTGCCCACTGCACGCACGGCAAAGCCAGCGAAACGCAGGCTCGTGGTCAGCAGGTCACGGATGTTGGGTTCGTCATCGACAATAAGGATCTTGGGTCCATCGCTCATGGTGACAGTATCTGCGCGTTAGCTGGGCGCATCCTGTGAACGAAGCGTATGTTGTGACTGCAACAGCAGGGAGTCGGACGGAGCGCGCAATCTCTGCTTGAGTGGGGCTGTGCGGCACAATGCCAGAGGCACGAGTGACGCGTTCGGATGGGCGCGGGGGAAGGCGGGAATCCGATGAACGACGGCACGGGGCATCCACTTTCCGCATCCATGGTGCGCAGCATCGGAGGGCACACCTTCGACTTCGCCCGGCAGGTCGCCGTGATGGCGATCGTCAACCGCACCCCGGACTCGTTCTTCGACCGCGGGTCCACGTTTGCGCTGGATGCCGCGGTGACGGCGGCGCTTGCGGCAGCCGAGGCCGGCGCCGACTGGGTGGACATCGGTGGGGTGCCATTCGGGCGCGGGCCGGTCGTCACGGTCGAGGAGGAGCTGGCCCGGGTCATCCCGCTGATTGAGGCTATTGCCGCGCGGTCGGATGTCGTGATCTCCGTTGACACGACGAACGCCGCGGTCGCCCGTCGTAGCATCGCAGCCGGGGCATCGGTGATCAATGACACGAGTGGGCTGTGGGATCCGGACATGGCGTCGGTCGTCTCGGACAGCGCGGCGACGCTCGTGCTCACGCACAGCCTCGGGGAACCGCGCAGCGAGCCCGTGCGGCCCACCTACGGCGATGTGACGGACGAGGTGGTCGCGTTCCTGCGCGAGCGCATCGAGCGGGCGCTGACGGCCGGTGTGCCCTACGAGCGGCTCGTGGTGGACCCGGGGCATGATCTGAACAAGAACACGTTCCACACGCTGGAGCTGACCCGGCGGCTGGAGGAGGTCGTCGCGATCGGGCCTCCCACGCTGGCGGCCGTCTCGAACAAGGACTTCATCGGCGAGACCCTCGACCGACCGCGCGCCGAGCGACTCGAGGGAACGTTGGCGGCGGCCGTGTTCTGCATCGTGAAGGGTGCCCGCATCGTGCGGATGCATGACGTGCCGGCCGCCGTTGCCGCGGTGCGGATGACCGAGTCGATGATGGGTTTTCGTCCGCCGGTCTACGCACGGCATAACCTCGAGGGGTGACCCCCTCCTCTTCGGCCCCGTCCTCGTCGGCCCAGTCTCCGTCTCCGTCCATCGACGAGTTGTGGCCCACGCCCGGGCTGGACCTGACCGATGACGCGCTGCTCGCGGTGTACTCCCGGCACGGACGGCAGGTGCCCTGGACGCGGGTGAACTTCATTCAGAGTGTCGACGGCGCAGCGACATCCGGTGGCCTGTCGGGTGCTCTGGGAGTCCCGGCCGACAAGCGTGTGTTCGATCTGCTGCGCAGGCTCGCGGACGTCGTGCTGGTCGGCGCCGGCACCGTGCGGGCGGAGGGCTACGGCCCCATGCGTCTGGATGCCCCCGCAGTGGCGTGGCGGCGCGCGACCGGGCTGTCGGATCATCCGGTGTTCGCCATCGTGTCGGGCCGGCTGGATCTGGATCCCGCGTCGCCCATATTTGCGGATGCCCCGGTGCGGCCTCTCGTCGTGACGACCGGGTCATCGCCGCTGGCGAAGCGGCGGAGCCTTGCGGAGGTGGCCGACGTGCTCGTGTGTGGCGAGGATGAGCTCGACATCGCGTCCCTGCGTGCGCAGCTGACCGCGCGCGGGCTGCTGCAGGTGCACTGCGAGGGAGGTCCGTCGCTGTTCGGGTCGCTCGCGGCCGCCGGTGCCGTCGATGAGCTGTGCCTGACGGTGAGTCCGCAACTCGTGGCCGGGGACGCCGGGCGCATTGCGTCGGGCGCCCTCGGTGCGCCGGTGGCGCTGGCGCTGGGATCCGTGTTGCGGTCGGGCAGCGCGTTGCTGCTGCGGTACACCCGGGCCTAGCGCGGCTAGCCAGCTAGCTGGCCGGCTAACCCACTAGCTAGT
>NZ_JAAVUZ010000018.1 GCF_018449675.1 Glaciihabitans sp. dw_435 | reverse complement strand
AACGTCAAATCAATTCAACGCATGCTTGGCCACGCCTCGGCTGCAATGACATTGGACGTCTATGCGGATCTCTTTGACGACGATCTTGACTCAGTCGCTATCGCGTTGAATGACCGGGTAAATATTTCAAGTGTGTCCAAAATGTGGCCACTGGCCGGTTCAACGGTCGAATCGGGCTTCCGAAAAACGGCAAAAAAAGATGACCACCCGCGGTAGAAGCCCGCAGATGGTCAAGTGGCCCCGACCGGCGTCGATCCGGTGACCTCACGATTTTCAGTCGTGCGCTCTACCAACTGAGCTACAGGGCCATTGAGAAATCTCTTTCTCATAGACAGAAAGCCCCTCCTTTCGAAGAGGCTTATCTGTTTTGCGACCCTGACCGGACTTGAACCGGCGACCTCCGCCGTGACAGGGCGGCGCGCTAACCAACTGCGCTACAGGGCCAAGCTATTTAATTGTGTTTCGAATGTTTGGTGACCCCAACGGGATTCGAACCCGTGTTAACGCCGTGAAAGGGCGCCGTCCTAGGCCACTAAACGATGGGGCCGACTTGCTTTGGCGCTACAAGAGCAGCCGAGGGATAAGCATACGGGTGAGAATCCGAAATGCCAAACCGAGATGATTGGCGCGAATCGCGCGTATGTCCACGCCTTGTTCAGACACAGCAGGTACGTTCAATCTGTCATTGAAACTTTGCTGCCATAAAGCGGATGTGACGAACCACGGCATTCCGCGGGCAGAAGAGTACTTTTGAGATGTTTCATGAGTTTGCTGACGCCCTCGGACCGGCCAGCAAATCGATTCGGGGATTTTATGAGCATCGACCACAACACGGGCGCACTCGGCGGGTGGAGTCTCGCATCGCGCGGCAACCGGCTGATAGCGATGCTGAGTGTCCTCGCGGTGCTCGTTGGTGCCAGCGTCGTCTGGACCAACGTCGAGTCCGCCTCCGCCGCCAAGTACCCGTCGTGGTCAGAAGTCGTTGCCGCCCGCAAGAGCGAGGCAGCGACCAAACAGCAGGTAGCCGTCATCCAGGCCCTGCTTCACCAGCTCCAGGCCGACGCCGATGCCACCGCCGCTGCGTCGGAGAAGGCCGGCGATGCCTACCAGGAGGCCGACGAGAACTACTTCGAGGCCTCGATCAAGAAGGACGAGCTGCAGGCCCAGGCCGATGCAGCCGCCGCGTCCGCCAAGGCGTCCGAGATTCGTGCAGGCCAGCTCGCCGCGCAGCTCGCGCGTACCGGCAACGACGATCTCACGCTCAACATTCTGATGAACGGCGACAAGGCCGGTGATCTGCTGTCGATGATGGGACAGGCCGGCAAGGTCACCGAGCAGGCCAACGGCATCTACGAGAAGGCCCTCCAGGACAAGAACACCGCACAGGCGCTCACGGACCAGGCCAACGTCGCCGCGGGGATTCTCGCGGGCCTCAAGGCGGAAGCCGAGAAGGCGTTTGCTGCCGCACAGGCCGCCGCAGACGCAGCCGATGCCGCTGTAGCCGCCAACGAAGCACACAAGGCCGAGCTCACCACCCAGCTGGCAGCACTCACCACCGCGCGCCAGACGACGGAGGCCGACTACAAGGCAGGCGAGATCGAAAAGGCACGCCTGAAGAAGATCGCCGACGCGAAGGCAGCCGCAGCCGCAGCGGCAGCAGCCAAGGAAGCCCTGAAGAACGGCCTCGGCCCGGCAGGCGCCGTGGTGGCGAGCGGATGGGCCAAGCCCGTCAGCGGTTACATCTCGTCCGGCTTCGGGTACCGCCTGCACCCGATCCTCCACTACTACCGCCTCCACTCGGGTACCGACCTCGCGACCTCCTGTGGCACACCAATCCACGCGGCCAAGGGCGGAACCGTCATCTACGCCGGCTGGTACGGCACCTACGGCAACTGGGTCCTCATCGACAACGGCAGCGGAATCCAGACCGGCTACGCCCACATCGTCAACGGCGGCATCAAGGTGCACGTCGGCCAGAAGGTCAGCGCCGGACAGACGATCGCCCTGGTCGGTATGACCGGATACGCCACCGGCTGCCACCTGCACTTCGAGGTGCGCCACAACGGTGTCGCCGAGAACGCCGTTCCCTTCATGCGCAGCAAGGGCATCACCCTTGGATAGCGCGCGCCGCACGCTGACCCCGGCCACGGTTCTCTAGTGGTCTCCGCCCGCCGCCCCGCCGGGGTGGTTACCTTCGTTGTCGTCGGCACGCTGGCACTCTCCCTCGGCCTGGTCGGCCCGGCCGATGCCGCTCCCGACTACCCGTCGTGGAGCGACGTGCAGGCCGCAAAGAAGGACGAGGCCGCCACCCTCACCGCCGTCGGCAAGATCGAGGGGCTCATCACCGACCTCGAAGCGACCGCCGCAGCATACGGCCGGGTCGCCCTGCAGAAGGGCGAGGCGTTCCAGATAGCCAACGATGCCCTGGATTCTGCGACTGCCCGCGCCACACAGTTGCAGTCGGAAGCGGATGTCGCGGCCGCCAAGGCCACCGCCTCGCGCCAACTCGCCGGCCAACTCGCCGCGCAGCTTGCCCGGTCGAACAACGGCAACGTGGCGATGGGGCTCCTGTTCGACGGAGACAACGCGACATCGCTCCTGGAGCGCCTCGGCGCGGTCACCAAGCTGACGGAGCAGGCCTCCGGAATCTACGAGCAGGCAACGCTCGACACCAATGCCGCGCAGTCGCTCTCTGACCAGGCCGACACTGCCACCGCGGCACGCAAGCGTCTCGCAACCAAGGCCCAGGACGCCTACGCCGTCGCCGAGGCGGCGTCCCGCGATGCCGCGGCGCAGGTCGCCACAGCACAGGCCAATTCGACGCGACTTTACGAGCAGCTCGCCTCCCTCAAGGGCACCACCGCCAGCGTCGAACGCGCGTACCTCGACGGCAAGGCCGCGGAAGCAGCCCAGCAGGCGATCGACGACGCTCCGGCGCCCCCCGTTCTCGCGACGCCGGCCAAGCCGAGCACATCGACCGCGCCCGACGCTCCGGCGCAGACGGCACCGAGCACGCCGTCCAGCCCCTCAAGCGATCCCGAACCGTCGCAGCCCGAGCCCTCGAAGACCACCACGCCGTCGAAGCCGACTCCGACGAAGGATCCCGAGCCCGCGGAGCCGTCGGCCCCAAGCAAGTCCGGGGTTGCCGGCGCCATCGCGTTCGCGAAAAAGCAGCTCGGCGATGCGTATGTATTCGCCGGGTCCGGCCCCGACTCGTGGGACTGCTCGGGCCTGACCAAGGCTGCGTATGCGGCGGTCGGGGTGTACATCGGAACCCACTCGTCGACGAACCAGTACAACACCATGAAGGTCAAGGGCCGTCTGGTGCCGCTGAGCAAGATGGTGGCGGGCGATCTGCTCTGGTACTCCGACGGAGGATCGACCTCGGCCGAGAAGTATCACGTGACGATCTACATCGGCAATGGCGAAATGATCGAGGCGCCGTACCCCGGCGCTGTCGTTCGGATCCGCGCGGTTCGCTACGGCGACCTGGTTCCCTACGCCGGTCGCCCGACTCCGTAACTGACCCGTTAACGAGGCCGGCGGGAGAAACCGGCGGACGGCTGGAGTTACAACTCCCGCCAACCGCCAGCGTCTCCCGCCGAAGTCTGCGTTATCTCCCGCCACGCGGGAGATGCCACACGCTGAGGGCTAGTGCGCGCCCTCGGCCTTGAGCTTCTCGAAGCCCGCGATGACGATGGCTTCGGCCTCGGCGGCGTCGCCCCATCCCTCGGTCTTGACCCACTTGCCGGGCTCGAGGTCCTTGTAGTGCTCGAAGAAGTGCTCGATCTCCTTGCGGGTCTGCTCGGGGATGTCGTTGATGTCCTGGATGTGGGTCCAGCGCGGGTCCTTGGCCGGGACGGCGATGACCTTGGCGTCCGAGCCGCCATCGTCGGTCATGTTGAAGACCGCGACGGGGCGCACGGAGACGCCGACGCCGGGGAACAGCGGGTAGTCGAGAAGCACGAGCACGTCGACGGGGTCACCGTCGAGGCCAAGCGTGTTCTCGAAGAAGCCGTAGTCGGTGGGATAGACGAAACTCGTGAAGAGCACGCGGTCGAGGTACACCCGACCGGTGATGTGATCTACCTCGTATTTGTTGCGGCTTCCCTTGGGAATCTCGATAACGGCGTCGTAGGCGGCCATGATGCGTGCTCCTTGGGTTCTGGGTTTGCTGCAATAACGTTACTGGATGCACTCATCGCCCCGTCCTCGACTTACGCCCGCCATCGCCGATGTGCGCAGGGCGGTGCGCGAGGCGCTCGTTCCCCTCACGCCCGCCGCCGGCGGGGACGGCCCCGCGCCGCTGGTGCTCGTCGCCCTCAGCGGTGGACCTGACTCCCTTGCGCTCGCCGCGGCCACGGCCTTCGAGGCTCCGCGAGCGGGCCTGCGCGCCGGCGTCGTGATCGTCGACCACCAATTGCAGAGTGGATCAGCGGATGTCTCGGCCGCCGCAGCCCGCCAGGCGACCGATCTGGGTCTCGACCCGGTGCTGCAGGTCTCCGTGGAGGTCGGCACCGAGGGTGGGCCCGAATCCGCCGCCCGCGCCGCCCGGTACACGGCCCTCGCGACCGCGGCGATGGACACCGGTGCCGTGGCCGTCCTCGTGGGACACACCCTCGACGACCAGGCCGAGACTGTGCTGCTCGGTCTCGCCCGGGGGAGCGGAGCGACGAGCCTGCGCGGAATGGAACAGGTCGCCGGGCTCTACCGTCGCCCGCTGCTGGGCATCCGCCGCGCCACCACGGTGCAGGCCTGCGCCGACGCGGGTCTTGAGCCGTGGAACGACCCGCAGAACACGGATGACGCGTTTACGCGCGTTCGCGTGCGCACCCGCGTGCTGCCGATGCTGGAGGCCGAGCTCGGTCCCGGCATCGCCGAAGCCCTCGTGCGCACCGCCGACCAGTTGCGTGAGGACGGCGACGCCCTCGACCACTTCGCTGACGAGATCGCAGAGGAACTTGCCGACATCGCCGAGGCCGGTATCTCGCTCCCGGTGCGCGCGCTGGCGAGCAATCCGCCCGCGCTGCGGCAGCGGCTTATCCGGCTCGCCGTGCTCAGCGAGTTCCACGTCTCACTCAGCCGTGCCCACACCCTGGAGGTCGCGCGACTGGTGACCGATTGGCACGGACAGGGACCCATCGACCTGCCGGGCATTAGGGTGGTCAGGCACGGCGGCCTGCTCAATTTCAGCGCCCACACCAGCGCCCCGAGCGGTGACACCGCCAGTCTCAGCTAGATACGGATAGGAACCAGCTCCCCATGGAACTCAGCGACGTCGCGGCAGATCTCACCGAGGTATTGCTCACCGAGAAGCAGATCAGCGACAAAATCGCTGAGCTCTCACGTCTGATCGAACGCGACTACGAGGGGGAGCGGCCCCTGCTCGTCGGCGTGCTCAAGGGAGCGGTCATGGTCATGGCCGACCTCGCCCGCGAGCTCAAGCTGCACATCGACATGGACTGGATGGCCGTCTCCTCCTACGGCGCCGGCACGCAGTCCAGCGGCGTCGTCCGCATCCTCAAGGACCTCGATTCCGACCTGCACGGCCGCAAGGTTCTCATCGTCGAAGACATCATCGACTCCGGCCTCACGCTGTCCTGGCTCGTGAAGAACCTCCGCGCCCGTGGCGCCGACTCCGTCGAGATCTGCGCTCTGCTGCGTAAGCCCGAAGCGGCCAAGGTTCAGGTCGACGTGAAGTACGTCGGGTTCGACATCCCGAACGCCTTTGTGGTCGGATACGGCCTCGATTACGCCGAGAAGTACCGCAACCTGCGCGGCGTCGGAATCCTCGCGCCGCACGTCTACGCGTAGCGATATCGGTAGTCGCGAACCGTCCCCGCGGCGGTCCGCGACATTCATAGCCGGGTTCACTATCCAATGCCGATGAAAACCCCGGTTACGCCCACGGCAAACATCCAGTGGCCGTCCAGCGTCTGGGCGCTAATCTTGCAGCACGTCACTCGAGGAAGGTGAAGGGCAGCTCGCCCGGATCATCATGGATATGAAGCGTATTTTTCGCGGTCCGATTGTCTACATTCTCTTAGCAATCGTCGCGGTGTGGATTGGCTCTAGCCTTCTCACCGGCTCAGGTTTCCGCGAGGTGACGACCCAGGAGGGTCTCACCCTCCTCAAGGGCAGCACGGTCGACTCGGCCAAGATCATCGGTGGCGACCAGCCGCGCGTTGACCTCAAGCTCAGCAAGGCCGACGGCGACAACGGCACGCAGGTGCAGTTCTACTACGTCGTCTCGCGCGGCGAAGAGGTAATCACCGCCGTCAACTCGTCGGGAGCGAAGTTCAACGACGAGGTGCCGCAGGCCAACTTCCTCACGTCGCTGATCGGCATTTTCCTGCCCTTCCTCATCATCGGCGTGATCTTCTACTTCCTCTTCGCCCGCATGCAGGGTGGCGGCAACAAGGTCATGCAGTTTGGTAAGTCCAAGGCTCGATTGGTGAGCAAGGATGCCGCGAAGGTGACCTTTGCCGATGTGGCGGGTGCCGACGAGGCCATCGAAGAGCTCGAAGAAATCAAGGACTTCCTCAAGGACCCCGCGCGCTTCCAGGCTGTCGGAGCCCGCATCCCGAAGGGCGTGCTGCTGTACGGCCCTCCCGGAACCGGTAAGACACTTCTTGCCCGCGCCGTCGCCGGTGAGGCCGGAGTGCCCTTCTACTCGATCTCGGGTTCTGACTTCGTCGAGATGTTCGTCGGTGTCGGTGCAAGCCGCGTTCGCGACCTGTTCACGCAGGCAAAGGAAAACTCCCCCGCGATCATCTTCGTTGACGAGATCGACGCCGTCGGTCGTCACCGTGGCGCCGGAATCGGCGGCGGTAACGACGAGCGTGAGCAGACCCTCAACCAGCTGCTGGTGGAGATGGACGGCTTCGACCCGAAGACCAACGTCATCCTGATCGCCGCGACCAACCGTCCGGACGTTCTCGACCCCGCGCTTCTGCGCCCCGGTCGTTTCGACCGCCAGATCGGTGTCGACGCCCCCGACCTCAAGGGACGCAAGCGCATCCTCGAGGTACACGGCAAGGGCAAGCCCCTCGCCGCCGGCGTCGACCTCGAGGTCCTCGCCCGCAAGACGCCCGGGTTCACCGGTGCGGACCTCGCGAACGTCCTCAACGAGGCAGCACTGCTGACCGCGCGCTCCAACGCGCAGCTGATCGACAACCGTGCCCTCGACGAGGCAGTCGACCGCGTGATGGCCGGACCACAGCGTCGATCGCGCATCATGGCCGACAAGGAAAAGCTCATCACCGCGTACCACGAGGGTGGACACGCCCTGGCCGCCGCGTCGATGCGTCACACCGACCCGGTCACCAAGGTCACGATCCTCCCGCGTGGACGCGCCCTCGGGTACACGATGGTCCTTCCGCTGGAAGACAAGTACTCCGTTACCCGTAACGAACTCCTCGACCAGCTCGCCTACGCCATGGGTGGCCGCGTCGCGGAAGAGGTCGTTTTCCACGACCCGACCACGGGTGCGTCGAATGACATCGAGAAGGCGACATCCATCGCCCGTCGCATGGTCACCGAATACGGCATGAGTGCCGCCGTCGGTTCCGTCAAGCTCGGCAACGCGAGCGGCGAGCCCTTCATGGGACGCGACATGGGCAACGGCCGCGACTACTCGGAGAACATCGCCGAGACCGTCGATGCCGAGGTTCGCCTGCTCATCGAGAAGGCGCACGACGAGGCGTGGGAAGTTATCAACAACAACCGCGACGTGCTCGACCGCCTCGCGTCCGAGCTTCTCGAGAAGGAGACGCTCGACCACGAGCAGCTCGCCGAGATCTTCAAGGATGTCAAGAAGCTCCCGGAGCGCCCGCTGTGGCTCTCGAGCAACAAGCGCCCGCTGTCCGACCTCCCGCCGGTTCGCGTGCCCTCCAAGGCGCCGATCGATGCAGGTGCCGTCGACGGTGGCGTTGACTCCGAGCCGACCGCGAAGCCGAAGCGGACCCCGCGCCCGCGTAAGTCACCCGGCATCGCAACCGCGTAAGGCATCGTGGCTCCCATCGACACTGGGCGCATCGAAGCTGCCGTCGCCGAGATCCTCTCCGCCATTGGAGAGGATCCCGGCCGTGCAGGGCTCGCAACCACTCCACAGCGCGTCGCCCAGGCGTACACCGAGTTCTTCGCAGGACTCGACGTCGACCCCGTGAGCTTTCTCGCCGACAGCCCCGAGCTCGAGCTTGGATCCGACGAACTCAGCGAGCTCGTAGTCATGCGCGACATCGAGTTCCGTTCGATCTGCGAACACCACCTGCTGCCGTTCATCGGCGTCGCCCATCTCGCCTACGTGCCCCGGCGGCGCGTGGTGGGGCTCGGGCGACTGCCCCGCGTCGTGGACGCCCTCGCGGCGCGTCCGCAGGTGCAGGAGCGGTTGACCGAGGAGATCGCCGACGCGCTGCAGGACGGGCTTGACCCGCGCGGCGTGCTCGTTGTGCTGGACGCCGTGCACAACTGCGTGACCACCCGCGGACCGCGACAGACCCACAGCTCGACCGTCACCCTCGCCTCCCGCGGCACTCTCAGTGACCCGGTGGCGCGCGCGGAGACCATGGCACTGATCGGCACGCGGGCATGAGCTCTCCCCTGATATTCGGGATCCTCAACGTCACTCCCGACTCCTTCAGCGACGGTGGACGGTGGACGGATGCCTCGTCGGCCGTGACCCGCGGCACCGAGCTCACCGACCAGGGCGCCGACGTCATCGACGTGGGCGGCGAATCCACCCGGCCCGGTGCGACCCGCGTTCCGGTGGAGGTCGAGATCCAGCGCGTGCTCCCGGTCGTGCGCCAGCTGGTGAACCGTGGAATTCGCGTGAGCGTCGACACCATGAACTCCGAAACCGCCCGGCTCACCGCCGAGGCCGGCGCCGAGTTCATCAATGACGTCTCCGGCGGTCTCGCCGATCCCGAGATGTATCGCACGATCGCCGCTACCGGTGTCAGCTACATCGCGTCCCACTGGCGTGGCCACCTCGACGGATCCCAGGACAATTCCCACTACACCGATGTAGTGAAGGATGTCACGCGCGAAGTCGCGGAACGCGTCGCCGAACTCATCGTCTGGGGCATCCCCGAGGACAAGATCATTGTCGATCCCGGTCTCGGCTTCGCCAAGAACGCTGACGACAACTGGCAGGTGCTCGGCGCGCTCGGCGAGTTCGAGTCGCTCGGCTTCCCCGTACTCATCGGCGCATCCCGCAAGCGCTTCCTCGCGGATCTCGCCACGGACGGGTCGAACGCTGCCGCGCGAGACCCCGCCACGGCGATCGTCAGCGCCCTGGCCGCGCAGGCGGGGGCGTGGGGAGTTCGCGTGCACGACGTGCCATCCACTCGCCTCGCTCTCGATGTCTGGGATCGCTGGAACATCTCGGCCGAGCGAAAGCAGAGGGCATGAACCCCTACGACCAGATCACCCTGACGGGGCTGCGGGCCTCCGCGTTCCATGGCGTCTTCGAGCACGAACGCCGGGACGGCCAGGAGTTCATCATCGACGTGACCGTGCACCTCGACCTGTCACCCGCGGCCGAGGGCGACGAGCTTGCCCGCACCGTGCACTACGGCGTGCTCGCGGAAGAAGTGGTGTCCGCGGTGGAGCGCGACCCGGTTGACCTCATCGAGACCGTCGCGGAGCGCGTCGCGCAGGTGGCGCTGTCCCACGAGGCCGTGCAGATCGCCGTCGTCACCATCCACAAGCCGGGCGCTCCCATCACGGTGCCGTTCGCGGACGTGTCGGTCACGATCACGCGGGGTCGTGCGTGATCCGGCGCGAACGCCTTCGCCTTGAGCTGCCCGCTGTTATCGCGCTCGGCAGCAACCTGGGGGACCGGGAGGCGACACTGCGCGACGCCGTGCGGGAGATCAACGCCCTCGATGGCGTCGTCGTGACCGCCGCATCGGACATCGTGCAGACGCCCGCGTGGAAAATCGAGGGTGTGGACGAGGAGGCTCCGGCCTACCTCAACGCGGTGATCACCGTGCGGTCCGCGCTCGACCCGGAGGCGCTGCTCGACGCGCTGAACGCGATCGAGAACGAGCACGGACGGGTGCGCACCGAGCGCTGGGGCGACCGCACGCTGGACCTCGACATCATCTCGTATGCAGCGCAGCAGTCCTCGACCGACCGGCTGACGCTGCCGCATCCGCGGGCTGCCGTCCGGGGTTTCGTGCTCGCGCCGTGGCTGCAGATCGAGCCGGACGCCGAGCTGCCCGGTCTCGGCAGAATTGACACCCTGCTGGCGCAGACCAGCGACGATGTGCGACCCTACGCTGCGGAGGCACTGCTGTGACCCGAACCCGACCGATAACCCTCGTGCTCTTCGCCGTGCTCGGCGGAGCAGCCGCGTGGTTGCTTCAGGTCGCCCTCGCGGCCAACGGCCAGCCGATCGTCATCCCGCCGATTTCGCTCGCCCTCGTGCTCGCGGTCATCGGAGGTCTCGACATTCTCCTGGCCGTTCCGATCCGTCGGGCGGTCAAGAGCAAGGTGCACGGCAGGGTCGATCCGTTTTACGCCACCCGTGTTCTCGTGTTCTCCAAGGCATCCGCCATCGCCGGGTCGCTGCTCACCGGCGCGGGTGTTGGCATCCTCGTTTTCGTACTCAGCCGCTCGGTGATCCCGGGGGTAGGCTCGATCGTGATGGCTGCGGCGACCGCGGTGGGCGCCCTTGTTTTGCTGGTTGGTGGGCTCATTGCGGAGTATCTCTGCAGCATTCCCCCGGACGACGATGACAAGCAGGATGAGATCATCCCCGCGACCGTACGGCCGCACTAGTCCCAACACCAAGCCCGAGGACCACACATCGTGACCGACCGACTGGAACTGCCGGAGATCACCTGGCTCCGTGTATCTCCCCGCTACGTTGCCGTGGACGTGATCGGCGGCATCCTCTTTGGTCTCGTCATCGTCGTGGGCACGAGCATCCCGGCCCTGCTCAGCGGAGTGTTCTGGCTCTGGGTCTTTCCCGCGATCGTGGCGGTCGTGCTCATCATCGTGGTGGCGCTGACCCCGCGGCGTGTGCGCTCGATCGGCTACCAGCTGCGCGAGGACGACCTGCTCTTTCGTCGCGGACTCATGTTCCAGCGTTTCGTATCCGTTCCGTATGGGCGGATGCAGCTCGTCGACATTAACCGTGGTCCGCTTGCCCGGGCGCTCGGACTCAGCGAGCTGCGTTTTGTGACGGCCGCTGCGGCAACCGGAGTTGTCATCCCCGGACTCACGGAGGCGGCTGCGGAGGAGTTGCGCGACCGCCTCGTCGAACTGGCCGAAACCCGTCGGGCGGGGCTGTGAACGACGACACCTCGGCGGCACACGTCGAGCCGGAACCGGCAGCCGCGGCGCCCGAGCCCCCGACGCCCGAGCCCCCGGTGACGCCGGTCACGCCTGTGATGCCCGTGACACCCGCACCCCTCGACCCCACAGTGCTGCCCGAACTCAGCGGCGGCGCCAGCGGACTCACCGACGGCGAGTGGCACTTCCTGCACCCCGCCACCCCGCTGTTGCGCGGGGGTATCGCGTTCATCGCCATCCTCGGTGTGGTGATCGCCAACCTCCGCGAGAGGCTGATCGACCTCGTGTTCGACGGCTCGTCCTCGTACGAGGGCGACCCGATCGACTATGTGGTCGACAAGGGATACGTCGGCATCGCCCTCCTCGTCGTCGCCGTTGTGCTCATCGTGCTCATCGTCGTGTTTTACCTGTCGTGGCGCATGCACACCTTCCGCATCACCAACGAGGTTGTGGAGGTGCGCAGCGGCATCCTGTTCCGCACCAACAGGCGCGGACGCCTCGACCGCATCCAGGGCATCAACATCGTCCGCCCGTTCTTCGCCCGGCTGTTCGGTGCTGCGCGCCTCGAAATCAACGTCGCCGGGCAGGACGCCAACGTGCAGCTGGCGTATCTCTCGTCGTCCAACGCGGACGCGCTGCGCCGGGACATCCTGAGCCTCGCGTCTGGCACACGTGCGGCGGAGAAGGCACGGGATGCCCCGGCCGCCGCTGCCGGACTCGGAGGGCTCCTCGACCAGCGTGTGGGGGAGTTGCTCGCCCCCGAGCTTGACCCCTCGACCGCGCCGCCCGAGTCCGTGGTCAAGATGCACACCGGACGACTCGTCGGATCGATCCTGCTCAGCGACACCACCCTCGTTTTCCTGCTCATCATCGCTGGGGCCATCACGGCGCTGACGCTCACGGGCGAACCGTTCCTCATCATCGGCATGCTTCCGGTGCTGCTGGGGCTCGGAAGTTTCCTCGTGCGCAGGTTCACCAAGTCGTTGCGCTACTCGATCGCCGACACCCCGGACGGCGTGCGGGTCGGCTTCGGCCTGCTCACCACCAGCAACGAGACGCTCCCGCCCGGGCGCATCCACTCCGTGCAGGTCAGCCAGCCGTTGCTGTGGCGGCCCGCCGGCTGGTGGGAGGTCAAGGTCAACCGCGCCTCGCAGTCCTCCACCAAGGGCGCGGACGGCCAGCAGAACACCACGATCCTGCCGGTCGGCAATCTCGACGATGTTACGAAGGTGCTCGGGCTCATCCTGCCCGGGCTGCGCGTTCCGTCCGGCCTGGGTGCCGCGGACGCCGTAGCGGAGATCGAGGGTGACACCGCCGCGGTCCCCGCTGATGCGGGTCAGAACGTCGCTGTCCCCGCTGATGTGAGCCAGAACGTCGCGCTGCTCGTGCGCAACGGACTGATGTCCCGCGGCGGCGCCGACGGATTCGTCAACTCGCCCCGGCGCGCGTGGCCGCTGCGCTGGTTCTCCTGGCGCCGCAACGGATTCGCCCTCGGCCCCAACCTGTTGCTGCTGCGCAAGGGCGCCGTGTGGCGGCAGCTCATCCTCGTTCCGGAGCCGCGCGTGCAGAGCATTGCCCTCAAGCAGGGTCCGCTCGAGCGTGCCCTCGGGCTGGCAGCCGTCCACGTCGATACCGTCGCCGGCCCTATCACCGCCCACTTGGGAGCGATCGACCGGGATGCCGCGCTGCAATTGTTTGCGGATGCCTCGTCCGCCGTCATCACGTCCGCGGGAGCGGACACCAGCCATCGTTGGCGCTCGGGAGAAGTAACACCATGATTGAACGCTCAGGCCGCCTCGGCATCGGGATCATTGGCGCCGGACGGGTGGGTCCGGTCTTCGGCGCGGCCCTCGCCGGGGCCGGCCACGCCATCGTCGGCATCTCGGCCGTCTCCGAGACCAGCCGCGACCGCGCGGAGGCGATGCTTCCCGACGTGCCGATTCTCGGCATTCCCGAAATCATCGAACGCAGCGAACTCGTCATCCTGGCCGTGCCGGAGTCCGAGCTCGAGTCCCTCATCGCGGGGCTCGCCGCCACCGGCGCCTGGCAGCCGGGTCAGCTCGTGCTGCACACCGCCGCATCCGTCGGCGTCAGCGTCTTCGGGCCGGCCATGGCCTCCGGAGTCATCCCGCTCGCCATCCACCCGGCGATGTCGTTCACCGGCACCAGCATCGACCTCGTGCGCCTGCGCGAGAGCTTCTGCGCCGTCACCGCCCCCACCGCAGTGCAGCCGATCGGACAGGCCCTCGTCGTCGAGATGGGTGCCGAACCGTTCCTCATCGCCGAGAAAGACCGGCCCGCGTACGCCGAGGCAATCACCACCGCGACCAGTTTTTCGATGGCGATCGTGCAGCAGGCGACCGATCTTCTCGCCGGAATCGGCATGGAATTCCCGGGCCAGATCCTCGGGCCGCTCGTGCGATCGTCGGTCGAGAATGCGCTTGCCTCCACGACTCCGGCTACGATCGATCTCGCCTCATTTACGCACGACAGCTTCGGGGCCGATGGCTCGGAAGAAGAACAGTGAACGATTCACCCCTCGCACGCCCGGTAGTACTCGCCACGATCGCGGGCACACGGTCCGCGCTGGCCGACCGCGGAAACGTGGTCCTCGTCCCCACCATGGGCGCCCTCCATGAGGGCCACATCGCCCTTGTTCAGCGCGCCCTCGAGCTCGGCGGCACCGTCGTTGTGTCGATCTTCGTCAACCCGCTGCAGTTCGGTCCGAACGAGGACCTCGACCGCTACCCGCGCGACCTCGAGGCAGACCTCGACAAGCTGCACCGCCTCGGCGTCCCGTTCGTGTTCGCCCCCTCCGTGGAGGAGATGTATCCGTCCGGCCCGCCGCAGACCACCGTCAAGGCCGGTCCCGTCGGCAGCATGTACGAGGGACGCTCGCGCCCCGGACACTTCGACGGCATGCTCACCGTCGTCTCCAAGCTCGTCAACATCGTGCGCCCCACCTCGGTCATCTTCGGCCAGAAGGACGCCCAGCAGGTCTACCTCGTGCGCCGCATGCTCGCCGATCTGAACGAGCCCGTCCGCGTCGAGGTCGTCGAGACGGTTCGGGATGACACGGGGCTCGCCCTCTCCAGCCGAAACCGTTTCCTCGACGCTCGCGAGACGCGTGCCGCGCGTGCCCTCTCGCAGGCGTTGGACGCGGCCGAGTCATCCGCCGACCAGGGCATTGACGCCGTAATCGCCGCCTCGCAGGGCACGCTCATGGGGGAGTCGCTCGTGCAGCTCGACTACCTCAAGATCGTGCACCCCGACACGTTCCTTCCCGTCGACGACGGCTACAAGGGTGCGGCCCTCGTGATCGTCGCCGCCCGCGTCGGCTCGATCCGGCTGATCGACAACGCGTTCATCGTCCTCGCCGGATAGCTCCCTCGCCGGGTCGCCCTCGCGGGACGACTACCATGGGACGGTTGCAGCCACCCCCTTCCCCAGGAGCGCCCCATGAGTGAAATCGAGCCAGAACTGACCGAGGCCGAGGTCTCGGAGCAGAAGGCCGTGCGCCTCGCGAAGCGGGATCGTCTCAACGAACTCGGCATCGGCGCCTACCCCGTGGGTGTGCCCGTCACCGACACCATCCTGGGTGTACGCGACCGCTTCAACCACCTCGACATCGACGAGGCAAGCGGAGAGAACGCGGCCGTCGCCGGTCGTGTTGTCTTCCTGCGCAACACCGGCAAGCTGTGCTTCGCCACGCTGCAGGCCGGCGATGGCTCGCGCATCCAGGCCATGATCAGCCTCGCGGTCGTCGGCGAGGACTCCCTCGCCCTGTGGAAGGAACTCGTCGACCTCGGCGATCACCTCTTCGTTTCCGGCGAAGTAATCTCCAGCCGCCGCGGTGAGCTCTCGATCATGGCTGCCGAGTGGCAGATCGCGTCCAAGGCGATCCTGCCCCTGCCGAACCTGCACTCCGAACTCAGCGATGAGTCCCGCGTGCGCCTGCGCTACCTCGACCTCATCGTCCGCGAGCAGGCCCGCTACGTCGTGCGTGCCCGCGCCGCCGTCAATGCGTCGCTGCGCCAGACGTTCTCGGCACACAACTACCTCGAGGTCGAGACCCCGATGCTGCAGACCATTCACGGTGGCGCAGCAGCCCGTCCGTTTGCCACGCACTCCAACGCGTTCGACACGGAGCTGTTCCTTCGCATCGCTCCGGAACTGTTCCTCAAGCGCGCCGTCGTGGGCGGCATCGACCGGGTGTTCGAGATCAACCGCAACTTCCGCAACGAGGGAGCCGACTCGACGCACTCTCCGGAGTTCGCAATGCTCGAGGCCTACCAGGCCTATGGCGACTACCTCCAGATGGCCGATCTCACCCAGGAAATGATCCAGAACGCGGCAGTCGCCGTCGCCGGATCCACCACCGTGACGTGGGCCGACGGCAGCGACTTCGACCTGGGAGGCGAGTGGGATCGTATCGACATGTATGGTTCCCTCTCTGCCGCAGCCGGCGTCGACATCACTGTGGAAACCACGGTAGAAGAGCTGCTGGCGCTGGCGGCAACCGTGGGAGTAGAAGTGCACTTGCCCACACACGGCAAGCTTGTGGAGGAGTTGTGGGAGCACTTCGTGAAGGACTCCCTCGTGCGTCCCACGTTCGTCATGGACTTCCCCGTCGACACCTCACCGCTCGTTCGCCAGCACCGCACCAAGCCCGGTGTCGTCGAGAAGTGGGACCTGTACATCCGCGGATTCGAGCTGGCCACTGCCTACTCCGAACTCGTCGACCCCGTCGTTCAGCGTGAGCGTTTCGTAGAGCAGGCGCTGCTGGCCACCAAGGGCGACGTTGAGGCTATGCGCCTCGACGAGGACTTCCTGCGCGCACTCGAGCACGGCATGCCGCCGACCGGCGGAATGGGCATGGGCATCGACCGTTTGCTCATGGCGATCACCGGTCTGGGCATTCGCGAAACGATTCTCTTCCCGCTCGTCAAGTAGGGTCGAGCTATGACCGATCCGATCCTTCCCGATGGCGAGAAGAAGAAACCAGCAATCACCACCAACCGAATCGTGCTGTGGGTGGTTGTGGCCGGAGTCGCGATCTACCTCATTGTTTCGGGACTCGTTGGAGTAATCACAAAGGGCTCATGAACCGCCGTACTTCTCGCTTTATCACCGCCGCCGCGCTCATCGGCATTCTTGTGCTGGTCGCGATAGTGACCCTCACAGGCAACCGCTGACACCCGCGCGGTAGTCTGTTCCGGTGCCACACGAATTCTGGGCGAACGCGTTCGCCTCTCTGACCCCGACTGTGCTCGTCGGCGTCCTGTTCTGGCTGGCGATGCGCTGGATCTTCCGTGCCGACCGCACCGAGCGCAAGGTGTACGCGCAGATCGAAGCCGAAGAGCGCGCCAAGGCGAACCAGCCCGCGCCCGTCGCCAAGAGCGTCAAGACCGACTAAGTCGCCCGACGGTCGACCCCGCGGAAGCGGCGTCAGTGACCGCCGGTGCGGATCGAGAGCCGGGCGTTCAGTCGCTCAAGGCTCTGCCGCCAGACCTTCTCCTGTTGCTCCATTTCGGCATCGGAGGTGAAGTCGCCCTGTGCGACCAGCATTGCGGTGCCGCCGTCCGGTTCATCCGTCAGTGACACGGTCGTCACCGTCTGGTGACGGTCGCGGTCCCACTTCCAGGTGAACACCAGCCGACGCTCGTGCTCAACGATGATGAACTCGCCCTCGGCACCCATGTCCATCGGTTTGGACGCCAGCCGCCAGTGACCACCCGGCTCCGCCGTGATGGAACAAAACGCGTGGTACTCCGTAGGCCAGAACCAGGACGACAGTTCGGCGGGATCCGTCCACTCCCGCCAGACCGCCGCCCTGGGTGCCTCGAGAATCCGTCGAAGAATCAGCTGTGTCATGGATGACCTCCTTCTCTCGCAGTCCTAGTCGCGCGGGCGCAGCCGCACGTTCGGCAATACCGGTGCGGGCAGCGCGGGTCCGTCGTAGCCGTCGACGTGGCCGAACCTGCCCGTCCGTGTCGCGTCGCCGATGACCTCGCTCTGCCACTGGCTGCGATACGCGACGACCTCGTCGTGGGTGCGGCCGATGAAGTTCCACCACATGACGATGCGTTCGCCGAGGGGAGCGCCCCCGATCAGGAGGGCGCGCACGGCGGACGCGCCGGCGGTGAGCGTCAGCGTGGTGCGCCCAGTAGAGAAGTAGGCAAGGTCGCCGATGGGAATATCGTTGCCGTCGGCGGAGAGTTCACCCGCGTCCAGCAGGATGCCGTGCTCGAAGCCGGCGTCGATGTCGAGTGTGATCGACGTCTCCGCGGGGATGTCGAGTTGCGCCCCGACCAGCGGGCTGTATGTGATGACGGGCGAGACGCTTCCGGCGAGCGATCCGAGAAACACCCGCACCGTGGCCGCGTCGCCGGCGCCGGTGGCCCGCACCTCCATGGCGGGCGGCGCATAGTGCTCGAAGTGGGGCTCGCTGTGGCGCGTGGCATCCGGAAGCGCCACCCACAACTGGGCACCGTGCAGGGTGGTGGTGTCGGTCGTGGACACTTCAGAGTGTTGGATGCCCCGGCCGGCGGTCATCAGGTTGAGCTCACCCGGTCGCACCATCGCGTGTGCCCCGCTGCTGTCGCGGTGCTCGACCTCGCCCGCGAAGAGCCAGCTGACCGTCTGTAGTCCGGTGTGCGGGTGGGGAGGAACGACCATGCCTCCCGTGCGCGCGACGGCGTCGGGGCCGTAGTGATCCACGAAGCACCAGGCGCCGATGAGGCTGCGGGCCCGCTGGGGGAGGGTGCGGCGCACCTCCATCGCGCGGGGTCCGCCGAGGGGAACGTCGCGCGGAGTGAGTAACTCGAAGCCCGTGGCATCCGGTCGCACGATGGGCGGCGTCGTCTCGCTCTCCGCGGGATCGACCAGCTCCGTTTCGGGAGGCTTGACCTCCAGGTTGCTCATGGTTCGACGGTAGTCCCATGCGCTGCACGGGCTAGTTGGGCCCGGTCGTATCGGGGCGAACCCGTACAAGCAGGTCGCCGACGTCGCAGTCCAACGCCTCACAGATGGCACGTAACGTGGAATAGCGGATGGCCCGCGCGCGATCGTTTTTGAGAACCGACAGATTCACGATGCTGATGCCCACCACCCTGCTCAGCTCGGTGAGAGTCGTACCCCGTGACGCAAGCAGGTCATCCAGACGGCAGTGGATGCCCGGCAGTGTGCTGTCGTCCACCACCGGTTATACGAGGCCTTCGGTCTCGCGCACAAGGCGCTGACGATCGACGAGTAGCTGTTCTCGATCGCTCTGCATTTTCGCCCCGACCTGGAACGCAGAGCTGGCGGCCAAGAGTGCGAGCGCGACGAGAATCGGCCAGAAGTCGACCTGCAGGTGCACGGCTGGATTCGCAAGGCCGCGAATCTCGAGGTCAGAACCGGAGACAACCGTGTCGGTCATGTCCCACCCGGACCTTCCCAGTACCTGCTGCGATGCAAGGGTTCCGGATATGCCGAAGCAGACCTGCCAGCACAGGCCGCCAATCAGGATCGTGAAGGCGGCAATTCTCAGAGCGCGACGGAAATGGGCGGGAGCGGGGTCATCCGACAAGAGCCGAGTGCAAAACCTCAGAACCATGATGGCGATAACGAGCTGGGTAAGCGCGACGAGCAACGTGCCAGCAGCCAGCCACAAGCGCGCCGCTACGTCGAGCCCTGCGACCGAGACCGTTGCGGAAGTGAATCCCCCGCCGGTGACGACGGCGCTCGTACCTTGCACATGAAGCGAGGGGTACAGCGCCGGCCAGAACTCGGCGACGGGCATTGTGAGTTGAACAGAGTCCGACGTGAGCGTCTGGATGAGGGCGGCGGTCGTTACGACGAGGACGGTGGCCACCCATATTGCCGCAACTACCCGGGTCACTTGTAGGAGGCTCGATTGGGGCACGGCACCACCCGCACTCGGAGGAGTAATGAGGTTGGTCGGGCGTGCTGCGGGATCGAACAATCTCATGGCGGCCCCAACGAGTATCGATAACAACGGATGTCGCCAAATTAGGAGCAAGCTGAGCAACTGTCAATGGGTGCCGGACCCGGCCCGGGGCATCCGCTTCTCCAACCATTCTTCGCCTGCGGCGAACGGCGGACTTTTCTGCGCTCTGCGTGGTTACTCTCTTTATATCGGCGCCGACTCCCTGCCCGGCGCTGGAGGAGAAAAAGATGTTTGAGAGATTTACTGACCGCGCTCGTCGCGTCGTTGTCCTGGCCCAGGAAGAGGCCAAGATGCTCAACCACAATTACATCGGTACAGAGCACATCCTGCTCGGGCTGATCCACGAGGGTGAGGGCGTAGCGGCGAAGGCTCTTGAGTCGCTCAACATCTCTCTGGATTCCGTACGCGAGCAGGTACAGGACATTATTGGCCAGGGTCAGCAGCAGCCGACCGGGCACATCCCCTTCACGCCGCGGGCGAAGAAGGTTCTTGAGCTGTCACTGCGTGAAGCACTGCAGCTCGGCCACAACTACATCGGTACAGAGCACATCCTGCTCGGCCTCATCCGCGAGGGTGAGGGCGTCGCAGCTCAGGTGCTCGTCAAGCTGGGTGCCGACCTGAACAAAGTACGCCAGCAGGTTATCCAGCTGCTATCTGGTTACCAGGGCAAGGAGGCTGTCGCTGTGGGCGGCAACGACGCGGCACCCGACAAGGGTTCGCAGATTCTCGACCAGTTCGGACGCAACCTCACGCAGGCTGCTCGCGACGGCAAGCTCGACCCGGTTATCGGGCGCGAGAAGGAGATGGAGCGCGTCATGCAGATCCTCTCCCGCCGTTCGAAGAACAACCCCGTTCTGATCGGTGAGCCTGGAGTTGGAAAGACTGCGGTCGTCGAGGGCCTCGCCCAGGCGATCGTCAAGGGCGACGTGCCCGAGACGCTGAAGGACAAGCAGCTCTACTCGCTTGACCTTGGTTCGCTCATCGCCGGCAGCCGCTACCGCGGTGACTTCGAGGAGCGCCTGAAGAAGGTAACCAAGGAGATCCGTACCCGCGGTGACATCATCGTCTTCATCGACGAGATCCACACGCTCGTTGGCGCCGGAGCCGCAGAGGGCGCTATCGACGCGGCCTCGATCCTCAAGCCGCTCCTGGCTCGTGGTGAGCTCCAGACCATTGGTGCCACGACTCTCGACGAGTACCGCAAGCACTTCGAGAAGGATGCCGCTCTCGAGCGTCGTTTCCAGTCGGTTCAGGTTCACGAGCCGTCCCTTCCCCACACCATCAACATCCTCAAGGGACTCCGCGACAAGTACGAGGCCTTCCACAAGGTGTCGATCACTGACGGCGCGATCGTTGCTGCCGCCAACCTGGCCGACCGCTACGTGGCCGACCGCTTCCTTCCGGACAAGGCAATCGACCTGATCGATGAGGCTGGCGCCCGCCTGCGTCTGTCGATTCTGTCGGCCCCGCCGGAGCTGCGCGAGTTTGACGACAAGATCTCTGGTGTTCGTGGCCAGAAGGAAGCCGCCATTGAGGACCAGGACTTCGAGAAGGCCGCCTCGCTGCGCGACGAAGAGAAGAAGCTGCTCGGAGAGCGCCTTCGTCTCGAGAAGCAGTGGAAGAGCGGCGACGTGGGCTCCAGCGGAACCGTCGATGAGGGAATCATCGCCGAGGTACTCGCCGCAGCCACCGGCATCCCGGTCTTCAAGCTCACCGAGGAAGAGTCCAGCCGACTCATCTTCATGGAGAAGGCACTGCACCAGCGCGTCATTGGCCAGGAGGAAGCGATTTCCGTTCTCTCCAAGACCATCCGTCGCACCCGTGCCGGCCTCAAGGACCCCAAGCGTCCGAGCGGTTCGTTCATCTTCGCCGGTCCGACCGGTGTTGGTAAGACGGAGCTCGCCAAGGCGCTCGCCGAGTTCCTCTTCGATGACGAGAACGCACTGATCTCCCTCGACATGAGTGAGTACGGCGAGAAGCACACCGTGTCTCGTCTGTTTGGTGCCCCTCCCGGATTCGTTGGATTCGAAGAGGGTGGCCAGCTCACCGAGAAGGTGCGCCGCAAGCCGTTCTCCGTGGTCCTGTTCGATGAGATCGAGAAGGCTCACCCCGACATCTTCAACTCGCTCCTCCAGATTCTGGAAGAGGGACGTCTGACGGATGGCCAGGGTCGTGTCGTCGACTTCAAGAACACGGTCATCATCATGACGACCAACCTCGGTACCCGCGACATCAGCGGAACCCCGATCGGCTTCACCTCGTCGTCCGACACCGCGACCGGTTACGACCGCATGCGTGGCAAGGTCGTCGAGGAACTGAAGAAGCACTTCAAGCCCGAGTTCCTGAACCGCGTCGACGAGACGATCGTGTTCCCGCAGCTCAGCCCGGAAGAGCTCCTGCAGATCGTCGACCTGTTCATCACCCGCCTCAAGGACCGCCTGATGGACCGCGACCTGACCATCGAGCTCACGCTCGCGGCCAAGGAGCAGCTCATCAAGATCGGCTTCGACCCGTCGCTCGGTGCACGTCCGCTGCGTCGTGCCGTACAGCACGAGGTGGAGGACCGTCTCTCCGAGAAGATCCTGCACGGCGAGCTGAACGCGGGAGACCACGTTCACGTCGACTTCCTCGAGGGCGAATTCGTCATCAACACCAGCCGTCAGGCAGGATTTGCTGAGATCGAAGAGGCCATCGGAGCCGTCGAGGCGTAACGCCTCGCCAGCTGGTTAGTCCGTCACAAGGGCGGTGGGAGAAATCCCACCGCCCTTCGTGCGTCTAAGGTG
This sequence comes from Glaciihabitans sp. dw_435, assembly GCF_018449675.1. GTDB lineage: Bacteria > Actinomycetota > Actinomycetes > Actinomycetales > Microbacteriaceae > Glaciihabitans. Next base: position 17,969 of record NZ_JAAVUZ010000018.1, on the reverse strand, counting down.
TGGGGCGGATGCCTCTGCGCCGCGGTTTGCCGGCGGCCCGGGTCATCCGTCGTCCGCCGCTATCGTTGAGGGGTGACCTCTACCGCCTATACCGTGCGTGCTGCGCGCACGAGTGACGTCCCGTTCATCCAGGCGCTCGTTGAGCCGCTCGTGCAGAAGCGGATTCTGCTCGGCAAGGACCGCGTGGTGTTCTACGAGTCCGTGCAGGAGTTTCGCGTCGTTGAGGACGCCGACGGCACGGTGATCGGGTGCGGTGCGCTGCACGTGATGTGGGAGGACCTCGGCGAGGTTCGCACGCTCGCGGTGGCCGACGAGTGGTTGAAGCACGGCGTCGGACACGCGATCCTCGACCACATCGAGGTCGATGCGAAGGCACTCGGCCTCAGCCGGCTGTTTTGCCTGACCTTCGAGACGGAGTTCTTCGGCCGGCACGGTTTCGAGGCCATCGGTGAGGACATCGTCGCCCCCGAGGTGTACGCCGAGCTGCTGCGATCGGGCGATGAGGGTGTCGCCGAATTCCTCGACCTCAGCCGGGTTAAGCCAAACACCCTTGGCAATACCCGGATGTTGAAGCACCTCTAGTTACCATTCGGGTATGTCGACGTTCAAAAACCCGGTCGGCCCCCAGCCGGGATCGGTTTACTGGCGCAGACGACTCGTTGTTGGACTCGGTCTGCTCGTGGTCATTGTTGTGATCATTTTGATCCTCGTGCCGAGAGGGTCGAAGACACCGGCGGCATCCGTCACTCCCGGAGCTACGAAGACTCCCGCTGCGAGCTCCGCCCCGACGACGCCCGCCACTCCCGGAGCAACGACTGTTCCGACGGCCACCACGACGACTCCCGCCGTCACCGGAACCGCAGCGGCCCCGACCTGTGTGGCCGCCGACGTGACCGTCACCCCCATTACGGATGCCGCCAGCTACGGGTCATCCGTCAATCCCAAACTTTCCCTGAGCCTGACGAACATTGGCGCCAACCCCTGCACGATCGACGCTGGCACCAAGATGCAGTCGTACGTGATCACGAGTGGCACCGACGTCATCTGGTCGTCCGCCGACTGCCAGGACCCGGGAACGAACCTCGCGCAGGTACTGCAGCCGAACGTGCCCATCACGACGACGCCGCTCGAGTGGTCGCGCACCCGGTCGGACGCGAAGGCGTGCAAGGTGACGCAGCCCAAGGTGGCCGGCGCCGGTGCCAGCTACCACCTGAACGTGGCCGTCGATGGCATCAAGTCGGCCAAGTCCAAGCAGTTCCTGCTCAACTGATATGGCAACAAACAAGAAACGCGTGGACCCGAAGCAGTTCAGTTCTGAACAGCTCGCCTCCGCGCTCGAAGCCCAGGACACCGTCGCCGTAGCGCTCGCGCTGCGTAATGACGGTGTCGTCGTTCCGCTCCTCGAGGTCGACGGACCGCCGCAGGTGCGCGTCTTCCGCCGCGGTGATGCCGACAAGTACATGCTGCTGCTGTTCTCGTCGGCGCAGACCTACGCGCTGATGACGCCCTCGGAAGAGGAGCACCGGGTCGTCAAGTACGACGCCCCCACCCTGCTGGAGTTCCTGCAGCAGAACGAGGGCGTGCTCGAGGCAGTGTGGTTCGACGTTGCCGGCCCGCACGCGATGCAGGCCGCACCCGCGGACGTCATCGAGGCGCTCGCGATCCCTCGCGCGGAGTAGCTCGCTTCGTCGGCGCTGTCGCGCTTGTCCAGGGCGCCCCACGTGGGCGTGGCCGCTGTCGTGAGTCGGCGATACGATCCCTGCCATGGCAACGTGGACAGACATTGTGATGGATGCCCCGGAGTTCGCCGCTCGCGTGCGCGAACGTTTCGAGGCCGGAACGAACAAGACCCTCGCGACCATTCGTCGTGACGGATCGCCGCGGATCAGCGGCACCGAGCTGGAATTCGACGACCTCGGCCGCATCACGCTGGGCATGATGCCCGCGTCGATGAAGGAACTGGACGTGCGGCGTGATCCCCGGGTCGCCATCCACTCGCCGACCCTTGAGCCGCCGAAGGACGACCCCGCGGGCTGGCTGGGCGAAGCGAAGTTTGCCGGAACGCTGCGGGACATCCCGGCTCCCCAGGGCTCGCCGTTTCCCCAGGCGCCGCACTTCGAGCTCGATATCACCGAGGCGGTGCTGGTCTACGTGGTGGGCGACGAGTTGGCGGTGGAGAGCTGGCATCCCGGCCGCGGCTGGACACGCATCACGCGTCGGTAACCCGCGCGGCGGGAGAAAAAAGCGCGCGGCGGGAGCTACGACTCCCTCCAGTCGCTTTCTTCTCCCGCCGAAACCCGCCTTAACTCCCGCCGTTCGGAACTAGGCGAAGTTTCTTAGGCGATATACATTCCGTGGAAGCTAGTGGTGCTATCGTGGTGTATAGCTTCCACGGAAGCAACATCCACGGAATGAAAGACGTTGCCCATGAGCGCCGCACCCGCCCCTGACCTGTCGCAGATCTTCACCGACCTCGTACGGTTCCAGATCGAACTGTGGAACGCGGTCGACGCCAGGCTGCGCGCCGAGCACGGCATCCCGCTCGGCTGGGTGGAGTCGATGCGCATCATCGATGCCCGCGAGAACTGCCGCGTGTTCGACATCGCCGAGGAACTGGTGGTCACGGTCGGTGGCACCAGCAAGATCGTCGACCGTCTGGAGGCCGCGGGTAACTGCGTGCGACGCTCCAACCCGGACGACCGCCGCTCGTCGATCATCGAACTGACTCCCGCCGGTTTGGCCCTGCTGGCCACCGGGACAGCGACGTACACGGAGGAGCTGCGTCGCCGACTGGGGGCTGTGCTCGCACCCGACCAGCTCGCCGCATTCGGAGACACCCTCACCACGCTGCGCGCTGCCGGCCACGCGATCGCCGCGTCCGCGGTCGGAAAACTGGTGGTGACGACATGACGCGCGACTGGTCGCGCCTGCGGCGGTCGCTCGTGCGGTGCCTGGCATCCACGCACTGGCTGATGGCCTCGCCCGGGATCGGCAGCATGGCTGACGCGCACGCTAAGCGGGTGGATGCCCCGGGGCATCCGCTCTCCGCAACCGAACCGACGTCAGACCTGCCCGACGCAGGCACTCACCGAGGCCGCGGCTAGAACTGCGGGATCTCCACGCGCTCCCTGGTCGCGCCCGAGAACGCCTGGCGCATCGCCTCGCGCACGTGGATGACCTCGGAGTCGATGATCGTCGTGAACCCGAGGCGACGGGCCTCCGCGGTGCGCTGCTTGGTGGCGGACGCCTTGCGGATTTCGCCGGCGAGACTGATCTCGCCCACGGCCGCGAGCGTCATGGGCAGCGGTTTGTCGTTGAAGGCGCTGGCGATCGCGAGGGCGATGGCGAGGTCGGCGCCCGGCTCGGTGACGCGGATTCCACCGACCGTCGAAACGTAGACGTCGGACTCCGACAGCTTGAAGCCCGCCCGGCGCTCGAGTACGGCGAGCAGCATCGCCACACGTGACCCGTCGACGCCGTTCACCACGCGCCGCGGTTGCGGCGCCTTAGTCGCCACAATGAGGGCCTGCACCTCCACCGGCAGGGCGCGGCGCCCCTCGAGCGCGATGGTGACGCAGGTGCCACTGACCGGCTGCCGCGTGTTCGAGAGGAACAACCCGCTGGGGTCGGCAACCTCGGCGATGCCGTCACCGGTCATCTCGAAGCATCCGACCTCGTCCGTCGGGCCGAAGCGGTTCTTGAGCGCGCGGATGAACCGCAGGCTGGTCTGCCGGTCGCCCTCGAACTGGCACACCACGTCGACGAGGTGCTCGAGCAGGCGTGGCCCGGCGATCGAGCCGTCTTTCGTGACGTGCCCGACGAGCAGGATGGGCAGGTTGCGGTCCTTGGAGACGCGGATGAGCGTCGACGCGACTTCGCGCACCTGCGAGGGACCTCCGGCGAGACCATCGATGAGAGAGGATGACACGGTCTGCACCGAGTCCACGATGACGAGTTGCGGCTCCACCTCGTCAATCTGACCGAGGATCACCGACAGGTCGACCTCGGCGGCGAGGAAGAGGGTGGGCTGCAGGGCGTTGGTGCGTTCTGCGCGCATGCGCACCTGGTTGACGGACTCTTCGGCGGTGACGTAGAGCACCCGCATTCCGGTGGCGGCGGCGCGGGACGCGACCTCGAGCAGCAGGGTCGACTTGCCGACGCCCGGCTCGCCGCTGAGCAGAATCGCCGCACCCGGCACGATGCCGCCGCCGAGCACCCGGTCGAACTCGGCGATGCCACTCGGCCAGTGGGTGACCTTGTCGAACCCGATCTCGGTGATGGGCTTGGCCGCGCGGGCGGCGCTGACCTTGACGGGCGTCACGCCGCGGGACGAGACGGCATTCTCGGCGTTGTCGAGCACCGTGCCCCAGGACTGGCATTCGCCGCAACGGCCGACCCACTTGAGGGACGTCCACCCGCATTCCGTACAGCGATAGTTGGATGCGGTTTTAGCCATGGTCCAAGACTATGCGGACCCTCTGTCACGCGTCCGGAGGGCCGCGTCGATCGTGGGGATAAAGGCCGACGCCCACACCGCATAGCCGCGGTCGTTCGGGTGGAACAGGTCGCCGGCGAACTGCGTGGTGACGCCCCACAGACCCTGGCGGCGGGTGCGCGCGTGTAGCGGCACCACGGGGAAGCCGTACTTCTGGGCGAGACGGTGCACGACCGCGTTGGCCACGATCACGTTCTTCTCGGCCGGAAGAAAGTAGAAGGAGGGGAGGTCGGCCACAATCGCGTGCGCGGGCAGCCCCTCGAACAACCGGTTGAGGTCGCTCTCGAAGGTGACGGCATCGAAGTCCGCCATGTTGTTCGCGCCGATCGAGACCGTGACGATATCGGGGGTGAGCTTGCGCAGCTTGGGGAGTTGCTGCAGCAGGGCGCCGCGCACGGTCGACCCGCTCACTCCGAGGTTGGCGACGTTGACGGTCATCCCGGTCACCTCGCGAATGTGCTTGGCCAGCTCGCCCACGTAGCTGCGTCCCGGACGGCTCGCGCCAATGCCCTGCGCGGTGGAATCACCGATCGCGACGTAGAGCAGTTCGCCCTCGCGCTTGCGGTACTCCTTCCACCATCCCGAGTTCACCGGGATCGCGTTCGTCAGTCGTTCGCGCCAGACGGCCTGGCGCCGTTGCAGGTAGCGCGCCCACGCGAATCCGCCGATGCCGACTGTGGCGGTGGCCAGCGCTGAGTAGAACCACTTCATCTTCGAAACTCTACCCATTTCCCCGTCGCAGACCCTTCCCCGCGCAGTGCTGGGTTTTCACAATGGAGTGATGGACACCTTTCGATTCACGCTCGCCTCCGGCCGGGTCGTCGGGGGTGCCGAGTTCGGCAACCGCTCCTCGTCCGATGTCGTCGTGCTGTGTCATCCAGCACCCGGCTCGTCACTGTTTGACCCGGATCCGGATGCCACGACCGCCGCCAACGTGCGCGTGATCGCTCTCGACCGCCCCGGCTACGGCCCCTCGCAGCTCGACGGTGGCGGGCCGGTCTCGGTGCGCCGCGCGGCCGAGGATGTGGCGGAGTACCTCGACGAGCAGGGAATCACCACCGCCAGCGCCGTCGGCTGGTCGGCTGGCGGGCGCGTCGCCCTCGCGCTGGCGGCCGCGCAGCCGGAGGTGGTCTGCCGCGTTGCGGTGGTCGCGACGCCGGCGCCGGACTCGGAGGTGCCGTGGGTCGGCGACGACAACCGCGCGGTGCTCGAATCGTTTCGGAGCATGTCGTCAGCGGATGCCACGGCCGCCCTCACCGCGTTCATCGACGAGTATCGCGGGGCGAAGCCGACCGGGGCCGCGCTTCTCGCAGATCTCACGACACCCGGCGCCGATGGCCCCCTCCTCATGCGCGCCCGGGACCGACTCATCGACATGCTGGATCGCGCGGCGGAACAGGGCAACGTGGGAATGGCGGCGGACATGGTCAGTTACACGCTGATGGACCTGGGATTCGAGCTCGACCGGGTGCGGGCGAAGACGCTCCTGCTGTACGGCGGAGGTGACCCCGCCGTCGGCGAGCGGCACGCCACCTGGCACGAACAGCGGATAGCGAATGCCCGGATCGAGGTGGTTGCCGGGGCCGGTCACCTGGTGGTGGTGCCGTCGTGGCATCGGGTGTTGGCGCACCTCGTGCCTCCGGAGTGACGGCGGCGCGGGGCATCCACTGTCCGCCTCATCCCGGCCGAAATTGACCGATGCGGTCCACCGGGAAATTTCGGGCGGATTCTTGTACTAAACTCTCTCCCGGAACCGTGTCCGAGCGGCCGAAGGTGCAACTCTCGAAAAGTTGTGTGGGTGTTGAGCCCACCGTGGGTTCAAATCCCACCGGTTCCGCCAGAAACAAACCCCGTCATCCTCGTGATCACGGGGTTTTTTCTATGTCGGGGACCTCAGGAGTGAGCAGCGCGTCATCGATGAGTGTTACTAGGCTTCTCGCATGGTCATCCTGCAGCCGCTGACGGCGCCGCGCGGCATCGTCGTATTTGGTTCTGGTGCGGGAGGACGGCCGGAGAGATACCGGGACTTGCTGGATGGCTTCGCCGGCGCGGGATTCACGGTGATAGCGCCGCCAGGGGAGCGATTCGATCCGCGCTCTGTGACTACAGAGCAATTGCAAGCCCGCGTATCGGTGATGAAGACAGCCCTGTCGGACTACGGTCATGAGCACCTCCCCGTCGTCGCGGCGGGGCACTCCGTTGGTGGATGGGCGGCGCTGTCCCTCGCAGGCGCGCAACCGTGGACCCGCGACGGGCAACCGATCGAGGTGGCAACGGAGGACCGCGTATCGCGGCTGATCCTGTTCGCGCCAACCCTGGGCTGGTTCCAGGCGCCCAGCGCCTTGGCGCGGGTTCGAACGCCGATGTTCGTGCACGCGGGCACCGCAGACGTGATGACTCCGGCCCCGTCAGCAGAGTTGCTGCGAGCGGCGCCCGTCCCGCTGAATGTCCGGGTGCACGAAAACGTCGGGCACTACGACTTCATGACCGAGCTTCCGCCGTCCATGCAGCCAACGCCCGGGCTGGACCACGCAGCGTTCCTTCGTGAGTTGGTCGGGAACTCCGCGTCTGATCTGAAAGATCTGGAAGTGCCCGAATAACCGCACACCGCGGGCAACTGGAAGACGCGGTCGGCGGGTTAGCCTTCGGCCCGGTCGCTCAGAACGCCCGTGATGAGTCCCGGGAAACGCGCTTCCAGATCCTCCCGGCGGAGGCGAATCCAATGGTCGCGACCGTCGATCGTGACGTCCGTTACTCCCGCTTCGCGCAGGATGCGCAGGTGGTGGGACATGGTCGACTTCTGAACCCCGAAGTTCCAGTCCTCGCGTCCCTTGCAGTGCGCCATTCCATCGCCCAGAAGGCGCACGACGTCGAGCCGCACCGGATCCGCGAGCGCACGCAGCACGTCGACCAGCTGAAGTTCGGCGGTCGCCGGAGTCGGGTATTCCGTGCTCATTGCCCATCCAGAGTTCGATGATCTTCGTACTGTGCTACCGTTCGGAGTATGACGTTCATCGAACCATCCTATCCGAGCATCACCGGCACTGCCCCGATTAATGCGGGCTGTACGCCGGCTTCCAGCCAACTTCGCGGCAAGGTGGCGGTGATCACGGGAGGAAGCAGCGGAATCGGCCTTGCCACCGCCCGTCGGTTCATCGAGGAAGGCGCTCGGGTATTTATCACTGGCCGTCGTCAGGCCGAACTGGACGCCGCGGTCGAGCTTCTCGGTGACCAGGCATCCGGAATTCGGGGCGATGTGTCCAAGCTCGACGACCTCGACCGGGTATTTGCGGAGGTCGGGTCGGAGGCAGGCCGAGTCGATGTGGTCTTCGCGAACGCCGGTGGAGGGACTGGGATTGTCACAATCGACGACATCACGGTGGACATGTACGAAAAAGTGTTCGGCGCCAATGTCGCGGGCACGCTGTTCACGGTCCAGAAGGCGCTTCCGCTGATGAGCAGTGGCGGTTCGATCATCATCACCGGGTCGACTTCCGCGAGCCGCGGGCACCCGGGCTTCGGGATCTACTCTGCGTCCAAGGCCGCCGTCAGACAGCTCACCCGCGTGTGCGCCGCGGAGCTCGCGCCCCGGGGAATCCGGGTGAATACCGTCACGCCGGGACCGACGGACACGCCTGGAATTCGCGGCATCGCCCGGGGCGACAGGGAGCAGGAGCAGGCACTCCTTGCGAGCATGGCGGCAAAGATTCCTCTCGGCCGGGTTGGCGATCCCGCTGAGATAGCGAATGCCGTGCTCTTCCTGGCGTCCGAGCAGGCCAGTTTCATGACCGGTGCTGAAATCTTTGTTGATGGCGGGGATGCTCAGGTGCTCAGTTGAGTCGAGCGTGAGCATTGCCGTTCACCTAATGCACATCCCCGGTTAATCGACATTGGGGCCCGCAGCTTCCAGCATTGTCCGAACGGCATCGTCGCTGTGTGGCAGACGCGGGTAGTTCGTTTCAGGCGTCGCCGCACCCACTCCACCCGGTCATGTTTGGAAAGGCGTCGCGATGAACCGTCCCATTCGAGTGCTGTCTCTGTACGAGGGTTTCTTCGCCGGCGGGGCGCGCATCCTGCATACCGATGTCGTCGCGGGGCTGCACAGTCGGGGTGACCAGCAGCACAGTGTGCTCTCGATCGCGTCGGCGGTTCGCCGCGAGGCATCCATTCAGCTCCTGCGGAAGGATCCGCGCTACCTCCGCCTCACCGAATCGGGCGTGGACGTGACGACCCTCGGGCGCATCGGAGGGGCGAACTCGCTCGAACCGGCCTCCTTCACCGACCGCCAGCTGCGGATTGCCGCGGACGCCGTGCGCCAGGCGGACGTCATTCTGTCGCTCAAGGAGCAGCCGCTCGGACTGTTGCTCGCTCTGCGCGAGCGCGGCATGATGCCGAACATTCCTGTCGCCGCGTGCCTTCACCGCTCGGACCCCAACCACTCCGGGCCGGCGCTGTCGTGGCTCACGGAGGCCGCCTCCACCGGCCTGCTGACGGCCAACATCTCGTGCGCACAGTCGACCAGCGACGCCTACGAGCCGTTCCTCGCCCCGACCACGGGACGATTCGTCATCGGTAACGGTATCGACACCGACCGCTTCCGTCCGGGTACCGAGAACGAGCAGGCAGCGACCCGGCAGAGTTTTGGTGTTCCGGCCTCGGCGCCCGTCGTCGTGTTTGCGGCGCGGTTCGATGCGATGAAGGACCCTGGTCTGTTCCTCCGTTCGGCTGCCCTGATGGCGCAACGGCGCCCCGAAACGCACTTCCTCGTGTGCGGAGCGGGAATGACGCTCGACAACGACGCATTCCGTGCGCTGCTGGTCGAGTCGGGCGTCGACAGTTCGGTGAACCTCCACGCTCTCGGCATCCGCGACGACATGCCGTCGATTTACCAGATCGCCGATATCGTCGCGCTGACGAGTGCCTTCGGTGAGGCCTCGCCTCTGTGCCTTCTCGAGGGCGCCGCATCGGGCGCGACGCCGGTCACCACGGATGTCGGCGACTCGGCACGCACCGTCAACGGCATCGGATTCGTGACGACGCATGACCCCGCCGACATCGCCCGGACGTGGATCGGCGCTCTGGCGCGGAGGAGCGAACTTCGCGAACTCAGCCTGGCGGCCCGCATGCGCTTCGGCCGCGAGCGCATGATTTCGGACTATGCCGACGTTGTGACCGGGCTGCTCGAGAGCAACCGCGCAGCGGCCTGAGTCGCTCCTGGATCTGGGAGTCGCCTGTGCCCACAGGTATTCGGCGGAATAAACGGTTGTGGGCGTCGTGTTTGCCCTCTGCGACGGGACATCCCGTCGTTAACATGGCCTTTTCCCCCAACGGACGGATTCCGCACGCGTGCCTGACCTCTTCACTCCGCTTATTGCAGGAGACCTTTCTCTCGCCAACCGCATCATCATGGCGCCGCTGACCCGCACCCGCGCGGGAGACGACGGAGTTCCGACGGAGGTGATGGCCGAGCACTACGCGCAGCGCGCATCCCTCGGCCTCATCATCAGCGAAGGAACCTTCCCCACCCCGGCTGGCAAGGGATTTGTCGGTCAGCCCGGACTCGTGACTGTCGAGCAGCTCGCCGGATGGCGTCGCGCCACCGACGCGGTTCACGCAGAGGGCGGACTCATCGTCGCTCAGGTGATGCACGCAGGTCGCGCCTCGCACTCCGACATCTCGGGCTTCCCGGTCGAGGGGCCGAGTGCCCTGGCGATCGATGGCGAGACCCGCACGGCTACTGGCAAGGTTGCCTACCCCGTTCCGCACGCGCTCGAGCTCGACGAGCTGCCGGGCATCGTTCAGGCGTTCGTTACCGGATCACAGAATGCCATCGATGCCGGGTTTGACGGCGTCGAATTGCACGCGGCCAACGGTTACCTCCTGCACGAGTTCCTCGGTGCGACGTCGAACGTGCGTACCGATGCGTATGGCGGAAGTCCCGAGAACCGCATCCGTCTCATCGTCGAAGTTGCCGAGGCCGTCGTTGCCAAGATCGGCTCGGGCAAGGTCGGAATCCGTATTTCGCCCGAACGCAACATCCAGAGCCTGATTGAAGACGACCCGGCCGATGTCGAAGCCGTGTATGGCGCCCTGATGGACGCCCTCGCGCCGCTCGACCTTGCCTTCGTCAGTATCCTTCACCCCGACCCGGCCGGAGCCCTGGTTCAGGGTCTGCGTGCCCGGTTCGGTGGCCCGTTCTTCGTCAACACCGGCTTCGCCGAAGCAACGACCCGCGACGACGCGGTCAGTCTCATGGCCGAGGATCTCGCCGACGCCGTGGTCGTTGGCCGCGCGGCGATCGCCAACCCCGACCTCGCGCGCCGGTGGAAAGAAGACCTCGCGCAGAACGCGTTGGTCCCTGAGACGATCTACGCCGAGGGCGCCCTCGGATACACCGACTACCCCGCTCACGGCGAGGTGCCGGTAACCACTGCGCCGTAGTTTCTGGCGTCAAGCATCGTGATCAGCGCGTCCTTCGGGGCGCGCTGTTCGCGTTAAGTGGCCCGGACGACGCCACGCAAAGAGAACGCCACGCAATAGAGAAACTGTGCGGGATGCTGCCACTCTGTACGCATGACTGAACTTCTGGTGATCCTCGTGATCGCGCTGGTCGTGATCGCTGGCGCCACCGTCATTGGTGCGCGTCTCGGCATTGCCTCGCCCCTGGTCCTCGTGGCGGTTGGCGTCGCAGCGAGCTTCTTGCCCGCGTTCCGCGATGTGAACATCGAATCCGAGTGGATCCTGGCGGGGATCCTGCCGCCGTTGCTCTACTCGTCCGCCGTGTCGATGCCGGCGATGAACTTCCGTCGGGAGTTCGGGGCTATCAGCGGACTGTCGGTGGTGCTGGTGGTCGGAAGCTCCCTGCTGCTCGGCCTTTTCTTTACGCTGGTAATCCCCGGCCTCGACTTCGCGTGGGGTGTCGCGCTCGGTGCGATCATCAGTCCCACGGATGCGGTGGCAACGTCGATCATCAAGAAGATGCCGGTGTCCAAGCGTGTCATCGCGATGCTCGATGGCGAAAGCCTGTTGAACGACGCCACCGCACTCGTGATTCTTCGAACCGCCATCGTGGCGGTTGCCGCCTCCTTCTCGTTCTGGGGAGCGGTCGGCACCTTCGCGTACTCGGTGGTGATCGCCGTGGTGCTCGGCGGACTCGTGGGAATGCTCAACCTCACGGTGCGCAAACGGGTCACCGACTCCACCGTCAACACCGTTATTTCTTTCGCGGTTCCGTTTGTCGCGGCGGTCCCGGCCGAGCTGCTGGGCGCGTCCGGCCTGGTGGCAGCCGTCGTAGCCGGGCTCGTGACCGGGATTCGAGCGCCCAGAGTTTTGTCCGCCCAGAACCGGCTGTCGGACACTCAGAACTGGCGCACGGTCGAGCTTGTTCTCGAAGGCGCCATTTTTCTCACCATGGGTCTGCAAATCAAGTCGATCGTCACCAATGTGGAAGACGATCACGCTGGCATCGGTGTGGCCGCGCTGGTGGCGGCTGGCGCGCTCGTCCTGACGATTCTCATTCGGGCGGGCTACGTCGCTGTGCTGCTGCGCTCGCTCAAGAGTCGGGCGCGACACTCAGAGAAGATGCAAGACCAGCTCGAAGGCATGCGCGAAAAGATGAGTACGCCCGGAGGGAACCGGGAGGCGTTCGGACAGGTGAACAACCGTCGTCGGCCCGCATCCGAGCGTGACCTTGCGGTCTTTGCGCGCCGGGTTACCCAGAGTCTTGCCGACATCGAATACTTCCGACGTGAACCGCTCGGCTGGCGCGACGGCGCAGCGGTCGTATGGGCGGGCATGCGTGGCGCGGTGACGGTGGCGGCGGCGCAGTCGCTGCCGGAGGGCATCCCCATGCGCTCGGTACTCGTGTTCATCGCGTACACGGTCGCCGCACTGTCTCTCCTCATTCAGGGAGGGACCATCGCCCCGCTGCTGCGACGCATCGCCCCCACCGTGGATCACGCGGCCGTCGAGGTGAGCACCAACGCAGAGCGGGACAGGATCATCGAGTTGATGCGAGCGAGTGCGGATGCCCTGCCCGCTCCCGATCGGCCCGCGGGCGACCCCACTCCGGAGTATCTGCTCGTCGCTCAGGAGCACTACTTGACGGTGCTCGCCGCGCAGCGTGCGGCGCTCCTGGATGCTCGTGACAACGGCACGTTTGACGCCGACGTGCTGGCAAACGCCCTCGAGAGTCTCGACGCATCGCAGATCGCGATCGAATTGCGGGGCAAGCCAGCGCGCTGACACATCAGCCCGCGACTTCCTCGAGCACCGCCTCGGCGCGCTCCGGGCTTCCCTCGGCGAGACCCCGGTTGATGGCAGAGCGGGATGCGATCCACATCACGAGTCCGACCAGGAGCACGGCAATCTCGGTGACGGTGAGTGCCCAGATGATGCCGCCCAAGCCAAACAACAGGTTTCCGATGATGACCACGGGGATAAAGAGGATTCCCTGGGTAACCGACATCACCGTTGCTGGCAGCGCCCGTCCGGTCGCCTGGAAGAGCGACGTGATGAGGCCCGTGAACCCGTTAGCAATCATGGCGACGAGTTGGGCGGTGAGGACGGTCACACCGATTGCCAGGACGGACGGGTCGGTGACGAAGGTCGAGAACACCTGGTCACGGAAGATGTAGACCGCGAGCGAGGACGCAATCGCGATGCTGCCCACGGTAATCGCGGATGAGCGCAGGGCCGAGGCGAGCCGGTTCTTGTCCCCCTTGCCAAACGAGTACGCGAGCAAGGGGAGTACGCCGAGGGTGACGCCCATGATGAGGAACTCGGGAATCTGAGCGATCCGTACTGCGACACCCATGGCAGCCAGCGGTCCCTCGCCGTAAGCCGCCGCGAGGTTGTTGAGCACGAGAGACGTGACGATCAGGAATGCAGACTGAAGGAGGGTTCCGACGCCGACCCCGAGAACGGGCTTCACCACGGCGGCCCTCAGTGTGAACCACCGCGGGGCCAGACTGACGGTTTCGCTGTTCCGTGTGAGCCAGACCGCGAAGTAGACGACGACACCGAGGTTTGCCAGGCCCGTGCCTACTGCGGCGCCGGCGACGCCCCAGTGGAGGACGAGGATGAACACGATGTCAAACACGAGGTTTGCGACCGTGGAGGCGATCAGTCCGATCATGACCTGACGCGCGGCACCCTCCGCACGCACCAGCTGCTCGAGGCAGACGGATGCGGCAAGCACGGGAACGAAGGCGAGCATGACGCCGACGAACGCGCCGGTAGCCGGCGCTGTTGCTGCGTCGGCGCCCAGGAGGGAGACGAGGGGGTGCAGGAGCAGAAGCCCGACACCGCCAAGAATCGCGCCGGTGATGATGGATCCCCATAGTGCGAACGACGAAACGTGTTTGATCTCGTCCGCCCGCGCTGGCTCGTTTTCCGAAGCGCCCAACAGCCGCGACATGAGTGAGCCGCCGCCCACGCCGAATACGTTGCCCACGGCCATCACCAGTCCGAGGATCGGTGACCCGAGTGTCACTGCCGCGAGCAGGGCCGTGTCGTGGAGGGAGCCGATGAAGCCGGCGTTGATGAGGTTGTAGATGGCGCCGACGATAAATGCGGCGGCCATCGGTACGCACAAATGCACGAGAGCGCGAAGCATTGGTGCGGACGAGAGGTACCAGCGGTTGGAACCGACCGCGGGGGCGGTACCGGGGGATTCGAGGGGGAGTGAGGTGCTCATGACTGCTCCTTTCCGGGCAGGTTCGAGCGCGCGCCGACAAGCGCCGACGCGGCGGGGTGTTTTCGTGCGCGCCGACGAGAGCCGGCACGGCGAGGTGAAGGATGTTGCGCGGGAGAACCGCGTTCAGTGAATTACGAGCGCGTTGGCTGGGGTAGCTCGGCGGTGATCTTGGTGAGGAGCATGTGCAGGGTGTCGCGTTCGGCCGGGCTGAGGGGCGCGAGGATGGATTCCTGTGCGGCGATCATGGCGGAGTCGAAGCCTGCGATGAGCTCTGCGCCGGTGGGGGTCGCATAGACGAGCTTCTTACGCTCGTCGCCGCCCTCCGAGCGGCGCTCCACCAGGCCGCGACGCTCGAGCCCCTGCAGGAGACTGGACACGCTGGCGGCGCTGGTGCGGCTTACCTCGGCGATGTCGCGTTGAATGGCGCCGGGGTTTTGGACGAGATATCCGAGTACGAAGCCCTGCGCGTGCGTGAGTTCGCGTTCACGAATCCAGTCTTCACCCGCCTTCATCTGGGCCCATCCGATCCATCGGAACAGATCGATGCTTCCCGTGTCATTGCGTCCGCGTGCTTCCATAGTTAGAACCCTAATCATTAGAGTTCTAACTGTCAACACCGAATCGTCTCGGCGTAGAACGGGTGGGGCATTGAGTCCGGCGTGCCGCCCCGACGCATTCCAAACGCAAAGTTTCCTCATAGGAATGGCGGCAAGACAGTACGGTTGCACTATGCGTTTCACACCAACTCTCGCTGTATCTGCCCTCGTCCTCACGGTCGCCACCGCACTCGCCGGATGCTCATCCGCTTCGCCCGAGCCGGCGTCATCCTCAGCAGAGTCGGTCGCTCCGAGTCCGTCGACTACTGCCGCGGCATCCAGCACGCTGGACGCAACTCCCGCCGCTGGCGACGTCATCACGGGAACCGGATACAGCTATGCGGTGCCGAAGGGGTGGGGCAAGCACGATAGTGCTGCTGCCGCGGGAACCGACAGCATTGCGATCGATCTCGCACCTACCGGTAATTTCGCAAACAACGTCAACGTGGTCCTGAGCCCCGCCGGAGCTGTCACTCCCGCTCAAGTGGAGGCGGCCGCCGGGAGCGAGCTCACCAGCAGCGGAGCTACGGGCGTCGCCGTTCTTGACCGGGTCACTGTGGCCGGGTCCGAGTCGGCCCACATCACCGCGACCATGACGTCAAGCGGTGTGACGTACCGCATCCACCAGTACTACCTCTCCACCGACAAGCAGACCTACATCGTGACGTTCTCCTACGGCACCTCCGTCCCTGACGCCGATGCGATCGGCATCGCCGAGTCGGTGCTGGCGTCCTGGAAGTGGAGCTAACTGGGTCTTGCGTCACGCCTCGCTGAGGAACTGCTCCACGGCGAAGGTCACGAAGTCCCCGCGCTCGTCGAGCAAGCCGTGCCCTGCCTTCGGGACGATGCACAGCTGTGCGCCGCGAATGGATGTCGCCATCAGAGCGCTGTGCTCCAGTTTGATCACATCGTGATCGCCGGCCATGATCATCGTCGGTATGGAGATGGCGGCCAGATCCGCTGAGGCGATCGCGGGTTCGGTCGTCCAGAGCTTCATGAGCTTGTCGACGATGATGTCGGCGTGCTCGGGGCCGTCGGGCGACAGCTCGTTGTACAGCTGGCGTGTGCGATCGGGGCGCTCCGGGGCATCCTGATCCGTGTCTGAATCGTCGGGAGCGTTGTCGTCGCCCTCTACGAACCCAGTTGGGTCGAGGTTGCCGCTAATGGACACCAGGGAGCGGATGCGGTCGGGGTGCTCGAGAGCGATGAGCAGTCCGATGATGGCGCCGTCGCTGAAGCCGACGATGTGGACATCGGAGAGGCCGACCTCGTCGAGGTAGGCGATCGTGTCGGCGACGCTGGTGACGTAGCTGATGGGGCCGGGCACGTCGGGGGAACGGCCGTGTCCCGGGCGCTCGGGCGCATAGACGGTGTAGGTGGAGGAGAGCGCTTCGAGCTGCGGGCGCATCATTTCGAGTGAGCAGAAGCCGCCGTGCAGAAGAAGTACCGGTTCGCCCGATCCGTGCACTTCGTGGTAGATCGAATTGCCCCCTACGGTCACCATCGTCATGCGGACAAGGCTAGCTGTTGGGGATTTCGAAGGCCTCGTCCAGCAGGGTGGCGACGTCTGTGCTGCCATCGCGCCTCGTCCACTCCGCCAGGGCGACATCGAGGCACGCGAGGGCAGAGTGAATCAGAATTTGTGCACGGAACCGGCGGGACTCGTCGGACCCGCTAAGCCGGGCGGCGATGACCGGCTCGAGCATCGCGGCCCACGTGATGTGCTTCTCGAGGTTGCGGGCGCGTAAGGACGCCGTGCTCATCATGATGCGCATGATCCTGAGCCCGCGGGTGACGTCGACCACTGTCGTGGCGTGCAGCGGATCGAATGCCCGGCGAAGCACGGCCCATACCGGTTCATTCGCGGGGCGCGCGGCGGCGGTGTCCCGCACAATTTCGCCGAACGGCGTGGGGTCGTTGAGTACCACGTCCTCTTTGGCGGGGAAGTAGCGGAAGAAGCTGCGGGAGGAAATGCCGACGGCCAGGGCGATGTCGTCGATGGTTGTCTCGTCGAACCCATTCTGGTCAAACAGGAGCAATGCGCGGTCGGCGATCTGGTCACGGACGGACGCACGCGTCATGGCGCGCAATCCTGTCTTTGGTTCGACCGTGGCGCCGCTCATGCACACATTATACAGCGAATCAGCAGTTTCTGATATTTGTGTCATGGGGTGACAGTTTAGGCGTAGCCTGATGCCATACCTATCGAAGGGATCCTGCACATGCAGAATCGAACACTGGGCCAGCAGGGCCTTGAAACATCCGCACTCGGATACGGCGCCATGGGAATCTCCCTCGCTTACGGGCCCGGAGATGAGCAGGAGGGAATCGCGACGATCCAGAAGGCGCACGATCTCGGCGTCACGCTGTTTGATACCGCCGAGCTGTATGGCTGGGGCGAGAACGAAAAAATCGTCGGCCGCGCTGTCAGGGACTTTCGCGACGACATCGTGATCGCGACCAAGTTCGGATTCACCCACGACTACGGCCTGGACAGTCGTCCCGACCACATCCGCGAGGTTGTCGAGAACAGCCTGCGGTACCTCGGTGTCGACCACATTGATGTGCTCTATCAGCACCGCGTTGATCCGAACGTTCCGATCGAAGATGTTGCGGGCACGGTGAAAGAATTCATCGACGCCGGTACGGTCAAGTACTTCGGACTGAGCGAAGCCGGGCCTGAGACCATTCGACGCGCCCATGCGGTGCAGCCCGTGTCCGTTCTGCAGACCGAATACTCGCTGTTCGAACGCGACGTCGAATCAATCTTCCCGACGCTCACCGAGCTCGGAATCGGTTTCGTGCCGTACTCGCCCCTCGGTCGCGGTTTCCTCACCGGCACCGCCAAGGCCGCCGGCGACTACGACGAAACCGATATGCGCCGCACGGACCCGCGCTGGCAGCCCGGTAACTTCGAGAAGAACGTCGAAGCGACACGGAAGCTCGTCGACTTGGCCGAGTCCAAGGGCGGCACGGTTGCCCAGCTCGCGCTGGCCTGGCTGCTCGCGCAGGGTGAGCACATCGTGCCGATTCCCGGCACGCGGAGTCCCCAGCGAATCGCCGAGAACCTTGGCGCGGTGGACTTCGCGTTGACGGAGGCCGACTTCTCCCGCATCGACGAGATCCTCCCGACCGGTGGCTTCGGCGCCCGATACGCCGGAGGCATGCCCGTCTGGAACTA
>NZ_JAAVUZ010000017.1 GCF_018449675.1 Glaciihabitans sp. dw_435 | reverse complement strand
ACGCTACGACGGCAAAACCCGCCGAAGCGGGCGAGTTCGGTGGGGACTCAGTGACGCCCCACCGAAACACGGGCGAATGCGGCGGAACCGGGCGTGCGCGCTCGCCCGGAAGCGCCTAGTTCGCCCGGTTTCGTCGATTGCTAGCTCGCGTCGGTGGCCCGCTCGTCGCGGGCTATAGCCAGGGCATCGCGGAAACGCGCACCGGGGTGATCGCTTGCGAGGTGAGGGCCGGCACCGGTCACCTGCTCACGCAGGGTGCCCGTGGCCGGGGCATCCGACATCCGTCCCCTGCGACGCAGCTCGGGAACGACCAGCTCGGCGAAAGCCTCCAGGTCGGTGGGGTCGAAGATCGGCTCAATGAGGAATCCGTCGAGGTCCGTCTCGTCGATCATGCGCTCGAGCTCGTCGGCGACCTCGGTCGGGCTGCCCACCACCTGGAATCCGCGGGTTCCGCGGCCGCGCAGCTGATCGAGGATCTCGCGCACCGTGGGGGCCGGGCGGCCGTCCTTGCCGAGGAAGCGGTCGATGTTGCTCTGGCCCATCTGGCCGAAAGCGCCACCGTCTTCCTCGATCTGCGCAAGCGTGCGGTCGGGGTCGAGAGACAGCAGGTCGATGCCGGTGTTGCCGGCGTAGAGCACGGCAACGACCTCGTCCGACTGCAGGTCGTCGAACTGCGCGCGCAGGGTGACGGCCTCGTCGTGCGTGGCAGCGACGGTGACCGTGAGTCCGACGAGAATCTTGATGGCCTGCGGATCGCGACCGAGTTCCGCCGCCTTGGCGCGAATGTCGGCGACGTTGAACTTCGTCTGCTCGATGGTGGTGCCCTGCACAAAGACGCACTCGGCGTTGCGGGCGGCGTACGCACGTCCACGGGCCGAGGTGCCGGCCTGGAACAGCACCGGCGTGCGCTGCGGGGACGGGTCAACGGTGAAGTAGCCGGAGGACCGGAAGTGCTCGCCCTCGAACTCGACGCGGTGGAGGCGGTCGGGATCGGCGAAGATGACGTTCTCGCGGTCCTGCACGAGGGCGCCTTCCTCCCAGCTGCCCTCCCACAGGTTCATGGCGAGGTCGAGGTACTCATCGGCCTGGTCGTAGCGGGCATCGTGGAGCGTCATCTCTTCGTGGCCGAAGAGCTTGGCCACGGCGTCCTGGGATGCGCCCGTCACGATGTTCCAGCCGACGCGGCCGTTGGTGAGGTGATCGAGGGTGGCGAAGCGGCGCGCAGTCTGCACGGGGTGGTCGAGTCCCGTCGATGACGTCACGACAAACCCGAGGCGCTCGGTGAGGTGCGCGAGCGTCGGGATGTACAGGGCGGGGTCGAGCGAGGGGAAGTTGATGCCGCCGGTCGCCGCCACATCCGGCAGGTCTCCGCCCACGGTGGGGTAGCCGTAGCCGTCGGCGAAGAAGAGGAAGTCGAAGCCGGCGCGGTCGAGCACCTGGGCGATGTGGATCCAGTGGTTCAGGTCCCGATAGTCAAGCGACCTGTTGAGCGGGTGCGGCCAGCTCAGGGTCCCGCCAACTTGGGGGCCGGCAACCTCAAATACTCCCAGATGGATCTGCTTCATGTCGTCCCGTCCCGCGTGAAAATCACCCCGGAGCCGGAGCGTCAATCCAATTGAACCATCTGGTTCATATCGGTGGATGCCACGAAACAGAGTATTAACATTTGCTAGCGGGAATCGGCGGCCCGGGTCATCCCGAGCATGATCGTTGCCGTGGCGTCGCGGGCCGCGCGACCGACGAGCGCGGCGTCACCCAGTCCGATCAGTGTGGCTTGCAGGCCGCGCCACAGCGCGACGATCTCGTGGGCGAGCACGGCGGCGCGGTCCGGATCGACACCGTCGCCGATCGCCGCGTCGCGTACGTGGGCGACCCATTCGGTGCTGACGGTCGTCAGCAGGTCGGCGAAGCGTTCGCGTTCGAAGCCCGCGAGCCCGAAGATCTGGAAAAAGAGCCGGTGGAACGGGCGGTTGTCGGGATCGGCGATGATGTCCCAGGCCTCCCCGAGACGCGTCTCGAGGGAAATCGATTCGTCGTCGATGACGGCGAGGAGCGTCTGCATCCGGGGAAACCGGTGTTCGGCGGCCGCGAGCGCGGTGACGATGATCTCCTCGCGACTGCCGAAGTAGTAGAGGAGCATGCGGTTGTTGGAGCCGACCGCGGTACCCAGGCGGCGGAGCGTGAGGTCCGCGATGCCGTTCTCGAGAACGTAGTCGACAACTTTGTCGAGTAGCTGTTCCCGTCGGTCACCGCGGGGGTCTGTCATATCGCAAAGCTACGGGATGAGCCCCTACCCCGCCAAGTCGCCGCGACGCACGATGCGGCGATCGGAAGCTGTCACCGGCTCCGGTCCATCCGCCAATAATGTCGACTGCACGTAGGGAACATCCCGCGGCGCGGCGGGTGCTTTTCGCATACGTTAGAGATGACCCGAGGAGAACTCCGAATGACAGTGCAGGGAATCGACGTCTCGGTACAGCCGAGTGGAAATGGATGCGTCGAGTGCGATGCAACCGGGAACTGGTGGCTCCACCTGCGCCGATGCGCGCAGTGCGGTCATATCGGCTGCTGCGACGATTCGCTCTCGCGTCATGCCACCGCGCATGCGGCGGCCACGGGGCATCCGATCATCCAGAGCTTTGAGCCCGGCGAGGACTGGTTCTGGGATTACGCGACCTCGGACTACATCGACGGCCCGCCGCTCGCCGAGGCCACCAGCCACCCTGTCACACAGACCACACCGGGACCCGAAGAACGGGTTCCCGCAAACTGGCAGGTGCTGCTGCAGGAGAACCACGACCGTTAGCGGTCATCCCGCGGCTACTGCCCGAGGAGTGCGCGAAGGGTCTCGGCATTACGGACGGCGTTGCCGCCGCCGTCATTGTTGAAGTAGGCGTAGACCTCGGTGCCTGCGGCTTCCCACTCGCGGATGCGGTCGGCCCACCAGCGGAGGTCATCGTCGGAGTACGAACCTCCATAGAGGTACTCGTGGTCGGGGCCGTGCAGACGCAGGTACACGAACGGCGCGGTGGTCCGAAGGATGCAGGGCAGGTGTGCCCCGCTCATCACGCAGTAGGCGGCGCCGTGGCGCTCGAGCAGGGCGAAAATGGCATCGTCCTGCCAGCTGGGATGACGCAGTTCGACGGCGACGCGAATCCAGTCGGGCAGGCGGGAGAGAAAGTAGTCCAGTCGCGCGTCATCCCGCTCCATGGCCGGGGGCAGCTGCACCAGGAGCACCGCACGTTTGTCGCCGAGCTCGTGCCAGCCGCGCGCGATGCGGTCGACCCAGACCTCGGGCGCGTAGAGCTTCTTGGCGTGGGTCAGTCCACGGGGCGCCTTGACCGAGAGCTGGAATCCACCGGGCAGGCGGCGACGCCAGCTCGCGAACGTCGTCTCGCGCGGCCACCGGTAGAAGCTCGCATTGAGGTCGACCGTGTCGAAGCGGTTCACGTAACGCTCGAGGCGGTCGCGGGGCGGCAGGCCCGGCTCGTAGAGCACGTTTTCCCAGTGGTCATAGCTCCAGCCGGAGGTGCCGATGTGAGCCACGGGCGTCCTTGGGGGTGACGGTGCGGGGTGCGGCTAGAGGGGAACGACGCCGAAGGCGCGGGCCAGCTTGTCGATCTTTTGCGCGCGGCCGAGACGCGGCAGGTCGCTGCCGTCGCGGATGACGCGGCCACGGGACTCGAAGTCCGCGAGGAAATCACGAGCCCACGTGGCATCCGACTGGGTGGGGCTGATCACCTCGTTGATGACGGGCAGTTGCTCGACGTCGAGGCAGAGCTTGCCGGTGAGGCCGAGCGCGACGGCGACGGCCGCCTGCTCGCGAAGCACGGGGTGGCTGCTGCTGACGGTGGGACCGTCGATGGGGCCGGGCAGATTGCCGATGCGGCTGGCCACCACGAGGCGGGATCGGGGGTACGCCATGGCGAGGTCGTCGGTGCTCGTTCCGGTGTCGCGGCGGTAATCGCCGCTGCCGAATGCCAGCCGGAATGCGCCGCGGGCCTGGGCGATTTCGCGCGCCTCTTCGATGCCGAGGGCCGATTCAATGAGGGCGAGCACGGGCGTCGATCCGCCCAAGCGGTCGAACGTCTCGGTGACGTGCGCGCCGGACTCGGACTTGGCGAGCATCACCCCGAGCAGACCCGGAAGCCCCTTGAGGGCGTCAACGTCGTCGGACCAGAAGTCGGTGGTGTGGTCGTTGATCCGCACCCAGGCGGAACCACCAGTGCTGCCGTTGCCACCGCCGAGCCACGACACGACGTCGGCACGGGCGGCGGGCTTGAGCTTCGGGTCGACGGCGTCCTCGAGGTCGAGGATGATCTGGTCGGCGCGTGACCGCTCGGCCGCGTCGAACGCCTCGGGACGTGTGGCCGGAACGAGGAGCCAGGAGCGTGCGATCTCCGCGGGAACCGACTTGCGAGTCGTCGACCTACCCGATGACGCGGCAGCGGCTGTGGTGTCTGTGGCGGTCATGAACGAACTTCCGTGGTCGTTAGTGCAGCGGACGGCGAGCGAACGGCCGTGTCATCCGGTCGTTTCCGACCCTTTTCCATTGTGTTCTTCATTGGCGGGGGAGTCCAATTCGCGGCCGGCGCTTGCGTGAGGCGCACGGTGTGGGCGCTTCCCATCTAGTGTGACTACTTAGATTTTGGATGCAATGAACCGATTTAGTAGACAACTACGTACGCGCTGCATAGTTTTGAAGGAGTTTCACGAGGGGGTGAGTGAACATGAACCGAACCAAATCCATCCGGATTCCAACTGCCCTGTGGCTATTGCTGGCCGCGGCATGCGCAGCACTCGCCTGGCTATTTGTCGGCCCGAGCACCTCGGCTTCCGCCGCGTCGCCCGCCTCGCCGGACAAGCCGCTCCTCGGTTCCCTCACCTCGGCCGTGGCCGACACCACCAAGGCTGTCTCCGACAAGATCGTTGCTCCCGTCGTCGAGAAGGTCGTCGCCGCACCCGTCGCGAAGCCCGCTGTGAAGCCCGTCACTGACGCCATCGCCCCGGTGGTTGCTCCCGTCGTGGAGGCCGTCAAGCCGGTTACTTCCGCGGTAAAGCCGATCACTTCCGCGATCAAGCCCATCGTCAAGCCGGTCGTCGAGACAGCGGTCAAGCCAGCCGTGAAGCCCGTCGTCAAGCCAATCGTGACAGCGGTAACCACCGTCGTTTCCGACACGGCAGCGACGCTCGACACCGTCGCCTCGACCGCTCCGGTCGGCCACATCGTGGCTCCCGTCGCCGCCCTCGTCGATGACACGGTTGCCGCAATTCCGGCCGTCCGCGACATCACGGCGCCGCTCGTTGGCACCACCCCGGTCGGCTCGATCACCTCGCCCGTCACCGGAACCGTAGACACCACGGTTTCCGCGGTAACCGGAGTCGTGGCATCCACCACTCACACCGTCACGGACACGGTGGACACCGTGGCTGACGGCGTCACCGACACGGTCGACACCGTCGTGGACACCGTGCTCCCGGGCGCCGGCCTTCCCGGCATCGAGCTGCCGGGCATCGACCTCCCCGGTGTGAGTGTCCCCGGCGTCACCCTCCCGACGGGCCTGGTCACCAGCCCCCTCGTGCCCGTGCAGCTTTCGCCGGTCACGGTCCTTCCCGCTTCGCTGACGCCCACCGCCGCGGTTGACGCGCTGGGCGGCACCCTCGCCGGCAGCGGCACGATCACCGGCATTGACGGGACGACGGATGCCACGGGCGCCGCGTCCTCGCTGACGGGCGGCTCATCCCCCACCCCCGCGCCGCTGGGCTCCAGCCCCATCGTCGTCGCCCCCGTTGCACCCACCGGTGGTGCCGGCTCGGGTTCCGGTTCGGCGTCCGGCGGATCCGGTACTGGCTCGTACCTCGCGGTATCGGCCGATCACCTCACACTTGCCCTGGCTCTCACGCTGGGCTCACTTCCCGAGAACGACGCTCTGCCGTTCTCGCTCTCCGCTGACCCCGGTTCTTCTCCCGACTGAGTCGGGTCCGGTCGTCGATTCCTGACGACATACGGACCCCCGCTTGGCGCCGCCCTCATGGCGTTGCCCAGGCACCGACTCATTCATCTAGGAGAAGTATCACCATGCAAATCAGCGTCCCCAAGGTGCTCTTCGGAGCCCTCATCGTCGGAGGGTGTACCTTCCTCGGCACAACCGCAGCCAACGCTGCGGACACCAGCGGCCAGGATGGCCTGCTGTCCGGCACGCAGATTGGAACGTCCATCGGCGCTCCGGTCTCCGCGGTCGGCAATGCGATCAGCGTGATCGGCAACGCGGCATCGGCCGCTCCCGCCCCAGCACCGGCCCCGGCGCCCGCTCCGGCACCTGCCCCAGCACCGGCTCCCGCAGCCGCACCCACGACCTCCGGGTCTCACGGCGTCGCGTCGGGTACACAGGTCGTCGCCCCGGTTGCGGCCCCCGTGAAGGTCAGCGGCAATTCGATCTCTGTTCTCGGCGACTCGAAGAGCACGACGACTTCCGCCGCGGCTCCCGCGCCGGCAGCACCGGCAGCACCCGCAGCAGCCCCCACCACCAGCGGTGAGAACTCGCTGATCGGTGGAACCCAGGCGGTCGTCAACGCGGCCGTCCCGGTCACGGTCGGCGGCAACGCGATCAGCGTCCTCGGCGACAGCGAGTCGACCGGGTCATCCGCTGCTCCCACCGCGCCGGCCGCAGCCCCCGCAACTGCACCCACCACATCGGGAAGCGACGGAGTGCTCGGGGGAACCCAGGTTGCCCCGATCATCTCGATCCCGGTCAACCTGGGCGGCAACGCAATCAGCGTTCTCGGTGACAGCGACAGCAGCACTGCCGGGGCACCCAGCACCGGAACCGCAGCCCCGACGGCGGCCGCTCCCGCGACCACCACGGGCTCGGACAGCATCGCCGGTGGCACGCAGGTCGCCCCGGTGATCACCATTCCGATCGACCTCGGTGGCAACGCCATCAGCGTCCTCGGTGACAGCACCAACGCGAGCTCGGGCACGTCCACCGCTCCCACGAGCGGAACGGGCACGACCACCGGAACCAGCGCGTCCACCTCGGGCAGCGACGGCACCGCCAGCGGATCACAGATCATCCCCACCGTCACCGCACCGGTGAACGTCGGCGGCAACGCCATCAGCGTCCTCGGTGACAGCGACAGCACTACCAGCAGCACGGGCACCACGCCCACCGGCACCACCGTCCCTGCCACTGGCACGGGAGCAACCACCACCGGCTCGGACGGCACCGCCAGCGGAACGCAGATCGTCCCGACCGTCACCGCACCGGTGAACGTCGGCGGTAACGCCATCAGCGTCCTCGGCGACAGCGACAGCACCACAAGCTCGACCGGAACAGCCGGAACCACCACACCCGCGACGGCCGCTCCCGCGACCACCACGGGTCAGGACGGCACCGCCAGCGGAACGCAGATCGTTCCCACCGTCACCGCACCGGTGAACGTCGGCGGTAACGCCATCAGCGTCTTCGGCGACAGCGACAGCACCAGCACGGGAACCACCGCCACCCCGACCGGAACCACGAGCGGGGCCACCACCACCGGCAGCGGCGCCATCCTCGGGGGCACCCAGATCGTTCCGACGGTCTTCCTTCCGGTCACCCTCGGCGGCAACGCGATCTCTGTGATCGGCGACACTGACACCACGCCGGTCACGCCGACCACACCGGTCACGCCCGTCGACCCGACGGACCCGGTCACACCGGTCGACCCGACAGAGCCCGCATCGCCCGTCTTCCCGACGTCGCCTGCTAGCCCTGCCACCCCGGCAACTCCGGCAAGCCCGGCAAACCCTGCCACCCCGGCCGACACGGTCGACCCGACCGACACCGACACCACCGGAGGCCCCACCGGCTCTCCCATCGTGACGGCCTCGCTCGACACCGCCGCGACCATCTCGGCGGCCGAGGTTCTGGCGCACACCGGAGCCGACGCTGCGATCCCGCTCGGCCTGCTGAGCCTGCTGACCCTGCTCCTCGGAGCCGGCCTGCTCATTGCCCGCCGCGTGGTCACCTCCAAGGAGTAGTCAGCTAGCGGCAATCACTACCAGCACCGCCAGCAGTACCCGAAAAGGGTGGCGCTGATCCCCTCCGGGACCGGCGCCACCCTATCGGCATGCCACAACGCGGATGCGTTGCAGAGCTCGCGCGGCTACTTCACCGACCCTGCCGCGAGCCCGGCAACGAAGCTGCGCTGCAGCAGCAGGAACCCGACCACGACGGGGATGCTGACGACTAGCGACGCCGCCATGATCTGGTTCCAATACACATTGACCTGGGTCGAATATTCGCCAAGGCCAACCGCGAGGGTGCGGCTGTCTTGCGTCGTCAGTACCGACGCAAACAGAACGAGGGCACCGACTCCCGTCGTGCCCCTCGTGCTGTGTAGGTGTAGGGAATGCTCCTTTCGTTTCTGAGAATCAGGTCGTCGACGTCACCGTCGAGGCCGGTCGTTCCGGGCGGCGGTGCCCGGGACAACTAGCCCTGACTACTGAATGCGGCGTCGAACGAAGTTTCCGGCAGCTTCCAGAGGAGCGATCGCACGAAGCCGACCGCTTCCCTGGCGCCATGCAGCCGATCCATGCCGGCGTCTTCCCACTCGATCGAGATCGGACCGGCGTAGCCGATCGCCTCGAGCGCGCGGAAGGAGTCTTCCCACGGAACGTCCCCGTGTCCGGTCGACACGAAGTCCCATCCGCGGCGCGGGTCACCCCACGGGAGGTGGGAGCCGAGCACGCCGGCGCGGCCGTTGCGCGGGCGAAGCCGGGTGTCCTTGCAGTCCACGTGGTAGATCCGGTTGGCGAAGTCGACGATGAACCCGACCGGGTCGATGTCCTGCCACATCATGTGGCTCGGATCCCAGTTGAGCCCGAAGGCCTCGCGGTGCCCGATCGCCTCCAGCGAGCGCACGGTGCTCCAGTAGTCGTAGGCGATCTCGCTCGGGTGCACCTCGTGCGCGAACTTCACGCCCTCGTCGTCGAACACATCGAGGATCGGGTTCCACCGGTCAGCGAAGTCCTGGTATCCCGCGTCGATCACCGATGCAGGCACCGGCGGGAACTGCGCAACGTACGGCCAGATCTTCGATCCGGTGAAGCCAACGACAACGTCGACCCCCAGCTTGCGGGCGACGCGCGCCGAACGCTTCATGTCCTCGGCCGCGCGCTGGCGAACACCTTCCGCGTCCCCATCGCCCCAGGTCGAGGCGCGCAGGATGGCCTGGTGACGGAAGTCGATCGGGTCGTCGCACACCGCCTGGCCGGTCAGGTGATTCGAGATCGCGTAGACCTTCAGGTTGTTGCGGTCGAGGATTTCGAGGCGTGACGCCAGGTACGCGTCATCCGTGTCCGCACGCTCGAGGTCGAGGTGGTCGCCCGACGCGGCAATCTCGAGTCCGTCGTACCCCCACTCCGACGCGAGCCGCGCGACCTCCTCGAAGGGCAGGTCGGCCCACTGGCCGGTAAAGAGGGTGACGGGATGAGTGCTCTGCAGGGTCACTGTTCGGTTCCTTCGATCTCGATCCAGGCGCCGGTCGCCGCGGAGGCGATCACGGCATCGGTAATGCGCACTGCCCGCAGGCCGTCCTCGAAGCGGGGAAGCCCCTCGGGTTCCTCACCGCCGATCGCGGCGTAGGTGTCCGCGACAAACGAGTTGAACGCGTCCTGTACGCCGAGTGGATGCCCCGGCGGGAGCGTCGACAACCGCATCGCGTCATCGCTCATCCCGAGTTCACGGCGCAGCAGCTGCGTACCGACGCCGCGGCCGAGCCACAGCGTCTCGGGGTCCTCCTGATCGAACGCGATGGACTCCTGTGTACCGGCGATCTCGAAGTGCAGCCGGTTCTTGCGCCCGGGTGCGACCTGCGAGACGAGCAGTGTGCCCACCGCGCCACCGACGGTCTGCAGCAGCACGGCCGCGACGTCCTCGGTGGTGACGGCCTTGTTGGTTGAGCGCTCCGCGAAGATGGTGCGCGTGAGCGCCTGCACCCGCGCGATGCGGTCGCCCGTGACGAACTCGAGAAGGTCGACAAGGTGTGACCCGATGTCGGCGAACGCACGCGACGGTCCGCCGCTGGACGAGTCGACGCGCCAGTTGTCGTCCGTCGGTTCGAGCAGCCAGTCCTGCAGGTAGCTGCCCTGGATCGTCAGCAGCCGGCCGGTCTCCCCGGCCAGCACGCGCGCCCGCGCCTCGCGCACCATCGGGTGGAAGCGGTAGACGAACGGCACCGTCGCGGTGACCCCGGCGGCATCGGCGGCGGCGACCAGGTCCACCGCGTGAGCGACGGAGGTGGTGAGCGGCTTCTCGCACACGACATGCTTGCCCGCATTGATGGCGGCGAGCGCCAGCTCAAAGTGGGTGGCATTGGGCGTCACGATGTGGACGACCTCCACCGAGTCATCCGCCAACAGCGACTCTGCCGAGTCAAAGAACCCGTCGAACCCCAGGTTTTCGGCGGCGAGGGCGGAGCGGGTGGGGGTGGATGACGCGATGCCCACCAGTCGCGCGCGCGCCGAGCGTGTCGCGCGACTGTGCACCTCGGCCATGAATCCCCCACCGATGAAACCCACGCCGAGACGCGCAGCCTGATCGAGGGGGCGATGCGCCGGGTGCGTGGTGGGTTGACCAGCCGGGGTGGCGTGACTCACAGCGTCGCGACTTTCGGGTCCCAGTCCTCGGGCACAGGGGACGCCTTCTGGAAGCTGCTCCCGATGGCGACGGACTCGCCCCGTGCGGCCGACGCGGCGATCGACACCATGATGTCCAGCACGTGGAACGCCTGTGCGCCGGTGGCACGTTCGGGTCGTCCGGCGCGCATGGCCTGAGCCATCTCTGCAACACCCGTGCCGCGAGTCGAGACCGAACCGACGGCAGGAACCGCGCGTCCCTCGGGGTCGGCCACATCGAACACGACAGACTCGCCCTCGAAGTTGTTCGGATCGGGGAAGGCGAGCGTCGCCTTCGTGCCCGACACCTCAACAAACCCGGTGCGGGCGCGGTGCGACTCGAAGCTGAAGATGGTCTGCGCCGATGCGCCGCTCTCGAACTCGATCAGGGCGCCGTGGTGGGTCGGGACCGTGACGTCGAATTCCTCGCCGGCCCGCGGACCCGCACCGATCACGCGCACCGCGCGCGACGTCGACGCCGCGGCGGTGACGCGGCTGGCCGGACCGAACACGTTGACGAGCGTCGTCAGGTAGTACGACCCGATGTCGAACAGGGGGCCGCCGCCGTACTGGAAGAGGAACTCGGGATTCGGATGCCACGAGTCCGGGCCCGGCGACTGCATGAGTGCCAACGCGGTGAGCGGGGTACCGATCGTACCGTCTTCGATGAGTCTGAATCCGGTCTGCAGACCGGCGCCCAGGAAGGTGTCCGGGGCGGTCGCAACGCGCAGCCCGAGCCGGTCCGCCTCGTCGAGCAGTGCGCGACCGCTCTCCAGATCGAGGGCGAAGGGCTTCTCCGTCCACACGTTCTTGCCGGCGGCGAGGGCCTGCAGCGCAACCTCGACGTGTGCGGCGGGAATGGTCAGGTTGACGACGATCTCGATCTCGGGGTGGGCGAGCAGCTCGGCAACTGATCCACTTTCAGGAATGCCGTACTTCTCGGCCTGGGCCTTCGCGCGATCGAGGTCGATGTCCGCGACGAAGAGCACCTTCAGGTCGGGGAACACCGTCAGGTTGTCCAGGTACTGGCTGCTGATGACCCCGGCGCCGATCACGCCGACGCCGACAGGACCGGTGCCGATCATGCGGTCACCGCGCGGAGGCTCGCGTCGTTGGCGGTGAGGTAGGCGTAGCTGTCACGCAGGGCGTCGAAGACGTCCCCATCGAAGTCGTCGAGCTCGACCACGCGGAGCGCCTCGGGAGCCGCCGCCAGGATGTCCAGCACCCCGATCTTGCCGGAGCCGACCGCGACCTGTTCCTTGTCGTTCTGGTTGACCGCGCCGTCCTTGACGTGGATGGCCGTGACTCGGGAGCCCAGGCGCTCGAGCAGCGCGGCGGCGGGCGCTCCGCCCACCTCGGCCCAGTAGGTGTCCACCTCGAGGATGACGGCGGGGTCGAGGTACTCGGCGAACACCTCGAGCGCCGGCTTTCCCTCGATGAGGTTCTCGGTCTCCCACCAGTGGTTGTGGTAGCCAATGGTGAGGCCCTCGGCAGCGCCGGCGGCGGCGATCTCGTTGATCTGCGCTGCCGAATTCGCGACGTCGTCGCGCGTGGTCCACAGCTCGCGGTCGATGTGGGGATCGATGACGGTGGTGATCCCGATCTTCTTCGCCGCGGCAAAGATGGGGGCGAGGTCTTCGCCCACGAGACGGGCGTGACCGGTCGGCGCGCTGAGGCCGAGGCCCGGCAGCAATTCGCTGTACTCGTCAGCACGGTCGGCAAAGCCGTACAGCTCCACGTTCGTAAAGCCGAGGTCCGCAATCCGCTTCAGCGTGCCGGGAAGATCCCCCGACAACGCCTCCCTCACGGTGTAGAGCTGGACAGATAGCTGGGCGTGCGACACGGAAGTCTCCTCGTTGAGCGTTGTGCGGGTGGGTCGGTTTTGAGTGTAGAGCGGACTTTGATCGAATAACAAGCAAAAGTCTTATGTTGAGTGAGCAAATCTTTACCGCTGTCCGGCGCGCTGTGATTTACTAGCGAAATGGTCGCGCCACGCAAGCTCAATGCCTTGGGGGTCGCAGGCGCGAGCGAGCTCTTCCAACTGCTGCGCGACGGTCGCCCCCGCACGCGAGCGGAGCTTGCCGAAATCACCGGCATGGCCCGCTCGACGATCGGCCTCCGGCTCGACACCCTGCTCGACCTCAATCTCATCGGCCCCATCGGCGAGGGCGTCTCCAGCGGCGGCCGCCCGCCCTCGCAGTTCGCCCTCAACCAGTCGGCCCGTGTCGTCGTGGGTGCCGACCTCGGCGCCTCGCACGCCACCCTCGCCGTCACCGACCTCGGCGGCACCATCCTCGGCACCCTGCGCACGGCGATGCCCATCGCCGATGGTCCCGAGCGCGTGCTCAGCTGGTTCGCCGACGCCACCCGCACCCTCCTGGCCGATCTCGGCCGCAGTCCCTCCGACCTTCTCGCCGTCGGTATGGGCCTCCCGGGTCCCGTCGAACACAGCACCGGACGCCCGGTGAACCCCCCGATCATGCCCGGCTGGGACGGCTTCGATGTGCCCGCCTGGGTGCGCGAAACCCTCGGCGTTCCCGCCCTCGTCGACAACGACGTCAACATCATGGCGATCGGTGAACGCACGCACGCCTTCCCCGACACCCGCGACCTGCTCTTTGTGAAAGTCGCCACCGGCATCGGCTCCGGCATCATCTCGGGAGGTCTCCTGCAGCGCGGAGCCCAGGGCAGCGCCGGCGACATCGGGCACGTTCCCATTCAGCGCGGCGCGGGCGTTGCCTGCCACTGTGGGAACTTCGGATGCCTCGAGGCAATGGCATCCGGACCCGCGATCGCACGCCAGCTGCGCCAGACCGGGGCTACCACCGACTCCATGAGAGACGTCATCGACCTGGTGCGCGCGGGTGACCTGAACGCCATCCGCGCCGTGCGGCAGGCGGGCAGGGACATCGGTGAGGTGCTCACGATGTGCGTCAGTATGGTGAACCCGTCGGTGATCGTTCTCGGTGGATCCGTCAGCGCCGCGGGTGAGCAGCTTCTCGCTGGCGTGCGCGAGGTCGTCTACCAGCGCAGCACGCCGCTGGCCACACACCACCTGTCGATCGTGCAGTCACAGGCCGCGGAGAACGCGGCAGTGCTGGGGGCGAGCATGCTGGCGCTGGATTTCGCGCTCTCGCCCGAGGCCATCGGCAGCATGAACGCCTCGGCCTGAGTTCTCCGAACGGCGACCAGCACTCGCACCCAGACCGGCAGACGAACTACTCGTCAACGACCCCGATGAAACGCGTTCCGATGCCGTCGATCTCGCGACGACTGAGCGCCCCCGCGGGATTCGGCAGCTCGTCGTAGTTGTGAAAATCGCAGGTCAGGTACGTGAACTCCGGCCACCACTTCTTGGGCCGTGCGGCCTCGGTGAAACCGCAGACATCACACTTCAGCTGCACCCACACTGGCTTTTTGCCGGTGCGGTTCTCGCGGGATTGCACGAGCCACGCGGGCGGGTTCGTCTCGAACTCGGCGAACTCGGAGTCCGACATGCGCGCGGGGATCTCGTGGCGATTCGCCATCTCGAGGGAAATGTCCAGGCGCAGTGCGGCTTCTCGTCTCGTAATCATTGTGTTCCCACGATAGGCGCTCGCGCCCGGCTCCGCCGCGTCGCTACATCTCGAGCAGAAAATCCGCCTTCGCGTAGCGCTGTCCGTTGATCTGCAGCTCGATCGAGTGGGCGCCGGGGTAGTGCACCCGCGTCGTCATCGACCTAAACGAGTGCCGCCTTGTCGCGCGCAATGCCTCGCCCGGGGCCAGCGTGGTCGCCGCGAGCTTGAACACCTTCTGCGCCTGGCTGCCGTTGCTCTTCAGGTAGTAGATGACGTAGTCGACGGCGAGCTTGCTCGCGGTGGCTCCCTCGTTGACGATGTCCACCGCAAACTCGAGGTCTCCCGGCGCCAGGACTGTGCCGGCCGTCAGCACCACCGGCGACACCCGCAATTCGACAACACCGAAACCGAGCAGCGCGAGGGTGGCCGGATGGCCCTTCTTGATGAGAGAGCGGAGAGCGTGACGCACCAGCCTCGCCGTCGCGGCATCCGCCCGGGTCATCCACCGCTCCGCGACTGCCGCGACGAAGTCCGGATTTTCGCGGCTGAGGTCGTTGAGGTGATTGGCGACGGAACGCCGCACGTACTCGCTCTCGTCGCGGTAGAGCGCGTCGAGAATCGGGATGGTGCTCTCGGGGTGGGCAAGCAGGGACCGAACACGGATCGCCCACGGCAGGAAGGCGCGGGTCCCCTCGCTCGCGAGGCGCCGCACGTGTTCGTCGGGGCTGGACGTCCAGCCGACGATCACCGCAAGCGCCCGGTCGAGGTCACGCTCGAGCAGGCGGCGAATCGCGAACTCGGCGGTGAGCCTGCCGGTGAGCTCCGACAGCAGGGCGAGCGCGTCGTCGAAGGCGGCATCCGTCCCGTCGGCGAGCGCCAGCGTCGTGACCGTCTCGCTCACCGGCCAGATGATCCAGCCGGTGACGTCGTCGATGGCCAGCGCCCGCCGAAACAGGGCAGCTACCGTCGCATAGTCACCGGGCAGGTCGGCCACGAGGGCGTCACTGATCAGATCACTGCGGGCCCGCAGGTTCAGGCCGTCGACACCGGCGGATGTCGCGCGCAGATGCGACAGGTCGGTGCCGGGTGAGACCGTCGCGATGTGGGCGGCGAGCCGGTGTACCGCGGCCGCGTTCAGCAGCTCATTCATGGTGCCCATGGGGCACCTACGCTTCGAGGTGCTCGCGCAGCTGGGAGATGACCTGCTCGGTCGACGTGCCCCGGGCCTCGGCGAGCTCGCTGATCAGCCAGTGAATGGACACGATGGTTCCGCCGACGAGGTTGTCGAGGTTGACGTGGATCTCGACCTCTTCCTCCCCCTCATCAACGGACACCCCGATGGCTTCGACATCGGAGAGGCGTTCGAGGGCGAGCGTCATCATTTCTGACTTGCTCTGCTCACTGAGCTCGGTGTCGTAGGCAGAAACCGCGTCGATGAGCACGTTCGCGGCGAGTCGTCCGATTTCGTTGATGTCAGCCATGTGAACCAGCCTGACACATCGAGGGGATGACTCGCCGCGATCGGGACAACCGGATTAAGACCGGCAGCACACGTGCAGTTACGGCACCATGACCGCACGGCCGGCCAGCGTGCCGTTGTGCAGTGCCTCGTACGCCTTGTTGCCGTCGGCGAGAGCGAAACGCTCGGTTTCGATGTGGATGGCTCCCGCCCTGGCCAGCTCGACAACCTCGAGCAGCTCGGACCGGGTGCCCCAGTTGACGACCCGCGCCGACACGTCAAACGGCAGGGTCAGGTATCCAGCTGACAACGCGCCGCCGCCGACTCCCACGATGGCGATCTCGCCCGCGATGGCAACGATCTTCGCCGCCATGGCGAGCGTCGGGTTGATCCCGACGAAGTCGAAGATGACGTCCGCGCCGCGGCCACCGGTGAGGCCCTTGATGATCTCGATGGCGCTGTCGTCGGAGGCGAGTGCATGGTCGGCTCCGATGGTCAGTGCCTGCGCGCGCTTGGACTCGCTGAGGTCGAGCACGATGATCTGTGCCGACGTCATGGCCTTGAGGATCTGGATCGCCACGTGACCGAGTCCACCGGCACCGATGACGACGGCAGTGGTGCCAGGCACAAGCTTCGCGACCGACTGCTTGATCGCGTGGTACGGCGTCAACGCGGCATCCGTCAGCGAAGCACTCTTCACGGGATCGAGGTCGCCGAGCGGAACGAGGTGACGCACGTCGTCAACGATCATGTACTCGGCCATGCCGCCGTCGTGGTGGATGCCGGGAGCGTTGATGCCCTTTTCGCAGTTGTTTTCGTTGCCCTGGGAG
Source organism: Glaciihabitans sp. dw_435 (assembly GCF_018449675.1). Taxonomy (GTDB): domain Bacteria; phylum Actinomycetota; class Actinomycetes; order Actinomycetales; family Microbacteriaceae; genus Glaciihabitans. The sequence continues at coordinate 26,525 of NZ_JAAVUZ010000017.1, read as the reverse complement.
CAGGCGTAGCAATGGCCGCAGCCCCACGGTCCGTAGACAAGGTAGCTGTCACCGACGGTCGCTCCCTCGGTTCCCTCGCCCAGTGCCTCGACGGTGCCGGCGACCTCGTGGCCGAGAATCAGCGGCAACGCGAAAGCGCCCTCGGGCGCCCCCATGATGAACTCATCGGAATGGCAGGCGCCGGCGGCAGCCACCCTGAGCAGAACCTGGCCGGGTCCGGGAACGGGCGTGGGTACGTCAACGTACTCCGGACGTCCGCCAACTTCGCGATACTGCAGTGCCTTCATGATTGCCTCCATGGTCTCGCGCGCACAGCCGTGACGAAGGGGCAAGCCGGAGGGCCAGGCGGCGGGCAGATGCTCGCAGGGAGGTCGTCGCGGGAGCCCAGACGCCACCGAGGCTGCTGACTCGAGCGGCGGGATGCCGAACGATTCACGCGCACGTCAAGCATTTCACCCGCGCCCTACCAATTTGTAGGGACACGCCACATATATCTGTAATTGAAGGTAAATTCGCAGCGAAGGGACGTCCCGCGGGTACTACGCGCGCGTGAAGGTAGCTGCGGACGTGGAGACGCCGTACTCCTCAAAGAACGGCATGACCTGCTCGCCGAACGTGCGCAGGTCGTCGATGAACTCGGGAACGATGATCGTCACTCCGTCGAGCTGTCCCTCGCGCACCGCGTACGCGAGGCGGCGGGCGACAGTTTCGGGGGAACCGACAATCGCGGACGTGCCGACGGCCACCGCGTCCGATTTGGCCTGGATGAAGTTCTTGGCTGAGGTGTTTTCCTTCGCCGTGTCCGTGCCGTACTCGCGCGCCTGGTTGGCGAGGGCGACCATGTCGACACCGGCGTTGTAGCTGTCGACGCGCGCCTGGGCGTCCGCGTCCGTGTCGCCGGTCACGACGGTGAAGAGACCGTAAGTCTTGAAGTCGGGCTTGTCCGACTCGGCAGCGATCTCCTTCGCGCGGCGGGCGAGCGCGATGTGCTTGTCGGTGTCACCAGCCTGCAGCAGGCTGCCGGTGCAGTTGTCGATCGTGAACTTGAAGCCACGATCGGAACCACCGGCACAGATCACGGGCGGCAGCTTCGCGGGCTTGGGATCGGACACGCAGTCCGTGAGGGTGAAGTACTCGCCGTCGAAGTCGACGCGCTCTTCGGTCCACAACCGCTTGGCGACGGTGATCCACTCTTCGGCGAGCGCGTAGCGTCCCGCGTGGTCGAGGTCACGCCAGAGCCCGAACTGCCCCTGATCGGCGGGGTTCGACCCGGCGACGATGTTGAGGCCAAACCGGCCGTGAGAGATCTGGTCGATGACCGCGCCCATCTTGGCGATCACAGCGGGGTGGAACACCATGGTGTGCACGGTCGCCCATACGTTGATGCGGCTGGTGGCCTGGGCGATTCCCGCCATCGTCGATATCGACTCGAGCGTGGTATCCCAGTGCTTGCTCTCCCCGCCGTATCCGCGCCACTTCGCCATGCTCAGTGCGAAGTCGAACCCGAGCTCTTCGGCAAGCACAGTGACGTCGAGGTTGTACTGGTAGGTCGCGGGCAGCTGCGGGCTCGTCGTGGACGTGATCCATCCACCACTGCCGACGGGGAGAAAGACCCCGAGTTCAACGGAGCGGGCGGGTGCGGTCGAGATGGTCATGGCGAGGTCCTAGCGATGGGGGGAGCTGCGGTTGTCGTGTGAGTGGTGAAGCTGAGCTGGGTGATCATGGACGCTGCGATGGGGGCGGTTGCACGTTCCAGAACGCGTCCTCGAAGTCGAGAGCCCGATCCATGATCTGGGTGGCCCGGTCAAGGTCGACCGCGAAGTGATCGATGAGGGCGAGATGGCGGTCGATGACGTCCTGGTACTCGCCACTCGTGTAGGCACCGATCCATCCGGCGTACGGTCCGGCACCCTCGCGCGTGAGCATCCGGACCGCGACCCCGTAGCCGGCCACGCAGGGGAGCATCGAAACGAGCGCCTCCCCCATGTCTGCGGACATCTCGGAGAGGAATCCCATGTACCCGGCAAGCTCCGGCGACGGAACGATCTCGTCAAAGTTGCAGTCGAATCCCTCACCGAGGCGACGGTGGTTGTCGAGCTCCACGGTCACGACGCCACTGGCGAGTGCGATGAAATGCTCGACGTCGCCGTCCGGAGCGAGGTACGCGAGCCGCGAGTACAGCCGGGCGTAGTGCTTGAGGTACAGGTAGTTTTGTTCGAGGTAGTACCGGAAGACCTCGACGGGCAGAGTGCCCGACTGGATGCCGCGAAGGAACGGCATCTGTGCCCAGGCCTCATACCGGGGCTGGCCGTAGGCAGTCAGAGTCGCCGCGAGCGACGGTGCGTCAGTCATCGTCATTACCTCCGCACGACCACGATGTTGTTCTTGATCCGCACAAACGCGGCCTGCGACTCATCCAGAATCTGCTGCTCGTTGACCCGGGTGAGTTCGCGCCCCCGCATGACAACCTCACCGTTGATGATGGTGGTGTCGACGGCACTGCCGTTGGCCGCAAAGACCAGGTGGCTGTACAGGTGCTCGGGGTTGTCCCGCAGCATCGGGGTGAACATCGCGCTGTTGGTGTCGATGAGGATGATGTCCGCCTTGTACCCGGCAGTCAGCTGGCCCGACTTGTGACCGAGCGCGGTCGCACCGTTGCGGGTGGCCATGCGCACCACCTGCTGGGCGGGCATGAGCGAAGAATCCGCGCGCACCGCGCGGTGCATCAGCGAAGCGAACTTCATCACCTCGAACATGTCGGCGCTGTTGTTGCACTCCGCGGCGTCGTGACCGAGTCCGACGTTGAGGCCGGCTGCCAGCATCTCGGGAACGCGGGCGATGCCGTTGCCAAGCTTCGCGTTCGAGCTGGGGTTATGGGAGACGTGCGTGCCTGTCTCAGCCATGAGGGAAATCTCATGGTCGCTCAGCCAGACGGCGTGTGCCGCGATCGTGTCCGGGCCGAGAAGACCGGTTTCGTAGGCGAGTTCGGTCGGTCGCATTCCGAACCGCTCGATGCTGTTGTCGACCTCGGTCTGCGACTCGTTGAGGTGCACGTGGATGCCAATGCCCAGCTCGTTGGCGAGACTCCGGGCATCACGCAACAGCTCGGGCGATGCCAGCGGCAGCCACTCGATGCCGATGCGAACCTCGATGAGTCCGCCGGCCTTTCCATGGTTGGTGGCGAACGCCGCCGCGTTGTCCGCGAGGGTGTCGAGGTTGTATTCGTCGAGCGCCACGTCGTTGGAGAGCACCGCACGGATGCCGATATCTTCGGCCGCCCGCGCGAGCGAATCGAGCTTGCGATACATGTCATTGACGGTGGTGACACCGTTCTTAATGGACTCGGTGTAGCTGAGCATGCCCGCCCAGTAGGCCGCCTCGTCGTCCAGCGCCCGGATGATTGGGTACCAGCACTCATCGAGGTATTCCCACAGCGGCAGGTGGTCGTTATATCCCTTGCCGAGGGCCGTGTGATAGTGCAGATCGATGAGACCCGGCATCACGATTTTGCCGCTGGCGTCGATGACCTCGTCGCCGGGTTCGGGCGCGATGTCGGCAGTTCCTTCGGCAACGGAGACGATCGAGTCATCCACCACAACGACGGTGCCGACCTCGAAATAGGTGTTGGCGTCGTCGAGCGTGAGCACCATTCCCCCGCGGATGATCAGACGTGACATGGAGCCGCCTTCCGGTTTACGCGGGCGGGATTGGCCGCCGGATACAGAGGTAGTGATGGACTGCGAAGTGCTCCCGTACTCCGCAATCCATCACCGTTCAGGGGGGCGAGCATCAGTGTGATGCTGCCGGGGTCAGCGGCTGGGTTGTCGCCTGCGCGAATCCGTTCTTCGCGAGCATGGGAAGGATCTCGGCGCCGAGCACGGTGAGGTCGTCCTTGAAGTCGGGCATGATGAACACCGCTCCGTCGAGGTCGGCATGCTCGATCATGTCTGCGAGCTGCTCGCTGATCGACTCGACGGAACCGGCGACCGTGCCGGTGCTAATCGCTGTCGCGTTTGCCCAGTCCTCGTTGTCGTGGCTCTTCGACGTGGCGTCCTTCGGCTTTCCGCCCCACTCGGCCGCCATGTTGGCGAGAGCCTCGACGTCGCGACCCGCGTTGAAGTGGTCGATGCGACGCTGGGCGTCCGCGTCGGTGTCGCCGGGGATGACCATGAAGACGCAGTACGTCTTGAGCTTGTCGCCGTTCTCCTGGGAGATGCGACGAGCACGCTGGCCGATCTCGACGACCGAGTCGCGTGAGGTGCCCTCGAACAGCACGCCGTCGAGGTTCTTCGCGACGAAGGCAAGTCCGGTGTCAGACGTCGCCGCGCAGATCATTTGCGGCATGCCCTGGATCGGTTTCGGGTCTGACTGGCAGTCCTTGAGCGTGAAGTACTCGCCCTCGAAGTCGACGGTCTTCTCGGTCCACAGTGCACGAACGATCTCGACCCACTCGGTGGCGCGGCGGTACTTCTCGGCGTTGTTCAGGTCGAGGCCGAGTCCCATCTGGGACTCGGAGACGCGGTTGCCGCCGGCAACGATGTTCAGCCCGGTGCGCCCGTTGCTGATCTGGTCGGCGGTGGCGATCATCTTGGCCGCGATGGCGGGGTGGAGCATCGAGGTGTTGACGGTGGACCACACGCCGATGTCCTTGGTGGCGCCGGCGAGACCGGCCGCCGTCGTGATCGACTCCAGGTTCACGTCGAAGTGCTTGCTCGTTCCGCCATACCCGCGCCAGACCGCCTGAGAGAGCGTGAAGTCGAATCCGAACGACTCGGACAGCTGGGTCGCCGCGAGGTTGGACGCGTAGCTCGCGTCGATGAGCGGAGCGTTGGCCGAGGGGATCCAGCCGCCGCTGCCGACGGGGAGAAATACGCCGTATTCGATGTTCTTGCTCATGATGGGGTCCTTTGTGGGAAGGGAGAACGTTAAGAGGTGAGGGAGCTCCGGGGCATCCGCTAGATGACGGCGACGGCGTCGATTTCGACCACCGCTCCCGGCAGAGCCAGCCCCGCAACAACGACCATCGCGCTGGCGGGAGGAGTCAGCCCCGCGAAGCGTGCCTGACGCGCGGCGACAATCGCACTGCAGAAGTCGAGGTCGGTCGTGTACGCGGTGACGCGAACGACGTCTGCGAGGGTCGCCCCGGCGGCGGCGAGGATCGTTTCGATCTGGAACCAGATGCGCTCGAGCTGGGTGTCAAGGTCGTGCGGACCGACGATGGAGCCATCGACCGACAGAGCGAGCTGGCCGGCGACGTAGATCGTTTCGCCACTGGCCCGCACGGCGGGAGAGAACGAAGCGTGGGTATACAAACCCTCGGGGATGACGGCGGTTCCGCTCACAAGATGCCTGACTTTCTCGGGCGCTTGGCTACCCGGATTGAATATATTCGAATATATATAATCTGTGATTCGTGCAGAGGTCCGGTGTGTAAACGTTCGCGAACGACCGTGTAACCGGCATGTTTCGAAGCTATGAGCGCCTATGAATCGGCGGGGGCGTCATCCCGCAACATCACGATGACCTCGATCTCAACGAGCAGATCGGGGTCGGCGAGCCCGGCAACGACGAGGAACGTACTGGCGGGAAACTGCCCCGCCTCGAACTGACGTGCCTTGCCCTCACCGATGACCTGCATGAACCGCGCGTCGGTGGCGTACGTGGTCAATTTGACGACATCGGTGATGGATGCCCCCAGGTCGGCGAGAACCGCGTGGATGTTCTCCCACGTCTTCTCGACCTGCACGGCGATGTCGCCCTTGCCGACGACCTGCCCGTCGAGATCCCACGCGACCTGCCCGGTGACGAACACGGGAGTCCCCGGCAGCACGCGCGCGTGACTGTAGCCGGACACTTGTCGAACCCCGGTCGGGTTGATGATGATGCTCACTGGGGGTACTCCTTGGGATCGGGCGGTGCGTATCGGGCAGAACAAGTACGGGTGGGACGGCCGGATGACCCGGGGCTCGGTCAGAGCGATTCGGCGAGCTCCTGCTGAGCCGAACGAATCATGACCTCGACGGCGTCCCAGGTGGGAGTCTGGTGAGCCATCGTGGCGGCGACGAGCGCGTCGGTGTCGTGACGGCGCAGGGCGTCGAGAATCTGGCGGTGCTCCTCGATGCCCTCGTGCAGGCGGTTGGGGGCGGCAGTGCCGAGCGCCGTGCGCAGAACCTGGTTGGTCGCCACGCGCAGCGAGTCGAGCATCGACTGCACGCGCGGAGCGCGGGCGGCGTGGCTGAGGATCTCGTGGAACTCGGCGTTGAGCTTCACGTACTCGCGTGGGTGCTTTTCCATGCGCACCTGCAGCGCTTCCATCGTGGCGATCTCCTCGTCGGTGATGCGGGTTGCGGCCAGTCGCACACACACCGGCCAGAGCGCGTCGAGCAGCAGCCGGATCTCGATGAACTCGTCGAGGTCGATCGACCGCACCATCGCACCGCGGTGCGCATCCATGCGGATGAGCCCCTCCGCGGCGAGGTCCCGCAGTGCCTCGCGAACCGGGGTAACGCTCACGCCGAGGGAGCTGGCGATGTCCGACTGTCGCAGGCGAAAACTGGGCGGGAGAATGCCCTCGATCACCGAAATGCGCAGGGCTTCCCGCACGCGTTCGTGCACTGTCTTGCCGATCATCGCATCGGGAGATGGAATCTGCTCAAGGACCGTTGAATCCGTCATTCCCAGCGACATGGTGACCTTCCGATTGTGCAATAAATATTGTTTTCGTACCGTAACCCATTCCATCCGGTCACCGAAGGGGGTCCTGAGCCTGAGCTGACAAATCTTTAGAAAACAGGTCGGTCACGCGCTCCGAGGCCTCGCGGAGCACCCGTAGGCCGCTCGCGATACCGGGAAACGCCGGGAACGCGTGCATCACGCCGTCAACGAGCAGCGTCTCGGTGGAGACGCCGGCCGTGGTCATCCTGCCCGCGTAGTCGAGGGCCTCGTCGCGCAACGGGTCGGCGCCCGCAACGATGACGGTCGCGGCGGGCAGATCCGCGTAGTCCGTGAGCGCGGCGGGCGTGACATCCACCTGTCCCCGCAGGTTGTCGGGGGCGTACATGCTCCAGAACCAGCGCATGTCGTCGGCGGTGAGCAACAGGCCGTTCGCGTTGTCGACGTACGAAGCGCGGTCGAAGTCGCAGTCGAGCACCGGGCAGATGAGCAGCTGCTGGATGACACGGGGCGCGAGCCCGTCCCGGGACCGGCGCGCGAGCACCGCGGCCAGGGCACCTCCCGCGCTGAGCCCGGCAACACCGAGGGCGGACGGCAGCGTCTCGGCGATGCCCGGGGCGCCGGCGGCGACCCAGTCCAGCACGAATGCGCCGTCGTCGAGGGCGGCGGGAAATGGATGCTCCGGGGCGAGGCGATAGTCGACGCTGACGATGGCCACTCCGGCGCTCTGCGTGAGCTCGCGGCACACACCGTCGTTGATGTCGAGACCGCCGAGGGCCCAGCCGCCGCCGTGGAGGTAGACGAACGTCCCCACCGGCTCGGAGTTCGTGGGGAGGTACAGGCGCACCGTGAGCCCGTCCGAACCGGGAACGACGAAGTCGCGGGAGACGACGGCGAACGCCGCCGCGTTCACCGCGGGCACCGGGCTGGCGGCGCGCGCGTCCTCGATCGTGCCGAGGTGACGGGGTGGGGCAACGGACCCGGCGTTCGCGATCGTGATGGCCGCCATGATGGCCGCTGCATCCGGGTCGCTCAGCCGGGGATCGGTGAGCGGCATCACTGCCCCACTTCGTCGAGCAGTGTGGTCTCGGTCGACAGCAGGACCGCCAGGTGCGACATGGTCGACCCCTCGGGAGCGCCGTGCCAATGTTCGTCACCGGCGGGGACGACCACCACGTCACCCTTCTCAACAGTGTGCTCCGTCGTGCGGTCGGCGACGATGCCGCTTCCCTTGGTGATGACGAGGATCTGCTCCTGGGCGTGACGGTGCCACACCGTGCGGGCGCCCGAAGTGAACGTCACTTCAGACATCAGCACGGAGTCGACGTCATCCCGCCCCACGATGGGACTCACCAGCACCTGCCCGCGGAAGATCTCCGCATCAGCTACCGCGAACCTGCGCAGTGCCGGCCTCACCATCACCATGTCGGAATTCCTTAGACCGCGGTCGGCATCTGCTGAGCCATCGCCTTGCGCGACTCCTCGTGCAGGGTGTCGATCAGTTCCTTCTCGTAGTCAGCGAACTGGGGCGTCGTGATCATGCCGACCTCGCGCGGACGCGGCAGGTCGATTTTGATGTCGAGACGGACGGTCGTCGGACGGGCACTCAGCACGATGACGCGGTCGGCGAGATAGATCGCCTCGCGGATGTCGTGGGTGATGAGCACGGCCGTCCAGGAGTTCTCGGACCAGACGCCCTGCAACCACGACTGCATCTCGAGGCGCGTGAGGGAGTCGAGGGCACCGAACGGCTCGTCCAGCAGCAGCACATCGCGACTCTGCACGACCGTGCGCAGGAGGGCCGCGCGCTGGCGCATTCCACCGGACAGCTCGAAGGGGTGGGCGTTCTCGAACCCGGCGAGGCCGAACGTGGCGAAGAGGTCGGCGGCTTTTGCGCGCGCTTCCTTCTTCTTCATCCCACGCACCTCGAGGCCGAGGGCCGTGTTCTCCAGGATCGTGCGCCACGGGAACAGCAGGTCCTTCTGCGGCATGTAGGCGAAGTGTTCGCTCTCGCCCGTGACGACCTTGCCGTCGACGAGGACCTCACCGGAGGTCGGGGTCTCCAGGCCGGCCATGATGTTGAACATGGTGCTCTTGCCGCAGCCACTGGGGCCGATGACCGCGACGAACTCCCCGGGCTGGGCGGAGAACGAGACGTTGTCGACGACGTGACGGGACTGGCCCTGGGCCAGCTGGAACGTCTTGGCCAGGTTGCGGAGTTCGATCTTGGGCTCAACCACGACGACTCCTCCTTTCTTTGGAGTGCCACGGAATGATGAGGCGTTCGACCACGAAGGTCAGGAGGAACAAGCAGATGCTGACCGCGGCCGTGACGAACACGGCGGCGAGTACAAGGTCTGTACGGAACGAGTTCTTCATCATCGACATGTAGATACCGAGGCCATTGATGGCTCCGACGTACTCGGCGAAGATGGCGCCGGTCACGGCGTAGGTGATGCCGATGCGCAGCGCGGTGAAGAACGCCGGCAGTGCGGACGGGAGACGAACGTAGGTGAACTGCTTCCACCGGTTTGCCCCCATGCTGCGCAGCAGATTGGTGGCTTCCCGGTCGGTGGAGTTGAAGCCGTCAATGAGACCGACCGCCACGGGGAAGAAGGTCACCAGTGCGATGACGAGCACCTTCGGAAGCAGACCGAAGCCGAACCAGATGATGAGCAGCGGCGCCAGCGCGATCACGGGGATCGTCTGGGATGCCACGAGCAGCGGCAGGAGCGCCCGGCGAAGCAGCGGCGAGAAGTCGATGATGATCGCGAGGATCCATCCGACCGCGAGAGACACCGCGAATCCAATGGCCGTCTCCTGCAGCGTGGGAACGGTGTTGAGCCAGATGGTGTCGCGGGCGATCCATCCCTGCTGAATGATGCGCAGCGGCGAGGGCAGCACTGTCGGCTTTGTGCCGGTGGCGGTGGCGATGATCTGCCATGCAATCAGCACAACAAGAACGATCACGATCGGTGGCAGCGCGATGGCCACCATGTTCCGACCGCTCCGTCGTGGCTTGCGTGCCCTCGGTGGTGTGACGATGTCGCGATCACCCGCCCGGGTAGTTGCAGCAGCGCTCATGGGGATAGCTCCTAGCGGTTGAGGGGGCGTACTACTTGGTGTCAGTGAGGTAATCGTTGGTGAACATGGTCGACGCGTCCGGAGCAGCGGTCAGCTTGTTGCCGTCCGCGTCCACGAGTAGGCCAGCCTTGAACATGTAGTCGGAGAATGCCTGCCACTGTTCGGTGGTCTGCGTTCCGACGACGCCGGCGGCGTCCTTCAGGTAGTTCGCGCTCAGTTCTTCCTGGCTCTTGTAGACGAGCTGCTCGTCCTCGAAGACTCCGGGGTTCTGATCGATGAGGATTTTGGCGGCTTCCTTGGGGTTGTCGGCGGCGAACTGGTAGCCCTTCTGGAGAGCGCCAACGAATGCCTTTGCGGCATCCGGGTGATCCTTGAGCCAGCCGTTGTTGGCGTTGACGACAACGCTGTAGAGGTCCGGCACACCGTAGTCCTGGAGGTGGAAGAACTTCATCGGCGTGCCCTTGAGCTCGGCGTCGAGGCCTTCCCAGGTCTCGAACGCACCGACGAAGTCGACCTTGCCGGCGTACAGCGCCTCGTAGGCCGAGGTGCCGAGCGTCACGGACGTGAACTTGCCCGTACCACCGTCGTTCGTGATGGCGTCGGTCGCTTCCTTGATGTAGCTCTCGGAGCTGCCGGCGTTACCGAAGATCTTGCCGTCGAGGTCCTTGGGAGACGTGATGTCGGTCGCCGTGGCGAGAACACCGATCGAGACGGGGTTGTGCTGGAGGACTGCGAACACCGAGGTGTTGGCGACGCCCGTCGCGGTCGCGAAGGTTGCCGTGTCCTGGAACGAGATGCCGAAGTCTGCGGCTCCCGAGTTGATCAGGGTGTCGGTTGAGCTGTCGCTGTAGGGCAGGACGGTCAGGTTGATGCCCGCGTCCTTGAAGTAGCCCTTTTCGATGGCGACGTACAGGCCGGTGTGGTTGGTGTTGGGGGTCCAGTCCAGTGCGAACTTGACGTCCGTCGTTGTTCCCGATCCCGAGCTACTGCTGCTGCTACCGCTGGTGTCAGCGCATCCGGTCAACGCCACGAGGGTGGCGAGAGCGGCTGCACCGACGGCGTAAAGGCGTCGATTCATGAGTGAATCCTTTCGTCTTGTCGTCTAGGCAATGGAGTGATGCAGTGGTGCATACCGTGCTGTGGTGCCGGGAGCTTTCCGGGGTCGACGAACCTGAGGCTGTTACGGTCGTCTGCCAGGAAAGGGGAGGATCCGCGAACGTCGCCACCGGCGCGAGCGGCGACCGGATGCGCGCATCGGGCGGAAGATATGCCACTGGGGATCACGGGTCACCTCACTTCGGGTTGCGGCCCACGCGTGCGGATGCACACGGGAGCCGAGGTAGCTATGCCATACGGAAGTGGGAGACTTGGCGAAAATGTCGAGCTAGCCGTGACTGCGGTGTCACCATTCGGGACGATCAAGACCGACGACACAGAACGCGTGCGGGTGACGCCCACCGGGATGCGCGTCTGCCGATCTAATAAAATATATGTTCGTCTATGCCTATTACGGCCCAGTGTCGCAAGTGTTAAGTGATTGTTTCGTCCCTATGAGCCTGCTGATTCGCGAGAATTTCTCGGTCGGCGGTGGAGGACAGGGAATGCTTGATCAGCTCAGTAGAGGTCGGCCACGACAGACGCCGCTGCGGCGAGGATCGCACCGGAGGCCACGGCGGCCGTGACATCCTCGATTTCCGGCGACAGGAAACGGTCGCTGCCAGGGCCCGCAACATCGATCCGCACGCGGTCACGCACGGCGCCCGTTGCCGGTCCCGCCGCCAGGGGTGCGCGCAGATCGAGCGCCCGGGAGGCAGTCATGACCTCGATGGCGATCACGCGCGTGAGCCCATCGAGAGCGGTCAGGAGCTTGCGGGCGGCGGCCCACCCCATGGACACGTGGTCCTCCTGCATGGCGCTGGAGGGGATGGAGTCGACGGATGCCGGGACCGCGAGCCTCTTCAGCTCCGAGACGATTCCCGCGGCGGTGTACTGGGCGATCATGAGCCCGGAGTCGACACCGGCGTCGTGAGCCAGAAATGCGGGCAGTCCCTGGTTACGTGCGGGATCGAGCATGCGGTCGGTACGCCGCTCGGACATGCTGGCCACATCGGCCACCGCAATCGCAAGAAAGTCGAGCACGTACGCCACGGGTGCGCCGTGGAAGTTGCCGTTCGACTCCACACGCCCGTCGAGCGTGATGACGGGGTTGTCGACGGCGGAGGCGAGCTCGCGCGACGCGATGAGCGTCGCGTGGGTGAGGGTGTCGCGTGCGGCCCCGTGCACCTGGGGCGCGCACCGTAGCGAATAGGCGTCCTGCACCCGCGTGCAGTCAGGCCCCTTGTGACTTGCGACGATCGGGGAACCATCCAGCATGCGACGGATGTTGGAAGCGGATGCCCCCTGGCCGAGCTGCGGCCGCAGGCGGGCGAGATCATCGGCGAACACCGCGTCGGTGCCGAGCAGCGCCTCGACGCTCATGGCCGCCGCGATGTCCGCCGTGGTGATGAGCTTCTCGAGGTCGTGGATGGCGAGGGACAGCATGCCGAGCATGCCGTCCGTGCCATTGATGAGGGCGAGCCCCTCTTTCTCCGCGAGCAGCACGGGAGAAATGCCCGCAGCCGCAAGGGCGTCGGCAGCGGGCATGAGCTCACCCGAGGCATCCCGCACCGTCCCCTCCCCCATGATGGAGAGGGCGCAGTGGGCCAGGGGCGCGAGGTCTCCCGAGCAGCCGAGCGAGCCGTACTCGCGCACGACGGGGGTGATGCCGGCGTTGAGCACGGCGGCATAGGTCTCGGCGGTGACCAGGCGGATGCCGGTGCGGCCGGTGAGCAGCGTCGACAACCGCAGGAGCATGAGGGAACGCACCACCTCGCGGTCGACCTCCGCGCCGGAGCCCGCGGCGTGCGATCGAACGAGGCTCTGCTGCAACTGCACGCGGCGGTCCGCCGCGATGAACGTCGTGGCGAGCGCGCCGAAGCCTGTCGAGATTCCGTAGTGAGGTTCGACGTCCGTGGCGAGTTCTTCGACGATGGCCCGGCTGGCGGTGATCGCCTCGCGCGAGTCATCCGCAATCCTGATCTGCGCACCGTAGCGGGCGACGGAAACCAGCTCGTCGATGGTGACGGGACCAATGCCGACCGTAATCGTGTCGACCGAAACCGTGTGGGGGAATGCGCCATTACTCATGACTCCATCTGACTCCATCGTTCGCACGCGGGCGTAGTCTTTCGCGAGGATGCTGTCTCGTCGGTGAGACAGGTGGACGAGGAGATGGCGCGGTGGCCGAGTCAGGCGAGATCGGCGGGTCAGCAGTGCGCACGGCACGGAAGCCCGCCGCGGTTCCTGCGGCCCGGCAGACCCTGGGAATTCTGCAGTACCTCGCGGCGCAGCGCGGACCGGTTGCCGCGTCCACGATCGCCGCGGCACTGAGCCTGCCCCGCTCGACGGTCTACCGCCTGCTGTCGGTGCTCGAGGAGTTTGGCTTCGTGCTGCACTTTCCCGAGGCGCGGCGGTACGGCATCGGGATCGCCGCGTTCGAGATGAGCTCCGGATTTTCCCGGCAGGAACCGCTGTCGCGGCTGGGTGGCCCCATCCTTGCGAACCTCGTGGACGAGATCGGCGAGAGTGCGCACCTTGCGGTGCTGCACGGGCGCGATGTGATCTATCTCGTCGAGGAACGCGCACCCCGGCGCCCCGCGCTGGTGACCGACGTCGGCGTGCGGCTGCCGAGTCACCTCACTGCCAGCGGCCGGGCACTTCTTGCCACCCTGCCCAAGTCGCAGGTGCGTGCGCTCTTCCCCAACGCCGACGCGTTCGCCCAGCGCACCGATCTGCCGGGGATCCCGACCTCCAGCTACTACCAGCTGACCAAGGTTCTCGACGAGGTACGGGCGCACGGGTATGCCGCAGAAGACGGCGAGGTGACAGAGGGCATGGCGTCGGTCGCCGTAGCTGTGCGCGACCACACGGGCTGGCCTGCCGCGGGGATCGCGGTGACGTTTCCGCGGGAGAACATTCCCCGGGACGCGTGGCCTGAGCTGGCGACCGAAGTACAGCGCTACGCGTCCGAACTCACGCGGCGCATCCGCGGAAGCGGCAGCTAGTCGGGGAAGCCTAGGATGACGGCTCCGCTCTCCACGAGTTCGTCGATGAACTCGTCGGAGGGGGTTTCGGGGCCGAAGAATTCCTGGAACACCACTGCACCGACCAGCTGCGCGTACTGGCGCTCCGTTGCCGGTGCCACCGTCTCGTTGAAGGCTGCGAGCCACTGTGCGTTGAGGGCCGGTTCCGAGCCATCCGCTGCCTGCGACTGCTTTCTCTCGGCCACCATCGCGATCGATGCTGCCGCGACGATCGGGTTGGCGTTGCCGTCCCGGATCATCAGGAGGAAACGGCGAAGGCGCTCGCGCGGCGACTCGTCGGTTACCTCGGGAACCACCTCCTGGTAATACGCGAGGGCGTCGACGAGCAGGTTCTCGATGGTGCCCCAGTGGGACTGCAGCGTCTTGCGGGACACCTCCGCCGCCTCCGCGAGGGTGCCGAAGTTCAGCTTGTGCGCCTCACGCGACGAGTACATTCGCCGCGCGGTCTCGAGAACGTGAATACGGGTGCGGGCAACGCGCGGGTCGGGCCGGCGCTGGGTGCCACGCGTAGCGTCTCGTTCCACCTGGTCACTCATCGAAAGTCTCCTCGGTCATTCATCACAGTCCGTCCTGGGACGTCAGCACCGTGAGAGTGAGACCCGCGACGATGCCGTGTAGGTAGTGTGTGCCAATTTAATAGGGATCATCAACAACAACCCACTGCGCCTGGGGACACACAGTACTGGTTTCCCGGGCGCTACGGCCGATCGAACTTTTTCTCGTGTTATCGGCGGGGGTCTCGCGCGGTGCTAGCGTACGAATGGTCGGGCACGCAAAGGGGCATCAGAGCATGAGTATCGCCAGCACGAAAGCCCTCGATGAGTACAACGCGTTCGGCCCCTGGGTGTCCGAGGTGCGCACGCCGGACGACATTCCGCCGCTCTTTGCCCCCGCGTCCATCGACGTCACGACCAGCACGCTCGTGCTCAAGTTCCCGCGCCCCGAGAGCCGCCGCGACCTCGTCGCCGGCATGAACCTCTACGACCTGCTCGTGGACGTGCGGCACGACGCCGTCGTCATCCTCCGCCGCGACGGCGACACCTTCGCCACCCGCCGGATCGCCCTCGACGAGATCGCCGTGCTGTCGAGCGGTGCAGACCTCCTGGACGGCAGACTCGTACTCCAGCTCACCAGCGGCGAAACCTACTCCGCGCCCTACAACGGGTCGTCGTCCGCCACCGTGCGCCGGCTGGTCGACACCGTGCGCGGCCTGATCCCCGAGCGACCGGCGCGGATCAGGCTCGCCGCCGACGCGGCATCCACGCCCCTCACCATGCCCCTCGCCCTGGACGAACTCGGCCGCGACGACGCCTTCTTCACCAACACCATCAACGACTTCGCGCTGCGCGAGCCGCGACTGACGTTGCTGGGCGCCCACGGACGCCGGGTCGTCGCACCGCTCGGCGGTGGGCTGCGGCGAGCGCTGCGGTCCCTGCGTCCGATGACCCTGCACGGCGCGGTGCTCGCGCTGACTCCCACCGAGCTCGCTGTTCTGTCGAGAACGAAGTGGATGACCCGCGAAGGGGCACCCGCGGCGTCGATGGTGCGCACCGTTGTGAGCCTCGCGTCCATCACGGCGGTGCGGTCACGCGACCACGAGTCTTACGAGGGCGTGACCGTCATCACCATCGTCTCCGTCGGTTCCGAGCTCGAGCTGTTTCTCCCCACGGGGTCCGACGCGGAGCGGGCGCTGCCACGAGTCTGAGCCCGCCCCGGGTCATCCGCTTTCCGAAACTATTCGGTGATCTCGGCGATCGGGACGACGATCGCGCGGCCGATGACGTGCGTCAGCATGTTGAACGCGAGGAATGTCGGCGTCGAGTCCGCCGGGATGTCGATCGTCGGCACGTCGAGGGCGTGCACGGTCACGAAGTAGCGGTGCGGACCGTGTCCGGCGGGCGGGGCGCCACCGATGAAGCCGACCTGGCGGGCGTCGTTGGGCAGCTGGAACGCCGGGGCGGGAAGCAGGGCTCCGTCCGCGGCGCCGGCGCCGGCCGGAAGCGAGGTCACATCGGCGGGGATACCCACGACTGCCCAGTGCCAGAAGCCTGCCTGCGTGGGTGCATCGGGGTCGTACACGGTGATGGCGTAGCCCTGCGTGCCCTCCGGCGCTCCGCTCCACGACAGCTGCGGCGACACGTCGCCTCCACCCTCGACGCCGAACGCTCCGGACATCTGCGCGGGCGCGAACTGCACGCCATCGGCCACATCAGTGCTGGTAACGGTGAAGGACGGAACCTCGGGGATACGGGCGAACGGGTCGTTCTCGGTCATTGTTGTTCTCTCTTCTGCGGGTGGATGGGTCGCGGATCAGGTACGGGTCAGGTGCGGGGACGACGGCGAACGAGGTTCAGCATCGTCTGGGACATCACGATGTCGCCGGACTGGTTCATCAACTCGATCGCGGTGTGCAGCAGCCCACGGTCGGGTTTCGACGCCGACGGGCGTGCGGCGACAACGGTGAACCGGGCAGTCAGGGTGTCCCCCGGGCGAACCGGCAGGCGCCAGCGCAGGTCGTCCACGCCGGGCGACCCGAGGCTCGTGCGCTCGTTGAGAAAGTTGTCGACCATGATGCGCATCATCATCGCGGTGGTGTGCCACCCGCTCGCGATCAGCCCGCCGAAAGGGCCGGTGCCCGCCGCGCTGGTGTCGGTGTGCATGAGATGCGGGTCGAAGGCCACCCCGAAGGCGACGATCGCCTCTTCCGTCACCTCGTAGGCGCCGTACTCTGCCGAGATGCCAACCTCGTAATCCTCGAAGTAGCGGTCGGCCAGCGGCACAGCGAAAGCATTATTCATGTCACGTCAACTCTACGCACGAAGGGCTGACACTCACTGGCACGAGGGCTGCGGGCGGATGTCCCGGTCGTTATGCTTCCCGCATGGAGCGAGTACTCGGCATTGGTGGTTTCTTCTTCGCGGCACGGGATCCGGCGGCGCTGACCGACTGGTACGCGACCAACCTCGGCGTGGAGCCGCCGCCCGACCTGTACGGCGGTGACGTGTGGCACCAGCAAGCCGGTCCCACGGCGTTCGCCGCCATGGACGGGGACGAACCGACCCTCGAGGGGAAGACGTGGGCCATCAACTTCCGGGTGAGGAGCCTCGACGCGATGGTCGACCAGCTGCGCCAGCGGGGCATCCGCGTCACCGTCGACGACACGGAGTACCCGATCGGCCGGTTTGCCACCCTCACCGACCCCGAGGGCAACGCGGTGCAGCTCTGGGAGGCGAGCGAGACTAGCGCTCGCTGAGCTCCAGCTCGCGGGGGTGCACGATCGCGTCGACGAGGGCGCCGTTGCGCCAGACCGTGATCTCGATGCGGCGTCCGATGGCGTTCTCGACCATGAGGCGCTGCACCGCCGTCGCGTTCACGATGCGGCTGCCATCGAGTTGGATGACGATGTCCCCGCGGTGGATGCCTGCCTGATCGGCCGGGCTGCCCACGATGACCGAGCCGACCTGCATGCCAGTGGGCGAGTCGACCTTGGCGGCCACATCCGGTGGCAGGGGAACCTGCACGCCGGCAATACCGAGCCACGCCCGGCGCACCCGCCCGAATCTGGTGAGGGTGTCGATGATCTCGAGCGTCGTGGCGTTGATGGGCACCGCGAGCCCGAGGCCCACGCCGGCGACCGCGGTGTTGACCCCGACCATGCGGCCGTGGCCGTCGGCGAGCACTCCGCCGCTGTTGCCGGGATTCAGCGCAGCGTCGGTCTGCACCACCTCGTCGATGACCCGGCCGACCTGCGTCGGGAGGGAGCGCCCGAGACCGGACACGATGCCCGCCGTCACACTCCCAGCGAGACCGTGTGGGTTGCCGAGTGCGACCACCAGCTGACCGACGCGGAGAGTGGATGCATCGCCAAACGTCACCGGATCGGGCGTCGGGCCCGACGCCCGCAGCACGGCGAGATCGGAGAGCGGGTCTGCCCCGATGACGGCGGCCTCGGACTCGCGCCCGTCGGCGAACGCGACCTCGACCCGGCGGGCCCCGGCCACGACGTGGGCGCTGGTGAGCATCAGGCCATCGGCGCCGATGACGGATGCGCTGCCCATCCCCGCGCCCCGGGAGGTGCGCACGGAGACACTCGCGACGGACGGCAGAACGGCGTCCGCTACGCCCATCACCGTGGTGGAGTAGGCGTCAAAGATTTCGTGATCGTTCATGCATCCATCTCACAACGGGTGATGGACGCGGTGGGGTTGCTTCGCTCACGGCGTACGGCGGGAGAAAAAAGCACGCGGCGGGAGCTATAACTCCCGCCGCGTGCGACGATCTCCCGCCAAAGCCTGCGCTAACTCCCGCCGGCCGGAATCTCGCGAGAGATTGCAGGGATCGGCGGGAGTTGCGCGGGGTGGCCGGTACTAGCTGGCGACCGACTCGCGGTGCGGCAGCTTCCAGCCCGGACGGACGTAGTGGCAGGTGTACCCGTCGGGGTAGTTCTGCAGGTAGTCCTGGTGCTCGGGCTCGGCGAGCCAGAACGGTCCAACGGGCTCGACCTCGGTGACGACCTTGCCGGGCCACAGGCCCGATGCGTCGACGTCGGCGATGGTGTCGCGGGCTACGCGCTCCTGCTCGGCATCGGCGTAGTAGATGGCCGAACGGTAGCTGCGGCCGCGGTCGTTACCCTGGCGGTTCTTCGTCGACGGGTCGTGAATCTGGAAGAAGAACTCCAGCAGGTCACGGAAGCTCGTCTGCTCGGGATCAAACTCGATCTCGAGCGCCTCGGCGTGGTCGCCATGGTTGCGGTAGGTCGCGTTGGGGGTGTCGCCACCGGTGTACCCGACGCGCGTGGAGATGACGCCCGGGCGCTTGCGCACGAGCTCCTCGACGCCCCAGAAACATCCTCCGGCCAGCGTTGCCTTCTCTGTCTTTCCACTCATCGTGCGGCCTCCTCGGTCGTAAACAGGCTGCGGAATTCTCCGTAGCCCTCCTTCTCCAAATCCTCGACCGCGACGAATCGCAGTGCGGCCGAGTTCATGCAATAGCGAAGTCCGCCGCTTTCGCGTGGACCATCATTAAACACGTGCCCGAGGTGGCTGTCACCGTGCACGGACCGAACCTCGGTGCGGGTCATCCACAACATCCGGTCCTTCTTCTCGACCACGTTGGCCGGGTCGATCGGACCGGTGAAGCTGGGCCACCCGGTGCCACTGTCGTACTTGTCGGTCGACGAGAACAGCGGCTCGCCGGTCACTACGTCAACGTAGATGCCAGCGTCCTTCTTGTCCCAGTAACGGTTGCGGAAGGCAGGCTCGGTGTCGTCCTCCTGGGTCACGCTGTACTGCGTGGGGGTGAGGCTGGACAGCGCCTCTGCGGTCTTGCGGTACTCGGTCGGCACGGGTTACTCCTTCTCGTACGGCCACCACTGGCTGCGGTGATCTTGACTCTGATGGGTATAACGCCGCGGTGTTCGCGGAAGTTCCCGGGCCTCGCGTAACCCACAGCGCGCTCACAGATTCGCGCGCGGGGGCGCCCACCACTGCGGATCCCGGGGCTCGCACGATAGGTCATACTGGCTCTAGACGCCACCTCACCGGGCAAACAGGTGCGCCATCTAGGGTTGAGACGGTGCCAACCCAATCACTGCAGCCCGACTCATCCGCCCTCCCCACGACCGCCGACCGACCGGGCTTTGTGCGCGTGCGCGGCGCCCGCGAAAACAACCTCAGGGACGTGGACGTGGATGTCCCGCGTGACAGTATCGTCGCGTTCACGGGTGTCTCGGGGTCGGGTAAGTCGTCCCTCGCGTTCGGCACGATCTTCGGCGAAGCGCAGCGGCGGTTCCTGGAGTCGGTGGCCCCGTACGCGCGCAGGCTCATCGCGCAGGGAAGCACCCCGCACGTCGACGAGATCACCGGCCTGCCGCCGGCCGTCGCCCTGCAGCAGCGGCGCGGCGCTCCCAGCTCGCGGTCGACCGTCGGCACCCTCACCACGCTCTCGAACCTGACCCGCATGCTGTACTCCCGTGCCGGCACCTACCCGAGCGACACCACCGAACGGCTCTACTCGGACTCGTTCTCCCCCAACACCGCGACCGGCGCGTGCCCGCGCTGCCACGGCCTCGGCATCGCGCACGACGTGACAGAGCGCACCGCCGTGCTCGACCCCAGCCTGAGCATTCGCGACGGGGCCATCGCCGCGTGGCCCGGAGCGTGGCAGGGCAAAAACCTGCGGGACGTGACGGCCGGCCTCGGCTACAACATCGAAGTGCCGTGGCGTGAGTTGCCCCAGGCAGACCGCGACTGGCTGCTGTTCACCGACGAACAACCCGTCGTCGAGGTGACGCCCCAGCGCGACCGCGTCGCCAAGCCCTACAAAGGGCGCTTCTGGAGCGCGAAGAGCTTCATCATGCACACGCTCGCGGACTCCAAGAGCGAGGCACAGCGCACCCGCGCGCAGCGTTTCGTCGAGACATCCCGCTGCAGCCTCTGTGGCGGAAGCGGCCTGACCCGCGCGGCCCTCGCCGTGACGTTCGCCGGTCTGAACATCGCCGAGCTCAACGGTCTGTCGCTTGCCGCCCTCGCCGAGGCGCTGCGCCCCACCGCATCGCTGCGGGATGCCCGCGTCGCCCGGCCGGAGGTCTCCTCCGGCGAACTGACCGAGGTCGCGGTGACGATCTCCGCGGACCTTTTGCAGCGCGTCGAGGTGCTCGTGAGCCTCGGCCTCGGCTACCTCAGCCTCAACCGCGCGACGCCAACGCTCTCGCCCGGCGAAATGCAGCGCCTGCGCATCGCGACCCAGCTGCGATCGGGCCTCTTCGGCGTCGTGTACGTTCTCGACGAGCCATCCGCCGGCCTGCATCCCGCCGACGCCGAGCCGCTCATCACCGTGCTTGAGGAGCTGAAGCGATCGGGCAACTCCGTCTTCGTCGTCGAACACAACATGGACGTCGTGCGCCACGCGGACTGGATCGTCGACGTCGGCCCCGGTGCCGGAACCGGCGGAGGCTCCGTGCTGTACAGCGGGCCGGTCGCCGGTCTCGACGGAGTCACCGAATCGGTGACGCGCCCCTTCCTCTTCCCCGCCGTCTCCGATGACGTGGAGCCGCACGAGCCCCGCGTTCCCACCGGCTGGCTCGGCCTGCGCGGCATCACCCGCCACAACATCCAGGATCTGGACGCGGATGTCCCGCTGGGCGTGTTCACCGCCGTCACCGGCGTCTCCGGATCCGGCAAGTCCACGCTGGTCAGCCAGGTGTTGGCGGATGCCATCACGTCCCGGGTGCGCGGTGGCGGGTCATCCGCCCTCCCCTCCTCCACCGCCGCGGTGGACCAGGCGGATGACACCGATCCCGGCGAGGCCGACCTCGACCTTCCCGCGGTGACAAAGATTGACCGGGTGCTGGGCATTGACGCTGTCGACCGTCTCGTGCAGGTCGACCAGAAGCCGATCGGGCGCACTCCGCGGTCCAACCTCGCCACGTACACCGGGTTGTTCGACGCGGTGCGCTCCACCTTCGCCGCGACCCCCGACGCACGCGAGCGCGGCTACGACGCCAGCCGGTTCTCGTTCAACGTGGCCGGCGGACGCTGCGATGTGTGCCTGGGCGAGGGCTTCGTGTCCGTCGAGCTGTTGTTTCTTCCGGGCAGCTATGCGCCCTGCCCCGAGTGCGGAGGTGCGCGCTACAACAGGGAAACCCTCGAGGTGCTGTACCACGAGGCATCCATCGCGGACGTCCTTGCCATGACCGTCGACGAGGCCGCGGGCTTCCTCGACGAGATTCCCGCCGCCTCCCGCGCGCTGGAGACCCTGCGCAACGTCGGCCTCGGCTACCTGCGGCTGGGGCAGCCTGCAACGGAGCTCTCCGGCGGCGAGGCGCAGCGCATCAAGCTGGCGACCGAACTGCAGCGCGTGCGGCGCGGCCACACCGTTTACGTGCTCGATGAGCCAACCACGGGGCTCCACCCGGCGGACGTGCGGCTGCTGGTCGAGCAGCTGAATGGACTGGTGGATGCCGGGAACACCGTCGTTGTCGTCGAGCACGACATGCACGTGGTTGCCGCAGCCGACTGGGTGATCGACATGGGGCCATCCGGCGGCGACGAGGGCGGCCGCATCGTGGCAACCGGAACTCCGGCCGAGGTGGCCCACAACCCGCGGAGCCGGACGGCCCCCTACCTCGCGGTCGCGCTGCAGAGCTAGTCGCGGCTACTCGTCTTAATCGCCGAAGGGCGCCTCACCAGTATCGGTGAGGCGCCCTCGTGACGGGGTGTTACTAGCGGGTCGACACCGCGATGGCCGCGTGTCCGGCGCGCGTTGCGGTGAGGCCGCGCACGTCGAGGCTCACGGTTCCACGCGGGGTGGACGGCGTGGTGAACTTCATTGCGAAGCTACCCGAGCCTGACGCATGTGCGGTTGCAACCGAGATGCGCTTTCCGCCGTAAGTGAGTACGAGCGGCTCACCGGGAACCAGGCCCTTCACCGTGACGGTGAAGGCGTTGCCGGGGGCCACGGAGGAGCGGGAAAGGCCGAGTCCGAGAGACTTCGACTTCGCCACGACATACGTCGCGGTGGCGCCGGTGCGCTCGGTGGTCGATCCCACGAACAGCAGAGCCTGCTTGCCCTCGGTTACGTCGCCAGCGATGGAGAAGCGGGCGGAACCCACACCCTTCGCGTTAGCAGTTCCCGTGTAGACGGTCTCGCTGTGCATGCGAACGTAGAAACGCTCGTTCGGTGCAAGGCCAGTGGCCGTTGCCGAGATCGTCGAACCCTGGACGTGGAGTCCGGGGGTCGTCGTTGCGGCGAAGGTCTTGGCGGGCAGCGGGGTGTTCGTCGGCGTGCCGGTCGGGGTGGACGTAGGCGTTGCCGTCGGCGTCGCGGTCGGCGTGGCCGTCGGCGTTGCCGTCGGGGTCGACGTTGCGGGCACGTGGTTCGAGTGAATCGTCACAGCGTCAACGAGCGTGCCGACGGGCTTCGCGGCGGTCGCGCCGCTGTCGGGTCCACACCACGCAACCTTGGCGAGCTCGACAGCAGCGTTCGGCGCGGCACACGTGCCGCTACGAAGGTTCTCGACGACAAGCTTGTCGTTCTTGACCTGCACCTTGACGTACGTACGCACGTGCTCCTGGTTTTCGACCGAGTTGTACCAGTAGCTGGCCGGGTTCAGCGCGTCAGCGCCGTTTCCGGCACCGGAAGTACCGCTCGAGTCGGGAGCCGTGATGTCGTAGTACTTCGAGCCGGAAGACGAGTTGGCGGTCACGTAGAGCACGCCGCCGGGGCCCGGGTAGACGTCAGCCTGGCCGGGCTTCTCGGCATCGTTGGCCTTTTCGCCGTTCTTGATCTCGTAGCTACGGGTGTAGCTGTGGTCGTGACCCTGCAGAACGAGGTCAACGCCGAGCTTGGAGAACGTGGTCGGGAAGTCGACGCGGCGAACCTTGTTGTCGCCGTCCTTTGCGTGGTCCGCAGCGGAGTAGATCGAGTGGTGGTACACGAGCACCTTGTATTTGGCGTCGGCGCCGTGCGCGTTGATGACGTCGGTCACGTAGCTGAGGTGAGCAGCGTCACCGCCACCGCCCTGGGTGGTCGCGTAGCTGTTGCTGTTCAGGTCGATGAACAGAACGTCCTTGTACATGTACCAGTAGTCGCCACCGGACGTGTCCGACGTCGGGGTGCCGTTCGAGTACAGCGCAGCGGTCTTGCTCGCGTTGGGCACCGTGAAGTGCTGCTCGTAGGCCTTGCCACCAACGTCGTGGTTACCGATGGTCGCAGAGTAAGGAACCTGGCGAAGTGCGTCGGGCGCGAGGAATGCATCCCACTGCGCTTCGGTGTTCGCGGTCTCGACCTGGTCGCCGCCCGAAACGAGAAGCTCAGCGTTCGGGTTGGCCGCGGTGGCGACCTTCAGCGTGTCGGCCCATCCTGCGCCGTCCATCGCGACGTTTCCGGATGACCCGATCTGCGGGTCACCGAGGAACAGGAAGTCGTAGTCGCCGTCGAAGGACTGCGTCTTGAAGGAGTAGGTGGCGGACCAGTTGCCCACGGAACCGACCCGGTAGGAGTACGTGGTGTTCTCCTTGAGTCCCTTCACCGAGGCGTTGCGGTTGAAGGTGCCGGCCGCGGCGGTGGTGGTGTTAGCAGCGCCGGAGGCAGAGAACAGCGTTGCGGTAGACGGGTACACGTCGCCAACAACGGCGGACGACGGTGCCAGCTGCACAAACTGCACGTTGTCCGCGGAGGAGTACCAGGAAACGATCCGCTGGGTCTCGGTGGGGCCAACGCCCAGCACGATCCCGGTCAGGTTCGCGGTGCCAGCGGCCATTGCCGGAGTGGCGGCAATGCCGGCCACGGCAAAGGTCGTGCAGAGTGCAACGGATGCAGCAAGCCACATCGACGCGCGCTTGGGCGCACGCCGCGTGGGGCTTTCTGATTCGGACAGATAGAACATGGATGTCCTTCTTCTTGAGTAAAGGGAGGGGGAGCGAGCACCGCGCAGAAATGAAAACCGCAGAATGCGAGCACTACCCAGAGTTCTGTCCGCGCATGAACGTCGGTTGAACAACTGCCCCCATCCGGGTGGCGTTGCCCCGAACTTTCACAGTGAACTCAGAGCTGAAACACACGCTCTACAAACCAGATCAGGCCAGCGACCGACACCACGACGGCGATCGCGCCCGTGACCCAGCGTCCGACCCGGGGCGTACGCCGACGCAGCAGCATCAACAGCGGGAACACGATCGCGATGATCGTCAGCTGCACGGCTTCAATACCCACGTTGAAGACGAGCAGCGACCACAGCAGGGTCCACGACCAGGGCTCATCGATGCCGAGCGCGCTGGCAAAGCCCAGGCCATGCACCAACCCGAACACGAATACGGCAGCCAGTCGCAGCCATCCGGCGCGATCGAGCCCGAACGTGCCACGGGTCGTGTCGAAGTCGTTTGCTTCGTCGCCGCGACGCCAGAGCCGCCAGAGATACCAGGCGGCCACCGCGGTGATCGACAGGGCGATCACGGGCTCAACAAAGGCGGCGGGCACGGAGACGACCCCGGTGGCAGCAAGAATGAACGTCACCGAGTGGGCGAGCGTGAAGGCCGTTGCCGCCAGCACCACCTCACGCAGCCGGCGCGAACCGGCGATCAGCGCGAGCAGAAACAGGATGTGGTCGAGCCCTGTCAGCAGGTGCTCGGCCCCCAGCCGAAAGAACTCCCAGAACCGTTCCCCCGTGCTCTGCTCCGTCGAGAACGTCGGCTGCTCCGCGTCGAGTGCCGCGCTGCCGGTGTGCTCGTCGATGTCATAGGTGAGAATCGTCTTCGTTCCGGTGACGAACTGCTCGGAGTCGGGGAACAGGCTGCTCGCCACGGTGTGGTCGCCACTGGGCTTCCCGCACGCGCTGTCGAGCACGAGGGTCACGTACGGCGCATCCTGTTTGATCGACATCGTGAGATCGCCGGTAATGCTCGGCACGCACACCTCGCCACCCGACGACACTGTAAAGCGCGGGCTCACGTAGGCGAGGACCGTGTCCAGATGGTCGCGGAGAACGGATGCCTCGGCCGAGGCATCCCCCGAATCAAACGCGTCCGTCCCGTCCTGGAACAGCGCCTCGTCCTTCTGGTCGTCGGCGGCAGACACAACGAGCAGGTCGTATTCCAGCTGGAGCGTCGTGACGACGTGGCCCTTGGCGCCGGCGCTGACGTCCGCGTAGACAACCGAGGTAAAGCCGTGCGCTGCCGCAGGACCGGCGCCCATGATGCCGACAATGACAGCCGCGGCCCCGACGAAGAGGGCAAGTACAGAACGTCGCGAACCACGCGGCATGGGTCTCCTTTGGTCGGCCAGCAGCATTTCGCGGATAGATGAACGACGGGAAGACAACAGGAAAACGACTGCACAACTGTCGCGTCGTCAACTGGCGCTCCGGACCGATCTCCAGCAGAGTGACGCTGCACCCTTTGCTCACCCCGCTCTACCGAAGGACGGTTTTCCTTGCGCTCCCCTCGACGGACAGCTGCCCTGCTTACGACCTCCACACTCGCCCTGGCGCTGCTCGCCGGGTGCGCCGCCTCGACCGGCGACTGGACCAAGCCCCATCCCACACCGACGGCTGTCGGCGCGGTTGGAGCGGGTTTCATCCCGTCGTCGACGCCCAGCCCCGAGGCGACCATCAACCCGGCGCCCGGCTCGTGGGACGGCGTACGACCCTCCGACGGCTACCGCGTCGTGCTTCTCACCGCCGGCACCGATGCGCCCGCCAAGGCTGTGGCGAAGGCCGTCGTCGACTGGGCCAAGGCCGCGCACGTGGACCTGCGCACCGTGGCTGCCGACGACAACCACATCGACGGCATCGTCGAGGCGATGGACCTGAAGCCCGACCTCATCATCACGGCGGGCAACGACCTCATCGATGCGCTGGCGACCGTCACCGCGAGCAACCTGCACCAAAACTTCCTGGTGGTCGGAGCGGAAGTCGCCGAGCCGACGTACAACGTCACCGCAGTTGACTGGTCCGGGGCGTCTTTCCGCGGCGAGGGACTCGGGGCGTCGTCAACTTTCGACGAGAAGTCGTTCACCCCCAAACGCACCGCTGCGGCCGTGCGGGCAGGTGTCGCCTCCGTACTCGTCGATATGACGGGCATTGTGCTCTGGATCGAGTAAATCGCGACTCAGCGACGACCGCCGTCGATG
>NZ_JAAVUZ010000016.1 GCF_018449675.1 Glaciihabitans sp. dw_435 | reverse complement strand
GCTAGGCCGCCTGGCCAGCCATGCCGCACCGGTTGAGTGCCGCAGACGATGCCGCGCTACGCGGACTCGTCGGCCGTGACGCCGCGCACCTTCCCTCCGTCCGCATTCGTGGGACGCGCACGCTGTGGATCGCCCGATGACCCTGATCCACCGTTTCAGAAGGAAGTGATGACTCCCGGATCGCACCGCCACGCTCGACGGTCTCGTGGCCCTCGTTGACGTCGTGCATGGCGACTGCCTGCCCTGGGTCAGCGGAAGCCCAATGATCTCGAAAGAGTAATCGACACCGACGCCTGATGGACAACTCGCCCGCTGCCCGAGGTCTGCACGGATCGCACGCACGACTGCCTTTGCGCATTGATAACTATACAGGATTCCTGTATAGTTAAGATCCTCATGACGACTGAGGGAGCGATGGGTGTGTCAGTGACGCGTGGTGGCCGGGTTCGGTATGGATTTTGGGTTTCGGTCGTATCGATGGTGGTGTTGGTCGCGCAGACGACCGCGCCGTCACCGTTCTATCCGGAGTATCAGGAGCGGTGGGGACTATCGCCGGTCATGCTGGCGGTGATCTTCGCGGTATATGTGGTTGGCCTGCTGGTGGTGTTGCTGACGGCAGGTGCCCTGTCCGATTACATCGGTCGGAAGCCGGTGATCATCACGGCCGGCATTCTGGCGTTGGCCGGATTGCTGCTATTGGCGTGGGGTGGGAGCGTGGTCGCGCTGATCGTAGGGAGGGTCTTGCAGGGAGCCTGCGTCGGCCTGATCGCAGGAGCGTTGGGAGCGGCGTTGATCGACTTTCATCTGCCGGGCAAGATTCGTTTGTCGGCTGTGCTCAATGGTGCCCTGCCCCCGTTGGCGCTGGCAATCGGGGCGATCGCCGCGGCCGGGCTTTCCGTGGTGATGGCGAACGCGACCCATCTGGTGTACCTGGTGTTCGCCGTCGCGGTGCTCGTGTGCACGATCCTGTGGATGTTCGTTCCGGAGCCGGTGCACCCTCGACAGGGCGCGTTGGCGTCGTTGCGGCCGTCGCTGTCGATCCCGCCACAGACCCGGTCCGTGTTCCTCGCGGTCCTTGGCGCGCTGTGCGCATCCTGGGCACTGGCCGGTCTGTATGTCGGCTCGGCGGCATCGATCACCCACCAGTCGCTCGGATTGACGAGTCCCCTCGCGTCGGGCCTCACGATCCTGGCGCTCCAGGTTCCGGGCGCGGTGGCCGGTTCGGCGACGGCGCGTTTCCATGCACGCACCGTCATCTTCTTCGGGCTGGGCGCACTGCTGATCGGCGGGGTGCTCACGATCATCGCTCTGACGAACGGGTCGGTATGGGGCTTCTTCGCCGCGACGGTGATCGCTGGTGCCGGCTTCGGGGGCGCGTTCCAGTCCGGGTTGCGGCTCATCCTGGCGGAAACGCCGGACAACACCCGCTCTCAGGCGCTGTCCAGTGTGTACGTCGTCACGTATCTCGCCTTTGGCATCCCCAGCATCATCGATGGGTTCCTGACCCCCGTGCTGGGATTCGCGGTCACGCTGTATCTCTACTTGGCGTTCGTGTGCGTTCTGGCGGCGGTCGCGTTCCTCATCCAACTGCGCTCGCGGCCCGCCGAACGATCTGAACAAGAGGCCGAGGTCGAGGAATCCCTGGAGACACTCGACGACACGACGACCGGTGGTACCGCCGGGACGGGGTCCCGATGAACGACAAGGATGTCGCCCAGGCCGCCCGTCGGCTGCGGCTACTGACACACACACACTGAACTCGCACATGCGCGCCGAGGCACGGGGAACGGCGGCCGATGAACTGGGACGACAGCAGCAGTCCGTCCTCTACCGCATCGGACGCGAGGGACCGATCTCGATCACCGACCTCGCCGCGACCGAATACGTGCGCCACCAGTCGATGGCCCAAATCGTCGCCGCTCTGCGCACCAAAACCCTGGTGGAAGCGACACCGGATCCCGAGGATGGCCGCCGCGTCCTCGTGCGGATCACGCCCGCAGGGGCAGAACTGATCCGCGCGAACTTCGCTCAACGCGAGGAATGGCTCCAACGCGCCCTCACTTTCGCCCTAGCCCCAGACGAACTCGAGCGCGTCGTCGAAGCACTCGGCCCCCTCGAGCGCATCGCGACCTGGGAGCAATAAGTCACGCCAACCGGCCAAGCCATATCTGCGTCACAGCTTCCAAGATGGAGGTACGACGTTCTTCGGAGCACCCCCGGAGTTGGCAAGCGAGATCGTCATCGACCGCTTGTGGGTTACGGGCCCCTGTCCTGGCGCCTGCAGTGATAAGCCCCCGATCGCCAGTCGCGGCCGGGTGTTCCCTCCGTGAGCGAGGCGATTTGGTCGACGCCCCGCTCGGGGTGGACCGCATGACCCGGCGCATCGGAGCGAACGGACCAGGAATCGGACCGCTCGCATGATCGGGCTGTTCGCCCTCCGCTGCCCTGGGCTGTCTCGATGAATTACTGAGCGCCAGACGCCCACCCCGGGCCGCACTCAGACGTTCGGCGAGTTGCTACCGCGCCACCGTACCGCTGGCCGTCACCGGCGTTCGAACCTGAGCGGTGCCGCTCCGCCTGCTCAGAATCAGCGCTGCCCGAGCCGGAGGCCGTCCAGGAAAAGTACGACCATGCGGTCGGCGCGGGTACCATCCGGTGCTGTCATTCACAGATTGACAATCACCCGAGCGTGAAGCGAACGTTCCTTTAGCGCTCAACCGTAGAGGCCGACAGGGCCCTGCGAAACTTGTGACGCGGATTTGAAAGTGAGTCCGGTCAGTTCCGTCCGAGCACGCTCTCGTTGAGGATGGTGCCGCCAAGGCTCCAGCCGTTGTCGTGGATCTCTCTTCGGCGGCACCACAGCTGGTCACCGTCGGGTCATGCGGCCTGCGGATGTGGCCTGATAGCGGAGGCCATCGAGCAGCAGCGCGACCGCTCGGGAGGCCGTCCCTGGATCACTTCCGGGAAAGGGTACACAGAGGTTGGCGATAGCTCCGAGAATGTCGAGTGGGCGGACGCCGGGACGGATCGCTCCATCACGTGCTGCAGCGTTCAGGAGTGTGTCGAGTACCGGTCCGGCGTGTGAGTGGAAGTAGTCGGGAAGAGCCGAATAGGCAGGGTCGCCGGAGTGGAGCGCGGCGGCGAGGCCGCGCTTGGTCTCCAAGAACTCCCGATACCGCTGGACCCACAGTTCGAGCGCGTCGCCTGGTTCGTTCTCTTCGGCGATGACCGTCGCGGCGGCCACGCACTCGTCGAGCTCCCAGCGGAACACGGCCGCGATGAGGTCGGACCGCAACGGAAAGTGACGGTAGAGGGTCGCGGTGCCTACACCGGCGCGACCCGCAATGGCTCGAACGTTCACCTCGACGCCATGGGCGGTGAACTCCTCCTTCGCGGCCGCAAGCAGCGCACCGACGTTTCGCTGCGCGTCGGCACGAGGCATGGGCGAACTCCTAGATCACATCCGGTTGATAAATGGAACAGTGTCCCGTATATTCGTAGTGGGACAACGTTCCGCTTCAATCATCGCACGGCAGCCGGACGGATGCCACCAGGGAGAACCACATGCAATACCGCACGCTCGGACACACCGGCATTCAGGTCAGCCCTTACGCACTGGGCGCCATGATGTTCGGCGCCATCGGCAACCCGGACCACGACGAGTCCATCCGCATCATCCACAAGGCCATCGACGCTGGCATCAACTTCATAGACACCGCCGACGTCTATTCGAACGGCGAGTCGGAGGAGATCGTCGGGAAGGCGATCACGGGCCGCCGTGACGACCTCGTGATCGCCACGAAGTTCGGAATGCCCATGGGAGGCGACCCGAACCGCCGCGGGGGCTCCCGGCGATGGATCACGACCGCCGTCGAAGACTCCCTGCGCCGGCTCGGCACCGACCACATCGACCTGTACCAGATGCACCGACCCGACCCGACGACCGATCTCGACGAAACACTGTCAGCCCTTTCCGATCTTGTCCGCGCGGGGAAGATCCGAGCGTTCGGCACCTCGACCCTTCCCGCCTCCGACATCGTCGAAGCCCAGTGGATCGCCGAGCGCCGTGGACTGGAGCCGCTGCGCACCGAGCAGCCCACCTACTCGATCCTGAACCGTGGCATCGAACGCGACGTCCTCCCCGTCGCACAGCGACACGGCATGGGCGTGCTCGTCTGGAGCCCGCTCGCCCAGGGAATGCTCACCGGACGCGTCCGCAAGGGACAGCAGACCGACCTGCGCCGCGCAAGGATCTTCACCCACCTCAGAGACGAACGCCGCATCGACGTCGTCGAGCAGCTCATCGCACTCGCCGACCAGACCGGCATCAAGCTCATCCACCTGTCCATCGCCTTCGCTATCGCCCACCCCGGTGTCACGTCGGCCATCGTTGGCCCGCGCACCATGCAGCATCTGGACGACTACCTCGCCGGCGCCGGACTCGTGCTCTCGGACGACGTCCTCGATCAGATCGACGCGATCGTTCCGCCCGGAACCGACGTCGGTCAGCTCGACATGGCCTACAACCCGCCGGCAGTCACCGATATCTCGCTCCGCCGTCGCGCCGGCGCCGACCGGGCCGCGAGCGGAGAAGCATCGGTCTGACCCATGGTGGAAATCGCCCAAAGCCAGTCGGTTGCGGCGAAGACCCGGCCCGCGGGCACGGAGTGGCTACCCGATGTCGCGTACCTGCTCGTGCTGTCGCGTTCCTGATGAGCACCTCCAAGATGATCGTCGCGGGATTGCTCCCTCAATTCCCGACGGCGTCCATGGTCACCCTACGACCGCCGGCCAAGGCAGCGCTCGTGCTCAGTTCGAGCGGCTTGACGTCGCGGCGGATCAGGCCGACTTCCTGCGCCCGCTCGAGCAGTCCTGCGCGAAGGGCATGGGCGTGGCGATGCGGCGTCCCATCGCCCTCATCAGGACGCGCACGGACGCGTTGAAGGTCATCGGTCCATGAACGGGCAGTCCGTGTATCCCTCGGCGTTGAACGCATAGAACAGCTCCGGCCGCGGCTTGTTCTCCGGGTGACCGACACGCCACCTCTCGACGAGGTCCGGGTTCGCGATCAGAGCACGACCCACCACCACGGCGTCGATGTGGGGAAGCTGCAAAAGCGACTCCGCGTCTTCCCGAGACGTTTGCGAACTGAATCCAGTGTTCACGATGACTTTGCCCCCGAAGCGGCTCCCAAGCTCCTGCACGAGCCCGTTTGCGGGGTCGGCGTGAACGATAGACAGATATGCCAGACCGATCGGACGCACCCGATCTATCAGTGCGCCATAGGTTGCCAGCACGTCGGCCGCATCCGACTCGAAAACATCTTGGATGTTGTGCGCCGGCGAGATGCGTATTCCGACCCGGTCGCCGCCGATTTCGGCTGCCACGGCTTCCACGACCTCGGCGGCGAATCGCGCCCGATTCACCGGGATGCCGCCATACCCGTCTGACCGATGGTTCGAGCTCGGCGCAAGGAACTGGTGCAGCAGGTATCCGTTGGCCGAGTGGATCTCCACTCCGTCTAGTCCCGCATCAACTGCCCGACGTGCTGCCGTAACATGCTCGGCGACGACGGTGCGGAGGTGGTCTCCGGTCATCGCCCTCGGGATAGCGAACGGGACCTTCTCCGCTCCGGCGTGAGCGTCCCCCTGGATCGCGATCGCACTGGGGGCAAGAATCTCGTGACCGCCATTGATCGCAGGATGGGCGGCACGTCCGCCGTGCTTGATCTGCACCACGATGGCACCGCCGCGCTCATGCACGGCGTCCGCGACCCGGCTCCATCCGATGACCTGCTGCTTAGTCTCAATGCCGGGCTCGCCGGTGTACGCCTGTGAGTACTGGCTCGGGAAGGTCCCCTCGGTGATGATCAGGCCGGCGCTGGCCGCTGACGGCAGCAGTCGACGATCAGGTCGCAGGGAAGCCCGCCATTTTCTGCTCTCATCCTCGTCAGAGGAGCCATCACGACGCGGTTCGCCAATTCGTATGCCTCTGAGCTCGACCTTTTCTCGATCATGAGCGCGCTGGCGGACCCAGTTCGCCGAGGAATCGTGATCGACCTTTCCCAGAGTCCGAATCTCAGTTGCAGCGAAACTAGGGCCGAAGCGACCGCGTCCTCCCTCACCAGGCACTTTCGGGTGCTGGGCGAAGCGGGCCTCATCTGGCAGAGAGACGTCGGTAATCGACGCGAGAACGCACTGCGGAAAGAGGACATTGACTCCCGATTCCTGGGGCTCATGGACATGGTCCTCCAGGAGAGCATCGATCCGACTGCCGCTATTCCCTGAACGTCATGACGCCCCGCCTGGGCGCGTTTGCGATCAACGACTGCGCGACGAGGGCGATATACATTCGGCGCCCGGGTTGGCCGACTGGCTCAGATCGCTGCCGCCGGTGCGGTGAGTCCTCGGATGACGCCGGCGACGGCCGCGAGCTGTGTCCGTGACGCATCGCTATCGACAGCAGCCTGGCCCACGGCCCCGGTATGCGCGGCAACGATCGCTTTCGCGAAAAGGGCGGTGTCGACGATGGGCACGCGTCCGTGGGCGGCTGCCAGGACCTGGAAGCGCAGGCCGAGTTCGTCGACGAAGGGGTTCTGGTCGAGTTGCATGCCCTGCGCGAAGGCGGTATCCGCGGAGGCTCGTGCGAGGAGGACCGCTCGGAGGGCATACCACTCGCGCTCGGGCGGCAGCGCCTCGAGAAGCCGCTCCACCCCGCCGTCGAGGGAGTCATCGCGCGTCGAACTGTCGAGCTGGGTGTCGAGGGCGACCAGAAGCCGCTCCCATACCCCGGCGGCCTGCTCATGGTGCAGGGCGAGGTAAAGGTCGTCGACGCTGCCGAAGTTCGAATAGAAAGCGCCGCGTGTGTAGCCGGCTCGCGTGCAGATCGTCTCGACGCTCTGACGAATTGTGCCCTGCTCGTCGAAGAGCTCGGCTGCGGCCGCAAGGAGTCGTCGCCGCGTCTCGGAACGACGACGCAACGGCCTCTGCTCGCTACTGCTCATTCTCCGAATATAAAGCCAGAAAGGCACCCGCAGTTGACTTTCAGTGAAATTCGTATTGAATACATTACGTATTGAGCTGGATGAAAAAGGGATGGATGATTATGGCGACGCAGCGAGCATGGTGGCGACCAGCGCGATGGCGACGGGCCGGGTGGTGGGTTCCGCTCCTGCTCGTAGCGGCAATCGGCGCAGTGCTGGTCTGGCTGAATCAGGGGCTGTGGTGGGCGTGGCTGATCGTCGGCGCCACAGTGGCAGCGGGCGGGATCGCAGCGCAGATGTGGGGCAGCCGACGGTGGTTCGTGCAGATCCCGGCGTGGATTCTCACCGCGTGCCTCGTCGGAGGGGTCGCGGTCGCCGCCGGCCCTCCCCTGGCGACGCGAACGATCGACGGCGATCACACGGCCGCCGTGAGCACCGGGCAGGGCGATGTGGTCGGTATCCGTAACGAGAGCGGGACGGTGGACGTGTTCGCCGGCATCCCGTATGCGGCACCGCCTGTCGGTGTTCTCCGGTGGGCAGCACCCCACCCCGCGTTGCAGCGGAAGACGACACTGATTGCGGACGACTTCGGTCCCTCGGCGATCCAGTCCGAATCGAGCTTCGTCACCCGTGCGGCGACTCGCCTGCTGGATATGCCGCTCGAACACACCTTGCTCACCGACTACCCCACAGACGAAGATGCGTTACGGCTCAACATCTGGCGCAGCAGCTCGCTGGCCCCCGAGCAGAAACTCCCGGTGCTCGTGTACGTGCACGGCGGCTCATTCACCAGCGGATCCGGGGCGCTGCCCGCCTACGACGGCACCGCCCTGGCCGCCAGCGGTGAAGCCGTCATCGTCACCATCAACTACCGTCTCGGCGTATTCGGCTTCCTCGCCGACGACGAGCTGGAAGACACCGCCGGCAACCAAGGCCTCCGCGATCAGATCGCGGCACTGCAATGGCTGCAGGACAACATCGCCGCGTTCGGCGGCGACCCCGACCAGGTCACGGTCGCCGGCGAATCCGCCGGATCCGGCAGCGCATGCATCCTGGGCGTATCGCCCCTCGCCGCAGGACTCTTCCACGGCCTCATCGGAGAAAGCGGCGGCTGCCTCGGAACGGCCGGCGACCGAGACGCAGGCGACCTCTACGACACCCCAGAGACCGCCCGCGATGCCGCCGCAGCGCTCAGCGAAGCCCTCGGCGGCGCAAGCCTCGCCGAGATGCGCGCCATGCCCGCCGAACGCATCCAGACAGCTGCCAAGTCTCTCACAACGCACTGGTGGCCCACCATCGACGGCGCAGTGCTCCCTGCCACCCCTGCCGAGATCTACGCAGCCGGCGACCAGAACGACGTTCCCTTGCTGCTGGGCAGCAACGCCGACGAGGCGTCGCTGAGCCTGCTCGGCGGGATGGACTCCGATCCGGCGGCATACGAGGCGGAAATCCGCGACGTCTACCGTGAGGACGCCGACACCTACCTCGATCTCTACCCCGGTGACGACCCGGATCAGGTGCTCGAGTCCCGCGTCCGCGCCGAAACCGACCGATCGATGACCAGCACGATGCGCGCATGGGGAACGACCGCGGCCGAGACCGGCAAGTCGAACGTCTACATGTACTTCTTCACACGGATCCCACCCGACCCCTCCCTCGAGCGCTTCGGTGTCTACCACGGTGCGGAGGTGATGTATGCCTATGGCAACCTCGGCGCCGACGGACACGCTGTGTACGACGCGATCGATCGCCGACTCGAGGCAGAGATGACCGGTTACTGGCTCGCATTCGTCACGACCGGCGACCCCAACGGTGCCGACCGCCCACACTGGCCCACCCGCCAGGAATCTCCGGAACAGGTCCTCGAACTCGGCGACACCACCACAATCTCCCCTCGTCCCAACTCCCAGGCGGTGGACTTCTGGCTACGCCGAAGCTAAGCGAATGACCGGTCAGAGTGCGCGCGGACGACTGGGGTCACCTTCATGGTGCCGCCGGATCGCCGGGCGCCCCGCGCCATCGGCGACTCGCGCGGGTGGCCGTCACGGCGGAAAGCTCCGAGGAGGTGGGTAACGGTTCGGATATGGGCATGTCGGAGTGGACGGGGGGCGCCTTGCTGGTGAGCGATGGCCATCGCTTTCGGGCCATCTCTTTGGGGTGCGGGAAGTAGTACCGCTGTAGGGGGTCGTAGCCCTGCCGGGTTGATGTGGACGATGAGTGCTTGTTTCTAGGGTGTCGGTACCGCACTCCCGGAAAGGACAAACACATGGTTACGGCGCTCGCCCTCCATCACGATCAGAAGCGACAGCACGGTGTTGCTGCGTTTGATCGCACGGCTCCCGCTCTCACGGTTTCGATCATCATCCCCGCGTACAACGAGGCATCTGCTATCGAGCGGTGCCTTCTCGCAGCGGTGACGCAGACCGTTGTCCCGTGGGAGATCCTTGTCGTCGATAATCGCTCCACCGACCGCACGACGCAGATCGTGCAGCGGGTGGCCGCAAACTATCCACTTGCACCGATCAAGCTCATCAATCAGTCCGAGATCCAGGGACTCGTCCCCACGAGAGACCTCGGCTTCGCGATGGCTACAGGAGACGTGCTCGGTCGCATCGACGCCGACACCGTCATAGCCAGCGATTGGGTGGAGAACGTGATCGAGGGTATGTGTGATCCGATGGTCGCGGCCATCACCGGTCCGGTGACCTACTACGACGTGCCGTTGGTGCGTGGAAGCGGTTTTTCCGATGACTTTGCACGGCGCACACTGCGTCGTTTGGGTGGTGCGTATCCGTTCCTGTACGGGAGCAACATGGCCATCCGCGCCGACGCTTGGCGGGCGATTCGGCAGGACGTCTGTCTCGACGTCGAGGACCTCTTCCACGAGGACATCGATTTGTCGATCCATCTGCATGATGCGGGTCTGGATGTGGCCTACAGCTCGTCGATGCGCGGAGCGGTCTCGGCGCGGCGCTTAAGCAGCTCGTCGGCGTCCTTCCGTGAATACACGGGCCGGTTCCATCGAACCTACGCTCACCACGGGGTCGACCACTGGCATCTCCGGGTTCCCGAACTCCTGCTGCAGAGCATCTACTGGCCGGCACGGTTGATGCGATCGTTCGAGCGCACCCACGGCGCGGTGACGGCATGAGCGCCACAATCTCAGTGGTCATTCCCGTCCTCAACGACGCTGCGATGCTCGAATCCTGCCTGCACGCGCTGCGACACCAGACGCGACCGGCGGACGAGATCATCGTCGTCGACAACGGCTGCACCGATGACAGCGTCACCGTCGCACGCCGGTTCGGCGCCCGCGTGGTCACCGAGCCGCGACGAGGCATCACAGCTGCTTCTGCACACGGTTTTGACGTGGCGGCGGGAATGATCATCGCCCGGTGCGACGCCGATTCCCGTGTGTCCCCAGACTGGCTCGAACGTATCGAGCGGTCACTGGCCGTGCACCCTGATGCCGTGGCGGTGACGGGGCCGGCGAGTTTCTACGACCTGGGGCCGATCAGCGGCGCTGCCGCGAAAGTGCTGTACTTGTCGGGCTACTTCGTGTCGATGCGACTCCTCCTCGGCCACACCGTGCTGTTCGGGTCGAACTGCGCGGTCCGCGCCGACGTCTGGCGTGCGGTGAGTGCGATGGTCCCGCGGGATGACAGCGAGATCCACGATGACATGGATCTGAGCTACCGACTTCCCGCAACGGCTGACGTCCTCTACGACCGGGGTCTGGTCGTCGGCATCTCCGGCCGACCGTTCGACAGCCTCCGCGTTTTCGGGCGACGGTTGTCCCGTGCGGTCCGGACGTTCTCGCTTCACTTGCCGGCGCAGTTGCCGCACCGCCGGTGGGCGCAGCGCCTCAGCGCGCAGCGTCGACGGACAACATTGATTGCCTTGCCCGAGGAGGCCCGCGCATGAGCGTCATCGGAACGATCCTCGGCACCGTCCTGCGGATCATCGCGTTTACCCTGTTTGCCCTGGCCGCGCTGGTCGGGACCGTGATCTATCTCGTGATGGCGGTCGTCAGGGGGACTGTGCGCGGGATGCGGCGCGCCGGTCGCCGCGACCGACGCGGCCCGAGCCCTCGCACGGACGATCACGAGACGATTGTCATCCGTACCGACAGTTCCCGCGTCCAGTGATGGATGTGCTCGCTGAGCTTCTGACATCGTGGGTGAGCAGCCCGTGGGCCGTTGTGGTCATTTTCGCGGTCTGTGTGCTGGATGGGTTCTTGCCCGTGGTCCCTGGAGAGACCGTCCTCGTGGCTGCCGCAGCGGTTGCCTGGACGGCCGGCCCGGCCTCACTCCCGATCGTCGCATTAGCCGGGATGGGCGGTGCGTGGCTCGGCGACAACATCGCCTACCTGCTCGGACGGAGAGTCGGGGCGGCCGGGTTCGCGTGGTCGAGGCGACCCCGCGTGGCCCGTGTCACCGGATACGTCACTCGCGAGCTCGCTAGCCGGCCGGAGAGCATCATCCTGACTGGACGATTCATCCCGGTCGCCCGCGTGCTCATCAGCATCGCTGCCGGAGCCACCGGCGTGGCTCATCGTCGGTTCCTGGTGCTCAGCCTCATCGCCTCGGCGGCGTGGACCACGCTGACCATAGGAATCGCGATCTTCGCCGGAACGTTCCTGTCGACGCAGCCCGTCCTGGCGACCGTGTATGCCATGCTGATAGCCCTCGTCGTCGGTGTGATCGTCGATCGGGTCCTAG
Source organism: Glaciihabitans sp. dw_435 (assembly GCF_018449675.1). Lineage (GTDB taxonomy): Bacteria > Actinomycetota > Actinomycetes > Actinomycetales > Microbacteriaceae > Glaciihabitans. The sequence continues at coordinate 31,688 of NZ_JAAVUZ010000016.1, read as the reverse complement.
CCTGGACTCGGGACGGACGACGACAGGGAGAGGCGACATGACTGCTCCGGCTCGGCCGCGCTGGCAGGACCGCATCCGCGCGTTGGAGAGCCGTGCTCCGCTGGGTCCGTTCCCCGTGATCGGGTGGATCGTCATCATCACCGCATCGGTCGTGCTGTTCTGGCTGTCCGTTCCCAGCTTCGTCGCCTTCTACGACCTACCGATCGGCAGCGCCTTCGTCCTCTCCACCCTGCAGTGCCTCACCCTCCCCTTCGCGGTCCGCCTCCCGCGCAGCGCGATGCTGCTCCACCTGATTACCCTGATCGTGATCGGCTACATCACCCGCGACAGTTTCGATCAATTCTGGCCCGTGCCTGTTCCGAACCTCCTCGCGCTCGTCGTCATCCTCGTGATCCTCGGACTGCGAGAGAGGTGGATCGTCGCGATCCTGGCCTGGTGGCTCGCGTTCCTGGCCATGACCATCACCGTGCTCGTCAACACCGAGGACTGGACGTCGGTCTCGGAGTGGGGCGAGGATGTGCTCGTCAGCGTCACAGTCACCCTCATCGCCGTCGCGGTGTCCGTGATGATCGGACAACGACAACGAGTACGCGCGATCGTGGAGTCCGCGAAGAGGGACGTGGAACTCGAGCAAGCCAAGCGATCCGTGATCGAAGAACGCGCGCGGATCGCCCGGGAACTGCATGACGTCGTCGCGCACAGCATGTCCATCGTCCACATCCAGGCCGAATCAGCCCGCTACCGCATCACCGACGAAGCGGCCCGGACGGAATTCGTGGAGATCGCCCGTTCCGCACGCGCGGCGCTCGACGAGATGCGGCAACTCCTGGGAGCCTTACGCCCCGACGATGAGAGCACCCTCTACGCCCCGCAGCCAACCATCGCCGACATCCCCGACCTCGTGCACAGCACCCAGAAGATCGGACACCACGTCGCCTACACGAACGAGGTAAAGCCGGGCTCGACGAGTCCCATCGTCGAGTTGACCGCCTACCGGATCGTCCAAGAGGCATTGAGCAACATCGTCCGGCATGCACCACGCGCCACTGCTACGGTGGCGCTGCAGGCGACGTCCTCAGGGATCAGCATTCGCGTGGCGAACGAGACGGCGCCGGCGCCCGCTGACGCCCGCCCGTCGCTCAACGAGCAGGGCGGTCACGGATTGCGGGGAATGCGGGAACGGGTAGCACTCCTGGGCGGCGATATCGTGCAGGAACCATTGCCGGGCGGCGGCTTCCTCATAGAAGCAACCTTGCCCACCGTCGCGAGAGAAGGAACATGATGACCATCAGGGTTCTCGTCGTCGACGACCAACCGATGTATCGGGTCGGCGTCAGCGCCATCCTCAACGCGCACGCCGACATCACCGTCGTGGGCGAGGCGGGCGAGGGCCAGGCGGCCATCGACCGCAACCGTGCCGTGCAACCCGATGTGGTCCTCATGGACATCCGGATGCCCGGAATGAACGGGATCGAGGCGACCCGACTGCTCACGAACCCACCCAACGGTGTCGGAAACATCCCCGCGGTCATCATGCTGACCACGTTCGATCTGGACGACTACGTCTACGACGCGCTCCGAGCAGGAGCAAGCGGATTCCTCCTCAAAGACACCGAAGGCGAGGAGCTGTGCGCGGCGGTGCGGACCGTCAGCGCCGGAGAGGCACTGCTGGCCCCCCGGGTGACAAGGCGGCTGATCGAACGGTTCGTCGACCAAACCACGGGCAAGCTGAAATCGCAGACGGTCTTCAACGACCTCACCGAACGAGAGCGGGAAGTGTTCGAGCAGCTCGCGCGCGGGCGATCGAACGCGGAGATCGGACAAGCGCTCTACATCGCCGAACAGACCGCGAAAACGCACGTCAGCCGGGTCATGACCAAGCTCGGCCTCCGCGACCGGGTCCACGCCGTCGTCCTCGCCTACGAGACGGGCCTGATCCGCCCCGGCGAGCTCTGAACCGGAACCCCAGCCGATCTCGACGACCCTACGCCGGTGTCATCGGCTGTACCACCGAAGGGTGATCGGCCGAACCCGGTGAGGTGAGGCGGGATGTGCAAGCTCACGCCTAACGTTCCGGCCATGAGAACTCGCACAGCACAGGACGGCGCTAACACGTGACCCGTCGACCGTATCGAACAGGCCTTTTCCTCGCGCTGGGCGCACTGACCGCAATCACCATGTGGAACCTCCTCGGCCAGCTCGCCACGATCCTGTGGTGTGCCGGTTTGGCGGCATTCCTCGCGATCGGGCTGCACCCGCTCGTACACCGCTTGGAACGCCGGGGCCTGCGACGCCCACTTGCGATCGCCGCAGTGTCGGCGTCGAGCCTCGTCGTCATCGGCGGCGTGCTGCTCATGATCCTCCCGCCCCTCGTCGACCAGACGTCCTCCCTCGTCGCGCAGGCCGACGATTTCGCCGCGACAGGAGGGCTGGACCCTGTGGCCGCGCATCTGCAGCAGTTTGTCCCGGTCAGTATGCTCGACGTCCGCGCCCTCTTCGATGGACTCCTCGACGGGTTGGTCTCGGGGATGACCATGCAAACGGTGACCAGCGGGGCGATGAACGTCGGCGTCGCCCTCGGCAACGGCGTCTTCGTCACGACGATCGTCCTCGTGCTCACCGTGTACTTCCTGGCGGCCAAACGCTGGTTCAGCGGGCAGTTCATCGCGCTTCTGCCGCACGATCACCGGCTGACGGGCATCCGCGTGATATCTCGAGTCGGCGAATCGGTCGGCAGGTACTTCCGCGGCCAGCTGATACTCGCGCTCCTCCACGGCGTGCTGAGCCTGATCATCCTTCTTGCGACCGGCTCGGCACTGCCGTTGCTCTTCTCCGCCATCGCGCTCGTCGCAGCCCTCATTCCCCTCGTCGGCATTGCCGCCAGCGCAATCGTGATCGTGTCGGCTCAAGCACTCATCGCCCCCGACCAGCCGTCGACCTGGATCATCCTCGCCATCTGGTATCTCCTCTACATGCAACTCGAGGAGTATGTGATCGCGCCCAGGATCGTCGGTCGCGCCGTCGCGATGCCCGACGTCATGATCGTGCTCGTGACTCTCATCGGAGGATCCCTTTACGGCATCCTCGGTGCCCTGCTCGCGGTGCCGATCGCCGTCGCCGCACACACGGTCCACGCAAAACAGCAACAAACCGGGGCGACCATGTTCCCTGCTACGACAAGCTCCGTTAGCTGTGGTCCCGACCCCCAATGCGGAATGATAGAACCACTGTCGGGTCGGCCCCGGCCCTGATATGATGAGTTTATCAAGTAATCATTTAGTGGAGCGAGGGGTAAACGATGCTCGGGGATACGACCCGTCCCGTGTATGAGATCAAGGCGAATCTGTTCAAGGGTCTCGCTCATCCGTATCGGATTCGGGTGCTCGAGATCGTCGCGGCCGGAGATGAGGTGCCGGTGTCCGTGATGATCGCCGAGACCGGCTTGGAGGCCTCGCATCTCTCACAACACTTATCGGTACTTCGTCGCTACGGGTTGGTGGTCTCGGAGCGTCGCGCGAGCGTTGTCTACTACCGTCTGGCGTTCCCGCAAGTCGCTGACCTGCTCCACGTTGCCCGGCAGTTGCTGACGGAGATGCTCGTGTTATCCCAAGAGCACCAGACCGCGGCCCAGGGGCTCCCCGAGATTTCGTCGACGCGATGAAGCCGTCCTGGGGGTCTCTGAGATCACTACTGCCCACCCGTGAGGATTATCGGGGGCTTCGTCGGAGTTGGCGTGGTGATGTGGTCGCCGGCATCACCGTGGGAATCGTGGCCCTCCCGCTGGCGCTGGCGTTCGGAGTCAGTTCCGGGGTGGGAGCTGAAGCGGGTTTGATCACGGCGATTGTCGCCGGTCTGGTCGCCGCGGTGTTCGGTGGATCGAACGTGCAGGTGTCGGGGCCGACGGGTGCGATGGTGGTGGTGCTTGCCCCCATCGTGCTCAGCCACGGCGTCGGCTCGGTAGCCCTCATCAGCATCCTCGCGGGCCTCATCGTGCTGGTGGCCGGGGTGCTGCGCCTGGGTCGGTCGGTGAGTTTCATCCCGTGGCCGGTGATCGAGGGATTCACGGTCGGTATCGGGATCATCATCTTCCTGCAGCAGGTGCCCGCCGCGGTCGGCGTGAGCGGGGCAGGCCACAGCACAAACGCGGTGGCCGCCGCGGTGGAGTCCGTCGCCCGTGCCGAATGGCCGGCCGCGCTGGTTCCCGTCGCGGCCCTCGTCGTGATCGCGGCCATCATGCTGATCCTCGGACGGGTCAACGGCCGGATCCCGGCATCGTTCATCGCGATCATCATCGTCACGCTCGGCGCAACCCTCCTCGGCCTCCCCCTCACGACGATCGGCGAGCTCCCCCAATCACTCCCCCTGCCGACGCTTCCCGAGTTCTCCGCAGACACACTATTGAGCTTGGTGGGGCCGGCGTTCGCGGTCGCCGCGTTGGCAGCGATCGAGTCTCTGCTCTCCGCGCGGGTTGCGGCGTCGATGGCCGACACGGGACCGGTGAACGCTGATCGGGAACTCGTCGGACAAGGACTCGCGTCGATCGCATCCGGCTTCTTTGGCGGCATGCCCGCCACCGGCGCCATCGCCCGCACCGCGGTCAACGTACGCTCCGGGGCGCGCACTCGCGTGTCGGCGATCGTGCACTCGCTGGCGCTGTTGGCGGTGGTGTATCTCGCGGCGAACGTCGTCGCGGTGATCCCGCTTGCGGCGCTGTCCGGAGTGCTCATGGTCACCGCCGCCCGGATGGTGTCCCCCACCGTTATCAGACTGGTACTGCGTTCCACCCGCTCCGATGCGATCGTGTTCGTCATCACCGCGATCATCACCGTCAGCTTCGACCTCATCGTCGCGGTCGGCATCGGCATCGCGGTCGCCGCGTTCTTCGCCCTACGCGCCCTCAGCTCCGCCAGCGGCGTCCAACGAGAAGCCCTCCCCGCCCCTGCCGCCGAAGGTGACGAGCAGATTGCCGTGTTCAGGATCGACGGCGCCCTCTTCTTCGGCGCCGCGGAACGGGTCCTCGACCGCATCACCGAACATGACAACATTCAGGTTGTCATCTTGCGTCTCTCGCAACTGCAACTCATCGACGCCACCGGTGCACACACCCTCACCGACCTCGTCACTGCTTTGGAACGGCGCGGCATCACCGTGCTCATCAAAGGCATTAAACCCGAGCACCTGCAACTGCTCGAACGACTCGGCACCATCGACTCCCTCCGCCATCCCAATCACCTCTTCGCCGAACTCCCACCCGCCATCGACCATGCCCGATCCCACATCGCCCGCTCACCCAACGACTGATGAGCGACGACGACACCCCGCCCCCGTTCAACGGACCACCACCGATTCGCATCAGTCGACGAACGCTGCTGCTCGGCATCGGCGCGCTCGGCATCATCGGCGCAGGCGGATATTGGCTCACCGAAGGGCAGAGCCAAAATCTCGGGTCAGCATTTACGAATCCCTTGCGAATCCCACCGCTGCTGGAGTCGGAGCTCATCGACGGAGAACGCGTCTTTCATCTGACCGCGCACGCGGGAGATACAGAGCTCGTGCCGGGCACTCGTTTCGGCACGATGGGATTCAACGGAACGCACCTCGGTCCCACGATCCGCGCCGCACGCGGCGAACACGTCCGCGTCCACGTCACCAACGCCCTCTCCATGCCGACCACCGCACACTGGCACGGCATGATCCTCCCCGCAGCCCAGGACGGCACTCCACACCAGAGCATCCACCCCGGCGACACCTGGACAGCAGCGTGGACGGTCGACCAGCCTCCCGCCACTCTCTGGTACCACCCACACCCCCATGGCCAGACCGAGCTTCAAGTCGGCCGAGGGATGGCGGGTCTCTTCCTGATCGATGATGACGCTCCGGTCAACCTGCCCACGGAATACGGGATCGACGACATTCCCGTGATCATCCAGGACATCTCCCTGCAACCGGGCGGCACGCAACCAGGCACTCCAACGACTGCTCCTATCGGCCGGATCGGTAACACCGTCATCATCAACGGCACCTACCAGCCTCACTTCGAGTCGACCACCGGCCTGGTGCGCTTCCGTATCCTCAACGCCTCCACAGCACGCTGCTACAACCTTCAACTCTCCACCAAGGAAGCCTTTCACCTCGTCGCCACCGACGGCGGCATCCTCCCCTCTCCCGTCGCACTCACCAGCTTGTTGCTCTCCCCCGCAGAACGCGCCGAGATCCTCATCCAGATCCCTTCCGATGAAGACATCGTCCTCCGCTCCGTTCCCCACGATCTCGGAATGAGCCAAGGGGACAACATCACCTCCGGCGCTGATGACACCCTCGAACTCCTCCGCATTACCCGCCCGATAACCCGCCGCACCGACCGATCACTCCCCGCATCACTCCCTGCATCACTCCCTGCATCACTCCCTGCCACAGCCCTGCCGCAACCACCGGCCATCAGCATCGAACGACACTTCACTCTCGGCGACACGACCATCAATGGAAAGACGATGGACATGGACCGCATCGATACCCTCGTCACCGCGGGCACCACCGAAAAATGGATGATCATCAACGACTCCGACCGCGCCCACAACTTCCACATCCACGGAACACAGTTCACCGTCGACACTGTCAACGCAACACCGCCGGCTGCTCACCTCCGGGGATGGAAAGACACCGTCTTCATCCCCTCAGGCAACACCGTCGAACTGATCGTGCCCTTCAGCTCCTTCGCAGACGCGGCGACACCATACATGTACCACTGCCACCTCCTCTGGCACGAAGACCAAGGAATGATGGCCCAATACGCGCTTACCAACGGCCAACTCGCGATCGCTCCCGACGACGACGAACATAAGAGCCACCATTGAGCACTGAAGGGTCGACGAGCAGTACGCCCCACGCACGTCAGCCTCCCAACCGCCAGCAGAAGCCCCACTCTGGATGATGTTGCGCGATCACCAGATCGACGACTCGGAGTTCCAGTCTCCCTGCGCCGACAAGTTGAGCACAGTTGGACTGCAACCAACTCGAAGGGGCGCTTTGTCGGACGCTGCTTACCGGTATCCGAAGCGTTCTGCGCATGCCATCCGGACGAGGGTAGCGATCCTCACTGCGGCGGCGGAACTGTTCGGCGAGAACGGGTACGCCGGGACCACGATGAAAGCGATCGCCGCACAGGCTGGCGTGTCGGTCGAGTAGGTGAATCTGGCCGGCTCGAAATCGTGACTGCTCGCAAAGGCGATGACGGTGGCTTCACCGGCGAGGAGAGTGATCAGCCGTTGACCGAGATTCCTGCCTAGGCTGCCGTTTTCGCAGTGGAGGACGCGGACGTTGCGCTGGATCAATAGTGGACCTGGTGAGCGCGTCGATCGCCCACTCAGACGCGTTGTGGCAGACCGCCCGCGCGGCGGCTGACGCGGAGCCCGAGATCCGCCGACTCCTTGGCCAGGCGCTCGAACGCCGACCAAAGGACCTCGCGATAGCCGGGCCGTGGCTCGTCTCACGAGGCCTAATCCTGCCCGACGAGGCGGACAACGCCGTCGCGACGTTCTCGGTGCTGGTCTCGCACGAAGTGTACGAACAACTCGCCGGGCAGTTCGGCTACTCGCCTGCAGAGTAGGCGATCTGGTTACGTACCGCGATCGACCGGCTCATCCTCGACGGCTGCACCCGGACGACCGCCATCTGGCGTCCGCCGCCGAGCAGGCCAACGCGTTCCTCAAACGGTCCGCCAGAACCAGCAGCCAGTCACGCCGCGACGCATCGAGGACCATGTGAGAGGTCCCTTCTTGGTCCCCCTCTCAAGTCGTCCTCATGAGGCCGCCGAGAGCGCAGCCTGGTGAGGAACCTTGCCTGTGCCGCTCTTCGAGGTCCAGGGCGATCTCCCTCCGATCAGGATGCTCGGGCCTCAGAGCTGGTACGGGCGACGCCCACGGCGCGGTTCTGCAGATGCTCGTAGACGACGGTCGTGCGCACGTTCGCGATCTCGGCTCGTTCAGTCAGCCGGTCGATCACGAACGCATAGAGGTGGTCGTTGTCCGGGACCGCGACGTGGATCACGAAGTCGTCGTCCCCGCTGACGACGAATACCCCGAGCACTTCGGGCTGCGCCGAGACCCAGTCGCGGAACGCCTCGATATGCCGCCGCGACGGCGGGTGGATACGCACCGCGATCAGCGCCTGGACCGGTCGTCCGATCTTCGCGAGGTCGAGCTCCAGCGCCGCTCCGCGGATGACGCCTCGCTGCCGCAGCGCGCGCGTGCGGTCCAGCGCCGTCGTCGGCGAGACGCCCACCGCGGCCGCGACGTCCCGGTTCGTCTTTCGTGCATCCGACTGCAATTCCCGGAGGATCGCCGCATCAAGTTCGTCCAACAACGATCTGTCCCCTCTTGCGCCTTATTTAGTACGGCTAGTTATTCTTGTGACCGTAGATTTTATTAGCATAGTTAGTCTCTAGACCATTTCTGACGCACGGAGACGCTATGACCACTCCCCTGTTCGGGTTCACCCCCGAAGAGATCGACACCGCCTCGCCCACCCGGACCGCCCGCCTGAAGTGGGTCGTGGTTGTCAACGACGCCCTGCCTGCGGGCAGGGCGGTCAATGCCGCGGTCTGCGTCGCGGCTGCCACCGGCCCGGCCGTGGCGGGCCTCCTCGGCCCTCACGCGGTTGATGCGGATGGGACGTTCCATCCGGGGCTCCCCTGGGCGGGTTGCACGATCCTCGGCGCTTCCAGCGAGCGCCTCGCGGCCATTCGCGCCAAGGCCGCGTCCTCCGAGGGCGTTCTCGTGTGCGACATGCCCTCCGACGCTCAGCTCACCCGCGTCTACGACGAATACCTCGAGAACGTCGCACGGAAGAACGCAGACGAGCTCGAGTACTACGCCGTGGGCATCGTCGGGCCCCGTAACCGCGTCGACAGGATCATCGGAGGCCTGCCCCTGCTGCCCTGACAGGGTCGGAGTTCGAGAAACCGGCCGACATGAGGAACGTGCAGGCGGACTCGATCTGCGGGGTTTCGTCGCCGGTGAGTCGGATACCCGGAGCAGCGATGGCGAGGCGCGCGTTTCGATGGTCACGGCTCCACGACAGGGATCGTGTCAGGGTCTTTCGTAGCGGAGCCGTTCGATGATGACGTTGCCGAATGAATCCCGACCCGGTGAGCGAGAAGCCGAAGGATCTCGTGAAGCGATGGTTCGTTGTGGATGCGCCTCGTCGGCTCTGGGTCGCGGACGTGACGTATGTCGCGACGTGGTCCGGGTTCGCCTACGTCGCGGTCGTCACCGACGTGTTCTCTCGCCGAAGCGTGGGGTGGAACATCGCCTCGACACTCAAAGCCGACATCCTGCCGCTCCAAGCGCTCAACATGGCGGCGTGGGCTGCGGACGGGAACTCGACGGGCTCGTGCATCACGCCGATCACGGATCGAACTACCTCGCCGTCGATCGACACAGACCGGATCGAAGAACTCGGCGCGACGCCCTCGACGGGAACCGTGGGCAATTCGTTCGATAGCGCGATGGCTGAGGCGGTCAACGGTCTACAAGACCGAGCTGATCCGCCGCCGCGGCCCGTGCGCACCGTCGAGCAGGTCGAGCTCGCGACGCTCGAGTACGTGTGGTAGTGGAACAACCAGCGCCTCCACGGAGAGCTCGACATGCGCACACCCGCCGAGGTGGAAGCCGACTACTACGCTGCCTCGACGCACCATTGGGGGTGACCGTTTCCCAAGCCGCCGATAGGAACGAAACCCAGGACGAATCACACAATGGGAAGTGCCGGCCGGGTAGGGCAGACAAGACGTTGACGAGACCGGTCCAGGGATCACGCCCCTATGAGGTCATGCCCACCGGGGCAGACAGATCAAAACAAAGACAGTTACGCTGAGGCGATCGTCAGTCAAGTTGAGGGTCATACCCCCACGGCGGCTGATTTCCAGTATCAACGTCTAGTTGCTGGCGCTTTCTGATACCGGCTGCCAGCTCGCCCACTCCTGCATACGCCGGCCATAGTCGGCAATCGCTGCTGGGAAGGGAGTCTTGCCGAGGAAGAAGCGCAACGGCGGTTCCGGCGTATCGACGAGTGTCAGGATCGCTTGCGCCGTCGTGTCGGGCGACGCGGAGACCGCGCTTGTCCGCGCACCGCGCTCCCTCTGGACCTTCTCACGAACCTCGTCATAGGCGTCCAGGTCCACCGAATGGATTGCAGACCTCCCGCTCCAGTCTGTGCTGAACGGTCCCGGTTCGACGAGCGTGACTTTGATGCCGAACGAGCGCACCTCGTCGGCGAGGGTCTGGCTGAGGCCTTCGAGCGCCCACTTCGATGCGTGGTAGGCGCCGAGACGCGGATAGGTCGTGATGCCGCCGATCGAGGAGACTTGGAGTATGTGGCCCGACCGCTGACTGCGCAGATGCGGCAACGCGGCCTGAGTGACCCAGAGTGCCCCGAAGAGGTTCGTCTCCATCTGCTGGCGCACCTCTGTTTCGGTGAGCTCCTCGATGAACCCGAAGTGTCCGTATCCGGCGTTGTTAACGATCACGTCGAGGCGGCCGAAGTGCCCGCTCGCACCGTCGACCGCCGCGAACACCGCCTCGCGGTCGGTGACGTCGAGCTGGATCGGCGTGACTGCGTCGCCGTACGCGTCGACGAGACCGGACAGCGTCGACACATCGCGGGCTGTCGCGGCGACCCGATCGCCACGGCTGAGTGCCGCTTCCGCCCATACCCGCCCGAAGCCGCGCGAGGCACCTGTGATGAACCAGACCAGCATGTGAGTTCCTTCCCGAGTGAAACAGTGTTTTCGCCTGCGCAAACTATTATTGTGAGCGCGTAAGGGTGGTACTAGGCGGGAAGAGAGCGCCAGTTATGCCAGTGCTGTCACTACCTGCTTCACGAAGGAGGCAAGACGGTGGATGAAGCGACGCCTCACAGTTCGGACCGACGGCGCGAGCTCGGTGCGTTCCTGCGTCAGCGGCGTGCGCGCATCGACCCGGAGCAGTGGGGGCTGACGATCCGCAGGCGACGCCGCTCGACGGGCCTGCGGCGAGAGGAGGTCGCGGATCTGGCGGGGGTCAGCACGACCTGGTACACGTGGCTCGAGCAGGGCAGGGATATCAATGTCTCCGAACAGGTGCTCATGGCTGTCGGGCGGGCGCTGATGCTGGATCATCATGAACTCGACTATCTGTTCACCCTGGCCGGACGGCTTCCGCCCGCCGAGAGTGGGTTGCGCACTGAGCTGCCCGGCACGGTGGATGACGTCTTGCGCGGGCTCGATCCGCTTCCGGCAGCGGTCTATAACGCACGGCTCGACATCCTCGCCTTCAACGACGCCTACCGATGGTTGATGGGCATGGACCTTTACCCCATAGCCGACCACAACGCGCTTCTGCTGCGGTTCACCAACCAGGTCTGGCAGGCGCGGATCGACCCTGAGATGGACACCATCGCAACGACGGTCGCGAACTTCCGTGCCGCCTACGCCGAGCACGTCGGCGAACCAGCATGGAAGGACCTCATCGGACGTCTGGAAGGCATCGCGTTGTTCGACGAACTGTGGGCACGCCACGATGTGGAGCCGCGCACCGGGCTCGTCAAGAAGTACATTCATCCTGAAGCGGGACCGATGACCTTCGACAGCATCCCGCTGTGGATCACCAAGAGCTCCGACGTCCGCGTCACGGTCTACACACCCGCGGACCACGTCTCACGAATCGCACTGTCGGACAGGACAGGACCTCACGATGTCCGTCATCTTCAGGCATCCCCGCCGCTGTGACCCCGCGGCCGTGGTCTCACCGGCCCGGTTTGCGGCGGCTAGCGGGAATGGTCCGCGGCGGATAGGCGGCGGGCGTGCTTGTGCGCGGCCAGTTGCCGCGCCCGCCGGTGCCTGTCCAGGAGCAGCGCCAGCGCAGGCGGCCTTGCCGAGGTGTCCCTGCCGCAGCCGACCGCGTGCAGACGACCGGTGATCGTCGCCTGGATCGCAGCCGAACGCAAAGGAGATCTCTGGAGATGTAATGGGTGAGGGTGCGGAACCCGAGCACGGAGCCTCCGGCAGCCGCAATCAGTTCCGCCCACGATGCTGCGAGGATCAGGCAAGCAATTGACTGCCTGAGACATTCACTACCGCGTAAGAGCTGTCTAACGTGGAGGAGTCGCGGATATTTCACTCGCGATCCTGAAAGGAAAAGTCATGGCTGATCACGCCACCCTGGACGCTCCGCACCTCGACGCCACAGCGGAGTCCACCATCGAATCCTTGGCCAACGGCCTCGGCTACGCCTCTCGGTCACCGATTCTGCGGACGCCCGCCGAGCAGGGCCTCGACTACGAAGAGATCTCCTACCCGTCATCCGACGGCGTTCCGCTGGAAGGCTGGTTCATTCCCGCCGCGGGATCGACCAAGCTGATCGTCTGCATGCACGCCTTCGGGTTCAATCGGTACGGGTTCCCGAGCCATGTCGAGCCGTGGAAGTCCGCGTTCGGACCGGGAAACGACACCGAGATCGACTTCACGCTCGACTACAAGGTGCTCCACGACAACGGCTACAACGTGCTCGCCTTCGACTTCCGCAACTGCGGCCTGAGCGGTGACGCCAACGGCAACCGGATGTCGAACAACAGTTTCGAGACCCGTGACGTGATCGGGACCCTCGACTACATCCGCTCCCGGCCGGATCTGTCGCCCATGACGCTCGGCATCTTCGCCCGCTGCATGGGGGCCAGCGTGACATTCCGGGCGATCCATTCCGACCCTCGCGCGTTCGACAACGTCGCCTGCCTGGTGGCGCCCCTGTTGCTATCTCCCCGCGTGTTCGTCGAGGCGACGCTGGAAAGCGCGGGCCTGGGCGAGCACATCGACGAGGTGGACCGCCGATTCCGACTGCTGACGAGCAGGCCGCTCGCGGATGGGAACGTCAGCGACTGGGCCCCGTCGGTCACAATGCCCACCCTGACCTATGGCGTCTACGACGACGCCATCACCCGCCCCTACGATCTCGAGAACGCCTACGCCGCCCTGGGCGCGACCGAGAAGGACATGTTCTGGATCGACGACGCATCGGTTCGGTGGGACGCCTACCAGTATTTCCAGCGCCACCCGCAGCGCATCCTGGGCTGGTTCGACACCCACATGAAGTGACACAAGCAGCAACCGTGTAGGACGTGCCCGGAGATCCGCGAACCGGGCACGTCCTCAACGTCGATCGGAGCAGAACCCCATGGGCCCTCGTCACACGGCTGGCGTCGAATCGGAACTGTGTGCGCGCGTCATCGCGGCCTTCGACCGGCCGGAGGAACACGCCGCGATCGACGGTGTCGCGCTCCACGTGACCCGCGAGCTCGTGGCGCCGATGCTCACGCTCTTCCACCCGACGCTGTACGTCGTCCTGCAGGGCGCCAAGCGGCTCATTCTCGGCGGTCGACAGATCGATTATCACGGCGGACAGCTGGTGCTGATGGGTGTCGACCTTCCCGCGTTGGTCGAGATCACCCAGGCCACCGAAGAGACCCCGTACCTGGCGGTCGAGCTGGCGATAGACCGGCAGGTGCTCGGCGAGCTCGTGGCGCAGATGCCGCCTCGGCCGCCGACCCGAGGCCCGTCAGTGGGCGTCTATCCCTTGCCTGATCCGGCCCGGTCGGCGACGCTCCGGCTGGTGCAGTTGATGGAAGCTCCCGCCGATGCCCGCATCCTCGCGGAAGGCGTGAAACGAGAGCTCCTGTACCGCGTGCTCAGCAGCGAGGGCGGGGACGGGCTCCTGCAGATGGTGCGCGCCGAGGAGACGCTCGCCAGCATCGGCCAGGTGACCGACTGGATGCACGACCACCTCAACGCACCGATCGCCGTCGAAGACCTCGCCACACGCGCGAAGATGAGTCCCTCGACCTTCTACCGCGCCTTCAAGAGCGCCACAGGCACCACACCGATGCAATATCACAAGATGCTGCGCCTGCACGAGGCACGACGGCTCGTAGCCCTGCGATCACGCAGCATGACCTCCATCTCCGAGGCGGTCGGCTACGCAAGTCCCGCCCAATTCAGCCGCGACTACAAACACGCCTTCGGATCCGCCCCGATCCACGATGCAAAGCGCTCCGGATAGAGCGACACCCGTCCTCGCCCGCAAAGTCGCCACGAAGAGTTCCAACCGAAGGACCGCCGGATCCGGGACGCGGACAAGTCGGCACGGCCTCGGGTGCAGTTCCAAAACCCGAACGGCGCGCATCGTGGAGTCAGATTCTCCATGCGGTGTTACCGGATTGCGAAGCCTTACAGCGCTGGAGCCGACAACGCTTGCCAGCCTCGGGGCATACACGCTGTATCTGGTTCGGTTGTCGTGCGCCGCGTTCACTTGGGGTGTGGTCGGGTGAACTGGCCGGAAGCGGGAGCTAGGAATGAGCCGCTGGTTGGATCCGATGATTCGGCAGTTCCGCGCCACTGGAGGCACGGTGGACCGGTTTGGCCGGAATCTGGTGGTGATGCACGCGATCGGTGCGAAGTCAGGTGCCTCCAGGGTGACCGCGGCGCGGGGTATCGAGCACGACGGGGGCTGGGTGGTCGCTGCCACGGCAGGCGGGCAACCTGCTGACCCGGCGTGGGCCCACAACCTTCGGGCGCATCCGGATATCGACATCGAAGTACCGCTGCCCGGTATCGGCACTGAGACCGTTCGGGTGCATGCCACCGAACTCTCCGGGCCGCAGCGGGCCGCTGCGTGGCAGCGCTTTCTCGATGCGTCTCCGAACTTCGCGGTCTTCGCGACCCGCACCGACCGGGTGTTCCCGATCTTCCACTTCATCCCACGACGGAACCTCTGAAGCCCGTCCTGCCTGCTGGACTATTCGGGCTTAATGGGGAGGAAGACGAGGTACTGGTCTCGTCCGGGAATGTCGGAGATCTCGCAGGTGACGGTCTGTTGCCGGATTTGTGCTTCGGTGACATCGAGGGTGGTGTCGCGGAGGAACCCGACCGGTTCCTCCGCCCAGATCTCCTCGAAGCGAGGACTGTGCGCGCGCAGCTCGTCGATGAGCGCGATCGTGGCCGGGTCGTCGGAGTAGCGGGCGCGAGCTCCGCGGAGGCGAGCGGCCGCGAACCGGGATAGCGCGGCAAGGCCCGGGGATCCCCACACGTCGTCGTCGCTCTGGGCGAGGAAGTGTCGTCGGGCGAGGTTGCGATCCGGGGCGGGTAGCGTCGAGAAGTCCTCGAGGAGGTCGATTGCCGCCTGGTTTTGTCCGATGACGTCGAGCCGGGCGCTGCAGACCAGTACCGGCCCGGTAAGGCTGTCGATGAGTTGCCGGGTGCGTTCGGAGAGGTCCATGTTCGGGATCGGGGACCGTGGTGGCACTTCTTCGGCGAGTTCGAACAGGTGGGCGGTCTCGGACTCGTCGAGTCTCAGCGCGCGGCCGATCGCGGCCAGCACGTCCGGTGAGGGCTGGGACCCGCGAGCCTGTTCGATGTTGGCGTAATGGATCTCTGAGATGTTCGCGAGCTCCGCGACCTCTGACCGTCGAAGCCCTGGGGTGCGACGGGCCTCGGTAGGGAAGCCCAGCTCGGCCGGGTCTGTGCGTTCTCGGCGGGTGCGGAGGAAGTCTCCTAACGCTTCACGATGCATCAGCCCATCATCCCCCACCGCCCCGGGTGCCGAGAACTGGAGCAGGGGCATACAGGCCGTATCTGGTTGATGCTGCCGTGTGCGCGTTGCATAGATGTGACCCACTCCGCCGGTTCGGAAACCACCCGCTGGGCGGCCACAGCACGACCCGTCATTGTCTTTGAAAGGACCGCTCCCATTACTACCAACCAGACACAGAACCTCCGCAGTGCGGGTGGTTCGATGACGCGCCGGCCTCGTCCGGGGATCGCGTTGACGGTCCTCGCGGCCGCGCAGTTCCTCATCGTCTTCAACGGCACCAGCGCCAACCTCGCTCTCCCGGACGCGATCGCGGACCTCGGCCTCCCGGAAGGGCTCGCCGTGTGGGTGGTCTCCGGCTACCTACTGACCTTCGGCGGCCTGCTGCTGCTCGCCGGACGCCTGGGCGACATCGTCGGCAGACGCCGACTGCTCCTGATCGCCCTCACCATCTTCGGTGTCGGCGCCACCATCGCCGGTCTCGCCCCGACCGGCGAGGTCCTTGTCGGTTCACGTGTCCTGCAAGGCATCGGAGCCGCCGGAGTCGGCCCCGGGGTGCTCTCATTGCTTGCCGCGACATTCCCCGATCCGATCGAGCGCCGCCGCGCCCTCGGTGTCTGGGGATCCGTTGCCAGCGCAGGAGCGGCCATCGGCGTCCTCGGTGGCGGCGCGCTCACCACCTGGTTCGACTGGCGGGCCGTCCTACTGATCAACGCCCCTCTCGTGGCCATCCTCCTCATCACGATCCCGATTTTCGTGGCTTCCGTACCCGCCGTCCGCGGAACCCACGCCAGTGTGTTGGGCGCGATCCTCTCCGTCGTGGGCATCGGGTCCCTCGTCGCGGGCTTGACCATGGGCGGGGAGATCGGATGGACTTCACCCGCCACGCTGACGCTGTTCGCTGTGGGAGTCGTCGTGCTTATCGTCTTCGGCGTCCTTGAACGCCGCTCCGCGCATCCGTTCCTGCCCGTCGACCTCCTCACCCGATGGTCTTCCGCTGGCGGCGTGATCGCGATTTCGTCCGCTGCTATCGCCATGTTCCCGGTGATGTTCATCGCCTCTGTCCTCCTGCAAAGCCGCCTCGGTTTCGAACCCATCACCGCGGGACTGATGATGCTGCCCATCTCCGTCGCCACGATCATCGGCGCAAACCTTGCACCCCGGCTCATCACCCGCACCGGCCCGGTCCGACCGCTCATCATCGGACTCACCGCCGTCGCAGCCGGCACCGCCGCGTTCTCGATCGCCGCCGCCGCAGGCACCCCGCTGGCCGCATTCATCCCCGCCACCGTTGTGTTCGGTGTGGGAATGGGACTGGCAATCACCTCCGCAACCACTCTCGTGCTCTCCACCGCCGCGCCCGCCGAAACCGGAGTCGCCAGCGGGCTGCTCCAGACCGGGCAACAGCTCGGCGGCGCAATCGGGCTCGCCGCGATCACAACCATCGCCAGCAGTGCTGCCACAGGAACCGGCTCCACCGACACCGGCTACGCGATCGGACTCGCCGTGGCTTCAGCCGTTGTCGTCATTGGCATCATCGCGGTCGCCGTCCGCACCCGCCACTAACACCCACCGAACGGACACCACCAACGAGCACCATGGACACCACCAATGCCGCACGGGACAGGCTCCGGCCTTTCTGCAGCAGCTCTCGCAGGCAACGCACACTCGCACCGCGCAGATCTGTGTCGCATCCGCCGGGCTTGATCTCGGCCGGGTGGACCCGAGGCATCGTCCCGTGGCCCGGGACTTGACTCCGACGTAACGTCATAGTTTTTCCTGGGTAGATACTCACCCTTTGGAAAGAGGTCACCTCGTGAATCTGCAGTCTTCCGTTGCTTACCCGAGACAGTCCGGATACGTGGGGGCGCTTCGCCATCGCCCGCAACTGTGGCGCACCCTCGCGGCAGTACTCGCGGGCCTCCTCTTTATGCTGGTCGTGCTGGGAGGCCTGGCGATTCCCGTCGGGATGGCGGTGGACACGCTGATCGGCGTCACGCCGTTCGATCCCGCGGATCCCTCATTGACCACCGGTTTCTGGGCGGCAGGGAACCTCCTGATCGCGTTGCTGATCCCGGTCAGCATGCTCGTGCAGAAGGTCGTCTACGGCGCCGCGCCGGGCACTCTGTCTTCGTTGGAGGGACGCTTCCGGTGGTCGGTCCTGATGCGGGCATCCGTCTTCGTCCTGCCCGTCTGGGTCGTGTATACGTTGATCATGCAGCCCCTCCTGGGCACGGGAGCGCCGGTCTGGAGCGGCCTGAACCTCGTTCTCTGCCTGGTCGCCATCGCGACCATCCCCCTGCAGTCGGCAGGGGAAGAATACCTCTTCCGCGGACTGATCTTCCGCGCGATCGGCGCGAGGTTCCCTCGCCCTCTCATGGCCTTCGCCCTCGCGACCGCGGTCAGCGCTCTGCAGTTCGGACTCATTCACGGAGCGACTGACCCATGGGGCGTCGCGTACTACATCGCGATGGGAATCAGCTTCGCTGTCTTGACGGAGCGCACCGGTGGCCTAGAGGTGCCCATCCTCATCCACGCGGTGAACAACACACTCGTCCTGCTGCCCGTGATCATCGCGGGTGAGCTCGCATCGGTGTCATCGGCATCCGGACCGATCGTGTTCATTCCCATCATCCTGATAACCGTGGTGACGCTCGTACTGTGGAAGATGACGCCGTGGCTCACGCGACGCGACCCAAAGCTTAAGGAGGCAACGGCGTGAGGAGCAGTGACCTCGCTCGTCTTGCGGGCGTGTCGGTGCGGACACTCCGGCACTACCACCAGATCGGCCTTCTCCCGGAGCCGGATCGGTCCGCTAACGGGTATCGGGTATACACGGCGGCCGACCTGGTGCGGGTCCTGAGAGTCAGGCGGCTCGCAGATCTTGGGATGCCGCTGTCGCGCATCGACCCCGCAGTCGATACTGAGGAAGAGCTTGCACTGCTCGACCGGGAGTACGTGCGGCAGATCGAGGAGCTCCAGCAGAGGCGAGCGGCAATCGGAGCGTTGCGCCAGAGTACCGTCCGCGTGGACACACCGGCTTTCGCTCAGAAATACATAACGGCGCTCGATCAACGCGATGGCGTGGCGTCGCAGCCCGTGGAGGCGGAGCGAGATGCCGCCGTGCTGCTCGAATTGCTCCTCGACTCGGGCTCAGCTGCGCGGCTCACAGTACTGAATGAGGGAGAGATCGCGGAATTGGCCGATGTTTCCGCGGCTCTCCTCGCCCTCCCGGACGACGCTCCGGACGCAGGGATCGATGCCGTTGCCGATGCACTGGCTTCGGCGCTTCGTCGTTTGCAGCCCGTGTTCTCCCCACTACCGCTCACCCGAGAGGCAGCCCAGTCTCTTGAGGACCATGTCGATGACCAGCTCTCATCAGCTCAGCGCGACACCATCCGCCGCGCGTTGCATCGCTTGCTACGCTGACGGGCTGCGTCATCCCCTCCCCTTCGGCGTCTCCAACTCAAATAGCGAAACGATCGCGTTCTTGCGACATCGGGTTGGCCCTGCGCCGCGTGGCCCCATCCGACATCGACAGACAACGCGGAGGTCATTACGGGTGACGCGGCGCGTTTCAGCGCTGGGTGAGCTTCGTTGACATCTCCCAGAGGCGTTCCGCGGACTCGGAGTTGAGGGCCCAGGCCTTCACTCCATGGGGGTGGTCTGCGAGGCTGGCATCGTTCGGGACGGTATAGGCCTCTTGGCCGTCGTAGAGGTAGTGGCCCCCGGTGTGCGCGAACTCGAGACGAACCGCGGCAACAATCGTGGTCCCGGCTCCCTGCTCGATCGTCTTGTAGGTGAAAATGCCCGCTGATTCAGCGGCATCCAGCGACGTCTTCTGCTCAATGGTGAAGTTGCGCTGAAGCCCGGTGGCTACACCTCCGGGGTTGACCGTATTTGCGACAATCCCATCGGATACCCACCGGCAAGCGTTGCCAGTGGCGTCATGTGCCCAGCAGCAGAGATCGATACGTGCTGGACGCGGCGCCGACGAGGGTGTTCTTGACGAGGGCGTCTGCGAATTTTTGGTCAAGGGGAGCGTCAGGAATCAAGAGCCGGTTGTAGCAGGCGCCCCAGAGCTGGTCGACGAGAAGCCCGAGATCGGCATCGTCGCGGAGTTGACCGCGCTTGACTGCTTGCTGGAAGTAGCGGATCGCGAGTATCCGGCGGGGCATCGTGTAATGCTTAGAGACTGCGGCGGAGAGATCCTGGTCGGTCTGGGCTGTGCCGATCAGTTCCGCAATAATTCTTCCGCTGCCGCTTTGGGTCAGGAGTTGGACGAAGGCTCGAAGCTGCGCCCGAACGTCGTTGGCGAGGTCGCCCGTGTCTGGGAACTGAAGTTCCGTTTTATTGGTTACGAAGTAAGCCTCTGCGGCGAGAGCTCCCGGGGACGGCCACCACTTATAGATCGTTGTCTTGCTGGCCCCTGATCTCACAGCCACCCGTTCGAACGTCACGGCGGGCAGCCCATCCGCATACATGAGCGCGGCGGCCGCGGCCAGCACTTCGGCGCGAACTTCCGCTGCGGGGCGACGACCGCGGCGCTGCTTGGCCTCCGTTCCTGCATGGGTTTCCATCGGTGTCTCCATCTGCATCATTTGGCGCCGAGAGCGCGGAAGAATGTGGTTGTCTAGTTTAGTGGACAAATCCGCCACATAGTCCTATCATTATGTGTACAAGTAGTCCACATAGTTCAAGGAGTCCATCGTGTCTGAACCCACCACCACACCGCGCGTCGTAATCGTCACTGGCGCATCCGGAGGAATCGGCCGAGCGGTCGCCGAGCGCCTCGCCGCCGATGGCATGTCGATCGTCGCCCACTACAGCGGCAATGCCGCCAAAGCAGACGAAGCCGTAGCCGCTATCACCGCCGCCGGCGGCGAGGCGATAGCCGTGGGCGGGGACATCGCCGACGAGACCGCCATGAGCGAGCTCTTCGATGCTGCGACCGCCAGTTTCGGTGGAGTCGACGTAGTCGTCCACACCGCCGGCATCATGCCGCTCGCCCCGATCGCCGACATGGACCTCGACACATTCGACCGCATCCAGCGCGTGAACGTCCGCGGCACCTTCGTCGTTGACCAGCTGGCCGCCCGCCAGGTGCGCCAGGGGGGTGCGATCATCAACTTCTCGACCTCGATCACCCGCCTGCAGATGCCCACGTACGGAGCCTACGCAGCCTCCAAGGGAGCCGTCGAGTCGCTCACTCTCATTCTCGCCCGCGAGCTCCGCGGCCGCGACATCACCGTCAACGCCGTCGCCCCCGGGCCAACCGCGACGCCATTGTTCTTCGAGGGCAAGCCGCAGCAGGTCATCGAGCACATCGCCTCACTGAATCCGATGGAGCGCCTCGGTACTCCTGAGGACATCGCCGAGGTGACCGCGTTCCTCGCCGGTCCCGGGCGATGGGTCAACGGCCAAGTTATCTACACCAACGGCGGCGCCGCCTGAGTTCCGCTGTACTCCTGACCGGCTCCACCCGTAAGAAAGAAGAGCTCATGTCTGTCATCCTCATCACCGGCGCCGCTACCGGCATCGGCTACCTCACTGCCAAAAAGCTCGCATCCGACGGGCACATCGTCTGGGCGAGCATGCGCGATCCCGAAGGCCGCAACGCCAAGACCGCAGCCGAATTCGCCGACCTCGCCAGCGCCACTGGGGCAGAGCTCCACACCGTGGACCTCGACGTTACCTCGCAGGAATCCGCCAACGAGGCAGTGCGGACCATCGTCGAAACCAGTGGCAACCTCGATGTCGTCGTCCAGAATGCCGGCCATCTTTACGTCGGATACGTCGAAGCATTCACCGACGAGGACATCGCACACCTGCTGGACGTCAACGCGATTGGCGCCCACCGCGTCAACCGTGCAGCTCTTCCATACCTGCGGGACCAGCGCTCTGGCACCCTCCTGTATGTCGGCAGCACGATCATCGTCACAACTCCGCCGTTTCTCGGGCCCTACGTCGCCTCCAAGGCAGCGTTCGACGCCCTGGCTGTCGTGACGTCGTATGAAGCGGCGCAGTTCGGCATCGAGACGAGCATCGTGATGCCCGGCGCCATCACGGAAGGAACCGCGCACTTCCCCAACGCCAGCCACGCATCGGACGCAACCGTCACCGCGGCCTACGCCCACCTCGACCCGCTCGTGGCCCGCAACGAGGAAGCCACCGCGTCCCTTGTTCGGCCCGGGGTCCATGCCCATCCCCAGGGCGTCGCCGACGAGATCTCGCGCATCCTCGCCCTCCCGCGCGGGCAGAAGCCCTTCCGCTCGGTCGTGGACTTCACCGAGGCCGGCGTGGACCACGTAATGGCATTCTCCGACCTCACCAGAGAAGCCTTTGTCAACCGGATGGGCTTCGGCGACACGCTGGAGTTGAAGGACTAGTAGCACTCCGACCTCGAGGCCATCGCACACAACCCGCAGCGATGGCCTCGAAGACCATCCACCTCAGAAGTTCCCGCAAAGGACCCGCCATGCACCGCCGCCGTCATCGATTCGTCTTGGTCAACTGGATCGCGGTCTATCCCGTCATCACGCTCGTCCTCTGGCTACTGACCCCGGTCTTGAAAACAGTTCCCCTGCCCGTCGAGACCCTGCTCGTTTCCGCCCTGCTCGTCACCGTTATGAACTACGCCGTTATGCCGAACATGACCCGGCTGTTCCGGTTCTGGCTGCACCCTCGGAATGCCGTCCACCACGATGACCAAGAAGTTGCCGGCACCCAGGCGACGACGGATTCGACGTCCGCGTCTGATCCGCGCTGGCCAGCAAATCCGACGTCCTCTTTCGAAGCACAGCAGTATCATCCCCCGGCACCTCGCCTCAAAGCCTTTGTGACCGGGGCGAGTAGCGGCATCGGAGAGAGCCTCAGCAGACAACTCGCGGATCGCGGCTACGACCTCGTCCTGGTCGCGCGCCGAGAAGAACGCCTCGCCGCGTTGCGCCAGGAGTTGGTCGAACATGTCGACGTCGAGATTCTGGTCGCCGATTTGTCAGAACACGCCGACATCGAAGTAGCATGCGCTCGGCTCCGCCGTGGCGACGTGGACTTGCTGGTGTCCAACGCGGGCGCGAGTGGGTATGAGTTGTTCACCCAGACCGACGAACAGACTTTGCAGCGCAACTGGCAGCTGAACACGACAGCATCGCTGCTCCTTGCCCGCGCGGCAGTCCCCAGCATGGTGAAACACGATCGCGGCGGAGTCATCCTGGTCGCATCGGGATTGGCCTTCAGCGGCGGCAACGGGCGCCCCGAACAGCGGAGGCCCCATCGCACGCTATACGCGTCGGCTAAAGCTGCGGTGGAGGTATTCGGGCGCACCTTGGCGGAAGAGCTCCACGCCACCAACGTGACGGTCACTGTCTTGTGTCCGCGCGGACCAATTCGGAGTGGAACGGCGGAGCGTATAGCAAAATCGATGCGATGACAGCGGACGATGTCGCATCCGCAGGGCTGAGCGCTTTCGACGCGCATGAGGTCATCTGTCTCCCAGGACTTCGCGACACAGCAGCTTGGGACGACTTCGTTGCCGCCGAGCGAGCAGTCATCGACGGCAATGGGCAAGCACAGATGGCTCCTCGATATCGCTCAATCTCAGCAAAGCCCGATTCGGAGATTTCGTGACTTCACCGGCCGAACCCATCGACTCCTCCACGGTGCTCCTCAATGATGGGCGACGGATTCCGCAACTCGGATTCGGCACCTACCTCATCCCGCCCAACGAAACCACGGAGGCTGTTGAGTTCGCGATTGCGGCCGGTTACCGTCATGTGGATACCGCCAGCTACTACCGCAACGAAGCCGGCGTCGGTCAGGCTGTTCGTGCCTCAGGTATCGACCGTGACAAGCTGTGGATCACCAGCAAACTACCCATCGGCGCCTCGACCGCCGACGAGGTGCATCGAGCGATCGACAAGACAGTCGCTGAACTCGGTTCCTATATCGACCTTTACCTCATCCATTGGCCCATGCCCAGCCGCGGCAACTATCCCGCGGTCTGGCGGGCCTTGCAAAAGGCCCAGAGCGACGGACGAGTCGGCTCGATCGGTGTGTCCAACTTCCACCAACGCCAGCTGCACCGCATTCTCGATAACGAAGGAGTCCGTCCCGCGGTCAACCAAATCGAGGTCCACCCGTATCTGCCCAATACGACACTCGCTCAGTATTGCGTCGATCTCAACATCGCGGTCGAAGCCTGGTCGCCTCTGGGCGCCGGCTCAGTACTCCATGATGTCGGCATTCTTGCCCTAGCCGAAGAGGCCGGCCGCACCGTGGCACAGGTAGTGCTTCGCTGGCACATCCAGCGCGGCCACATCGTGCTGCCGAAGGCCAGCTCTCCCGAAAGAATTCAGCAGAACGCCAGCGTGTACGACTTCACGCTTACCACCGAGCAGATGTCACGCCTCGACCGCCTCGACAGAGGAGAGTCTGGTCGGACCGGTCCCAACCCCGAATCGATGTGACGGTAGCGCCGCCTATCAAGCAACACTCCTACACAAACGACGCAAGACGGCAGCCGAGACAGCAGTTGTTGCGACAAAAGCCTTGATCCCTCAACAGACGGATACGACGAGTCCGGTGTTCAGTAAGAATCTGTTCGTTGAGCGCAGAAACTCCGTTCGATACGCCGGAGATCAATCACAAAACCCCGCCACAAAGCGATAACGGTCACAGCCCGGAATGGCGCGGAAACGACGCGTCCGTTAGACCAGTCCGAAATAGGTTCCGGTGAGGGGGCCTTATGTGAGACTGCCGGCATGGCAGGAATACTCATTGTGAAGTTGACCGTTGAATCGCGGTGTTCTGTGTCCGCTCGCTGGCATAGTTCTCGACGACCAAGCGGGCCACGGTTGTCACCCATTCTCGAATAATTGTCAGTCGCGAGCTGTCAATGTTTGTAGTAATCGGAGGAGTGTGGCTCGGTCGTCCTCACCGAGCGGGCTGAATCGCCCATCGAGTATGCCGCCGACGATGGCGTGCCCGTCAGTGAGCACCTGTCGGCCCTCGTCAGTGAGGGTGTGCTCGATGCGTCGCCCATGCCCGGCAGACCGCGTGATCAGCCCGAGGTCGACCAGACGGTTCGCGAGGGTTCCGAACGCCTGGTCGCTTTGAAACGTCACGACGGCGAGGTCGTGGCCGGAGGCGCCGGACATTTGGTCAATCGCGCGCAGGGCATCCCACTGCACCAGACTGACTCCCACCTCCCGCAGGGCCAGATCCATCGCGCGGTGGTTGCGGTACTGCGCTTGTTTGAGCGTCTGCCCGAGCACTTCCAAATCTGTTGTCATGGTGTTATGGTATCAACGTTCTTAGATAAACATATTTAGTTAGGTTGATTGCCATGACCCCTTCTCTCCCCGCTGACCTTGAAGTTCTCGAAGCCGGCGATCCCAACGCCCGTATCGCGCTCGTGCTGCACGGTGGTGGCGGACCTCAGACCGTCGCACCGATCGTCGGACACCTCGCCTCGTCGTTTCACACTCTTGCGCCGACGCACCCGGGCTGGAACGGCTCATCCCGCCCCGACGACATCGACTCCGTCCCCGCCCTGGCCGCTGCGTATCTGGACCGTCTCCTCGCTGACGGCGGCCACGATGTGACCCTGGTCGGTTCCTCCATCGGCGGTTGGATCGCCCTCGAGATGGCCGTCCAAGCAGCAGCAGACGATAAGTACACGGGCCTGATCGGTGCCGTCATCGATATTGATGGTGTGGGTGTGGTTGTCGAGGGCGAACCGATCGCGGACTTTTTCGCCCTCGACGCCCGCGGTCTTGCGGAGGTCGCTTGGCACAATCCCGATCGCGGCTACATGGACCCCGCCGGCTTCACCGATCAGCAGCGTGCGATCCAGCAGTCCAACGGGCAGACCATGGCCGTGATCGCCGGCCGTGGTATGAGCGACCCGTCACTCCTCGGCCGCCTCGGTGCAGTGAACGTGACAACCCTTGTCGTGTTCGGTGACAGCGACCGTGTCGTCACCCCCGCGTACGGGCGAGCGGTCGCCGCTGCCATCCCCGGTGCCGAGTTCGCCGAAGTGCCCGCGGCCGGACACCTCCCCCACCTCGAGAACCCCGAAGCGACCTGGGCAATCATCGACCCGTTCGTCGCTCGCTCCTAACGGCGCGCATCCCGCTGTCGAGCATTCCCGCGGGGACGCAGGTCGACCTCAGAGAACAGAAAACTAGTCTCGATATTCAATAGTTTTTCGACCATCACCGACGACGTCATCGAAGCCGCGGACAGCATCCTCGTCATCGGGAATTAGCGATATCCAGCGATCAAGGAACGCCGCCACTTAGCGATCAACTCCACACGGATAGTTCACGGAATCACCCCGCCAAGTGGCCTTTTGGTGTCAGCGTTAGGAGGCGGATAGCAACGTTCAGCGTCCCGGTTGTCGTCGGGGCTCCAATACCAGATTTCGGGCAAGTGCTTCACGATCCTGGCCCCCCATGAGGGATTGGTTCCAAACGGATGTCCCGGGTCCGGTGCGCCAGGATTCACTCAGTGGACTGTTGTCAACGGTGTCATATCCGAACTGGTCTTGAAGCCGGGTGACGAGTTCCACGGCTTCGGGATAGTCGCTGGACACGGCGAGGGCGATGCGGTCGGGGTCGCCCTGAGGCCGAGCGAACGGGAACAGGGTTGGTGCCTGGATGTGGGTGAAGGCTTTGATGACCTTCGAGGTGGGCAGTTGGACCTGCCGCAGCTCGTGGACGGTCATCTGGCCGGAATCGAGAAGGGGAAAGCGGCCGTCGCGGCCGGGCATGTAGTTGTTCGTGTCGATCACGATTTTGCCCGCGAGCTCTTCCGCGGGCATGTCGTTGGCGAGTCTCAGGGGCACGGCAATAACGACGAAATCCCCGGTGAGGGCTACCTCTGCTGCTGTGGCTGCGCGTGCGGACGGCCCGAGGTCCGTGATGAGATCGGTCAGGGTTTCTGGGACCCGCGAGTTGGCGATGACGATGGTGTACCCAGTGGCGATTGCTTTGCGGGCGATCTGGGAGCCTACCTCGCCGGCGCCGATGATCCCGATGGTCGTCATGCGTGCTTCCGAATTTCATGCGCGGCGACCGGCGCGGGGGTCGTTACGGATGCCAGAAGGGCGAGCTTGTCGGCATCGATGGAGTCGACGTCGGGGTGGAAAACGACGAGCATCAGCCCGTCGGTGCCGGCGACGCTCATGCGTTCCCGGTTCAGAGTCAGTTCGCCGACTTGGGGGTGATCGAATCTCATGACGCCCCCGGTCTGTCCGCGGACTTCGTGTCGGGCCCAGAGTTTCCGGAACCGGGCACTGGCGAGGGTGAGCTCTCCGGTGAGTTCGATGAATCGGGGGTCATCAACGTCGATGCCGACCGCTTGCCGCAAGTTGGCGACTAGGCATTCCGTCGCGCACGCCCATTCCGGGTAGAGAGCCTGTCCGGCCGGATCGAGGAACATGTCCCGCAACTGGTTGCCGCCGACGAACAGACGAGGATCCACTGCCCGCATCAGCGAGTTGGACGCCAGGACGTCGAAATGCCGGTTCTCGATGAAGACGGGCTGCGTCAGGGAATCGAGCAGTTTCAGCGCAGCCCGAGGCGGGGCCAACTTGCGGGGACGCCCACGGCGCTGTCGTCGCATTCTCGGCATGCGTGTTCCAGAGGTCGCCGGCATATCGGCCCAGCTCGTTGGAGCGCTCGCGCTTCTGCTAGTCGTCGCTGCGTTCGTAACCGGGGTGTGGTGGCTACTCATCGGCGCCGCGCTTGCCGCATTTGACTCCACGGCCCTTCACCTCCTGTTTCGCTACCTCCGTGAACTCCCGTACCGAATGCCACTCTCAGGCGAGGAGACCGACGAGCCGGCGTAGCGCCCGATAGACCCATCGTCTATCGGCAGGCGCAACAGGGGCCGCGGCGTCGCCCCTACCGGGCAGCACGCGAGACGCTCTCTGACGATTCGACGTGAGATGCTCAGCTCCGATTACGGAGGCGCGGGAAAGTGGGGAACGCCTGCAGCCCGGGGGTGGTCAGGGACAGGACCGCGACGTCAACCCCGGCCTCATCCATCGCCTGGATCCTTCCCTCGCCGCGGTTCGTCAGGGCGGCGGCGGTCGACCCGGCGACGGACCACCTCATCGTCATGTCCTCCATCAAAGACCCCTGGTTTCGCCATGCGGCGAGCACGTCGGGGGGCGAGGTGCTCTTCGAGCCCGACGACCTTCATCCGGCCCGCCGCCTCGCTAGGCGTCGTGCCGTCATGCGAGGGCGGGGCTTGGGGCGGGGTGGGTCCAGCCGAGTTCGGTGCCGATGTGCCGGATGGCGGTGAGGAGCTTGACGTTGAAGTCGACGCCGAGTTGGTTCGGGATCGTGATCAGCACCCAATCGGCCGCGTCGAGGGCTTCGTCCTGGGCGAGGACATCGACGAGGCGTTCGGGGCTGCCGACGTGCTGGCGGCCGAAGCGGGACATGACCCCGTCGATCAACCCCACCTGATCCCCCGCACCCGCATTGGGGGCGAAGTGTCGTGCGGTCTCGTCGTCGATGACGGGGAGAATGCCGCGGGACACCGACACGGACGGGTCGTGTTCCCACCCGGCGCCCTTCCACGCGGTCCGGTAGAGGTCGATCTGTTGCCGTTGCAGCAGTTCGAAGGACGCTCCGGTGTCTTCGGTCATGAGAGTCGACGACATCAGGTTCATTCCCTTGTTTGCGGCGACGGTGGCGGTGACCCGGCTTCCGGCGCCCCACCAAACCCTCGTCGGCAATGAGTGGGACAGGGGTGTCACCGGGAGCCGTGGCGTGTTCGGCGCATACCGCTCCGGGTTCGGGGTCGCGACACCGAACCCTCGGATGGCGGCGAGAAACTGATCGGTTTTCTCCGCCGCCATGTCCGCGTCGGTGATCTCGGGTGTGTACCCGAACGTCTTCCAGCCCTCAGCGGCGTGCTGGGGTGATCCACGGCTCACCCCGAGTTGCAAGCGCCCGGCCGAGATGAGGTCGGTGGAGGCTGCTTCTTCCGCCAACGCGAGCGGGTTTTCGTAGCGCATGTCGATGACCCCGGTGCCGACCTGGATCGTCAGGGTGCGGGCGGCGATCGCCGCGAGTAGCGGGAGCGGGGAGGACTGCTGTTCAGCGAAGTGGTGCACTCGGAAGAACGCCCCATCGATCCCGATCTCCTCGGCCGCCTCGGCCAGCTCGATGGACTGCAACAGCGACTCTTGAGCGGAGCGCACCCGGGAGCCGTTCTGGGCGCTCCAGTGGTTGAAGGAGAGGAACCCGATTTTCTTCACGACAGCGCCGCGCCTTGCGAGGTTGTGGTGGCGACTTCGACAGCGTTGCCCCACGGGTCGTCGAACAGTAGGGCGTCGTTGTCGTGGCCGGAGGTGATGCCGTGGTAATGTAGGCGTTCGTCGAGTTCGCCGAGGTTGTCGGTGGTGGGCACGTTGATGCGGACAAGGCCGAGGCCCAGGGTGGTTTGGCGGCGTCCGGTGCCGCGGCTGTTCCATATGTTCATCGCCATGTGGTGGTGGTACCCGCCAGCGCTGACGAAGAGTCCCTGCCCGGGCATTTCGGCGACGATCTCGAACCCGAGCCGGTCGACGTAGAACTGCCGTGCACTGTCGAGGTCACCGACCGACAGGTGCACATGCCCGACCTTCGCACCCACCGATCCGGCACCGGTGAGGGCGGCCTGGTCGAGGTGCTCGTCGAGGAACCGGTTCGGGTCGAGGTAGGACCCGCCCATCTTGATGTGCCCATCGATCCAGCTCCACTCGGTGC
This sequence comes from Glaciihabitans sp. dw_435, assembly GCF_018449675.1. Lineage (GTDB taxonomy): Bacteria > Actinomycetota > Actinomycetes > Actinomycetales > Microbacteriaceae > Glaciihabitans. The sequence goes on along the minus strand of NZ_JAAVUZ010000016.1, from coordinate 2,308 downwards.
GGTCCCGATCCCAGTAGAGCTCCACCCCGTTGCCTTCCGGGTCGGTGAAGTAGAACGCCTGGCTCACGATGTGATCTGACGACCCCGTGAATGCGCGGGGGTGGCGGGCCGCGATCGAGAACACGGCCGCGGCAAGGTCTTCCTGCCGTTCGAAGACCACGGCCACATGATACAGACCGGCATCGTGCGGGCCGGCATGCCGCAACTCGGGGGTGTGCTCGAGGATCACGATCGGGACGCCGAGCCGGCCGAGGACCACACGCGCAGGCCCCTCCGCATCCCCGGGGTGCTCGTCCAGAACGGTGAGGAGGACCCCGTCACGGTAGAACACGGTCTCGGTGTCGAGGTCGGCGACTCGCAGGGTGACGGCGCCCATCCCGGTGTCGGTCGCGAGCAGCTCACTGTCCGGCCTACGACTCAACCGTGTCGGCGTGATGTTATGCGTGGTCATGATCGGGGTCCTCCCTCGAGATCGGCGGGGTGTGCGGTGGTGGTCAGGCGGCGGGGATGACAGCGAAGCCGCCGATCTTGCCACCCATGGCGAGCTGAATCTGCAGCTTCGCGAAGCCCTCGAGCTCCCGTGCCGCGGCCAGTGCGCCGGTGTCGACGGCGGCGAACCCGCCCGCCTGAATCGCGGCGAGAACGGTGGCCTTCGCGTCGGCGTTATCACCGGCGATGAGAACGACCGCGCCACGGCTCGGGTCAGCGAGCGTCTGCGCGAAGGTGGTGTTGAAGCCCTTCACCACCGTGGATGCGGGAAGCAGCTTCGCGATCTCGTTCGCACCGGACCCGTCCGCCGGGACGACGAAGGTGAAGGTCGAGAAGTCGATCGGGTTGGTGATGTCGACGACGATTTTCCCGGCCAGCTGGTCCCGGTGCTTCGCCACGATGTCCCCGATCGCCCCATACGGCACGGCGAACACGACAATGTCGCCGGTGACCGTGGCGTCGGGGGTCGAGGAGGTGATGTGGTCGACCGTGGCGCCGCCGGCGGTGAAGATCGAACCGATAGCGGAACCCATTTTGCCGGAGCCGAAAACAGTGACAGAGGTCATGACGAAATCCTTTGTGCGAGAAAACGGAGGTTGTTGCGACTGCAACTACCTGTGGCACACACCATACTCACGTCTAGTTGCAAGAGCAACTAACTGGTAGCGTGGGGGTCATGAGCGAACAGGCGGCCTTGACCACGGAGCAGTTCGCCGCGTGGAAACCCTTCGCTGCGGTTCTCGAGCTCCTCCCCACCGCCCTCAACTCGACACTGCAGAAGGCCACGGGGCAGCCGCTTGTGAGCCTGTACGCGCTCGGCCACCTGCAACGGCAGCCAAACAAGACCACCGGCCTGTCCGATCTGGCCGCCTGCGTCAGCTCGGCGTTGCCCCGCGCCTCACGCATCGTCGCCCGACTCGAAGCCGACGGCCTTGTCACGAGGTCGACGTGCGCTATCGACGGCCGCGCCGTCATCGTCACGCTCACCGCGAAGGGTGAAGACCTGCTCGCTGAAGCGATGCCGCATCATGACCGGCTCGTCCGAGACCTCCTGGTGGACGTACTCTCCGCCGAGCAACTGGAACAACTCCGCACCATCGCCGGAGCCCTCGAGGCGCAACTGCACCCCGACATTGCGGCGCCCGTCGACCGGCAACGCCAACTCGACACGGTCTAAATCGCGGAGTCCCGCGACCGAGCGTGCGCCGGCCAAGACGCCAAGCGCGGGAGCGAGAGCATGACGAAGCCCGACCGCCTTCCGAGGTGACTGAAACCAGTGACGCATCGGCGCCGGAGCCGCCTTCCTTCCTCTGCTCCTCGCGACCACCTCCGCATCAGCGGCCACCAGCGACACCACTCCTACAGCAACAGCAACCCTGTCCGGAACTGTGGTGGGCGCCCGGTTGACCATCGGCGGTTTCAATAGGTCGTTGCAACGGGTGGATGTTTCGGCTCCGAGATTAGCTGTTGGAATGCTTGCGCGGGGGTGCGGCCGTCGAGGGTCTTCCTTGGCCGTTCGTTGAGTTCAGCGGCGACCTCGAGAAGCCGCTCCGGCGAGTGGATGCTGAGGTCGGTGGACTTCGGGAAGCACTGCCTCAGCAGACCGTTGGTATTCTCGTTGGAGCCGCGCTGCCAGGGCTTGTGGGGTTCGCAAAAGTAGATTGGAAGGTCGGTGCCGATCGGAGGAGGAGCGGCACCCGAGCGCCGCGAGCACGACTACCACTGCGCGACGATGGGCCGGGTCGAGGAGGCCGCGGTCGCCTACCTGGTATCTGATGACTCCAGGTAGGCCACCGGTGAGGCACTCCACGCTGAGGTG
>NZ_JAAVUZ010000015.1 GCF_018449675.1 Glaciihabitans sp. dw_435 | reverse complement strand
GCGTCACAAGACTGACGATTTATTTGCTTCAAGCCGGCACTTCCTTAGATGACGCAACCGATCCTGACAAGTCGCCACTTTCCGCGGAGCTTACTTCTGCGTCCGGCATGACTGGGCGGTTCTACTTCAGCAGGACCCCAGTCAATCCGCCCGCGTGGGTCGGCTTCGTTCAGCCGATTGTGTCGACGCCTATCGCCGGCGTCCTGTCGGCGTCCGCCTCCGGACTGCTCGTCGTTGAGGCTTCGGGCCGGCTGTTTGGCGTTTGCTTTGGATACGGACGAGGACTTCTTAACTCGGCCGCAATTGAGCGACTCTTCGGTCTCAAGGTTGCCCTGAACAGAATGGATCCGTCGCAAATCCGAAGCGTGGATACGAAGACGTTCGAAGACATGGTCGTGACGAAAAACACTCACACCAGCAAGAGCAGTGAGCTGCCCAGCTTTGGAGTAGACATTTCTCGGGACATTCTTCGGGCTGTAACGGGGAAGCCGAGAGATTCCACATTCGCTAAGCGGGTTTCCGGCTCGGATGCGCTCGTCATCGCTGTCGACCTACAGGCCCACGATTTGCTGAAGAAGTGCTCCGAGCTGTTGAGCGCATTTCAGGAGACGACTTACAAAACGAATTTTGGTTGGATCGATCAGCTCTCATTAGTGAACGACACGGCAGTCATTGGCAAACTGAGCCAGATGGTCGTGGCGCAGCTCCAATCGAGCGACACCGGATCGACTCACATGGCCATGCCTGAGCCGATCGAGTGGGAAGACAACGACAGTTTCAAGATTGCCGGCACCAAGAAATTGTCGTATGAGGACCTAGATCTCGATGACTATCTATTTGAGCTCGGGTCCGACACCAAAAAGCTGACCATCGACCTCCTGAAATCTAGGAAAGTCTCCGTGAAATTCGGTCGAAGCGGCAACTACGACGCGAGGTGGACTATCTACCAGTGTCTGGTGAGCGAACAAAGGATCGGCACCGACCTTTTCGTGCTGATCGAAGGGAGGTGGTTTGGCGTCAGCGACTCCTTGGTTAAGGAAGTCGACGCATTCGCTACTTCCGTTGTGGACGTGGCGCCCCGCTTACCCACGTCGCTGCCAAAAGAAACTGAACCGGAATACAACAAGCGCGTAGCAGGTGCTGAACCAGATGAGTATCTGCTGTTGGACGCCCGGATCAATCGACCGGGCGGAGCGACCACCGGAATTGAGTTCTGCGACTTGCTCGCGGCGGATGGCACTTTCATACACATCAAACGGAAGTCGAGATCGTCAACGCTCAGCCACCTGTTTTCGCAGGGCACGGTCTCTGCGGAGGCTTTCTTGTCTGATGCGCCTTTCAGGGACGCTGTAAGGGCGTCGATCGCCACGCTAGACGGCGCCAAATCGCGGTGGCTGGCACTGGTTCCGAGCTCTGCCGGCTTGGTGCGGCGGCAGGACCACCGGGTGTCATATGTCGTGCTGGCCGACTCTTCGAAGCCCGGCGTCGACTGGTTGCCCTTCTTCAGCAAATTAAACCTCATGCAGCATGGCCGGCAGCTGAGCACGATGGGCTTGGAAGTCTCGATCGCCCGCATTGGGTCCGTCTGACATCGATTCGCATCCTATGTTCCGCGAGTCGGGCGGCTGTCGGCGGTGCCCACCAGAGTTATGACGGGCCAGTCAAGAGCCGGGAAATCTCAGGAGTTCCGCCAAGATGAGGTGCACGCTTCAACCGCGCACCATCGATGCTGGGGGAACGACTCGTGGGACTGTTTGGCAAGAAGAAGAGCGACGAGCCGGCAGCGGCTGGCGGGGATCCAAACCAGCAGCTGCTGAGTTACGGCGCGATCTTGGTGACGGCGAACAAGCGGAAGCCGGAGACGCTCGGGATGGAGACATCCGGGAAGTTCGATGCGGCGGCGCTTCTGCGGAGTGCGTGGGAGGTGTCCAGCACCGAGGAAGCTCGCGCGACGATCGAGTGGCTGCTGACCGAGGGCGACCGGGACGAGCACGACGACGCCTTCCGTGCGTACCAGAACGGCGACCCGACGATGCTGCCCGCGGCGTCCCGGAAGATGCTCGACACGATTTACAAGGGCGTGAACGGCGCCACGATTCGCGGCGGGAAGATCACGAGGGATCAGCTCGGGTCATCCACCAGCATTCTTGCCTGGGACCTGGAGCGCGCTGCGTTCGTGGCGCGGCTGGCGTTCAACGCGGGGTATCTGAGCGAGGCCGAGGCGTGGGAGGTGCTGGCGCGCGTGCAGGCGGTGGCGCGGGCGAACTACTCCGAGTGGCTGGCGTACCTGATTTCGTTTATCTCCGGGCGCAGCATCGTGATGGCGAACTCGGATGCCGATGAGATGCACTACATCTTCCTCGATGGCCGGAACCTTGACTACATGAAGAAAGAGATCTGGTATCTGAATCCGCTTAGGTGACGGCAGAGCCTGTCTCGAATGCTCGCCTCGAGCAAGAGACGTGACCCCTGTACGTGGGCTAGAACGAGTGCGCGAAGTTTGTGAGACTTAATCAAAGTACGGACTTTGCGATCGTTTGCGCTCGCAGGGACCTCACTATTCGAGCTTTCATTTCAGTGACTTCTGATTTAGACCAATTGGGGCCCCCTTGAACATGTACCGAGGATTTGAGGGTTTCCAGGACCCTACTGAAGAGGAAGTGCTGGAGCTGCTTCGTTCGGCTCCCGTGATTCTCGATGCAAATGTGCTTCTGGATATTTACACTTTCGAGGAACCCGCTCGAGTGCTGGCCCTGAGTCGGCTCGAGGTGTTACAGGAGCGAGCGTGGGTTCCCCATCAGGCTCTGCTGGAATTCTGGCGTAACCGGCAGTCAGTTATTTCGACCCTACAAACTCCCGGGCCGCCCCTTGAAGCGGTTCGCTCTGAGCTGTTCGCGATTGTGAATGGCCTTCGGCCAGATCGGGAGCGGCCTGACGATATTCAACAAATCAGGAACACAATCGAAACTCAGCTGACGGAGATTTCCGACGCGGTGTCCGCTGCGCGAGGAACACCACTAGACGTTGATGCGTTGCTCGCGGATACTAGCCGCGATCCAGTTCTTGAGCGTTTAGAAGGCATCTTGGAGGACCGCGTCGGGGCGCCGTTCGAGTCCGACGAGTATACGAAAATGGTCCAAGAAGGTCTCGATAGATTCGCACTCCAAATTCCCCCCGGGTATGAAGATCTGAAAGATAAGAAAGATCAGATACCAGAAAGAGGAACCGGGGACTTCTTGCTGTGGGAACAGTCCTTGCGCCACGTAAAGGAGACTGGCCAGCATGCGGGGTTTGTCATCGTCACCAATGACAAGAAAGACGATTGGCGAGTCCTTCTCAGCAAGCCAAGGAAACGCGTCCTCGGCGTTCGTCCCGAATTAGTCTCAGAGGCACTGAACCGGACGGGCGCAAAGTTCGTCCTGCTGACGCAGTCGGACTTCTATCGCCTCATGGCCAAGTTGTACCCGGGCGATGACTCGGCGCTCGACTCCCTCATAGATGCGACGACGAGGGGAACCGAAGAAGAGTCGGAAACAGGGGTTGAGACCTGGACGGCGGAGACGTACGGGCGTCTCATTAGCGACCTTCGAGCAACGGGAAATCATGCTCAGGCAGCTGTGATAATTCTGGCCTCCGCCGGGGATGGTTTCGTCGACCGCGCCGCCATTTACGCCAGCGCAGGATTTGCGGAGGAGCGTTCCCTTAGGAGGTTCTCGCTGCCGGCTCAGCGCGCGATGTTGACGCTAATTGAGGAAGGGGTGCTTCGCGAAGAATCCCAGTTGCCGCTGGAGGCGATTTACGAACGACCTGGTAAAACCATTGGCTACAGGGTTCCCGCTGACTTCGTTGAGTTCGAAGCAGCTCGAATGTCGCCGAGGGAAATGACGTGGATATCGGCGGCTGTTGAGGTCGCGAGCCAAGAAAAGAGCCGAGGCTGGTCCGTCGCGGAATTAATAGACGGCATTCGAGATCAGGGTCTTAAAGACTTCTCATCGGCTAAGACGCCAGAAGCAACCCTGCGTAGAGATCTCAATAGTGAGCGGCAAAAAGCATTCACTAGGGGCAGCGACGGACTGTTCACACTGTCTGAGGACGCAGAAATGTTTTAGCGAGCAGCTTTTCAGTCGCACACAGTCCTACATCCGATGAAGAGGGGGAGCAACACCCGTTCGGGGTGAGGGCAGCGGGCGGCGGGGCGAGCACGGTTGGGGCGCCCGGGATGAGGCGTGGCCCGGGGCATCCACTCGTCTAAGGAGGCGCGGCGTGGGGGCGGGAGCGTATCCGATCACCATCATTGTGGTGGTCGCGATCATGATCGGGATCATCTTCTTGCTGCGCTTTGGGGTGCGGCAGGACCGTCGCGTGCGGGACGTGCGGGCGAAGCCCGGCGCGACGCAGAAGCTGGCGATCACGGCGCTGGTGGTGGCGTTCATCGTTCCGCCGGTCGGGGCGCTGCTCGGACACATCGCGCTGTACCGCATCGGCATGGGCGTCGCGCGCGGCCGGCAGATCGCGGAGAACGCGCTCTTCGTCGGCTACGGCCTCTGGGTGCTGGAGATGCTGACGTACGTGGTGCTGTATCCGGGGCTGCGCTGGTTCGACTGAGCGTCGGTCGGCTGGGCGAGTGCCGGTGCCCACTGCACTCGAGGGGGCTACTTGGTCTCGAGGTGCGTAGTCAGGCGGGTGATGGCGTCGCGGACCGCGGCGTACTCGGTTTCGCCGAGGTGATCCGCGAACTCGCGCTCCATCTGGGCGAGGATCTCGAAGGCCGTCGTGAACGCCGTGTGGCCTTTGTCGCTGAGAACGACAAGTTTCGCGCGGCGGTCGGCCGGGTCATCCACTCGTCGAATGTAATTGGTCTTCTCGAGGTCGTCGATCATCTCGCCCATGGCCTGCTTGGTCACGCCGAGCTGGGATGCGAGCACGCTCGAGCGGGCGCCACCCCTGGCGAGGAGTTCCAGGAGCATCGAGTGGCGCATGCGCAGATCGCTGTAGCCGGCCTCAGCCAGGCGGCGGAAGATCTCGGTTTCGAAGGCTTTGGTCAGGCGGGTGGAGTCCATGCCCAGTGGGATGAATTCGGTGTCCGTCATGTTCGAAGAGTAGCCGAATACGAAATAGTAAGGTAGCTTTACCGACAAGTTACCTTACTAATTTCTTCCGGAGGCTTCACATGATTGAAATCGGCTCAACGCCCACGCTCTCGCTCGTCAGCACGGAGGGAAAGTCCTTCGACCTGAAGTCCAACGAGGGTGACAAGGGCGTGTTCGTGTACTTCATGCGCGCGCTGTCGTGCGCGCAGTGCAACGCCGCTGTCGCGAAGATGGCGAAGGGACACGACGCGTTTGACAAGGCTGGCGTGCGTGTTGTGATTGCCGTTCCGGAAGACCTCGCCTCGGCCACCGCCTGGAAGGCGAAGAAGGCCCTGCCGTTCGACGTGGTGGTTGGCCAGTCGGGCACCGCCCACGAGGAGGTCGGCCTGCTGCGCAAGGTGTTCGGTCTGCTGCAGCAGTCGGGAAGCATCCTGCTCGACCGCGACGGTGTCACCCGCTACGCGCACGTGTCCACCAACCCGGGCGCGAGCTACAACGAGGCCGAGGTTGCTGGGGCTATCGCGCAGCTGGCGTAAGGCAGCCCGCGTTCGGCGCGACCGCTACGTGACGGGCTCCTGCTTGCCGGCATCCGCCCCATGCTTCGCCTCGAAGGCGAGCCGTAACTTGCGGGAGCTGCGCAGCTGCATCGCTCCGTTCAGGAGGATGAACGCGGCCAGTGCGGGGAAGTACCAGTCGAGATGGAGCTCGCTGTCCACGAAGGCGAGCAGCACCTCCCCGATGAGTAGCACGCCGCCGAGGGACGCGAGGCAGATACCGACGATACGGACACGGTTGATTCCGTGACGCTCCTGGATCAGGGACGGCCGCGTGTCCATCAGCTGACGAACACGAGTTCGGGCTGCGTGTCCGCCTCCAGCAGGAAGTAACCGAGGAACGTGACACCTTCGTCGGTCGCGTCGAACTTGGTGATGGTGGTAGCGGATGGCTCGTAGAAGGTGTCACCGGCGTGCAACGTGACCTCCGGGTCATCCGCTACCTGAAAGACGACAGAGCCCTGCTCGATGGTTCCGAACACGGGCCCGTTGTGGGTGTGGGCGCCGAGCGCGGTGGACGGGGCGATCGTGATGCGCCGCACCTCGACATGGGACACGGCCAATGCCGCGGGGAGAGAGTGGTCGGACAGGATGACGCGGGAGACGGGCGATTCGGTCACGGGGGCTCAGCCCAGCTCGGTGACGAAGCCGATGGCGTTGCCGTCCGGATCGGTGAGTTCGAAGTATTCGACGGCTCCCTCGAAGCGTTGCACGTCGGAGACTGTCAGGCCCTTGTCGGCGAAGAGTAGCTGCGTGGCCGTCGCGTCGTCGACGCTGATGTTCAGGGAGATGCCCTCGACGTCGGCGGTGTCGGGGAGCTCGGCGAGTTGCAGCCAGACGGGGCCGAGGTTCCACTCGGCGAGGCCGGGCAGTGGCTCCTGGTCGGGAGCGCCGAGGTCGAATGCGTTTTGGTACCAGGCCGTCGCGCGAGCCAGGTCGGTTACGGGGATGCCGATGGTCGCCTCATTGAACTTCATAGGGGGACCCTACTAAAGGCGGCTGCCGCGGCGGCACCCCTGTTCGCTGGGTGAACCGGCTTAGGCGGTGTCGGTGCGCTGGGCGAGCTCCGCGGTCCGCGTCGCGATGTGGAACTCGCGCACGGCCGCCGCGTTGTAGGCGTCCACGTCGAGGGCGGCGGGCTCTACCTCGCCACGGAGGAACGCTTCCATTCCCTGTGCGAGAGCCGCGTCATCCTGATCCACGACCAGAATGTGGGACTCGGGAAGCGCGTCGCGCACCGTCGCGAAGTCGACCGACACAATGGGCAGCCCCGCGATGGCGGCCTCGAGCAGCACCATCGGCTGACCCTCGTAGTTGCTCGACAGCACGAAGCAGTCTGCGTTGGCCAGCAGCGGGAACGGGTTCGAGAACGGGCCGACCACGAACGCGGCGTCGGTGAGTCCCAGGTGAGTGACGAGGTGCTCGAGGTGCGACTGGAGGGGGCCGTATCCCACGACCAGGAGGCGCGCTTCGGGGTGGCGGTCGCGAATCATGGCGAACGACCGGAGCAGGCGCTCCTGGTTCTTCTCGGGCGAGAAACGTCCTACCGAGACGAACCAGCGCAGGTCGTCGCGGTGCTCGAGATCGTTGAGCCAGGTGCCGGCGCTGGCGTCTTCGGTCTCCTCAAGCGAGGTCAGCGGCTCGAGGAGCCCCTGCTCGACGTGGGAGGCGTCGACCATGTTGCGGGCGGCGACGAAGTGCTCGGGCTCGAGGTTCCAGCGCGCGGCGAGAGACTTCGCGTTGACCTCGGCCAGGCTCTCGGAGACCGAGATGAGCGAGTCGAACCGGGAGTAGGTGGCGAACACCGCGGGCAGCGAGCGGCGCATGCGCATGCGGCCGCGGGTGACCCGGCGGGTCTCGGACTCCATGTCGTTGTGCAGCCAGATCGACCGGATCGCGTCGGGCGAGTGCGAGAAGAGATTGGCCCAGAAGGGGCTGTATCCGCTGAAGTCGATGACGGCGTCAAACGTGCTGTCGCCGAAGCAGCGTTCCCACTCGTCGGCCCACATGGTCTGCAGGCTGGCGGGCTCGGTCGGGCGCGGGGCTCGGGTCGTCGCGTTGCGCACGCGGCGCAGGGTGTGCGTTGTCTTGTGGCCGTTCATGCCGCCGAAGCGGTGGAACTGCCGCACGTGCGGCGGGATGCGCAGCTGGTTGGCGCGCTGGTCGTCACCGCCCGGCTTCTGCAGGATGACGGACACGTCGAACAGGGAGCTGTCGATCGCGTTCAGCAGGTTGAGCGCGGAGCTGGTGATGCCGTTCGAGCGCATGCCGCCGAGATGCAGCAGGATGCTCGTGCGCGTCGACGACGACAGGGAAACGAGGCGGCGGTCTGCCGTGCGTCCGCGGAACACGATGTCGACGACGCGAGCGGATGCCCCACCATCGTCAAACGGGACGAACTGGTCGAAGTACGCGAGCTGGGTAGGCGAGTACTGCGGTGAGGGCAGCCCGACGGCGTCGAGGATGCCCCGGGCGAGCTCGCTCACGGAGTCGAACACGGCGCCCGGCAGGTCTTCCAGATCGAAGTAGGTGCCGCGGTCGTCCGCGTATTGCTCCGCGTCGGGGATGAAGAAGAACGCCGGACGGTTCAGCGGCAGGTAGTCGACGATGATCGACGAGTAGTCGGTGATGAGCACGCTGGAGATACCCAGCACGGTGTTCGTCGGGATGTCGTTCGGCACCACGATGTGGCTGGCGCCGCCCGTCTTCTGTGCGAGTTCGTAGACGACCTGGTGCGTCTTGAGCAGCACAACGAAGCGGTCGCCGAGGCGAGATTGCAGGTCAGCGGATGCCTCGAGGAGTTCCCGTGCATCGTTGGCGGGGTTCGAGAACGAGGTGCCCTTCCACGTCGGTGCGTACAGCACGATCTCGCGACCGCGGAGATCGATGCCGGCAGCTTCGAGGCGCTGGCGTGCGGCGGTGTCGTCGGCGGGGGTCATCCACTGATGATCCATACGCGGGTAGCCCTCTTCGATCACCTGTCCGCGATAGAGGCCGCCGAGCTTGTACGCCTCTTCGTAGACGCGGTGGGTCATGAACGGGCCGCCGGAGAGGAGGTAGTCCGCCATGAGGAAGTTGCGGAGGGTGTTGGCCGACTCCGCGGCGCCGTCGGGCATGTCGTAGCCCATGAGCTTGAGCGGGGTGCCGTGCCAGGTGTTGACGTAGGTCTGGCCGGGGCGCTTGCTGAAGTCGGCGGGGAACGTCGAGTTGTTGATGAGGTACTGGCTCGTGGCGAGCGCGGCGAAGTACGCGGGGGTGCGGCGGGTGATGAAGCGCACGTTGGGGGCGGAGGCGAACTCCGCCTGAATCTCGGTGTGCCGGGCGAGGTTGTCGAGCACCCAGATGTGGGTGAGGTGCTGCATGTCGGGGGCGCGGAGCAGCTCGCGGAAGATGGCTTCCGGGTTGCAGAGGGCGCCGTTGCCGGCGAACGACTCGTAGAGAACGGAGCCGGAAACGATCGGGCGATCGCGGCTGAACGCGTGCAGTTCGGCGCGCACGCTTCGCTGCGCCTTGCCCAGGGTGCGGCGCAGCGGTGCCTTCAGCCGGTCCAACGGATTCACTGAGAATCCACCTCGGGTGCGGAAAGCACACCCGTTCCAGCTGTCATGCACGTCACTATTTCGTCCTCCATCGTTAGAGGACAGGGTACCAATCGTGCCTGCGAGGTCCCGGACCGCGATTCGGGATGACTCGGACCGCCGCCGCCTCGGCGAAACGAAAGCGGGCGATTGCGCTGAAAACGGTCAGGCGCGCTGGCCCGTTTTCAGCGCTTTCGCCCGTTAACAGCTCGCGCGCGCAAATCGGGCGGGTTTGCAGCGGCCGAGGGCCCGGTGCCGCGTAAACCGGGCGAGTTCGGCGGGGTGAAGCGCGGTGGCGTCCGGATCCGGGCGAGTTCGGCAGCCCCGGGACGCCGGGTGGCGCGCAATCCGGGCGACTTCGGCGCCGGTTCGTGGTTAACGGCGTCACAGCGGGCGAGTTCGGCGCGGACGGGATCACTGCCATTGCTACGACGGGCGAGTTAGGCGCTTCCGGGCGTGCGCGCTCGCCCCGAAGAGCCGCATTCGCCCGTGTTGTGGTCCGAGTGACGCGTCAGGCGCCGGGACGCTCGTACTCGTAGATGACGCTGCGGTGGGTGGCGAACTGGCGGGTCACGGTAAAGCCGAGGTGCTCGAGGTCGTCGCGCCCGGCGGTGTGGGTGGAGCCGTCCACGGAGTACTCGACCATCCACAGTCGGTGCACGCCGTCGAGGCGGCCCAGCGCTGCGGCGTCGGCGATCGAGTACGCGCGGTCGTACCAGCTGAGGCTGGTGCGGTACGGCGACTTGAGAGTGACATCCTCGAGGCCGGTGTAGTCCGCCGGGTACACGTGCATCGCCAGCCGGGGTCGGAGGGAGGGGCGGGTCGTCTCGTCGAAGGCGATGGCATCCCCGGGTTCGGCGTGGGCGCCAATCACCTCGCTGATCTGGGCGAAGTCGCTCTCGTTCTTTGCGTAGGGCTGGCGCTGGTTGAACCAGACCGGGACGGCGCACAGGGTGATGATGACGAGGCCGGCCGCGACCAGTGGGGCACGGCGACGCGCGGCCCAGTCGAGTCCTACGGCGATGAGAAGTGCCACGGCGGGCGCACAGTACGAGAGGTAGCGGGGTGTGTAGATGTGGGCGATGGGGTCGGTGCTGATGAGGATGACGGCGGGCACGAAGGCCCAGGTCGCGGCGAGAACATCGAGGCGGGGCATCCACCCCTCCGACGGCAACCGGGGCAGGCGGCTGCGCGACCTCCATGCGAGGATGCCGGCGACGAGGGCGAGGAGGATGAGCGTCCACGCGACAATGGCGAACAGGGGCTCGCCGAACCAGAGGTCGACGGTGACCTTGCGCCCGCTCACCTCGTCGTAGCGCTGGAGGAACGAGATCTGCCCGCGCTCGACGTATCCCCACACGATGATGGGGCTGGCGGACGCGACGACGATCGCGATGGTTTTCAGCCACCGCAGCATAAAGGCGCGGGAGACGCGCGCGCTCAGCAGCACCAGCGCGTGCGCGATGATGATCAGCACCACATAGAGGAACACGTAGGTGCCGAACGCGAGCAGCGCGCCGTACGCGAACCACCAGCGGCGCGAGGCGGTGCGTCGCTCGAGCAGCACCAGCAGCAGCACCGTCAGCCATGCGACGATGGCGGCGGAGAAGGCGTACGAGCGGGTTTCCGAACCCATGTAGGTGACGCGGGGGAGCACCGCGCAGATGATTCCGGCGGCGATCGCGATGCGGGTGCCGCCGAGGCGGCGGGCGATCACCATGACCGCGGCGACGGTGACGCCGATCGCGAAGGCGCTCGGCAGCCGCACCGAGAACGGGGAGCTGCCGAAGATCCCGACCCACACGTGCAGGCCGAGGTAGTAGACGGCGTGCACGGCGTCCACGTGCGTGATCATTGCGGCGAGGCTCACGACGCTGCGGTTGGCGGACATCACGCTGGCGGCCTCGTCGCCCCAGAACGACGGAATCCACGACCCGATAGCCGAGACCAGCACCGCCGCGACCGACACGACCACGACGACGATCGCAAACCGGGGTCGCCGCGGCACGCCCGGTCGAATGCGGGAGGTGTCGATGGAAAGGTTCGTCGTCATGAGGTTGGTTAATGGTCACACGCCGCATTCACTCATTCTGTGATGTTCATCCCAAGGATGCTCGGAGTTCTCTGCCGCCCCGTATTCTTAGTGCTTTCTGGCACGCGTGCGGCGAAGGTGGGGGTATGGACGTCACGATCATTGTCCCGACCTTCAACGAGGCGCCGAATGTGCGCACGCTGGTGGGGCGCATCACTGCCGCGCTGGATGGGCGTGTTGCCGAGATTGTCTTTGTCGATGATTCGACGGATGACACACCCGCCGTGATTCGCGCGGTGGCGGCCGAGTCCGCCCTGCCCGTGCGGCTGATTCATCGTGCAGAGCCCGTCGGCGGGCTGTCCGGTGCCGTGCTCGAAGGAATCGCCGCGAGCACGGGCAACTGGATCGTCGTGATGGACGGGGATTTGCAGCATCCGCCGGAGATGATCCCGGTGCTGCTGGCCAGCGGCGTGGAGCAGAATGCCGACGTCGTGGTGGCCTCACGGCACCTCGACGGTGGGTCATCCCGCGGCCTCGACAACCAGTTTCGGCATCTCGTGTCGAGCGGCAGCACGGTGCTGACCCGGGCGATGTTCCCGATCAAGCTGCGCAACGTCACCGACCCGATGACGGGGTTCTTCGCCCTGCGTCGCGATTCCGTTGACCTCAGCGACCTGCGCCCGCGTGGTTTCAAAATTTTGCTCGAGATTCTCGCCCGCACGAACCTGGTCGTGGTCGAGGAACCGTTTGTGTTCGGCAAGCGTGAGGCCGGGTCATCCAAGGCCGACCTGCGCCAGGGACTGCGGTTCATCACACAGCTGGGTGCGCTGCGGTTCGGGCGGCTCTCGGGCTTCGCCGTGGTTGGCGCCATCGGAGCGATCGCCAATGTCGCGATCATGGGTGCGCTGCAGGCGTTCGGCGTTTGGTACCTCGCGGCCGCGATCACCGCCGCGATCATCACGATCATCGGCAACTTCGTGCTGCTGGAGCGCTTCGTGTTCCACGATCTGCGGGATGGCGGGCGGTCGGTCTGGATCCGCTTCGCACAGTCGCTGGCGTTCAACGGCACCGAAACAGCCGTGCGCACGACCGCGCTCTACTTCATCGTGGAAGCGCTGCCCGTGCCGAGCCTCATCGTGCAGGCCCTGCTCATCGCGGTCGGCTTCGTCGTGCGCTTTGTGTACCACTCCCGCATCGTGTACCGACCCGCGCGCACGACGGCCCCGGCCCCCTCGGTCGCGTTGTCGGTTGCGCCGGAGTCGGAGATCGCGTCGGCGTCGGCCTCCTCGTCGGCATCAGCCTCTGGTTCTGCCGAAGACGATGCGGCGTCGCCCACCGAGGCCTGATCTAGCTCTCGTAGTTCGGTGGGGCGCGGCCTCCCGTGCTTCGGCAGGAACGCTCTCTCGTCGTTCGGCGCGCGAGCAACGCCGGTCACGCGGGCGCTGGCTACTCGGAGAAGACGCGCTTGGCGACGTTCATCGAGCCCATGCCCTTGGGCCAGCCCGCGTAGAAGGTGACGTGGGTGATGGCTTCGATGAGTTCGTCCTGGCTGACGCCATTCTCGACCGCGCGGCCGAGGTGGAAGGCGAGCTGGTCGTAGTCGCCTCCGGCGGCGAGCACCGCGACCGTGATCAGGCTGCGGTCGCGGGGAGAGAGCTCGGGGCGGTTCCAGACATCCTCGAACAGCACATCGTCGGTGAGTTCGGCGAGCTTCGGAGAAAAGTCGCCGAGGGTGCGGCGGCCGCCGCCCACCTGCGTGGGGTACTGGTTGCTGGTCGAGTCAGTCATGCGATGTGTCCTTTGTGTCGATGGAGTAGTGGTGGTTGGGTTCCACCCAACCGCAGATCCCGCGCGCGAGGGAGACCCTGCTGATGGGCGTACCAGCAGGGTCTCCCTCACCGAACGTGACCGTCGTAGCGTCGTGAGGAGTACAGCCAAGACGAAGGAATACCCATGGAAATCCGGCCTCAGAAGCCGACCATCCTGAACCCGAGCGAGCAGTTTCCCGGCCAAGTCTGGCTCGACCTCATCGCGACCCCACAGACCGACGACCAGCGCGTGACCGTTGCCAAGGTGCGATTTGCCCCCGGGGCCCGCACCGCCTGGCACCACCACGCCCGCGGTCAGTTCCTCCACGTCACCGAGGGAGTCGCCCGCTTCGGCACCCGTGACGGCAAGGTCATCGAGGTTCACCCCGGACAGACGATTTATGCGGCCCCCGGCGAGGAGCACTTCCATGCTGCCAGCCAGGGCACCTTCATGGAACACATCGCAATCATCGAAGCGGCGGATGACCCCACGAAGTCGACCACCTGGCTCGAGCAGATCACCGACGAGGACTACAACGGCAAGTAGTCGCCGGTATCGGGATAGCGCTCAGCTGCGGGTGAGCGGGAGGCGAACCGCGGGCGGAAGCGGCGCCTCCGCCTGAAATGACTGCAGCATCAGGGCCGCGAAGCGCCGGGACGCGGCCACCCGCATCTCGGGCGTCTCGGCGCGAATGCCCTCGTTTGCCATGAGCGCGAGGCTGATGTCCTCGATCACGAAGTCGCCGCGGAGGACACCGGTGGCCTTCGCGCGGCGGACGAGTCCGGCCATGAGGCGCAGGGAGGTGTCCCGCTGCACGGTGAAATCCTCGGCCCTCGGCAGCTGCGAGGTGAAGGCCCGCGCGAAACCCCGGTCGAGGGCGTGCATCACCATGAGTTTCTCGATGGCGACGGAGAAGCCGCGCCATGGGTCATCCGCTGCCAGGCCCTCTTCGACGATCGCCGCGCAGGACGCGAGCTGATCCGCGAAGGCCTCGGTCAGGAGCGCCTCCTTGGTGGGGAAGTGGCGATAGAGCGTGGCGGGGCCGACCGCTGCGCGCCGGGCGATCTCGCGCAGCGGGACGTCGATGCCCTCGGCGGCGAAGCTGGCGCGGGCGATGGCGAGGATGCGGGCGCGATTGTCGCGGGCGTCCGATCGCTGCGCTATCACTTCGGTGGTCATGGCTTTCACTTTAGTCAAACGGACGGGGTGCTCCGTTAGCGTCGGGGCATGAGAGCTGTGCAATTTGATGAATACGGTCCGGCCGATGTGGTGCACGTCGCGGAGGTGGCGGAGCCGCACGCGGGTGCCGGGGAGATTCGGATCGCGGTGCGGGCGTCGGGGGTGTCGGCCGGCGAGATGCGGATTCGCGCGGGGGAGATGCGCGCGATGCTGGCGATCGAGTTTCCGTATCGCACCGGGTTTGATGCGGCGGGTGTGGTCGATGAGGTGGGCGACGGCGTCCTCGGGGTGCAGGTCGGCGACGAGGTGTTCGGGTACACCGGATCCGCGTCGCGCGGCGCGAACGCCGACTTCGCGGTGCTCGTGGCGTGGGCGGCGAAGCCGTCCGCCTGGAGCTGGGAGGAAGCCGGCGGTGCCGCGGGCGGTGTGGAGACTGCGACGCGCGTGCTTGACCTTCTCGGTGTGAGTACGGGCGACACGGTGCTGGTGCAGGGCGCCGCCGGCGGGACCGGGAGCATTGTGGTGCAAATGGCCGTGGCGCGGGGAGCCGCGGTGATCGGGACGGCGCGGGAGGCGAATCATCCGTTCCTCGCATCGTTGGGGGCCGTGCCTACGACGTATGGTGACGGGCTCGTCGAGCGCGTGAGTGCGCTGGCGCCCGAGGGTGTCGACGCGGTGATTGATTGCGCGGGCGGCGCGCTGGCGCACCTGGTGGCGATCGCCGGAGACCCGGCGCGAGTGGTGACGATTGCCGACATGACGGCGGCTGAGCATGGCGTGCACATGTCCCGTGGCGGAGTGGATCCGTTGGCGGTGCATGGGCTGGCGCTCGCGGGCGCTCTGGCGGATGCGGGCGAGCTCAGGATCCCGGTGGCGGCGGCGTTCGCGTTGACCGATGTGGCCGACGCGCATCGGCTGAGCGAGAGCCGGCACGCGCGCGGAAAGATCGTCCTGGTGAACTGAGCGCCGCGGGCGACGCGCGTTAGTGCTGGGTGGCGACGAGCTCCGTGGCGCGTGCCTCGGGGACTCCGAGGATCAGCAGGCTCGTGACGGTGGCCGCGCTGGCGCTCAGGCTTTCGCCGGCGATGTTGTTGTCCGCGATGCTGAAGACGGCGGCGTAGGCGACCTGGCTGAGGATTTTCGCTGGCAGGTGGTGACCGAATGCTCCGCTGTCCTGCCCCTTCTGCACGAGAGTGGCAAGGGCCTCATCGACCGGTCCGAGCAGCGCGTGGATTTCCTCCCCGTACTCGCCGCGCCGCAGGGCAAGCAGTACGCGGTACCGGTGGGCCAGAGGCCACAGGCGGGAAATGAAATCGACCCACACCGCTTCGGCGGCGTCATGGGAGGCGTTGGCTTCGTCGAGCACCGCCGCGAACTCGTCCACCGCGCGTTGCGAGAGAGTTCGCACGAGGTCGGCGCGAGTGGGGAAATATCCGTAGACCGTGCGCCGCACCACGCCTGCGGCCGAGGCGATGTCGCCCATGCCGGCGTCCGGGTTCTGCCCCAGTACCTCGAGGGCAACATCGAGGAGGCGCTTGCGCGTGTCATCCATGGATCGCGTGCGGACGGATTCGGTGGTCACCCGTGAAGTATTGCACACTCGTGTGCAACGGAGTAGATTGCACACCGGTGTGCATTTGCACATCCGTGTGCAACGAAATGTTGCACGGTGATTTGTTCAGAAAGCACGGTCATGACCACATCGACGCCCGCACCCGCATCGCTCATCCGCCCGTTCACCGTCGCGATTCCGGACTCCGAGATCGACGACCTGAAGCTCCGGCTGGCTAGAACCCGCTGGCCGAACACGGAAACCGTTCCCGACTGGTCGCAGGGTGTTCGGGTGGACAACGCCCGATCGCTCGTTGACTACTGGCAGCACGAGTACGACTGGCGTCGGTTCGAGCGGGAGCTCAACGGACTCCCGCAGTTCGTGACGGAGATCGACGGACTCGACATCCACTTCATCCACGTCCGGTCGAAGAATCCGAAGGCCATGCCGCTGATCCTGACCCACGGGTGGCCGGGCTCGATTGTCGAGTTCCTGAAACTCATTGGACCCCTCACCGACCCGGTGGCGTTCGGGGGAGACATCGACGACTCGTTCGACGTCGTCATCCCTTCATTGCCAGGGTTCGGTTTCTCGGGCAAGCCGGCCGAGACGGGGTGGACCATTCAGCGCATTGCCGCGGCATGGGTGGAGCTCATGAACCGCCTCGGCTATGAGAAGTGGACAGCCCAGGGTGGTGACTGGGGTTCTGTCGTCACCACCGCGCTGGGGGCGATGCAGCCGGAAGGTCTGCTCGGGATTCACCTGAACTCGCAATACGCGTTCCCCGCCGTGATTCCCGACGTGCTGTCACCGGAGGAGCGCTTCGCCGTCGATGGGCTCGCTCTCTATGGCGGTTACCTCGGCGGGTCCAACCACCTCCAGGGAACGAAGCCCGAAACTGTCGGCTTCGCCCTGGCGGATTCTCCGGCCGGGCAGGCGGCCTGGATCTACGAGAAGTTCCAGTCGAAGACCGACAATGATGGCCTCGCCGAGGACGCGCTCAGCGTCGATGACATGCTCGACGCGATCTCGCTGTACTGGTTCACCAACAGCGCGGCATCGTCCGCGCGCATCTACTGGGAGAACAGGTCCGGCACCATGGCGGGACCGCAACTCACGCTGCCGGTGGCGGTGACGGTGTTCCCCCGGGACATCCCACGCTTGCCGCGAAGCTGGATCGAAGACACCTACACCAACCTCATTCACTACGGTGAGGCGGAGCATGGTGGCCATTTCGCAGCGTTCGAACAGCCCGACATCCTGGTCAGCGAGATCCGCGCGGGGCTGAGGAGCCTTCGCTCGTAGCCCACTGCCGGGGCATCCGCCACAATGGTGCTGTACCGCACCCCTACGATGACCGGAGGCCCCATGCTGCCCGCTGCTAACGCCGGTGCCTTCGCTCTGACGGCGCTCGCGCTGATCGTCATCCCGGGACCGACGGTGCTCTTCGTCATCGGCCGATCCCTCGCGCTCGGACGCAAGGCGGGCTTCGTCAGCGTGCTCGGCAACTCGATCGGGATGGTCCCCGCCATCGTCGCCGTCTCGTTCGGCGTCGGCGCGCTCGTCGCCGAGTCGCTGCTGCTCTTCACGATCATCAAGTTCGCGGGCGCGGCCTACGTCATTTACCTCGGTGTGCAGACCATCAGACACCGGGATGCCACGACCGAGGCGGTCACGGCGGCGGCGTCGGGTCCTTCGCCCTCGACCATTCGGTTGCTCCGCCAGGGGTTCCTCGTCGGGGTATCCAACCCCAAAACGATCGTGTTCTTTATCGCGGTGCTGCCGCAGTTTGTGGACTTCAGATCGGACGCGATTCCCGCGCAGATGATGCTGCTCGGTCTGATCTTCCTCGGCATCTCCGTCGCGAGCGACACCGTCTGGGCCGTCGTCGCGGGCACCGCACGCGCCTGGTTTGCGCGCAGCCCGAAGCGGCTGTCGCAGGTGAGCGCGGGAGGCGGAATCACCATGATCGGCCTGGGCGCGGTGCTCGCCGTCAGCGGCAACAAGCACTGAGCCCGGGCTGGCCCCCGGATCGAACGCAACAGGGGCGCCTCACCGTTGTCTGGTGAGGCGCCCCTGTGTACGTGACGTGTTAGCTAGCGGCTGCGGACCACGGCGACGGTGTTGCCCGTGCGCGTGGGGACGAGCCCGCGCACCACGAGGCTGACGGCGCCGCGCGCGGATGACGGCGTGGTGACCTTCACTGCGAAGCTCCCCGAGCCGGACGCGTGCGCGGTTGCAACCGAGATGCGCTTGCCGCCGTAGGTGAGCACGAGCGGCTCGCCCGGTGCCAGGCCCTTCACCGAGATGGTGAAGGTGAGTCCGGCGACCACCGAGGAGCGGGACAGCGTCAGCCCGAGCGACTTCGACTTCGCCACAACGTACGTTGCGGTGGTGCCGGTGCGCTCGGTCGTGGAGCCCACGAACAGCAGCGCCTGCTTGCCCTCAACGATGTTCGCCGCGATCGAGAAGCGCGCCTCGCCCACACCGTCGGCGTCTGCCGTCCCGGTGTAGACCGTCGTGCCCTGCAGACGAACGTAGAAACGTTCCTTCGGAGCAAGACCGGATGCGCTCGCCGAGATCGTCGAACCCTGCACGTGCAGTCCGGCGGTCGTTGTCGCGCGGAACGTGGTCGCCGGCAACGGGGTGTTCGTCGGCGCGCCCGTGGGTGTGCCAGTGGGCGTGGGTGTCGCGGTCGGCGTTGGGTCGGACGGGACGGTGGATGCCACGCAGTCGATGGTTCCCTGACGCAGCGAGTATCCGCCGTCCTGGTCGTCGTCGGCCCAGAAGACCGGCTTCGATCCGTTGACACACAGCGCCTGCGGGGCGGTGACGAATCCCTCGTTGTTGAGGTTGCCCATGTTCGCCGGGCGGTTGTAGACCGTGGTCACCGCAAAGTGTCCCGCGGTCGTCCCGGTCGCGGCGACATCCAGCAGTGCGAACTGACCGCCACAGGTGTTGTCGCAGACGGCCCAGAGAGCCGACTTCTCGGCGTCCCACTGCACCTCCATGACTGCGGGGAAGCCGGTCGTGATCGTCGCGAGGCGCGTCAGTTTCGAGCCATCCGTCTGGTCCAATGCGTAGGCGTAGATGGAACCCGTGCCCTCAACGCCGACGAAGAACAGTCCGGCGCCGTGGTTGGGGTAGCGGCTCGGGTCGTAGGTCTTGCCGGTGGTCTCGTCGATGAAGCCCTTGCTCACGAGCGCCGCGTCGGGCACAAGGGCAACGCCCTCCGGGCCCAGGTTGGAGCCGAGCACCGGCAGATCGGCGGTGAGGTTCCACTCGATCGTGGCGTTGATGGACGTTGTGGTCCCGGTGGTGTCGAACCGCAGCACGGCCGGACGGCTGACGCCGCTCGCGCTGTTGTTGCGTTCCACCGAGGCGTAGACGGCTCCGGGCGTGACAACCAGGCCTTCGGTGTCGGGGTCTCCGGTGCCGTCGGCGTAGTGGAGCGCCTTGCCGTTAGCCCAGCCGTCGGTGGTGACGGGCACCCACTGCGTGCCGACCTTCTGCAGTCGGTACAGGGTGCTGGGGCCGTTCTTGATGGCCCGCAGGGTGTCCGGCGCGCCGTTGGTGCCGAGCTCGTAGGCGAGGCCGCTCATGTTGGTGCCGAAATAGTTCTGCACGTTCGCGGTGGTGACGTCGGGGCTGCCGGGCCAGGTCAGCGCCGTCGGCACTGTCGGTGGTGTCGTCGGCTCCGAGGTGGGCGGCGTGGTGCTGGTGGAGCAGTCGTTGACAGCGCCGCGGGTCTTCGAGCCCATGACGACAAAGGCACCGGTGCCGTCGGGGCAGCGGCCCCAGGTGGATGGCGCGGAGTCGGTGGTCCACGAAAAGCTGTCGATCAGCGTGGTGCCGTCGGACCGGAACAGGCGCGCGGAGTCCGCACCCTTGCCCAGGCCGAAGCTGTCGGCAACGTCGAACACGACGTAACCGCCAGCCGCGACGGTGGTTCCGGCGGGGATGGTGAAGGACTTCTCGGTCTCATCCTTGAGGACAAGGCCGGATGCATCGAACGCGGCGGTGCTCGTGTTCTTGAGCTCGATCCAGTCCTTGGGGTCTCCGCTGGCATCGATCTCGTTGATCACGAGCGGTGCGGCTGACGGCGTGCCGGTCGGAGTCGCCGTCGGCGTGGCCGTCGGAGTCGCGGTGGGGGTAGCCGTCGGGGTCGAGGTGGGCGGGGTGGTGCTCGTGGTGCAGGTGTTCGGGGCATCCCGAGTCTTCGACTGAGTGATGCCGAAGGCGCCCGTGCCGTCGGGGCAACGGCCCCACGTCGCGGGGGAGGCGTCTGAGGTCCAGGTGTAGCCGTCGATCAGCGTGGTGTTGTCGTTCAGGTAGAGGCGGGCGGCGTCGCCCTTGGCCCCAAGACCGAACGCGTCAGCGACCTCGAACGATGCGTAGCCCCCGGCCGGAATGACCGTGTTGGCGGGGATGTCGAAACGGTCGGCGGCTTTGTCGTCCTTGAGGATCAACCCGCTGGCGTCAACGGCGACCGTGCCGGTGTTCTTGAGCTCGATCCAGTCCTGCGGTGCTCCGCTCGCATCAACCTCGTTGACGACGAGTGTCGGAAGAGCCGGAGCGGCGCTGGCGGAAGGCGCCGCGATGGGGGCAACCGCACTCAGCAGGAGCACGGCCAGAGCCACGGAAGAAGTCGCGGCCGTTACCGGTCGCCAGAATCGTCTTGTCAAGAAATCGCCCTTCGCGAGCACGTCAGTGGGCCCGGACAGGACCCCCAGTACGTTCCCGCGACAAGGCAAACGGGAGGTAAACCCGAGGCGACTAGCGCGCGCGGATTAAGCTCCGCAGGTTAGGAGGGGCCGGCCTCCAGGGCCCGCGCGACGGCGCTCTCGACGGAGGTGCGCCAGCTCGGGCCATGCCCGGGCAGCACTATTTCGGCGCCGGTGGCGGCCAGCTTGTCGAGGGACGCGAGCGCCCGCGAGCTGTCGGCGGTCGCCGCACCGGACACGATCTGTGGCCCCTTCGCCCCGGTGTAGGGGTTGAAGGTGACGAGCGCATCGCCCGACAGCAGCGTCGACGCCGAGCGCAGGAAATACGCGCAGTGCCCGTACGTGTGACCGGGAGTAAAGACGACTTCCGGATGCCCGGGCACATCGAGGGTGATGCCCGCGTGCACGTCGAGGATGCCGGTCAGCCCCTTCACCTGCAGCGCGCCGGCTCCGACCATGCCGAGCAACGCGGGAAGGGCGGCCGGGTGCCTGATGGGGTAGATCAGGCGCGGATTCTCATGCGCGTATTGGTACGGATGCTCCGCAATGGCGTGATCCGCCCGGTGCGCGTAGACCGGGATACCCCACTCCTGCCGGGCGCGCAAGGCGAAGCCCAGGTGATCGAAGTGCGCGTGAGTGAGGATGAGCGCCCGCACATCGGTCGGCTCGTAGCCGAGCGCGGTGATGGCGTTCTTCAGGTACGGCCACGTCTTGGGGTGGGCGGCATCCACGATGGTGAGCGCGCCCTCCTCCTCGAGGATGTAGCAGTTCACGTACGCATGCTGCAGCCGGTGAACCCCGGGAGCGACGTTACGCGTCAGGCGCGCGCTCATCGACGTCCCCACCTGACCAGCACCGTGGTGGCGGCTACCACCGCCGTCAGCACGAGCAGCTTGCGGCCGCGGTATCGGGCCGCCCCGTGCCATCCGCCATTCACCGTCTTGTCCTCGCCGAGTTCGGGCTCGAAGACCGCGCCGGAGGTGTCCTCGGCGTGCGAGCGATGCGGCCGCTGGGTCACGTTGACGAGGGCGCTCATCTCCGCCTCGACGATGCGCGGGGCGAGTCGGTGCTGGCGGGTGAAGGCGCGTCCGAGGAAGCCGACGACGATCTCGGGCCTCGGCGACTTCGCCATGCGCTCGATCGTCTTGGCGATGAGCTCGGGAGGATAGACGGGAGGGATGGCTCGCGCGGTGCGCCCCGAGTAGTTCGCGGCGTGGGCGAAGAACGGAGTGTCGATCGTGGGCGGCAGGATTGTGCTGATGCGTACGCGGCGGAAGCCCTCGATCTTCAGCTCGCGGCCGATGGCGACACCGAGGGAGCGGACGGCGGCCTTGGACATGCCGTAGGCGGAGGTGTACGGGGTGGCGATCTCGCCGATGATCGATCCGATGTTGATGATCGTGCCGCGCTTCTGCTTCTTCATCACCTTCAGCGCGACGCGGGAACCGTGCACGACGCCCATGATGTTGACGTCGAGGACGCGGCGAAACTCGTCAAGGGGAGCTGTGTCGACCGTGGCGAACAGCCCGATGCCTGCGCCGTTGACCCATACATCGATCTGGCCGAACGAGCCGACCGCGATGCGGCCGAGCGCCTCGACGTCGTCGTTGCTCGTGACGTCGGTCGGAACCGCGATGGCGTCGGCGCCGAGTCGCACGCACTCGTCGGCGAGCATCTCGAGGGCTGCGCGGTCGCGGCTGGCGAGCACGAGGTTCGCCCCGCGCCGGGCGAAGCGCAGAGACGTGGCGCGGCCGATGCCGCTGGAGGCGCCGGTGATGACGATGACGGGTGCCTTCTTCGGCATGGTGCTGGTCCTTTGCGTCGCGGGAGGCGGCCGCGCGGTCGGCTGACCGCGTGCCTGTCCTCCGACGCTAAACGCGAAGCGGCACCCGGGACGCACGGTTGACGTGGTGCACTGAGTGCCTATAGTGCGGGTGCTTCCTGCGGGTGCTTCGCAACACCTCAGGCGGGACGCACCGCCACCACGACGATGTCGCGGACGTCGCCGGTGGTGCCGTCGGGACGCCTTCCCACGCGGGACCGCGACTCCGCCGCCTCGATGCGCAGGTGCTCGCCCTCGATGGCCGCGACCACGTCGGCGGCGGTGAACATCATGTCGCTGTGGTGCTGGTGCGCGTCGGGGGCGAAGTCGGCGGCGTCGTGCCCGACGATGAGCAGTGTGCCGCCGGGTGCCACGGCCGCGGCCAGCGCACGGAAGAGATTCGTGCGGATCGGATTGGGCAGGTGCATGAACTGCGACGACACCAGATCGAATGAGCCGGGCTCCGGTGCCCATTCGGCGAGGTCGTGCTGCTCCCAGGTGATGCGGGTGGCAGCAGTGGGGGCGGATGCCTCGGCCCGGCCCCGCGCTTTATCCAGAGCGTTCTGCGAGATGTCGATGCCGGTGACCCGCCACCCCTGCGTCGCCAGCCAGATGGCGTCGCCACCCTCGCCGCTGCCGATGTCGAGTGCCGTTCCGGGAGTCAGCGGGGTCGACTCGGTGACCAGCACCGGGTTGGGGTTGCCACTCCAGGTGAACCCCGGCTCTGCGTAGCGGTCCTCCCAGTACGGGCGCCCGAACGGGGTCGCCTCTGCGTCGGTTGCGGCATCCGCTGCGGGCGAGGTGTGGTCGTGAGTCATGGGTGGGGCCTCCTCCGCAATGATGGCGGTGTCGGTTGAGTCCTGCCAAGCGGATTTGCCGGGGTAGCAAATGGATGCCCCGGGGCCCGTTACTTCGGCGCGTTGAAGCGCAGACCGTCGAGTTGCAGGTCGAGCAACTGATCCGTGAGGCCGGCCTCGTGGAACTCGTCGGCGATGAGGACGATTCCCGAGATTCCCATGAGGATGCGCAGCGGGGGGAGATCGGTGCGGATCGAGCCATCCGCTTCCGCCGCCGTCAATAAAAGGGACAGCGCATCGACGAGTCGCTGACGGGTTTCCATGCGTAGCTCGCCGCCATCGAGCAGTACCGCCTTGAGGGCTTCGGCCATGCCGTACTTGGCGAGCATGTAGCTGACGAACATTCCCATCCACGTGCGCAGCGCGGTGATGGGGGTCATCGTCTCGAGGAGCGTGGCGGCCGCTTCCGCAAGCTTGGTGGTCTCGGTGCGGTAGACGGCCTCGATCAGAATCTCCCGCGATGGGAAACGGCGGTACAGGGTGCCGACCCCGACGCCGGCGGCCGTGGCCAGCGACTTCATCGAGGTGTCGGCGCCGTCCGTGGCGAACAGCTCAGCGGCGACCTCGAGCACGCGGTCATGGTTGAGCTGCGCGTCGGCACGGAGTGCGCGGGACGGGCTGTCGGTCATGAGCGGCTTTCTCTCGGGGGAAGTGCTGCGCAAAGAACGATACCCGGCGCGGCCCGGCGCCTCGTCCCGATGGCGCGGCACCCCCTGTCACCAGGTCTGTGCGCTGGCACGCACCAACATCTCGTTGACGGAGACCCGGCGATCGCGGGTGACCATGTACGACACCGCGTCGGCGATGTCCTCGGGGCGCAACACCTCGAACGCCGTGACCATCTGTTGAATGCCCTCGCGTACGCCGTCGCGCGCGTGGGAACTCAGCTCGGTCGCGACCGTGCCGGGCTCGACCAATCCCACTCGCACGCGCTGGCCCATGACTTCCTGTCGCAGCCCCTCCGAGAAGGCAGTGACACCGAACTTCGTGAGGCTGTAGACGGCGGTGCCCGATCGGGCGAGACGTCCACCCGTCGAGCTGATGTTGACGAGATCGGCGACGCGGCGAGCGGATGTCTCGGCCGCATCGATCACGTGAGGAAGGGCCGCCTTCGTCATGTACAACACTCCATTGAGGTTGACGGCGATCATGCGGTCCCACTCCTCTGGCGCCGCGTCGACCACCGGTCCTGGCAGCATCAGGCCGGCGTTGTTGACGAGGATGTCGAGTCGTCCAAACTCGGCGATCACGGCGTCGACAGCGCCGGCCGCCGCCAGCTGCGAAGTCACATCGGCTTCGACCACGAGCGCCTGGGTGCCGCCAGCACGAAGTGACGTCGCCAGTTCTTCGAGGCGATCGCGGCGGCGTCCGAGAAGCGCAAGGGAGGCGCCGTCGTCGGCCAAACGTCGCGCGGTTGCCTCGCCTATCCCGCTGCTGGCGCCGGTGACCATTGCGACCGTAGTACTCAGGATGCTCATGTGGATTGTCCCTTCGAAACAAATTAAGCGGATTGGGTTCCGCTTATGTAAACTATACGGAACCTCATCCGTTTAGCAAGGAGCATCCCATGAGTACCTGGTTCATCACCGGAACGACCAGCGGCATCGGTCACGAAACAGTCGTTGCCGCGCTCGCCGCGGGGCACAACGTCGTGGCGGCATCGCGCCGACCTGTCGCTGTCGACGAGCTCGTCTCCGCATACCCCGAGCGCTACCGAACTGTGGCGTTGGACGTCACCGACGCCGGGTCATCCGCCGCCGCCATTGCCTATGCCGTCGAGGAGTTTGGCGGCCTCGACGTCATCGTCAATAACGCCGGGTATGCCAACACCGCGTCGATCGAGGAGGGAAGCGAAGAGGACTTCCGGGCCCAGATCGACGTGAACTTCTACGGCGTCTACAACGTCACCCGCGCTGCCCTTCCCCTCCTTCGTCGCCAGCGTTCTGGGGTCATCGTGCAGATTTCCTCTATCGGTGGCCGGGTCGCCGGGTCCGCCGGCATCGCGGCGTACCAGGCGGCCAAGGGTGCCGTTGAAGCGTTCTCCGATGTGCTGCGCACCGAGACCGAGCCGTTCGGGGTGAAGGTCATCATCGTCGAGCCGGGCGGATTCCGCACCGGATGGGGATCCGGCGCCACCGGTTCCATCGTGGAGCCCGGCCCCGACTACGACGCGAGTGTGGGCGACCGCCTGCGCGCATTTGCCACGTATGTCGGCAACGAACCGGGTGACCCGGCGCGGGCGGCCGCGGCGATACTCGACGCCGCCGAGGCATCCACCCCTCCCCGCCGGTTGATTCTGGGAAGCGACGCCCTCGAGCGGGCCCGCACGAATTTCGCGTTCGAGATCGCGGAAGCGGATGACTGGGAGAAGGTCAGCCGGTCAACCGACTTTGCCGCATAGCTGCCGCCCCTAGGTCACTCCGTGGGCTGAGCGAGCAGGTCGACCGGGTGGTCACGCGGGAAGACGGTGCCCGGGTCGGCTGGAGGGGGTCAGTGGCTGCTGACGAGCAGCACGCGGGTGCGGCCGGCGGCGTCCGCGGGGACCCGCATTCCATGGGGGAGTGCTCCGTCGATCCACAGCGACTCACCCGCGGCCAGCTCTGTTGCGGCGGCATCGCCGATCCACACGTGCAGAACCCCGTCGAGCACGTAGATGAAGTCCTCTCCGTCGTGGGCGAAGGGCGTGGCATCCGCATATCCCGGCGCAATGTCAAAGAGGAATGACTCGAGCGCCTTGCCGGGGCCGCCGCTGAGAATCTGTGCGGTATCGGTCGTGCCGTCGGTGGCGGCCAGGTGAACGCTGGCGCTGCGGGATGACTCGGTCGGGGGCATCAGCTGGGCGGGTGCGATTCCCAGCGCCGATGCGAGGGCGTACAGCGTGGGAACGCTCGGGTAGATGCGGCCGTTTTCGACGTTGGAGAGAAAGGGCTGGGATACCCCGGCGAGCCCGGCGAGTTTGCGCATGCTCCATCCGGCCTTGGCGCGCTCGAGCCGCACGGCGGTGCCGAGGGCCTGGGACAGGCCGTCCGAGGGGCTTGGTTCGTCCGCGACATCCACTCGTCCACAGTATCGAGCTTGCGGTGAGGCGGGCCGAACTGATAACTATTAGTTATCACAATGTCACGTTGGACGAAGGGCTCGTTTTGACCAAGAAGATTTTCCTCGGTGCGTTCGAAGAGCTCACGCCCAACTTCATCAGCAACGCGTGGCATCACGAGCGCGGTGACACCGGCGATTTCGCGACGCTCGAGTACTGGCAGGACATGGCGCGCAAGCTCGAGGCCGCCGGGTTCGACTTTCTGTTCTTCGCCGAGGCGATCGGTTACCCCATGAGCGGGGACGACGTGCCCGAGGTCGTCATTCGTGAGGCAGTGCAGTTTCCGGTGCACGACCCGATGACGATCATCTCGGGGCTGGCGGCGACGGTCGACCGGCTCGGCTTTGTCGTGACGGCGTCGACCACGGCGCAGCAGCCGTACCTCAACGCCCGCGCGTTCACGACGCTCGACCACTTCACCAAGGGCCGCATCGCCTGGAATGTGGTGACCAGCGACAACCAGGTCGCCCTCGTCAAGATGCTCGGCCAGACCGAAGTCACGCCGCACGATGAGCGCTACCGTCGCGCGACCGAGTTCCTCGAGCTGTCGTTCAAGCTCTGGGAAGGTGCCTGGGAGGACGACGCCGTCGTCAACGACAAAGCCACCCGCACGTTCGCCGACCCCGCCAAGGTGCACCGCATCAAACACGAGGGCGAGTACTTCCGGCTCGACGGGTACTACCCGGCGACGCCGTCCATCCAGCGCACGCCGATGCTGCTGCAGGCCGGTGCTTCGCCCACGGGTCGCGCCTTCGCTGGTCGCTTCGCCGAGGCCGTGTTCATCCAGGACCGCGGAATCGACTCGGTCAAGAAGACCGTCGCCGACCTGCGCGCCCGCGCGGTGGCCAACGGCCGCGACGCCGACTCCATCAAGATCATGGACGCGGTAGCCATCATCGTCGCGGACACCGAGGAAGAGGCGCTGCGCCTGCGAGCAGAGTTGGATGCCACGCCCACGCGTGAAGCCGCCGCCGCCCTGTTCATGGGCTGGAGCGGGGTGGACCTGATGAAGTTTGACCTCGAACAGACGCTGGACGAGGTCACCACTGAGGTCGGGCAGACCATGCTCGCCATGTTCCAGGTGCCCGGCGCGAGCCCCACCGTCGCCGAGATTCTCGACCGCATCACCACGTCGATCGGCGGGCCGCGCATCACCGGGACGCCCGAGCAGGTCGCCGACGAGCTGCAGGCCTACATCGAGGAGGGCGACCTCGACGGCTTCCTCATCGAGTACACCTACGGCGGCATGGCTACATATGAGGACTTCATCGAGAAGGTCATGCCCATCCTGCGCGAGCGGGGCATGCTGCCGGATGTCCCGCGGTCGGGCACCATGCGCGAGCGCCTCACCGGTGGCGGACCCCGCCTGCCCGCAAACCACCCCGCGGCCCAGTACCGCCGCTAGCCTGCGGGGCCGCCCAATTCGACGTTGCGGCGGCTGCAACCTGCGCTGTTCGTCGCGTGCCGCCGGTCCGGTACCGGCCCCGTGTCGCGTGATGCCAACCCGGCGCCGGCCGTGCGTGCCGCCCGCCCCCCGGCTCGCGAAACTGCATCGAAGGAGCACAAATGGCTGTTGTCTGGCCCCGCCGACGACAAAGTTTGCTCCTTCGATGAACTTGGGCAGCTGTTTCACTCAATCCGGGCATGTTTGGCGGCAGCGGATGCCCCAGATCTCGGCAATCACTCGAATCCGGGCGTGTTCGGCGAAGGCGGATGCCTCGGGCCCCGACAATCGCCCCAATCCGGGCGAGTTCGGCGCCCCGGATGCCCCGGGCTGCGGCAAATCGCCCGAATCCGGGCCAATCCGGGCACGATCGACCGCCCCCACTCCGATGGATGTCATAACCCGGGCGAATGCGGCGCTACGGGGCGAGCGCGCACGCCCGGTTGCGCCGGACTGACCCGTTTTCGGTGAAGAGACGTTCGCCCACGGGGTCGGCGGCGGCGAAATGCCCCGGCGCAGCGCAAACGGGCGAAAGCGCTGAAAACGGTCAAGCGCGCTGGCCCGTTTTCAGCGCTTTTGCCCGGATTGCACGGGCAGCGCCCACCCCGGGCTAGCGGTCGGCGCCGACGGGGAGCGCCAGTCCATCGCGGGAGCCGGCGATGTCGTCCGCGGGAAGTGCCTCGGCCAGGCGCCGGCGGTCGTCCGAGGTCAGCTCGATTTCCGCGGCCCCCATGTTCTCGTCGAGACGCGCACGCCGACGGGTACCCGGGATCGGCACCGCCCCTTCCGCAAGCAGCCACGCGAGAGCGACCTGGGCCACGGTGACGTCCTTCTCGGCAGCGATGGCCTCGACCCGCTCCACGAGCCGCCGGTTCGCCGCGAACGCCTCGGGCTGGAAGCGCGGGAGACCCCGGCGCGCGTCATCCGCGTCCAAATCATCCAGCGAACGCACGCCACTCGTCAGCACACCGCGGCCCAGCGGAGAGAATGCGACGAGGCCGATGCCCAGCTCGTCCATGACCTGCTTCTCGCCGTTGTGCAGGACGTCGCGGCTGAACAGGGAGAATTCCGACTGCACGGCGGCGAGCGGATGCACCGCGTGAGCCTTGCGGATGGTGTCGGCTCCTGCCTCCGAGAGGCCCACGTGGCGAACCTTGCCCTCGGCGACGAGCTCGGCCATCGCGCCCATGCTCTCCTCGATGGGGACGTTGGGGTCGACGCGGTGCAGGTAATAGAGGTCGATCACGTCGGTGCCGAGGTGCATGAGGGAACGGTTCGCGGCGCGCTTGATGTATTCGGGGGTGCCGTTGCGGCCGTGGACCGTGCCGTCGTCGTCGGTCTCGGACGACGCCTTCGTGGCGAGTATCACCTCATCGCGGCGATCGCCCAGCGCGCGGGCGATGAGCTTCTCGTTCTCGAAGGGGCCGTAGGCCTCGGCGGTATCGATGAAGGTCACGCCCTCGTCGACCGCGTGGCGCAGGGTCGCGATGGATTCCGCCTCATCGCTCGAGCCGTAGAACGCGCTCATGCCCATGGCGCCGAGTCCGATCGCGGATACCCGCAGCCCATCGCCCAGCAGTGTTGTCTTCATCATTTGGTGTCCTCTTTCGGTAGGGGGAGTCGTGTGGTGGGTGCCGCGGTGGCGGGGTGCGCGGCGCCGGGGTGCGCGGCGGTGCCGGGGCTGGCAGCAGCCGCGCGATACGCCGCGATCTTCGTGTCGATGGCGACCAGGTGCCGCTTCGTGCGTTCGAGATCCTCGATCACGCGCTCGCGGTGCCGCTCGAACTCGACGACCCGCTGCGCCTCGGTACCGGGAGTGCGGCTGAGATCGGCGATCACGCGCACATCGGCGATGGGCATGCCGGTCTCGCGCAGCATCACCAGTCCGCCGATCCACTCGAGGTCGCGCAGTCCATACCGCCGGCGCCCGCCCGCATCCCGCGGAGTCGGGTCGAGCATGAGCCCCTCGCGCTCGTAGTACCGCAGCGCCTCGACGCTCACTCCGGTGGCCTCCGCGGTGGCGCCGATCGACAGCCCCTCCGGCGGAACGGCGACCGTGACTTCGGGGAGCAGTTTTTTGTCCATGGGCTCATCCTGCAACCTGTAGTGCGCTACAGGTCAAGCGGATGCCACGAATTGACGCGATCCGAGAAAACTTTCGCGATCCCGTCACAAACGCCCGGGGCATCCGGTCTTATAAGGTGAACGGCTCTCTGATTCCTGATCCCGACCCGCGATGCCGGACCGAAAGGCCACCGAATGAGTGCGAACGACGAAGCCACAGTGGATGACCCGGAGCGCGCCATCCCGGCAGCCGCAGTCAGCGCTGGCCTTGCAGACCGGGCCGAGCTCGTCGGCCCGGCGCGCGCAGACCTGGCCGATCTCGACGAACCGGCCGACCCGGCCGAGCTCGCCCGGGCGCTCGTCATCTTCGAGGACACCCGCCCGCGTCTGTTCGGCATCGCCTACCGGATGCTCGGCAGTGCTGCCGAGGCCGAGGAGATCGTGCAGGAGGTGTGGCTGCGCTGGCAGGCGTACGACCGCAGCGTCGTGGAGAGCCCGGCCGCGCTGCTCGCCACCATCTGCACGCGCCTGGCGATCAATGCCGCGCAGTCCGCACGGGCGCGCCACGAGACGTACATCGGGCCGTGGCTTCCCGAGCCGGTGGATACCAGCGCCGACCCGGCCCTCGGTGCCGAGCGGGGTGAGGCCCTTGAGTTCGCGGTGCTGATCCTGCTCGAGAAGCTCACCCCCACCGAACGCGCCGCCTACGTGCTGCGCGAGGCCTTCGACTACGCATACTCGTCCATCGCCGAGATCGTGCGGCTGTCGGAACCCGCGGTGCGCCAGCTGGTCAGCCGTGCGCGCAAGCACCTCGCGGCCGAGCGGCGCGCGCCGGCGACCACGGCAGAACAGCGTCGCCTGCTCGCCGCATTCCTCACCGCGGCGCAGTCGGGGGATCTCACCGCGCTCGAGAACCTGTTCGCGGCCGATGTCGTCAGCTACTCCGACGGCAACGGCGTGAAGCTCGCCGCCCGCATCCCGATCATCGGGCGCACGCGCGTGGCGAAGTTCGTCGCCGCCTTCTCGTCCCACTTCTGGACGGGCGCCGAGCTGCGCTGGATCGAGACGAACGGCCAGCCCTCGGTCGTCATCTCCCGCGATGGTGAGGCCTACGCCGTGCTGGCCGTGTCCGCCTCCGAGGGCATCGACCAGCTGCTCTGGATGATGAGCCCGCCGAAGATCGCCGCCGTCAGTGCGCTTCGGGCGTGAGGACCGACCGCCCCGCACGAGCCGGGCGTTCGCGCTGGCGGGGCGCCGGGTCATCCGCACCGCCCAACTTGCTGGCTTGAGGCTCGCGCATCACGAGGATGCGGTGCACGCGATGCACCGCGCGTGGGCGGATCGGGATGCCCCGGGGCTGGCCGCCCTCATGGCGCCAGACGTCGTCGCGCTGACCGATGGCGGCGGGGTGGTGCCGACCGAGCTGTTCCCCGTGCGCGGGGCGGGGGACGTCACCGAGCTGTTGCTTCGGTCATCGGCAGCGTGCAGCCAGGTCGAGATCGTCGAGCACCCGGTCAACGGGCACACCGGGCTGGTGGTGCGCGACGCCGGGCGGGTCATCGCGATCGTGATTCTCAACGTGCGGGCGCGACTCGTGTGCGATGTATGGGTGGTGCTCAACCCCGACAAACTCCGAAGATGGAATGGTGACTACGACTAAGCGGAGCGGACTGAATTAGGCCGGTCCGCTTCGTAAGACGAGCCGCGGACACCTGAGTTGAAATCCCCCCGAGCAGTCGGCCCGCTGAGAACCCTCAGATGTTCATGAACCCGAGCAGCAAATGCTGGGCAACCACTCTTGGTGAGCGCCTCCACCAAACCCATTGGAGTTTCGCCGGCTGTGGCCCGACGAGACCAATATGCGCGTTGCTCATCGACGACCGCTCGCACGCTCAGCGCAGCGGAGTCGTCGATAAGCACGAAAAAATCGTCGGCCGAATACACCGAATAACTGAGGTCGACATTCCCTGCGAGAGTCGAAAAACCACCATCGTTAGTCAGCAAGATATCGGCCTTGCAGTGAACTGCAGCCGCGTGCACATGTCGGTCGTTGGCGTCTGAGCCGTCGAAGTCGATGGAGGCGTCGAATTCGCCGAGTACCTCATCGACGTTTTCCACGAAAATGTCGTGAAGACGCGCAGTGACGCTCCCGTTCCATTCCGGGTTCTTGCGTCGCAGTCGATAGAGCGCTTCGGCGATGACATCGTGCGTGGTATGAAGCTGGAACATAGTGCCGACCTGGTTATGGAGCATGAAGGTCCAGTCCCGCAAAGTGCGACTAAAGAGAATGTTCGCGTCTATGAATATTCTCTGTGCCACAGATGTACCTTACGACGGAGGTCAGACTTCTCCGACTTCCTCTTCCAGTTCGCGCAACTTTTCGAAGGCAATCTTGCGTGCAGCAGCACGCTTTGTCCTCAACTCGAGCACGTCGGCTGACCTGAGCCGTGAGTGCGATCCCACTTTGTGAGATCGAATCTCACCCGCTTCAATGAGCTTCATAAGCGTGGGACGCGAGACTCCGAGCATGTCAGCGGCCGCGGTCGTAGTGAGTTCCTCAGGCGTGGACATTAACGTCATGGTGCCGCCTTCGGCAGCACGTTCGATAACTGCCACGAGGAAGCTCGAGAGCGCCGCCGGGATTTCGACTGCTGCACCACCGACGGAGACTAACAGTCTCTCTAGCGGCTCGTCGCACGCGTCGTCGATAAGCCCAGCTGCCTCAGCTCGCAGTTCTTCGGTGACAATTACAGTTTCTCTATTGAGCAGGGTCGTAGTCATGACGATGCCAGTTCTTTCGTATCGGTTCTTAGTGTGTCGAATAGTCCTAACGTTAGTGGTTTCACTTGTAAGTGCAATGGGTGTTAGTAAGTTCGCGGTGCGGACGGGTAGCCGGGGAGTCCGCGACGATTCAAGATGGAGAGGTGCACGTCACATCCATCGTCCCCGCGAACGAGGCCTCCTGGGAGGACCTCACCACCATCTTCGGCCAGCGCGGGGCGGCGGCCGATTGCCAGTGCCAGTGGTTCAAGATCCCGCACCACGACTGGCGGTCCGTGCCGCCCGAGGAGCGCGCGGAGCGCTTCCGCGAGCAGACCGCGTGCGATCACCCGCGGGCCCGCGCCACGACGGGACTCGTCGCCTACCTAGGCGGCGAGCCGGTCGGCTGGTGCGCGGTCGAACCCCGGGTCGTCTACGTGCGGCTGCAGCGCACGCGCATCCCGTGGCTCAATCGCGACGAGGACCCGCTCGACGACGGTGTCTGGACGGTCAGCTGCTTCGTCACCCGCGTCGGCTATCGTCACCGCGGCATCAGCAGGGCGCTCGCCGCGGCCACCGTGGACTTCGCCCGCTCCCGCGGCGCGCGTGCCCTCGAGGGCTACGCGATGATCACCGAACCCGGCAAGAACATCACCTGGGGTGAGCTCTACGTCGGCAGCCGCAGCGTCTTCGAGGCGGCCGGCTTCGCCGAGGTGAGCCACCCGTCCCCGCGCCGCGTGGTGATGCGCATCGACTTCTGAGCTGTCACGTGCGGCTTGGCTGCGCATCGCCTGAGTGGATGCCCCGGGCGGAATGCATCGCCACGCGCGCGCCTTGTACTCCTAATGAGTAACGGCAATCACCTGGCCCATCCGTCCGAAACCGGCACCGCCCTCGTGGTCGGCGCCAGCGGCATCACCGGCGGCGCACTGATCGAGCAGCTCGTGACGGACGGCTGGAGCGTCATCGGGCTGTCGCGCTCCGCGGTCTCCTCGCCCGGCGTCACCGGCATCGCCGCGGATCTGCTCAGCCCCGACAGCCTGCGCACCGCGCTCGCCGAGGCCAAGCCCACGCACGTGTTCTTCACCGCCTGGTCGCGCCGCGCCACCGAGGCCGAGAACATCGAGGTCAACGCCGGAATGGTGCGGGACCTTCTCGCCGCGCTCGACCACGCACCGGTGCAGCACGTCGCACTGGTGACCGGGCTCAAGCACTACCTCGGCCCGTTCGAGGCATACGCCGCGGGCGAGATGCCTGATACCCCGTTCCACGAGGAGGAGCCGCGCCTCGACACCCCCAATTTCTACTACGCGCAGGAGGACGAGCTGTTCGCGGCCGCCGAGCGGCAGGACTTCACGTGGTCGGTGCATCGCTCCCACACCGTGATCGGCTACGCCGTGGGCAACGCCATGAACATGGGCCTCACGATCGCCGCGCAGGCCGCGATCACCAAAGAGCTTGGCCGTCCGTTCATCTTCCCCGGCAGCGAGGCGCAGTGGAACGGCCTCACCGACATGACCGACGCCGGCATCCTCGCCGAGCAGATGATCTGGGCCGCGACCGATCCGGCCGGAGCCAACGAGCCGTTCAACATCGTCAACGGCGATGTCTTCCGCTGGCGCTGGATGTGGCCGCGCCTCGCCGCGCACCTCGGCATCGACCCTGCGCTCGTCGAGGGATTCGACACCGAGCCGCGTCCGCTCGAGCAGCAGATGGCCGGGCTCGAGGGAGTCTGGGCCACGATCGTCGAGCGCAACGGACTGGTCGAGCCCGACCTCGGACGCATCGCGTCGTGGTGGCACACCGACGCCGACCTCGGCCGCGAGATGGAGGTCGTCACCGACATGGGTAAGAGCCGGGTGGCCGGGTTCCTGGGATTCCGTCGCACCGAGCAGGCGTTTGCGGACCTCTTCGCGAGGTACCGCGCAGCCCGCATGATTCCGTAGCCCCGGGGCATCCACTGTCCGTCCGTCGGCGCGGCCCCCTCCACGCCCCGGCGGCTGTTTCCGACCCCGGCGCCGCACCCCCGCTTCTCCACATGCGGAGTTTTCGCCTCTCGAGCGACCCAGGCTCCGCAGCTGGGTCAATTCGTCCAAAAGTTCCTAATCTGGCGCGGGGCAGGCGCGGGGCTGGCGAAACAGCCGGCGCGGGGCTGGCGCGGGGCAGGTGAAACGGCCGGAGAGCAGGTGGCACGCAGTTGGCCGGGCAGCAAAGGCTTGGCGGGCCGCGTCGCCCCGGTTTGGAGGATTCCGAGACCGACCGACCGGTCACTTTGTACGTTTCACAACACGTGTGGCCGAAATAGCGTATGCTGAAGGCACTGGACATCGAGAAATCTGTTCTGGACGCCATTCCCCTGTGAATGCCGCGCACCGGATTTCTTCCAGAAGCGCCCGCTGAAATCAGAGCAGACAGCGCGAAACCCCGCCGACACCGTCGGCACACAACTCGAAGCCATCCAGCTCGATCGAGTATCGATGGCTCGCCTGCGGCATTTTCGCCGCGATACTGCGCTGCGAATCAGCGCCACTAAACGAAAGCACTACAGCAATGACTTACACGAATACCCTTTCACGCCAAAACGTCGAGTTCATCGTCGGCGGCTACGCACTTCTCGCCACCGACCCGATGTTCTACTCGCGAGCCCGTGAGCTCGCCGCCATCCGCTCGAATGCTGCCGAACACGGCATCTTCGACATCTCCGACGCCGACTTCGATTTCGCTCTCACTGAGCGTTTCGGCAACGGCGCCACCTACGAATTCCCCACCGCGTAACGCCTGTTCCGCGGGCAGGCGTGCGGTGTAGCCTCATCGCATGCTCCCGCAGGACCTCGCCGCACTCGCATCGCTGCGACGCGCGCGGGACCTCATCGATCGCGACTACGCGAAACCGCTCGACGTGCCGACCATGGCACGTCGAGCTTTTATGTCTCCGGCGCACTTCTCGCGCCAATTTCGCGCGGCCTACGGCGAGACCCCCTACAGCTACCTGATGACGCGGCGCATCGAACGTGCCATGGCACTGCTTCGGTTCGGGATGTCGGTGACCGACGCCTGCATGGAGGTGGGGTCCACCTCGCTCGGATCCTTCAGCTCGCGGTTTACCGAGATCGTCGGCGTGACCCCGAGCGCCTACCGCGCGATGGATCACCACGCCGTCGACGCCATGCCCGCGTGTGTGGCCAAGCTCCGCACCCGACCCGCCCGAGCGCAACAGGCGCCAGCGCAGCAGACCCGAGCGCAACCGAGCAGGATCGAAGAAGCGGACCTCGTCCCCGTTTCCTAACGTGGACGCATGAGCATAAATCTCCAGTACCGCAACATCACCGTCAACGACGTGGATGAGTCCCTGCCCT
This sequence comes from Glaciihabitans sp. dw_435, assembly GCF_018449675.1. GTDB lineage: Bacteria > Actinomycetota > Actinomycetes > Actinomycetales > Microbacteriaceae > Glaciihabitans. Next base: position 9,980 of record NZ_JAAVUZ010000015.1, on the reverse strand, counting down.
TCTACCGAGATGGCCTCGGTCTCGAGGTGCAGAACGACGTGGCATCCAATGGCTATCGCTGGGTGACGCTGGGAAGCCCGACGCAACCCGGCCTCGCCATCGTGATCTCGGAGCCGCATGCCGGCCGGTCGCAGGCCGACGGCGACGCGCTCCAAGAGCTCATGGTCAAGGGTGTGCTGCCCATGCTGGTCTTCAGCTCCGGAGACGTGGATGCCGCGTTCGACAAGGTGCTCTCGACGGGCGCCGAGGTTCTGCAGGAACCGATCGACCAGCCGTGGGGTCCGAAGGACTGCGCATTCCGCGACCCCTCGGGCAACATGGTGCGCATCTCGCAGGCGTCCGCCGCGTAGCCCGGAGCAAATGCCGCTGGCTGCTGTGCTTCACTGAGCCATGCGAGTCGAAGAGCACACCTTTGCCGATGACGAAGGCGACGGTGGCGTCGAATCTCACCCGACTTACATGGTCGAGTTCTGGACCGTCAAGGATTACCTCGGTGTTGAGACACGGCGCGTGCTCGACGCGCGGGATCTCCGCGAGGTTGAGACGTGGGCCGAGAGCCAATCTCCGGACCAGTACACGATCTATTGCGAGGTCTCGTACTCGGCAGGCGATGCCCGTTGGGTGACATGGGTCAGAGTGAGTGGATTCGGTCCGGATCAGCCTGGCTCTGTTGCAGACCACCTGTCGGATCCCGAGAAAGTGCGGCGGGTTCGGGCGATCATGGGCCCCGACTACGACGCCGACTCTCCCACCTACAACCAATAGCGCCGGGCCCGCGCATCCAAAAGTGGCTGCGATTCGCACAGAGGGGTTGAGCCCTGGCCGGGGACCCGGACTAGCCTGACTCACAGGAGGGCATCGTGGCTGACACCTACGCGAACGTTGACGAGTACATCGACTCATTCCCCGAGGACGTGCAGCACATCCTGCGCGAGGTCCGAAAGCGCTTGCTCCTGGCCGTTCCCGGCGCCGAGGAAAAGATCCGTTACGACATGCCAGCCGTCATGCTGGGCGGCAGTTACGCGATTCACTACGCCGCCTGGAAAAAGCACGTTGGCCTCTACCCCGTACCGCGCATGGACGAGGCCTTCGAGCTCGACATCGCCCCGTACCGCGCAGCCAAGGATTCGGTGAACTTCCCGTATCCGGCGATCGACTACGACCTGATTGAGCGGATGGCCCGGGCATCGTTTCCCTTCGCCGCGAGTCCGTCGACCCCGCGTAGCGCAACGAAGGCCCGCACTCGGGAATGAGTGCGGGCCTTCGGTTACTGCTGCCTGGCGTATCACCGGCTGGCGTGGTGCCATGCGGTGATGGCTAGCCGGCGATGATGCGCTTGAGCTCGGTGATCGTCTCGTCGAGCTTGGCGATGGCTTCGGCGCGCTGCGCCTTCGTGGCGGTGCCGCGGTACTCGCGGAGGGTGTGCAACAGCTTGCTGGCCCGATTCATCAGGCGGATGTCGCCCTTCTTGGGCGCCTGGCGTCCGGCGAACGGGCCGAAGCCCGCCGCGGCGGCGAAGGCGCCGGGGCCGAACCCACGGCGTCCAAAGCCGCGCGGGCCGAAGCTCTGCGGGCCGTACTGCTGCGGGCCGAACCCAGCCTGCGGTCCGAAGCCCTGCTGGGGGCCGAACTGCTGCGGGCCGAATGCCTGGGGGCCGTACTGCGGACCGAAGCCCTGCGGGCTGAACTGGCGAGGGTCGACACCCTGGGGTGCGAAGCCGCGGACGAAGTGCTCGTGGTTGTGGTGATGGTGGCCGCGGCCACCGCGCTTTCCGCGTCCGCGTCCGCGGTCGTGCGTGTCGGTGTGGGTGGTGGCCGATTCGTCGGTGGACGTGGTGTCGGTCGTGACGCCGTCTGTGGCGTTGTCAGCGGTGTTGTCGGTGGTGTCTTCAGTGGTGTTCATGAGGTGTAAGTCCCTTCGAGTGAATCACCCGATGTGATTCTTCGCCATGTTCTTCGGCGATGCGTTAACGATATATCGGTATGTATCGAAACGTCAAGTGTGGCCGAAAAACTTTCTCGTGACTAGAACATACGTTCGAATGTCTTTAGGCTGAGGTCATGAGCATTACCTTCCAAGCCTCGATATTTGACGACCTCACCGCCGACCCCGAACTGAACCCCCTCACCGGATTTGTCACCCGCATCGAGCTCGGCGAGGGTGCGTGGCTCGACATCCGTCCGGGCTGGGTCACCAACTCCGATGCCCTGTTCGAGCGCCTCGTCGACCGCGTGAGTTGGAAGGCCGACACCGTCGCGATGTACGACCGCGTGGTCGAGGTGCCGCGTCTCGTCTCCTGGTACGGCGCAGGCTCCCGCTTTCCGGATCCCAGCCTGTTCGACGCGCAGGCGAATTTGAACGACTACTACGGGCGTCCGAAAGACCAGGTCTTCGAGACCGCTGGCCTGTGCTTTTATCGCACCGGTGACGACAGCGTCGCGTGGCACGGGGATCGGGTCGGTGCGGGCATCGACCGCGACACCATGGTCGCGATTCTCTCGGTGGGAGCGGCGCGCACGCTGTCACTCCGGCCCAAGGGTGGCGGACTCACCCGCAAGTTCCCGCTCGGCCACGGCGACCTCGTGGTGATGGGTGGCAGCGCCCAGCGCACGCACGAGCACGCCATCCTCAAGACGAAGCAGGCGGTCGGGCCGCGCATCAGCGTGCAGTTCCGCCCGGTCTGGTCAAAATAGGTGGACTAAACGTTCCACCGTTTGTATATGCTCGGGAGCACTGCGCGAGTTGACGGCACCTCGCTTCGCTGAATCGCAGTGCCTGGAGCCATGACACCGCACGATTTGCCCTCGACCCGCCGCGCGCGCGCCCGCGCCGGTATCTCGATCGCCGCCGGTCTCGTTCTGGCTCTCGCCATTCCGATGGCGGCGTCGGCGGCCCCCGTGCCGACGACCGCACCCACGGCCAGCGCGACGCCTTCCGCGACACCGAGCGTGACTCCCAGTCCCACGGCATCCCCGACCGCCTCGGCCACGCCCTCCGCCACTCCGTCGGCGACGGCCAAGCCGACTTCGGCGCCGACCGCCACCGCGAAGCCCACGGCATCCCCGAGTGCGACGCCGAAGCCGACTGCGACGCCGAAGCCGACGGTCACGGTGAAGCCCACCGCGACGCCGACACCCACCCCGAAGCCGACGGCAACGCCGACGCCCACCGCGACGCCGAAGCCTCCGGCACCGGTCATCCCGGCCCCCGTCGCCAAGCTCATGTCGATTTCGTCCGGGCACACCGCCGGGGCGCGCACGATCGTCATCACGGGAACCAACCTCAGCTCGGTAGTCGCCGTCGACTTCGGCGGCACCCGCGCGACCGGCCTGCGGGTCACCTCGAACACCCGCATGATCTTCGTTCTGGGCGCCGCGTACAACTACCAGCCCGGCAGGGTCCCGGTGATCCTCACGCAGAAGACCACCCTCAAGCGGTTCTCGACCCCGCTCATCTTCACCTACAAGGTGGTCAGCGCGGTCGACAAGGAAATGAACTACGCCTTCGACAACTGGAACACCCGCGGCACCAAGCGCTGGGTGTACATCGCGAACAACGACTGCGTGAACTTCGCCAGCCAGGTGCTGCTCGCCCGTGGCTGGAAGATGAACAACTCCTGGTACAACAACGGCGGGTGGAAGATGAGCGCCAGCTGGAGCTCATCCACCGCGCTGCGCAACTACCTGAAGGCGCGCCCCAAGCTCGCGACCGCCCTCACCGAGAAGCAGCGTGCCTCGGTCAAGGTCGGCGACATCGTGCAGTTCGACTGGGACGGCAACGGTAGCCCCAACCACACGGCGATCATCTCGAAGAAGACCGTCGACGCCGACGGTCACATCACCCTCCTGTACGCGGCGCACACGAACCACCAGCAGTACGCGAACGTCGACTGGGCCTACACGAAGAAGCAGCCCCACGTGAAGATCATGTACTGGAGCGTCAAGTAGTCGCGAGCGCCACCCGCAGGTAAACAACGGGTGAACACCGGGCCCCGTTGGCGCCCTCACCGTTTGCCCGAGGCGTGTACCCTCTGGCGCAATGATCCTCATATCTGAGGTGCCGTCGGAGAGGATGCAGTGAGCGAGATCACCCTGCAGCAGGACGTACTTCTGGCGGGATCACGGGTGACCGAGGCGCGCACGCTCGTCGACATTCTGGTGGCCACGGCGCAGAGTCATCCCGACGCCCTCGCCCTTGAAGACGCCGACGGCGCCCTGACCTATCGCAGCCTGCTCGGCATCGTCAACGAACGCGCGGTCGGCCTCGTCGAGTCGGGCGTGCGCCGTGGGGACAAGGTCGGTATCCGCATTCCGTCCGGCGGTCGCGACCTCTACATCTCCATTCTCGCGACGCTGGTTGCCGGCGCCGCCTACGTGCCTGTGGACGCGGATGACCCGGAGGACCGCGCTCGTCTCGTCTTCGGCGAGGCCCACGTCGTCGGAGTGATCGGCGTGGGCGGGGTGTTTGTCACCCGCGACGTGGTGGACGCCGACGCGCTGGCGGACCGCCCGATCCCGGATGGCTTCGCCCCCGACCTGCTCACCGTCGGCGGCACCGGCGTCATCGCCACGGTCAGCGCACCGCGCACCACCGACGATGCCTGGGTGATCTTCACGTCCGGGTCGACCGGCGTGCCCAAGGGCGTGGCCGTGTCGCACCGCTCGGCCGCCGCGTTCGTCGATGCCGAGGCGCAGCTGTTCCTCGCCGGCGATCCGATCGCCCCCGGTGACCGCGTGCTCGCCGGCCTCTCGGTCGCCTTCGACGCGTCGTGCGAGGAGATGTGGCTCGCCTGGCGTAACGGCGCGTGCCTGGTGCCCGCGCCGCGCTCGCTCGTGCGCTCGGGCGTTGACCTCGGCCCGTGGCTCATCGCGCACGGCATCACCATCGTGTCGACGGTGCCGACGCTCGCGTCGCTCTGGCCCGAGGAATCCCTCGAACTCGTGCGCCTGCTGATCTTCGGCGGCGAGGCCTGCCCTCCCGAACTCGTCGCCCGCATCTCCGCCCGCGGGCGCGAGGTCTGGAACACCTACGGCCCGACCGAGGCGACCGTCGTCGCCTGCGCGTCCCTGCTCGGCGGCCCCGGCCCGGTGCGCATCGGCCTGCCCCTCGACGGCTGGGATCTCGCCGTCGTCAACGACCGCGGCGAGCCCGTCGGCGAGGGCGAGAGCGGCGAACTGATCATCGGGGGAGTCGGCCTCGCGCGCTACCTCGACCCGGCCAAGGACGCCGAGAAGTACGCACCGATGCCGTCCCTCGGGCCCGGCTGGGAGCGCGCCTACCGCAGCGGCGACCTCGTGCGCTTCGAGCCGGAGGGGCTCGTGTTCCTCGGCCGCGCCGATGACCAGATCAAGATCGGTGGCCGCCGCATTGAGCTGGGCGAGATCGAGGCAGCGCTGCGCGCGCTGAACGGAGTAGCGGATGCCGCGGCCGTCGTGCAGACGTCCGCCGCGGGCAACAAGCTGCTAGTCGGCTACATCACCCTCACCGACGGCGCCGAATTCGACCGTGCGGCAGCCAACGACGCGATCCGCGACGAACTTCCCGCCGCCATGGTTCCCCTGCTCGCGGTCGTCGACGCCATGCCGACCCGCACCTCCGGCAAGGTGGACAGGTCCGCGCTGCCGTGGCCCCTCGTGGGCGCGGCCGACGGCGAGGGCGCCGGAGCCGGCCTCACCCCGACCGCCGAGTGGCTCGCCGAGAAGTGGACCGCAATTCTCGGCTCCCCGGTCGCCGGGCCCGACGAGGACTTCTTCGCCTCCGGTGGCGGCTCGCTCACCGCGGCCCAGCTCGTGTCTGCGATCCGCGAGCGCTACCCGGACACCCGCGTCTCCGACATCTACGACCAGCCGCGCATCGGCGCCCTCGCCGACGAGCTCGACTCGCGCGTGCCGATCGCGAGCGCACGCGAACGCTCGGTGCTGCCCACCCCGCTCGGCAGCCGCATCGCCCAGACCCTGCTCGGCATCCCGCTGCACGTGCTCGTTGGCCTGAAGTGGCTGGTGTACCTCGCCGCCGCGAACAACCTCCTCACCGCGTGGGCCGACGTGACCTTCGCGCCGACCGTTAACTGGTGGTGGATCGTTGCCGGGTACCTGCTCATCATCACGCCGCTCGGCAAGATGGCCATCAGCGTGGTGGCCGCACGCCTACTGTTGCGCGGAGTCGAGCCCGGCAACTACCCGCGCGGTGGTTCCGTGCACCTGCGCCTCTGGCTGGCCGAACAGGTTGCCCTGCTGGTGGATCCCGCCAGTCTCGCCGGCGCCCCCTGGATCAGTTATTACGCCCGCGCTCTCGGCGCGAAGATCGGCCAGGGCGTCGACCTGCACTCCCTTCCTCCGGTCACCGGCATGCTGACGATCGGCGCCCGCGCCGCCATCGAACCCGAGACCGACCTCGCCGGCTACTGGATCGACGGCGACCAGCTGCGCCTCGGGGCCGTGCACATCGGCGCCGACTCCAAGATCGGCTCACGCAGCACCCTGCTCGGCGGAACCGACATCGGGCGTGGCTCCGAGATCGAACCGGGATCCGCGGTCAGCGGTAGCGTTCCCGACGGTGAACGCTGGGCCGGATCTCCCGCCACGCGCGTCGGTTCGGCGCGCAGGCCCTGGCCCGCGGAACGTCCGCCGTCGGCCCGCCGCTGGCTCGTCGCCTACGCGCTCGGCTCGGTCGGGGCATCCGCTGTCCCCGCACTGTCGGTCATCGTGGGGCTGCTCGTCGTGGCCGCGACCATCGGCGATGCGAGCGAGTTCGGCCAGACCGTGCTGCGCGCGGCGCTCGGGGTGCCGCTCGCGGTGATCGCCGCAGGGATCGTGTACGCGGTGCTCGTGATCGCCGTCGTGCGGCTGCTCGGCCTGGGGCTTGCCGAGGGACACTTCCCGGTGCGCAGCCGCATCGGCTGGCAGGTGTGGATGACCGAGCGCATGCTCGACGCCACCCGCACGCTGCTGTTCCCGGTGTACGCGAGCCTGATTACGCCGCTGTGGCTGCGCCTGCTCGGGGCGACAGTTGGCGCGAATGTCGAGGCGTCGACGGTGCTGCTGATCCCGAAGCTCACGACCATCGCACCGGGGGCCTTCCTCGCCGACGACACCATGGTTGCCACCTACGAACTCGGCGGCGGCTGGGTGCACATTGGTCGCGCCAAGATCGGTCGGCGCGCATTCTTGGGGAACAGTGGGATGACCGGACCCGGCCGCAGCGTGCCGCGCAACGCGCTCGTGGCGGTCTTGTCGGCCACCCCGCGCAAGGCCAAGCGCGGATCGAGCTGGCTCGGCAACCCGCCGGTGCGACTGCGGCGGACGGCCACCGAGTCCGACGAGGCGAGGACCTTCCTTCCGCCGCTGCGGTTGCGCGTGGCTCGTGCCCTCTGGGAGATCTTGCGTATCGTGCCCGTGATGGTGTCCGCGTGGATCGGCCTGGGCGTGCTCGCGTCCCTCGAGCTGCTGTGGATCGCGATCGGACCCTGGTGGGCGCTCGCGCTGTCGGGCGTGATGATGCTGGCCGCCGGCGCGGTGGCCGCGGGCGTGACCACGGTGGCGAAGTGGGCCTTCGTCGGCAGGATCGCGGAGTCGGAGCATCCACTCTGGTCCTCCTTTATCTGGCGCAATGAGGTGCAGGACACCTTCGTGGAGATGGTCGCCCGCCCCTGGTTCGCGCAGGCCGCGACGGGAACGCCGGCGCTCGCGTTCTGGCTGCGCACGCTGGGCGCGAAGGTCGGTTCGGGCGTGTGGTGCGAGTCGTACTGGCTGCCCGAGGCGGATCTCGTGACCCTGGCCGATGGCGCCACCATCAACCGCGGGTGCGTGGTGCAGACGCACCTCTTCCACGACCGCATCATGCAGCTCGACACGGTGGCGCTCGGCGCGGGCTCGACGCTTGGGCCGCACAGCGTGATTCTGCCGGCCGCGTCCATCGACGCCGACGCGACCGTGGGCGCCGCGTCACTGGTGATGCGGGGCGAGCGGGTGCCGGCGGGGTCGCTGTGGTCGGGCAATCCGATCGCGCCGTGGCGTTCACCGCCGTGGAATACTTGAGCACGCTCATGTCCCAGAATCCGAACGCAACCTATGGCTCCGCTTCGGCCGGGGACCCGTACCTTCCGGCTGCCGGAAACGACGGCTACAGCGTCGAGTTCTACGACCTCGAGCTCGACTACCGGGTGGCCACGAATCGCCTGAGCGCGATCGCGACCATCACCGCGCGGGCGACCATGCCGCTGGATCGCTTCAGCCTCGACCTTGCCGGCCTCACCGTCGAGAAGGTGCTGATCGATGGCGTGCGGGTGCAGAAACACACCCATAGCGCGCGCAAGCTCGTCATCACCGCCGCGCACACCATCGAGGCGGGTGAGCAGTTCGAGGTCGAGGTGCGCTACCGCGGCGCCCCGCATCCGGTGCGCAGCCCCTGGGGCGATGTCGGCTGGGAAGAACTCACCGACGGCGTGCTCGTCGCCAGCCAGCCGAGCGGCGCCTCGTCGTGGTTCCCGTGCAACGACCACCCGAGCAACAAGGCAGGCTTCCGCATCGCGGTCAGCTGTGAGGCCCCGTACACGGTCGTCGCCAACGGCTCGCTTGTCTCGCGGATGACCCGGGCCGGGCGCACCTCCTGGGTGTATGAGTCGCCCGAACCGATGGCTACCTACCTCGCCACGGTGCAGATCGGACGCTACAAGGCGACGGCCGTGGCATCCGCCCCCGTTCCTCACCAGGTGTTTCACCCTGCGGACCTCGCTAACCATGTCGCCGTCGACTTTGGCCGCCTGGGTGACATGCTCGCGCTGTTCGAGAAGCTCTTCGGGCCGTACCCGTTTTCGTCCTATGTCGTCGTCGTGACCGATGACGAGCTGGAGATCCCGCTGGAGTCGCAGGCGCTCGCCACCTTCGGGCGTAACCACGTCGACGGGTTGCACGGCAGCGACCGGCTGATCGCGCACGAGCTCGCGCACCAGTGGTTCGGCAACAGCCTGACCGTGGCGCTGTGGAAAGACATCTGGCTGCACGAGGGTTTCGCCTGCTACGCCGAGTGGCTGTGGTCGGAGGGCAGCGGTGGCAAGTCCGCCCACGAGAACGCGATCGCGGCCGCCCGTCGGCTCGAGGGTCTGCCGAAGGAGATCGTGATCGGTGATCCGGGAGCCGCCGACATGTTCGACGACCGCGTCTATAAGAGAGGTGCGCTGGCGCTGCACGCGATTCGGCTGCACCTCGGCGACGAGCGCTTCTTCGGGCTGCTGCGCACCTACGTGGACGACCGCAAATTCGAGAACGTGTCCGCAGAGATCTTCGTCGAGTTCAGTTGCGCGTATTCCGGGGACCGGGCGCCCGAGCGTCTCGTGCAGGACTGGGTCTACTCGACCGCCTTGCCAACCCTTGTCGGGCAGCCCACGCCGTAGGGCCCACCCGCACCTCGTTTCCGCTTTGGCGGGAGTAGTTGCAGGCTTTGGCGGGAGATGCTGGCAAGCGGCGGGAGTCTTAGCTCCCGCCAGCCGCAAGTTTCTCCCTCCGGGTTGCTCTCTGGTTCGCCCTCGGCGCCCATTACCCGCCGACACCGACCCGGACGGCCAACGATCGCGGCCGAGAGCTGTCACCTGCACCCGATTTGCCCAGATTGCGGCCTCGCTGGGCGCCATGCCCTGGGTCCTCGGGCCTATTTTCGTGAAAACGGGCGAATGCGCTGAAAACGGTCAAGCGCGCTGGCCCGTTTTCAGCGAACTCGCCCGCTTTCCGGTCCGAGCGCGCGTCAAGCGCACGGCTGGAGCGTTGAATGCGCCGCTTTCGGGTCCACGCGCGCCGAATTCGCCCGGATTGAGGGCTCCACTGGCCGATTTTTCGCCTGATTCGCGTCGATCGCCCCGGACGGGTGCGATGTGCGCGCCGCACTCGCCCGCTTGGCGGCAGGAAGGTGTCATTCCGGCGCCGAACTCGCGCGGTTTCGGGGGCCGGGGGCCGGTCTCAACGAAAAAGCGGTCCAGTTAGGCCGTT
>NZ_JAAVUZ010000014.1 GCF_018449675.1 Glaciihabitans sp. dw_435 | reverse complement strand
GCTAGCTCCGTGCGTGCGGAGCAGGCGTCCTAGCGGGCGACGGCCGCGCGGATCACGCGGTCCGCTGCGCGCTGCAGCGCTGCGGATGCTGCGATGGGGTCTCCGCCATAGCCGCCCGTCATGGCGCCATCGCGGGCGAGAAGAAACTCGTCGGCAGCGTCGCCCGGCATGGGGTGACCGACGGCGGTCAGCAGGTCGGCGAGTGCGCTCGTGTACCAGTCGCGGTGCGAGACGACGATGGCGCGGACCGGGTGGTTCGGGTCCGGGAACTCCGCGGCGGCGTTGATGAAGGCACACCCGCGGAAGCCGGGGCGTGCGATCTCGGCGACGATGGCGGCCACGATGGCGCGCAGGGCGCCTTCGGCCGAGTCCGCCGACTCGACGATCGACTCAAACTGCTGGCGCGCGGTCTCGTGCTTGAGGGTGATGTAGTCGACGATCAGTCGATCCTTCGACCCGTAGTGCTTGTAGAACGTGGCCTTCGTGACGACGGACTCACCGATGAGGCGGTCGACGCCGACCGTGCGGATTCCGTCGCCGTAGAAGAGGGCCGTTGCCGTCTCCAGGATGCGCACTTTCGCTCCCGGTACGCGAGCGGACGTCGGGGTTTCGGTCGCGATCGTCACGGATGCGCTCCTCTCGGGTAGGGCCGGCGTGCGGGGTGTGTGCCGGTGTTTCGGGCGGGTACCCGAGTTCGCTGCTGGGGAAGCGAACGCTCGACGATACCATGATGAGGACAGACAGACTTGTCTGTTTGTCCTCCTTTAACGCCCCAACTCGGGGGCATCCCGCGGCGATCCGGCCACTGGCTTTCGAACAAACGAAAGCGGGCATGTCGTAGGCTCGACCGGTGACTACCGGTGCCGTGACTCTGCCCCTGGATCTCGCGGAGCTGCGCTTCACTGCCTCCGGAGACTCTCTCGTTCGCCGCACTGTGCTTCCCAGCGGGGTTCGCATCCTCAGCGAGCACGTGCCGGGTTCCCGCAGTGCCACCATCGGATACTGGGTCGCTGTCGGCTCCCGGGACGAGAAGCCCGAGACCTTCGGTTCGACGCATTTCCTCGAGCATCTCCTGTTCAAGGGAACGACGACCCGTTCCGCGCTCGACATTGCCGTGAGCTTCGACGCCGTCGGTGGAGAGCACAACGCTATGACGGCCAAGGAGTACACCTGCTACTACGCCAAGGTGCAGGACCGCGACCTTCCCATGGCCGTCGATGTCATTGCCGACATGCTGACGTCCTCACTGCTGGACCGCACCGAGTTTGAGAACGAGCGTGGCGTCATTCTCGAGGAACTCGCCATGGCAGACGATGACCCGGCGGATGCCGCGAGCGAGCGTTTCTTCGAAGCGGTGCTGGGCGATCACCCGCTCGGTCGTCCCATCGGCGGTAACGCAGACACGATCAACGCCGTCAGCCGGGATGCGGTGTGGGATCACTACCGCGCCAACTACCGCGCACAGGACCTGGTAATCACCGTTGCCGGCGCCGTGGACCACGACGAACTCGTTGCCGGCGTCATCGCCGCCCTGCGCCGCGCCGACTGGAACCTCGACCTCGAGGCCACTCCCGTGTCACGGCGGTCGGGCGACGGCGGACTGATCGAGCGCGGCAGCGCGCTCAGTATCGTGCAGCGCCCCATCGAGCAGGCGAACGTGCTGCTCGGAGTCGCCGGCATCGCCGCGACCGACCCGCGCCGCGCGACCATGACGGTGATGAACTCCATTCTGGGCGGCGGCATGTCCAGCCGTCTGTTCCAGGAGATCCGCGAGAAGCGCGGACTCGCCTACTCCGTCTACTCCTTCAGTCCCAGCTACTCCGACGCCGGCCTGTTCGGCATCTACGCCGGCTGCTCACCGACGAAGGTGACGCAGGTGTCCGAGCTGATGCTCAGCGAGTTCCGGCGCCTGGCGACCGACGGGGTGACGCAAGAAGAGATGCGGCGCGCCGCAGGTCAGCTCAGCGGGGCATCCGCCCTGGCTCTGGAAGACTCTGACACCCGCATGTCCCGGCTCGGTCGCAGCGAGATCACCCTCGGCGAGTTCATGGACCTCGATGAGTCACTGCGCCGCATTGCCCTCGTGACGCCCGAGGGCGTGCGCGAGCTGGCCGAAGAACTTCTCCCCCGACCGCTGTCGATTTCGGCGGTAGGCACAATCGAGAATGATGCTTTCTCGGGTCTGGCAGAGTCGCCAGTTCCCGCTCCCTAACAACAAAAGCAGGAAAACACGATGAGCCACTTCCTCTACCTCGTGCGCCACGGCGAACAACAGGATGCGGAGTACGGGCTGCCCGACGGGCCCCTGTCCGAGCGCGGTAAACGTCAGGCGCGAGCCCTGGCCGAGCGCCTCGGCGGCGTTCCGTTCACGGCCGCCTGGCACTCGCCGCTCGAGCGGGCATCAGAGACGGCCCGCATCATGACCGAGCGGATGCCCGCGCTCGAGTCACAGCCGAGCACCCTGCTCATGGATTGCATTCCCAGCGGACCAACGCCGGATATGCCGCACTCGTTCCAGCCGTTCTTCGGCTCGGTCACGCCCGCCGAGATCGAGGCGGGGGAGGCGCAGATGGCGGACGCCATCGACGAGTGGATGACCCCTGCCCGCGGTGACCGCCACGACCTGCTGATCACCCACAACTTCGTCATCGCGTGGTTCGTGCGCGAGACCTTCGGCGCTGCCCCGTGGCGATGGATGGGAGTCAACCAGGCCAACTGCGGGCTGACCATCATCCGCGTTCGCTCCTCGAAGCCGTCGGTGCTGATTACCCACAACGACCTCGGTCACCTGCCGGTGGAGCTGCGCACGGGACTTCCCATCGAGCAGCCCTACTAGGCGGCGCCGGGCGGGCAACGCGCGTCAGGCGGTCAGCGACTTGCCGTACCAGTGGTTCGCGTTGGGGTTGTCGTTGTAGGGCGTGATCTCCTCGTAGCCACTCGACCGGTACAGGCCGCCAGCGGCCTCCAGGCTCGAATTCGTGTCGAGAACGATCTGGCGCGCGCCGAGCGCGATCGCGCGACGCTCGAGCTCCGCCAGCAGCAGCCTGCCGTATCCCAGACGGCGCACGGGCGGCTGCAGCCACAGGTGCTTCACCTCGAAACGGCTGGCACCTGTCACCGGATCGTCGTCGATCCGGCGGATGCCCCCGCAGCCGACGTCCGCGGGCTCGCCGGCGAGGTCCTCGCCCTCCACGATGAGGAACTGGCCCGCGGGCGGCACGAAGTGCTCCGGGGAGGGAAGGGCGGTGACGTAGTTGCCCTGGGACGGCGGGAAGGATGCGGCACGCGCGGCGAAGTACTCCGCGAGAAGAGCGTGCGCCGAGTCATCCGTCACCACAGCCTCGCGAAAAGTCACCATGGCTCAAGCGTACGACCACCGGCGGGAGGGGCTCAGGCCGCGGCTGGCGGGTACGAACTTGATAGATTGAACAAATGACAACGAAGGTCGCCGTAATCGGCGCTACCGGCAAGATGGGCCAGCTCGTATCGCGCATCGTCGACGCCGCCGAAGATTTTGAACTGATCGCGCGGGTCGACTCGAAGGGCGAACTGTCCGAGATGCTCGGCGCGGATATTGCGGTGGATGTCACGCTGCCGGCGGTCAGCCAGGGCGTCGTCGAATACGCGCTCGCGAACGGCATCAACGTGCTGGTGGGTACGTCGGGCTGGTCGAGTGACCGCATCTCGGCACTCGAGCGCACCATCACCGGAAACCTCGCGGTCGGTGTCATCATCGTTCCCAACTTCTCGATCGGGTCGGTGCTGGCCACGTCCTTCGCGGCCATGGCGGCCAAGTTCTTTGACTCGATCGAAATCATCGAGGCCCACAGCGCCTCCAAGGTTGATTCCCCCTCGGGCACGGCGGTGCGGACCGCCGAGCTCATCGGCGACGCGCGCCACGCGCTCGGTCCCGTTATCGCGCCGCACGCGGACCAGCGGGCGCGGGGGCAGCAGGTGTCAAGTGTCCCGATTCACAGCCTGCGCATGCAGGGCGTCGTCGCCAAACAGGACGTCATTTTCGGTGGCAACGGAGAGGTGCTCACCCTCAGTCACGAGACGCTGTCGCCGAGTGCGTACGAGGCGGGCATCCTGCTCGCCCTGCGTGCCGCCCGCACGGCCCGTGGTGTGGTGGTCGGTCTCGATAAACTCATCGACCTCGCGGGTTCCGGCCCCGCATGAAAAATCGCATCGCCACGCTGATCATGGCGGCGCTGCTGGTGCTGTACCTGGCGCTGGTGACGCAGTACGCGGTGTTGCTCATCACGACGGACAACGTGATCGCCCGCGTCATGGGGATCGCGCTGATCGTGCTGCCGATCATCGCGGCGTGGACCCTCGCTGCCGACCTGCTCTTCGTGATTCGCGGCGAGCGGCTGGTGAAAAAACTGGGCGAACTCGGCGAGCTGCCGGTCGACAATCTTCCCCGGCTGCCGAGTGGCAGGCCGGACCGGGAGGCCGCCGACAAGGAGTTTCCCCAGTACCAGGCGGAGGTCGAAGCCAATCCGTCCAGCTGGAAGGCCTGGGTGCGCCTCGGTCTCGCTTACGACGCCAGCGGTGACCGCAAGCGCGCCCGGTGGGCAACCCGCCACGCGATCGCTCTCGAGCGGGGCAAGACGCCGCCGTCCGTCACGGCGTAGCGGCGGCGCCTCACCCTCCCGCGGCTATGCCGTCGCGATCATCTCGTCGATGGCGGTTTCCACGGTGCTGTGGCGGAAGACGAATCCGTCCTCGAGCAGCCGCTGCGGTAGAACCTTCTGGCTGGCGAGCAGCAGATCCATGCCGGCGGCACCGAGTGCCGTGGTGATGATGGGCTCCGGAATCGCAAAGCCGTACCAGCGATGCATGTCCTTCGCGAGAAGGCGCGTGATGCGATCGGACGTCGCGGGCGTGGGGCCGGCCAGGTTCACCGGTCCGCTGAGGGAGCTCGTGAGCAGATGACGGATCGCGGCTGCCTCGTCGTAGAGGCTGATCCAGGGCCAGTGCTGGCCGCCGGTGCCAAAACGCGACCCGAGCCCCAACCGCGTCAGCGGTATCAGGGGAGTGAACGCACCGCCGCGACCGACGACGAGACCGGTGCGGAAGGTGACTACGCGGGTCGCCTCCGGAGCGATGTGTGCCGTTGCCTCCCACTTGTCGACAACGTCTGCCAGAAATCCTTCGCCCTTGCTCGATTCCTCCGTCAGCCGCTCGGCCGGACGATCACCGTAGTACCCAACGGCGGACGCATTGAGGAAGACGGCCGGAGGCGAGCTTGCCCGTCCCATCGCTTCGGCGAGGGCAGCGGTGCTGTCGATGCGGGAGTCGAGGATCTGCTTCTTGTAGCCGCGGGTCCAGGGCAGGTGGCCGGTGGGCGCTCCCGAGAGGTTGATGACGGCGTCGACGGATTCGATGAGTCCGGCGTCGACCATCCGCGCGCTGGGTGCCCACGTGCGCTCGGACTCCGACTTCGGTTCCGAGCGCACGAGGCGAAGCACTGTGTGCCCGTCCTCTTCCAGCTGGCGCACCAGCTCGCCGCCGATGAATCCTGAGGCCCCGGAAATGAGAATCTTCAGTGGGGGATTTTCCTTCAATGACCGCGGCTGCGCGGGCCGGCTTGCCGTCGGCATCAGGCCAGGCTTGCTTCCAGTGTGATGGGGATGCCGGCAAGCGCCTGCGATACGGGACAGTTCGCCTTCGCGTCATCCGCAATCCTGGCGAAGTCTTCTTCGCTGATCCCGGCGACCTTTGCGCTGACGAGGAGGTGGCTTCCCTTGATGCCTTCACCGGGGACGAAAGTGACGGCTGCCGTGACCTGCAGGCTCTCCGGGGGAGTGCCGTTTTCCGCGAGGGCATTGGCGAACGCCATGGAGTAGCAGGCCGAGTGCGCGGCACCCAGCAGCTCTTCGGGATTGGTCTTTCCGGTCTCTCCGACGGCACGTGCCTGCCAGGAAACCGGGAACTCGGCGGCGTCCGAGGAGTCGAGTGAGGTGGTGCCGGAACCGTTGAACAGGTCCCCGAACCACAGGGTTGTAGCTTCGCTGGTAACAGCCATGAGAATCCTCCTTTGGGGAGCCTCCAGCCTAGGCCGGAGACGTCCGGTGCGGGAGCGTGCCCGGGGCTCTGCCAGCAACAGAGCGGCCAGTGTCCTCCGTGGCCGCTATCGTTGGGGCCGTGCCTGAAACTATCCAATTCCGTTCAGATGTAACCGTGGAACTCGTGCGAGCGAACGCCTCCGATGCAGACGTGCTGTTTGCATCGCGCGTGTCGACGCAGGGCGAGAAGACCCTCGAGGGTGCACTCGACGAGACCGTCGATGCCGCCCGCAGCAAGGGCCTGATCAACTACCTGATGCGAGACCGTCACGGCTCGCCCTTTGAGCACAACTCGATGACGTTCTACGTGCAGGCTCCGATCTTCGTGTTCCGGGAGTTCATGCGTCACCGTATGGCCTCCTACAACGAAGAGAGCGGTCGCTACCGCGAGCTCAACCCGGTCTTTTACGTTCCCGGCCCGCAGCGCAACCTCATTCAGGAGGGCAAGCCCGGCGCCTACAACTTCCTGCCCGGCACCGATGAGCAGATGGAGCTCGTGCAGTCGGAGACCCGTCGCACCTCCACCGAGGCGTTCGAGGCCTACCAGCGCATGCTCGACGCCGGAGTCGCCCGCGAGGTCGCCCGCATCGTTCTGCCCCTGAACATCTACTCCTCGATGTACGTCACCATGAACGCCCGGGCGCTCATGAACTTCCTCTCCCTGCGCACCAAGCGCGAGGGAACGCACTTCCCGTCCTTCCCGCAGCGCGAGATCGAGATGTGCGCGGAGAAGATGGAAGACAAGTTCGCGGAGCTGATGCCCATCACCCACGAGGTCTTCAACCTCAACGGTCGCGTCGCTCCGTAGCCCGCGCCACGGCGTCGCGACGAGCCCCGGACGACCCCGGTTCAGGGTCATCCGGGGCTCGTTCATTTTTCGTTCATTACGTCGCTGACCGGTTCGACGGAACAGAGCGGTCTGCTACCGATACGCTGGTACTCGTGTCCACGACCAGTAATCCGTTCGGCCAGGTGCTCGTTGCCCTGGTAACCCCCTTCACCGCCGATGGCGAGGTCGACTGGGCCGACGTCGAGAAGCACATCGACGACGTCATCACCGCGGGAGCCGATGGCATCGTCGTCACGGGCACCACCGGTGAGACCAGCACCCTGACCGACCCCGAGAAGATCCGTCTCGTCGAGGTTGGCAAGTCCGTCGCCGGCAACCGCGCCAAGATCATCACGGGCGGTGGCTCAAACGAGACTGCCCACGCCATCGAGCTTGCGAAGAAGAGCGAACAGGCAGGCGCCGACGGCAACATGATCGTCACGCCCTACTACAACAAGCCGACGCAGGCCGGAGTGCTCACCCACTTCCGCATGATCGCCGATGCGACCGACCTGCCGGTCATCCTGTACGACATCCCCGGGCGCACGGGTATCCCGATCAAGTACGAGACGATCCTGCGCGCCTCCAAGCACCCGAACATCCTGGCCGTCAAGGACGCGAAGGGCGATCTGGCCGAGGTCAGCCGCGTGCTGAACCAGACAGATCTGCTCTACTTCTGCGGCGATGACGCCCTCGTGCTCCCGAGCCTGGCGATTGGCATGTCCGGCCTGATTGGCGTCACCGCCAACATCGCCCCGATGCCGTACCGTCAGATGATGGATGCGGTCAACGCGGGCGACCTCGCCACGGCGACCGCGGCGCACCGGGCGCTCGAGCCGCTGGTGCGGGCGACGATGACCCACGTTCCCGGTACTGTTGCCACCAAGTACATCCTTCACGGCCTCGGCCGCATCGGCTCGCCGCGCGTGCGGTTGCCGCTGGTCGGACCCGAAGAATGGGAAGCCGCCCAGATCGAAGACGAGATCGATCTCGTCAAGGACATCGCTGGCGTGAACTTCGCCAACTTCCGTCCGGACCGCAACGCCGCAGCCGGCGGAGCGCTCCCCAAGGTCGCGGGAACCACCCGCTAACCACACAACTTTGCACCAGGGGCTCGTGGCCCTACATCACAACAAAACAGGACTAGATGCCAGTAAACGTTTTTGCACCAGCCAAGCTTCAGCCCGGAACTCTCCGCGTCATCCCGATCGGGGGACTCGGCGAGATCGGTCGCAACATGACCTCGTACGAGATCGACGGCAAGATCCTCATCGTCGACTGCGGCGTGCTGTTCCCCGAAGAGCACCAGCCCGGTGTCGACCTGATCCTGCCGGACTTCTCGCCGATCCGCGATCGTCTCAAAGACATCGTGGGTGTCGTTCTCACCCACGGTCACGAAGACCACATCGGCGCCGTTCCCTACCTCCTCAAGCTGCGCGCGGACATCCCGCTCATCGGCTCGACCCTGACGCTTGCCCTCATCGAGGCAAAGCTCAAGGAACACCGCATCAAGCCGTACACGCTGACCGTCACGGAGGGACAGCGCGAGAAGCTCGGCCCCTTCAACCTCGAGTTCGTCGCCGTCAACCACTCGATCCCGGACGCCCTCGCCGTCGCGATCAAGACGACCGCCGGTGTTGTGCTGCACACGGGTGACTTCAAGATGGACCAGCTTCCCCTCGACGACCGCATCACCGACCTTCGCGCGTTCGCCCGTCTCGGTGAAGCTGGCGTCGATCTCTTCCTTCCGGATTCGACCAACGCGGATGTCCCGGGGTTCACCGCCCTCGAGCGTGACATCGGTCCCGTGCTCGAGGCAGTCATCGCCAAGGCGCCCCGCCGCGTCATCGTCGCGAGCTTCTCCAGCCACGTCCACCGCGTGCAGCAGGTTCTGGATGCCGCGCACGCCAACGGTCGTCGCGTTGCCTTCATGGGCCGCTCGATGGTGCGCAACATGACCATTGCCGCCGACCTTGGCTACCTGCGGGTTCCGCAGGGCGTTCTCATCGACGCTAAGAAGGCGGCCGATCTTCCGGACAACAAGATCGTGTACATGTCGACCGGCAGCCAGGGCGAGCCGATGGCCGTCCTCGCCCGCATGGCGAACCTTGAGCACCAGATCGAGGTGGGCAAGGGCGACACCGTCATCCTCGCGTCCAGCCTCATTCCCGGCAACGAGAACGCTGTCTACCGCGTGATCAACGGACTGATGAAGCTCGGCGCCAACGTCGTCCACAAGGGCAACGCGAAGGTGCACGTCTCCGGGCACGCCTCCGCCGGCGAGCTGCTCTACGTCTACAACATCCTCAAGCCGAAGAACGTTCTTCCCGTGCACGGCGAGTACCGCCACCTGATTGCCAACGCGAACCTGGCGATCCAGACCGGCATCCCGGAAGAGAACACGTTCATCGCCGAGGACGGCACCGTCATCGACCTCAAGGACGGCTACGCGGCAGTTGTTGGTCAGCTCGACCTCGGCTTCGTCTACGTGGACGGCTCGAGCGTCGGAGAGCTCACCGATGCCGACCTCAAGGACCGCCGCGTCCTCGCAGAAGAAGGCTTCATCTCCATCTTCGTGGCCATCGACACCCAGACCGGTCGTGTCATCGTCGGACCCGAGATCCAGGCCCGCGGGTTTGCGGAAGACGAGGACGTGTTCGACGCGGTCCTCCCGCAGATCATCAAGGCGCTGTCGGATGCCGCGGCCAACGGCACGCGTGACGCCCACGGGTTCACGCAGGTCATCCGTCGCACCGTCGGCCGCTGGGTTAACACGCAGCACCGTCGTCGTCCGATGATCATTCCGGTGGTCATCGAGGCGTAACCAGCGGCCTTCGTTGTCCGATCGAGACACAGCGTCCCCGATGTGGAGCGCGGTCTCGGCTACCGTGCACACATGACGAATTCTTATGTGTCGGCGGGCACGCTGCTCCTGATCGCGGCCCTGACACTGTCCGGGTGTGCGACGGAAGCCGCGGGCACATCATCCACAACGGCGTCACCAGCTCCCACGGAGTCGGTGACGCCGTTGCCGTCGGTGCCGACGGTGACAACAACCCCGACGACCCCCGCCGCCGAGGCAACCCGGCCGGCCCCGGACTTCCTTGTGGTCTCCACCGAGGGCGTCGGTCCGCTGGTGATCGGGTCGCCCGTGCCCGCGGCTCCCGCCGCGAGTGCCGTGGTGGCATGGGACGCCGACTATTGTGTCGGCGCTGACCGGCCCGACGTCGTTGCCGGCGGTCCCTTCGCCGGGGCGTGGGTTCCGCGCTATGCCAAGACCGCAACGGCGACCAGCGGCACCCGGTTCCCCTTTGAGATGGTGACGAAGGGAAGCAAGAAGGATGCCCCGGTCACCATGATCTACGTCTGGTCGCCCCTGATGTCCACCACGCAGGGAATTCACCCGGGCAGCACCGTGACGGAGCTGACGTCGGCCTACGGCGCAGACGCCACGGTGAAGCACTTTCCGATGAGCGACGTCTACACCGTGACGGGACCCACCGGGCGCATCTCGTTCGAAGTTGCCACGAAAGCAGACACCGCGGGCGCCACGCTCGTCGGTACCGTGGTGTGGATGACCGCCTACGATGTCGCCACGGAGCCGTTCGCCATGGCAGGAACGGATGCCGGAAGCCTCTGCTGACACGCGCCCGCCTAGCCGGGCTCTGACGGAGGCGACAGGTAGCGTGGGCCGTATGGCTACGAGCACTAAGTCGACCCAGCGCGCCCGCGCAACTCCGGCGCGCTCACGCAACGCCACGACCTCCACGACGAAGAAGTTGCCGACGCCGAAGATGCAGCCGGTGCCGACCAACGAGCCGGGGCTTCTCACCAAGGCCTGGCTGGGGCTCGCCCACATGGCAGGCGGCACGTTCCGCGTCCTCGGCTCCGAGACTCTCGCCAAGGAAGAGCGGCGCGACGGCTTCCCCTTCTTCATCTTCGTGCTCGCCGTGGCGGGAGTCGTCGTCGAGTGGCTCAACCCGAACGACCCTGTCGCCATCGCTCTCGATGCGTGGACGTTTGGCGGGTTGTTCGGCCGTGTCGCCTTCGCCCTGCCCGTCATCATGGTGCTGTTCGCCGCCTGGATGTTCAGACACCCCTCGAGCGTGCACGACAACACGCGCATCGGCATCGGCGTTGGCCTGCTGGTCAGCACGATCGCCGCCCTCTGCCACATCTTCTCGGGCAACACCCCCATGCCGTCCGAGGGCATGGACGTCATGGCCCGCGCCGGCGGTCTCGTCGGCTGGATCATCGGAGCCCCGCTCACCGCGATCGGCACCGCGTACTTCGCGACCCCCGTCGTCGTGATCGTGCTCGTGCTGTCCCTGTTCATCATCACCAAAACTCCGCCGAACAAGGTCGCCTTCCGCGCCCGCGAGCTGTATGCGTACCTCTTTGGTGAGCAGGCGCCCGAGCCGGTCGAGAAGACGAAGAAGGACGCCGCAGCCGGCGCCACGTCCACCGGTAAGCCGGGCAAGGGTGACAAGGCGATCGGTGGAACCGGATCGATGTCGTTCGGATCCCTCGACGACCTTGACCTCGACGGCGACGACGATCCCGCGAGCCTGCCGTGGTGGCGTCGCAACAAAACCAAGCGCGAAGAAGACCCGGCCTTTGACAGCCCGGTCATCGGCCGCGGCGTCAGCGATCAGCTGACCGATGTCATTGACAACACTCCCGGACATGATGCGGATGTGCCGCACGACGGCGAGTTCGGAATCGAACTGCTCGAGGAACTGGTGAAGGCCGAAGACGCCGTCCGCCGGTTCACGGGTGAAATCGAGACCGGGGCCACCAGCCTGCGCGAGGACACGCCGGGTCTTCAGCAGGAAGACCCGATCGGCCTGCTTCCCGGCTTCGTTGACAAGGCGAGCGAAAAGGGTGTGGCGGGCGAATTCGACGAGCCCGCTTCCTCCGCCCCGGGCGCGCGGCCCGCGATCGCTCCCTACCGCCTGCCCGCTCCGACCGTTCTCACCCCGGGCACCCCGCCCAAGGCGCGCAGCGCCGCCAACGACGAGGTCGTCGCGGCGATCACCGAGGTGCTCACGCAGTTCCAGGTGGACGCGAAGGTCACCGGGCTCAGCCGCGGTCCCTCGGTAACCCGCTACGAGGTCGAGCTCGGCCCCGGCGTCAAGGTCGAACGGGTCACCGCGCTCGCCCGCAACATCAGCTACGCGGTCGCCAGCAACGAGGTCAACATCCTCTCGCCCATCCCGGGCAAGAGTGCGATCGGCGTCGAGATCCCCAACAAGGACCGCGAGATTGTCTCCCTCGGCGATGTGCTGCGCTCCGGGGCATCCACCAAGAGCATTCACCCCATGACGATCGGCCTCGGCAAGGACGTCGAGGGTGGATTCGTGGTGGCCAACCTCGCCAAGATGCCTCACCTCCTTGTCGCCGGGTCCACCGGTTCGGGTAAGTCGAGCTTCATCAACTCCATGATCACCTCCCTGCTGATGCGCGCGAAGCCCGCGGAAGTGCGCATGGTGCTCATCGACCCGAAGCGCGTCGAGCTGTCGATCTACGAGGGTGTGCCGCACCTCATCACGCCCATCATTACGAACCCGAAGAAAGCGGCGGAAGCGCTGCAGTGGGTCGTGAAGGAAATGGACATGCGGTACGACGACCTGGCGAGCTTCGGCTTCCGTCACATCGACGACTTCAACCGCGCGGTCGTGGCCGGCGAGGTCGTGCTGCCCGTGGGCAGCCAGCGCGTGCTGAAGCCGTACCCGTACCTGCTCGTCGTCGTGGACGAGCTCGCCGACCTCATGATGGTCGCCCCCCGCGACGTCGAGGACTCGATCGTGCGCATCACCCAGCTTGCCCGTGCCTCGGGAATCCACCTCGTGCTCGCCACGCAGCGACCGTCGGTCGACGTCGTCACGGGACTCATCAAGGCCAACGTTCCGTCGCGCCTCGCCTTCGCGGTGAGTAGCATGACGGACTCCCGCGTCATCCTCGACCAGCCCGGTGCCGAGAAGCTCATCGGCCAGGGTGACGGGCTCTTCCTGCCGATGGGGGCCGGCAAGGCCATCCGTGTGCAGGGCGCCTGGGTCACCGAGGCCGAGATCACGGCCGTCGTCAAGCACGTCACCGACCAGGCCCGTCCTGAATACCGCGAAGACGTCGCGGTCGAGGTCGTGCAGAAGCAGATCGATGCGGACATCGGGGACGACCTCGAGCTGCTTCTCGCCGCCGCCGAGCTCATCGTCAGCACCCAGTTCGGGTCGACCTCCATGCTGCAGCGCAAACTCCGCGTCGGCTTCGCCAAGGCCGGTCGGCTCATCGACCTGCTGGAGTCCCGGGGGATCGTGGGGCCCTCCGAGGGGTCCAAGGCGCGCGACGTTCTCGTGACCGCCGAGGAGCTTCCGGCCGTACTCGCGCGGCTGCGCGGGGGCGACGAGCGCGAGGTGCCACGCCCCGCGGCATCCACCACTCCGCCCGCCCTGTATGACGACCCGGTTGCCCAGATGACGACCGGTTACGATGAGGAAGACGGCGACTCGGACGAGGACGCGTGGGGCTTGACCGGCAGGGAGTAACAACGTGGCGTTACCGCTAGGCGACGAGGGCCGCACCGGACCTCGCACAAACACCATGCGGGGTCGCGTGATCAGCCGGGGGGATACCCCGGCCAGCAACGGCAACATTGCGAACATCATCACGGTGATCCGGATCCTGCTCGCGCCAGTGTTCATCTGGCTCCTGCTGGCCGACAACGGCGAGATGGGCGGGCTTCGCTGGCTCGCCGCGGCGTTGTTCATTTTTTCGATCCTGACGGACAGCCTCGACGGCATTCTCGCGCGCGGTCGCAACCTCATCACCAACGTCGGCATCATTCTTGACCCGATCGCCGACAAGGTGCTCATCGGCGGAGCGCTGGTCGCCCTGTCGATCCTGGGCGAGCTGTGGTGGTGGGTGACCATCATCATTATGGTGCGCGAGATTGGCATCACGGTCTTCCGCTTCGTCGTGATCTCCACCGTCGTCATTCCCGCTTCCAAGGCGGGCAAGCTGAAGACCGTCGTGCAGGCCGTCGCCATCGCGCTGTTCCTTGTGCCGCTCGCCGCCGTGCTCGGCGACTGGGTGCTGTGGATTAACTGGATCGTCATGGCCTTCGCCTTCGTGCTGACCGTCTACACGGGGATCGAATACCTCGTTCAGTTCCGTCGCTCCAGCCGGGCAGCATGACTGCTGCGCCGGTCGCGAGAGCGGATGTCCCGCATGGCGACATAGCCCGGGAGCTTGTCGCCGAACTCACCCGGCGTCACCTGACGATCGCCGTGGCCGAATCGCTCACCGGCGGACTGCTCGTCGCGGAGCTGGTGCGAGTGCCCGGGGCATCCGCTGTCCTGAATGGCGGCCTTGTCGCGTACAACACTGAGCTCAAGCACACGCTGCTGGGGGTCGACGCGAGTGTTCTTTCCGCGCACGGACCCGTCCATCCCGATGTGGCCGCACAGATGGCCGCGGGAGTGCGCGAGCGACTGGCGGTGCGGGGCGAGACCGCCTCGGTGGGCATCTCGACGACGGGCGTTGCCGGGCCAGGGCCCTCCGATGGTCACCCCGCCGGCACCGTCTTTGTCGGTGCGTCCCTGGGCGGGGAGTCCCACATCCTGAGTCTTTCCCTCGAAGGTTCGCGGGATGAGATCCGTTCGGCGGTCGTCTCCGAATCACTGGCATGGTTGAAAACACTGGTGTTCGCACTGGTCTGAGGCCGAAAATCGGGCCTCTGAGTCGGTTGGGAATACGGCGCGTTTCTATCTCGTTACAACTACTGAATTCACAAGCACCGCACAGATTGCAATGGTTAGAGTTTGTGCAACCGGGGGATAGTAGTCTTATCCACCCAGCATCATCCGTTTCATGCAATCGGTTATACAAAGGAGGGTCCAATGGTTCTAGTCCGTCAAGAAATCGGTGACGTTCTCCGTGACTTCCGCCTGCAGAAGGGCCGCACCCTCCGTCAGGTTGCGAGCAAGGCGAGCGTTGCGCTCGGCTACCTGAGCGAAGTGGAGCGTGGCCAGAAAGAGGCAAGCTCCGAGATTCTCGCCTCGGTCGCAGACGCGTTGGAGACACCGATCTCCGTCATCATGCGCGAGGTTGGTGACCGCATCGCGGTCATCGAAGGCCTCAACCGCATCCCCGACACCGTTCCGGACGACCTCGTCGCCGGCTTCGATGCCGATCTCGTCCTCCGCTAAACGAGCCCAGACACACCATCACCCTCCATCAATAACTTCTGATTGCGAACGCCCCCGAATTTCGGGGGCGTTCCTTCGTTAACGAGCAATGTGTGGGGCGGATGTCCCGTGGTGCACCTGCCAGCGCGAACGCTGTCGTGCCGGTAGCGTTGTGGTGTGCGTTTGAGCGAATTTCGACTGGCGATCACCGACGAGTTCGGTGAGGCCTACGGTCGCGTGCTCACGCAGGATCTCATCCTCGGTGATGTCGGCGGCATGACCGCCGAGCAGGCCATCAAGGCCGGTGCCGACGTGCGCCAGATCTGGGTCGCCCTGTGCAAGGCGACGGATGTGCCGCCGGAACGCTGGTACGGCGTCGGCCTGCGCGAGCCCAGAAAGTAGCCGACACGCCCCTCGGGGGTATCGAACACGTGTTCGGATGTCGGTAGTGTTATTCCCAGCACCTCTCGAAGACGGGTTATCCACCGGTATGCGAGCGAGCGGCCGAATGTCGGACGCTCTGCATACAGTCGTACTCGTTGGCGAGAGTCGCTAACACCAGCCTTTGTCGGAAGGCTGTCGGCCTTGCACCATCGGCCAGCAGCGCAACGACAGCCTATGGGCCGCAACCACAATCTATGAGGAGCCAGCAATGCCATCAGCAGCTGATCGCGAAAAATCACTCGAAACCGCACTCGCCCAGATCGACCGCCAGTTTGGCAAGGGCTCCGTCATGCGCCTGGGCAGCGACGACCGCGCCCCCGTCGAGGTCATCCCCACCGGATCGATCGCGCTGGATGTCGCGCTCGGCATTGGCGGGCTTCCCCGTGGTCGCATCGTTGAGATCTACGGGCCTGAGTCCTCGGGTAAGACGACCCTGACCCTCCACGCCATCGCCAACGCGCAGCGCGCCGGCGGTATCGCCGCATTCATCGACGCGGAGCACGCGCTCGATCCCGAGTACGCGAAGAAGCTTGGCGTGGACATCGACGCCCTGCTCGTCTCACAGCCCGACACGGGTGAGCAGGCACTGGAGATCGCCGACATGCTCGTGCGGTCCGGCTCCATCGACCTCATCGTCATCGACTCGGTCGCCGCGCTGGTGCCCCGTGCCGAGATCGAGGGCGAGATGGGTGACACCCACGTCGGTCTCCAGGCACGCCTCATGTCGCAGGCGCTCCGCAAGCTCACCGGTGGCCTCAGCCAGACCAACACCACCATGATCTTCATCAACCAGCTGCGCGAGAAGATCGGTGTGTTCTTCGGAAGCCCCGAGACGACCGCCGGTGGTAAGGCTCTGAAGTTCTACGCCTCCGTCCGTCTGGACATCCGTCGTATTGAGACGCTGAAGGACGGCACCGATGCCGTCGGTAACCGCACCCGCGTCAAGGTCGTGAAGAACAAGATGGCGCCGCCCTTCAAGCAGGCCGAGTTCGACATCCTGTACGGCATCGGCATCTCCCGCGAGGGCAGCCTCATCGACTTTGGTGTCGAGCACGAGATCGTTCGCAAGTCCGGCGCCTGGTACACCTACGACGGAGACCAGCTCGGCCAGGGCAAGGAGAACTCGCGCAAGTTCCTGCTGGAGAACGGCGCGATCGCCCTCGACATCGAGCGCAAGATCATGATGAAGCTGGGCGTCGGCGCCGAGGCAAAGGCGGCAGCTGCTGCCGAGGCCCTCGTGCTGCGCAACGCGTCCGCGGCCCTCGGGCCGAACGAAGACGCGGCGGCAGCCATCGTCGAGGCGCCCGTCAAGAAGACTCCGGTTCGTAAGACAGCGTGAGTGTAGGTATGGAGAGCTCCGATGGTCGTCTCGCGAAGGTGACCTACCTTCCCGGTGTGAGTCGCCCGTCGGAGCCCTCCGTGCCGGCGGACGTCGCCCCGCCCGTTCGCGATGCGAGTGCCGTGGCACCCGCCGGGCAGGACGCCGACGGTTGGTACGTCGCTGAGTCCGACGGCACAGCCGCTGGCGTCGCTGCGGAGGCGGCCGCCGAGGCTTCCCGGGTGCACCGTCCCGTCGGCGCACGCCCGATTCGCACACTGCCCACGTTCGACGACGGTGAGGACGCCCCCGACGACGGCACTCCCGCGGCGGCGCCCGTCGCCTCCCGCGCCTCGACGCGAGCGCCGGCGGGGGAGTCCCCGGCGATGCAGAAGATGCGCGCGCTGGTCGCCGCCGCGGACGCGGCGCGTGACGAGGAAGACGACGAAGAAGAAGTACCCGAGAGTCGCGAGGAGCAGGCCGCGCGCGCCGAGAACATCAGCATGAGCGCCCTGACCCGCAAGGGCATGTCGTCGTGGGAGATGGCCGATCGCCTTCGATCGCGTGATCTGGACGAGGAGACCATCGAGTTCGAGGTGGCCCGTCTGGAACGGGTGGGGCTCCTCGATGATCGTGAACTCGCAAACACCCTCGTGCGGACACTGCAGGAGCGCAAGGGACTCGGGCGCTCCGGCATCAATGCGGAGCTCCGGCGCCGGCACGTCGACCAGGTCGCGATCGAGGAAGCGCTCGACGCCTCCGACGGCGACGACGAACTGGCCCGCGCGACCGAGGTCGCTGTCAAACGGGCGTCGCAGTTGCGGTCCTACGATGATGCGACAGTGAAGCGTCGGTTGAGTGCCTTCCTGCAGCGACGGGGATACTCCGGCTCCGTGATCTCCGGTGCGATTTCGGCGGCGATGACGTCATCGTCGGGCCCGCGCTTCCGCTGAGCCGCACCGCGAGGCATCTGCTTCTCCCGACATCCGCGCCGCGTGTGGGGGGCGGGGAAGTGCGACTTACACTGGATCCATCATGACTCTTCTCGCCCCAGCTCCCGTCACCACCGGCGTTCGTACCTACGAGGTGCGCACCTTTGGCTGCCAGATGAACGTGCACGATTCCGAGCGTCTGAGCGGCTCGCTCGAGGCCGCCGGTTATGTGCGGGCCGAGGGTGGTCGCCCGGACGTTGTCGTCATCAACACCTGCGCGGTGCGGGAGAACGCCGATAACAAGCTCTACGGAAACCTCGGCATGCTCGCGGAGGTCAAGCGGGAGCACGAGGGAATGCAGATCGCGGTCGGTGGCTGCCTCGCGCAGAAGGACAAGTCCGTCATCCTGCAGAAGGCGCCGTGGGTCGACGTCGTGTTCGGAACGCACAACATGGGATCGCTGCCGACCCTGCTGGAGCGGGCCCGTCACAATGAAGAAGCGCAGATCGAGATTCTCGAGTCGCTCGACGTCTTCCCGTCGACGCTCCCCACGCGCCGGGAGTCGACCTACAGCGGATGGGTGTCGATCTCGGTCGGCTGCAACAACACCTGCACCTTCTGCATCGTGCCCGCACTGCGTGGCAAGGAGAAGGATCGTCGCCCGGGCGACATCCTCGCCGAGATCCAGGCACTCGTCGATGACGGTGCCATCGAGGTCACACTGCTCGGACAGAACGTCAACTCCTACGGTGTCGAGTTCGGGGACCGCCAGGCGTTCGGCAAGCTGCTGCGCGCCGCGGGCACCATCCCCGGTCTCGAGCGCATCCGCTTCACCAGCCCGCACCCGGCCGCCTTCACCGATGACGTGATCGACGCGATGGCCGAGACTCCTGCGGTCGCGCCCCAGCTGCACATGCCGCTGCAGTCGGGCTCCGACCGCATCCTCAAGTCGATGCGCCGCAGCTACCGGTCCGAGAAGTTCCTCGGCATCCTCGATCGCGTGCGGGCAAAGATCCCGAACGCCGCGATCAGCACCGACATCATTGTGGGCTTCCCCGGTGAAACGGAAGAGGACTTCCAGGAGACCCTCCGGGTCGTGCGGGAGGCGCGCTTCGCCTCCGCATTCACGTTCCAGTACTCCATCCGCGAGGGCACGCCCGCCGCGACCATGGAAGAACAGGTTCCGAAGGCCGTCGTGCAGGAGCGCTACGAGCGCCTCACCGCGCTCCAAGACGAGATCTCCTGGGAAGAGAACCAGAAGCTCGTGGGCACGAGCGTCAACGTTCTCGTCGGTGCTGAGGGAACCAAAGACTCCGATACGCACCGCCTGTCGGGTCGCGCGGAGGACAGCCGCCTCGTGCACTTTGAGGTCACGCCGGGCAGCGCCGTTCCCCGCCCCGGAGACGTCGTGACCGTGCGAATCTCCGAGGCGAAGCCGTTCTACCTGCTGGCAGATTCGTCCGATGGCGCGCCCCTGACCGTTCGACGCACGACTGCGGGCGACGCGTGGGACCGCGCGGAGGCAGCCAGCTGCGGTGTGCCGACCCCCGGGGCATCCGCATCCGAACCGGGCCGTGTTTCGCTCGGCCTGCCGACCCTGCGCATCGCGACCCTGCCGATCTATGACATCAGCGACGGCCAGCGCTAGGCGCTGTCCGGCGTTCACGGGGGCGGCGTCATGCTGATCGCCGTCGTCGGGGCGACCGGTACGGGCAAGTCCGGGCTGTCCCTCGACCTCGCCGAACGGCTCGCTGCGACCGGGCGACGGGCGGAGGTCGTCAACGCGGACGCCATGCAGTTCTACCGCGGCATGGACATCGGGACGGCGAAGCTGCCCCCGGCCGAGCGGCGCGGGGTGCCGCACCACCTGCTCGATGTGCTTGACGTGTCGGACGAGGCGAGCGTCGCGGCGTACCAGACCGACGCGCGCGCGGCGATCACCGACATCCAGGGACGCGGGGCAATACCGATCCTCGTCGGCGGCTCGGGGTTGTACGTCTCGAGCGTGCTGTACGATTTCCAGTTTCCCGGCACCGACCCCGTGATCCGGGAGCGGCTGGAGGCAGACCTCATCGCCGAGGGGCCCGGCATGATGCACCAGCGACTCAAAGCGCTGGATCCCGCTGCCGCAGCGGCAATCGGTGCGAGCAACGGTCGCCGACTGGTGCGGGCGCTGGAGGTCGTCGAGATGACGGGCGAACCGTTCGGATCGGGACTACCGGACGAATCGTCGTTCTGGCGACCCACCACCATCCTCGGGCTGCAGACGCCCCGGGACGTCCTCGTCGAACGGCTCAATGACCGCGTGCTCGGCATGTGGCGCGACGGACTGCTCGAGGAGGTGCGCGGAATCGACGTGCCGTCGATGGGAGCGACCGCGCGCCGGGCCATCGGCTATGCACAGGCAATCGCCGAACTCGATGGCGAGCTGAGCCGCGACGAAGCGATAGAACAGACCTCGGCTCTGACCCGCCGCTATGCGCGCAGGCAGGTGGGCTGGTTCCGACGCTATCCGGGCACCGTCTGGCTGGATTCGGATGACCCGGGGCGTGCCGACGCCGCGCTGGCGAGCATTCCGCTCGATAGCATTGGTGCGTGAGCACCACACTTCAATTCACCAAGGGCCACGGCACGGGCAACGACTTCGTGCTGTTCGCCGACCCCGACGGTCTCGTTGACCTCAGCCCCGCCCAGATCGCCGCGATCGCCGACCGGCATTTCGGTGTGGGCGGAGACGGGGTCATCCGCGCCGTCCGGTCCCGTCACATTCCCGATGGAGCCGCTGCTCTCGCGGAAGACGGCGACGCGGAATGGTTCATGGATTACCACAACGCCGACGGCACCCCCGCGGAGATGTGTGGCAACGGCATCCGTGTATTCGCCCGGTACCTCATCGATAACGGACTCACCGAACTCGCCGACGGAGACACCCTCGCGATTGGAACCCGCGGGGGAGTGCGCGACCTGCAGCGCAACCTCACCGGGTTCCAGGTTGACCTCGGGCGCTGGGCTCTCGATGGCGGCGAGCCGCTCGTGCGTGCCCGCAACCTCGACGTCGCCCGGCCGGGCCTCGGCATCGACGTGGGAAACCCCCACGTTGTGGTCGCCCTCGCCAGCGAGGAAGAACTCGACAGCGCCGACCTCAGCTACATCCCGCACCTCGATCCGACCCCGGCCGATGGCGCAAATGTCGAGTTCGTTGTGCCGCTCGAGCCGATGATCAAGGATGGCGTCGGACGGATCCGCATGCGGGTGCACGAGCGCGGCAGTGGGGAAACCCTGTCTTGCGGCACCGGTGCCGCCGCTGCAGCCCTAGCGGTACGCCACTGGGCGGGCGCTGGAGCGCCGAACCAGTGGCAGGTGCAGGTTCCGGGTGGAACCGTCGGTGTTCGCATGTTCCCGACCCAGGACGGCGAGCACGTGTCGCTCAGCGGACCTGCGGAACTGGTCTTCCAGGGCGAACTCAGCATCTAGAGCCGAGCCGGGGTCGTCTTTACTCAGTGCTTGCGGGCCCGCAGGATCCGGTAGCCCTTGTTGGTGGAGGCCCGTGTGAAGGTGTACTCCTCAGGGAACGTCGCCTGCATCCAGCGGTGCAGGGAGTCGGACCCGAGGTTGCGCTGCACGACAAGCCACGCGTCGCTGCCGGGTTCGAGGCGGGGGATCCACATCTCCAGCAGACCGTGAAGCTCGTTCTTGCCCACGCGAATCGGCGGATTCGACCAGATCGTCATGAAGCGGATGTCCTCGGGAACATCTTCGGGCAGTGACGCGTTGACATTAGTGAGACCAAGCGCTTCCGCGTTGCGACGCACGAGGTCCAGAGCCCGCTGGTTGACGTCTACCGCCCAGATCGTCGCGCGCGGCGATTCGAGAGCCAGCGTCAGCGCAATGGGTCCCCAACCGCAGCCGAGATCAAGCAGGTTTCCACCGGGCGGTGGCGTCGGAACGCCACCAAGCAAGACCTGAGTCCCCACGTCGATCCGCTCGGGACTGAAAATTCCATTCGCCGTCGTCAGTTCGTAGGTGTGCCCAGCGAGGCGGGCATGAAACTGTCGAAGTTTGAGCTCACTCTCGGGGGAAGAAGAGAAGTAGTGCTCACTGGCCATGGAGAGAAACTTACCGAAAACAAGAAGCTAGGGTTTAACCAAATGTCTGATACCAACGAAGGCAACACAGAATTTACATCCGGCGACGACGCCGTCGACCGGGTTCTTGCGCGCGAAGATGGCCGCGCCGCCGGCTACACCGTGTTCGGATCCGGGCGCGCCGACGCGCTGCAGGCCGACTCCCAATACGACGGAAATCGTGACGGCGACCAGTCCGAGCGCGAGGACCGCGCGGCGCTGCGCCGTGTTGTCGGGCTGTCGACGGAACTGCAGGATGTCACGGAGGTCGAGTACCGCCAGCTGCGCCTCGAGAACGTCGTGCTGATCGGTATCTACTCCGGCTCCCTCACTGACGCCGAGAACTCCATTCGGGAGCTCGCTGCCCTGGCCGAAACCGCCGGTGCGCAGGTGCTCGACGGCCTGCTGCAGCGCCGGCCGCACCCGGACCCCAGCACCTACCTCGGTCGTGGCAAGGCGCAGGAGCTGAAGGCCATCGTTCAGGCCCTCGGCGCCGATACCGTCATCGCCGACACGGAGCTTGCCCCCAGCCAGCGACGTTCGCTCGAGGATGTCGTCGGCGTCAAGGTCATCGATCGCACGGCCGTCATTCTCGATATCTTCAGCCAGCACGCGAAGAGTCGAGAGGGCCGCGCCCAGGTCGAACTCGCCCAGCTCGAATACCTCCTCCCGCGTCTGCGTGGATGGGGTGAGTCGATGTCCCGCCAGGCCGGTGGCCAGGTCGGTGGCGCCGGAGCCGGTATGGGAAGCCGTGGACCCGGTGAAACGAAGATCGAACTCGACCGCCGCCGCATCCACACCCGCATGTCGAAGCTGCGCAAGCAGATCAAGGGGTTCGCCCCCGCCCGCGAGGCCAAGCGTGCCAACCGCAACCGGTTCTCCGTGCCCAGTGTCACCATCGCCGGCTACACGAACGCGGGCAAGTCCAGTCTCCTCAACCGCATCACCAGTGCGGGCCTGCTGGTCGAGAACGCGCTCTTTGCGACGCTGGATGCCACGGTGCGCAAGTCCGTGACCGAGGAGGGCATTCCCTTCACCTTCACTGACACCGTCGGCTTCGTCCGCAACCTTCCCCACCAGCTCGTCGAGGCATTCCGCTCGACGCTGGAGGAGATCGGTGAGTCCGACGTCATCGTGCACGTGGTCGACGCCTCGCACCCGGACCCCGCCAGCCAGCTGGCGACGGTTCGCGATGTCATCGGTGAGGTCGGCGCCCGCGGTATTCCGGAGATCGTTGCCTTCAACAAGAGCGACCTCGTTGACGATGATCAGCGTCTCGTGCTGCGCGGACTCGAGCCGAGCGGTGTGTTCGTGTCGGCGCGCACCGGTGAGGGAATCGACGAACTGCTCGCGCGCATCGCGGCTGTCGTGCCCGCGCCGCAGGTCGAAATGACCCTGCTGGTGCCCTACGACCGCGGCGAGGTCATCTCCCGCCTCCACGTCGGAGGACGGGTGCTCACGACCGAATACCTGGAGAACGGGACGCTCGTGAAGGCTCTCGTACACCCGCAGAATGTCGAGTCGCTCTCGCAGTTCACTGCCGCGGCCCTGCAGGAACGTCTGTAACTACAGCGCTCTGACACACTTCGCAACATACGTTCCACGCCCATTCGGGCCGCAATAGTGTTCATGCCAGACGCCGCCAGACGGTGGCGTCTGGTGCGACAGCCGAGCCCGGCACCCGCCCCACCGTGATTCTTCGGAGGGCATTGGCGTGGCGACTTTTTCGTTTGAACTGTACCCACCGCGGTCGGCCGCGGCCGAGTGCGCGCTCTACGCGTCGCTCGATCACCTCGTCGCCGCCGGCCCGGAATTCATCTCCGTCACCTACGGCGCCAACGGGTCATCCCGTGACTCCTCGCTCGGGGTCCTGCGTCACCTGCTCGAGACCGACGTCAAACCGATGGCCCACCTCACCTGTGTGGGGTCCACCTACGCAGACGCCAGCCGGGTCATCCGCCAGTTCCTCGACGCGGGCATCACGAGCTTTCTTGCCCTGCGCGGCGACCCTCCGGCCGGAGTCGCCGAGGGAGACAGCTTTCTCGGAGACCTCGGCAGCGCCGGCGAACTCGTGCAGCTCATCCACCATGTGCAGGAGGAGCGCGCACCGTTTTCGCAGGTGGAGGTTCCCGGCTTCCCCGGCGCCCGCAGCATTCACAGCGGCGAGAAGGTCACCATCGCGGTCGCTGCCTTTCCCAACGGCCACCCGCGGTCGCGGTCGGTGTCCCAGGACCTCGACACCCTCCTGGCGAAGGAGGCGGCCGGCGCAAACCTCGCGATCACGCAACTGTTCTTCCACGCCGAGGAGTACCTGCGCTTCGTTGACCAGGCACGCGCCGCCGGCGTGACCATGCGAATTCTCCCCGGCATCATGCCGGTGCTCGGGGCCCAGCGGCTGCGTCGCATCGTGGAACTCACGGGCGAGAGCATGCCCATCGACCTGCTGCGCCAGCTTGAGGCGGCGGATGACCCGGGCGCCCAGCAGCGCGTCGGCGTCGAGCACGCCGCAGCGCTGTCATCCGCCGTTCTCGCCGGAGGCGCCCCCGGACTGCACCTGTACACCTTCAACCAGCACGAGGCCGTCCTCGCCGTACTTCGCGGTGCGGGACTCCTCACGAACGTCAAGGAAAACGCATGACTGAAGTAGCCGCATTCCCCACCGGCACGATTCTCGGATACCCCCGAATCGGCCGCCGTCGTGAGCTCAAGAAGGCCGTCGAGGCATTCTGGGCCGGCACCATCACGGCCGCGCAACTCGAGGAGCAGGCGTCGCAGTTGCGGCGCGCCACCCGTGAGCGGCTGCACGAACTCGGACTGGCGAAGACTGACTCCTCGATCCCCGAGGCGTTCTCGTTCTACGACCAGGTTCTCGACGCCGCCGTCACCGTCGGGGCCATCCCGATCCGCTTCTCGTCCCTGGTGGGGCACGACGGCGCCGTCGACCTCGCGGGGTACTTCACCATCGCGCGGGGCGAGGGCGACAACGCTCCCGCAGAAATGACGAAGTGGTTCGACTCCAACTACCACTACCTCGTGCCCGAAATCGGTCCCGAGACGAAGTTCGCCCTCAGCAGCTACCGGCTGGTGCAGGAGTTCACCGAGGCGAAGAAGGACGGCTACCTCACGCGCCCCGTCATCGTCGGTCCGGTCACGTTCCTGCTGCTGAGCAAGCCGAGCGAGGGCGCCCCGGACGGCTTCTCGCCGCTCGACCGCCTCGACGACATCCTTCACGTCT
The DNA here is from genome assembly GCF_018449675.1 of Glaciihabitans sp. dw_435. GTDB lineage: Bacteria > Actinomycetota > Actinomycetes > Actinomycetales > Microbacteriaceae > Glaciihabitans. Next base: position 28,748 of record NZ_JAAVUZ010000014.1, on the reverse strand, counting down.
ACACCGAACTCCTCGCCCGGCTCAGCGAGGCGGGCGCCGAATGGGTGCAGCTGGATGAACCGGCCCTCGTCAGCGAATCGGTCGACGCCGACCGGGCAGCGGTGCTCGCCGCAGTGGCCCGTGCGTACGACGTGCTCGGCGAGACGGTGTCCCGCCCCTCGATCTTCGTTGCTGCCCCGTACAACAGCCTCGGGGACGCCCTGCCGGTGCTGGCCACCACTCCGGTGGAAGCGATTGGCCTCGACCTCGTGCGGGGCGACATTCCCGCCCCCGCCGACGGACTCGAGACCAAGGTGCTCGTCGGCGGAGTGATCGACGGGCACAACATCTGGCGCGGAGAGCTCGAGGCGGCGTGGCAGAAGCTCGACAGCCTGCGCGCCCTCAGCCCGAGCGTCGCCGTCTCCACCTCCACCAGCCTGTTCCACACTCCGCACGACGTCGACGACGAACCGCTGCTCGACGAGCGGCTGAAGAGCTGGCTCGCGTTTGCCGACCAAAAGGTGGGGCAGGTTGCCGCCCTGGCGCGGGGACTGGCCACGGGCAAGGAGCACATCGAGGTCACGCTGGCCGCGGCATCCGCTGCCCTGCGCGATCGTCAGAGCGCTCCCGGTGTGCACGACGGATCCGTGCGGGAGCGTGCCAGCCGTCTCACCTCCGCCGACTTTGGCCGTGGCGACTATGCGGTCCGCCTGCAGGCCCAGGACGCCGCGCTCTCACTGCCGTTCCTGCCGACGACGACGATCGGGTCGTTCCCGCAGACGGGAGACATCCGTCGCGCCCGGGCTCGGCTGCTGAAGGGCGAACTCGCCCACGACGAGTACGTCGCGGCGATGCGGGACGAGATCCGTCGCGTTGTCGCGTTGCAGGAAGAGATCGGACTCGACGTTCTCGTGCACGGCGAACCGGAACGCAACGACATGGTGCAGTATTTCGCCGAGAATCTCGACGGTTTTGCGGTGACGCAGAACGGGTGGGTGCAGAGCTATGGCTCGCGCTGCACGCGTCCGTCGATCTTGTGGGGGGATGTCTCGCGACCCGCGCCGATCACCGTCGAGTGGTCATCCTTCACCCAGAGCCTGACCGCCAAGCCGGTCAAGGGAATGCTGACCGGACCGGTGACGATCCTGGCCTGGAGTTTCGTGCGCGACGACCAGCCGCTCGGCGAGACCGCCAACCAGGTCGCGCTCGCCCTGCGCGACGAGATCGCCGATCTCGAATCCGCAGGAATCGGCATCATCCAGGTCGACGAGCCGGCGCTGCGGGAACTGCTGCCGCTCAAGATCGCCGACCAGGAGGCCTACCTCGACTGGTCGGTCGGCGCCTTCCGGCTCGCGACCTCGGGTGTCGCGACGCGCACACAGATCCACACCCATCTCTGTTACTCCGAGTTCGGCGTCGTCATCGACGCGATCAACCGCCTCGACGCCGACGTCACGTCGATCGAGGCGGCGCGATCGAAGATGGAGGTGGTGCCGGACATCAAGACGTCAGGCTTCGGCCGCGGCATCGGCCCGGGTGTGTACGACATTCACTCGCCGCGGGTGCCGTCGGTCGACGAGGTTACCGAGCTGATCGAGATCGCGCTGGCGTCCATTCCCGAGCGCCAGGTGTGGGTGAACCCCGACTGCGGCCTCAAGACCCGGGGATACACCGAGACCGTCGCATCCCTGCACAACGTGGTGGAAGCGACCCGCCGGGTGCGCTCACGCGTGCACGCCTAACGACGCAGGAGGGGCGCGGGTCTGCCGGCCGGGGGAGCGTGGACCTCGGCCGGCGGGGCGCGAGTCTTACAACGGCGCGATGACGCCGACGGGCTCGCGCTTCTCCGCCTGGAACCTGTCCTCGGTGCGTCCGCGCGCCCAGTAGCCCGACAGCGACAGTCGCTCGCGGGTCAGTCCGCGTGCCTTGAACACCTCGCGCAGGGCCTTTATCGACTCGCGTTCCCCGTGGGCGAAAACCTGCACGTCGCCGTCCGGCCAGTCGATGGATGCCACGGCTGTCGCGAGCACGGAGGCGTCCGCGTCATCGCCCGCGCCCCGGGGCATCCACCGCACCTCGACGCCTGTGGGCGCCACCAGATCGATGGCGTCCTGGGAACTCGTGGTCTCAATGATCGCGAGGCCCGTCGCGTCCGTGGGCATGGCCTCGAGCGCCGCGGCGATGGCGGGCAGCGCGGAGAGGTCTCCGACGAGCAGGTGACTGTCCGCGGCGGGGTCCGGCGTGTAGCCGCCGCCCGGCCCCGCCAGCGAAATGGTGTCACCAGCTCTCGCGTGGGCGGCCCACGGGCCGGCGAGCCCCTCGTCGCCATGCACAACGAAATCGATCGAGATCTCGTGCGCCACGGGGTCGACGTGGCGCACCGTGTACGTCCGCGTCACAAACGCGTCGCCCGCGGGGAATCGGATCTTCACGTACTTGTCCGTGTGCGGTGAATCCTGGAACTCACCAAAGCCGTCACCGGTGGCAACGACGCGAACGAGGTGCGGCGAGAGCCACTCGGTGCGGGCGACGGAGAGCACGATCTGGGGGCGAACGGGACGGGTCGGGCGGGCGGCGGGGGTTCCGGTGCTGCTGTCAGTCATAGTGCGCACCCTAACAACCGAGCCTTGGACGCCGGTGGCATACCTCGCTCGATGGATGCGCATACTGAGCACACCTCGGCACAATGGGAAAATGCCCTTCACGCCGAGCCACATTGCCGCGATCCTGCCGTTCGCCCGAACCCGGCTGGTGCCTGCCGGGCTGGTGGCCGGCAGTGTGGCACCCGACCTGTTTTATTACATACCGGTGCGGATGCCTCGCGACCTGTCCCACTCGCTGCTGGGAGTCGTCACCGTCGACCTCGCATTCGGCGTGGTGGCTGTCGTGCTGTGGCAGGTCATCTTCCGCCGCCCGGTGGTGGATTTTCTCCCGCTGTGGGCACGTGCCCGGCTGGCGAGCCTTCCGTGGACGGGACTGCGCGCTCCGCGGGAGACGTGGGTGATGACGGCGGTGTTGCTCGTTGCATCCATCATCGTCGGCACCCTCACGCACCTGCTCTGGGATACCTTCACGCACCCTGGCTGGCCCGTCGACGCGGTGCCGTGGCTGCGTGCCCAGGCGGGGCCGTTGCTTGTGCACAAGTGGATTCAGCACGCGAGCTCCGTCGCGGGAATCGTCATCCTCGTGGTGTGGGCGGTGCGGTGGGTCCGTGCGACGGCCCCGTCGGCACCCGCCCCGACTCGCCTGGCCGTGTGGTCCCGCGCGCTCGCGTGGATCATCACGGTCGCCGCGGGCCTCACCGGCGGACTGACCGTGTGGATCCATGGAATGCTGACCGGTCGACCGGCGCTGGATCCCGCGCTGGTATTCATCACCGCCAGGGCAGGTGTCGCGGCGGCGTGTCTTGCCGCCGTCCTGATCGCCCTCATCTGGTGGGTACTGCCCACGCGGGTGTCGCCGGTCGTGCCGGAGCCCCGCCGCGTGGCGTCGGAGATCGCGCGCTGAGCGCGAGTGTCAGCTAGACGGAGCGGAGAACCGCGACGACCTTGCCGAGGACAACCGCGTAGTCGCCGAGGATGGGCTCGAAGTTCGAGTTTCGCGGCAGCAGCCACGTGTGGCCGTCGCGCTGGCGGAAGACCTTGACGGTCGCCTCGTCATCGAGCATCGCCGCGACGATATCGCCGTTCTCTGCAGTCTTCTGCTGGCGGACAACCACCCAGTCGCCGTCGCAGATGGCCGCGTCGATCATGGATTCGCCCACGACCTTCAGCATGAACAGTTCGCCCTTGCCGACGAGAGTGCGGGGAAGGGGGAACACCTCTTCGACCTGCTGCTCGGCGGTGATCGGAATACCGGCGGCGATGCGGCCGACGAGCGGCACCATGACGGCATCGCCGAAGGGAACCGAGGATTCCGCGCTGTCGTCCGTCTGCTGGAGGTCGATGAGGATCTCGATGGCCCGGGGGCGGTTGGGGTCGCGACGCAGGTAGCCACTCAGCTCCAGCTGGTTGAGCTGGTGGGTCACGCTCGACAGGGATGACAGCCCGACGGCGTCCCCGATCTCTCGCATGCTCGGCGGATAGCCGCGGCTGTTCACCGACCGCTGGATGGCATCGAGGATGGCGAGCTGCTTTTCGCTGAGGCTCGTACGACGGCGTGTGCCGGGTCGTTCGGCCGGGGCGGGGGAGTTCTCGTCCATGTTTCTCCAGGAATGTCGGTGGCCTCTGGTTGCGTTAGCTCCAGACAATCGAAACTGTATCCACATTCGGGCGAAATACAAACACCCGTTCGAGTGTGTCGGCTTAAGATTCGTTGCAATATTCGAATTCTCTCTTGATAATTCGACCAATCGAATATATGTTCGGTACAAAGCTTCGTATCCGGTACTCCCGGCCGAGTGCCGGATACGAATACCCTCCAAGGAGATGTCATGAGCAGTGCAGTGATGGGTCACCCCGTTCAGCGCAGTTTCGTAGCGCACAATTCATCCGCCGATGCCGAGCGCACGCAGGCGCCGAAGTCGCACCTGCGCATCACCGCGCGCGGCCGTGCCGTCCTCCTGACGCTCGTGACGACACCGTTGGTTGTTGGCGCGCTCCTCCTGGCCATCAACAGCGGCGGCGCCATTGCAACCGACTCCGGTTCGGCCACGCCCCTCGAGACCGTCACCGTCTTCGCGGGCGAATCGCTGTGGCAGCTCGCCGAAGACATCGCACCGAACAGTGACCCGCGTGACGTCATCGCCGACATTGTGTCGCTGAACCAGCTGGACTCCTCGTCGGTTCACCCCGGGCAGCAGCTCGACGTGCCGGCCAAGTACAGCAACTAGGTTCCCTCTCGCGGGTTCCGTGCCCTGGCTGCCGCGTGGGCACCGCCGGTGGACGGCGGGAATCACCCTTAAGATCGTTGGGTGACTTCCATTGACGACCTTCCCATCCGTGACGATTTGCGCGGGCTCAGCCCGTACGGTGCTCCTCAGAAGCACGTGAAAATCGCGCTGAACGTGAATGAGAACACGCATCCCATTCCTGAGGCCGTGGCGCGCAGCATCGTGGAGGCACTGGCGGCGAGCATTCTCACCGTTAACCGGTACCCCGACCGGGAATTCACCGAGCTGCGCGACAGCCTCGCCCGGTACCTGGGTCACGGCCTCACCCGCGACAACGTGTGGGCGGCCAACGGATCGAACGAGGTGCTGCAGCAGATCCTGCAGGCCTTCGGGGGACCGGGTCGCAGCGTTCTCGCCTTCCCGCCCACCTATTCCATGCACTCCATCCTTGCCGCCTCCACCGGTACGCGCTGGATCGCGGGGGAGCGCGACGAGGAATTCGGAATCTCCCCGGAGACTGCGGTGCGGTGGATCACCGACACGGCGCCCGACATCGTCTTCTTCTGCTCTCCCAACAATCCCACCGGAACTCCCCTCTCGCTGGAGACCATCCGCGCCGCCTACGACGCGACCGACGGCGTCGTCGTAGTCGATGAGGCCTACGCCGAGTTCGCTCCCGACGGCGAGCCCACCGCACTGACCCTGTTGGACGGACGTCCGCGACTCATCGTGTCGCGGACGATGAGTAAGGCGTTCGCGTTCGCCGGCGCGCGCGTCGGATACATGGCCTCCGACCCGGCCGTCGCGGACGCCATGCGGTTGGTTCGTCTGCCGTATCACCTCTCTACCCTGACGCAGGCGGCGGCGATCGCTGCCCTCGCCCACACGCGCGAGATGCTCGCGATGGTCGATGACATCAAGGCTCAGCGCGACCGCCTTCTGGTCGAGTTGCCGAAGCTTGGCTACATCGTCCACGAGAGCTGGGCCAACTTCGTGCTCTTCGGTGGGGTCGCAGACCCGAACGCCGTCTTCGAGGCCCTGCTCGAGCATGACATCATCGTGCGCGACCTGGCGATCCCGAACCACCTGCGCGTGACTGCCGGTACCGAAGCCGAAACGTCCGCCTTCCTTCAGGCGCTGGGAGAGATCACGGCGCTCGGTGACATTGGGTCCTTCGGGCCGCTCGGTAGAATCGACTCATGACGAGCGAGCGCACAGCGCACCTGCAGCGTGAGACCAGCGAATCGAGCATCGACCTTCGGGTGAACCTCGATGGCACCGGCACATCGAACATCAGCACCTCCGTGCCGTTCTTCGACCACATGCTGACGGCCCTGTCCAAGCATTCGCTGATCGATCTCGACATCCGCTCCACCGGCGACACCGAGATCGACGTGCACCACACGGTCGAGGACACGGGAATCGTGCTCGGCAAAGCCATCGCCCAGGCGCTGGGGGACAAGGTTGGGATATCCCGGTTCGGTGATGCCCTCGTTCCGCTGGATGACGCCCTCGCGCAGGCCGTCGTCGATATTTCCGGCCGGCCGTACCTCGTGCACTCCGGCGAACCGGCCGGCTTCGAATTCCACCTCATCGGTGGCCACTTCACGGGATCAATGGTCCGTCACGTCTTCGAAGCGATCACGTTCCACGCCGGACTGACGGTACACATCACCGTGCTCGCCGGCCGCGACCCGCACCACATCGCCGAGGCGGAGTTCAAGGCGTTTGCCCGTGCCCTCCGCCAGGCAGTTGCCCGCGACGAACGCGTCAGCGGGGTCCCTTCCACCAAGGGTGCACTGTGACCGTGACATCCCCCTCCGTTGTTGTTCTCGACTACGGTTCCGGCAACGTCCACTCCGCGGCAAAGGCCCTGGAGCTGGCGGGGGCGAAGGTCGAGCTCACCCGCGACCGCCAGCGGGTGGCCAGCGCCGACGGACTGTTCGTGCCCGGTGTTGGAGCGTTCTCCGCGGTGATGGAGGCCCTCAATTCCGTGCGTGGTGCGGAGCTGATCGATCGCCGCCTCGCCGGCGGGCGCCCCGTACTGGGAGTCTGCGTCGGCATGCAGGTGCTGTTCGATAACGGTGTCGAACGCGGTAACAGCACGCCCGGCCTCGGCGAATGGCCCGGCGTGGTGCGCGAGCTGGAGGCGCCGGTGCTGCCCCACATGGGCTGGAACACCGTTGAAGCCCCCGAAGACTCCCGTCTGTTTGCGGGCATCCGCGACGAGCGTTTCTACTTTGTGCACTCGTACGCGTCCCAGGAATGGACACTTGAGGTGACGCCGCCCTTCCCGGAACCGCGACTCACCTGGGCAACGCACGGTTCGCCGTTCCTTGCCGCCGTCGAAAACGGACCGCTGTCGGCCACGCAGTTCCACCCCGAGAAGTCGGGCGAGCCCGGCATCCAACTGCTCCGTAACTGGCTGTCCACCCTGTAGGCACCGCCGCCGGAGCAAGGAAGCCCGGCACATTTTGTACCACCGTGTGAGGCCCATCGGGCCCAAGAGAGAACGTTCATGAGCGAGTTCAATAAGACCCCCGGTCTTACCCTTCTTCCCGCCGTCGATGTGGCGGACGGCAAAGCCGTGCGTCTCACCCAGGGCGAGGCCGGCAGCGAGACCAACTACGGTGACCCCGTCGATGCAGCCGCGGAGTGGATTGCGGATGGCGCGGAGTGGATCCACCTCGTCGACCTCGACGCCGCCTTCGGTCGCGGTAACAACCACGCGGTCATCAAGAAGGTCATCCGCAATACGCCGCGCACTGTCAGCATCGAGTTGTCCGGTGGCATCCGGGACGACGCATCCCTCGAGGCGGCACTGGCGACCGGCGCCAAGCGCATCAACCTCGGAACCGCAGCTCTCGAAAACCCCGAATGGGCGGCCCACGTCATCTCCGAGTACGGCGACGCCATCGCGGTCGGACTCGACGTTCGTGGCACGACGCTTGCCGCCCGCGGCTGGACAAAGGACGGCGGTGACCTCTGGGCGGTCATGGACCGTCTCGAAGCCGCCGGCTGCTGCCGGTACGTGGTGACGGATGTCACGAAGGACGGCACCCTCAAGGGACCGAACCTCGACCTGCTCCGCCAGGTGATGGAGCGCACCGAGCGACCCGTGATCGCGTCCGGAGGAATCTCCAGCCTGGACGACATCGCCGAACTCCGCGCGCTCGTTCCGCTCGGCCTCGAGGGCGCCATCGTCGGGAAGGCCCTGTACGCCAAGGCCTTCACCCTGGCGCAGGCGCTGGACGTCGCCAGCGACTGATGGCCGGCACCGACTCCGCAGGCGTTCCGTGGGAGGGGCGCTCGTTCGACCACAACCAGAGCTCCGATGACGACGGCTCTGCTCCCGAACGGTTGATCGAAGCCCTTCGTCGTTTCCGCTCCCGCGAGCTCGGCGAAGCCGAAGTGGTCGCCGCCCTCCGTGAGTCCCGGTTGCTCATTCCGCTGGTCGCCGTGCTCGGTGAGGCCGGACGTAACGAAGACGGCGTGCTGATCGATAAGTCCCAGGAGCTGTCCATCGTCACAGTTGCCGGCCCCGACGGTCGCAACGTGCTCCCGGTCTTCACGTCCGTGACGGCAATGTCGGCCTGGAATCCTAAGGCCCGACCGGTTCCTGCCGATGCCGTGCGGGTCGCCCTCGCCGCCGCGAGCGAGCAGACAGAACTCGTGGTGCTCGACCCCACCTCGTCGACCGAGTTCGTGCTGCGCCGTCCGGCCCTGTGGGCCATTGCCCAGGGTGCCCCGTGGAAGCCGAGCTACCTGGACGAGGACGTTCTTGCCGCGTTCCTCGCGTCGGCTCGCCCCGAGACGGCGGTGCTGGCTGTGCAGTTGGCACCGGATGACCCGGACGCGCGCCTGTCCGGATCCGAGCTCCTCGTGCACCTGACCCTCGCCGACGGTCTCGACCAGGAGCACCTCACCGCGATGCTGTCGCGACTGCAGCAGCGCTGGTCTGATGACGATTTGATTGCTAACCGCGTGGACTCCCTCCGCGTGCAATTGGCTGCCGCACACTAGAACGATGACGCACACGGCCCGACGGAACCCGCGCACCCCACCACTCCGGGTCCGTCTCGGCACCGTTGTTGCCGTGTTGGTAACGAGCGTTGTCCTCGCCCTGACGGGGTGCACGCCAACGTCCGGCGCCGGCGCATCACCGACGGGCGTGGCCACGGTCGCGGCGGTCCATTCCTGGTTCACCGTGACGGTTGACGGCGCGAAGCGCAGGTTCCTCGTCGTCGCCCCCAAGCACGCGGAGGGGGAAACGCTCCCCGCGGTCATCGCCCTCCACGGAGCCGGTGGCAGTGCGCAGATGTTCGCCGATTCCACGAGTTTCGCCGCCGACGCGACGGGCGGGGCGTTCATCGCGGTGTTCCCCGACGGATCTCCGCAGACCTCCGACACATACGTCTGGAACGCCGGCTCGTGCTGCGGAAAAGCCGTCGAGAACGATGTGGACGACATCGGTTTCCTGAAGACGGTGATGGCCCAGCTCACCGCCAAACACGACGTGAACAAAGACCGTATCTACTTCGCGGGGTTCTCCAACGGCGGGATGATGGCCTACCGGGCGGCGTGTGACCTGGGAAGTTCGGTGGCCGGCATTGCCGTCGTCTCCGGAGCGCTGAACGTGACGTCGTGCCAGTCGGGCTCCACCATGCCCGTTCTGATCATTCACGGCACGGCCGATGAGGTCGTGCCCTACAACGGCGGCAATCCGATCCCGGCGCTGAGCTACGGGCTGAAACCGTGGACCAACGAATCGGTCGCGCAGGCGGTAACGGCCTGGACCGACCGCGACGGGTGCACGGCCGATCCAATCAAGTCGATGAACGGCACCGTCGTCGAGGAGTTGTACGGCGGGTGTGCGAAGGGGAGTTATATCGACGTCTTCAGCATCACCGGAGGCGGCCACACGTGGCCGGCCGATCCCGCCGTGCTCGACGCCGCCGACCTCATCGAGCGGGCGTTTCTCACAGCGACGGAGCCGACGGCGGGCTGACGCCCTCCCAGTCGCTAGTTGACGGGACCGGTGAGCTTCTCGCCGGGACCCTTGCCGGGAGCATCCGGGAAGGTGGAAATTTCCCGGAAAGCGAGCTGCAGCGACCGCAGCCCATCCCGGAGCGGGCGGGCGTGGTGGTCGCCGATCTCGGGCGCCGCCGCCGTGACCAGCCCGGCGAGGGCGGTGATGAGCTTGCGGGCTTCGTCCAGATCGATCTCGTCCGATGCATCCGCCCCGTCTCCCAGTCCCAGCTTGACGGCCGCGGCGCTCATGAGGTGCACGGACACCGTGTTGATCAGCTCGATGGCGGGCACCTCGGCGATGTCACGGGCCTCGTCGAAATCAGAAATGGACCCGGACTCGCTCATACGTGTTTCCTCTGCTAGTGTTGACCCGGCTCCAGAGGACTGTGTCCCCTGGTACGAAAGTGGAGATTCTCCCACCCGTTCACCGCATCTCAAGGTTACCGGGTTGTTACACCCCGCCAACGCGGTCCAGTCACGGCTGGATCTCGAGGGTAGAGACAAGGGTGTGGTTCCCCAACGGGGTTCTGAATTTCCTCATTCGTCGCCGCACTGCATCCGCAGGGCGGACGTGGCTCTCACGAAGAATTAGAGGAGAAACGCATCAGCGATCCCCGTACCAACGACCGAATCCGCGTTCCGGAGGTCCGTCTTGTTGGCCCCAATGGCGAACAGGTCGGCGTAGTCCGCATTGAAGACGCTCTTCGCTTGGCTCAAGAGGCCGACCTGGATTTGGTTGAGGTTGCTCCCAACTCCAAGCCGCCCGTCGCGAAGATCATGGACTTCGGCAAGTTCAAGTACGAAACGGCGCAGAAGGCGAAAGAAGCCCGACGCAACCAGGCGAACACGATCCTCAAGGAGGTTCGTTTCCGTCTGAAGATTGATGTGCACGACTACGAGACCAAGCGCAAGCGCGCCGAGGGCTTCTTGCAGGCTGGCGACAAGGTCAAGGCAATGATCTTGTTCCGCGGTCGCGAGCAGTCCCGCCCCGACCAGGGCGTTCGTCTCCTGCAGCGTTTTGCAGAAGACGTAGCGGAGTTCGGCACGGTCGAGTCCAACCCGACCATCGACGGTCGCAACATGGTCATGGTCATCGGCCCGCTCAAGAACAAGGCGGAGGCGAAGGCCGAGGCCGAAGCCCGTCGCGTAGCTAGCAAGCCGGCGAAGACCGAGGCTGCTGCCCCCCAGGATTCATCGACCGAGACACCGGCCGATCCCGAACCAACGAAAGAGGAAACAGATGCCTAAGCAGAAGACCCACTCGGGCGCCAAGAAGCGATTCAAGGTGACCGGCTCGGGCAAGATCATGAAGCAGGGCGCGGGAATGCGACACAACTTGGAGAAGAAGTCCTCCGAGCTCACCCGCCGCCTCAACGCGGAACAGGTACTGGCTCCCGCCGATGCCAAGACCATCAAGAAGCTTCTCGGCAAGTACGGCAAGTAAGGGACTCAGGACTTAGATCATGGCAAGAGTAAAAAGAGCGGTAAACGCTCACAAGAAGCGTCGCGTAATCCTCGAACGCGCCTCGGGTTACCGCGGCCAGCGTTCGCGTCTGTACCGTAAGGCCAAGGAGCAGGTCACCCACTCCCTCGTTTACGCATACCGTGACCGTCGCGCCCGCAAGGGTGACTTCCGTCGCCTGTGGATCCAGCGCATCAACGCTGCGTCCCGTGCAAACGGCCTGACCTACAACCGTTTCATCCAGGGCTTGAACCTGGCTGGCATCGAGGTCGACCGTCGCATCCTGGCTGACCTCGCGATCACCGAGCCCGCAACCTTCGCGGCCATCGTCGCGACGGCCAAGGCAGCACTGCCGGCAGACACCTCAGCCCCCAAGGTTGTTGCGTAAGCATTTTTTCCTCATCGAACGCCCCAACACCCGCGTGGTGGTGGGGCGTTCGTTGTTTCCCGGCAATAAGCTGTGCCCATGATTGACAACCCGCGTTCGCCGCGTGTTCGTGGCGTCGCGAAGCTAGCTAAGCGTGATGCCCGAGCACAGACCGGCCTCTTCCTCCTCGAGGGACCCCAGGCCGTTGCTGAGGCCCTGACCTTCCGCCCAGAACTGATGGTGGAGTTGTACGCGACTCCCACCGCCCTCGACCGCTATACCGACATCGCGCAGGTCGCCATTGATGCGGGTGTTGATGTGGAGTTCGTCACCGAAGCCGTGCTCGAGAGCATGGCCGACACGGTCACCCCGCAGGGAATCGTCGCGGTGGTGCACCAGTTCCCGACGTCCATCAAGGACATTTTGTCGGATGGCCCGAAGCTGATCGCCATCCTCGAAGAAGTACGCGATCCCGGCAACGCGGGCACGATTATCCGTGCCGCCGACGCGGCCGGAGCGGACGGCGTCATCCTGACCGGTCGCAGCGTGGATCTCTACAACCCCAAGGTTGTGCGCGCCACCACCGGTTCCCTCTTCCACCTTCCCGTGGCAATCGCCGCGGACCTCGAGGTCGCCCTCGAGCGCATCAAGTCCGCGGGCATGCAGGTCGTCGCCGCAGACATCAAGGGTTCCGACCTGCTGACGGCACGTCGTGAAGGCGTGCTGGCTGCCCCAACCGCGTGGCTGTTCGGCAACGAGGCCCGCGGGCTGAGCGACGAATACCTCGCCCTGGCCGACCGGGCGATCGCGGTGCCCATCTACGGTCACGCAGAATCGATGAACCTGGCAACGGCCGCGTCCGTCTGCCTGTACGAAAGCGCATTCGCCCAGCGCGACTGATCACCAGCCCGCCGGGGTGGGGTGCCAAGGATCACGCACCGCGCACTGACCGGCGGGCGGGGCATCCCGTTGCGCCCTAAACTTGACGCTTGTGTCAGAACCTCAGGTCATCACAGACGAAAACGTAGCCCAGGCGGTGGATGCCGCCCTCGCCGCGATCGGCGCCGCGAACGATTCGGCCGAGCTCCGCGCCGCCCGCACCGCGCACACCGGTGAGGCGTCGCCGCTCGCCCGGCTGAACGGCGCCCTGCGCTCGGTGCCCAACGACCAGAAGGCCGCGCTCGGCAAGCTGGTCGGCCAGGCCCGCGGACGTGTCACCCAGGCACTCGCCGCCCGCGAGGGAGAAGTGCTCATCGCCGAGGAGACCGCGCGTCTTGCCGCGGAGTCCATTGACGTCACGGCCGTTCCCACGCGCTGGCGTGGCGGTGCGCGCCATCCGATCTCCCTGCTCATGGACAAGATGAGCGACATCTTCATCGGAATGGGGTGGGAGGTCGCCGAGGGACCGGAACTCGAGAACGAGTGGTTCAACTTCGACGCAATGAACTTCGACGAGGATCACCCCGCACGCGCCATGCAGGACACCTTCTTTGTGGAGCCTGTCGACTCGCACCTCGTGCTGCGCACGCACACGTCTCCCGTGCAGATTCGCTCGCTGCTCGGACGCGAGCTGCCCGTGTACGTCGTCGCGCCCGGACGCGTGTTCCGCACCGACGAACTGGACGCGACGCACACCCCCGTCTTCAGCCAGCTCGAGGCCATCGCCATCGACAAGGGCCTCACCATGGCGCACCTGCGTGGCACGCTCGAGCACCTCGCACGTTCGCTGTTCGGCGAGGGAGCGCAGATTCGCCTGCGCCCGAACTTCTTCCCGTTCACGGAGCCCAGCGCCGAGATGGACGTCTGGCAGCCGAACGCCAAGGGTGGCGCACGTTGGGTCGAGTGGGGCGGATGCGGCATGGTCAACGCCAATGTGCTGCGCGCCGCGGGCATCGACCCCGACGTCTACCAGGGCTTCGCCTTCGGTGTTGGCATCGAACGCACCCTACAGTTCCGCAATGACATGAACGACATGAGAGATATGGTCGAGGGCGATATTCGCTTCAGCCAGCAGTTTGGAATGGTGGTCTGATGCGCGTCCCCGTCAAGTGGCTTCGCGACTATGTCGCAGTGGCCCCGGATGCCACGGCAGAGGAAATTCTCGCGGACCTCGTGAAGGTCGGCTTCGAAGAGGAAGACATTCACACGTTCGGCGTGACCGGACCGGTCGTTGTCGGCCAGGTACTCGAGTTCGTTCCCGAGCCGCAGAGCAACGGCAAGACCATCAACTGGTGCCAGGTCGACGTCGGCGAAGCAGAGCCCCGCGGAATCGTCTGCGGAGCGCACAACTTCGTCGTCGGCGACAAGGTCGTGGTGTCCCTTCCCGGCGCCATGTTGCCCGGCCCGTTCCCCATCGCCGCGCGCAAGACCTACGGCCACGTCTCCGACGGCATGATCGCGTCCGCGCGTGAGCTCGGCATGGGGGAGGAGCACGACGGAATCCTCCGTCTCGCCTCCCTCGGTCTCGACCCCGCTCCCGGCGAGGACGCCATCGCCCTGCTCGGCCTCGACGACTTCGCGGTCGAGATCAACGTGACGCCCGACCGCGGCTACGCCTTCTCCATGCGCGGCGTCGCCCGTGAGTACTCGCACTCGACGGGGGCCACGTTCCACGACCCCGCACTCTCACCCGAGCTCGAGCCGATCCTTGCTGCGCCGGCCACCGGGTTCGCCGTGACCATCGACGACACGGCGCCCGTGCGCGACCGCGTTGGCGCGAGTGTCTTCGTCACCCGTGTCGTGCGGGGAGTGGATGCCTCGCGGCCGACCCCTCCCTGGATGATCTCGCGTCTCGGACTCGCGGGCATCCGTTCCATCTCCCTCATTGTCGACATCACGAACTACGTGATGTGGGAACTGGGGCAGCCGATCCACGGCTACGACCTGGACAAGCTCACCGGCGGGATCACGGTTCGCCGTGCCCTCCCGGGCGAGACCCTCGTGACCCTCGACGACCAGACGCGAAAGCTGCACCCGGAGGACCTGCTCATCGCGGACGACTCCGGCGCCATCGGCCTCGCCGGTGTCATGGGCGGTGCCGCCACCGAAATCGGCGACACCACCACCAACGTGCTCATCGAGGCCGCCGGCTTCGACCCGACGACCATCGCCCGCTCCGCGCGCCGTCACAAGCTGCCGAGCGAGGCATCCAAGCGGTTCGAGCGTGGTGTCGATCCCAAGGTGGCGCCCGCCGCCGCGGCTCGCGTCGTGCAGCTGCTGCTGGAACTCGCCGGGGGCGAGCTCGATGAGCTCGGGTCATCCCTCGACAACTCCGTCGCGCCACGCCCGATCTTCCTGCCCGACGGATACGTCGCCGCGCTGATCGGTGTCGGTTACACCACCGACGAGGTTGTCTCCTCCCTCGCCGAGATCGGCACCACCGTCGACGCTGCCGACGGCGGCCACGTGGTGACCCCGCCGACCTGGCGCCCCGACCTCACCGACAAGGCGACTCTCGCCGAGGAAGTCGCCCGCATCATCGGGTACGACCGCATTCCGTCCGTGTTGCCCGTCGCTCCTCCCGGGCGTGGGCTGACCCGCTCGCAACTGCTGCGCCGCTCCGTGGCATCCGCCCTCGCCGCGTCGGGCCTCACCGAGGTGCTTGCCTACCCGTTCCTGTCGACGAAGGCGTCCGATCGCTTCGGTTCGCCCGTAGCAGGGGGAGTGCCGGCGATCAGGCTCGCGAACCCGCTGGATTCCGAGGCCGCCGTCATGCGAACGTCGCTGCTGCCCGGGCTGCTCGACATTTCCCGCCGGAACCTCTCGCGCGGCCTCACCGACCTCGCTGTCTACGAAATCGGCGCCGTGTTCCTTCCCGTTGCCGGCGAGACCTACGGCAGCGGGCCGCTTCCGTTCGGTGCCGCGCGCCCGTCCGACGAGGTGCTCGCGCAGCTGAACGCGGGCATCCCGCCGCAGCCGCGTCACATCGCCGCCGTGTTCATCGGCGACACGATCACCAAGCAGCCGGGACAACTCGCCGTGGCCAGCGGCATCGCCGATGCCCTCGCCGTGGTGTCCGAGGTCGCGTTCGTGCTCGCGGTACCGGTGCGCGTGGCGACGGGCTCCCACCAGGCGATGCACCCGGGGCGCACCGCAGAGATCTGGGTCGGGGACCGCTCCGTCGGTTTCGCCGGCGAGTTGCTGCCGGCGCTTGCCGACGAGCTCGACCTTCCCCGCGTCGTCGGTGTCGTCGAGCTCGACCTCGACGCGCTCATCGAACTCGCCACCCCGGAGGTCACCCCGACCCCCATCGTGAGCATGCCCGCGGCAACCCAGGACCTGTCCCTCGTCGTTGGTGTCGGCGTTGCCGCCGGTGACGTCCTCGCCGCCGTGCGCGAGGGTGCCGGCGACCTGCTCGAGCACATCGTCCTCGTCGATGACTACCGGGGACAGGGAGTGGCGGATGACGCGAAGTCGCTGACCTTCGCCCTGCGCTTCCGCGCACCCGACCGCACGCTGACGGCCGACGAAGCAACGGCGGCCAAACTGGCAGGGCTCGCCCTCGCCGCCGGGCGCTTCGGAGCGACCCTGCGCGAGTAGCCGATACCGCCCGGGTTTGTTCGATTGGGAAAACCGAGCACCCGGGCGGTAAGGTCGAGCGATGGACATCCGCGTAGTGCGATCGGGCGAGCTTCACCGCCGCACCATCCGCGCGCGCCGACTCTAGGCGACGCCCCGCCGCTGGTTTCCAGCGTGCTGAACTCTCAGCATCGTGCGTAGCGCCGCCGCAGCCTTAGAATCCCCGTCCGATCGAACCCTAAGGTAGAGCCATGTCTCTTTCCGTTGCCGTCGCTGGTGCTAGCGGCTACGCCGGTGGTGAGCTTCTGCGTATCCTCGCCGACCACCCCGAATTCACCGTCACAACCGTGACGGCGTTCTCCAATGCGGGACAGCCGCTCATCGCGCTGCAACCCCACCTGCGCTCCCTCGCGCATCTGACCCTCGTCGAGACCACCGCCGCGAATCTTGCCGGTCACGACGTAGTTTTCCTCGCCCTTCCCCACGGAAAGTCGGGCGAGATCACCGCGCAGCTTGCCGACGACACGCTCGTCATCGACTGCGGAGCCGACCACCGTCTGACGAGCGAGTCCGACTGGGCCGCGTTCTACGGCGGCGAGTATTTCGGCGCGTGGACATACGGCATGCCGGAATTGGTGCTGGCGGATGGCTCGCGCCAGCGTGAGTCCATCGTCGGTGCAACCCGCATCGCCGTCCCCGGCTGCAACGTCACCGCGATTTCCCTCGGCCTCGCCCCCGGTATTCGCGCCGGGGTGCTCGAGCCCGAGGACATCGTCGCCGTGCTCGCCGTTGGACCGTCCGGCGCGGGCAAGACGCTGAAGGTCAACCTGCTCGCGAGCGAGATTCTCGGCTCCTCCTACGCCTACGGCGTCGGGGGAACCCACCGTCACACCCCCGAAATCCGCCAGAACCTCACCGCCGCGGGAGGCGTGGGGGTCACCGTCTCCTTTACCCCCATGCTCGTGCCGATGTCGCGGGGCATCCTCGCCACGTCAACCGCCCGGCTCGCGCCCGGCGTGAGCGCCGCCGACGTGCGGTCGGCGTTCGAGATTGCCTACGCGGATGAACCGTTTGTGCACCTTCTTCCCGCGGGCGAGTACCCCCGCACCGCCGACACCGTGGGCGCCAACACGGCGCTCATCGGCCTCGCGGTCGACGAGGTCAGCCGCCGCGTCACCACCATCACCGCGATCGACAACCTGGTCAAGGGAACGGCGGGCGCCGCGATTCAGAGCGCCAACATCGCCCTCGGCCTTCCGGAACAGGCCGGACTGACAACGAATGGAGTCGCCCCGTGAGCGTCACACACGCGAAGGGCTTTGTCGCTTCAGGCGTCGAGGCAGGTCTCAAGCACAGCGGCGGCAAGGACATCGCCATCGTCTCAAACCAGGGGCCGAGCCAGGCAGCGGCCGTCGTCTTCACGAGCAACCGGGCCAAGGCGAACCCGATCCTGTGGTCGCAACAGGTCATCGCCGACGGTGTGGTCTCCGCCGTCGTTCTCAACTCCGGGGGAGCCAACTGCTACACGGGCACCCAGGGATTCCAGACCACCCACGCGACGGCCGAGGCAGTCGCCACAAAGCTGGGCGTCTCCGCCGGTGACGTGCTCGTCTGCTCCACGGGACTGATCGGCGAACAGCTCCCGCTGGACAAGATCCTCGCAGGGGTAGAGGCAAGCACGCTGACGGATGACGGCGGCATCGACGCATCCCTCGCCATCATGACCACCGACAGCAAGCCCAAGCGTTCCATCGTCGAAGGCAACGGCTGGACCATCGGTGGCATGGCCAAGGGCGCCGGAATGCTCGCTCCCGGGCTCGCCACCATGCTCGTGGTCATCACCACCGACGCCGACCTGCCCGCGGACGTGCTCGACACCGCACTGCGCGCCGCCACCCGCATCACCTTCGACCGCCTCGACTCCGACGGCTGTATGTCGACCAACGACCAGGTCACGCTCATGGCCAGCGGCGCGTCGGGAGTGACCCCGTCCGTCATCGAGTTCACCGGCGCCGTCACCGCGATCTGCCGCGACCTCGCCCTGCAGCTGCAGGCAGACGCGGAGGGCTCCAGCCACGACATCGCGATCGAGACCATCAACGCCGAGTCCGAAGAGGACGCCGTCGAGGTCGGTCGTGCCGTCGCCCGCAACAACCTCTTCAAGGCCGCGGTCTTCGGCAACGACCCCAACTGGGGCCGCGTGCTCGCCGCCGTCGGGACCACGCAGGCAACCTTCGACCCCTACGTCATCGACGTGTCGATCAACGGCATCGCGGTCTGCGTATCGGGGGAGCCCGGCCAGTCCCGCGACCTCGTCGACCTGACCCCGCGGGCGGTGCACGTGCTCATCGACCTCAAGGCCGGCACGCGCGAGGCGACGATCTGGACGAACGACCTCACCCACGATTACGTGCACGAGAACAGCGCGTACAGCTCATGAGTGAGGCAGACGATTCCGGTTCGGCGCTGGACGCGTCGGCCAAAGCCTCGGTGCTCATCGAGTCGCTTCCCTGGCTCAAGCGCTTCGCCGGGCAGACCATCGTCATCAAGTTCGGTGGAAATGCGATGGTGGATGACTCGCTGAAGGAGTCATTTGCCGAGGACATGGCGTACCTGCACTACGTGGGCATCCGCCCGGTGATCGTGCACGGGGGTGGCCCGCAGATTTCCGCGGAACTCGCCCGCCGGGGCATCCCGAGTCAATTCCAGGGCGGGTATCGCGTCACGACGGTCGACGCCATCGACGTGGTGCGCGACGTGCTCGTGGGTGAGGTGAACGCGGGTCTCGTCGACATGCTGAACGCGCACGCGACCACCGCCGACGGGGGACCGCTCGCTGTGGGACTGTCGGGAGAGACCGCGAACCTGTTTGGCGGCCGTCGTCGCGGTGCCATGGTCGACGGAGAACTCGTCGACCTCGGCCTCGTCGGTGATGTGGTGGAGGTTGACCCGTCCATCGTGCTCGCCCAGCTCGACGCCGGATTCATCCCGGTGGTCTCCTCGATCGCTCCGGACATCGACGTGCCCGGCCAATCGCTCAACATCAACGCCGATTCGGCCGCGTCAGCACTGGCCGTCGCCCTCGGAGCCGCGAAGCTCGTGATTCTCACGGACGTCGCCGGTCTCTACAGCGACTGGCCCAATCGCGACTCCCTCGTCTCGGTTATTCATGCCGACGAACTGACGCAGTTGTTGCCGTCACTGGAGTCCGGCATGATCCCCAAAATGACAGCGTGCCTAGAGGCCGTCGACGGAGGCGTGGCGAAAGCCGCCATCATCGACGGGCGCATTCCGCACTCGATCCTGCTCGAAGTATTTACGCAGCAGGGAATTGGAACCGAGGTAGTCTCCGCATGACAAACGACGAATTCATCTCCACCGATATCGACGGTGCAACCGACACCCCCTGGCCGCAGCGCTACCGCACGGCCATGATGGGCTCGGCTCCCGCCCCGCTGCGCCTGCTGGTGCGCGGGGAGGGTGCCTATGTCTGGGATTCCGAGGGCGTCAGGTACCTCGACTTCCTCGCGGGCATCGCGGTCAACGCGCTCGGTCACGCGCACCCGGTGCTCGTCGAGGCCGTGACCACACAGATCTCCGCCATCGCGCACGTCTCCAACTACTTCGCCACGCCTCCCCAGATCGAGCTGGCCGAGCGCCTGCGCCGCATCACGGGTGCGGGCGATCGCGGCCGGGTGTACTTCGGCAACTCCGGGGCGGAAGCGATCGAGGCGGCGCTCAAGCTGTCGCGCCTCAACAAGGGTCGCAAGCGCGTGCTCGCGCTCAACAACTCGTTCCACGGACGCACGATGGGATCGCTGTCCCTGACGGGCAAGCCCGCACTGCGGGACGCGTTCGAGCCGCTCATCCCGGGCATCGTGCACATCGATTCGACGATCGCGGCGCTCGAAGCGGCGATAGACGATACCGTTGCCGCCCTGGTGGTCGAACCCATCAAGGGGGAGGCCGGCGTCATCGAGCTGCCCGAGGGGTACCTGAAACGTGCGCGCGAACTGACAACGAAGCACGGAGCTCTCCTCATCCTCGACGAAATCCAGACGGGGGTCGGCAGAACCGGCGCCTGGTTCTCGTTCCAGCGTGCGGGCATCGTTCCTGATGCGATCGCGGTTGCCAAGGGAATCGCGGGAGGGGTACCCATCGGCGCCCTCATCACGTTCGGCGAGGCATCCGACCTCTTCGCGACCGGCCAGCACGGCAGCACCTTCGGTGGTAACCCGCTCGCCACCGCCGCCGCCAACGCGGTGCTCGGCGAGATCGAAAGCGCCGGACTCATCGAGAACGCCGTGCAGCGCGGCGCCGAGATCCGTGCCGGTATCGAGGCGCTCAACTCGCCCCTCGTCGCCGAGGTCCGCGGTGCCGGGCTGCTGCTCGGCATCGGCCTCACCGAACCCGTCGCGCACCGCATCTCGACGAAGGCCCTCGAGCTCGGCCTCATCATCAACGCCGCGAACGACACCAGCATCCGCATCGCACCCCCGCTCATCATCGGCGACGCCGAGGTAGCGGAATTCATCGCCATCTTCACCCAGGCCCTGGAGGCAACATCATGACCCGGCACTTTCTTCGCGACGACGACCTGACCCAGGCCGAGCAGAACACCATCCTCGACCTCGCGGTCGAGCTGAAGAAAGACCGCTTTGGCACGCGTCCGCTCGCCGGTCCGCAGACCGTCGCCGTGATCTTCGACAAGTCGTCCACCCGCACCCGGGTGAGCTTCGCCGTCGGAATCGCGGACCTCGGAGGCATCCCCCTCATCATCTCCACCGCCAACAGCCAGCTCGGGGGCAAGGAAACAGCGGGAGACACCGCGCGCGTTCTTGAGCGCCAGGTCGCCGCCATCGTCTGGCGCACCTACGCCCAGTCGGGACTCGTCGAGATGGCGGCCGGAACCACCGTTCCCGTCGTCAACGCGCTGAGCGACGAGTTTCACCCCTGTCAGCTGCTGGCCGATTTGCTCACCATCCGGGAGCACCGCGGCGAGCTGCAGGGCCTCACCGTCACCTTCCTCGGCGACGGTGCAAGCAACATGGCGCAGTCCTACCTCCTGGCCTGCGCTGTCGCCGGCATCCACGTGCGTGTCGCTTCCCCGGCGAGCTATGCACCGGATGCCTCGGTCGTCGCCGATGCCGAAGCCCGGGCCACCGCGTCCGGAGGCTCCGTCGAGCTGTTCACCGACGCGGCAGCCGCCGTCGCCGGGGCCGACGTTGTCGTCACGGACACCTGGGTCTCCATGGGCAAGGAGGCCGAGAAGGCCGAACGCATCGCCACCTTTGGCGACTACCGCGTTGACTCCGCGCTCATGGCGCAGGCAAAGCCCGACGCCCTGTTCATGCACTGCCTCCCCGCCGACCGCGGCTACGAGGTCACGGCCGACGTCATTGACGGCCCGCAGAGCGTCATCTGGGATGAGGCCGAGAACCGTCTGCACGCGCAGAAGGCGCTGATGGTGTGGCTGCTCTCCCAGCAGTAGCGGCCACTCCCCGGCGCACGCGGTCGCTGTTCGGCAGCGACCGCATCGCCGGGCTCGATCTTGCCCGGGGACTGGCGATCATCGGCATGTTCGCCGCGCACACGCTGCTCACCGACGAATTCGACTGGGTGGATGCCTCGACCTGGGTCGATCTCGTTAACGGACGGTCCGCCGTGCTCTTCGCCACACTGGCGGGCATCTCCATTGCCATCATCACCGGGGGCCGCACGCCCGTCGATGGCGTGCCCCTCGTGCAGGCGAGGGTGCGCATCCTCGTGCGCGCGGCCCTGCTGTTCGTGCTGGGCGGAGTGCTTACCGCGCTCGGCACCAATGTCTACGTGATCCTCGAGTACTACGCCGTGATGTTCGTCCTCGCCCTGCCTCTCGTGCGCGTGCGTCCGCGCCGTCTGTTCGTTCTCGCCGGGGTGCTCGCCGTGGTGATGCCGGTGGTGCGCTACATGGGAGCGAGCGCCCTGTCGCTGAGCGGCGGGCAGCCCTCGGAGATCGGCGATCTGACGCTCACGGGCATTTATCCGGCACTGGTGTGGATCGCCTTTGTCGTGGCGGGGCTCGCGATCGGCCGGTTGGACCTCGCGTCCCGACTCACCCAGCTGCGCCTCCTGGTGGTCGGCACCGGAATTTCCGTGCTCGGATACGGCGCCGGAGCACTCCTTGTCACGGCCGTCGGTCGGTTCGACGTGCCACAGGGCGGCGCCTACGCCGAGGACTGGGCCGGTCTTCTCGACCTCCGGTCGTTTGCGACGATCGCCCCGCACAGCGGCAGCCCGTTCGAGGTTGTCGGTGCGGCTGGATTCGCGATGGCCGTAATCGGCCTGTGCCTGCTGATCGCCCGCCCGCTGCGGTACATCCTCTTTCCCGTCGCGGCGACCGGCGCAATGGCGCTCACCGCCTACTCCGGTCAGTTGGTCGCCCTGTCGCTGCTGGGCCGCGACTACTGGACGCAGGGGAGCAATAACGCCGCCATTTTCTGGTGGCTCACGGTCGGCACCCTGGTCTTCTGTTCCGTGTGGACCCTCCTGCTCGGCAGGGGACCACTGGAGAGAGTCCTCACATCTGTCTCGAGACGGGCAGCGGCAATCGTCGCGCGTCCGTCCGGGTTCGCACAGCCCACGGCGTCGATCGGAGATGAGCCAGAGCGCTCCGACCGCGCCGGTAGTATTGGGGTCACTCATTCTGGTTGGAGAAACACGTAAATGTCGGAACGCGTAGTCCTCGCTTATTCGGGCGGACTGGACACCTCGGTTGGTATTGGTTGGCTGAAAGACGCCACGGGCAAAGAGGTCGTGGCACTCGCCGTTGACGTCGGCCAGGGCGGCGAGGACATGGAGGACATCCGTCAGCGCGCCCTCGACTGCGGCGCGGTTGACGCCGTCGTCGTCGACGCGAAGGACGAATTCGCCGCCGACTACCTCATGCCGGCGCTGAAGGCCAACGCGCTGTACCAGAAGACCTACCCGCTGGTGTCCGCACTCAGCCGCCCGTTGATCGCCCGTCACCTGGCGCGCGTCGCCAAGGAACTCGGCGCCGACTCCGTGGCCCACGGCTGCACCGGCAAGGGCAACGACCAGGTGCGCTTCGAGGCCGCCGTCGCCGCCCTCGCTCCTGACCTCACGAGCATCGCGCCCGTGCGTGACCTCGCTCTGACCCGCGACAAGGCGATCATCTACGCGAACGAGCACAACCTGCCCATTCGCCAGAGTGCCGCGAGCCCGTACTCCATCGACAAGAACGTCTGGGGTCGCGCCGTCGAGACCGGCTTCCTTGAGGACCCGTGGAACGCTCCCATCGAGGATCTCTACGAGTACACGATGGACCCCGCCGTCGCGAAGGCGGCCGACGAGGTCGTCATCACCTTCACCGAGGGCATTCCCACGGCGATCGACGGCGTCGCCGTCACGCCGCTGCAGGCCGTGGAGCAGCTCAACATCCTCGCCGGAAAGCACGGCGTAGGTCGCATCGACGTCGTCGAGGACCGCCTCGTGGGCATCAAGAGCCGTGAGGTCTACGAGGCTCCCGCCGCGATGGCACTCATCGCCGCGCACGAAGCCCTCGAGTCACTGACGCTCGAGCGCGACCTCGGTCGCTACAAGCGTGGCGTCGAGTCCGAGTGGGCCAACCTCGTCTACGACGGTCTGTGGTTCTCGGGTCTCAAGCGCAGCCTCGATGTCTTCATCGACGACACGCAGAAGTACGTGAGCGGCGACATCCGCCTCAAGCTCCAGGGCGGCCGCGCGGTCGTCACCGGACAGAAGAGCGAGCAGAGCCTGTACGACTTCAGCCTCGCGACCTACGACACCGGCGACACGTTCGACCAGTCGCTGTCGAAGGGCTTCATCGAGATCTGGTCGCTTCCGAGCAAGATCTCTGCCCGTCGCGACCTGAACGGCAAGTAACTCACGGTGAGCGAGCAGGGCGGGACAACCGCGGAGGGTTCCCTGTGGGGAGCCAGATTTGCTGACGGTCCATCGCCCGAGCTCGCTCGCCTGAGCAAGTCGACGCACTTCGACTGGCAGCTGGGCTCCTACGACGTCGCGGGTTCGATGGCGCATGCCAAGGCACTCGCCGTCGCGGGATACCTCAGCGACGACGAACTGACCCGCATGCTCGCGGCGCTCGAGCAGCTGCTGTCGGACTGGCGGGATGGCACGTTTGCCCCGCAGGACACCGACGAGGATGTGCACGGCGCCCTGGAGCGCGGGCTCATCGAGCTGGCCGGTGCCGAGCTCGGCGGGCGTCTGCGCGCCGGCCGCAGTCGCAACGATCAGATCGCGACACTCGTGCGGATGTATCTGATCGACCACGGGGCATCCATTGGTCATCTTCTCCTGCAACTGATTGACGCGATCGCCGCCCAGGCCGAGGCGCACGAGGGTGCTCCCATGCCGGGCCGAACGCACCTGCAGCACGCCCAGCCGGTGCTGCTCGCGCATCACCTGCTGGCGCACGCGTGGCCGCTGGTGCGCGACCTTGAACGCCTCCGTGACTGGCGGGCGCGGGCATCCGCTTCCCCCTACGGCGCTGGCGCTCTTGCCGGAGGCGCACTCGGACTCGACCCCGTGTTCATCGCGACGGAGCTGGGGCTCGGGGCTCCGATGCCCAACTCGATCGACGCGACGGCGAGCCGCGATGTCGTGGCGGAGTTCGCCTACATCACCGCGCAGATCGGTATCGATGTCTCCCGGTTCGCCGAGGACATCATTCTCTGGGTCACCCGCGAGGTCGATTTCGCCAAGCTGCATGATGGCTACTCGACCGGGTCGTCGATCATGCCGCAGAAGAAGAATCCGGACATCGCGGAACTCGCGCGCGGCAAGGCCGGGCGTTTGGTCGGTAACCTCACCGGGCTGTTGACCACGCTCAAGGGGCTGCCGCTGGCCTACAACCGTGACCTGCAGGAAGACAAGGAGCCGGTGTTCGACTCCGTCGAGACTCTCGAGGTGTTGCTTCCGGCCTTCACCGGCATGGTCGCCACCCTGCGTTTCAACACCGACCGTATGGCGGAACTGGCACCCCAGGGATTCTCGCTCGCGACCGACGTGGCCGACTGGCTCGTGCGGCGTCACGTGCCGTTCCGCGAGGCCCACGAGATCAGCGGATCGCTCGTGCGATTCTGCGAGATCAACGGGCTCGAGCTGCACGAACCGACCGACGAGCAGTACGCCTCGGTGTCCGCACATCTGACCGGCGAGGTGCGCGAGGCCCTCACGGTGGAAGCATCGCTGGCTAGTCGCAACGGCGTGGGAGGAACCGCGCCCGAACGCGTGGTCGAACAGCTCGCCGCGCTCACCGCCCGCGTGCGCGAACTCGATCCCCGGAGAGCACTGTGACCCTGCACCGCGACAACCCCAAGAACACGCGCCCGCCGATGAAGACGCGCACGATGTGGATCTGGATCGGAGTGGCCGCCGCCGCGCTCATCTTTGTGCTGATCGACATCGCGGCGAACGGGATCTCCCTCTTCTAGGGCGCCCGATGGATCGCGAGCTGCTTCGCCGCCCGTCGGTGGAGGTCGCCCCGCTGCTGCTCGGCGCCCTGTTCACGCACCGGGACGTCACGCTGCGCATCACCGAAGTCGAGGCATACCTCAGCGACGTGGATCCCGGATCGCACTCCTTCCGGGGCAAGACCCCGCGCAACTCCGTGATGTGGGGTGAACCGGGACACCTCTACACCTACTTCACCTATGGGATGCACGTGTGCGCCAACATCGTGTGCTCACCCGACGGCGAATCATCCGCCGTCCTGCTGCGCGCCGGCGAAATCGTCGATGGAATCGAACTCGCGCGCCTGCGGCGAACGTCATCGAAGGTTGATACGGATCTTGCCCGCGGCCCCGCCCGGCTCGCCGTCGCCATGGACCTCACGCTCGCGATGAACGGCGCCGATCTTGCCGGTCCCGACTTCGCGCTCGAGTTTCCGGCGACGCCGTCCCCGTTCGAGCAGGGTCCGCGCACCGGAGTCTCCGGCGCCGGGGGAACCGCCGCGTTCCCCTGGCGGTTCTGGATACCGGGAGACCCGACGGTATTGCCGTACAAGGCGCACGTCCCCAAGAAACGGTCCTGACGGTGGCGCGCTTCACCCCCGTCGAACAGTCGATCGACGCCTGGGCGAACCGGCTGCTGCTGCGGTCGCCCGCGCGCGGGGTGCGCGCCGCGGTCGACGAGTTCCTCGTCTTCGGGGCCAAACAGGCGTGGGCGTGCATCTTCGGTGCTGTCCTTCTCGCGGTACTCATTGCCGCGAGGCTCTGGTATCCGGACTCCGCGGCGCTGGCCCGCAATGATGCCCTCACCCTTGCCGCGGTCATCATTCAGATCGTGATGGTCGCGACCCGGCTCGAGACGCTGCGGGAACTGCGGGTCATCGTTCTCTTCCACCTCGTGGGCACGGGAATGGAACTGTTCAAAACCGATGTGGGCTCCTGGTCGTATGCCGCGGACGGCATCCTGCGCGTCGGCGCCGTGCCCCTGTTCAGCGGATTCATGTACGCCGCCGTCGGTTCGTACATGGTGCGGGTGTACAGACTCTTCGACCTGCGGTTCGATCGTTACCCGCGCCGCTGGATCACGGCGGTCGTGGCATCCGTCATCTACCTCAACTTTTTCTCGCATCACTTCATCTGGGACTCCCGCTGGGTGCTGCTGGCGGTCGTCGTGGTGGTGTTTGGGCGCAGCGTGATGCACTTCCGTGTTTTCCGGCGGACGCTGCGGATGCCTCTGCTCCTGGGTTTCCTGCTGGTGGCGGTGTTCATCTGGCTCGCCGAAAACCTCGCCACCTGGTCAAACGCCTGGGTCTACCCCAACCAGCAGGACGGGTGGGAACTCGTTCCCCTCACCAAACTGGTCTCGTGGTTCCTGCTCATGATCATTTCGGTTGTGCTGGTGGCGTGGGTGTATCCGCCGCGCCCACCCGGCGTCGCGGCCATCGCCGGGCAGAAGAAGATTGCCGATAGCCTGTAAAGCGTGTCTGCACCCGCATCCGAAATCTTTGCCCGCCAGAGTAACGACTCGTCATTCCCCGATCTGTGGGACGAGCTCGTGTGGCGAGGCCTCATCCACGTGTCGACGAACGAGGACGAACTGCGCGCACTGCTCGCCGGTCCTCCCATCACGTACTACTGCGGATTCGATCCGACGGCGCCCAGCCTGCACCTCGGCAACTTCGTGCAGCTGCTGCTCATGCGCAGGCTCCAGCTCGCCGGGCACAAGCCGCTCGGTCTTGTCGGCGGGTCCACCGGGCTGATTGGCGACCCGCGTCCCACCGCCGAGCGCACGCTCAACACCCCCGAGGTCGTCGCCGAGTGGGTGGGCTACCTGCAGGGGCAGGTCTCGAAGTTCCTCAGTTTCGAGGGCGAGAATGCCGCGCGGCTGGTGAACAACCTCGACTGGACGGCCCCGATGTCGGCCATCGACTTCCTGCGCGACATCGGTAAGTACTTCCGGGTCGGGACGATGCTCAAGAAGGATGCCGTGAGTACCCGGCTGAACTCGGACGAGGGCATCAGCTACACCGAATTCAGTTACCAGATTTTGCAGGGCCTCGACTTCCGTCAGCTCTACATGGAGTACGGGTGCGTGTTGCAGACCGGCGGATCCGACCAGTGGGGCAACCTCACCAGCGGCGTCGACCTGATCAAGCGTTCGCTGGGGGAGTCGGCGCACGCCATCGGCACCCCGCTGATCACCAACTCCGACGGGCGCAAGTTCGGTAAGAGCGAGGGCAATGCCATCTGGCTGGATGAGAACCTCACCAGTCCGTACGCGATCTACCAGTTCTGGCTCAACACCGACGATGCGGACGTCATCGACCGCCTCAAGGTGTTCACCTTCCTGACCCGCGCGCAGATCGATGCTCTCGCGCAGGCAGTGGAGACCGAACCCTTCAAGCGGGAGGCGCAGCGCACCCTTGCCTACGAGGTGACGACCCTCATCCACGGAGAGCAGGCAACGCTCGCGGCGATCGCAGCGGCTGCCGCGCTGTTTGGTCAGGGTGATCTTGCGGCACTGGATGCCACGACCCTCGCGAGTGCGATTGCGGCGCTACCCCAGGCCGAAGCATCCGCCACCACGTCGGTGGTCCAACTGCTCGTGGACAGTGGACTCGTCGCCAGCCTGGGGGAGGGCCGTCGCGCCATCGCCCAGGGCGGCGTCTACCTCAACAACGTCAAAGTGACGGATGACTCCGACGAGCTGGGCGCGAGCCTGCTGCACGACCGCTTCGCCGTTCTGCGCCGTGGCAAGAAGACGCTCGCCGGCATCACCGTCGCGGCCCGGGATTAAAGCGCAGTATTTCGCGAAACTCCGGCGCGACGCGCCCGGGTTGCACGATATTTGCGCGTTGTTCAGAAGCCGCGTAATATCATCTCTTGTCACCCCACAGGTGCGGAAAAGCCGAAGAGCTTTCCGGCCTCAAGCGGGACTAAGTCCAATCAAACTCAAGACGTTCTCGTAACGGTTCTTGTCTTTGGTTCGTGATGAAATCCACTCCCGAAAGCTGGCGAGTCGGTTCGGAACACTTTCGGGTGGGCCGGGTTGGTGTCGACAGGTAAGAG
>NZ_JAAVUZ010000013.1 GCF_018449675.1 Glaciihabitans sp. dw_435 | reverse complement strand
GCTAGCTAACCTGAGCGCATGGACACACGGGCGCATCCTTCTCTGGGGTTCGCGGTCGTGCCGACGCTCGCTCCGTCGCACCTGCGGGACATCGCCGTGGCCGCGGAGGCCAGCGGGCTCGATGAGCTGTGGGTGTGGGAAGACAGCTTCAAACAAAGTGCCATCGCGTCTGCCTCCGCGGCGCTGGCGTGGACGACGTCGATCCGCGTGGGGATCGGGCTCATGCCCGCGCCGCTGCGCAACGTCGCGCTGGCGTCCATGGAGCTCGCGACCCTCAGCGGCATGTTTCCGGGACGCCTCATCGCCGGCATCGGGCACGGGGTGCAGGAGTGGATGGGCCAGGCGGGAGAGCGTGTCGCGTCCCCGCTGACCCTTCTGCGCGAGTACGCCCAGGCGACCCGCGCACTGCTCGCCGGTGAGTCCGTCTCCACGCCCGACGGACGGTACGTCGTGCTCGACGGGGTCCAGCTGCGCTGGCCACCGACCGTGCCACCACCACTCATGATCGGCGGCGCCGGGCCCAAGACGCTCGAGCTTGCCGGGAGTCTCGGCGATGGCACGCTGTTGGGCAACGTGCTGACCCGGGACGAGTTGCGCCGCACTCACGAGATCGTTTCGCGGGCGCACGCCGCTTCCACCGGACCGACCGCCGGCCGTGAGCACTCCATCGTCACGACGCTGATCGCCGCGACGGGCGAGGGTGCGCAGGACCGCGTCGACGCGGAGTGCCGGCGGTGGGACAAGCCGGACGGCGACGGCATCGCCATTGCCGGGGATGCCGACGCGATCGCCGATCACATCCGCTCGCTCACGCAGTACGGCATCACCTCGGTTGTGATTGAGCCCACCGAGGACGAACCCGACCTGCTCGGATTCATCCGCTTTCTGGGGGAGAAGGTGCGGCCCCTGCTCGCCTCCCCGGAGGGCTCGGCACCCCCTCTCTAACAGAATCGTCACGAATCTAACAAAAACGTTAGATATAGATATATTCTGTTACACATGAGTGATTTCATCTCGAACCCGTTCAAGCCGGGCGCCGGTCGTGTGCCTCCCGAACTCGCCGGACGCGAGCTGCTGCTCGAGTCCTTCGCGGGTCTCGTGCGCCAGGTGGGCGTCTCCGGGGAGGGTGAGCGCCCGTGGGTCCTTTCGGGACTGCGTGGCGTCGGCAAGACGGTACTTCTGAACGAGTTTGTGCGGCTCGCGCGGGCCGACCGGTGGATAACCGTGAAGATCGAGGCATCCGCTGGCCAACCCCTCGCCGTCGCGCTCATTCGCGAGCTGAACGTGGTGATGCGCCGGCACGCCTCCCTCTCTGAGCGGACGGCGGAGGCGCTCAAGAAGGCATGGGGCGCGTTGCGCAACTTCCAGCTTCGATTTGATCCGGATGGCGCGGTGGTCGGTTTTCAGCTCGGCCTGCAGAACCCCGTCCCCGGCATTGCCGACAGCGGCGACCTCGCACTGGACCTTGAGGAATTGCTGCGCACCCTGGCGGAGACGGCGGGCGAACTCGGCATTGGCGTGCTGCTCGCGGTGGACGAGATGCAGGAGGCGCCGCTGGCAGACCTCGCGGCGCTGAACGTCGCACTGCACAGCCTCGGGCAGGAGGGCTCACCACCGCCCCTGGTGTTCATCGGAGCGGGTCTGCCCTCGCTGCCCGCGGTGCTCGCCAGTGCCACAAGCTACGCCGAGCGGATGTTCGACTACAGGTCGATCGGGCTGCTGGACAATGACGCCACCGCGCAGGCACTCGCGTCGCCGGCCGAGAGCAACGGCGTGCGCTGGGACGCGGACGCCTTGGCGAAGGTCGTCGAGTGGACGGGCGGGTATCCGTATTTCATCCAGGCCTGCGGCAAGCACGTCTGGGACGTGCGCGCCACGAACGTGATCGACATGGGAGACGCCGTACTCGGCACCGCACGGGCGCGCGACGAGGTCGACCAGGGCCTCTACCGATCGCGCCTCGAGCGGGTCAATGCCTCGCAACGCGACCTCCTCAACGCGATGGCCGCCAGCGGCGATGCCCCGGTATCCATCGCAGATCTGGTGGTGCGCACGGGAAAGCAGCGGGCATCGGACCTGTCCGTCGCTCGGCGCGAGCTCGTGAAGGCCGGCCACATCTACGTGCCAGAACGCGGCTATCTGGCGTTCACGGTGCCGGGCATGGGGGACTACCTCGACCGACACCCGGACCGGTAAAAATCCGCCGCGGTGTACCCGAGGCTGGTTGAATGTTGCCATGACGACACCCTCGGACACCGCGCCGGTCGAATCCCGCACCGCTGACTCCCACGACCTCATCAGGGTGCAGGGTGCCCGCGTCAACAATCTCCGGGACATCAGCGTCGAGATTCCGAAGCGACGCCTGACGGTGTTTACCGGGGTGTCGGGATCGGGCAAGAGTTCGCTGGTGTTCGGCACCATCGCCGCAGAGTCACAGCGCATGATCAACGAGACCTACAGCAGCTTTGTGCAGGGGTTCATGCCCACCCTTGCCCGCCCCGACGTGGACGTTCTCGAGGGGCTGACGACCGCGATCATCGTCGACCAGGAGCGCATGGGAGCCAACGCCCGGTCGACGGTGGGAACCGCGACGGACGCCAACGCGATGTTGCGCATCCTGTTCAGCCGGTTGGGCGAACCGCACCTCGGATCTCCCCAGGCGTTCTCCTTCAACGTCGCTTCCGTCTCCGGCGCCGGAGCCGTGACCATTGAGAAGGGCGGCGCCACCACCAAGGAGCGCCGCAGCTTCAGCATCACCGGGGGAATGTGCCCGCGGTGCGAGGGCATGGGCAGCGTCAACGACATCGACCTGACCCAGCTCTACGACGATTCGAAGTCGCTCAATGGCGGGGCCCTGACCATCCCGGGCTACACCGCCGACGGCTGGGGTGTGCGCATCTTCACCGGGTCCGGCTTCCTCGACGGCGACAAACCCATTCGCGACTACACGAAGAAAGAGCTGCACGACTTCCTGCGCCACGAACCGACAAAGGTCAAGGTCGGCGACATCAACATGACTTACGAGGGACTAATCCCCAAGGTGCAGAAGTCGTTCCTGTCCAAGGATCGTGAGGCGATGCAGCCACACATCCGCGCGTTCGTCGACCGAGCCGTCACGTTCACCACCTGCCCCGATTGCGGTGGAACCCGCCTCAACGAGGGAGCACGGTCGTCCCGCATCGGCACCACCAACATCGCCGATGCCTGTTCGATGCAGATCAGCGACCTCGCCGAGTGGGTGCGCGGCCTGAAGGAACCGTCTGTCGCGCCCCTGCTCACCTCCCTGCAGGAAACCCTCGACTCGTTCGTCAACATCGGTCTGGGGTACCTCTCGCTCGATCGCCCATCCGGCACCCTGTCCGGAGGCGAGGCACAGCGCACCAAGATGATCCGTCACCTCGGGTCATCCCTCACAGACATTACGTACGTCTTTGACGAGCCCACAATCGGGCTGCACCCGCACGATATTCAGCGGATGAACCAGCTGCTGCTTCGCCTGCGCGACAAGGGCAACACCGTGCTGGTGGTCGAACACAAGCCCGAGACGATCGCGATCGCCGACCACGTCGTCGACCTCGGCCCCGGCGCTGGAACCGCCGGCGGCACCATCTGTTTCGAGGGCAGCGTCGGGGAACTGCGGTCCAGCGACACCCTCACCGGTCGCCACTTCGACGACCGCGCCACCATCAAGCCGACGGTGCGTACGCCGACCGGAGCGCTCGAGATCCGTGGGGCCACGGCCAACAATCTCCGGGACGTCGACGTCGACATCCCGCTGGGAGTGCTGACGGTCATCACGGGAGTCGCCGGGTCCGGCAAGAGCTCGCTCGTGCACGGATCCGTTCCGGCAAGCGCGGGCGTCGTCTCCATCGACCAGGGTGCGATCCGCGGCTCCCGGCGCAGCAACCCGGCAACCTACACCGGGCTGCTCGATCCCATCCGTACCGCCTTCGCCAAGGCCAACGGGGTCAAGCCCGCCCTGTTCAGCGCCAACTCGGCCGGCGCCTGCCCCAACTGCAACGGCGCGGGAGTGATCTACACCGACCTGGGAATCATGGCCAGCGTCGCGACCACGTGCGAGGTGTGCGAGGGCAAGCGCTTCGACGCGACGGTTCTGGAATATCACCTCGGCGGCCGCGACATCAGCGAGGTTCTCGCCATGTCGATCACCGAGGCAGAGCAATTCTTCGCCGCGGGGGAGGCACGAACCCCGGCCGCGCACGCGATCCTCGCCCGCCTCGTCGACGTCGGACTCGGCTACATCAGTCTCGGCCAGCCGCTTCCCACTCTCTCCGGCGGAGAGCGCCAGCGTCTCAAGCTTGCGACCAACATGGGGGAGAAGGGCACCATCTACGTTCTCGATGAGCCCACCACCGGCTTGCACCTGGCGGACGTGGAGAACCTCCTGGAGTTGCTCGACAGGTTGGTGGACTCCGGTAAGTCGGTCATCGTCATCGAGCATCATCAGGCGGTGATGGCCCACGCCGACTGGATCGTCGACATTGGTCCTGGTGCCGGCCACGACGGAGGTCGCGTGGTGTTCGAGGGCACGCCGGCGGCCCTGATCGAGGACCGAACGACTCTCACCGGGGAACATCTGGCCCTATACGTGGGTGCATGACACAACTTTTCCCGACAAAGTTATTGACATTAGCTTCTGGGCTAACTACGTTAGCCACATGACAACGCAGCGAAACACTCCTCAGCCGCTTACCCGATACCTCGGTCGCCCGGACGGGGGCAGCATCGCCTACGACGTCGAGGGGACCGGTCCGCTCGTTCTTCTCGTTCCCGGAATGGGGGACCTGCGCTCGGGGTACCGATTCATCACCCCGGCGCTCGTCTCCGCGGGATACACCGTCGTCACCACCGACCTGCGGGGACACGGAGACAGCAACACCGCGTTCGCCAGCTACGGCACCGATGACACCGCGACGGACATCGAGGCGTTGCTCGTCGAGCTCGGCCGCCCCGCGATCATCGTGGGCAACTCCATGGCCGCCGGCTCCGCCGTGATCGTCGCGGCGAACCGCCCCGAGCTCGTCTCCGGTCTCGTCCTCGTGGGACCGTTCGTGCGCCCGCCCGCGACGTCGGCATTCGAACTCCTGCTGTTCCGCGCCATGATGGCCCGCCCGTGGGCCGCGGCAGCATGGAAGGCGTACATGCCCACCCTGTATGCGGGTACGAAGCCGGCGGATTTCACCACCTACCGCGATTCGGTCATCGCCAGCATCACGCGCCCGGGCTACGCGCGGGCGTTCAGTGCAACAACGCACGCCGACCACACGCACGCCAGCGAGAGTCTCGCCGCCGTTACGGCTCCGACGCTCGTCGTCATGGGGGAGAAGGACCCCGATTTCAAGAACCAGCGGGGCGAGGCCGAGTGGATCGCGAACACTCTGCACGGCACCGCGGTCATGATTCCCGACGCCGGCCACTACGCTCAGTCACAGCAACCGGAGCTCGTCCTGTCGGCCGTCATCGGCTTCCTCAGCACGCTCACGACCAATGCCTAGGGCCGGACTCGACTCCGCCACCGTCATCGAACGCGCAGCGCAGCTGCTGGACGAGAACCCGGCCGAGGGACTCAACCTTCCGAGGATCGCCGAGAGCTTCGGCGTGCGCGTGCCCTCGCTCTACAAGCACATCGATGGCATGACGGGACTGCGTCGCGGCGTGACAATTCTCGCCCGCCGGAGCCTGAGCACCGCGATCGCCCAGGCCACGATCGGTCGCTCCAAAAACGACGCGATCACCATTCTGGCGACGACCTACCGCGCCTGGGCACTGGCGCACCCCGGCCAGTACCCACTGACAATCCACGCCCCGGTCGCCACCGACGAAGAAGACATGACGGTGTCCATGTCCCTCTTAACCGTGATCTTTGCGGTCCTGGACGGGTACAACCTCCGGGACGATGACGCGGTGGATGCCACGCGGTTCCTGCGCTCGACCCTCCACGGTTTCGTGGCAATCGAGACGGGTGGCGGCTTCGAGATGCCCCGCGATCTGGAGCGCAGTTATGCCCGACTCGTCGACTCTCTGGTCACCGCACTATCGACCTGGAACCGGCAATGACCGACTTTTCTGCCCCTGCGGAGAAGCATCGCGGCGTCGCTCCGTTTACACCCGTCAGTCCGATCTACCGGGCGGAGGGCGCCGCAATCGCCATCGCGACCGTCGTGCTGTTCGTTCTGACCGGTTTCAGCTGGTGGTGGTTGCTCGCGCTGTTTCTGGCGTTCGATCTGTCGTTCATCGGCTACGCCGTGAACAACCGTGCCGGAGCGCTCGGCTACAACCTGATTCACAATTACGTCGCGCCGACGGTCCTTGTTGCGGTGTACGGGATCCTGGTCGCCGCAGGCGTCAGCGCGTGGCCGCTGGCGTTCATTGCCGGCTGCTGGTTCTTTCACGTCGCCGCCGACAGAGCCATGGGGTTCGGACCGCGTCCCAGCGAGTAATCAGCCCCTCTCGGGACATCCATTTATTGCGCTGATAATGCACATTATGTCAACAAGCGGAAATTGCGCCCATCACCCGACCGGAGTCAGCTCGCGGTGCTGAGGTGGACCATCGAGTCGTACAGCTGCTTGTCCGTCATCGGCGGCTCGGGAATCGGATGCGCTCGCTGTGCGCGGTACGCGTCGAGCATGAGGTAGAGATGACGCCGCCACGCGTTGGGCGCCGTGGTGCTGGTGGCGTCGATCATGCGACCGCTGGACCAGATCAGGTTGACGATGTCGGCCAGTGTGATGTCGGTGCGCACCGCACGCGCGTTCTGGGCACGGGTGAGCACGTCCTCGATTTCCCGACACAGCCGGTCGTGAATGCGCTCGGTATCGGCGTTGCCCGGAAAACGACGGGAGAGAAAGTCATTGAAGCCCCTGTCCCCCGTCTGCAGGCTGAACAGGTTCTCGAGGTAATAGACGAACGCTTCCCACGGGTCGTCCATTGTCAGAGCGATCGTTGACCCCTCCGTGAACTCCTGGAGCCGGGGCTCAAGGGCCGCAAGGAGCAGGTCAAGACGCGTCGGAAAATGGCGATACAGGGTGCCGATGGCGACATCAGCGTCGCGAGCGATGCCCTCCAGCGAGGCATCCACTCCCCTGACGGCGAATTCCCGTCGTGCCGCCGCAATCAGCCTGTCGTGACGCTCCTGAGCGTCTCGGCGCCATGGCGTCCGCGTGGTCTGTGCGTCACTGAGGGTCACTGCATCAATGTACCCCAAAGCCGAGGGTGGCCTCCGGTTATGACCACGGATTGCCGTCCCTCTAGTCGCGCCACTCTATTCCCGCCAAGAAATTCGACAGTTCGAGGAATACATGAGGCACCCCTCCGGTTCACCCCCTCAACCGGAGGCATACCTCACCTTTGCCCGCTGAGAGTCAGGACGAGGGTCCCCGGCCGACCAATGTGGACATCACGAAGGAAGACACCATGAGCAGCATCAGCATTATCGGGTCCGGGAATATGGCCAGTGCCATCGGCGCCCTTGCCCTCGCAGGCGGCAATACCGTCGAGGTCACGGGGCGGAATTCGGCAAAGGCGGCATCCCTTGCGCGCACGCTGGGAGGTGGCGCCACGACTGGAACGTGGGGCGCTCCCCCGACCGGTGACATCGTCGTGCTCGCCGTTCTGTTCGAGAGCGCTGTGGAAGTCGTCCGCGCATACGGCGAGGCGCTGGCGAACAAGATCGTTGTCGACATCACGAACCCGTTCAGTCCCGCCGGCGTGGGCCTGGCGGTCCCCCACGACACCTCTGTCGCACAGTTGGTTGCCGACGCGGCTCCGGAGAGCACCCACGTCATCAAGGCGTTCAACACCCTCTTCCGGGATGTTCTTGCCTCGGGCGGACCCCGCGACGTGTTCATGGCCGGCGACGACGCGGAGGCCAAGGAGCGTCTGTCGGTCTTCGTCACGAGTCTTGGGCACCGGCCGCGGGATACCGGCGATTTGAGCATGGCGCACTGGCTGGAAGGAGCAAGCCTTCTCGAGATGGGCCTCGCCAGAAGCGGGTTGGGTTTCGGCCTCTCCCTCGGCGTCAGCCTCGGTGGAGCGGAGTAATCATGGGAAAGCTCGATGGCAAGGTCGCGGTAATCACGGGCGCGACAAGTGGCATGGCCCTGGCCGGGGCCAGGTTGTTCGTTGATGAAGGAGCACACGTGTTCATCACCGGTCGACGTAAGGACGCTCTCGACGAAGCGGTCAGCTACATCGGCCGCAACGTCACGGGCGTGCAGGCGGATGCTTCCAACCTCGACGATCTCGACCGTCTGTTCGAGACGGTGAGGCAGGAAAAGGGTGTAATCGATGTGCTGTGGGCGAGCGCCGGAGTTGGCGAGCAAGCCAGGCTAAGCGAGATCACCCCGGAGCACTTCGATGCCGCATTCTCGCTGAACGCGCGCGGAACTCTGTTCACGGTGCAGAAGGCTCTGCCGCTATTCAACGACGGGGGCTCGATCCTTCTGACCGGATCAAACGCCTCTCTGCGTGGATACCCCGACTGGAGCGTGTACGCGGGCAGCAAGGCCGTGCTGGCAGCGTACGCACGCGTGTGGGTTGCCGAGCTGCGGGACAGGAAGATCCGGGTGAATGTCCTGACGCCCGGTTCGGTCGCGACTCCGATGATGGGCGACGTCCTGAGCCCGGAGATGAAAGAAATGTTCGCGTCGGTGATCCCCCGGCGGGAGATGGGCCGCCCCGAAGAAATCGCTTCGATCGCGCTGTTCCTCGCCTCGGACGAATCCAGCTACGTGAACGGCCACGAGCTGGTGGCAGACGGCGGCACCACGGTGATCTGAGCGGCTCATCGCCGCGCCGCGCACTAGCCGCCAGTTGGTATGCGCGGCGCGGCGTTCCGCGAACTTCTCAGCAAATCGA
The DNA here is from genome assembly GCF_018449675.1 of Glaciihabitans sp. dw_435. Lineage (GTDB taxonomy): Bacteria > Actinomycetota > Actinomycetes > Actinomycetales > Microbacteriaceae > Glaciihabitans. The sequence goes on along the minus strand of NZ_JAAVUZ010000013.1, from coordinate 68,479 downwards.
AGATAGCTGTCGCAGGACGATCAGGACTGCACGCCACGTGCTTGCTCGCGGCCGCTAACCGCCGCTACGGTCTCCCCCAGCACAGATCAGCGCCCGGCGGGCATTCCGCTGGATACCGAACGGGCTCTTGCGAGGAATGGTCAGAGATTCCACACTGGGGCGATGAGCCCTCCGCGAACCGGAGTCAGACCCCGTCATTTCGGTGTGCGCGCTGTATACGGTTCGTTCGCCGCCTTTGGATTTTTCTGGGGAGCATGGGGTGCCGCCCTGCCCTCCATTCGCATCGGAGCGGGCATCACCGTTGGGGAGCTCGGGCTGAGCCTCGCATTCGTGGGCATTGGAGCCCTTCCCTCGATGCTCATCGCCGGCCGCGCCTTCGATCGCTTCGGACCCGGAGTTGGCGCAATATCGCTGCTCGGGCTGGCCGTGTCCGGACTGGCCGTCACGACGGTGCCGTCGGGATTCGTGTCAACGGCGGGGGTGATGCTCATCGCCGGAATCGCATCCGGAGCGTCGGACGTGGCGATCAACGCAGCAGCAGCTGACGCAGAGCGTGCCTCGTCGACACCGGTCGTGGCCCGGGCGCACGGCGTCTTCTCTGCTGCCGTCGTCGTGGCAAGTCTCGGATCTGGGCTGTTCGCGTTCGCTGGGCTCCCCCACAGCGCCATATTTGTGGTGGCAATTCTTGTGGCCGCGGCGGCCGGCGCCGTTACCTTCAGTTCTGTTCGGCCCCTAGAGCTGCCGACGACCCCGTTCACTCCCCCACAACCTGACGATCATGTCGGTCGACTGCGCCCGCTCGCTCTTGGTGCGCTCGTAACGATGGGCCTTCTCGGCGCGTGTGTTCTCGCCGTCGAAAACTCCCACCAAAGCTGGTCGGCGGTCTTCCTTCGCGACAGCCTGAGTGAACCACTGTTCGTCGCATCCCTCGGGCCCGCAGTATTCGCCGCCGTGTCAGCCGCCGCTCGCTTCACTGTTGGCGCGACGACCGGGCGAATCCGACCGACCACCATTCTGGTCATCGGCGGGCTCGTCGCAACGACGGGGACAGTCACGGTGGCGACATCGACACAGCTGACGTGGGCCATCGCCGGCGTGGTGCTCGCGGCGGCGGGCACGGCCGTGTGTTTCCCGACTCTTATCAGCATCGTGGCCGCTCACACCGATCATCGCGTGCGCGGTCGGGTGGTGTCGGCAGTGTCAGCGGTGTCCTACCTCGGCTTCCTGTTCGGTCCGGCCGTGGTCGGGGTCGTCTCGACCACGTACGGACTGCGCGGGGGGCTGATCGCCGTGGCCGTCGTGGCCGCGGTGTTCAGCCTGTGCGTGGTTCCCCTGACCACCAGGGCATCACGGGTTCTCCGCGCCTCGGCGGCTTCGTGAGAACCGTGTGACCTGATCTCGGGTCAGACGTGTTCGGGCGAGTGGAGGGCGCGCATCTCCGACTCAAATTGCTGGAATGGGCCGCTGACCTCGATGCCCGGAGCGATGGTCTGGATGGGCAAACCCGCGACGGGACCGGGCTGGAGTCCCCATCCGGCGCGCCAGGCTTGCAATTGAGCGGATGACACGGCGTAGACGATCGGGCCGAGCCCGACCCAGGCGTGGGCTGCCGCGCACATCGGGCAGTGCTCACCCGAGGTGTAGACGGTTGCTGCGGCGCGTTCGCCCGTGGTGAGGTTGTCCGCCGCCCAGAGCGCGATGGCCAGCTCGGGGTGTCGGGTTTCGTTGCCGTCGCCGACACGATTGCGATCTTCGAACAGCGTGGTGCCATCGGGTCCGACGAGAACAGAGCCGAACGGCTCATCCCCTGCCTCCTTCGCCTCGCGGGCCAGCTCGACGCAGCGGGCGAGAACAATTGACACTTCTTCGGGGCGCTCAGACATGTCGCCAGCCTAAACCGGGTGCAGGCGCTGCGACCGTCAGCGCGGCCAGGGCGACCCACGGTTACGGCGAACGCCGGCCGAGGTAAGACGAGGTAACACTCGTTCCCGCCGTGGCAGGGGGCGCCTACCGTGATCACACCTCGCGGCGTATCCAAGTGGTCTAAGGAAACGGTTTCATATCCCGTTTTTCGCAGGTTCGAATCCTGCCGTCGCGTCTCCCCGAGCCTGACATCGACTTGACACCACGGGGCCTTGACGTGACACCATAATGGTGTCACTATGACGTCATGGACCTTTCGCCTTTTGTCTCCAGCGTGCAGCACCAACTCGATATCGCGGCCAACGCCGGCGGCGAGGACGCTCGGGTAATTGCTGGACGCCTCTCCGCGCCCCTCGACGCAGCGCTCCGGCTCGCCCTGCTGGAGGCGCTGTCGGCCGCCGCGAGCGAAATCACCCTGGAGCTCGCCCCGGGCTCCGTCGAGGTTCGGCTGCGGGGACGCGACCCCGAGTTCGCTGTCTCCGCTCCCCCGGTGGAACGCCAGTACGACGAGATGGTCGCGCACGTGGCATCCACCCCTTTGCCTGTCGTCGACGGCGAAGAGAGCGGCACCTCGCGCACCACCCTGCGGCTGCCCGACAACCTCAAGCAGCGCGTGGAAGACGCCGCCGGCCAGCAGGGGCTGTCCGTCAACGCCTGGCTCATTCGCGCAATTTCGGACGCGCTGCAACCGCGCCGCAGCGATCGCGCGACAGCTAAGAACCAGCCGGGCGAACAGAACTACACGGGATGGGCACGCTGATGACAACTTTTGATACCCCCACGCCGCCGTCGCTGTCCGTCGACCTCGCGGGACGTGCCGACATCACCATTGTGGCGAGCAACCGCACCGACACCGTCGTCGAAGTGCGACCGCGCTCCGCATCCCGGGCGCTTGATGCCCGCGCGGCAGAGCAGGTAACCGTTGACCACACGGATGGCCGCGTCAGCGTGAAGTCGCGTTCGCTGCGCCTGTACAGCTGGTTCAGCGACGGTGGGGCGGTGGATGTCTCGATCCAGGCTCCCATCGGAACCGAGGTCTATGCGCATTCAGGCATGGGTGACGTGCGCTGCGTGGGTGAGTTCGGAGCGAGCGAACTCACCAGTGCGATGGGAACCATCACCGCCGAGTACATGGGTGCCCTTCATGCGCGTACCGGCCAGGGGGATGTCAATGTCGAACGCTCCGCGGGGCGAGCCGACATCACCACCGGATCCGGCAAACTCCGCATTGGCCAGATCGACGGCGACGCCGCCGTGAAGAACGGAAACGGCGACACGTTTATCGGCGACGTCACGGGAGCGCTCGAGGTCAAGGCGGCCAATGGCGACATCGTGATCGACCGCGCGACGTCTGCTGTCACGGCCCGGGCATCCAACGGCAGCATCCGAGTTGACGAGGCCATCGGCGGTTCTGTCACCCTGCAGGCCGCCTACGGCTCCCTCGAGGTGGGTGTTCGGGAGGGAAGCGCCGCCTGGCTCGACCTCAGCACAAAATTCGGCCAGGTGCGCAACGAACTCGACGCAACCTCCGAACCGGGCGACGCGACCTCGACGGTCGAGATCCGCGCCCGCAACGCCTATGGCGACATCACCATCCGACGCTCGGCGTCATCCCTCTAGAGAAAGAACGATGATGACAAGGAACTCATCATCCGCAGCCATTTCGGTGCGGGCACTCGACAAGTCATACGGAACCAACCACGTCCTCTCGCGCGTTGACCTCGAGGTCGAACGCGGCACGGTGTTCGCGCTTCTGGGCCCGAACGGCGCCGGCAAGACCACCATCGTCCACATCCTGTCCACCCTGGTCGCCGCGGACGGCGGTGACGTCTTCGTCGACGGATACAACGTACGCACCCAAGCGGATGACGCGCGCGCATCCATCGGCCTCACCGGCCAGTTCTCGGCCGTCGACAACCTCCTCACCGGTGAGGAGAACCTGCTGTTGATGGCGCGTTTGCGGCACCTGAAAGCGCGGGACGCGAAGAAACGCGTGACCGAGCTGCTGGAGCAGTTCGATCTGGTGGAGGCCGCCCGCAAGCCGCTTGCCACCTACTCCGGCGGGATGAAACGTCGGCTCGACCTCGCGATGACGCTGGTCTCCACTCCCCGCGTCATCTTCCTCGATGAGCCCACCACGGGGCTCGACCCGCGCAGCCGACACACCATGTGGGACATCGTCCGGAACCTCGTCGCGGAGGGTACGACGGTGTTGCTCACCACCCAGTACCTGGACGAGGCTGACGAGCTCGCGGACAGGATCGCCGTGCTCGATGGCGGTCGCATCGTCGCGGAGGGAACTCCCGACGAGCTCAAACGGCTCGTGCCCGGCGGCCACATTCGGCTCCGCTTCGGCGATGCCACCGCCTTGGACACCGCCTCCGGCATCCTCGCCGAGTCAGAGCGCGATGACGCCGGGCTCACACTCACGGTACCGACCGACGGCGGAGTCGGCGCCTTGCGCACCGTGCTCGCGCGTCTCGATGCGGCACACCTCGAGGTCGACGACCTCGGCATTCACACCCCGGATCTCGATGACGTGTTCTTTGCCCTCACCGGCCGGGTCGACACGAAGGGACCAACGTCATGACCACCATCACCGCTCAGCGCCCGACCACGGGCACCCGTCGACAGTCACACGTCGTCACCGACGCCGTCACGATGCTGCGAAGAAATCTGCTGCACATCGTGCGCTATCCGGGATTGTCGATCTTCGTCATCGGTGGACCGGTGGTATTCCTGCTTCTCTTCGTCTACGTGTTCGGCGGCACGCTGGGAGCGGGCCTTCCCGGTGTGGACGCGGCCAGCGGGCGGGAGGCGTACATCGCGTACGTCATGCCGGGAATCCTGCTCATTACCATCGCTGGCACGGCCGGCGGAATCGCGACCACGGTGTCAATGGACATGACCGAGGGCATCACCGCACGGTTCAGAACCATGGCCATCTCCCGGGCCGCCGTGCTGGCGGGCCACGTGCTCGGCAACACCATCCAGGCAATCATCGCGGTCGTCGTCGTCCTGGGAGTTGGTCTCGCCATCGGGTTCCGTCCGACGGCCGGACCGGCCGAGTGGCTGGCAGTGGCGGGAATCATCGCCTTGATCTCATTCGCGATCAGCTGGCTGGCGGTGGGGATGGGGATGCAGGCAAAATCCGTGGAGACGGCGAGCAACTATCCGCTCATCCTCACGTTTCTCCCGTTTCTCGGCAGCGGTTTTGTACCCACCGAATCGATGCCGGGCTGGCTGCAGTGGTTCGCGCAGTATCAGCCGTTCACGCCGTTCATCGAGACAGTGCGCGGCCTCCTGCTCGGCACACCACTCGGGTGGAGCCCCGCTCTCGCTGTCGGCTGGTGCCTGGTAATTGCGGCGGTGGGCTACGCGTGGTCGATGGTGCTCTACGAGCGCAAGTCAGTTCGCTAGTGCCATACCCACGGCGCATGGGTACATACGGGACGCGCATTGTTCTGGTCATTCGGTGCGGATGGGAGCAGGATCAGTACTCTCACCCATATCAACGGATTGGACATACCCATGGCTGAACTTGAGATCGAAGCTGCGCTGTCCGGAGCCCGCGCTGCCGCAAGCGCCGCAAGCTTCGACGTGCAGAAGCTCCCGGAAGATTCACTCGAACGCCAGGCGCTGCACGGAATCATCTCCGCCATCGATTACCTGATCCAGGCGGTCGACGCACAGGACTGATCGCTCGACCCTGGCGGGGGCGGCGCAGAACTCCTTAGGAAGGAGTTCCACGCCGTCCCTGTTTGCGGTCGACTACACCCGCCCGAGGAGGCCAAGCACCCGCTCGAGCGCCAGCGCCGAGGCATCCGCATCGAAAGCAGGCAGGCTGTTGTCCGTGAAGAGATGGTCGGACCCGGGGTAGAGAAAGAGCTCGGCGTCGCTGGCCGACAGCAGGATCTCCTCCGCCGCCTCGAGATCGCCGCCGTCGACGAACCACTCGTCGGCGTCCATGCCGTGGATCTGCACCGGGACACCGTCGGGCCAGGCGTCTCCGAATTCGGCCACGGGCAGGCACCCGTGCAGGAAAATCGCGGCCGTCGCGCCCGGCCTGGTCTGAGCCAGCAACTGGGCGGGCATCACGCCGAGCGAAAAGCCGACGTAGGCCAGCGCGTCAGGCAACCCGTCGGCCTCGAGGCGGCCCTTCTCCAGGAGCACGTCGAAGCCCACACCGCGGGCGTAGACCATCCCCTCGTCCAGGGTGCCAAAGACGTTGCCGTCGTAGAGATCCGGAAGGTGCACGACGTGCCCGGCCGCTTCGAGCGCCCTCGCGAAGTCTCGAACTCCGGTCGTGAGACCCTGCGCGTGATGGAACAGCAATACTTCGGCCATGGGATGGCTCCACTTCGTCGTGTGTTCGATCCGTCGTTGCTGACCATTATTCTTCGTTGCGGGGAAAGATCCCACCGGTGCAGCGCGCCGGGGCCCGGCAGGTAACATGAACACTTCTCGGGAGCGGCCGGGAATCCGGGGCGAATGTGATCCACAGCGGTGAAGGGGCAGCGGTAGATCGATGACGACGACACGCCTGCTCCTGCACCGTGCCCGCAGTTCCCTCTCGGGCCTCGCGGCCCTCTCCCTCGTGACCTTCGTCACCGCCATGGTGCTGGGAGTGAGCCTCGGTCTCGTCTCCGCGGGCACGGCCGCCGGGAGTCGCTCCACCCTCGACAACGCCGCCGCTCCTGCCGCGGCCGTCCGCGTGACGACCCACCTCGGGGAGGATCCCGCGGCACAGGACTCCGCAGCGTCGGCGGTCTTCGGCGAGCTGTTCCCCGCGGGGACCACCACCACCGTCCGCAGCGAACGCAGCCTGCCCCTCGACCTGCGCGTGGTCGGCACGACCACCCAGCCGGAGGGGGCAACCGCCGTCTTCGGAGTCGAGCCGCGACTGGCGACCGATACGCGGATCGTGGATGGCACGCTGCCCGCGAGCGGCATCCCGGATGCCGGCACGGTCGCCCTGCAGGTCGATGCGGCAACCCGCCTCGGCGCCCGCGTCGGTGACACGATCGTCGTCGGTACGGGAACGCAGGAGGTCGGCCTCACCCTGGCAGCCACCTGGCGCGCCTCCGACCCCGCCGCCCCGCAATGGTTTGCCGACTCGTCGATCGGGGCGGGGCAGATCGATGGGGCGTCCGGCCTGTTCGTGGTCTCCCCCGAGACACTGGTGCGGCTTCCCACGCAGTTCTTCGTGCGCTGGACCATTGTCGCGAAGCCCGCCGCAGTATCGGCGGGCCAGATCGACGCCGTGAGCGCCGGTGTCGACCGCCTTCCCCACGCCGTCGAGGTGGCACCCGACCTCGTCCTGACGTCATCGACGGTCGAGGGTTCACTCGGTGCCACCCTCGGCAGGATCATCCAGTCGTCTCGCGCCGCCCAGGCGATCGCGGCGGCGCCCATCTGCATCGTCGGCATGCTGGGCATCGTCGCCTTGCTGCAGCTGTGTTCGCTCCTGGTTTCGTCGCGGCGGGATCAGATCCGGCTCGCCCGGGCCCGCGGACTGTCGGTGCGTCAGCTCGCCGGGATCACCGTGGCCGAGGCCGTCGGCGTCGCGCTCCCGGGCGCGGTCATCGGCAGTGTCCTGGCCGCCGGCGTTGTCGATGTAATCGCCGGTACGACCGGAGTCGCCTCGCTCACAGAGTACATCGCCCTCGATGTCGGCATCGTCATCCTGACCGTGCTGGGACTGCTCGGGGTGACGATCCGGGATGTTCTGGGCGCCTCCGAGGACAGGGAACCCCGCCGTTCGCCCATCGGCTTCCTGCTGATCGGCGCCGCCATCGCGGTCGCTGCCGGTCTGTCCACCTGGCAGCTCTTCTCGCAGGGAACTCCCCTGTCGGGCACCAGCGTCAACGTAATCGCGTCGGCCGGCCCTGCGCTGGCGCTCATCGCGGTCGCGGTCATCGGAACCGCGTTCGTGATTCCCGTCTCCTCCCTGCTCGCGGGTCGCGCATCCCGCCGTCGATCGCTGACGGCGGTGCTCGCCACCCGTCAGGTCGCACGGCGCACGGCGCACTACCTCGTGCCGGTGCTGGCGGTGTCCATCGCCGTTGCCAGCGGAGCCGTCGCGAGCGGAATGAACGCGACCTGGCTGTCGACCCAGCGCGCGACCCAGCTCGCGACCATCGCGACGGACGTCAACGTGACCCTGACCCCGAGTGCAACGGCGACGGATGCCACGCCCGCCGTCACCTCGGCGGACTTCGCCACCATCGACGGCGCGCGCTCCGCGATGTCCCTCATCGCTACGACCGCGTCCGTCAGCTCCGAGAAGTTTGCGTTCATCGCCGCGGCACCGGACTCACTGACCCGCGTTCTCGGCTCGGACGGCGCAGAGGTCGCCGGCGCGATGACAGCGGGACCGAGCTTCGCCGGGGTGCCCGTGCCGTCCGACACCACCGGTCTTACCGCCTCGGTGGACGTGACCGGCGGCGGCACGGACCCGTCGCTCGGCGTGGGACTCTTCGCCTGGGTTGCCGACGCGGATGGCGCGCTCAGTCGCGTATCTCTGGCCGCGCAGGCCCCTTCCGCCACGCCGGTCCCCAGCGGGGGCGCTCAGCTCTCGGGGACGCTGCCCCGGGGTGCAGAGCCCTTCTCGGTGCTCGCCTTCGCGGCAGAACGCCCCGGAATGCCCGACGCACCGGACGTCTCCGTGACCCTCACCGCACTCGCCAGCGCGGCCGGCAACGCCGGCGGGACACCAATCTCGCTGCCGGGTTCCGCGATGACCCTGACCCTCACCGGGGACGTCCCGGTCGCGCGCGCCCTGCTCGGCGAACCGGCGTCCACTACGCTCCCGGTCGTGGCCACCCGGGCACTCGCCGACAGGCTCGGACTCACCGTCGGCGACACGCTGACCCTGGGAATCGGGTCATCCCCCCTCCCCCAACCGGCCACCCTCACAGCGACCGTCACGGCGATTCCCGGCAGCGCATCGAGCCTCGCCTTCGCCGCCGACATCACCGCGGTCGACTCCCTGTCGCTCGCGACCGGAACACAGCCGGCACGCACGTCCGCGGTCTGGATTTCCACGGCCCATCCCGCGGCGGTCGCCGCCGAGGTGATCCGCTCGGCAACAAGCCCCGCCCTCGTGGCGACGGCGGCCAGCAGCTCCGTCGACACGACCCTTGCCCCGGCGATCAATGCCTTCTGGCTCGCCGCGGCGGGCGCGATCGTTCTCGCGCTCATCGCGCTTGCGGCCTCCATTCGCGGCGACTCCCGCGCCCGTCGCGCGGAGGTATCGGTGTTGCGTGCCCTCGGCCTGACCGCGGCTCAGCAGGGAGCGGCCCGCGCCCGGGAGCACGTCATCACCCTGTGCTCCGCTCTTGTCATCGGCGTGATCGCCGGACTCATCGCCGTTGCTGTCACCGTCACGCCATTCGCGGCGGCCGCCGTACCCGGCGCGGGCGACATCCTTCGCATCAGTCCGGACCTCGGTTTCATCGCCTGGGGAGCAGCGCTCCTGGTGCTCGCCGTGTGCTGCGTTGTTGTGGTTGCCCAGTCTGTCGCGCAGGTCAGACGACGGGCCCGGGTCGCCATGGTCGAGGAGTCACGCGCATGAGCCGAACCCGTTCCGGACTCGGCGGCTGGCGCCTCGCCTCCCGCTCCCTTCGCGCGTTCTGGGCGGCGGGCCTCATGATCGCGATCGTCACCGTGGTCATGTCCGCGCTGGCGACGGCCGTGCCCCGCTCCATCGAGGGTTTCCTCACCGCGGGGGTTCAGTACGACTCCCGGGCGGCCGCGGTCGTCGACCGCGACATCTCGGCGACATTCGTGGGGGTCTATGCGACGGGGACCGCGAGCGATCCGGCGACGGTCGCGGACATGTCCGCAGAGTCCGCCGCCGCCTGGGGAAGCTACGACGACCAGGTCGCCGCGATTCGCGCGTCCATGCCTGCGGCGGTGCGGAACGTCGTCGCCGACGGACAGTACTCCGCGGTCACCGATTACTCCGCCGTCAAGACGGAGACCAGCCTCGGCGCGTCGGTGGCTCTCGGCTACGATCCGCGGCTGGTGGATCACATCCGGCTCGTCGAGGGCACCATGCCAACGGTCATCCCGCAGATCCTCCCGGGCGACGTCACGCTTGATTTCATCGCTTCGCAATCCGTCGTCAGCCGGGTGCGCTGGCCGATCGGCGAGGTGCGCCCGATGTCGTTCCCCGACGGCAACTCGCAGAATGTCAGGCTCGTCGGAATATTCGAGCCGAAGGACGCGGATGACCCGTACTGGACGCACACCCCGTCCGCCCTCGTCCCCCCGGCCATCAGCATGGACGACGTCAAGGTCACCGTGTTCCCCAACGCCGGCGGCATCTCTGCTGCCCTGAACTCGTCGCGGATCGTCCGCACGCAGACGTGGTTCCAGGTCGATTCGTCAAAGCTCACATCGGCCGCCGCGGCAAACGTCGCCCAGCAGGTGCGCAAATTCACCAGTGTGTCCCACGCCTTCGGGGACGTTCCCGGCCAGACGCTCGCGTTCCGCAGCGACCTCCCCCGCGTGCTGGAGTCGGCGGTTGCGCGCAACGTCAGCTCGCAGGCGGTGCTCGCGACGATCATCGCCGGTCCACTCGGGGTCGCGATCGCCATCGAGGTGCTGATCGCCCGCCTGGCGCTCGCCCGGGTGGGGCGTCCACTCCTGCTGCTCGGCGCGCGCGGGGCATCCGCCGGCCAGAGGCAGCTGTTCGTCGTCCTTCCCGCGCTGGCTGTCGGAATTCCGTTCGCTGCCGTTGGTGCCCTCGCGGGCATCGTCGCGACACCGGGGGCGTCCACGAGTGGCGCCGCCATCGGACTGGTGGTGGCCGTTGCCCTCGCTCCCGCGATCCTGCTCGCCGCCGTCAGCGCCACAGCATCGCGCCGGGAGTCGGCCGGAACAACGACGGCGCGCATCCGGATGACCGCCGAAATTATTGTCGCCGTCGCCGCCCTCGCTGCCGTCACCGTCCTCGTTCAGCGGGGAGCCACCGCCTCGGCCTCGGGAGGAGTCGACCTTCTCTCCGCCCTGACTCCCCTGCTGCTTTCCCTGCTCGGCTGCGTCGCCGTGCTCCGGCTGTACCCGGTGATCCTGCGCCGCTCCGTGGCGGCGTCGCGCCGCCGCCGCGGAATCAGCGCGTTCTTCGGCACGATCGTTGCCCACCGCGGCTCCCCCGCCGGCCTCATCCCGGTACTCGCGGTGGTCGTCGGCATCTCCGTCGCCGTCTTCTCCGGCGTGCTCGCCTCCACCCTCTCCACCGGACTCGCCACCGCAGCCCACGCCCGCATCGGAGCGGATGCTTCCATCGCCGGCATCCAGATCTCCCCCGACCAGGTCGACGAACTGCGGGCCGTTCCCGGCATGGCCGCCGTCGCCATGGTCACCCTCAACGTGCTTCCCATCTCCTCGACGGAATCCGATACCGTCCAGGCCACCGTCGTGCTCGTCGATCGCGACGACCTCCGGGCGGTGCAGCGGGGCGTCCCCGGCGCCATCGACTGGAACCTGCTCCCGGAAACCGACACCGGTGGTGACTCCGCGTTGCCGGTGCTCGCCTCATCCTCAGCCGTCACGGCCCTCAAGGGGAACCTCCCCTCCGACGTCAACGGCACCGCGGTCACCTCCCGCGCGCTGCCCCCGACCGACCGCGTCTTCGGCACCGGCGACAACTGGATCCTCGCCGACCAGTCCGCCGCGGACGCCTTCGAGTTCCCGCTCCCCCTTTTCGGTGACAGCGTTCTGCTGCGCGCCGACGCCTCTACGACCATCGCCGCCCTGACACCCGCGATCCGCGCCATCGTCGGGCCGGATGCCACGATCACCACGCCTGCCTCGGCAGGGGCCGCGCTGTCCGACAACCCCGCGGTGGGTGGCATCCACACCTCGGTGCTCCTCTCGGTTGCCGGCGCCGGCCTGCTCAGCGCGACCGCACTGATCCTCACCACGGCACTGGACTCCCGGGGCCGACGGCGCACCCTCGGCGTGCTCGCCACCCTCGGCATGAACCGTCGCCAGGCACGGTCCGCCGTCGCGTGGGAGCTCGGCCCGCTCTCGGTCGTCGGCCTCGTGGTCGGCCTCCTCCTCGGCGCCGTGCTGTCGGTCGTGGTCCTCACCTCGGTCGATCTTCGCCCGTTCACCGCCGGACTCGTGCAGCCCGGGACATCCATCGATCCGGTCCTCACCACCCTCGTCGTCGGCGGCTTCGGCGTCCTCGTCGTCGCCACCACGGTGATCGCCGCCTGGCGCGCAACACCGCGACCGGGCACCACCCGCACCACTCCGGCAGAAGAAGGTTGGAACTCATGACCGCCAGCACCGCCACAACCCCTGACATCGACTGCGTCGACCTCGTGCGGATCTTCCGCACGAAGGACGTCGAGGTACAGGCGCTCCAGGGCCTGACGCTGCGCGTGAACTCCGGCGAGATGGTCGCCGTCGTCGGCGCATCCGGGTCCGGCAAGTCCACCCTGCTCAACGTGCTGTCGGGCCTCGACCGACCGTCCGCCGGACGCGCGATGGTCGCCGGCCACGACATGCTCGACATGGGTCGCGCCGAGCGGGTGCGGTTTCAGCGCTCCAGCGTGGGGTTCGTCTGGCAACAGACCTCCCGCAACCTGCTGCCCTTCCTCACGGCGGCCGAGAACATCGCCGCGGTGCTCGCGATTGCCCGGGGGCCCAAGGGCGACGCCCGCGCGAAGCGCGTCGACGAGTTGCTCGACCTGCTCGAGGTCGGCGACGTGCGCGACCGGATGACAGCGGAAATGTCGGGCGGCCAGCAGCAGCGCGTGGCCATCGCGGTCGCGATCGCCAACGACCCCTCCATGCTGCTCGCGGACGAACCGACCGGCGAACTCGACGAGGCGACCAGCGAGCAGGTGCTGGCCGCGATGCGCCGCATCAACGAGGAGCGCGGCCTCACCACCCTCATCGTGACCCACGACGCAACCGTCGCCGCCCAGGTGCGTCGCACCGTGCAGATCCGCGACGGTCGCACCTCGACCGAGGTCGTGCGCAGCACCCGCATCGACGACTTCGGCGACGAGCACGCCATCGCCGAGGAATTCGCCGTGCTCGACCGCGTCGGCCGCATGCAGCTTCCCGCCACCTTCACCGAGAGCCTCGGGCTGCGCGACCGGGTGCGCCTCACGCTCGAGACCGACCACGTCAGCGTGCGCCCCGGCATCGGCGAGTCGCCGGAACAGAACGAGGGGACGGACAGGGTGGATGCCCCGGCCGCCCCCATCCCGAACGGAGACCCCTCATGACCTCACCCGACGCCATCACCGCTCCCGGTGCCACCGGAACGGCAGAGCCGACGGCGCCCCTGCTACGCGCCGTCGATCTCGGCCGCGTGTTCTCCACGCGGGCGGGGGATGTCGTCGCCTGCGCGAACATCAACCTCGAGGTGTACCCGGGCGAGCTTGTGGTGGTCCGGGGTCCCTCCGGTGCGGGCAAGTCGACGCTGCTCGGCATGCTCGGCGGCCTCGATACGCCCACCTCGGGCGAGGTGTGGGTCGAGGGCAGGCAGTTCTCGAGCCTGACGGAGCAAGAGTCCGTCGAGCTGCGGCGCGGCGCCCTGAGCTTCATCTTCCAGTCGTTCGGACTCATCCCCGTGCTCACCGCGGCGGAAAACGTCGAGCTACCCCTCCGCATCACGAACGCGGCGTCGGCCGAACGCGACCTGCGGGTCGCCGAGGTCCTGGCGATGGTGGGTCTCTCGGATCACGCCGCCCAGCTGCCGTCAGAGCTGTCCGGTGGCCAGCAACAGCGCGTGGGAATCGCCCGCGCCCTCGCCGTTCCGCCGCGCATCCTCATCGCCGACGAACCGACCGCCCAGCTCGACAGCACGAGCGCCGCCCTCATCCTCGATCTCATTTCCGGACTCGTGATCTCGCAGGGCCTCGCCGCCGTGGTCGCCACCCACGACGCCGACCTCTCCGCCCGCGCCGACCGCGTCATCGAGCTGCACGACGGTCGGGCCACCGTGCAGTCGCCCGCGCGCACCGGACGTCACGCCAGTCCGGTCGAGCCGAACTGAGAGCACGTCCGTGCGGGTAGCCCAACGCCGCGGCCGCCCGCCGGCCACGCTACGCCGGCACGATCGCCACCGGGCACGGCATCGCGATGAGCGCGTCGTGCGCGGTGGATCCGAGGGCGTAGTCCCGCATCGATCCGTGTGCCTTCCGCCCGAGCACCAACAGCTGCGCGCCCGCGGCCTCTTCCTCCACCACCCGGGACGTCGGCCCCTCCCGCAGCAGCTCCGTAATGATCAGCGCCGGCCTGTCGCGCCGGATCCGCGTGAGGTGGTCGGCGAACTTCTCCTCGACCGTCTCGCCCACCTCGCGCCAGACCGAGGGGTGTGCGAACAGCACCACCGCGAGCCACGTCGGCACTCCCCACGCGTGCACAACGCGCAGCACACCGCCGGCCGCCGCAGCCTCCCGCGCCGCGAACGATTCCACGCCCGGCTGCGGGTGTTGCACGTCGATGCCGAGCACGACGGGGCCGGCATCGCCGCTCACCCAACCCTGCGGGATGACGATCACCGGGCAGTCGGTCACCGTCGCGATGCGCGCGGGAAGGGCACCGTACCCGCCGTGCTCGACCGTGCGGTGCCGGGCCGTGCCCAGCACGATCACATCGGCGTCCTCCGAGGCCCGCGCGAGCTCCACCCGCACCTGCCCGCGGCGCACCCGGGAGGTCACTGTCGTGGTCGGACTTGCCGTGGAGATTCGCTCGACCGCCTCCCGCACGACAGCGGAATAGGCAGCCTCGACGTCATCCACCATCATGCCGCCACCGTAGGTCGCCAGCTCCGCGACCGTGGTGACCTCAACGCTCGTCGGGCGCCGGCGTGACCGCTCGATGACCCACCCGATTGCCGCCTCGCACGATGGCTCACCGTCCACGGCAATGATGATCTTCTCCATGGCCACACACCCGCTTTCTGTTACGTCAGAGCTCCCCCATCCCGTCCCAGCTTTCCACCGTGCACGAGCCGGCAACAGGGCGAAGATGCGGGAAGGGGCGGAGAGTGGATGCTCCGCGCCCCGCCCACATCGCAGCGATAATGGGCAGATGCCCACGCCCGCATCATCCGCCCCTCCCGCCCTCGCAGACGCGGCGCGCTGCCCGTGCCAGAGCGGGCTCCCGTACGGGGAATGCTGCGGGCCGTTTCACCGCGGGGACTCGGCGGCTCCGACGGCCGAGCGCCTCATGCGTTCCCGCTATAGTGCGTTCGTGACGGGCGACGTCGCGTACCTGCTCGCCACGTGGCATCCCGCAACACGCCCGGCTTCGCTCGAACTGGATCCGTCGACCCGCTGGTTCGGACTCGAGATTCTTGGCCGGTCCCGGGGCGGGATGCTCGACTCCGACGGCACCGTCGAGTTCGTTGCCCGCTACCGCAGTGACGGCGTTGTCGGCGAGCAGCGCGAGCTCAGCAGGTTCGTGCGCGACGGTCGGCAGTGGCTGTATCTGGACGCTTCCTAGCCGCACTCCGGCCACCGCCGCGACCGCTCGTTGTCGGATCCCGCGAGTACCATTGCCTCGTCGTGCCCCGAACGGGGGCCGGGAATCACGAAGGAGATCGCGGGTGCTGATGACGCTGGGAACGACGGCCGGGTGGCAGTGGTACTGACGTTCCCCGCACGCTCCCCCGACGCTCACGCAGACGCCGAGTCCGTGTCCGCAGCGCCGGACAAGGGCGACCGTATCGAACCGCAGGCACCCGTGCGGGAACCGCATTCCCGACTGACGGGCATCGACGGCCTGCGGGCCATCGCGGTCATCGCCGTCGTCGTCTTTCACCTCTTTCCCGCCGTCATGCCGGGCGGCGCGCTCGGCGTCGACATCTTTTTTGTGATCAGCGGATTCCTCATCACCCGTCTGCTCCTGCGCGAACACGCGGCGACGGGGCGGGTCCGACTTGCCGCCTTCTGGACGCGGCGCGCACGGCGACTGCTTCCCGCGCTCGCCGCCCTCGTGCTGGTGTGCACCCTTGCTGCTGCCGTCATCGGCGGCGACGTCATGGTGGGCATCGGAACGCAGGTGCTCTCCGCCGCCACATTCAGCAGCAACTGGGTGGCCATCGCCACCGGGTCCGATTACTTCGCCGGGACGTCGCCTGACCTCTTCCGCAACCTGTGGTCGCTCGCGGTCGAGGAACAGTTCTACCTGTTCTGGCCGCTGATTCTGCTGCTTCTGCTGCGCAGTCGCCGGGGAATCGTCGGCCGCGTCCTGGTGGCCGCGGCCGTGGCATCCGCTGTCCTGATGCTCGTTCTCTACAACGTCGGAGCCGGCGCCACCCGCGTCTACTACGGCACCGATACGCACCTCTTCGGCCTGGCTCTCGGCGGCCTCCTCGCGTGGGGCGCCGTGCGGTTCGCGGGCCGCGGACTCGTGCGCTGGGCCTGGTCCCGGCAGCTGTTGATGGGGGCCGGATGCCTCGCGCTGATCGCCCTGGTGACCCTCACTGTCGTGCTGCCCGCCCAGTCACCGATCGCGTTCCGTGGCGGTCTGGTCGTGGCGTGCCTGCTGACCGTTGGGGTTCTGGTGGGAGCTGCCCTTCCGGGGTCGTGGCTCGGCCGCGCGCTGGATGTACCCCTCCTGCGCTGGATCGGCGAACGCTCCTACGGCCTCTACCTCTGGCACTGGCCCGTTCTCGTCCTCGTGCGCGCGGCGATGCCTGCGTGGCGTGGCAGTGTCTTCGCGGACGTGGTGGTCGGTCTCCTCACCCTCGTGGTCACCGTCGGTCTTGCCACGGTCTCCTACCGCTACCTGGAGACGCCGGTGCGCCGCGAGGGGTTCCGTGCGAGCATCGCGGCTGCCTTTACGCGCGGCCCGCGCCGCCGCCTTCGGTCGGTCACCGGCGCCGCCGTGATCCTCGTGGTGGCCACCACCACGGTGCTCGCCGGATCCGCCGTGGTGCACGCTCCGACCGCCAGCGCCAGCCAGGAACTCATCGAGGCGGGAGCCGCCGCGGTCAGGTCTGCAGGACAACAACCCGACGCGGGCGCCGGGGATGTCGGCCCGTCGATCCCCCATCTTCCCGGGCGACCTCCCTCGTCAATTGCCCAGCCCTGGGGCGATGGCATCACGGCCATCGGGGACTCGGTGATGCTCGCCTCCGCTCCCGTGCTGGAAACGACCTTCCCGGGCATTTCGATTGACGCGGTCGTGTCGCGACAGATGCGGCAGCTGCCCTCCATCGTGAGGTCCATGATCTCTGAGGGGACATTGCGCCCGGTGTTGCTCGTCGGGCTAGGCACCAACGGCGCGATCGGTCGCGACACCCTCGACGAGGTGCACGCGATGCTGGGACCCGGGCACACCATGATCGTGGTGAACGTGCAGGCACCGCGGGGCTGGACCGCCGGGGTTAACCAGACCCTCACGGGGTTCGATCGCGACAACAGCGACGTCGAGCTCGTCGACTGGAAGTCGGCCATCGCACCGCACCTCGGCCTCCTCGGCGCCGACCACATTCATCCGGGGCACAGCGGCGGCCTCATCTATGCGGCGGCTATCCGGGAGGCACTCGACAGGCTCAACGGTCAGTAGCACCGCGGCGGGCGCGCGCCGGGTGGTCTGGCCTCTCCGAGAACCCTCGGGGTAAAGTGCGATCAGGGACCAACGGAGGGACACAGCGTGACACCATCGAAGCTCACCGTCATTGGGGAATCGCTCGTCGATATCATCGTCTCCCCTCTCGCCGACAGCTCAGAACCGCAGGTGCACGCCGGCGGCAGTCCGCTCAACGTCGCGATCGGTGCCACCCGGCTCGGTCTGGACACCACTTTGGTGACGTCGTTCGCCGAGGATGACGACGGTCGGGTCATCCGCGACCATCTGTCCGGCAATTCCGTCGCCACCATCGTCGCCGCGTCCCCGTCCACCAGCCGAGCCATCGCCACGCTCAACGTCGGAGGTTCCGCGAGCTACCAGTTCGAGATCGCGTGGGACATCGCCAGCGTCGTGCCCGAGGCCCGCGCATCGGTGCAGGCGGCCGATCACGTGCACGTGGGGTCGATCTCGACGTTGATCCAGCCCGGGGCGGCCTCCGTGTTCTCCCTCGTCGAGTCCGCGCGCGAGACCGCCACCATCAGCTTCGACCCGAATTGCCGGCCAGCACTCGAACCGAGCGTGGCCGACGCGCGGGCATCGGCGGAGCGTTTCGTCGAAGCGAGCGACATCGTCAAGGCAAGCAACGAGGACCTCAAGTTCCTCTACCCCAACCGCAGTACCCCGCAGGCGGCCGCCGCCTGGCTGGAACGCGGACCCTCTCTCGTCATCGTCACCCGGGGAGCGGAGGGGCCTCTGGTTCTCACCCCCAACGGCGTGCTCGAGGTGCCCTCGCCCGAGGTCGACATCGCCGACACCGTCGGGGCGGGCGACTCGTTCATGTCCGCCATCATCGCCGGGCTGACCTTCACGCAGACGCTGGGCGCCGCCGCCCGGCCGAAACTGCCGTTCCTGGGCGAGAAGACGGTGCGCGACCTCGTGACATTTGCCGGTCGCGCCGCCGCGATTACCTGTTCGCGGGCGGGAGCCAATCCGCCGCGCCTGGCTGAGCTCGGCGCATTCACCCCGTAATCCCGCCACGGGTTGGTGGGGCACGGCCGCGAGGATTCGGCTCTCACCCATCCCTGCATGCATGATTGAATGCACCGCCAACCGGAAACGCCAGCACAGCTCGTCTTCACCCTGAGCAGGATGCATCGGCGGAGTGCGACTCCTGACTGCGAAAGACGATCCGTGAGTACTGAATCAGGCACGACCCTCGTGGTCATTCCCACCTACAACGAGCGGGAGAACCTGCTTCCCCTCGCCGCCCGGATCCTGACGACCGTTCCCGCGATCGACATCCTGGTTGTCGACGACAACTCCCCGGACGGAACGGGTGACCTCGCCGACGAGCTGGCCTCCACGGACCCCCGCGTGTCCGTCCTGCACCGCACCGCCAAGAACGGCCTCGGACCCGCCTATGTCGCAGGCTTCCGCTGGGCGCTCGAGCGTGATTACATCCGCATCGTCGAGATGGACGCCGACGGCTCCCACCGGCCGGAAGAGCTTCCCGCCCTGCTCGCGGCGGTTGCCGCCGGCGCGGACCTCGCGATTGGCGCGCGCTGGATTCCCGGTGGTCGCGTGGTCAACTGGCCGTGGTACCGCCAGCTGATCTCCCGCGCGGGCACCTTCTACGCCCGCATCCTGCTGCGCTCGTCCCTGCACGACATCACCTCGGGATACCGCGCGTACCGCCGGTCCGCGCTCGAATCCCTCCACCTCTCCACACTCAGTGCCCAGGGCTACGCGTTCCAGATCGAGCTTGCCTGGCGCATCGAACGCCAGGGTCGCCCGATCCGCGAGGTTCCCATCACCTTCGTCGAGCGCGAGCACGGGGCATCCAAAATGACCACCCGGATCGTCGTCGAGGCGCTCACCCAGGTCACCCGCTGGGGATTGTTCGGAAGCCGGATGTCCCGGGGCGGCGCCTTCGACGCCGAGCGACACAGTGACCGCGCCTAGCGTTTCGCGCACCTCCGCCCCGCGCACCCGCGGATGGGGCACCGCCCTCGCCGGCCGACCGGCGTGGGTCATCGTCCTGGGGATTTACCTCGCGTCCCGGATCTTCTCCACCGCTGTGCTCCTCAGCAGTTACGCCATGGTGGGCGACCGTCCGTGGCCGGTGGCCTCCTCCCCCACTCACCGCGATTTCTTCCGGTTCTCCGCGGTGTGGGACGGCACGTACTACCGCCACATCGCCGTCGACGGGTACCCCGCGACGCTGCCGCTCGACGGCAACGGATTCGTGAACCCCAACGCCTGGGCGTTCCTGCCGGTGTTTCCCTGGCTCACGCGCGGCGTCATGACCGTGACCGGCCTGGGGTTCGACCCGGCCGGCGTGCTCGTAGCTGTGGTGTTCGGCGCCGTCGCCGCCCTCGCCCTGTTCCGGCTACTGCAACCACGCACGGGACGCACGCCCGCCCTCTGGGCGGTCACGCTCTTCTGCTTCGGGCCGATGGCGTTCGTGCTGCAGCTCGCCTACGCCGAGAGCATTTTTCTCGCGCTGCTGTTCTGCGGTCTCGTCGCCCTCGTGCGGCGCCACTACCTGGCGCTGCTGCTGTTCGGCGTGGTCGCGAGTTTCACCCGGCCCGGCGCGCTCGCCCTTGCCGTCGCTCTCGGTGTCCACGTGATCATCCGCCTGCGCAGCGCAGAGCCGTTCCCCGTCGCCGCGCGGGTGCGCGCCGTTGCCGCCGGCGTGGGGATCGTTCTCGCCGGTCTCGCCTGGCCCGTGATCGCCGGCCTCGCCACCGGGCAGCCCGACGCGTATCTCCAGACGGAGATGGCGTGGTGGGCCAAGCTCATCGACCGGGGCGGATTCGTGCCACTGTCGCCCTGGTTCCTCCTGGCCGGCCGCTACCTGGGCGTCCTCGGGATCATCCTCGTCATCGCCATTGCCGCTGCCTTCGTCTGGTTTGTCAGCAGGCGGTCGACCCGCACCATTGGCCCCGACGCCCTGGCGTTCACCTCCAGCTACGCGCTCTACATCTTCGCGGTGTTCCTCCCGCAGCAGAGCGTGTTCCGCATCTTCCTGCCCCTGGCGCCCCTGCTCGGATCTCCCGTCTTCACGGGTGGCCGCCGCCGGCGGTGGATCTGGCTTGCCGGATGCCTCGTGCTGCAGCCTCTCGCCGTCGGCGTGCTCTGGTTCTCGTCGTTCCCCTAGGCTGCTCGCGCCGAAGCACGCCGGTTAGTGCCGGGCCCGACTCCCCATCCCGAATGCGGGCACCGACAGCACAAGGGCTCCCCGGTCGGGAGCGAGTTTGTGCCCGACGCTTCCGTACGCCCCGCACATGCCAAGCACGAGAAACAGCGTGCCGGCCGCCATACGGAACGAGAACACGTCGAAGAACGCGATCATCAGCGCCGCCCCGATGACCGAGGCCGCGAGCCCCTGGGCGAGCTGGCGTGGCAGCCGCTCGTTCAGTCGTGTCCGCGCGCGGAACACGACGACCACACAGGTGAACATGATGGCGATGAACGCACCCGTGCCGACAAAACCAAGCTCGATGAGGCTACCGAGGTACTGGTTGTCGAGAATCCTGTACTGCGGCAGGAACGTGCCGAACCCGCGGCCGAAAATGGGATTTGTCTCGATGAACGCGACGGCGGTGTCGTAACTGCCCGTGCGGGAGTTCGCGCTCGCGTCGTCCCCGATGTTGACGAACAGGTACCGGATGGTGCCGATCATTCCCGGCACCAGCAGATAGACAGCGCCGAGACCGAGAGCTCCGACCACGAGCGCGCGCCAGCGCACGGCCGCCGTCCAGGTCGGGATGAGCAGAACAACGGCGACGGCGAGACCGATCACTCCCGAGCGGGAGCCGGACAGTGCAAGTGCCGTGATGATGAGCGCGGCGGGCCACCACCGGCGCAGGGCCCGGCGCTCCGAGTCATCCACCGCGATCGTCAACGCGAGCGGGAGAATCATCGACAGCACGAACGCGTACTCCAGCGGGTTGGCCGCCGTGCCGGCCGCGCGCGCGAAGCCATTGCGACCCTGCACCGACGAGAAGTCCTGCGCAACGGTGAACCCCGGGATGACGATCGAGTCGACGAACGACTGCTTGGTGACGAACTGCACGAGGCCGAGGGCCGCCAGGAGCCCGCCCCAGGTGACGAGACGCCGCACCAGCACCCGGAAGCGGGTCGCGTCGCTGATCCCGTCGTGCGCGATGAGGAGGATTCCCGCGTACGAGACGAGCCGGAGCACACCCATGTCGGTGGCGCGTCCCTCGCCGTCCGGGCGGGGACTCAGCACCGCGACGATGTAGCTGACCGCGGCGGCGGCCAGAAAGATGGCGAGCACGATGCGGACGGGCTTGCGGCCCACGCCCATCGTCCGGGTGGTGCGGGCGAGCTGGTACCAGGCCCACCACACGAAGGCGAGCCCGCCGAAGAGGATGGCGGGAGATCCCGCGCCGGCGAGCTGCGCGATGGTGCGGTCGGAGGGAACAACGAACAACAGCACCAGATAGACGCTGAGGACGGAGACGGCATCGATCCTCAGCCTGCGCGCGCGCGGCAGGGTCGAGACGACCGTGTCCCCGCCCCGGCTCCGGGCCCGCACCGCCATCGCTGCCGCTACTCCACGACCGCGCGGGAGCGATGGTCGTCATCGTCCATCGCAGGTTCGGCCTCGCGGTCGCCCGGCGACCGCTCACGCTCTCCCTCGGCGGTGGTCGCCCGGTCGAGCGCGGGAGCGGAGTCCTCGGTCGTCGTAGAGACGACCGGACGTTCGCTCACGCGCACTCCGCGGCGTCGTCGCGATCGCAGCAGCCCATCGATCAGACCGATGAGGAACACCGACAGCACGATGCCGACGGCGGTGATCCCGAGGACCGCTTCGGTGCGGGTCTTTGCATCGAGGGTTCCCTTCTCGTCGACGGTCAGGGTCATGACCCCAATGCGCGAGTTGTTCGGCACCGACAGCGAACTCTGCAACTCGGTGAGGGACGTGGGAACTGCCGCGGCCACATCCGCGGTCATCGCGAGCGACTCCGCGGCGGTCGGCGCGGTCGACGTGATGAGAATGATGGGCCCGGTCGTCGACCTGTCGGCGTCAATCGTGAACTTTGCTCCGGGATTAGCATCGAGCAGCGCCGCACTGACCTCGTCGGACTGCACCGTCCTGGTGAGGATGTCGACAGCCTGGCTGAGCCCACCGAGCAACAGGAACGGGTTGCCGACGGTCTGCGTCGAGGTCTTCGGCGGCAATAGAACGAGGCTCGCCTGGGAGTCGTAGCTGACGGGGATGACCCGGAAGGCCGCGATCGCGAGCCCGGCGGTGACCACAAGCCCCACAATCAGGAAATACCACCGGCGCGCAAGGCTCCGCATCAGGTCACGCAAGTACATGGGTTACGTCCTCATCGGGTAAGACGAATGGGTGGAGACACAGGAACGCGCCGATCAGGGCGAACTCCTCGGTGCGGCGGCGCGACTCCGGGTGAGGCGTGAGCGCGCCACGGCCAGTCGTGACTTCAGGCGGTCGAGACCGTCCCGGCCAAGCACGGCCCGAACCGAACGCTTTGCAGCGATCCGAACCCCGTCCCGCGCGGTGCGCAGTGGCGCTTCCACGAACCGGTCCCGCAGTATCCCGGCGCTACTCGGCGCGACAATGCCGTCGAGCAGACCGGGAAAGAGCCGGGCGTAGACGGCAGGGGCGACCCGGCTGCCCCGTACCCGGTTGCTGACGTTGGTGCCGTGAATCACCTGCAGCCAGCCGGGGTTTCCGCGCACAACGGTGACGGGCATCCGGGTCGGCAGCAGGTCGTGCCAGTCGACCCAGCAGGTCATCGGCTCATCCCAGGTTTCCCGCACCGAACAGAAAGCGTTGTGTCTGTCGAGGCGGCGGTAGACGGCGTCCGGGGAGGAAATGAGGCCGTCTCCGATGTACAGCGCCGTTCGGTCCGGGGTGGAGGGAACGCTTTGCAGCCTGTCGACGAAGTCCACCGCGAGCCCGTCATCGTTGTCGAGATTGGTGGTCAGCAGCAACCGGCCCTTCTGCCCCGACACCTCGCGAAGGTCGCTCAGCAGTTCTTCGGCATCGACCGACGTCCGGAACTTCGGCACGAACGCGCCTGCGGCAGCGTGCAGGGCTATGCGCTCCATGAGCCAATCAGGGCTCTCGGGATCGAAATAGATGAGCCAGGTGAAATTCTGGTTGGTCTGCGCTCGCACGGAGGGCAGGCAATACGTTTCGAACAGCACGATGCGCGTGCGAAGCCACCCCTCCTGGGCGCGGACGAAGCTCTCCACACCCGCCGAGGGCAGGTTGAAGCGGGTAAGGATGACGTGGTCGATCTCGGAAGACATGCGGGTCCCGTCGCTCGGGTGCGGTGGGTTAGTGGCGATAGCTAACCCCGCCGTCACCTTTCGCACAAGCGGGTTGGCAAAGGAAGTGCCGCGATTATTATGAGCGGGGGTCGAGAACGCCGGGAGTGGATGCGATGACCGTACGGGGCGTGCTCAGACTGTTGCTGCGGCGCTGGTACGTCGTGCTCGTCTGTGCGGCGGTGACGGCGTTTTCCATCGGATCCGTGTCGAAGATTCAGGGCGTGTACACGACCCAGGTCCAGGTCGTCTTCCTGTCACCGCTGAGCGTCAACACGCTCGAGGACTTCACCGACGGAATCGTGCAGTTCGCCGCTCTCGTGGAGCGGAAGTTCAACGGCAATCGCGGCAGTGCGCCGATTACGCTGCAGAGCAGTTCGCTCTACGGCGAGGGCGTTCGAGAGGGATACCGGGTGACCCTCGTGGATTCCGGCGGTCAGTGGGGAACCAATTTCAACCGCCAGATGCTGTCAGTGGAGGTGGTGGGATCCAGCCCCGAGCAGGTCTCGGCGACCGTTACCGACGTCACGGACCGAATTTCCCGCATCGCCGCCGACGAGCAGAGCGCGCAGCACGTGGCGACAGCGGACAGAATCGAGACGATCACGTCCCCCGAGGCTCCGGTCATTGGCTACGTGGGAGGCAACCTTCCCCGGGCAGCGCTGGCGATCCTCGCTCTCGGTGGGGCCTCCGCGGTCGTCGCCAGCGCCGGTGTCGACTCCGCGGCCGTCCAGGTGGGGCGCTGGCGCTCGCGGCGCAGAAAAGGTGCCGGCGCTGCCGCGCCGACACCTCATCCCGCGCACTGACCTCTCAGTGCGTGACGCGGATCAGATCGTCACCTTGTACACGTGGTAGGTGTACTCCTGGGCAAACGAGTCGGTGAAGGTGCGGCCGTTGCCCACCGGGATGGTGCGGTTCTCCCCCACCACCGTGACCGTCGATCCCGTCACTCCGACCGGGAGCGTGAAAGTCCGGCTTCCGGGCTGGCTCGCCCCATCGATCATGGCGAACACGTACGCCGAATCCCCCGAGGCCTTGAGCATCGTGTCAAGTCCCGGGCCGAAGGTGTACGCGTACGACTGCGTGTTGATGACGGGGGCAAGCGAGTGCACAAAGTTATTCACGTCCTTGGCCGCGGCGACCTGCGCTGCTCCGCAATAGTTGGGCACAACCTGCGACTGGCGCAGCACGCTGCCCGCTACACACGAGCCCCCCAGACTCTGGTTGAAGTACACGATGCCCCGGGCCTCGTTGATGATGGAATCCATCACCGCACCCTTGAGCTGGCCGGGCTGGATCAGCCGCGGCGTCTCCGGTGGCGCCCCGTTGAGGTCTTCAACGAACTGCCAGATCGGCTGCAGTTTGCCGTCCACCGCATCCTGCTGGCGCAACATCTTCACGACCTTGCCGTACGACGATGAGGTGCGGCAGTTGGCTTTGTTCAGGGGCTCCAGGTAGTAGCCGACGCCGGGGTATGGGTTCCAGTCGCAGAACGGAATCGTGTACCAGTAAGCGTCCACCGAGACGGCGTCCGTGTAGTTGTTCACGTACGCCTGCGCATCCGACGGCTTTGCGTAGCTCTGAATGACGATCGAGGTGAAGTTGGCGTAGTTGAACCTGCCATTGCCGGCGTATCCGTCCTTCAGCCTCTGCAGGTAGGCGCGGCCTTCTTCCGGGGTGAACCGGCCGTCCACCTCGTCGTCCAGGATGTTGCCCACCCAGTTCTTGCTGGTGGTGCTCGCATTCCGCAGTTGGTCGCCGATCCAGAACACGTTGTTGTCTTCGAAGAGCGAGAAGTCAGTGTTGCTGTCCATCCCGATGTAGGTGTTGATGCCCACCGACTTGTCGTAGGCAACCTCGGGGTCAGACGAGATGCCGTTGTACCAGATCACGATCGGGAAGAAACTCGCGTTCGCCCATCCGGCGGCGTTGGCCCGGGGGAACTTCTTCCAGTAGTCCGATCCACCTTCCCACGGCACCCGCGGAAGCGACAGGATCGGCGTCGTCGATGGTGGCGTAGTCGGAGGTGTCGTGGTGGGCGGCGTCGTCGGGGGCGTCGTGGTGGGCGGCGTCGTCGTCGGCGGGGTTGTGGGTGGCGTCGTCGGCGGACCGGCCGGCGGAGCCGTTCCCGTCGGGCTGAACACCACGTCCACGAAGTAGTTGCTGTTCTGGTAGTTCTTCCGCGGCCATGTCTGCCTGGAGTACGAGTACACGCCACCGCCGGCCGGAAGCGTCAGGTTGCCGACGTACTGGGCACGGGAGAAGCTGTTTGTGTCCGCCGAGTACGATCCGCGTGGCGCCGTGTAGGAGGCGGTATACGTGGAGTTCTTCGCGATCGCGACGGGTGAGGAAAACATCGCGGTCTGCCACCCCGACGCCGTCTCCTTCGTGAACGTCACCTTCGCGATGCGGATGCCCTTGTTGGTCCACAGGCTCCCGACATGCGTGCCGAGGTTCCGTGGACCCTTGTAGAACTGGATACCCTTGACCGTTCCAGCGACATTGCTGACGAACTGGACTCCGAGCTCGACGGTGTTGGTGTCGGAGTCGGTGATGGTTTTCGGAACAACGTTTTGTCCGAAGAGTCCCTGGGATACCGCAGCGTCGGCGCTGTCGGCGGCCGTTATGGCCGAGGCGGTGAAGAGTCCCGCGATGAGCGTGAGCACGATGGCGAGCGATCGGGGAGCCCTGCGGCGGGATCGGTCCCGCTCCGGGGTGTGAGGCGTAGCTGTCGTTAAATTATTCATTGTGTGACCAAAGTTCCGTTTCTCAGCGGTGTGATCTGCACACGCGCACGATGACCTATGGAATTTGAACGACGCTACATCCGGTATTCCACTTTGGTGATGGGGGTTCGCGCAAGCTCAGTATTAACCCCCTTGCGCTCAGTAATTAGGGGCCGATACGCTCCCTCCATTCAGCCCACACGCGGGTGCCCTCCCGTGTGTGGGGTCGCGTGCTAATTACCCGAGTTGGCAAGTGAAAACACAGCGATGGGCGCTTCGTGGCGCCGTAATTTTTGCCCTCATCACCGCAAGCCTTGTGGTGCCTCTCTCCGCCTCGGCGACAACCTGCCCCGCCGGAAGCAACGCCATCGTCTGCGAAAACCTGCAGCCAGGCACCGATCCGTCCGTGTGGGACATCACCGGTGCCGGTGACGGCTCCATTCAGGGGTTCTCGACCGACATCAGTGTGAACGTCGGCTCGACCATGTATTTCAAGGTGGATACGGATGCCTCGGCGTACACCATCGACATCTACCGAACCGGGTACTACCAGGGGTTGGGCGCGCGCAAGATCAACACGGCGCCCGTTCCCGTGACGGCAACACTCCCCCAGACGCAACCCGCCTGCCTCCCCGACTCGAGTACGGAAATGCTGGACTGTGGCAACTGGGGGGTCTCCGCGTCCTGGCCCGTGCCGTCCACCGCCGTGTCGGGGGTCTACTTCGCGCTCCTGACCCGCACCGATACCGGCGGCCAGAGCCACATCACCTTTGTCGTCCGCAACCAGGCGAGCACCTCAGCAGTGCTCTTCCAGACCTCGGACCCCACGTGGCAGGCCTACAACACGTACGGCGGATCGGACTTCTATGAAGGTGCCGCCAATGGCCGCGCGTACAAGGTCAGTTACAACCGACCCGTCGTCACCCGCGCGGCCAACGACGGCCGCGACTTCTACTTCAGCGCCGAATATCCCCTCGTCCGATTCCTGGAGAAGAACGGCTACGACGTCAGCTATTTCAGCGGCGTCGACACCGACCGCTACGGATCTCTGCTCACCAACCACAAGGTCTTCCTGTCGGTCGGTCACGACGAGTACTGGTCGAGTGCCCAGCGCGCGAACGTGACGTCCGCGCGGGATGCCGGCGTCAACCTCGCCTTCCTCGGCGGCAACGACGTGTATTGGCGCACCCGGTACGAGGCATCCACCACCGGCGGGAACGCCTACAGGACCCTCGTCTCCTACAAGGAAACCTGGGGCTGGGGCAAGATCGACCAGACCTCGCCGCAGTGGACGGGCACCTGGCGTGACCCGCGGTACACCACGACCGCCTACGGCGCCGGCTTGCCGGAAAATGCCCTGACGGGCACCCAGTACATGTCAAACTTCTCCGACCTTGCCGTGACCGTGAGCGCGAAGGAGGGCAAGAGCCGGTTGTGGCGGAATACCAGCCTCGCCTCGCTCGCCGCCGGGACCTCGGCTACCCTCGCCGCCCATACGATCGGCTACGAGTCCAACGAGGACGTCGACAATGGTTCGCGACCCCCGGGGTTGATCAGGCTGTCGACGACCACGGGGGCAGTTCCCCAGTACCTCCAGGACTTTGGCAACAACGTCGCTGCCGGAACCACGACCCATCACATCACGCTGTACCGGGCGCCAAGCACAGCCCTCGTGTTTTCCGCGGGCTCCGTGCAGTGGACGTGGGGGCTCGACCAGACGCACGATGGCAACGGCGCGGCGGCGGATGTGCGGATGCAGCAGGCGCAGGTCAACCTGCTCGCCGACATGGACGCGCAGCCCACCACCCTCGCCAGTCCCCTCGTCGCCGCCAGCAAGAGCACCGACGCAACGGCACCGACCGTGACCATCACCTCACCGACGGCCAGTGCATCGATCCCGAACGGCACCACCGTCACCGCAACGGGCACGGCATCGGATGTGGGCGGATGCGTCGCGGGTGTTGAGTACTCGACGGACGCGGGCGCCACGTGGCATCCGGCGACCGGCACCACCAGCTGGAGTTTCACGTACACGCAGCACGGCACCGGAACCACCGCGCTCCGGGTGAGGGCCATCGATGACAGCGGCAATTACCCCTCAACGCCGTCGTCCGTGAGCGTCAGTGTCGGGTCTCCGTTCAGTGTGCTCGGCACCGAGACGCCCGTCATCGCGGATTCCGGTGACACCACTCCCGTGACCCTCGGCCTGCGGTTCACTCCGACCACCAACGGCTATGTGAAGGGCGTGCGGTTCTACAAGAGTTCCGTCAACACGGGCACCCACACGGGTGTGCTGTGGGATTCCTCCGGCGGTCAGCTGGCCACGGTGAACTTCTCGGGCGAGTCCGCGTCCGGGTGGCAAACCGCGACGTTCGCCGCATCGGTGGCCGTCACCGCGGGACAGAGCTATGTGGTCTCGTACAACGCGCCGGCGGGTCACTACGCGGTGGATCCGTTCTACTGGTCGTACCGTGGAAGCACGCCTGCGCCACTCCAGGTTGCCGGGGGCTACGGCTCGACCTCCGGTGTCTACACCACGACCGGCGGCTTTCCCGGTACCGTCCACATCGCCGACAACTACTACGTCGACGCTGTCTTCACGCTCATCAATGACACGCCGCTGAGCGCCACCGCCCAGTTCCCCATCGCCGGCTCAACAAGTGTGCCCACGACGGCAAAAATCGGGGCCACTTTCTCCCGTGCCGTCACCCCGTCCTCCGTCGTGTTCCTCGTGCGGAATCCATCCAACGTCGCCGTCGGCGGTGCGACGGCGTCTCCCGCACCGGGGACCCTCGGCACCACCGGGGGAACGTACACCTTCACCCCGAGCTCGCCTCTCGCCGCCGCCACGACGTACACGGTCACGCTGACCGCGAGCACGCCCGAGGGAGTCACGCTCACGTCGGGTGGCAGCTGGTCGTTCACCACCGCCAACCCGCCGGCGACCGTCGGCACATGCCCCTGCAGCGTGTACGACGACAGCGCGGAACCCGCGGTGATGTCGGCCAACGACGGTGTGGCGCTGAGTCTCGGGATGCGGTTCGCCACCACCCGCAACGGAACCGTCAGCGCCGTGCGGTTCTACAAGTCACAGGACAACACGGGAGTCCACACGCTGAAGCTGTTCGCCAGCGACGGCACCGTGAAGGGCACGGCAACCACCACGTCGGAGAGCTCCGCGGGCTGGCAGACCGCCACCTTCGCCACCCCGGTGGCGATCACCGCGAATACCGACTACATCGTGGGCTACACCTCGACAACGGGCACCTATTCGCTGACGGTCAACGGCTTCAACGGTGGGTTCACCCGCGGACCCATTGTCGTGGCCAATGACTCCGGGACCTTCTCGTACTCGGGCGCCTTCCCGTCCGCCCCCTCGTCGTCGAGCTACTTCGTCGACGTGGTGTTCAACTAAGGATCGCTCCTCACCGCACTACCGCGGGTGACCAGGCGTGCCGGATGAAGAGGGACGGTGCGGCGCTCGCGGTTATCCCGATGGACCAGACATCGCTGTCACCGGTCTGCCCCGCGCGCGGCAGCCCGTAGAGCACCGTGGAGTCGTCGAGCCATTCGACCTGGTCATCGACGCTGTGCTTTTCGGCGAGCACGGTTTCGGTGTTGGTCGCCACATCGAGAACGGCGATGCGCCAGTCCGGAACCAGGCCGTCGGCCACATTCTTCTTGTAGGCAATGTGGGTGCCGTCCGGCGACAGCGACGGGCATTCCACCGTGTCGTGAATGGCGGTGAGCGTTCGCCGGGACATACTGCCGCGCACCAGCCACGTGGACCGTCCCGTCGCCGCCGTGGCGTAGAAGGTGTCCCCGTCCGACGCGAAGGTCACTCCCCAGAAGTTGCGGTCGGCCGCCGTGATCGTCTTCCCGTTAATGGTGAAGGTGTAGTCCTCGAGGTTCACCGATTGCCCGCCGCGCTCGATAACCGTCGCGGTCGAGAAGGTGGTGGGTGCGTAGGCGTGACCCGTCACGAACGCGGTGGTGGCGACCGTGTCATCCGCCCCTATCCGCACCCTGCTCGGGATGCCGGGAAGCGGCCAGGTGCGCAGCTGCGTCCACGCGGCGTTGAACTCGACCGCCTCGAACGTGGTGAGGATGCCCGGGTTCGTCCTCAGGCACACCCGGTCGGTGCGCGTGGCGTAGAGACGGTCACAGACCTGATCGGTGATGGTGCGCGCGCCCTGCGGCGAGGACAGGGGAACGGATGCCACGTGGCCGAAGTCTGCACCCGACGCCGTATTGCGGAAGTACACCTGCGCCGGTCCGTTGTCGACCGGGCCTGCGGGCGACGAGGGCGCGGCGATGATCGCGACATCGGGAGGCGTCTGCTGGCGCTGCTGGTAGCGCGCGAAGGCGAACGCGCCGTAGACAGACGCCGCTCCCAGGGCGATCGTGGTGATGACAACGACGATGGCCCAGCGTGCGCGGGGCGTCATTGCACGCCGACGGGAGGCCGGGGCCGCTGGTCGGCCACCGGACCTGAGCGGACCATCCGGCGAATGAGGATCACCACGACGGCGAGCACGACCGCGAGACCGATCGCGACGGTGGTGATCGCACCGGTGCGCCCGAGCGTGAACCACAACACCCCGAAGCCGGTCGACGCCGCGAACCGTGCAAGGGCCACCACCGTCTGGGCGGCAGCGATGCCACTGCCCGTCGCCTCCGCGGGAACCGACCGCGCGGCGAGCGCGGCCAGCACCCCGTCCGTCGCCGCGTAGAAGACTCCGAGCAGAAGCAGACAGGCCACCGTGGTCACCACGCCAATGCCGGGCAGGGCCGCGAGCACGTAGGTGGCGAGCAACGCCCCATGACCGAGGACGAACACGCGCATCCGCCCCCACCGGTCGGCGAGGCGGCCGAACGGCACCGCGAGCGCGAGGTAGGCGAAGTTCGTTCCCACATACAGCAGCGGGAACCACACGGTCGCGAACGAGTCCTTGCTCTGCAGCACGAGATAGATGAAGCCATCCCCCACCGTGAGCAGCCCGAACAGGGCGGCGATGATGAGCAGCCGGCGCAGCGCCGGAGCCAGCAGCACCCTCATCTTCAGCGGGTGCCGGGCCGACTGCGCACGCTCGGCGTTCGGCCGCATGTTGGGCACGAAGGCACCGAGGATGGTCACCCCAATGATGGCGCAGGCAAGCGAGAGCACAAACACCGTGGAGTATCCGTCCGGGATGACCAGCAGCACCACAAACGCGAGCACCGGCCCCACCATCGCGCCGACCGTATCGAGCGTGCGGTGCACCCCGAATGCACGACCGAGAATAGGCGGGGCGGATGACGCGGTGATCATGGCATCCCGCGGTGCCGTCCTGATCCCCTTCCCGATGCGGTCGAACGCCACCACGGCCGTGATCGCGCCGAGCCCGGTGGAGAACAGCAGGGCGATCCGGGCGAGCATGGAGATGCCGTAGCCGAGGAGCGCGATCAGCTTCGGGCGGTCCCCACGGTCGGATGCCCACCCCGCGGCGATCCGCACGATCGCGGAGACCCCCTGGTACAGGCCGTCGAGAAATCCGTAGGCCAGCGGGGAGAGCCCGAGGGCCGCGGTGATGTACAGCGGCAGTACCGCAGCAACGGACTCGGACGAGATGTCCGTGAACAGGCTGACGAAGCCGAGGGCGACGACGGTCGGGGCAACGCGCACGGGACGCCGTGAGACGCGGGCCGCGTCATCCGCCTCATCGTCCGTCCCGCCCGGCCGATCGGATACCGATATATACACGTGTGATTCCCCCCGGGGCTGCTCTTACTTCTTCGCCGTGCGCAGCACCGCGTGAATGGTGAAACTGATGCTGGACTTACCGGTCGGCGTGATTGCCAGCGTCACGGTGTCCTGCTTCTTCGTGCGAAACACGACGGACGTCGTGGTGGCGGACGGCTGCGTGACAACGGAGCTGAACCGCAGCCGGAAGAGCGCCGCCTTCACGACCTTGATCGCGGAGTCCGCGGACACGGGCATGGTGCCCACCACGCCGGCCTGCACGATGTTTCCCTCGGAGGCGACGGAACTGGAGACCACTGTGGCGCCGGCAAGGATCGTGCGCAGCACCGGAGGGAAGCCGTCGACGAACTTGCCCTTTGCGCTTCCCGTGCGCGGAACCGCGGTCAGCAACGGGGCGACCGGCGGCGTGGGGGGAAGTCCCGTGGGCGTTGCCGTGGGAAGCCCCACCTCGAGGGGCGGAAGGGTGGACGCCGCCCGGGCGCTGGTCTGGCTGGCGTCCGGTGCCGCGATGGCTCCGTTCGTTCCGGACGGCAGGGTGTCGAGGGCGAGGGCGGCCGCGGTGATGATCGCCGCGGCGGACAGGCCGATGGTGATGACACGACGGCGCGGGCTCATCCGCGGTGGATCCGTCGTGACGGGTGTGGTGTGATCTGTGCGCTTCATGACAGCAGTCCCCTTGTTTGCGCTGGGTATGTCGGCCAGACTCTGGCCGTATGGACGAAAAAGTTGCCGCCTGGGTGGCCGACACCGCCGATGTGGATCCGCTCGCCGTGATCGGCGATGGATCGCGCATCTGGCATCTGGCGCAGATTCGCGAGGGTGCCGTCCTCGGCGAGCAGTGCACGGTGGGTCGTGCGGCCTACATAGGCCCGGGGGTAACCATGGGAAGCAACTGCAAGGTGCAGAATGCTGCCCTCGTGTACGAGCCGGCGGTGCTGGCTGAAGGCGTCTTCGTTGGTCCCGCCGCGGTGTTCACCAACGATGTGTTTCCCCGGGCGGTGACGCCCGAGGGAGTTTTGAAGACCGCAGACGACTGGCATGCCGTCGGGGTGACCGCCCTGCGGGGGGCGTCGATCGGTGCGCGTGCAGTGTGCATCGCGCCGGTCACCATCGGGGCGTGGGCGATGATCGCCGCGGGAGCCGTGGTGACCGCAGACGTTCCCGACTTCGCCCTCATGGTGGGGGTGCCCGCCCGGCGCGTCGGCTGGGTGGGTCGCGCCGGGGTGCGACTCATACCGGAAGACGCGCAGGAATCCGACCGGATCGGGGGCGACCCGTCCGGGGTGATCCTCGTCTGTCCCGCCACGGGCCAGCGGTATCGGGAGTCCGCGGGCCTGGTGACGGCACTGGACTGAGCGGTTCGGAGGTCGGGTCACTCGAGCACCTCCTCCAACACCCGGCTCGTGTCATCCCGCGCCCACTCTGTTGTGCGGCGACGACCGCGGGAGCGCGCGAGGATGGCGCAGCTGGCGTAGATCACCGTGTCGATCAGGTCACCGGCACCGCGGGTGGTCGCCAGCAGCTCCCTCAGCGTGCCGCCCGTCGTGCTCTCCTCCAGCCGCGAGCTGTTGGTGCGGCCGAGCACGCGGATGAGTGCCGACGTCGTGCGGGGTACCCGCACATCCACGGGGATGGTGGTCACGATGACGCGCTCCGACTCGACGAACTGGCGGTGCACGAACACGTCGTCGACGGCGTCCGTCGGGAACGAGGAGAAGCGATCGTGGCCCGCCTCGGTGACGGCGTACATCCCCGCACCCCACAGGGCGGCAGAGCTGGAGGGCATGCGGGTGCGCGCCCGGTAGTAGGCCCGGACGGCGCCGCTGCAGCCCGCGAGGTCGTAGCGGAACTGGGGACGGGCCGCGAGCGTGTCGCCGCTGCCCAGCGCGATCAGGGTCTCGCGGATGGTCTCCGCGCTCACCCCCACGTCCGCGTCGAGGTAGATGCGCGGCCACAGGGTCGCGACGGCGTCACCCTCGTTGAGGGCAGCGGTCTTGGACGCCTCATCAATCTCGAGCACGGTGACGCCGGGAAACTCGCGGGCCCGCTGCGCCGTGCCGTCGGTGCATCCGTTGCACACCACAATGATCTCGAGGTGCCCGGTGTCAGCCAGCGGCGCGAGCGCGGTGAGGCAGGAGGCGATCACCGCGCTCTCGTCATGGGCGGGGATGATGATCGAGCCGGCCGGGAACTGTGCGATCGCACCGCCGTCGGCCAGCCGTGCGCCGGACGAGAGCTGCGCGTGGGGCAGCTTCTCCCAGCGCGTGCGGCTCAGCAGGTTCCAGACCGCACGGCGGTGCCGTTCCTGTCCCGACCGCAGCGCGGATCCGAGCAGCAACGGGACGCGGAATGCGCTCGCCCGCGACCGTGAGTGGTGCAGCTCCGCGTACCGCACGCGGTTGACGATCATGAGGGCCGTCAGGTCGGCCGGTCCTCCCGAACCGCCGCCGGCGTGCACCATGCGGGCGCCCGGTTCAAACCAGATGGATGCCCCGGCCTGGCGCGCCCTCCGGAAGTAGTCGGTCTCCTCGGAGTACAGGAAAAACCTCTCGTCCCAGTCGCCGAGCAGCTCGGCGAGCTCACTCGCGATGAGGACGGCGGCACCCGTTGCCCACTCGACCTGATGCGCGTGCTGGTAGCTTTCGACGGCGTGATCGGTCTCGGAGAGCCAGGACGGACGACCGGCGAGGTGATCGCCGAGCAGCGCGTCACCCCAGGTGCCGAGCAGGGTCGGCTCCCTCCGGAGGGAGGTGTGCAGGGTGCCGTTCTCGTCGGTGAGCAGCGGAACCGCGATTCCCGCGCCCGAGTGGCGTTGCCGCGCCAGCAGGGTCGAGATCGACCCACGCGTGACGGTCAGGTCGGGGTTGAGCACGAGGAACGCGCCGGCGGATCCGGCGGCGGCCCGTGCACGGTTGACCCCGGCGGCGTAGCCGAGGTTGCCTCCCGTCGGGACGGTGATGACGTTCTCGTAGCGACCGGCGATCGTGACCGAGTCATCCACCGACGCATTGTCGGCGACGACGACCCGCAGGCGCAGGTCCGCCGACTCGGGGAGAAGGGACTCCAGCAGCGCGCCGATGGAAGCCGCGCTGTTGTAGGTGACCACCAACACCGCCACATCGGCATGCCCGTCCAGGCCGACGAATCCGGGGCCCGGATGTGCGGCGGGCACGGGAGCTGCGGGGGCGGCGATGCTGCCCACCACCACCGGCGACTCGGCCGCGGGTGGCAGGGGCAGCGACGTCTCCGGGATGCGCATCGCCGGCGACGTCTCGCCGAGGGCGCTGTCCCGCCGCAGCCGCAGGTAGGCGACGGGTCCCTCGACCAGGTAGCGACGGGCGAGGCGGCGGGGCTCCAGCATCAGGCGCCACGCCCACTCCATGCGCGAACGCACGACCCACCGGGGCGCTCGCCGGATGCGACCGGCGAGAAAGTCAACGACGGCACCGAAGGCGAGCAGCACGCGCGCGCCCGTGGCCGCGCCGTACTCGCTGATCCACAGCTCCTGGCGCGGCTTGCCGAGTCCGACCAGCAGCACGTCGACACGCTGCGTCGCGATGGACGCGGCCAGTTTCTCGCAGCGTTCCGGGTCGGTGAGGTCGTCGCGTTCCGGCGACCACATGCCCACGACGGCGAGGTCGGGGTGGTCCACCGCGACGCGGTCGCGCAGCTGCAGTTGCGCCTCCTCCGATCCGCCGACAACACCCACGCGCAGGCCCCGCCGGTCGGCCTCATCGAGAATCGGGCCGATCAGGTCGCTGCCGGCAAGGCGTGGCCACCAGTGCCCCGTGAGGGCGTGCGCGCGGGTGGCAAGCGGCGACCCGTCGATGAGGCTCAGCCACTCCACACCCGGGTCGCCGGTGAGCGGGGCGTCGAGGGTGTGTGCCCAGCGACCGCCCGCTCCGAAGTGGTTGATGTGGTCGACGTTGGCGGACAGCACGGCCAGCGGTCGGGTGTCCGTGGCGCAGGCCCTGTCGAGGATGGTCCCAATCGCCTCGTCGTGTTCCAGAAGGTCGACGGATGTCCCGCCGAGAACGATGCGTGGGTGCGGGTTGTCGGTCATCATTGTCCTGACTCCTCGGTGGGTGCTGCTGCGTAGGGTGTGTTCGGATACTCGGGCGCCGGGGTCGTCTGCCACATCCGGCCGACGGAGCTCGCCGCCATCAGTCGACGCTCGCGTTCGGTGCGAAACCCGCCGGTGCCGTCCAGGGCGGCGAGTACGATCTGCTGCGCGGGGCCCCAGCCGTGCCGCACGCTGGCCGCGGCCGTGCGAGAAAGACCCGGCGACGCCTGCTCGACCAGGAGGCCGAGCGCGTCGGCGATCGCTCCCGCCGTCGGTTGTGCCCATGCAACGCACGGTGAGTCGAGGTCGGCGCGCGAATCAGGTGAGTCGTTGACGACGGGGATGGCACCGCAGGCGAGCAGCTCCTCTGCCACCAGCGACACGTTGGTGAAGGACAGCGCGATTCCGGCGATGGCACCGTTGTAGAGGTCGGCGAGCTGCGCGGGCGTCGGGGTTCCGTGGTCGATGACGGGGATCTTCCATCCCTCCGCGGTCGCCCCGTAGATGTGGATCGGCTGCTCGGGATGCATCGTGTGGAACAGTTCCAGCGCGCGCTTTCCCAGCAGGTAGCCCCGACGGTCGGCCGAGGGCCGTGCGTAGAACACCACTCCCGATCGTACGCCGGTGGTGTTGGTCAGCGAGTAGACGGAGGTGTCGCAGCCGAACGGCGCGACCTCTGCCCTGACCCCGATTCCGGCCAGGTGGCCGGCGACCATCTCGCCGAGAGCGATCGTGTGGAATCCGAAACGGTAGCTGTCCTCCGCCAGCGCCGAAATCGACCCCGATGGGTAAAACATCGGTTCGAAGTCCTGCACGAAATACAGCCGCTCCATGGGGTCGCGACCATGGGTCGCGAGCACGTGCGCGGTCTGCCAGGAACTGGCGACACAGGCGTCGACCCCGGTGATGCCCGCCTCGGCATCGCGGATGTCTGCCTCGATCCACGGCCACCACTGCCGGATGACCTCGGCGTGCCGGGTGATGTCGCCGCCATGCCTGTCGTACAGGAAGATCACGCACTCGTGACCGGCGCTCTCGAGGGCCTCGATCATGCGGAACAGGGTCGTGTGTCCCCCGGAGCCGGCCTGCGGTGGCGTGCAGATCCAGCCGACCCGCGTCGCACCGTCGAGCGGGGACTCCGCGGGCGCGAGGTAGAGCCGCGTCGAGTCGGCAATGTCGTGGTCGTACAGCGGGAACTGCAGCGACTCCACGTCGAGGCGTTGGCTGATGCGCAGGATGACCCGGCGGGCGACATCCCTCCATCCGGCGCGACGCCAGCGGGAGCGCACCTCTCCCACCCGTCGAATCTGGTCACGCATCGTCATCAGAACGTCCCCTGTCGGTGCCATCTGCGGATATTGCGGTCGGCACGAATGCGTCGGCCGAGCCGTTCGAGTACAAATCGGGGGTGCCGCTGCGTGGTGCCGTCCGCGACACGGAGGCGGGCGGTGACGGCACGCCATTCCGGCAGCTCGCGCGCCGAGGCATCCGTCTCCTCCGCAAATTCCACGAGCAGGTCGACCTCGGTGTGGTCGACCACCCGGGCGTCGAGGCGTTGGCAGGCCAGCGTCAGGGCGTCGACGGCGACGGCGCGACGCGCGGCGGCGTGGAGGGACGCGCTGCCCGGCAACCGTCCCGCGGCGCCGGAGAAAAGCGTGTCGAAGGCCGCACGGCGTTCCCGCACGTCGACCAGCGGAGACACCGATGTGGCGGACAGCGACGCGGGGTGCTCGCGGTGCCACGCCTGGTCGGCGCCGTGGATGTACGCGACGTCGGAGAACGCGGCGATCCGCAGCCACATCTCCATGTCGTGCGTGTGCGCCAGGTATCGCTGGCCCCCGACCACGTCGACGACGTCACGCCGCATGAATGCCTCGGGCGCGGTGATCACGTTGAAGCCCGAGCGGCACCGGTCGGCGAGCCACGCTCCACCGCGCCAGTGCGTCCAGGCGGTGGCAGTGGTCCGCGGCTCCGCTCCCGGTTCGCCAGAAAAATGCAGCGGGTGCCCATAGACGAGTCCGACGGTGGGCAACTCACGGGCCACCGCGATCGCGCGCTCGAGAGAGCCGGGCGTCAGCATGTCGTCGGCGTCCAGCCGCACGAGAAATTCGCCGGCGGTCGCGGCGAGCCCGTCGTTGAAGGTGTCCACAGGGCCGAGGTTGACCCGGTGCTCGAGAAGCCGCACCCGGGGATCGGCGTCGACGAGCGACCTGGCAACGGCAACGCTGTCATCGGTCGAGGCATCGTCGACAATTACCACGTCAACGTCGGCACCGCGCTGGCCGAGAGCGCTGCCGACACTCTGCCGCAGATAGCGGGCGTAATTGAAGCAGGGAATGACGACCGAGACCGTCGCGGAGCCATCGGGGCTCGGGCGCGGATGCACCCGGGTCGCGGTGGGAGAGGTGAGTGTCACGCCGTGACCGCCGTTCGGACAGAGCGGGCAAGCCGGTCGACCACGTACTCCTGCTGTCGCAGGGTTATGCCGGGATAGATGGGGAGCGACAGGATGTCCCGGCTGAACGCCTCGGCCCGGGGAAGCGGCCGCGCACTCCCGTGCTCGGCCCGGAACGGGCGCAGGAGGTGGACGGGCGTCGGGTAGTGCACTCCCGCGGCGATCCCGTCGCTGTGCAACCGGGCGATGGTCGTCTCGCGGTCGGGCACCCGCACGACGTACAGGTGGAAGATGTGGTCATTTCCCTCGGCGGTCGCCGGGGTGATGACGTCAGGGACGCCCGCGAGGAGCCGGCTGTATTCGTCGGCGGCGGCACGACGTTCGTCGTTCCACGCGTCGAGGAGCGGAAGCTTGGCTGACAGCACCGCCGCCTGGATACCGTCGAGGCGGGAGTTCATGCCGAGCACCCGGTGTTCGTAGCGGGCGAGCCCACCGTGGTTGCGCAGTTCCCGGATCGCATGAGCGATGTCATCCCTGGCCGTCATCACCGCGCCGCCATCCCCGTAGGCGCCGAGGTTCTTGCCCGGGTAGAAGCTGGTGCCGGCCACATCGCCGAGCGATCCCGCCAGCGCACCGAACCGTCGGGCGCCCTGCGCCTGGGCGGCGTCCTCGATGATGAGGACATCGGGGCCGAGCGTGGCACGCAGTCGTTCCACCGGGGCGCACTGACCGTAGAGGTGCACCGCCATCACGGCACGGGTGCGCGGTCCGGCGACCCGCGCGGCGTCGTCGGGGTCGATGAGGTAGTTGTCGTCGCAATCGGCGAAGACGGCCGTGGCACCGGCGCGGGCGACGGCTTCTGCGGTGGCAACGAACGTGTTCGCCGGCACAATCACCTCATCGCCGCGGCCGATTCCCGCCGCGCGGAGGGCGAGCTCGAGGGCGTCGGTTCCGTTGCCGACACCCACGACGTGCGGAACGCCGCAGTAGGCGGCGAACTCGCGCTCGAACGCCGAGACCTCCGGACCCAGCACGAACGAGGTATTGTCCAGCACACCGTCGATGCCGGCGCGGACGGCATCGGCCACCCGGTCGCGCTGCAGCGCGAGGTCGACAAACGGCACCACGACGGAGCCCGGGCGGGCGGGGGTGGAGTTCATGACATCCTCTCTTCGCCGGCGAGTGCCGGAGCGGTCAGTTCGGTGATGCGGCGCTGGGCCCAGCGACGCAGGCCGCCGGCGTAGACGAGCGCTCCCGCGGTCCCGCCGCAGGCGAGCGCTGCCCAGGGATTGGTCATCAGGTGGGAGAAACCGTAGGCGGCGACCCCTGCCGGGATGGCCGCGACGAGGGGCGGCCACACGCCCCGGACGAGTGAGCGGGGATCAAACCCGACCTTGCGGAGCGCGATCAGGTACGCGGGAGCGACGACGACGAGGGCGACAGCCACGTGGGCCCACGCGGCACCCACAAAACCCCAGATGGCGATCGCGGGGATGAGGGCAACGACGAGGGCGGCGAGCCACACACCCTGTACCACCAGCACCCGGCCGGATGCGCCCTCGACGAGCAGGTACGCGACGAAGAGCTCGAACACCACCCGCACGGCTCCGAGCAGGCCGAGAGCGGCGAGCGCCGTCGCGGCGGGCGCCCATCGGTCCCCGTAGAGCGCGGACACGAGTGGCGACGCCAGCACTGCCAGCAGTCCCCCGAGCGGGAGCGATACCGCCCAGGTCAGCGCAAAGGCGCTGGCGAGCGCATGGGACCGGGCGGCCCCGGACGTGCGCGCAAACGCCGGGAGTGCCACCGAACGCAGCACCTGGCCCGCGGCCGTCATCGGCCACGTCGACACGTTGAAGGCGAGCACATAGAAGCCCAGCGCGATGGGATCGACCATCGCCGCCACCACGAGTTTGTCGACACCGAGCACCGCCCAGGACAGCAGGTTCGCACCGGCAACGGGAAGCCCAAACCGCAACACGGATGCGGCAAGGCTGCGGTCGAGGCCGAAGCGGGGACGTTCGCCCGACAGGGTGAACTGGAGGATGAGCGTGACGGTCTGCGCCACGACGCGGGCGATGGCCAGCGACACCACTCCCCAGCCGGCGAGCAGGAGAACGACGGTGACACTCGTGCTGACCACGAAGTCGGCAACGGCGATGACAAACAGCCGGCGCTGGTCGAACCGGCGCAACAGCGAGGCAAACGGAACGACGCCTGCGCTCCCCAGCATCATGGTGACCGAGAGAACGAGCAGCACGGGTGTCGACTCCGGGCTGCCGAGCAGGCCGGCGATCGGGGCGGCGGTGAGGGCCATCGCCGCGGTGAGAATGCCACCGGTGACGAGACCAAGGGTGGCGACCGTCGGAGCACGGCGCGCGAAGTCGGGTGACCGCACGAGGTCGGCACTCAGGCCAAAGTCGGCCAGCGTCATCAACACGGCCTGCACGCTGAGAGCGACAGCGTACGCACCGAATTCCTGGGGCGTGAGCAGGCGCGCAAGGACTATCCCCAGGGCGAGGCTTCCCAGCCTCAGCACGATGTTGTTCAGCGAACTCCAGAGGAGACCACTGCGCACCTGGGTTCCGAGGGCGGGGCGGACGGAGGGCAGGGTCATGTGCCGTACCTCCGCCAACGCCGCCAACGCAGCGCGCTTCGCGCGTAGGCCCGCCGGGTTTCGATGTAGGCGGTGATGGCGCCCGGACGCCGGGCACTCCTTCGCAGGTACCGGCGCCACTCGGGAGTGGAGGTTATCGCCGGCCAGATCCGCTGAGCCTGCTCGACCCAGTCGCGCGCGGTCGCGCGTAGTGCCGGGTCGGAGCTCCCCACCGCCAGTGTCGCCGTGCGCACGCCCTCCCGGGCAAGCGAGCGGCGGGCGAGGCGACGGAGCTGGCCCGCGCGGTCGAGTCGGGCGCCCGCGCCGAGAAAGAACCCCTCAAAC
The DNA here is from genome assembly GCF_018449675.1 of Glaciihabitans sp. dw_435. GTDB lineage: Bacteria > Actinomycetota > Actinomycetes > Actinomycetales > Microbacteriaceae > Glaciihabitans. Next base: position 26,809 of record NZ_JAAVUZ010000013.1, on the reverse strand, counting down.
GTGTCGTGCCGCGCCGAAAACTCGCGGAGCAGTCCGCTGAGGGACGTGAGGTGCATGTTGGCGCCGTGCACGCGGTAGTACGCCTGCACGGGACCGTTGACCCGGCCGACATCGCTGACGGCAGCCGCCCTCATCCACAGGTCCATGTCGGCGGTCTGCGGCAGCGCGGGGTCGTACGCACCGATGCGCTCGAGTACCGAGCGGCGCATCACCGCCTCGGGATTCACAATCGTGTTGCTGCCGCGCTCGCACATGCGGGCGATCCACGACTCCCCCGGCCACACCGTCGTCGTCGCGGCGATGGTCTTACCCACGGGCACGTCGCCCGAAAAGTCCTGCGCGTACCCGTAGACGAGGCCGACAGCGGGGTGACTCTCCAGCAGGGCTACCGCCCGTTCGAGGGACCCGGGGGCAAGGGCGTCGTCGGCCGACAGCAGCACGACATACTCGCCGGTGGCGAGCTCCAGTCCGGCGTTGTAGGTCGCGATGTGACCCCGGTTGACGGGCTGCAGCAGCACGCGGATGCGGGTGTCGTCGGCGGCGAGCTCTGTCGCCACGCACGCGCTGTCGTCGGTCGACGCGTCATCCACCACAATGATCTCGACGTCGACCCCGGACTGTGACCGAACGCTCTCGATCGCCACCGGAAGGTAGTGCGCATAGTTGTAGGTGGGGATGACAACGCTGACGACGGGACGACTCACGAGCGGCCCCCTCCCACGGCGACGCCGTCAACGAGGGCGGCAGGAACGCCCACCCAGGTCTCGCGGGAGGGCAGATCGCGCAGCAGCACGGCGCCCATACCGAGCACCGACCGCGCGCCGACGTGGACGCGCTCACGCACGCTGGAGTTCATGCCGAGGTACGCCTCCGACCCGACGCGCACACCGCCGCCGAGCGTGACCCCGGCACACAGCGTCGCGAATGACTCGATTCGGTTGCCATGGGTCAGCGTCACGTGCGGCATCACGACGACGTGGCGGTCGATCGTCACGTCCGCGGTGAGAACCACACCGTCGAGCAGAATGCTGCCGACGCCGATGTGGCAGGACCGGGGAACCCGCACGTGCGGAGACACGAGCGTGGTGTACCGCGCGCCGGTCACGCCTGCCAGCTCCAGTCGCGCGGCCAGGCGGGCCCGGGCGGCGCCCTGTCCCACACAGATCGCCAGCTTCGCCGATGGATGATCCATGGCGACATCCATGCCGCCGAGAACGGGCACCCCGTCGATCGTCGTGCCCCACCGCGACTCGGAATCGTCGAGGATGCCGACGACCCGGTGCGAGTGCAGGGACCGCACGACGGTGAGGGCCTCGCGGGCGAGACCGCTCGCCCCCACAAGGATCACCTCGGTCATGACAGCCCCGCCCCGAACCTGAGGACACGGATGACCCGGTCCTGGTCGTCCCCGGTGAGCTCGTGATAGATCGGGAGAATCAGGGTGGAATCGGTGAGCTGGTCGGTGACGGCCAGGCTCGCCTCACCGGTGGAACGGTCGCGGTAGGCGGGCTGACGGTGGGACGCCATGATTCCGCGGCGAGCGGAGATGTCGGCGTTGGCCAGCGCCGTCAGCAGTTCATCCCGGTCGAGCGGGTAGGGATAGCCCACCTCGACCCAGAACGACTGGAAGTTGGACGTACCCCACTCGGGATCGGCGACCGCCCGCAGCCCGGGGATGGAGGCGATCGCGGCGGAGTAGACCGCCGCGATCTCCCTCCTCCGCTCGACGACGACGGGGAGGCGCTCGAGCTGCACGATTCCCACAGCTGCCTGCAGGTCGGTCATGCGGAAGTTGTAGCCGACCTCGGTGTACTCCTCGGCGGGGGCCAGGGTGTTGGCATGACGATCAGCCGCGGAGACGGACATGGCGTGTTCACGCAGGCGGCGAGCCCTGTCGGCGAGCTCCTGGTGCGGAGAGGTCAGCATCCCGCCCTCCCCCGTTGTCAGGATCTTGCGGGGGTGGAACGACCACGCGGTGAGGTCGGCGCCTGCCCCCACGGGGCGACCGCGGTAGACGGATCCGACGCCGCACGCGGCATCCTCAATCACCACAATTCCCAGGGGGTCGGTCACCGCGCGGATGGCGTCGAGGTCCACGGGCACCCCGCCCTGGTCGACGGCGATGACCGCGGTGGTTGCGGGAGTGAGCGCCGCCAGGAGTGTCTCCGCCGACAGGTTGCCGGTGAGGGGGTCGACGTCCGCGAAGACGGGCCGTGCACCGACGTACACGGGGGCATTGGCCGTTGCGATGAAGGAGAACGAGGGCACGACCACGTCGTCGCCGGCAGAAACTCCCGCGACCACGAGTGCCAGCTGCAGGGCCGTCGTGCAACTGGAGACGGCGACCGCGTGGGCAACCTGCTGGGACTGCGCGAACTCGCGTTCGAACTGCGCGACCCGTGGACCCTGTGCGACCCACCCCGAGCTGATGACCTCGGCAACGGCATCGATTTCCGCCTGGCCGAGCCAGGGCTGCATGACGTTGATCCGGCTCATCGGACGACCTCGCTTTCGCGTCCGGCGGCGACAAGCTCGCGCTGTGGTCTCCACCACTCCACCAGCTCGCGCAGCCCCGTCTCCAGGTCGACGGCAGCCTCGAAGCCGAGGTCGAGGCGAGCGGCGGAGGTATCCGCGAGCCGCCGGGTGACGCCGTTGACGGCGCGCTCTGGGCCGAACTCGACCGAGAGCGGGGAGTCCATTACCCGCAGCAGTGTCTGCGCCAGCTCAAGCAGGCTCGTCTCCACGCCGGTGCCGACGTTGTAGACACCCGCGACGACGGGGCTCACCGCGGCGAGAAGGTTGGCCCGCGCGACGTCCCGCGTGAAGACGAAGTCCATGGTCTGGTGCCCGTCGCCCAGGATGAGCGGGGGCTTGCCGTCGGCGATGCGCTCCATCCACCGCACGAGTACTTCGGTGTAGAGGCCGTGCACGTCCATGCGCGGCCCGTACACGTTGAAGTAGCGCAGCGCCGTGTAATCGAGTCCGTTCATCGCGCGGAAGCTCGCGAGCATTCCCTCGGTGAAGGACTTCGCCGCACCGTAAAAGGTGTCGTTGTTGTACGGGTGGTGCCGCTCCCCGGTGGGGAATTCTTCCGCGAGGCCGTACACCGAGGCACTGGAGGCCGCGATAACCTTGCTCACGCCGTGTTCGGCGGCCGCCTCGTACACGGTGAAGCTGCCGCCGACGAGAACGTCGAGCGCCAGCCGCGGTTCCTCGGCGCACTGGGTGATGCGGATGGCGGCCTGATGGAAGACAAGGTCCTTGCCCCGCGTCACGTCGTGGACGAGGTCGCGGTTGCGGAGGTCGCCCTCGATCAGGTGAACCCGACCGGAGTCGATCGCCGTCGCGATGTTGTCCACCCGCCCGCGCACGAGGTTGTCGAGGATGTCGATGTGCCCGGCGCCCGCCTCCAGCAGCTGGTCGACGATGGCCGAACCGATCGTTCCGGCACCGCCCGTGACGAGAATGGATGCCCCGCTCAACGTGCCCACGATGCAGCCTCCAGTCCCGCGTGCTGGGTGGCAACCGCGCTGATTTGTCCGCTGGCGGCGAGCGATTCCCGCGCCGCCTCCAACACCGCAAGCACCCGGAGGGCGGCATCCCCGCCGGTGCGCGACGGCCGTCCTTCCCGGATGCTGGCCGCAAACTCGGCAACCATGTCGCCGAGCGCCTCGCGTTCCGCCAGCGCCGGCGACCAGGTGTCGCCCAGGCGGTAGGACACGGTGGAGGCCGCACGATCGGCCCCCGCTGTCGACTGCGCGCCGAGGTCGACGCCGCGGTCGAACACACTCAGCCGCTGCTGCGGGTTGAGGTCGTCCCACACGAGGGTTCGACGCGAACCGCCGATCACCATCCGGCGGATCTTCGTCGGGCTGAGCCAGTTCACGTGGATGTGGGCGAGCGCTCCCTCGCCGATCGGAAGGGTGAGGTACCCGACACAACTACGTCCGGCACCGAGTGGATCGGAGCCCTGTGCCGACACCGCCGTTGCATTCAGGCCGCCGGGAAGGATGAAGTCGAGAATCGACAGGTCGTGCGGCGCGAGATCCCAGAAGACATCCACATCGGGCTGGATGAGTCCGAGGTTGATGCGAACCGCGTCCACAAAGAGGATGTCACCGAGGGCTCCGTCCTCGATGAGCTCGCGCATCTTCGCGACCGCCGGCGTGTAGCAATAGGTGTGGTCGGCCATGAGAGTGAGTCCGCGAAGACGCGCCTCCTCTACCATTTCGCGGCCGTGTTCGGTGCTGTCGGCCAGCGGCTTCTCGACCAGGACGTGCTTGCCCGCCTTGAGCGCCGCAAGGGCGATGCCGTGGTGGGTGCGCGCCGGAGTGGCAATCGCGATGGCATCGATGCCCGGCATGTCGAGCACCTCCTCGAAAGTGAACTGGGCGACGTCACCTCCCACCGTCCGCGCGAGGCGCTCGGCCTTGGGCACATCGAGGTCGCAGATTGCGACCAGGTCCCAGTCGGGACTTGTGCTGAAGTTGCGGGCCAGATTGGGGCCCCAGTAGCCGGCGCCGACAAGGGCAACGGTGAGCTTCTCGGTCATGTGTTCCATATCTCTCTCGGGTGGGCAGCGGTGAAGTCGATGGGGTCGGGCAATGTCGGGCGGCTAGTACGCACCCGACGGGCGGAACAGCATCTTTGCCGTGCGCCAGAGCAGGATGAGGTCACCGGTGATGGACCAGTTCTCGACGTAGTAGAGGTCGAGGCGCACGCTCTCCTCCCAGTCGAGGAGGGAGCGGCCGTTGGTCTGCCACATGCCAGTCAGGCCGGGCCGGATGTACAGCCGGCGTCGCACCGTCGAGTCGTAACTCTCGACCTCCCGCTCCAGCGGGGGCCTAGGGCCAACGAGACTCATGTCGCCTTTCAGCACATTCCAGAACTGGGGAAGCTCGTCGAGCGAGAAACGACGCAGGTGCTTGCCGATGCGGGTGACCCGCGGGTCCTCGACCAGCTTGAAGAGCGGGCCGGCGCCCTGGTTGAGCAGTGCAAGCGCCGCGAGACGGGACTCGGCGTCCTCGACCATCGACCGGAACTTGAGCATGGTGAACGGGCGCCCATTGCGGCCGACCCGCTGCTGACGGAAGAGCGCGGGGCCGGGGCTGTCCCGCACCACCAGCAGGGCGAGCACGAGCAGTGCCGGCGACAGCACGATGAGGGCGCACGCCGAGAGGCAGATGTCGAGTGCACGCTTCGTCGCGTGCCTCGCTCCCGAGTACTGCGGCAGTTCCACGTGCATGAGCGGAAGTCCCTCGACGGGACGGAAGTGGATGCGGGGACCGGCGACGTTGGTCAGACCCGGCGCCATGATCAATTGGGTGGATGACTCTTCCAGCTGCCATCCCAGGACCTTGAGAAACTGGTTTCCGCCGCGCAACGGCCCGGCCACGATCACCGCGTCGGCCTCGACGCGGCCGACGGCGTCCGCGACGGTCTCGATCGTGCTGATGACGGGGACGGTAATGCCCCGCACGGTAATGCCCGTCTGGGAGTCGGCGTCCGCGGTGGCCGCACCAATGACGTGGTATTCCACCCCGCCGCGCTTCTTCTCGATCTGGCCGATGACGTACCGCACGTCGTCGGGCTCTCCCGCGACGATCACGTGGGAGAGCAATCGCCCGTGTCTGCGCTGACGGGCCAGCCACCGACGGTTCATCCATCGCTCCGCCGCGAGAGCGAGAAGGCCCAGTGGCAGCGCAACGGCGAAGTAGCTGCGCGCAATGCTGCCGTGCACGATCACGGACGCGATGGCGATCGCGCCGAACACCCCGAACGTGGCACTCACGATGCGCCGGTATTCGTCGACGCTGATTCCCACTACGCGGGCATCGCGGCTGCGCACTGCACTGAGCGACAACAGCCAGCTGAGACCCACAAGGGTCGACACCACCGTGTACGCAATCACCGCTGGGGTGTCCGCCGGGTCCACCCGGTCGAGCACGAAGAGACTGAAGTGCGCGGCCACCGTGGTGATGACAACAACGGCGATGTCACACAGCAGGATGCGGGTGCGGTAGCGATCTGACCAGGTGGTTTTGGCGCGTCGTCGGGCGGACGTGTCGAACGAGAGGCTGCCGGTTACGAATGATTCGGCCGATCGGCCGTAGACAGTCATCGTCAGCGCGCGGTGTCACCGCCGGCAAATGGAGGCAATGGACATCGTGCGACGAAAAAATCGCGCTCGGGAAAACGGATCACGTTATCAACCTGCATTTCGGGTTTACAGGGAAGGGGTGGTGCTGTGGGCGGGAGAACCGGCGCTCCAAACGATTAGGGGGTTCGTTTGGAGCGCCGGCACTGACAGCTTCACCGCTCTCATGACGCCCCTAGGAAAGGCATCAGGATCTCGGCGAAACATCGCTCTGGACCGACCGTGCCACAGACTGCTAGGACAGTCAGTAGCGGAGTGCGATCCTGCTTCGGGTTGGTAATTCACGAGAATAAGCCACGAATGATGGGGCACCCGTACCCCCACTTTGGGGGGTACCGATCCCCGACCGGCTCCCACTACGGTGTCCCCTTTTTGAGGGACACTTCCGTGCTCCGTCCCAGCAGAATGGCCGAAGTCTGCCGCCCGGAGATCCATCAGCGTCCAACCGCCGGTCACTGTCTGCTGGCGCCATCGGACCTCCCACGCGACGCGCGGTCCGATGGTGAGAATCGCTCGACCCACCCCGGATATAGTCTGGGCATGGCTTCTCAGCAATCGGGTTGTTGAGCCAGGTTGAATCGCGTGCTGCATCGGGCGGAGCTAGGAACTCGGCCCGAACCGCGCCACGATTCTCGGCATGGTTCGGAGCACGAACTCCGAACCATGCCGCCCGAGTTCAGTACATGCCAAATACAGCATGTAGCCAGGGCGAGTACGCACGGAGTCCGCACTGCCACAGCATCCCCGTAGATCACGGGGCTTTGTCGTGTTCACCAACGAAATCCCCCGAACACGCAAATGCAACAGGAAAGCAACACACAACCAGCGCGGTGCGCCCCTCGTGGACGTACTATCTCCTGATCACGAGGTAACGAAGCCGACCGGAGAGAAGGTTCCTCATGACCGACAAGCGCATTCCGTCCGCTCAGCCGCATGACGTGGCAGAGGAACTCGAGAATCCACGCGAGCGACTGGGAGACGAGCTCTCCGCGGTCCAGGATTTCTCCTCGGAGCAAGAGGGTTACCACAAGACCCTCAAACCCCGGCAACTGCAGATGATCGCCATCGGAGGGGCCATCGGCACCGGCCTGTTCCTCGGTGCCGGCGGACGCCTCGCCACGGCGGGTCCGTCCCTCATGATCATCTACGCGGTCTGCGGGTTTTTCGCGTTCCTCATCCTCCGCGCGCTGGGTGAGCTGGTTCTCCATCGCCCGTCGTCCGGGTCCTTCGTCTCGTATGCCCGGGAGTTCCTCGGCGAGAAGGCCGCGTACGTCGCCGGTTGGATGTACTTCCTGAACTGGGCAATGACATCGATAGTGGATGTCACGGCCGTCGCTCTCTACGTCAAGTTCTGGTCTGCCTTCACCGACGTCCCCCAGTGGATCCTCGCCCTCATAGCCCTGGCCATCGTGCTGTCTCTCAACCTGGTCTCGGTGAAGGTGTTCGGCGAAATGGAATTCTGGTTCGCCATCATCAAGGTCGCAGCGCTGGTGACCTTCCTCATCGTCGGCGCGATCTTTCTCGCCTTTCGCTTCCCCACGAACGTCGGCGACACCGGCTTCCAGATCCTCGCGGACAACGGCGGACTCTTTCCGTCCGGACTACTCCCGGCGGTGTTGGTAATCCAGGGAGTCGTCTTCGCCTACGCCGGAATCGAATTGGTGGGCACCGCAGCGGGTGAGACAGCGGAACCGAAGAAGATCATGCCCACCGCGGTGAACACCGTGGTGATCCGTATCGCCGTCTTCTACGTGGGGTCGGTGCTCCTTCTGTCGCTGCTGCTGCCGTATACGGCCTACCACGCCGATGAGAGCCCTTTCGTCACGTTCTTCTCGAGCATCGGCAGCCCCGCCGTTGCTGCAATCGCCGGCAACATCATGAACTTCGTCGTGCTCACCGCGGCGTTGTCGAGCCTCAACGCTGGCCTGTACTCGACGGGGCGGATCCTGCGCTCCATGTCGGTCGCCGGGTCCGCTCCCCGCTTCACCGGGGTGATGAACGCGCGGGGCGTTCCCTACGGAGGAATCCTGCTGACGGGCTGCATCACCCTCCTGGGTGTCGGACTCAACGCGATCGTGCCATCGCAGGCATTTGAGATCGTGCTCAATATCTCTGCCCTTGGCATCGTCTCCGGATGGGGAATGATCGTGCTGTGCCAGATGCGCCTGCAGAAGCTCGCGAAAGAGGGGAAGGCGGAACGGCCGTCCTTCCGACTCTTTGGTGCACCCTTCACTGCCTATCTGACCCTCGCATTTCTCGTCGCGGTACTCGTACTCATGGCCATCGATTTCCCCGTCGGCACCCTCACGATCGGGTCGCTCGTCGTCATCATCCCGCTGCTCGTTCTCGGCTGGTACCTCTCCCGCGACAGGATCCTGGAGATAGCCAAGGCACGGGAGGGCTACACCGGCCCGTATCCCGTCGTCGCTGAGCGGCCGGGCATCGACGCCCAGAAGGACCCTCGGCCCGGCGACGGCTCCAACTCCACTCCCTAGGCCCGGGGTGCGACAGCCCGGAACGAGGCGGTCACGCTGACACACCCCGGCATGGAGCGCAGGGATCGACTACCGTGGGGGTCAGGCGCATCGACGCCGACTCCCGCTCCCGCCGCGCGCCCGTGATTCACGCGCCTCGCGGCCGGCTGCGGGCCGTGAAAGGACCACCATGCAGTCCGAGCTGAGTCTCGCGCCCCTGACCGCCGGTGAGATCGACGCCATCCGCGCCGATTTCCCCGCCCTCTCCCAGGAGGTCAACGGCTATCCCCTCGCCTATCTCGACTCGGGCGCCACCGCGCAGCGCCCCGCCTCGGTGCTCGACGCCGAGCGCTACTTCCTCGAGCACGACAACTCCGCGGTGCACCGTGGCGCCCACACCCTTGCCGGGCTCGCCACCGAGGCGTTCGAAGACGCCCGCGAGACCGTGGCCCGGTTCGTCGGCGCCCGCGCATCCGAGATCGTGTGGACGTCCAACGCCACCGATGGACTCAATCTGCTGGCGTACTCGATGGGCAATGCGAGCCTCGGCCGCGGCGGCGATGCTGCACGACGGTTTGCCCTCGGCGTGGGTGACGAGATTCTTGTCACCGAAGCCGAGCACCACGCCAATCTCATTCCCTGGCAGGAGCTCGCGGCCCGCACGGGTGCGACGCTTCGCTACATCCCCGTCAACGACGACGGAATTTTCACAGCGGATGACGCGGCGTCCCTCATCTCCGAGCGCACGCGCGTTCTCGCCTTCGCCCACGTCTCCAATGTCACCGGATACGTTGCGCCGGTCACCGAGCTCGTCGCCCTCGCGCGGGGAGTCGGCGCCCTCGTGGTGCTGGACGCGTGCCAGTCCGCGCCGCACCGTCCCCTCGACTTCGCCGCCATGGACGTCGACTTCGCCGTCTTCTCCGGACACAAGATGCTGGGTCCGACCGGCATCGGTGTGTTGTACGGACGCGAAGAACTCCTTAACGCCCTCCCCCCGTTCCGCACGGGTGGCTCCATGATCACCACCGTCACGATGGAGGCGGCCGACTACATGCCGGCACCGCAGCGATTCGAGGCGGGCACCCAGCCGGTGTCGCAGGCCATCGCCCTTGCCGCCGCGATCCGCTACCTGGAGGGGGTCGGGATGACCCGCATCCAGCAGCACGAGGAGCAGATCGCCGAGCGTCTTGTGCGGGAGTTGTCGGCGATCGACGGCGTCCGGGTTGTCGGCCCGGCAGCCGACATCCGCCGATCCGGCCTCGCCAGCTTCGATGTCGCCGGCGTTCACGCGCACGACGTTGGGCAGTATCTCGACGTGCGCGGCATCGCCGTGCGGGTCGGGCACCACTGTGCTCAGCCGCTGCACCGTCGCCTCGGACTCACCGCGACCACCCGCGCGAGCGCCTATCTCTATACGACGGACGGCGAGGTCGATCGCCTGCTCGAATCGCTTCCCGAGGTTCGCGGCTACTTCGGGGTGGCCTGATGTCCGATCCTCTCGCCGGTCTCTACCAGGAGCTCATCCTCGACCACGCCAAGCGCCGGGTCGGCGACGGGGTGCTCGAGCACTTCGATGGCTCGCACTACGAGCGCAACCCCACCTGCGGCGACGAGGTGACGGTGCAGATCGCCTTCGAACCCGGATCCGACCGCATCGCCGCCCTCGGCTGGCAGGGAAACGGCTGCAGCATCTCCATGGCGTCGGCCTCCGTGCTGGCGGAACTCGCGCCCGGCATGACCGTCACCGAACTGCGTTCGACCATCGACACGTTCCGTGAAATGCTGCGCTCGCGCGGCGCGGGCGAACCCGACGAGGAGGTGCTCGGGGACGCGATTGCCTTCCACGGCGTCTCGAAGTTCGTGATGCGGGTCAAGTGCGCGATGCTCGCGTGGGTGGCCACCGAGGCGACCCTGCCGCGCTGACCCATGGCCGTCAGGTGCGCAGCACCACGTTGAGCGGCTCCTCGCCGCGCAGCATCCGGTCGATCTGGGTGTGCACCAGCCGCGCCATCCTCGGCATCATGGCCGAGGTTGCGCCGCCGACGTGCGGCGAGATCAGGACGTTGGGCAGGGCGAAGAGCGGATGCCCCTGGGGCAGTGGTTCCGGCTCGGTGACGTCCAGCGCCGCACGCAGACGCCCGGTACTGACGTGTTTCAGCAGGGAATCCGTATCCACGACGGGACCGCGGGCGATGTTGACGAGCAGGCTCCCGTCGCGCATGAGGGAGAGGAACGGGTCATCCACCATTCCCGTCGTCGTATCGCTCAGGGGAACGGCGAGCACAACGATGTCCGCCGAGGGCAACAGCCCCGCGATCTCGGAGACTCCGTGTATCTGTCCGTGTTCGTCGGTGCGCGCCGTGGACGCCACCCGCACAATCGTGGTCTCGAACGCCAACAGACGTGACTCGATTGCCCGGCCCACTCCGCCGTATCCGATGATGAGCACGGTGCGGTCGGCGAGGCTGGGATGGATTGCCGGCGCCCAGCGTCCCTCGGCGGCGGCGCGGACGAAGTCCGGGATGCCCCGCTGTGAGGCGAGGATGAGGGCGACGGTCAGCTCGGCGGTCGACGGCTCGTGCACGGAACTGGCATTGGCATTGGCATTGGCATTGGCATTGGCAAACACTAGGTGCTCAGGCAGGTAATCTGCCACTCCGTCGTATCCGATCGACTGGCTCTGCACAAGACGCACGGGCAGCCCCGTCAACCGCCCAAGCACGCTCGCGCCGGTGTTCATGTACGGGGCGACAACGAGATCGATGTCGGCGACGGGTGGCGCGCTGGCCATGTCCCAGTCGACGATTTGCACGCCCGGGGGAACCTCCCCCACTGCGGTCCGGAGGGCACGGGTGGGGAGGGACACTGTCAACGTCGGATCGGTCACTCTTCGACCCTATCCCCGCTGCGGACGGCACCGTCCCTGACAGTCCGCCTTTTACTCTTGCTACGAAACTAATCAAGGGATTGACTACTTAGATTCCCGCCGAATCTTTTCCCAGTAGAGTGCATTACTGCTCGGGACGACCATTAGGGATTACTGTGAGTCGCATGCGCTGGGGTGCAAGGTGTGACTGTGGATGCCTATTCGGGGGATGTTTGCAGAGCTGTACCACCGGCGGCGTAAGGAGCGATCATGAGTGTTTCAGCAGTCCAGGGGGCCCGCGAACTTAGCGCGGAAGAGGGATTGTCCGTTATCGGTCGCGGAAAGCATCCGAAGACCATCGCGCGCATGCTGATGGAAGGACGCAGCGTCGTCGTGTTTGGCGCGCTGGGGTCGGGCAAGAGTCACCTTGCCGACGCGGTCACCGGATATTTGCGGGCGGATGGCTCTGAACCGCTGCGGCTCCGCGGAACCGCGTCTGCCCGGGCCACGGCTCTCGGAGCGCTCGGAAACAGCTCCGACCCCGTACTCAACGCCGCTATCGGAACCATCACTCACGCGCGCCCCTCCGTGCTATTGGATTACCTCGCGGCCCGCTTCGCATCGGTGACGCCTGTCGTACAGGTCGACGACGCCCAGTTTCTCGACCCGCAGACCGCGGAGTGGCTGACCCGGTTGTCGGCAGACGGCGCGCTGTCGCTGTTTCTCACCAGCGCACCCGTCAACTCCATCAACCCGCAGGACTTCGACCCCGAGAGCATCCGCCTTATCAATGGTCTCTGGATCGAGGGACGCGCCGAGCGCGTCGACCTTGAGCCACTCACCATGGACGACACCGACAAGCTCATCGTGGCCTTCGCGCCCGGCCAGGTCTTTGACGCGGTGACCCGCGCGACCATCTTCGAGCACAGCGGCGGCTCCCCTCTGCTCGTGCGTGAGCTCACCGCCGAGGCGCTGCGCAACCGGCTCGTGCTCGAGGATCACGACGTCCTGTCGTCCGGCAATAACCCGGTCACCGGACGCATTGCCGACCTGCTCAGTCATCAGCTGCGCTCCCTCTCCCCCTCGGAGCTGCACGGACTTGCGGTGATGGGCAAGGTTGGTGCGCTGCCGTACCCGCGCAGTCTTGCCATCTTCTCCCCGAACGAAGTGCGCAGCCTGCTCGGCCGGGGGTTCCTGCGCCGCACCTCCGACGACCTGGTGAGCTCCCACAGTCTCTTCGCCTCGGCAGCGGCCGCCATGAGCGAACCCGCAGATCTCCGGGATGCCACCGTCCGTCTCGGTCGGATCCTCTGGGACGAGTCAGGCACCGACCGCGCGCTCACCGCCAACGAGGCAGTCGTGGTGGCAGAGTGCTGGGCGTGCACGGGCACCATTCCCTCGATCGAGGCAGATGTCACCGCGGAGGGGATGTCGTCGGTGTTCGTGTCCGCCTCCCGACGCTGCCGCGAACGGTACGTCTTCGATATGGCCCACGACTTCGCCCGCCGTGCCCACGAGGTCTCCCCCACTGTCTCGAGCGCGACGGAGCTGGCACGGACCCTGACGGCGCTCGGTCGAATGGATGACGCGCTGCAGGTGCTCCGCGAATGGGAGTCCCACATCAGCACCGCCACCGACGGCATCCTGCTCGTGCGCTGCTGGACCGGCGTCGCACTCCCCATGCGCAACAATGCCGCGGCACTCGCGGACCTTGCCGACCGGGTTCGCACCTGGATTCCCGGCAACACGCTGCTCGAGGGCGAGGCTGACTACGTCGACCTGCTGCGCATCAACCGCTCCTCGTGCCGCGACAACGTTCTCGCCCTCTCGGAGGCCATCACCGCGAACGTCGAGTTCGACGACGGAATCCGGGGACGCGCGGCCATGCATACGGGAATCGAGCTGGCGGGACGCGGCGAGACCGAAAAGGGCATGGCCCGCGTGAAGGCATCGCTCGCCCTGCTGGCGTCACCGACGCGCGTGCGGGTGGTGGAGCAGGACATGGACGATACCTCCGAGCTGGAGTCGTTCGTCGGGCTGTCCATCATCCGGCAGGTTCGGGGCGTCGACATGGACGTCACCGCGACGGAGGCCGGCCACCGAATCAACCAGGCGGTACAGGCCCAGGACTACGCGAGCCTCGGCCTGCTGAGCGTCGTCGCGAGCCTGATCGCCAACTTCCGCGGCGACTACGCGATGGAAGCCGCGGAACTCAGCAAGGCCGAAGCGCGCTTCCAACGGTCGGATCCGGGCGCGTGGTTGCCGTGGGCACAGGTCATGCACGCCGGCGCGCTCGCTCACGGTGGCTCCTTCGACAACGCGATGCGCAAACTGAACCAGGCCCAGACGACCGGCATCAATCGCGGAGCAGGGGACATGTTCGCCAGACTGGTGCAGCGGACTGAGAATGAAATCGCGCTGTTGTCGGGCCGTGTCGCGCAGGCCGATCTCACTCCGGTCGCCGCCGCAGCCGACGCCGATGGGCCCGTCATGCACGTGCAGCGCCTGTACGAGATGTTCGAGCTGGGGGAACCCGCCGCGGCCGTGGTCGATGCGCTCGAGACATCCGCTGCCCAGACAGACAGCCCATATCTCGACTTTGTGGCCGAGCGTGTGCGCGCGTTGACGAACCAGGACGCCGCCAAGCTCGACGACGTGGCTTCCCGGTTTGCGAGCATCGGCGCCTTTGGGCAGGCCTGCGCCACCAGCGAGGATGCAGCGTCGTTGCACTCCCACAGCGGCAACCGCGCCGCCGCCGCCGCCAGCAAACTGCACGCCGAACACTATGGCGATGCCCGGCGCAGCGGTCACCTGGCAGCGACGCCCGATCCCGCGTCGAGCGCCGCCAACCGCCTGACCGGTCGTGAAAACGAGATCGCGCAGCTCGCGGCGCGGGGTCTCAGCAACCGGGACATCGCCCGGGCGCTATACCTCTCCGTGCGCACTGTCGAATCCCACCTGTACCAGGCGCGGCTGAAGCTGGGTGCTCCATCGCGACGGGATCTGGGAGTCATCCTGCAGATCGACAAGCAGTAGGTCACCCACGTCACCCAGCGCTCGGTGCAGTCGTGCAAGTTTGCACTTGCGAACCGAGTGCGGCCGCGCCAGAGTGAGGGGATGAACGAGGCGCCCACGATCTCCCGCCGGGAACGCCTGCGCGTGCAGACGCGCCAGCGCCTGCAGATGGCCGCCGTGGAGCTCGTGCTGCGGGACGGGCTCGACCGTGCCACCATCAACGCGATCAGCGATCGCGCCGACGTGTCGCCCCGCACCTTCTTCAACTACTTCGAGAGCAAGGAAGACGCGATCCTCGGGCTGCACGACATGCAGATTGCGGATGCCCCGGAGTGGAGTGCTCACGCGGACGACGACCACCCCGCGCCCGACCCCATCGCTCAGACCGTGCGGTTGCTTATGGAGGTGCTGGGTTCCACCATCACCACCTCGGTCGTGCGGTCGGGCCGGATGGAAATCATCCGCCGGTATCCCGAACTCGTGGGACGCCAGATGGTGCAGATGTCACGGATGCACCACGACCTGACCGCGGCAACCCGCGCGGTGCTGAAGCGAGAGCGGTCGTTCGCCGCCCAGACCGACCGGGACCTGACGGCGTCCGCGAAGGCCGTGCTCGGCATGTGCGGCGGGGCAGTGCGCGCGGTCATCCACGAGTGGGCGACCGACGACGCGGACGTCCCGGCGGACCAGCTGGAGCGCCGCGCCGTCACCGTCGCGCGGGAGTCGATCGCCCGGATTGGTGTCTATTCGCCGAATCCGGAGTTGACCAGCGCTGTGAGCGCGGACACCGCCTCGCTCGCCTGAGGCCCCGTCGCGGTGACCTCCACGGTCGCCCCGGAACCGAGTCCCAGCGACATGATGCGCAGCAGGCTCTTCGCGTCGACGCCGTTGATCACGACCCTCGCGTCGAACGTGCTCGCGAGGCGCACGAATTCGGCTGCCGGCCGGGCGTGCAGTCCCTCGGGATTGCGCAGCACCGCCGTTCCCGACAGCGGTATCTCGGCAGCGGGCTCGGGCGTCGCCAAAGACGCGGCCCCGGGACCGTCGTGACCCGGCTGGCCCGTCCCTTCCGCCTCCGCTGGAGACGTCGCCATCTCCTCCGCGGAGCCGGACGCCGTGCGTGCGGCGGCAACGACGTCATCGAGCGTGCCCGAGGTCTCCGCGGCGACGGCGGCCGCGACCGAGCCCTCCACGATCGGAGCATCGGCGATGACAACGCGTGATTTCACGTCGTCATCCAGAAAGTCGAGTGCCGTCTCCGCGGTGAGGATCGCGGAACCGAGGTCACACAGCACGACGACACCGTCACCGTCGTCGGCGGTGACGATGGCCGCCGAAATCTTGTCGAAACTGGTGCCGAGGCCCGCGTCATCCATTCCTCCCGCTGCCACAATCGTGACGTGCGGTGCCATCTGGGACGCGAGGTCAACGATGCCCTCGGCGATCTTGGGACTGTGCGAGACGATAACGAGCCCGACGGTCACGAGGCGTCCGCCGCGACATCGGCGGCGGCCTGGAGCAGCAGTACCGTGGATACCGATCCGGGGTCGCGATGCCCGACGGCGCGTTCGCCCAGGTAACTGGCCCGACCCTTGTGCGCCACCAAAGCGTCGGTCGACTCGGATCCGCGGGCGGCGCCTTCGGCAGCGGCGGCAAGAATTTCCGGCTCGCTCCTCCCCTCGGCCAGCGCTGCGGCCGCCGCATCGACGGCGGGCGTCCATGCGTCGATCATCGTCTTGTCGCCGACCTCTGCCTTGCCCCGCAGCACGATGCCGTCCCTGGCCGCCGTCAGCAGCGACACGAGCGCCGCTCCGTCGAGCTCCGTCTGACCCGCCACAGCGCCCGCTGCCTTGAGGTACGCGGTTCCATAGAGGGGGCCGGCCGCGCCTCCCACCGTCGAGATCAGGGTGGTCGCGACAATCTTCAGGGCGTCTCCCGGAACCGCGTCGTCGGCGAGGCCGTCGACCTTTGCTCGTACTGCAGCAAATCCCCTGTCCATGTTCTCGCCGTGGTCGCCGTCGCCGATCTCGCGGTCGAGGGTGGTCAGGGTCGTCCTGTTCTCCGCGATCACGTCCGCGCTGCGCAGAATCCACGCGCGCGCCCAGTCGATACCGAGACTCATCTGCTTACCGTCCCCATCGCAGGGCGGCAGTCTGCACCGGGGCATCCCATAGTTCAACCATTTCGTCGTCGAGCTTGAGAACGCTGATGGACGCACCCTGCATCTCGAGGCTCGTCACGAAGTTTCCGACGAGGGAACGGGTGACATCGATGCCGGCGGCCTTGAGAACCTCCGCCGCGTGCCGGAACACGATGTACAACTCCACCAGAGGGGTTCCGCCCATCCCGTTAACAAAGAGGAGTACACGGTCGCCACTGGCGAAGGGAAGGTCGTCGAGGATCGGCGTGAGCAAGCGGTCGACGATCTGGTCGGCCGGCTCGAGCAGGATGCGCTCGCGTCCAGGCTCTCCGTGGATACCAATGCCGATCTCGATCTCGTCCTCGGCCAGCGTGAAGCTCGGCTCACCGGCGTGGGGAACGACGCAGGGAGTCAGCGCGACCCCCATGGAGCGCACCTGTGAGTTCACGCGCGTGGCGATGGCCGCGAC
The DNA here is from genome assembly GCF_018449675.1 of Glaciihabitans sp. dw_435. GTDB lineage: Bacteria > Actinomycetota > Actinomycetes > Actinomycetales > Microbacteriaceae > Glaciihabitans. Next base: position 9,688 of record NZ_JAAVUZ010000013.1, on the reverse strand, counting down.
GGTCTCGAGGTCATCGCCGCGCTGCGCGGATGCCCCCGCGATCTTCTCGACGAGCACGGTCCCGGCAACCCCGCGCCGTCCCGCTGTATAGAGGGAGTCCTTCACCGCGACGTCGTCGTCGGTGACAACGCTGCGCACCTGAATCCCCTCCGCCTCCGCGAGCTCGGCGGCGGTCTCGAAGTTGAGCACGTCGCCCGTGTAGTTCTTCACGATGTGCAGCACGCCGGCTCCGGAGTCGACAGCAATCGTGGCGGCGAGAATCGGATCGGGCGTGGGCGAGGTGAACACCGGGTCCGGGCACCGCGGCGTCCAACATCCCGTAGCCGACGAAGCCACCGTGCAGCGGCTCGTGGCCACTACCGCCGCCGCTGACCAACGCCACCTTTCCCTGGACGGGAGCGTCCTTCCGCACGATGTACAGCGGGTCGACCTCGACGCGCAAAATGTCCTCGTGCGCTGCGGCGAAACCGGCCGCCGATTCGTCGACGACGTTTTTGGGGTCGTTGATCAATTTCTTCATGGAACTTCCCTTCGAGCACTTCATTGTGTTTGTCAGAAATCGGGTGTCCACGCCGCTTAGAAGCGGCGAAACCACGAAGTGTCAACCCGCCGGAAATGAAGCCGATTACTGGGCAAATAACCGCACGGGGGCACTCCACGACCCAACTTACGCCCAACTTGAGCACCGGGGTAAGAGAAAGTGTGCAGATTTCACAACCCCGTTGTTACCAGTCTGTTACCGGGCACTATGGTGTACAGAGTTCCCGCAGATGCGGGAAGGGCACCGTGATTACGGTGCCTTACGTGTGAATAGGACGGTCAACGTGGAACCGAATCTAGGTCAAATTTTTCTATCCGAAACTGTCGGTACGGCCATGCTCGTACTGCTCGGTTGCGGTGTCGTAGCAAACGTCGCACTAGCCAAGACCAAGGGCTTCAATGGCGGGTTCTTGATGGTTAACTTCGGATGGGGCCTCGCTGTCTTCGCCGGTGTAACCGTCTCCTACGCCTCCGGTGCCCACCTGAACCCTGCAGTGACGCTTGGGCTCTGGGCCAGTGGCAACGACATGAGCTTCACCACAATCCTTGTGTACCTTGCGGCGCAATTCGTCGGAGCCTTCATCGGTGCCGTCCTCGCCTGGGCCGCATACAAGCAGCACTTCGATGACGAACCCGTCGCTGCAAACAAGCTCGGCGTGTTCTCCACCGGCCCTGCCATCCGCAGCACCGCGTGGAACCTCATCACCGAGATCGTCGGCACGTTCGTTCTGGTATTCGTCGTGATCGGATTCGGCAAGGCGGGCGACCCCGCAACCAACGCTCCGGCCGGTCTGGCCGCGCTCGGCGCGTTGCCTGTCGCACTGCTCGTTGTCGCGATCGGTGCCTCCCTCGGTGGCCCGACCGGATACGCCATCAACCCTGCCCGTGACCTCGGACCCCGCATCGCTCACGCCGTGCTTCCCATCAAGGGAAAGGGCACCAGCGACTGGGGCTACTCGTGGATCCCGGTTGTCGGACCGATCATCGGTGGCCTTGCAGGCGGACTTCTTGCCCGCGTCCTGCTTCCCACCATCGCGTCCTAGTCATCCCAGCGTCTTAGTTAAGGAAACAATTTCATGAGCGAATACATCCTCGCCATCGACCAGGGCACGACCAGCAGTCGCGCCATCATCTTCGACCACTCCGGATCCATCGTGTCGACCGGACAGCTTGAGCACGAGCAGATCTTCCCCAAGGCGGGATGGGTCGAGCACAACCCCAAGGAAATCTGGGACAACACACGTGAGGTAATTGGCCAGGCGCTGTCCAAGGCCAACATCACCCGTCACGACATCAAGGCGATTGGTATCACCAACCAGCGCGAGACCGCGGTCGTGTGGGACAAGACCACGGGTGAGCCCGTCTACAACGCCATCGTCTGGCAGGACACCCGTACCCAGAAGATCGTTGACCGCCTCGCCGACGGAGATGTCGAGCGCTACAAGAAGACAGTCGGCCTCCCGCTTGCCACCTACTTCTCCGGCACCAAGATCGTGTGGATCCTCGAGAACGTCGACGGCGCGCGCGAAAAGGCCGAGGCCGGCGACCTGCTCTTCGGCACCACCGACAGCTGGGTTCTCTGGAACCTCACCGGCGGAACCAACGGCGGCGTCCACGTGACCGACGTCACCAACGCCTCGCGCACGCTGTTCATGGACCTCGAAACGCTGCAGTGGGATGACTCGATCCTCGCCGACTTCGGAGTTCCGAAGTCCATGCTCCCCGAGATCAAGAGCTCGTCCGAGATCTACGGATACGCGTCGTCGTCCAGCCTTCTCCGCGAAGTTCCCATTGCCGGAATCCTTGGTGACCAGCAGGCTGCCACCTTCGGCCAGGCCGCGTTCGACACCGGTGAGTCAAAGAACACCTACGGCACCGGTAACTTCCTTATCTTCAACACGGGTGAGGAAATCATCCACTCGAAGAACGGCCTTCTCACCACCCTCGGCTACAAGCTGGGCGACGCCAAGCCGCACTACGCGCTCGAGGGTTCTATCGCTGTCACCGGTTCACTCATCCAGTGGCTGCGCGACAACCTCGGCATCATCACGAGCGCGTCGGAGACCGAAGCGATCGCCAAGACGGTGGATGACAACGGTGGCGTGTACTTCGTGCCCGCGTTCTCCGGACTGTTCGCGCCCTACTGGCGTTCGGACGCCCGTGGCGCTCTCGTCGGACTCACCCGCTACGTCAACAAGGGTCACATCGTTCGTGCTGCCCTTGAGGCGACCGCGTTCCAGACCCGTGAGGTTCTGGATGCCGTCAATGCCGACTCCGGAGTGGACCTGACCGAGCTGAAGGTCGACGGCGGAATGATCGCCAACAACCTGCTCATGCAGTTCCAGGCTGACATCCTTGGCGTTCCCGTCGTGCGTCCCGTTGTCGCCGAGACGACCGCGCTCGGTGCTGCCTACGCGGCCGGTCTCGCGGTGGGCTTCTGGGCCGACCTCGACGACCTGCGCAAGAACTGGCAGGAAGACAGCCGCTGGACGCCCAACATGGACGAGGACGAGCGCGCCCGTCAGCTGCGCCTCTGGAAGAAGGCCGTCACGAAGACCTTCGACTGGGTCGACGACGACGTCCTGTAGGTCGCCAGTACCACCGCATTACCGCTCATCACACGGAGCGTGAGCGGTGGATCAGGCGTTCGTAGCCGCGATCCACTGCTCAAGCTTGGCCGTTGCCGCGCCGGAATCAATCGATTCGGCGGCAACGGCCATTTGCGTTTTCATGCGCTGCACAAACGGCACGAGAACGGCGGCCGGGTCCCCGGCCAGCTGGAACGACACGAGTCCCGCCGCGGCGTTCAGCAAGACGATGTCCCGCTCCGGGCCCGGCTCGCCCGACAGCACCTTCCGCGCGATGCCGGCGTTGTACTCGGGATCCTTGCCCAGCAGGCGTTCGATGGGAGCGCGCGGGATGCCCAGGTCCAGTGGGTCAAGATCGTGCTCCGTCACGGAACCCCGGGAGACCTCCCAGACGTGGCTGTGACCGGTCGTGGTGAGCTTGTCGATGCCATCGTCACCGCGGTACACGAGGGCCGTGGCACCGCGGGTCTGGAACACGCCCACGATTAAGGGAACGCGATCCAGGCTCGACACACCGACGGCGGATGCTTCGGGGCGCGCAGGGTTGCACAGCGGTCCGAGAATGTTGAAGAGGGTAGAAATACCCAGCTCCCGACGAGTCGGGCCGGCGTTGGCAAACCCCGGGTGGAACATCGCGGCGTTGGCAAAGGTCAGCCCGACCTCCGTCAGCACGCGGGCCACGGCATCCGGCGGGATAGTGATGTTGACGCCGAGGGCACTCAGCACATCCGACGCGCCCGACGCGGAGCTGGCTCCACGATTTCCGTGCTTAATAACTGGCACTCCCGATGCGGCACACACAATGGATGCCACGGACGAGATGTTCAGCACGGCGCCGTACGGGTCTCCCCCCGTCCCCACGATGTCAAGAACCATCGGATCCACGTCGAGCGGAAGCGCATTTGCGAGCACCGCGTCGCGGAAGCCGACGATTTCGTCGACCGTCTCGCCCTTTATCCGTAAGGCGACGAGCAGACCTCCGAGCTGAGACGGGGTAGCCCGTCCCTCCATCACCTCCTGCATGGCCCACGTGGCTTCGCTGATAGTTAGATCGGAGCTATCCACGAGGGTGCTGAGAAGCCGGGGCCAGGAGAGTTCTTGCGACATGATGGAAATCTTACCGATTGGTCGCGACTGGCCCCGGAATGGGAATCACGCCCTCGGTTATCGACCATAATGGGAGAGTGACGAGCACCTCTCTAACGCGACCAGTCGGCGCCCCTGTAGTTAATCGTCCGAGCTCTGTAGCGGTTGGAACAATCGTGTGGCTCGGCAGCGAGGTGATGTTCTTCGCCGGTTTGTTTGCGATTTACTTCACCCTTCGATCGACCGCCCCCGAATTGTGGGCGCTCCAAAGTTCGAAGCTGAATATCACCTTCTCCGGTATCAATACCGGCATCCTGGTGGCTTCCTCCTTCACGTGCCAGATGGGGGTGTTCGCCGCTGAGCGGCTGCAGCCCAAGCGCACGAGCTGGAAGCTCAAGGAATGGGGCATGGCGGAATGGTTCTTTGTGACCTACGTCATGGGTGCGATCTTCGTCATCGGCCAGATCTTCGAGTACGCAACGCTCGTCTCGGAGGGTGTCGGACTCAGCTCTGACGCATACGGTTCCGCCTTCTACCTCACGACCGGTTTCCACGGACTCCACGTCACCGGCGGTCTGATCGCCTTCCTGCTTGTGATTGGCCGCGGGTATGCCGCCAAGAACTTCGGGCACAAAGAGGCAACGAGTGCCATCGTCGTTTCGTACTACTGGCACTTCGTCGACGTAGTGTGGGTCGGCCTGTTCGCCGTCATCTACCTCCTGAAATAAGAAGCGGAAATACAGATCAGCATGGCGAAGCCCACCAAGTCCCCCGTCGACGCACGCAAAGCCCGCAAGGCCAAGACCGGTCGTCGATCCCCGCTCGCGTCGATCGCGCTCATCGCAATCGGTCTCGTGAGCACCGGAGGCGCGTATGCGCTCTTCACGACCACGGCCAGCGCCGACACGACCGCTGCACACTCGCAGCTCGTTGACGACGGCTCGAAGCTGTTCGCGGCCAACTGCGCAACCTGCCACGGCTTGAACCTCCAGGGCACCACGGCCGGTCCTTCACTCCTCGGTGTCGGCGCCGCGTCTGTCGAGTTCCAGGTTGCTACCGGTCGTATGCCGCTGGCCCAGTCCGGCCCGCAGGCAGAAGAGAAGCCCGCCCAGTTCACAACAGAACAGATCAAGGCGCTCTACACCTACGTTGCCGCGCGGGCCCCCGGTCCCGGCATCCCCGACTCCAGCCTTCTTCAGGGCGACGGAGACGCGTCTGCCGGAGCTGAGCTCTTCCGCATCAACTGCGCCATGTGCCACAACGTTGCCGGCGCCGGTGGCGCCCTGACCGAGGGCAAGTTCGCACCCGCGCTCAAGGGCGTTTCCGCCCAGCACATCTACGAGGCAATGCTGACGGGCCCGCAGAACATGCCGGTCTTCAACAACAACAACATCTCGCCCGAAGACAAGGCCAACATCATCACGTACCTCAAGTACCTCGATGACACGCCTTCCGTCGGAGGCCTTGACCTCGGCAACCTCGGCCCCGTATCTGAGGGCCTTTTCATCTGGATCTTCGGTCTCGGCGCAATCGTGGCAATCACGGTGTGGCTGACCGCGAAGTCCAACTAGTTCACAGAATTACACAGCGCATAACGCGTTTGTTGAAGGGAAGAGAATGGCACAGCACGACGACGGTGTAGCCACTCCGGGCGGCGATCCCGTTCCGGAAGCACAGAACACCGCTGCCGGCTCCGCGATCCAGAAGGCGGTGCCGTACGAAGTTTCGCCCGGCACGGCCGTCGTGCGTACCGATAACATCCCCAACCCGGGCTTCCCCCCGCACCGTGAGCGCCAGACGGACCTCGATCCGAAGAAGGACAAGCGCGCCGAGCGCCAGGTCACCAGCCTGTTCTACCTGTCGATTGTCGGAAGCGTGTTCGCGGTTGCCGCCTACATCGCCTTCCCGATCATTCCGGGAGACATGGGTTCGGTTCGCCTGAACACCCTTCTCCTCGGACTCGGAATCACCCTCGGACTGCTGGGCATCGGAATCGGTGCCGTCCACTGGGCCAAGCAGCTCATGCGCGGAGACGAGCTCGTTGAGAGCCGTCACGGTACCCGCGGATCGGACACCACCCGTGCCCGCGCCGTCGAGATCTTCACGCTGGGAAACCAGGAGTCCGGTTTCGGCCGTCGCTCCCTTATCCGTAACAGCCTCATCGGCGCTCTCGTTCTGACGCCGATCCCCGCCGTTGCACTGTTCCGAGACCTGGCCCCGGCCGAGGACCCGGTACCGCTGCTGCAGCACACGATGTGGAAGAAGGGCACGCGTCTGACGCGTGACCCCAGCGGCACACCGATCAAGGCAGAGGATGTCACGATCGGTTCTGCATTCCACGTCATCCCCGAGGGACTCAACGACGAGGAAGACCGTCTCGAGGAAAAGGCCAAGGCCGCCGTTCTCCTGATGCGCCTCAAGCCTGAAGACCTCAACGTCTCAGCGGGTAAGGAAACCTGGAACTACGACGGCATCGTCGCCTACTCCAAGATCTGCACCCACGTCGGTTGCCCCGTTGCTCTGTACGAGCAGCAGACGCATCACCTTCTCTGCCCGTGCCACCAGTCGCAGTTCGACATGAAGCACGAAGCGAAGGTCATCTTCGGCCCGGCGAAGCGTCCGCTTCCCCAGCTGCCGATCACGGTTGATTCCGAGGGTTACCTCGTTGCCCGCAGTGACTTCCACGAACCCGTCGGACCCAGCTTTTGGGAGCGTGAGCTATGACAACCACCGACACCCGCACAGAAACAACTGCGGTAGCACCCAGCCGCGGTGCACGATTCACCGGTGCCGCCGCCAACTACATCGACGAGCGCACCAGCATCTCCGGACTGGTGAAAGAGGTCGGTCGCAAGATCTTCCCCGACCACTGGTCATTCATGCTCGGTGAGGTCGCGCTCTACAGCTTCGTCGTCATCCTGCTGTCCGGTACCTTCCTGACCTTCTTCTTCCACGCGTCCATGACGCCGATGGAGTACCAGGGTTCGTACCTGCCGCTCAAGGGCATCGAGATGTCCAGCGCTATGTCCTCCACCCTCGATATCTCCTTCGATATCCGTGGCGGACTCCTGATGCGCCAGGTTCACCACTGGGCAGCACTGCTGTTCGTGGCATCCATTGGTCTGCACATGCTGCGCGTGTTCTTCACGGGCGCGTACCGCAAGCCGCGTGAAATCAACTGGGCCATCGGTTTCGTCCTCTTCATCCTGGCTCTGGCCGAAGGATTCACGGGTTACTCCCTTCCTGACGACCTGCTGTCCGGTAACGGTCTGCGCATCATCGACGGTCTGATCAAGGGCCTGCCGATCGTGGGCACCTGGATCTCTTACCTCCTCTTCGGTGGCGAGTTCCCCGGTACCGACATCGTGTCGCGACTGTTCACGCTGCACATCCTGTTGCTGCCCGCGATCCTTGTTGCCGCCCTAGGCGTGCATCTGCTGCTGCTGATCATCAACAAGCACACGCAGTTCGCCGGCCCCGGAAAGACCAACGACAACGTTGTTGGATCGCCGATCATGCCCGTGTTCGCTGCCAAGGCCGGTGGATTCTTCTTCATCGTCTTCGGTGTCATCACCCTGATCGCCGCTACCGTCACGATCAACCCGATCTGGACCTACGGACCGTACGACCCCTCCCCCGTTTCCGCCGGTACCCAGCCTGACTGGTACATCGGATTCGCGGACGGCGCCCTGCGTCTCGTGCCATCCGGCTGGGAATTCATGCTGGGTAACTTCACCGTGTCGATGAACATCATCGCGCCGGTGCTCGTGCTCGGACTGTTCATCGTGGTCGTGCTGATCTACCCGTTCATCGAGGCCTGGATCACGGGCGACAAGCGAGAGCACCACATCGCTGACCGTCCCCGTAACGCTCCGACCCGTACGGCCATTGGCGCCGCCGGTGTGACGTTCTACGCAGTCCTGTGGGCCGCAGCCAGCTCCGACCTCATCGGTACCCACTTCCACGTGGGCATCGAAGATGTCATCCGCACGCTGCAGGTGCTGCTCATCCTCGGACCGATCATCGCCTTCGTTGTCACCAAGCGCATCTGCCTCGGCCTGATGAAGAAGGACCGCGAGATTGCCCTCCACGGATTTGAGAGCGGACGCATCGTTCGCCTTCCCGGTGGCGAGTACATCGAAGTTCACGAGCAGCTCTCCGAGTACGAGCGTTGGAAGCTCACCAGCTTCACGGAGTACACGCCGCTGATGATTCGTCCGAACGCGAAGGGCAAGATTTCCGCCGCCCAACGTGTGCGTGCCGGACTGTCCAGCTGGTTCTTCGAGGACCGGATCTCCCCCGTGTCCGGCACTGACATCGAGCGTTCGCACGACTCGGGTCATTAGCCACACCTTGTAGCATCACCGGAGCCCGGTGGTCGGCCAGGAGCGCGAAAGAGCCTCCTGGGTGGCCACCGGGCTCTTCTGCGTCGTCCACGTGGCTTCCCTGCGTCCCTCGCGCCCTCCTCTACGTCCACCGCACCCCCTACGTCCACCGCACCCCCTACGCCAACCCCACCCCTACGTCCACCGCACCCCCTACGCCCACCGCGCTCTTCTGCATCCCGGGACTCTTCCGCCACAACACGGCTCGTCCCCGAGACCACCATCCCGGGGGCTCGATACATTTGAGGGATGACCCTGACGCCGCGTTCTGGAAATAGACCTGATGTCTCCACGGAAGGACCACAGCGCCAATTGACCCAGCGCTCGACGCCGGAGCTGTGGGGTCGCCTCGTCGCCAGTGTCTTCGAGCTCGACGGAACAGTCGAGGGGCACAGTCAGGTCTCTCCGGCGTCGTCACGTGCCGTCTTCCTTCGGGACGAGCAGGTGGAGCGGGCACCGTTCACCTCGCTCGCGCCGGGCAAGCGTCTCGAGCCGGTACACATTCACGGCGTTGACGACACGAGCCTGCATCTCTGCCTGCCGTCCGAGAGAGGCCAGGAACTCACCGCGCTGGGCTGGGGTCAGCCCCACCAGTACGAAGACTTCGGTACAGAGTTCATGATCTATGGCCCCAGGGACGCGAGCGAGCTAGCGGTCGTCCTCTCCATCGTTCAGGAAAGCATTGACTTCGGCCGGTCGTCTCGTTCAGCCCCACCGGCGGTCGACGCGGTCTGAGAGACTGCCTGTCACATCCACGCCCTCTCTCCTCGTTCCCCGGCCATACCCTCCCGGCACTCGTTTTCGCCTCGCCTCGCCACTTCTCCTTCCCTCTTCCCTCCTTCTCTTTCTCCTCATCTCCTCATCTCCTCCTGCTCCTGCTCCTCCTCGTCTCCTCCTCTTCCTCTCCTCCACAGGGGTGGGTTGTTTCCCGCGCTCCACCGATCGATGGAACACGCGTTCTGGGTCGCGCTGTCGGCGTTGAATTGTTGTATGACGTTCAACCAGGAACCCCCGAACCCCGACGGCCATACCGGCCGCGGCCCGGTGGATCCTGCCAACCAGGCCCGACTTGCACAGATCGACAAGCGC
>NZ_JAAVUZ010000012.1 GCF_018449675.1 Glaciihabitans sp. dw_435 | reverse complement strand
CCCCACCACCAAAACCAACCACACCCCGGGCGTGTCGCCGTGGGCGGCGGTCGCGACTGTCGCGGTCGGCGGCGGTCGAGGCTGTTGCCATGGGCGGGCGTTGCGACCCTGCACCAGTCGGAAAGCACGGCAGCCAGGTGCACGCCAGACGACCACCCGACGCAACCGACGGGAGAGGAGCGGTGCTGGCGCAGGCGCGTCGGCTCCGGGCTAGGCGGGTACCTCTTCTGTCTTCGGGGTGGCCTTGGTGCCGGGGGTGCGCTTGCGTACGGTGCGGAGAACGATCTGCTCGGGACACACGGTGGAGAGGAAGTCGCCCACCGAGAGTGCGAGGCGGTCGCCGACAAGTGAGTAGAGGATGCGGTTCGCATCCCGTCGCTCAGAAATGAGGCCGGCGCGACGCAAGACTCCGAGGTGACGGGAGACCGTGGGTCCGGAGGTACTGAACCGTGACGCGATTTCGCCGGCCGCCATCTCGCCATCCTTGAGATCCTGCAGGATTTGCCGACGCGTAGGGTGGGCGAGGGCCTCAAAGATGTCACTGACGTTGTCTTGCATACTTGCACTTTAGCTCAGTTGCTAAATAGCCGCAACCGGCGCGACGCTCCTGGCGAGGCTCCGGGTAAACCTCCGGCGCAGGAGGATGCGCTCAACCAGCGTCCACGTTGTGGTGACCGCCAGGTAGAGGGTGGCAGCCAGGGGAACGAAGGCCGCGAACACGACGGTGAGAAATGGCAGCCAGCTCAGGACACTGGTGAGCTGCTGCATGCCGGGAACGGCAGGCGTGGTGATCGCGGACGACTTCGGCGGAGCGTCATCCGCTGCCATACGCAGTGCGATCCTGCGGGAGATCCACGCCACCGTCGCGATGGCCGCGAGGAGAACGAGGAATACCGCGGCGCTCGGCAGGTCGATTCCGGAGCTGAGAGCCGCGACGAGGGACGTTCCCAGCGGGGCGCCGAACAGGTGGGCGGAAAGCAGGGAGTTGACGTGCCCGTTGACGTTCGCGAGAACGAAGAGGCCGTAGACGACGGACAGCACGGGCGCCTGCAGCAGGGTCGGGAGGATGCCGGCGAATGGGGAGACCTTTTCGGAGGCGTAGAGCTCCATGGTCTTGCGCTGGAGGAGTTGCGCGTCCTTCTTGTATTTACGCTGCACCTCCCGCAGCAGCGGTGCCATGCGGCGGCGGGCGAATTCGGCGCGCACCTGGGAGGCGCCGACGGGGATGAGCGCGGTGCGCACGAGCAGGGTGATCGCGACTATCGCGAGGGCGGCGCTGGCCGGACCTGCGAGTGGGGCGAGCACCGTGGCAAGACCGGCGACGAGGGAGTAGGCGGCGTCGAGGACGGTGGCGATGGGCGCAAACGTGTAGAAGTTCATGGGGTTCCTTGGCTCGTCGAATCGAATGGGGTGGCCGTATGGCCACGCAGCATCCGCCGACGGCGGAACAGATCTACGCGGCCAGGAAGGGCCGCGACGGCGCGCGAGTGCGGGGACGACCCGCGGTGTCGGGATGCCTCGGAGCAGGCATTTCCCGGAGCGACTCCCGGTGTTCCCGGGCCCGGGCCCCCACCGTGAGGTGTCGGGCGCGCAGGGCAACCCCGGCATACCGGGCGCCAAGGACGGCGGCGACGGCGACCGCCGCGAGACCGGCGATGGCAACACTCGACGGCTGAGCGCCGACGAGCATCATCACCACAAACGACACGCTGGCGAGGGCAACCAGACGCGTGTAGATCGATCGCATGGTCACTCCTCTCGCGTGCGGTGCTGGGGTCGGACTAGTGAATCTACTCCGGTTCCCCGGAAATGAGTCCGCGCAACCAATCGCGGGCATCGGTGAAGGCGTCGTTGTCGTAGCGCTGGGTGACGGTGATGGGCAGCTTGTCGGCCCGCGGGTACGACCCGAGGAAGATCACGTTGGGGCTGAAGCGCTTGAGACCGAGCAGCGCGTCGGCGACCCGCTCGTCCTTCACGTGGCCGTCGAGGTCGATGACGAAGCGGTACCGTCCGAGCTCGTCGCCGATGGGACGTGACGCCAGCAGGCTCATGTTCACCCCGCGGGTGGCGAATTGCTCCAGCATTTCGAGCAGGCGCCCGGCCGTGTCATCCGGCAACTCGGCAATGATGCTCGTCTTGTCGGACCCCGTGCGTTCCGGCAACACGGTGCTGCGGCTGACGAGCACGAAGCGGGTCTGCGCGTTCGGATTGTCGCCGATGTTCTCAGCGAGCACGTCGAGGGTGTGGTGGTCGGTGATGGTGGGCGGCGCGATGGCGGCGTCCGCGAATTCATTGTCGAAGAGGGATGCCGCGGCGGCGACGTTCGACGTCGCGGGAAGGTGTCCGTGGCCGGGCAGGTTCGCGTCGAGCCAGAGGTGCGACTGGCCGTAGGCGACCGGGTGCGCGTTGATGACCTTGACGTCGGCGAGCGTGGTTCCGGGCCGGGCGACGAGCACGAAGTTCACGTTGACGAGGTACTCGCCGATGATCCGGAGGTTAGGGATCTTCGCGAGGGCGTCCTGGCTGGCGCTGACCCCGCCGTCGACGGTGTTCTCGATCGCGATCATCGCCGCGACGCTTCTGCCCGAGACGACATCGTCGAGAGCCTGGCCCACGTTGTTGACGGGGAGCCAGATTTTGCCCCGCGCCTGCGGCACCTGGGCAAGGGCCGCCTCGGTAAATGTGCCGGCGGGACCCAGGTAGGAATAGCTCTCCACCGCGTGCGCTCCGGCAATCTCAGACATGACTGGAAGCCTACTGGGCACCCGTTGCCCGACAGCGTGATACTGGGATGACCCACTCCCGAGGAGCTACCCATGACAGACGTGCCCGCGCCCATCCAGCGGATGATCGACGCCACCAATGCCGGGGACACGCCCGCGTTCATTGCCTGCTTCACGGATGACGCCTACCTCGTGGACTGGGGACGCGAGTTTCACGGCCCCTCCGGAGTCGCGAGCTGGAACCAGACCGACAACATCGGCAAGCGGGCGCACTTTGAGGCCACCGCCACCCGTACAGAGGGGGCCGACGAGATCGTCACGCTCGTGGTGAGCGGAGGCGGATACAACGGCACCGGAGACATCCGCTTCACCATCGACGGCGACCTGATCAGCCGGATGATCATCGCGGAGGCGGGTGGCTAACCCAGCGGGAGCCGGCGCGCAAGTGCCGGGGATTGGGTGGCGGAAACCCCGGCCGCCGGTGCCACACTGGAGATATGACCTCGCGCGCCGGAACTCCAGCCCAGCCCTCAGACCTCATCGACATCGCGGATCTCATCAAGGCGTATTACGACCTGGTGCCGGATGTCACGAATCCCAACCAGAAGGTGACCTTCGGAACGAGCGGCCACCGCGGCTCGAGCTTCGATTCGGCCTTCAACCAGACGCACATCGCCGCCATCACGCAGGCGATCGTCGAGTACCGGGCAAGCCAGGGCATCACCGGCCCGCTGTTCATCGGTCGTGACACACACGCCCTGAGCCGCCCGGCCGAGACCACCGCCCTCGAGGTGCTGTCCGCCAACGAGGTGCGCGTGCTCGTCGACGAGTTCGACGACTTCGTCCCGACCCCGGCCCTCAGCCACGCGATCCTCAAGTACAACGCCGAGGGTCACGACGACCAGGCCGACGGCATCGTCATCACCCCGAGCCACAACCCTCCCCGTGACGGCGGCTTCAAGTACAACCCGCCGCACGGCGGACCCGCCGACAGCGATGCGACCAGCTGGATCGCGAACCGCGCCAACGAGCTCATCGCCGCCGGCAACGTCGACGTGAAGAGCGCGGAGCCGACGGCGGTCGAGACGTACGACTTCCGCGGCAACTACGTCGATGACCTCATCAACATCATCGACATCGACGCGATCAAGAAGTCGGGCATCAGCATCGGCGCCGACCCCCTCGGCGGCGCGAGCGTGCACTACTGGGAGCTCATCGGCGAGAAGTACGGCCTCAACCTCACGGTGATCAACCACGACGTCGACCCGGCGTGGGGCTTCATGACCCTCGACTGGGACGAGAAGATCCGCATGGATCCGTCGAGTCCCTCGGTCATGGCCTCGGTCGTCGCACACCAGAACGAGCACGACATCGTCACGGGTAACGACGCCGACGCCGACCGCCACGGCATCGTTACTCCCGATGGCGGCCTGATGAACCCGAACCACTACCTCGCGGTCGCGATCCAGTACCTGTACACGCACCGTCCGGAATGGCGAGCGGATGCCGCGATCGGAAAGACCCTCGTGTCGAGCACCATGATCGACCGCGTCGCCGAGTCACTCGGCCGACGTCTCTGGGAGGTGCCGGTCGGCTTCAAGTGGTTCGTGCCCGGCCTGATCGATGGATCCGTCGCTTTCGGTGGCGAGGAATCCGCCGGAGCCAGCTTCCTGCGCAAGGACGGCACGGTGTGGACCACGGACAAGGACGGCATTCTGCTCGCGCTGCTCGCGAGCGAGATCGTGGCCGTGACCGGCAAGTCCCCCTCGGAGCTGTATGCCGCGTTGACCGCGGAGTTCGGTGCCCCCGTCTACGAGCGCGTCGATGCCGCCGCGAGCAAGGAACAGAAGGCACGACTCGGGAAGCTGAATGGGTCGGACATCACGGCAACGGAGCTCGCGGGTCATCCCATCACCGCGAAGCTCAGCGAAGCTCCCGGCAACGGAGCCGCCATCGGCGGACTCAAGGTCGTCACCGACACCGCGTGGTTTGCCGCGCGACCCAGCGGAACGGAAGACGTCTACAAGATCTACGCCGAGTCGTTCGAGGGCCCGGAGCACCTAAAGCGCGTGCAGGCGGAGGCCAAGGTCATCGTCGACGGGGCGCTCGGGGCATAAGCATCGCCTCTACGCAACGCACAAACGCTCGGCCGGGAATCTCCGGCCGAGCGTTTGCATGTGGTGGCTGCGACTACTTGAGCAGGTGCCAGTAGTAGGCGGTCGCGCCCGGGTGATCGGTGGTGATGGCGGTGTCGACGGAACGGAAGTCCGAGTCGAGAGTGTGACCGGCAAAGTAGATCTTCGTGGCGGCACCGCTGCCTTCGATGCGGGTGACGACACCGGTGTGGTCGCGGTCGCCGCTGTTGTCCCAGTCGAACTGCACGATGTCACCGATGGCAACCTTGTCGCGCTGCTGGTCGGTGAGCGCGGTCGCCATCTCGGGACGGTCCTCGAAGTAGTGCATCATCGCGGTGGAGCTGGCCCAAGCGTTTGCGTAGTGGTTGGTGCCGCCGTCCTGGTTGTGCCACCAGTCGTCATCCATGGTCCAGCCGCGGGCGATGAGCGACTGGCTGGTGAAGTTGACGCAGTCGTTGTCACCGATCTCGCCGTACTTGGCCAGGTTGCGCGTGGTCCAGTACTTCATCAGATAGGTCATCTGCTTGTCGATGGGCGTGACGACCTGATAGTCGTACGCGAGCGCGGTGCCGGTGGCGCCCGTGACGCTGACCGGCACGCTGCCGACGACGTAGTTCGCGGAGGCCGGAGCAGTCACCGTGACGCTATCCGCCTTCGCGGCGGTAATCGGGGCCGCGGTGGTGCCGAACGTCACGGCGGTGGTTCCGGCGAGGTCAGTGCCCGTGATCGTCACGCTGGTGCCTCCGACAATCGATCCCGACGCGGTCGTCAGGGAGCTGACCGTGGGGGTCGCCGGTGCGTCATCCGATCCCGACGAAGCACCCGATGAATTGGCGGGAGTCGCCGTGGCACACCCGGTCAGGGCAACACCGATGACGCCGACAACGACGAGCGCGCGCAAACGGGACAGACGGCGGGATGCAACAGGAAGCAAGAAGGTCTCCGTACGGAAGTGAAGGTGCCACGCGGGGTGCACGGGCATCCGGGCAGCTTACGCACCGAGGATAGGTAAATGCGGGACGCGGTTCAAGCCGGAGCGCCGATACCCGGTCAGTGCTCAGGCGGTGGGGTCGGCCAGGTGCCAGTAGTACACGTCTGCGCCGGGGTGATTCTTCGTGATGATCGTTTCGACGGACGAGAGGTAGGCGTCGGGAGTGTGCTCTGCGGCGAAGATCTGGCGATCGGCGCCGGTACCGGTGACGCGCGAGACGATTGCGGTGTGATCACGGTCGCCACTGTTGTCCCAGTCGAACTGGATGATGTCACCCACCACGATGTCGGCGGTGTCATCCGCCCTGTGCTGGACCGCGAGCGTTGGGTGTTTCTCGAGATAGTGGAGAAGCGCGGTCGAGCTCACCCACGCGCTGCTGTAGTCGCTGGAGCCCGCGGTGTTGGTGTGCCACCACGTATCGTCCATGGGCCAGCCCCGCGCGAGGAGCGCCTGGCTCGTGAAGTTCACGCAGTCGCCACCGAGGGAACCGAACTCGGCCGTGTTGCGGGAATTCCAGTGCGCGTCGATGTACGTCATTTCGGCGACCACGGCGGGGGAACCGGCCGCGGACACCGCATCGTAGGGAGCGGAGCATCCGCCCATCGCCACCACACCAACAACGGCGATCGCGACCAGGGCGGTAAACCGCCCGGACGGGACGCGCCGGGTCACTCTGCGGGGATGCATGGGGGTGATCTTACGGGCGAGCGATGCTCACTTGTAGTCCGGCGCAGCCGGAAGGCCGAAGAACTCCTCAAGAGTCTTCACGCCCTCCTTGTGCATTTCGGTGGACAGGGCCACCCCCACGTAGCGGAAGTGCCAGGGTTCGTAAGTGAAACCGGTGATGGCGACCTTGTCCGCCGGGTAGCGCAGGATGAACCCGAACCGGTAGGCGTTGGCCGCGAGCCAGACGCCCTGGGGTGTCGTGCCGAAGCAGGCGTCGAGGGCGCAGGTGAGGGGAACGGGCGAGATGTCGGCCGTCAGCCCCGTCTGGTGTTCGCTGAATCCGGCGCGCGCGCTCTGTGCATCGGCCTGCTTCTGCCCCAGCCGGTTCACCCATCCGTCATAGACGCGCACCTGCACCGAATACGACCGGTAGGCACTCTGCACCTGCATAGCGCCTGCCCCCTCTTTTACCGAGGCGGCAAACATCTTCACGAGCGCGGCGGACGCCTCCGCGCGCAGCACCGGCGGATTCTGCGACTTCACCGGCGCGGTCACGAGATCGGAGGGCGCGTAGCTCACCGGATTAAGGGGTCGCGTCTTATTGCTCACGACCCAGAGGCTCGAGGGCACATTCGTGGGGTATAGGTGCTTATTGAACGCGGGAGGGGTGGATGCCACGGGCGTGGGTTCCTTCGTCGGCGTCGACGGCGCGACAACCGTCGCGGTAGGGGTGGGGGTGAGCACGGGCGTCGGAGTCGGGGTCGCGCTGACGGTGGGCGCCGGGTCTGCCGACGGCGCGACGATCGCCGGCGCGGAGGGGACGCCGCCGGGAAGGCCCGAACTTGTCACCGCATCCTCCTGGGGCGCACACGCGGCGACGGAAATTGCGAGTGCGAAGGCCATGACTGATGCGCCAGCGGCGCGACGGATTCTCGACACTCGTCGAGCATAGACGCCCGAAATGCAACCCCCACTGAGCCGTCCGGAACAGGGCACAGACTGTATTGCTTTCCCCTTGCAATCGGTGTAACTTTGCACTTCACGCAAGTTTCTGCCATCGCCGGCACGGTCCGGGATGGCTTCTCTCACTTAAACACCCCCCTTTCACCGTCTCTAGATAGAGGTTTCATGTCCCGCAGCGATACCCAGGATCGGATGAGTGCCAAACAGGGCGCTCAGGCATCCTCCGACTCTGGTGGCATCATGAGCCACCGCCAGATCTTGTTCGTGATTTACGGACTCATGGCCGGGATGTTCCTGTCTGCTCTCGACCAGACAATTGTCGGAACATCCATTCGCACAATCTCTGACGACCTTCACGGTCTGAGCGAGCAGGCGTGGGTCACCACCGCGTATCTGGTCGTCTCCACGATCGCGACCCCCATCTACGGCAAGCTCTCCGACATCTTCGGTCGGCGCCCGCTGTTCATCATCGCCATCTCGATCTTCCTCGCCGGTTCCATCGCCTCGGGCTTCGCCCAGTCGATGTACGAGCTTGCCGCGTTCCGCGCCATCCAGGGCCTCGGCGCCGGTGGCCTCATGGCGCTGCCGCTCGCGATCATGGGCGACATGCTCGCTCCGCGCGAGAGGGCGAAGTACCAGGGGTATTTCCTCGCCGTCTTCGGTATCTCCAGCGTGATTGGCCCCCTCATCGGCGGACTGCTCGCAGGCGCACCGTTCATCCTCGGCATCGTCGGATGGCGCTGGGTGTTCCTGATCAACATCCCGATCGGCATCATCGCCCTCGCGATCGTGATTCGGTTCCTTCACCTGCCCAAGCGCAGCGTGAATCGCCGCGTGCGCATCGACTGGTGGGGCGCAACGACCGTCATCGTCGCCGTCGCGCCGCTGCTGCTCGTTGCCGAGCAGGGTCGCGAGTGGGGCTGGGATTCCGGCACCTCGATCACCTGCTACATCGTGGGCCTCGTCGGCATCATCGCGTTCATCGTCGTCGAGCGGATGATGGGTGATGACGCACTCATCCCCCTCAAGCTCTTCAAGAGCTCGACCTTCTCCATGGCCACGATCCTCGGTGTGCTCGTCGGATTCGGAATGTTCGGAGCGCTGTCCACGGTGCCGCTGTTCCTGCAGCTGGTGAACGGGTCCTCCCCCACCGAGAGCGGCTACCAGTTGCTGCCGATGATCCTTGGCCTGATGATCTCCTCGATCGTCAGCGGACAGGTCATCGCCCGTACAGGCCGCTACCGCATCTTCCCGATCATGGGAACCGCGTTCATGGCGCTCGGCTTCTTCGTGTTCACCTTCATCGAGGCGAGCACCCCGATCTGGGTCATCATGGGCGGAATGCTGCTCGTCGGCCTCGGTCTCGGCCAGCTGATGCAGACCCTGACGATCGCCAGCCAGAACTCGGTCGGACCCCGGGACATTGGTGTCGCAACGTCGTCGTCGACGTTCTTCCGCCAGATCGGTGGAACGCTGGGCGTCGCGGTGCTGTTCTCCGTGCTGTTCACGCGCATCCCCACCACGATCAAGGCGGCGTTCACCGACCCATCCCTGATCGCCAACGCGA
The DNA here is from genome assembly GCF_018449675.1 of Glaciihabitans sp. dw_435. Taxonomy (GTDB): domain Bacteria; phylum Actinomycetota; class Actinomycetes; order Actinomycetales; family Microbacteriaceae; genus Glaciihabitans. The sequence continues at coordinate 73,853 of NZ_JAAVUZ010000012.1, read as the reverse complement.
AGACCGCCCTTGCGGACCCCGCGGTGCAGTCCAACCCGGTCAACGCGGACATCATCAAGCTGTACACAAGCAGCTCGGGCGGTGCGGCATCCTCGCTGGACGGCGACACCACCTTCCTCAATGGTGTTGACCACCGCCTCGCGGCGCCGTTCCTGCACGGCTTCGCCGATGCCACTGTCACCGTCTTCTGGGTGAGCCTGGTCGTGGTGCTGATCGCCTTCGTGCTCAGCCTCTTCCTCAAGGCAACGCCGCTTCGCCAGAAGTCCGCGCTGCAGGAGGTTGCCGATGACGACGCGGCCATCCTCGCAGCACAGGGCGCGGCCGTCACCGGCGCACCCGCAACGGCGGATCCGGATGACACGGGGTCGAACCCGCTCCACGGAAAGCACGCGGCACCGGGCGTCTAGAGCTCGAGGCATCCGCACCACCACCAGAGGGTGGCCACCCGCGTTCGCGCGAGTGGCCACCCTCCGTCGTTGTGTCCCTGACCCCCGAACGGGGCCGTTCGTGGGAGCGGTCCCTCCCAGTCGTAGAATGGGTTTTCCGTGCATCGGAGCGCGGTCGCTCGTCCCCCGGGGCAGCATGCCGGCACCACTGATCTGGAGGTTCCGCCATCGACGAATCGACGAGTCCCTCCGCCCCCACGCTCGAAATGGTGGCGGCGCTCGCGGGTGTCTCGCGGTCGACCGTGTCCCGCGTGGTCAATGCGTCGCCGCGCGTCACCCCCGGCGCCATTAGTGCCGTGACCGCCGCGATCGAGACGCTCGGGTACGTACCCAACCAGGCGGCCCGCAGCCTCGCCAGCCGCAAGACCTACACGATCGCGGTCATCATCCCCGAGAACACCGCCAAATTTTTCTCCGACCCCTACTTCGCGTCGGTGATCCACGGCGTTGCCACACACCTGGGCAACACCGAGTACACGCTTACCCTGCTGATCGCGTCCGAGGCACACCCGGAGAAGACCCGGCGGTACCTGCAGGGCGGCAGCGTCGACGGCGCGCTCATCCTGTCCCACCACGCCGACGACAGCTCCTACCTGCAGCTGTCCAGCACCCTTCCGGTCGTGTTCGGCGGACGCCCGATGAGTAACACCCGCCCCGCGGACGCCGGCCCGGTGCCGCGCAACCACATCGTGGATGTCGACAATGTCGCGGCATCCACCACCGCCACCCGCTACCTGCTCGAGCACGGCCGCCGGCGCATCGCGACGATTGCGGGCCCCCAGAACATGGCCGCCGGATTCGACCGCCTCGTCGGGTGGCGCGCGGCAATCGCCGAAACCGCGCAGAACCCCGACCTGGTGGCGTTTGGTGACTTCACTCCCCCGGGCGGTGAGTCCGCGATGCGCGAGCTGCTGGCCCGCGGCGAGAGCTTCGACGGCATCTTCATTGCCTCATCGCAGATGGCCTTCGGCGCCCTGCGGGTGCTGCGCGAGCACGGCATCTCCGTTCCCGGCGACGTCGCCATCACCACGGTGGACAACGACTACTTCGCGCAGAACTCGACACCGCCGCTGACCTGCATCGAGCAGCCGGTGGCCGAACTCGGCGTGGAAATCGCGCAGACCCTCGTTCGCCTGATCAACGGGGAATCCGTCGCCGAACTGTCGGTCATGCCGACCCGGTTGATCGAGCGCGAATCGGTCTAGCCGAACTACGCTGGAGGCATGTCAACAGCTGTCGTTCATGCCCCGAACCTCAACCGCTACCAACTGCTGATCGACGGCGAGGTGAGCGGGTTCACCGAGTACCACCTCTCCGGAAACGACATAGTTTTCACGCACACGGAGGTCGACCCCGCGCGTCAGGAGCACGGCCTCGGTGGCGAGCTTGTCACCGGCGCGCTGGATCAGGTTCGGGATGACACGAGCTACCGTCTCGTCGCGGTGTGCCCGTTCATCGTCAGCTGGTTGACCAAGCACCCGGAGTACCAGGACCTGCAGCAGCGCTGACCGGCAGCCTCTTAGCGGCGGGGTTCCTCATCGAGATCGATGTGCACGGAACCGCGGTATTTAGACAGCGGTGCACCGATGGATGACTCCTGCTCCGGCTCATCCGCTATCTGGCGAAGCCTGCCCTTGTCACCGGGAAGCGGCGCGGGTGCCGGCAGGACGGTCTGACGATCGAGCTCGACCTGTGCCTCGTACTTGCTCGCATTGAAGACCTCGTCGCCGACTCCAAGAACGCCGCCGGGAGTGCCGGACCGGTTCTTGTTCGAGAGGTCGATCCAGCCGAAGTGGGATGCCAGGTAGAACAGCGCGCCAACGGCGGCCACGATCGCGAGTAAGAGCCAGCCGTTCACAGCAATCAGCTTACGGTTTGGGACAGGCTTGTCTACTGGGACTGGCCATCCGTGGCGTTTTGTGGCGGTGGATTTTCAGCATTGGCGGCGGCCGATCCCTTATGGGACGCGGTGCAGCCACTCCTCGGTACCGAATTTCTCGGCGACGAGCTGCTTTGCCTTTGCGTCTTCTTCCGGGGTGATCTCCCCCGGCTTGGCCCCGTAGAGGGACGCGAAGGTCGCCTTCAGCTTCTCGATGATCTCCTCGCGGGGCAGTCCGGTCTGGCTGCGCAGCGGGTCGACGCGCTTGGCGGCACTCTTGGTGCCCTTGTCGCTCATCTTTTCGCGGCCGATGCGCAGCACCTCGACCATGCGGTCGCCGTTGATGTCGTAGCTCATGGTGACGTGGTGCAGCACCGCACCGGCGCCGAGGCGCTTTTGCGCCGCCCCACCGATCTTGCCCGTCGGGCTCGCGATGTCGTTGAGCGGCTGGTAGCTCGCGTCGATTCCGAGGGACTTGAGGGTGATGATGACCCATTCGTCGAGGAACGCGTACGAATCCGCGAAGCTCATGCCCTGCACGAGCGCCGAGGGAGCGTAGATCGAATAGGTGACGACCGAGCCCGCCTCCATGAACATGGCGCCGCCGCCGCTGATGCGGCGGACAACCTCGAAGCCGTACTTGGCCGCGTTCTCGAGGTCGACCTCGTTGCGCACGGACTGGAAGCTGCCGATGACCACGGCGGGGCGCTCCCACTCCCAGATGCGCAGCGTCGGCTTGCGGCGGCCGGCGCCGACCTCTTCGGCGAGAACCTGGTCGAGAGCCATCTGCATCTGCGGGGTCTCTGCCTTGCCGTGCACGATTTCCCACTCGTAGTCGCGGAAGGTTGTCGCCTGGGCGAGGGCGCGACGGATGGTGGTCGAGACGGAGTCGGCCGTGAACCCGAGGAGCACGGCGTCCTTCGGCAGCGCCTGCGTGATCGCGGCGGTGAAACGCGCGGCATCCGAGTCGGACGGCAGTCCATTGATCGCGGAGTTGATCGCCTCGAGCGCGCTGTCGGGTTCGAGGAAGAAGTCGCCGGCGAGGCGGAAGTTCGCGATCGCGCCGTCCACGACATCGAGGTCGACTACGACCAGCTTTCCGCCGGGAACCTTGAACTCGCCGTGCATGGGGATGCCTTTCGTCGGTGACTCGTATGAGCCAGCTTATTTCGCGCGGGGTGTGGGCCGCTTGCCGGTGCACGCCCCCGTGCCGGTTGTCAGCTGACGTGAACCTCGGGACGCCGGTCGCGGTTCGGCTCCGCGCGGCGCATGACCTCACGGGTGACCGGGGCGACCTCGCCGCCGCCGGTGACCAGGAACTTGAACATGTTGGAGATCGGGTTGCCCTCGGTCCACTCGAAGTAGATGGAGGGCACGACGCCGGTGATGTCGCGGATGGTGAGCAGGATGGCAGCGACAGTGTTGGGAACGTTGCCGCTGTTGACCTGCAGCACCCGGTAGCCGTGACGCATGACGCCACGCACCACGAGGTCCTCCTCGAAGTTGGAGGAGTCGGCGGGATAGACCTCGAGGAAGATGATCGGAGTGCGCTGCGGGATGCCACTGTCCCGGCGTTCTTCGAGCAGCTTCTGCCGGTACTCGTGGGCACTGCCGTCGTCGGGCTCGTTGGCGACGATGCACACGCCGCCGAAGTCGTCCGCGTCGGACATAACGAAGGCCTCGGCCTCGGCGTCGAGGGTGATGGATGTCGCGCGCAGTTGGAACGACCTCTGGATGCGCGACACGATCGACACCACGATGATGCCGAGGATGAACAGGGCGGCGATCCGCACACCGTCGGGTCGCTCGACCACGTTGACGACGGTCGTGTAGGCAAATACCGCCGCGATGATCGCAAACCCGATGGTGCGCTTTGGCTGCTTGTGCTTGTGCGCGGAGATGGTCACTGCCACCGACGCCGACGTGATCAGGACGAGCACACCGGTGGCGTAGGCACCACCCTGCGCGTTGACGTCGGCATTGAAGACGATCGTGACGAGGAAGGCGATGGCCGTGAAGACGAGCACCAGCGGGCGCACCGCGCGCGACCAGTTCGGCGCCATGCCGTAGCGCGGGAGGTACCGGGGCACCAGGTTGAGCAGGCCAGCCATCGCCGACGCTCCTGCGAACCACAGGATGGCGATCGTTGAGGCGTCGTATACGGTACCGAACGCGTCACCAAAGAACTGGTGAGCGAGGTAGGCCAGTGCCCGGCCGTCGGCCGATCCGCCGGGACCGAATTCCTTCTGCGGAATGAGCAGGGTGGTGACGAAGCTCGATGTGATGAGGAACGTGCTCATGATCACCGCGGCGGTGGTCAGCAGGCGCTTGGTGCCGCGGATGCGACCGGCCGGGTTGGCAGGGGTGTCGTCGGCGGCACCCTTCACCTGCGGCATGAGAGCGACCCCGGTCTCGAACCCGGAGAGCCCGAGCGCAAGCTTCGGGAAGACGATGAGCGCGATGCCCACCATGACCAGCGGGTTGCCGTGCTGCGTGAGCAGGGCGGCCCACCAGTTGTCGATCACCACGGTATTGCCAGCGACGTGCGCGATGGCCACGACGATGACGATCGCGTTGAGGAGGAGGTAGACGGCGACGAGCACCACCGCGATGGAAATCGCTTCCTTGAAGCCGCGCAGGAACACGGCGGCCAGCACGGCGATGATCGCGATGGTGATGCCCACCTCGTTGCCCTGGAACCACGCCGGCGCAAACGGATTTTCGACCGCGTGCGCCGTGGCGTCGGCCGCGGAGAGCGTAATGGTGATCATGAAGTCGGTCGCCGCGAAGCCCAGCAGCACCAGGACGAAGAGTTTGCCGCCCCACCAGGGCAGCAGCTTCTCGAGCATGGAGATGGAACCCTCACCCTTGAAGCTCTCGCGGGCGACCCGGCGGTAGACCGGCAGCGCGCCGAACAGCGTGAGGAGGATGAGCACGATCGTCGCGAAGGGCGACAGCAAACCGGCGGCCACCGCCGCGATCGCGGGCTGGTAGCCGAGGGTGGAGAAGTAATCGACGCCGGTGAGCGCCATGACGCGCCACCACGGATGCGTCTTCTCGACCTTAACCGCGTGGGGACCCTGATGGGCTCCGGCCTGGTCGCCGAGGCCATCCAGCATCCATGCGCTGAAGCCGGCGCGACGCCTGCGGGTGCGCCGCGGAACAGGGACTATTTCGGTTGCCACTCTGCTGAGACTACGCGCAGTACACCACCATCAATGGCACTCAGCGAACACTCATCTCAGAGCGCTGGTTCGAACCGTTCGTTGAGCCACTCGATAAGGTCGTCGGTGACCTCCGCGCGGTTCGTTTCGTTGTAGATCTCGTGGCGCGCGCCCGGATACACGTGCAGCGACACCTGTGACAGCTCGGACCGGTTGATGTACGCCTCCGCCAGCAGTTCAGCGCTCGTGGCACCGCCGAAGGGGTCGTCACTGCCCACCTGGATCAGCACGGGAAGATCCTTCTGCAGCTTGCGCGCGGGCTTGCCCAGCAGGCCGAGGGACTCACGCACCCCGAAGAGCTTGAGCGCATTGGCCGGGAAGGTGAGGTCGTCGTCGCGGAAAGCGATCGCGACCGCGTCATCCCGACTCAGCCATTCGTAGCCGGTGGTACCCAGGTGCGCGTGACGGGCGTTGAGGTCGCCGCCGTTCATATGTCGGAAGGTGCGGTACGCCGTGCCCGAGAGCACAACGCCGTCATAGTCGACCGACGCAACGTTGATGATCTTCTGCGCGATGATCGATCCCCAGCTGTGGCCGAATAAAACGATGGGGAGATCGGGATGCTCCGCGCGGATGATGCCCGTGAGCTGGCGCACTGCTGCCACCGTCGCACGCATGCCGCCCGGGCCGAGGCGACCGAGCTTGGTGCGGTCGCCGCCGTGGTGACCGAGGCCCGTCTGCCCGTGGCCGCGGTGATCGTCGGCGAAGACGGAGTACCCGGCGTTGACGAGATCCTGCGCGAGGTCCTCGTAGCGTGCTGCGTGATCGCCGAGGCCGTGGGCAAGCTGCACCACGCCCTTGGGCTTGCTGGCGCGCCACACGTAATAGCGAATCGTGACGCCATGGGCATCGACAAAAGACTGGTCATCGCGGATCGCGGTGAATCTGGGCACGGAAGCCTCCTCGTCCTGCCAATAATACGGCGGACCACCGGCGCCCGGCATGCCTCGCCAGGCGGGCACGCATCACTGCCCGCCTGCTCCGCGTACCCTCGACGTATTTACTTAGCAATGCTAAATAGCTAGGCTAAGTAATCTATGGACGACGATAACTTTGAGCTGGACCTGCGCCTCGCGGTGCAGCGGCTGGCCCGGCGGCTGCGGGCGCAGCGCGCGGGTGCCGACATCACCGACGGGCAGTACGCGGTGCTCTCGGTTCTCGCCCGGCACGACGGGCTCGGACTCGGCGAACTGAGCGAGCACGAGCGGGTAACCGCATCCTCGATGAACCGCACCGTCAACGCGCTCGTCGAGGCGGGCTATGCCACCCGCACGGGATCCGACGACGACGGACGCAAGGTCGTCCTGCGCCTCAGCGACGAGGGCCGGGCCGTGGTCGAGGAGACCCGCCGCCGCCGCGGTGAGTGGTTCTCGGTGCGCCTGGCAGAGCTGAGCGACGGCGACCGCGAGAAGCTGCGGCTCGCGTCATCCATTCTTCAAAGCCTTGCGGATGCCTCGTGAGCGCCATGTTCCGCTCGCTGAGCGTTCGCAACTACCGCCTGTGGTTCTTCGGCGCGCTCGTGTCGAACTCGGGCACCTGGATGCAGCGCACCGCCCAGGACTGGATCGTGCTCACCGATCTGACCGACCACGACGCCGTGGCCGTCGGCATCACGATGGCGTTGCAGCTCGGTCCCCAGCTGGTGCTCGCCCCGATGGCCGGACTGCTGGCCGACCGGGTCAACCGGCGCCACCTGCTGATGTTCACCCAGGCGGCGATGGGCGTTCTCGGGCTGGGGCTGGGGCTCCTCGTGCTGCTGGGCACCGCCGAGCTGTGGGAGGTCTATCTGTTCGCCCTTGCCACCGGCGCGGTGTCGGCGTTCGATGCGCCGGTGCGGCAGACATTCGTGTCCGAGCTGGTCGCGGAGAAGAACATCCCGAACGCGGTCGCCCTCAACTCGGCATCCTTCAACGGTGCGCGCCTGATCGGACCGGCGCTGGCCGGTGTACTGCTCGCGCTCGTCGGTGCGGGGTTCGTCTTCCTGCTGAACGGGGTGACGTTTGCGGCGACCCTGTTCGCGCTGGTGAAGATCCGGCCCGATCAGCTGCAGCCGGCGCCGCGCGTGCGCAAGCAGAAGGGGCAGATCCGTGCGGGCCTGAGCTACGTGCGGTCGCGGCCCGACATCGTGATCATTCTCGTGATGATCCTGTTCATCGGCACCTTCGGCTTCAACTTCGCCATCTTCGTCTCCACGATGACCACCGTCGTGTTCCACCAGGGCGCCGGAGCCTATGGCGCCCTGTCGTCCATCCTGGCGATCGGCTCGGTCGCGGGCGCGCTGCTCGCCGCCCGCCGGGACCGGCCGCGACTCCGACTCGTGGTGGGCGCGGCCTTCGCCTTCGGCATTGCGTGCACCCTCGCGGCCCTCGCCCCGTCGTACCTCACCTTCGCGCTCGCCGCCCCGCTCATCGGCATCACGGCGATGACCGCGATGAACAGCGCAAACTCCTACGTGCAGATCAGCACCCTGCCGGCGATGCGCGGCCGGGTCATGGCGCTGTACATGGCGATCATGGCCGGCGGCACCCCGATCGGCGCTCCGTTCGCCGGCTGGGTCGCCAACCAGTTCGGACCGCGCTGGTCGCTCGGGGTCGCGGCGATCTCCGGGCTGCTCGCGGGCGCGATCGCCGTGGTCTGGATGATCCGGGCCCGCCACCTGCGGGTGCGCTACGACCGGGACATCCCGTATCGCCTCGCCTTCTCGCACGACGGACTCGAGCCAACGCCGACGCAGGCGACAGCGGTCAGCCTGGCGACCGAGGAAATCACGATCCAGCGGGGCTAGCCTTCCGCCAGGCCCGTTGCATCGGCGCGGGTCGGAGGAGCACCTCACCACCCGCGGGGCGGAACCCTCATCGAAGGAGCACAGATGGTCGTCCCAGCGCGCTGAGGACGACAAAGTTTGCTCCTTCGATGACGAAGCGGGGCTGAGGCGCAAACCGGCACCGCCGAGGCGCAAACCGGCACCGGGTTCCCAGCGATTCTTTGATGGAATGGAGATCTATCAAAGGAGATAGCGCCATGACACTCAGCACGTATCCCGATGCGGTGATTCCCGACCTGTCCGTGTACGACTTCCTCTTCGGTTCGCTCGATGCCGACGACCGCGACCGCATCGCCCTCGTCGACGGCACCACCGGCACCGAGACCAGCTACGGCGAGCTCGTCGCCCGGGTGAACGCGTTCGCCGGGTCGCTCGCCCAGCGCGGCGTCAAGCCGGGCGATGTTCTCGGGTTGCTCTGCCCCAACTCCCCCGCCTTCGCGATCGCCTTTCACGGCATCCTGCGTGCGGGCGCGACCGTGACCCCGATTAACTCGCTGTATACCCCCGAGGAGATTGCGTCGCAGTTGACGGATGCCTCGGCCCGCTGGCTCCTCACCGTGAGCCCACTCCTGCCCGCGGCACACGCTGCCGCGACCGCAACCGGGATCACCGATGACCACCTCGTCGTGCTGGACGGCGCCCCGGGGCATCCATCGCTCACCGACCTGCTCGCCGACCAGGCGACTCCCCCGGTCGTGACGATCGACCCGGCCACCGCCATCGCGGTGCTGCCGTACTCGTCCGGCACGACCGGGCGCCCCAAGGGGGTGATGCTCAGCCACCGCAACCTGGTGGCGAACGTCGTGCAGTGCAACGCGTCGATCGGTCTCACCGGGCACGACACGGTTCTCGCAGTGCTTCCGTTCTTCCACATTTACGGGCTGACGGTGCTGCTCAACTTTGCGATCAAGCAGCGGGCGCGGCTGGTGACCATGCCACGGTTCGACCTGCCCGAGTTTCTGCGGCTCGCGCAGGACTACCGCTGCACGTGGCTCTTCATCGCGCCTCCGATTGCGGTCGCGCTGGCGAAGCATCCGCTCGTCGACCAGTTCGACCTGTCGGGTGTGAAGGTGACGTTCTCGGGCGCCGCCCCGCTGGATGGCGCGCTCGCGAAAGCGGTCGAGGCACGGATCGGATGCCTCGTGCGGCAGGGCTACGGAATGACCGAGCTCAGCCCGGTCTCGCACGCAATACCGGTGGACCGTGATGACATCGCGCCGAGTTCGATCGGGCTGGCGGTGCCGAGCGTGGAATGTCGCCTCATCGACACCGAGTCCGGCGAGGACATAGTGCCGCCCGAGGAGGGCCCGAGCCGTCCCGGCGAGCTGTTGTGTCGCGGACCCAACGTGATGGTTGGCTACCTCGGCAACCCCGAGGCCACCGCCGCCACGCTCGATGCGGACGGGTGGCTGCACACGGGCGACGTGGCGACGGTCGACGCGTCCGGCGTATACAGGATCGTCGACAGGCTCAAGGAGCTCATCAAGTACAAGGGGTACCAGGTCGCGCCGGCCGTGCTCGAGGCCGTGCTGCTGGGTCATCCCCTCATCGCGGACGCGGCGGTGATCGGGTTCCACGACGTCGACGGGCAGGAAGTGCCGAAGGCCTTCGTTGTGCTGCAACCCCAGGCGATGCTGGGCGAAGACGACATCATCGCCTACGTCGCAGAACACGTCGCGCGGCACGAAAAGGTGCGCGCGGTCGAGTTCATCGACGGGGTGCCCAAGTCCACCTCTGGCAAGATTCTGCGCAAGGACCTCCGCGCCCGGGAGACCCAGAGCGGGGCAGCGCCGGTGCCGGAATCGGTGCCGTCGGCGGCTACGCCTCGCGCGTGATCTCAACCTTCACGTAGAGCTGCGATCCGTACGGACCCGCGTACACGCCGCGCAGCGGAGCCACGTCGTTGTAGTCACGTCCGTGACCCACGGCGACGTGGCGGTCGCCGATGTCGATGAGGTTCGTCGGGTCATAACCACGCCAGCTGCCGCAGTACCACTCGACCCAGGCGTGGGATTCGCCGGCCACGGTCTGACCGATCTCGGCGTCGGGCACCGGGTGGAGGTAGCCCGAGATGTAGCGTGCGGGGATGCCAACGGAGCGCAGTGCACCGAGGGCAAGGTGCGCGATGTCCTGGCAGACACCCTTGCGTACGGCCCATGCCTCGGTCGCGGTGGTGTGCACGCCGGTGACGCCCTGCATGTACTCGACCGCCCCGCCGATCGCCTGGCAGATCGCGAGTGCAGCATCGCAGGCGTTGTCGGTCTGGGAGACGATCTCCGCGGCGAGCGCGGCGACCTCCTCCGGCGGCTCGGTGCGACGGGTCTGCCCCCGCTGCTCCACGGTCTCGGTCGCGGCGTCGACGACGGACGCCAGCTCGTCCCAGCCCACGAGGTGCTCGGGGTGGGTGCGCGGACGTACCTCCACGAGGCTCGTCGCCGTCAGCGACAGCTCCCGATGAGGGGTGAGGATCTCGAACGAGGAGACGCGGGTATTCCAGTAGTCCACGTACGAGTGCTGGCTGGACATGGGAAGGATGTCGAGGTTGGAGAACAACACCAGTTGTCCCTCCGAGCTCGCCGGAAGCATGCGTGCCTCGTTGTACGAGGCCGTGACCTCTCCCTCGTAGTGGAAGCCTGTCATGTGCTTGATGCGGAGCCGGTTCACGAGTTCTCCCGCACCCAGCTCGGAGCCGCGTTGGTGGGGAAGTAGCGCTGCCGGATGGCTTCGGACGCTGCGCTCGTAGCCGCCTGGACGCTGTCCATGTGGCGGGGAAGCTCGTCGAGAATCTCGGTAATGGGCCGGTACTCCAGTTCACTGCGGATTTGCCCGAGCAGCCTCAGGGACTGATCGCTCACCCCGACGCGGTCGGTGCGCGGCTCGATATCCCGCATGCACTGTTCGGCGCGGGACACCGAGAACAGGATACTGCGGGGGAAGAGCCGGTCGAGCAGGAGGAATTCTGCCGCGTTGCGTGCGCTTGGCATGCCGCGGTAGGTGCGCAGGTAGGCCTCGTAGGCACCGACGCTGCGAAGAATGGTGGTCCAGGATGGCCCGGAGGCCTCGGTCAACGATCGCGTCGCCAACAGTCGGGCAGTCATGTCCGCGCGCTCGATGCTGCGACCGAGGGTGAAGAAACTCCACGCCTCGTCACGACTGGTGGCGGACTCGATGATCCCGACCGCGAGGGCCGAGCGCTCGCGCACCCAGCCGAAGAACTCGTGCACCTTCTCGGCGGATACCTTGCGGGGCATGCGGGCGCGAGTGGTATTCAGCGCCTCCCACAGCTCGGTGCTGATGACCTCGCGGGCACGGCGGGCGTTCTCGCGCGCAGCACCCAGTGAGTAGGCGATCGAGGCAGGTTCGGTGCGGTCGACCGCGAGGATCGTCAGCACATCCGAGCGCGTCAGTTCACGGTCATCCGGAATATCCGCACCCATGACGCTGAGCAGCGAGCGGCAGGCGAGGTTCTCTTCGATCCACGGGTCTTCGAGCAGCAGCTGAAGGTGCACATCGAGAATGCGGGCGGTTCCGTCGGCGCGCTCGATGTAGCGCCCGATCCAGAACAGGGATTCGGCGATTCGGCTCAGCATTACTCGTCCCCCTCCACATCGTCGCGTTGCTGCTGTTGCTGTTCTTCCTGTTTGCCCTGGGGGCCGTCGAGCGGCGAGTGATCCTGCAGGTGTTCGCCGGTGATGATCGAGATCGATTGCGTCGAAGCGGCCTGGTCGGCGACGAGACCCTGGATGCTGTGGCGCGCAACCTGCAGCGGGTCCTGTCCGACCACCCAGGTGTCCTTGGAACCGCCACCCTGCGAGCTGTTGACGACGAGTTCGCCCTCGGGCAGCGCGACGCGGGTCAGCCCGCCGGGAAGAACCCAGACGTCACTGCCGTCGTTGACAGCGAACGGGCGGAGGTCCGCGTGACGGGGACGCATGCCATCGTCGACAAGCGTCGGAATGGTCGACAGCTGCACGACGGGCTGCGCGATCCACCCGCGCGGGTCGGCGAGCAACCGGCTTCGCAGTGCGTCAAGTTCTGCCTTGGATGCCGCGGGGCCGACGACAAGTCCCTTACCGCCGGAGCCGTCCACGGGCTTGACCACGAGCTCATCGAGACGGTCGAGCACCTCTTCGAGGGACTCCGGGTCTTCCAGACGCCAGGTGTGGACGTTGGGGAGCTTCGCTTCCTCCCCGAGGTAGTACTTGATGAGGTCGGGAAGGTACGTGTAGACGAGCTTGTCGTCGGCCACGCCGTTGCCCACGGCGTTGGCGATCGTCACGTTGCCGAGACGCGCGGCGAGCATGAGACCGGGGCTTCCCAGCATCGAGTCGGCGCGGAACTGCAGTGGGTCGAGGAACTCGTCATCCACCCGGCGGTAGATCACATCCACGCGTGTGGGGCCCGCTGTCGTGCGCATCCACACGCGGCCGCCGGAGCAGAAGAGGTCGCGGCCCTCCACCAGCTCCACACCCATCAGGCGGGCGAGAAGCGTGTGCTCGAAGTAGGCGGAGTTGAAGACACCCGGGGTGAGGACGACGACGGTCGGGTCATCCACCCCTTCCGGCGCACTTGCGCGCAGGGCCTGCAGGAGCTTGTTGGGATAGTCGCCGACCGGACGCACCTTCATGCTCACGAAGAGCTCGGGAAGGGTCTGGGCCATGACGCGGCGGTTGGAGATGACGTAGCTAACGCCGCTGGGGACGCGAACGTTGTCTTCGAGGACCCGCCAGGTGCCCGCCTCGTCGCGGATCAGGTCGATTCCGCTGACCTGGATGCGCACGCCGTTGGCGCTGACGATGCCCGCGGCCTCGCGATGGAAGTGGCTGGAGGAGGTAATCAGTCCCGCGGGGATGACGCCATCGCGCACCGCGTTCTGTGCGCCGTAGACATCGGCGAGGAACGCCTCGAGCGCCTTAACCCGCTGTTTGATGCCCGCCTCGACCTGCAGCCACTCGGCCTGGTCGATAACCCGGGGCACCGCGTCGAGCGGAAACGGTCTTTCTTCGCCCGCGAAATCGAAGGTGACACCCTGCGCGAGATAGCTGCTGGCGAGAGCGTCGGTACGTCCACGAAGCTCGTCCTGGGTCATCCGCGCGAGAGTCGCGTGGATTTCCTTGTACGACGCCCGTGCCGTTCCCGGCGTGGAAAACATCTCGTCAAAGGCGGAAGCCGCCCCAGTCGATCTCGTGGCAGTGGCTCGGTAACCATCAAACAGATCGCCCATGACCAGAGCCTAGTCGCGGGATGTTGCGGCGTTGTTTCCGCCGGTGCTCTCCCGTATTACGAGCTCGGGCTGGAACTCGATCTGGCGCGGCGCAAGCTCGGGGTCGGCCGCTTCTTCCAGCACGATCTCCACGGCCATCTGGCCGATGAGGGCACTCGGCTGCCGGATCGAGGTGAGCGGCACCACCGCGGCGCTGGCAAAGTCGATGTCGTCGTAGCCGATCAGGGCGATGTCACCGGGAACGCTCACGGGAGCGCCCTGCATCATCAGGGCCTGCAGAACACCCATCGCGACCAGGTCATTGGCGGCGAAGATCGCGTCCGGGCGATCCAACGGGGTGCGCTCACGAATCTCCGTGCCGACGCGGCGACCCTCGATAACTGTCAGCGCGTCGGTGACGAGGGTTTCGAGCTCGACACCGGGGTGTTCGGCGACGGCTGCGCGGGCGCCCTCGAGGCGATCGGAGACCTGCCGGATCTGCACCGGTCCGCCCACGAAGGCGATGCGGCGACGGCCGATGGCAATGAGGTGCTCCGCAGCCATGCGGCCGCCGGCCACGTCGTCGACGGAAACCGAGCTGAATTCGTCGGTGCCGCTACTGCGGTCAACGAGCACTGCGGCGATACCGCGTTCCTTGAGCTGCTCGAGCCGGTGCGCGACATCCCCGTACGGCGAAATCAGAAGTCCGTGCACCCGCTGCTCCTCGAACAGGTCGAGGTAGGTGGATTCACGCACCGTGTCCTCGTCACTGTTGCCCAGGATGACCGAGAGCCCCGCCTCCGCGGCCTTGTCCTCGGCCCCGCGCGCGATGTCGGTGAAGAACGGGTTACGCACGTCGAGCACGATCAGGCCAATGGTCTTGCTGCGGCCCGCCCGCAATTGCCGCGCGGCATCGTTGCGAATGAACCCAAGCTCGGCGATGGCGGCGGTGACGCGCGCAATCGTGTCGGCGGACACCTTGTTCGGGCGATTGAGCACGTTGGACACCGTGCCGACCGACACCTGGGCCCGCAGCGCGACATCCCGGACGCTAGCGGCGGCCACGGCACACCGCATCTGTTCGTAGCCTCGACGTCGCCGGAATCATATGGCGACAATACAGTGATCGTTCCGCGGCCCCCGACACGGTCACTACCCCTTGACGGCTCCGGACGACATGCCGGCGACGATCTGCCGGTTGAAGAAGATGAACATCACCAGCGGCGGGATCGTAATCAGCAGGATGTTCGTGAACAGCAGGTTCCACGACGTGTCGAACTGACTCTGGAAATTGAAGAGCGTCAGCTGCACCGTGGCGTTCTCGTCCCCGGGCAGGAAGTAGAGGGGATTGGTGAAGTCGTTGAACACTGCCACCGACTGCACCACGATCACCGTGATGATGACCGAGCGCAGAAGGGGGAAGACGACCTGGAAGAAGAGGCGGATGCTTCCGGCGCCGTCGATGATCGCTGCCTCATCGACCTCGCGGGGGATGGTGGAAATGAAGGCGCGGAACAGCAGGATGCAGAAGGAGAGGCCAAAGGCCGCCTCCACGAGGATCAGGCCACCGAGCGTCTTGAAGAGTCCGAGTCCCTGGAGTACCCAGATGGTCGGCACAACGGCGGGCGGGATGATCAGCCCGGAGAGCACGAGGAAGTTGATCAGGCCGTTCCACTTGCTTGCCCGGCGCTGCAGCACGAAGGCCACCATGGCCGCGAGAAGCACCATGATCGCGACGCTCGCGACGGTGAGCACGGTGCTGTTGATGAGCGCGGTGACCAGCATGAAGTTGCGGGTCTGGATCACCTCGACGATGTTGTCCCAGAGGTGGAATTCGGTGGGCCAGCTGAAGGAAAGGAAGCCCGCCTCGTTCTTGCCCTTCATCGCCGTCAGGATGATGAAGCTGAACGGCACGAGGAAAACGAAGATCGAGATGATGATGGCGACAATGCCAAGCCAGGATTTGCGGACGGCGTGCATCAGTACACCTCCTTGCGGTTGAGGAACGCGGACAGCGGAAGAATGATGAGCGTGACGATCAGGAACAGGATCACGTTGCCCGCGGTGGACAGGCCGTAGAAGCCCGCCTGGTATTGCTTATAAATGACCGAGGCGATGACATCCGAGGTGAACCCCGGACCACCCCGCGTCATCGACCAGATCAGGTCGAAGGACCTGAGCCCGCCGATGAGGGACAGGATGATCACGGTGACGGTGGCCGGGCGGGCCAGGGGGAGGATGATCTGCGTGAAGTTTTTCCAGGCCCCCGCGCCATCCACCTTCGCCGCTTCAAAGTATTCGGTGGGGATGGAGACGATTCCCGCGATGTAGATGACGGTGGCGAGGCCCACGCCCTTCCAGACGTCGACGAGGGCAACCGACAGCAGCGCCCACGCGGGATCCGTGAGCCATGCCGGTCCCTGGATGCCGATGGTCGCGAGTGCTTCGTTGATGAGTCCCTTGGTGGGGTTCATCAGGACGGCGAAGGTGATGCCGACGCCGATTGTGCTCACCAGCACCGGGAAGAAGACGACCGAGCGAAGGTAGCCGCGCGCGATGATCTGCGAGGTGAGAAGCACGCCGAGCAACATGCCAAGAACCACCTTGAGCGCCGAGGTCACCGTGGCGTAGATGAACGTGTTAACGAGGCCCTGCACGAGGTTCGGTTCCTGAAAGAACTGCACGAAGTTGCCGAAGCCGATGAAGGTGGCGTCGAAGATCGTCCACCGGGTGAGGCTGAAGAAGAACGAGGCGAACGTGGGCACGAGGAACAGCACCGCGTAGAGGATTGCCGGCACGAGATAGAACCAGAAGCTGTACGGGCTCTTCATCTTCTTGCGCTTGAGCAGCGGCGCCGAGCGGCGACCTGTCAGTGGCTTGGTTGGCGCAATTGTTGCCATCGTTCTGTCTCCATTGACATGAAATGTCCGGTCCCGCCCCTGGACGGGACCGGACATTTCCGTGATGTGGTGCTGGGTACTGCTGTACTGCGACTGCCGGCGAGCGCCGGTGGTTACCAGCCCGACAGTCCGAGCTGCTGCGCCTGCTTCTTGACGTCGGCGTCATACTGCTTGGCGCCCTCCGCGGCCGAGGTGATTCCCGATCCTACGGCCACGGTGATCTGTTCGAGCGACGGTCCCTTGATGGGGCTGAGGAATTCGAGCGCCGGCTGCGTGCCGCCATCCTTGTTGAAGTACGGAAGCAGGTCACCGACGTAGGCCGGGACGTCGGCGGGAAGGTCGCAGCCCTTGATCAGGTACGGACCGGTGACGCCGATCGCCTTGGTCTCGGAGTCGCAGCCCTTGGTGCTGGCGGCGAAGGCGATGAACTCCTTGGCGGCGTCAACGTTCTTCGACGCGGCCGGCACGTACAGGCCGTTCGGGAACCAGGTGGTCAGGGCGCTGCCGGCGGGGTCATCGCCGGGGGTGGCGAACACTCCGATGTCCTGTGCTGCGTCGGGGTAGTCAGCGATGATGGATGCCGCGGCGGAGGTCAGCATCGGATAGTGCACGCCCTCGCCTGTGGCCAGGATGCGCAGACCGTCGGTGTTCGTGGCCGAACCGAAGTCCTTGTTGTAGTACCCCTTGTCGAAGCCCTCCTGGAGGTGCTCGAAGCCTGCCATCGCCACCGGGTCGGTCGCGTACTTGGCCTTGTTCTCGGTGTACTTCGTCGCCCAGTCGGGGTCGGAGGCGAGCACGTTGGCGAAGTCACCCAGCACGTCAAGCTGCGACGTCCAGGTGTCCTTGTAGGTCTGGATGATCGCGGTCTTTCCGGCCGCCTTGATCTTGTCGTTGTTGGCGTTGTACTGGTCCCAGGTGAGCGGAACCGTCAGGCCGAGGTCCTTGTAGACCTTCTTGTTGTAGAGGATGGCACCGGCGAAGGCACCACCAACGGGAACGCCGTAGAGCTTGTCCTTGACCGAGACGACGGGCTTCATGCTGTCCATCACGTTGTCGGCGAACGACTCGTTAGTGAAGTCCACGAGGTTCTTCTCGGGAGCGATCGCCTGGAAGAGCGAGCCCGAGTTGTAGAGGAAGATATCGGTCATCTCGCCCGTGGCCAGGCGCGTCTTGATGATGTTGTCGCCGTCGGATCCGCCGGGACGCGTCTCCACCTTGACGGTGATCTTGTCCTGGGAGGCGTTGAAGTCCTTGGCAAGTCCCTCGGCGAGCGACACGTTGGCCGGAGCGTTGTCAGTCAGGAAGCTCAGCGCGACCTTGCCGTCCGCGGTGGTGCTTCCGCCGCTGTTGCTGCACCCGGTGAGCACGAGCGCGAGTGCGCCGATGCTCGCGGTGAGGGCGATCGCCGTCCGGCGTTTTCCGTGTAAAAGCATTCTCTCTTTACCTCTCTGTAAAGGGGAACAGCAACGTCTCTGTTGCCGATCGTCATTGAAACGGTTCAACGTAGGGCAAAACTAAGGCCGCACCCCGCGGCCTGTCAAACACAAATGGTAACGATCAGGTAACGGGTGGGGGCGATCGCCGGCTTCGAGGTGGGACCCCGCGAACTACGCCCGGGGTGCACCGATCGTTCCGCCCGAGCTCTCCCTGACCACGAGGATGGGCTCAAACACGACCTGCTTGCTTCCGGCGGCGGGGGTCTCCGCCAGCTCATTAATCAACAGCTCGACGGCGGCGATACCGAACTCTTCGTGGGGCGCGCGCACGGACGTCAGCGGAATGATCGACGCCTCACCGAACTCGATGTCGTCGTATCCGACGAGGGCAATCTCGCGGGGTACCTCGATTGACTGCTCGTTGACGAGGGTCTGCAGAATGCCCAGCGCGAGCAGGTCGTTCACCGCGAAGATGGCATCCGGCCGGGTCTCCGGGGAGCGCCGCGCGATGACCCGTGCGATGTCGCGCCCGTCGACGATCGTGCGGTCGGGCACGTTCAGCACCTCCAGGGTCACGTCATCGGCCTCGCGGATGGCATTGCTTGCCCCCTCCAGGCGATCGGCGACCTGCCGGATACCGAGCGGACCACCGACAAACGCGATGCGCTTGCGACCGTGCTCGATGAGATGCTTCGCCGCCAGGTAGCCACCCCGCACGTCATCGATGGAGACGGAGGGCTGGTCGGGGGATGCCCCACGCTGGCCCACGAGCACGATGGGCGTGCCCCGCTGCCGGATCGACTCGAGGCGTTCCTCGATCGGATCGTGCGAGGCGACGAGCATGCCCTGCACCCGGTGCGCCTCGAACATCTCCAGATAGGCGTCCTCGCGCTGCCGGCTCCGGTTGGAGTTCGCGATGAACACCGACAGCCCCGCGGCGGCCGCCTGCTGCTCCACGCCCTCGGCGATGGTGGCGAAGAACGGGTTGCTGACATCCGGCGCAATGTAGGCGATCGCGGCGCTGCGACCGAGGCGCAGCTGGTAGGCGGCGTTGTTGCGCACAAAGCCCAGCTGCTCGATGGCCCGCTGGATGCGCTCGCGCTTTTCCGGCGAGACCCGCGCGGGGTGGTTGATGTAGTGGGAGACGGTGCCCATGGACACTTCCGCCAGCGTTGCGACCTCGCGAATTCCTACCCGTGCCACCGCGTACCCGCCTTTTTTATGATTACGTCACCGTGTACCCGTGGGTACACCGTGTGGGAGCCGACACTACCTGTTGCGCCCCGGGAGGCAACCCCGTGCCCGTTTCCGCGGTGTCCGTTGTTGCCGGTACTGAAACGTATCAAACTGCGGGCCGTGCAACGAGCGGGGACGGGGCGGATGACCCGAGCCGATCCGAATCATGTCGACTCGGGTCATCCGCTTCCCCGGTCATTTTATCGTTTCATTTGTGCACGCCGTCTGGCATGCTTGGCCGGTGAACTCCCTTCTGGCACCCGGCGCGACCCTCGAGAAGCTCTTCACCGGAACCGCGTGGGGCGAGGGACCGGCCTGGATCGCCGGGGCGGGGGCGCTGCGGTGGAGTGACATCCCGAACAACCGGATCCTCGAGTTCGACGCGGCGACGGGGCTCACCCGGGTGCATCGCGAGGACGTCGAGTTCGCCAACGGACGCACCATCGACCTCGCCGGGCGTGTGGTGCAGTGCACGCACGGGCGCCGCAGCGTCGAGCGCGAGGTCGACGGCGAGGTCACGACGCTGGTCGACAGGTTCGGGACGGCGCGGCTGAACTCCCCGAACGATGTGGTGGTCGCCTCCGACGGCTCGATCTGGTTCACGGACCCGCCCTATGGCCTGCATCCGAGCGGGCGCGAGGGCTACCCGGGGCCGCAGGAGTATGACGGCTGCTTCGTGTTCCGGTTCGACGAGGTCACCGGCGAGCTGGTGCCGGTGATTACCGACATGGTGCATCCGAACGGGCTCGCGTTCTCCCCGGACGAGTCGCTGCTGTACGTGTCAGACACCGGCTTCTACGGGGACGCGGCGCACGGGCCGCGGCACCTGCGCGTGTATGAGGTGGATGTCGCGGCGGGAACCACGAGCAACGGCCGGGTATTCGCGGAGGTCGCGCCCGAGGCATCCGATGGATTCCGCATCGACATCGAGGGACGCATCTGGACGTCGAGCGGGGACTCCGTGCAGGTGTACTCACCGGAGGGCGAGCTGCTGGAGAAGGTGCCGGTTCCGGAGAAGGTGGCCAACGTCGCGTTCGGCGGGGCCGACGGACACGACCTCTACATCACGGCGTCGACCAGCCTGTACCGGATCCGCACGGCGACGATGCAGGCCGGGCGGCCGGACGGACGCGTGAACTAGTCCGCGTCGGGCCCGAGGGCCGGCGGCACCTCCACGCCGTAGGCGATGAGCGCGTCCGTCACCACCCGAATGGCGTTGAGTGCCCGGGGAAATCCCGAGTACTGCACCGTGTGGATGACGGTCTCGATGATTTCGGTGGGGGTGCATCCGACGTTGATGGCTCCGCGGGTGTGACCCTGCAGCTGCGGCTCGAGGCCGCCCAGCGTCACCAGCGACGCGATGGTCAGCAACTCGCGCTGGGCGAGGGTCAGTCCCGGCCGCGCATAGATGTCGCCGAAGTTGAACTCGATGCCGTAGCGGGCGAGATCCTGGGCGAGTCCGGTCTGCATTTCGACCAGGCCGTCGGCCTTTCCCTCGCCGTAGACCTCGTTGAACTTCGCCTTGCCCTTGTCGAGACGTGCGCTCATGGTGTGCCTTCGTTTCTAGATCGAGTGTCCGCCGTCGAGCGGCAAGATCAGTCCGGTGATGTTGACGGATTCGGGGGCGGCCAGGAAGACGACTGTCTGGGCGAGGTGTTCCGGCTGGCCGAGCAGACGCGTGGGGATCTGGTCGAGCAGGGCCTCGCGACGCTCCGGGGTGTCGTTGTCGCGGCCCGGCGTCGCCTGCGCTCCGGGTGCCAGCACATTGACCGTGATGCCGCTCTCCGCAACCTCGATGGCGAGCGCCTTCGTGAGCCCGATGACGCCGGCCTTCGCGGCCGCGTACGCGGTCGCACCACGGACGAGCCGGCCACCGCTGACGGCGGCGATCGAGGCGATGTTGATGATGCGGCCGAAGTTCTGGTCGAGCATGGAGGGCAGCACCGCCCGCGTGACGTTGAAGACCGAGGTGAGGTTACGGTCGATCTGGGTCGTCCAGGTCTCGTAGGTCATCTCGTGGAAGAAGCTCACCGCTCCCCCGCCCGCCCCGTTGAGGAGGATGTCCACGCCGCCCCACTCGGCGATGACACCGGCGACGGCGTCCTGCACCGCGTCGAAGTCCGTGAGATCGGTGGCGGCCGAGTACGCACGAACCCCGTGGGACCGAACGAGGGCAGCGGTGTCCTCGAGTCCTGCCGCGTTGAGGTCGAGCCCCGCGACATCCGCCCCCTCCGCCGCCAACGCCTCGGCGATGACACGACCGAGCGCTCCCGCTGCTCCTGTGACGATGGCGCGTTTGCCCTGCAACCTCATGACGTATTCCTTAGCTCTGGGGGTCTGAGAACCACCGCAGTTCGTCTTCTTCGACAGAAGGAACTTTCATCCGACAATGGCTGACCGTTCCGCAATTCTGGACTTTGATTTGAAACGTGTCAACCTGACTCGCGACGGCGCGATCACCGGTCACGCGCTATTTTCTCCGCAGCGAAGGAACGTGCTTGACAGCCACAGGACTCGGGGTTAGCCTCGGCAATTGAAACGCTTCAACACCCGCTTCACACACAGCCACATCTTCAAGGAGGAAATGTGTCCACTGCATTCACCGGACGGCGGAAACGCGTCTTTGTGCAAGTCATCGCAGGAGCGGGTGCGGCAATGCTGCTGCTGTCCGCCTGCTCATCCAACTCCGGTTCGACCGGATCAACGGACTCGGTCACGGAGTTCTCGCTCCTGACACCCGCGGAAAACTCGATCATTCGCGATGAACTCGCCACCCTCTCCACCGACCAGTGCGCGGCCGAGAACAAGGCGCTCCCGCTCAAGAGCGAGACCGTCGCCCAGGCCGACGTCGTTCAGAAGATCACCCTCCTCGCCAGTCAGGACGCACTTCCCGTGATGTATGTCGCGGGCACCGCCCAGGTGAAGCCGGACGGCGACATCGGCAAGAACAACCTCGCCGTGGATTACGAGAAGATCCTCACCGACCTCGGCGTGTGGGACGACATCCTTCCCGCAGCGCAGTCGACGGTGAAGGCCGCGTACGGCGGAAACATGGCGTCGCTTCCCTTCCAGTACAACGTCGAGGGCATCTTCTACAACAAGAAGATCTTCGCTGACAACGACATCACGGCACCGACCACCTGGGCGGAGCTGACCGCGGCGACGACCAAGCTCAAGGCGGCCGGCGTCACCCCCATCACCGAGGCGGGCAAGGACGGCTGGCCCATCACCCGCCTGCTCGGCAACTACATCTTCCGCAGCGTCGGCCCCGACGCGATGGAGAAGGTACAGAAGGGTGAGGCCAAGCTGACCGACCCCGAGTACGTTGCGGCCGCCCAGGCCATCGCTGACCTCGGCAAGGCAGACGCGTTCGGCGCCGGCATCACGTCGCGCGATACCGACACCGCCTACGCGCAGTTCCTCACCGGCAAGGCCGCGATGATCTACAACGGTTCGTGGATGCTCGCCAACATCAACGACCCCGCGCAGACCACCATCGGCGCCGACAACGTGGGCTTCATGCCCTTCCCCGCCGTTGACGGCGGAGCGGGTAACGCAGACCAGTGGCCGGCCAACGCCGGTGCCGCCACGGCGACATCGACCAAGGCGTATGGCCCGAAGGTCGGCGACTGGCTCAAGTGCATCGCCGAGAACTACGGCTCGAGCGTCATGAAGAACCAGTCGGTCATCTCCGGCTTCAAGCTGAACACCCCGGTCACCGGCATCCCGCCGCTGACGGAGGAGCTTCAGGGCGTGGTCAGCAAGGCCACCGAGACGGTTCTCTGGTTCGAGGCCCTCATGGACGCCAAAACCACTTCGGATGCGCAGACCAACGTGTCGCTTCTGGTGACGGGTGCAACATCACCCGCCGACTACATGAAGCTCCTGCAGTCCGACCTCGATCAGGCCAAGTAACACCGAGGCCTGCGAGCAGCACACACCAGGTGGCGGGTCGGTCGCAAACCCCGACCCGCCATCTTTCTGCCGGCAGACGCCTGAGCCCGTGCCTCTACCGGCAGCCCCGTACCGAAAGGAAATACCGTGAACAGCGTTCTCGGCGATAAGAAAGCAATCCTGATCCTTCTGGGTCCGGCGCTGCTGGTTTACACCCTCATCAAGCTCGTTCCCGTCATGTGGTCGCTGGGGCTCACATTCTTTACGGGCAACCCGTTGAGCGGGTTCGAGTTCATCGGCATCGACAACTTCACCCGCTTCTTCGGTGACCCGCAGGCCATCGCCGCCCTCGGTTTCACCCTCAAGTACGCCGTCATCATCACGATCGCCCAGGTCGGACTCGGCTACGCCCTCGCTCTGATGTACGTCTTCGTCCTCAAGAACGCGTCAAGCTTCGTGCGCACTGTCGTGTTCTTCCCGACCGTTCTCCCCACGGTCGCGGTCGGACTGCTCTTCAGCAGCCTCTTCGCCGTCGGCGACCAGGAGGGCCCCGTCAACGCGGCACTCAACCTATTTGGCATCCCCTCCGTCGACTGGTTCTCGACCGGAGGCGGCACCTTTACGGTCGCCATCATCATGGAGCTGTGGCGCTCGATGGGATTCTTCGCCGTGCTTCTCTACGCCGGCCTGCTCGACATTCCCGAGGAGATGCTCGAGTCCGCCCGTCTGGACGGCGCCACCGGCTGGAAGCTCGTGCGCAGCATCGTCCTTCCCCTCTCCCTGCCCGTGTTGCTGTCGTCGCTGATCTTCAGCGCCAACAACTCCCTCAAGGTGTTCGACACCGTGCTCGCTCTTAACAACGGCGGGCCGGGCGGCGAGACCACGCCCCTCACGCTCTACATGTTCCGCACGGTGTTCAGCTACTCCGACTACGGATACGGCAGCACCATCGCGTTTGTTCTGACGATCATGTGCTTCATCGTCACCCTCTTCATCTTCCGCTCAGCACGCCGCGACAACACGAAGGCCTAAGACATGGCAATCAACACCGCACCCGCGCTCCCCCGCACGTCGGCCAGTCCGACCCGTACCACTCCCTCGGCGCCCCGGGCGAGCACCAGCCGGCGCGTGAAGAAAATCATTTCCCGCACGCTCATCACCCTCCTGGTGATCGTCGAGATCTACCCACTCTTCTGGCTGGTGATGGGCTCGTTCAAGACCCAGAACGAGTTCTTCTCTGCCCCCACGTGGGCCCTGCCGCAGAGTCTCAACTTCGACAATTACGTGTCGGCGCTCACGACCGGCTCGATCGGGCAAAACCTCGTCAACAGCATCCTGGTTACGGTTCCATCGCTGTTCTTCATGATCGCTCTCGGCACCGCCGCCGCCTACGCCCTCGAAGTGCTCATCTGGCGCGGCCGCAACACGATCCTGCTCGTCTTCGTCGCCGGCATCATGATCCCCGGCCAGATGATTCTCGTGCCGTTGTTCACCGTGTACTTCAAGTCGGGGCTCACGAACACGCTCTGGCCGCTGATCATCACGTACACCGTCATGGGACTGCCCCTGACCGTCTTCCTGATGACCGCCTACTTCCGGGCCATCCCCCGCGAGATCTTCGAAGCGGCCGCCATCGACGGTTCCGGCATGATCAAGTCGTTCTTCCTCATTGGCGTTCCCATGATGCGCAACGCCATCGTCACCATCGCGCTCGTCGAGTTCTTCAGCGTCTGGAACGATCTGCTCATCGCCCTGACCTTCACCACCAAGTCCGAGCTCGCCACCGTGCAGGTCGGGCTGCTGAACTTCAGTGACGAATATGGTTCCACGCAGTACGGGCCACTCTTCGCCGCGATCAGCATCAACGTCATCGGCATGCTCGTTCTGTATCTGTTCCTCAACAAGCAGATCATGGCCGGGCTCGCGGCCGGTTCCCTCAAGGGCTGATCGGCGCGTGAAGCGATGACGCAGTCCCCGACCGAGCCAACTCCAGCGCGGCTCGGCCCGATCACGATTGGTACCTCCGGACTCGGATCGCGGGCGGATGCCCCGACTCTCGCCACGGCGATGCTGACGTCCCCCATCGGGCAGATCGACACGTCGAACACCTATGCCGGCGGCGAGAGCGAGCGCACGCTCGGGCGGGCGTTGCGCGCATTGGACGGGTTTCCGCACGGGACATCCATCTTCTCCAAGGCGGATGCCGACCCCGACACCGGTGTCTTCGACGGCGACCGGGTTCGACGGTCCTTTGCCGAGACGCTCGAACGGTTGGGAGTGGACAGCCTGCCGATCTACCACCTGCACGACCCGTACTCCCTGTCTGTCGCCGAGGCGTTCGCTCCCGGGGGCGCCGTCGAGGCGTTGACGGCGCTGCGGGACGAGGGCGCGGTGGGCGCCATCGGCATTGCCGCGGGACCGGTCGGCCTAATGACCGAGTACGTCTCGACCGGCGTCTTCGATGCCATGCTCACCCACAACCGGTACACACTGGCCGATCGCACGGCGCTTCCCCTGATCGAGTTGGCAGCGTCGAAGGGCATGACGGTGTTCAACGCGGCACCGTTCGGTGGTGGCATCCTCGCCGGGTCGACCGCGGGCCGCGACCGATACGCGTACCGGCCGGCGCCCGCGCCGCTGCTCGCCTACATCGACCGGGTACGGCAGCTCTGCGACGACGCGGGAGTGTCGGTGGCGGCGGCCGCGCTCAACTTCTCCACGGCGCATCCGCTCATCGACTCCACCGTCGTGGGTGTGTCCAGCCTTGCCTGGCTCGAGCAGCTCTCGGTGCTGGCATCGACCGCGATCCCCGGCGGCCTGCAGGACGCCATCGCGGCCCTCGGTGACCCGCCGCCCTCGACCACATGACGACCGCATAACCCCGAAGCAGGACGAAACCATGGCACCGTACTACGACGACTTCACTCCCGGCGAGGGCCGTCGCACACCGCGGGCCGACGCTCTCTCGGATGCGCCGCGCCTCAGCCTCAACGGCCACTGGCGCTTTCGGCTGTCACCGACCGCCAGTGGCACCGGCGACGCCTTCACCCACCCGGATTTCGACGACTCCGCCTGGGACACGATCCCCGTGCCCTCCCACTGGGTGCTCGAGGGCCACGGCCATCCGCTTTATACGAACACCGCGTTTCCGTTCCCGATCGATCCGCCGTACGTGCCGACCGACAATCCCACCGGTGAGTACCGGCTCGACTTCGAGCTGCCCGAGGGGTGGCGGGCGGATGACACGGTCCTCCGGTTCCAGGGTGTGGACTCCTGCGGAAAGGTGTGGCTGAACGGCCACGAGCTCGGTCACTCGAAGGGCAGCAGGTTGCCCTTCGAATTCGAGGTCGGTCAGCTGGTACATCCGGGGTCCAATTCTCTGGCGGTGCGGGTGCACCGGTGGTCCAGCGGAAGCTACCTCGAAGACCAGGACATGTGGTGGCTCCCCGGCATCTTCCGCGACGTCGAACTGCTCGCGCGCCCGGCCGCCGCGATCGACGATTACTTTGTACACGCCACCTACGACGCTGCGACGGGCATGGGCACGCTGGTTGTGGATGCCACGAGCCCGGGTGTCATCGACATTCCCGAGCTCGACGTTCGCGGCCTCACAACGGGCGACTCCGTCACCATTCCCGTCGCACCGTGGAGCGCAGAACTGCCCCGCCTATACCGCGGCACGCTGCGCGCGACGGGAGCGCAGGACTCCGAAACCATCGAGCTCGCCGTCGGCTTCCGCACGGTTTCCATCGTGGACGGGCGCCTCCTCGTGAACGGCGAGCCCGTGCTCTTTCGCGGGGTCAACCGGCACGAGCAGGACCCGGACGTGGGGCGCGCGCTGTCGGTCGACACCATGCGGCGGGACATCCTGCTCATGAAGCAGAACAACATCAACGCCGTGCGCACGAGCCACTACCCGCCGCACCCTGAGTTCCTGCGCCTGTGCGACGAGCTGGGCCTGTGGGTCGTCGAGGAATGCGACATCGAGACTCACGGCTTCATCTACGCGGGGTGGGAGGGCAACCCGCCCGCCGACCCGCGGTGGCGCGATGCACTGCTCGACCGCATTCGCCGCATGGTCGAACGCGACAAGAACAGGCCGAGCGTCGTGGTCTGGTCGATGGCCAACGAGAGCTGGACGGGCGACACGTTCGGCGAGCTCGAGCGATGGATCCGGGAGCGCGACGACAGCCGTCCGGTCTTCTACGAGCGTGACCCGAGCTACCAGAACTCCGACTTCTACAGCCTCATGTATCCCTCGCTCGAGGACCTCGAGGCGATCGGACGCCGCGAGGAGACGACCCCCGACGGCATCGAGGAGGGGTCGGCGCACGACATCCGCCGCCGCGCCCTCCCCTTTCTGCTCTGCGAATACGCGCACGCCATGGGCAACGGGCCGGGGTCGCTCGGCGACTACCAGCGCATCCTCGAGGCCCATGACCGCTTCTGCGGCGCATTCGTGTGGGAGTGGATCGACCACGGCTTCCGACGAGTGGATGCCTCGGGCCGGGAGTTCTTCGCGCACGGCGGCGACATCGACTTCCGCCCCAACGGCGGCCGCTACTGCCTCGACGGGCTGCTCTTTTCCGACCGCACGCCCTCGCCCGGGCTCGCGGAGTACAAGACCGCGATCCAGCCGGTGGGGATCACGATTAGTGTCGGCGCGACGGACGACGCAGGCAGGACGGACGACGCGGACGGGGCGGATGTCACGACCGCCGACATCCGCAACAAGCACGACTTCCGCGACCTCACGCACCTGACGTTCTCGTGGGTGCTCGAAACCGACGGACTGGCGGTATCGGGAGGCCCACTCGAGGTGCCACCCGTGGCAGCACGATCGACCGTGAGCATCACGATGCCGCAGGTCGCGGTGCCCGACGTCGGCGAGAGCTGGATCACGATCACCGCGACGCTCGCGGAGGCCACAGCGTGGGCGCCGGCCGGACATGCCGTGGCGTTCGGCCAGGCGCGGGTCGGCGATTCCGACGCGGTGGCCACCACGGGAACCGCGCCCATCCCAACCGCCCCGGCCGCCCCACACTCGCGCCCCGACGGCACGATCGTGCTCGGACGTGGCGTCTTCGACGGGTCATCCGGTCGCCTGCTGCGTCTCGGCGATCTCGACCTCGACGGTCCCCAGCTCGACATCTGGCGCGCGCCGACCGAGAACGATCGTGGGCAGGGTCCCCGCAACACGGTGGCGGCGACCTGGAAGGCCGTCGGTCTCGACCGGATGCTGCATCGAACCGATTCGATCGAGCTGTTGCCGGGGTCCCTTGTGGTGACGACGCGGAGCGCGCCCGCCGCGCACGGCCTTGGCTTGCGCGCGGTGTTCACCTGGACGCTCCGGCCCTCGGCAGATCGAGACGCCGACGCCGACGCGCTCCACCTCGCCGTGCACGTCATCCCCGAGGGCATCTGGACCAACACGCCCATCGGCAACCACACCGTCACCCTCCCCCGGCTCGGCCTGCGCCTCGGCCTGCCCGCCTCGTTCGACACGGCACAGTGGTTCGGCCTCGGCCCCGACGAGAGTTACTCCGACAGCCGCGACGCCGCCCGCGTCGGACGCTTCACCCGCACCATCGATGACCTACAGACGAACTATCCGGTGCCGGAGGAGAACGGCAATCACGTCGACACCCGTTGGCTGCGCCTGTCGGCGAGCGCGGGCCCCGGCCCCACACTCCGCGTGACGGGCGAGCCCGCGTTTGACTTCACCGCACGGCGCTGGACCAGCGAGGATCTCGAACGCGCGAGGCATCCATTCGACCTCATCGACACCGGACGCGTCTGGCTCAACCTCGACTACGCGCAGCGCGGCGTCGGTAGCGCGGCCTGCGGTCCGGCCCTGCCCGAGCGGTATGCAGTGCCGCCGATCGAAACGAGGTTCGGGATGACCCTGAGCCTGGCGAACTCCGACTAACGCGAGTTGCTCTCAGACCCACAAAATCCGCTCACAAGCAACCCACCGGACACACACAGGCAGCGCTTCTACGCTGGAGCCACGCAATCAAATGGAGGGAGCGTCACATGGGATTTCTAGACAACGCGAAGGATGCCGCCGAGGCCACCGGTAAGAAGATCGGTGAGTTCGTTGACGACACCAAGGAACGCATCTCCGACAAGGCTGACGAGCTTCACGCAGAGGCAGACGTCAAGAAGGCCGAAGCAGATGTGAAGCACGCGGAGGCGAACCGCGACGCCACCGAAGCAAAGAACGAGTACAAGGAAGACCTGCGTAACTAACGTCTTTCTCCTCGCGGGAGGGTCCGCAGCCGGGATGGCTGCGGACCCTTCTTGCGTTTCGCGACCGAATGTCCACCTTGAGGACGACGCGCGTTCACCCTCGCGACCGATGATGGCTGCATGGATGCTCCGTACCGTGGGTGTCGTGGAGGTACGCGATGGTTGAGGTACTGAACGACATTTTGATGTCGACCGCGTCATCCCCCTGGATCTACGCGGTGCTCTTCATCGTGTGCATCGCCGACGGGTTCTTCCCGCCGGTGCCGAGCGAGACGCTGATCGTCGCCGCCGTTGCGGTGGGCGCGAGCACCGGGCAACCGATGCTCTGGGGCGTCCTGGCGGTCGCCGCCGCGGGCGCGATCACCGGCGACAGCCTGTGTTACCTGCTCGGGCGCCGGGTGGGAATCACCCGATTTAAGTGGATGCGCCGGCCCTCCGCCGAACGTCTGTTCACCTGGGCCGCCCACGGGCTCGCGACACGACCGGCCAGCCTCATCCTGGTGGGACGGTACATTCCCGTGGGGCGCATCGCGGTCAATGTGATGGCGGGAGCGACTGGACTCCCCTTCCGCCGGTTCCTTCCGCTGACGATCCTCGCGGGCATCTGCTGGGCCGCCTATTCGACCATCATCGGCACCGTCGCCGCGGCGACGTTCCACAACAGTCCGCTGCTCGCGGCAGTGGTCGCGGTCATCGTCGCCCTGGCGCTCGGCGTCGTTGTCGACCGCGTCTCGCACCTCATCACCTCGCGACGGGGGCTTCGCCCGCGCGTCTAGCCGACGGTGCGCGGTCCACACAAGCACGGCCGGCCCCTTTCCGGTTAGGTTAGGCTTACCTCATGGTCGCCGCCGCCGCCCCCGACAACGCCCGCACTCCGGGGCGAGTTGCCCTCGGAGCGACGAACATCACCGTGGCCTACGACAACGTCGATGTTGTGCATGGAGCCGCTCTCGAACTGCACCCCGGGCAGGTCACCGCGCTCGTCGGCCCGAACGGCAGCGGCAAGTCCACGCTGCTGCGCACCCTTGCCCGGCTGCAGCGACCGCGCTCGGGCTCCATGACGATCGCCGCGGACCAGGCGGACGGACAGGCGGATGCCCCGGCCGACGTCAACGGTTTCGACCTGACGCTCAAGCACTTCGCGCGGCGCGTGGCACTGCTCACGCAGGGTCGGCCCACGCCCGGCGGACTGAGTGTGCGCGACGTCGTCGAATTCGGCCGGTTCCCGTATCGCGGCCGGTGGGGGCGGGCAGATCCGCACGGGTCATCCGCCATCGACCATTCCCTCATGATCACGGGACTCACCGAGTACGCCGACCGCGGCGTCGATCAGCTCTCGGGCGGCCAGCTGCAACGGGTCTGGCTGGCGAGCTGCCTCGCGCAGGAGACCGGCATCCTTCTGCTGGACGAACCGACCACCTACCTCGACCTTCGGTACCAGGTGGAGTTGCTCGACCTCATCCGCGATCTCGCCGACACACGCGACATCGCGATCGGGGTGGTGCTGCACGACCTCGACCAGGCGGCGGCCATTGCCGACCACGTTGCACTGCTCAGCTCCGGGCGGATCGTCTCCTACGGCACGCCCACGGAGGTGCTCGATGCCGGGCTCCTCAGCGACGTCTACGGAATCCGCATCGACGTGCACACCGACCCTACGAACGGCCAGATGCGCACCCACGCCGTCGGCCGCCACAACACCAGAACCGAAAGGCTCCACTCCTCATCATGAGACTCCGACTCCTTATAGCCACCGCCATCGTCGCGACGGCCGCACTGTCACTGACCGCTTGCGGCACCACCGAAGCGCCGTCCGGCGGTTCCAGCAGCAGCTCCGCCGCGATCACGCTGAAAGACGCGAGCGGAACCGAGATCACGCTCGATGGACCGGCCACCAAGGTCGTCGGAACCGAGTGGAACGTCGTGGAGAGCCTCGTCTCCCTGGGCGTTGACCCCGTCGGCGTCTCGGACGTGAAGGGGTACAACCTGTGGGACTCGGCCGTGCCGCTGACCAACACCCCGAAGGACATCGGAACGCGCGGTGAGCCCAGCCTCGACACCATCGCCGCCCTCGCGCCGGACCTGATCGTGGCGACGACCGACCTGACCCCGGCATCCGTGGCGCAGCTGCGCAAGATAGCCCCCGTGCTGCAGGTGACCTCCGCGGACGGCGCCGACCAGATCGGTCAGATGTTCACCAACCTCGACCTCATCGCCCAGGCGACCGGCACGGAGGACACGGCGAAGGATCTCAAGACCGAGTTCGACGCGAAGATCGCCTCGGGCAAGGCCGCGTTGGCAGATGCCGGACTCGCCGGAGCCAAGTTCGCCTTCGCCGACGGCTATTTCGACGCCAACCAGGTCACCATTCGTCCCTACACGAAGACGTCCCTCGTGGGCGCCGTCACCACAGAGCTCGGCCTCAGCGACGCGTGGACCATCGAGGGCGACGCCGCCTACGGCATGGGCAGCACGGATGTCGAAGCACTGACGAAGCTCGGCGATGTGCAGTTCCTCTACATCGCCAATGACGGCGACGGCGGAGACGTCTTCGTCGATCACCTCGCTACCAACCCCATCTGGAAGTCCCTCGCCTTCGTCAAGGCGGGCACCGTGCACCGCATCGACGATGGCATCTGGATGTTCGGCGGACCGGGCTCGATGATGGCGTACGTCGACTCCGTCGTCGCCGAACTCACCGCCAAGTAGCCACGCGGCCCAGGCAGCTCCGCGCACCCGATGACCGTCACCACCGCCGGCAGAGACACGGCTCCGTCTGCGGCGCGGCCCGCGCGCGCCGTGAGTCTCGCGGCGGTGACGGTGGGTCTCGTGGTGCTCATCGTGGTGCTGGGGCTCATCGATATCACCCAGGGCACGGCGGCCGTGGGACCGTCGCAGATCTGGAACGCTCTGACCGGACATGCCGGCGAGGGGGATGCCGCGGTGGTCGTGGCATCCCGTCTCCCCCGCATGTTCGCCGGAATCCTCGTGGGTGTCGCCCTGGGGTGTGCGGGGGCGGCAATGCAGCTGGTCAGCCGAAATGTTCTCGCCTCGCCGGACACCCTTGCCGTGAACGCGGGCGCGTACTTCTCGCTCACGCTCGTCGCGGTGACCGGCGTCTCATTCCCGGTGCTGGCGTCGTCGGGCGTTGCCTTTGTCGGAGGACTCGCCGCCGCGATCGTCGTCGTCACGCTGTCAGGTCTTGGCAGCGGCACGATCAGGTTGGTTCTGGCCGGCAGCGCCCTTGCGATCGGGATCGGCTCCATCACGGACGCGCTCATCATTCTGTTCCCGGAACGCACCGCCGGCCTCTACCAGTGGAGCGCCGGAAGCATCAGCCAGAGCAGTTCCGATGGTGTGAACCAGATGGCGCCGGTGATCGTGGTCGGGCTGATCGGCCTGCTCGTGCTCGCCCGGCGCATGGACGCGCTGCGGTTGGGCGATGATGCTGCGCGGAGCGTGGGCGTCAATGTTGCGACCACCCGCATCACCACCATCGTGTTCGCTGTGCTGCTGTCGGCGGTGGCCGTGACGATTGCCGGACCGATCGGCTTCGTCGGCCTCTCTGCACCGGCGCTGGTGCGCCCGCTCGCGCGGACATTCCCCGGGCTGATGCGGGCGAGGAGTTTCCTGCCGCTGTCGGGGCTCGTCGGCGTTGTGCTTGTGCTGGGCTCGGACGTTCTGCTGCGTGCGGTCGTCGGCGCGGACAGGTCCGTCGCCATCCCCACGGGGGTCATCACCACCCTCGTCGGAGCGATCTTCCTCATCGTCATGGCGCTTCGCTCGCGCGACTCGGGAGAGGTCGCACCCGCCGACCGCCAGCGCGTCGCGTCGCGCACCCGGTTCGTCGTCACCCTGCTCGCGCTGGTCGCCGCGGTCATCGCCGTGACCGTCGCGTCCATGCTGCTGGGCGACGCCAAGCTGCTGCTGGGGGATGTCACGAACTGGCTCACCGGGCACGCCGGGCGGGTCGTCTCGTTCGTTCTCGACACCCGCGTTCCCCGCGTTCTTGCCGCGCTGACGGCCGGGGCGGCGCTCGCGCTCGCGGGAACGCTCGTGCAGGCAGTCACCCGGAACCCGCTGGCCGAGCCCGGCATCCTCGGTGTCTCCGGGGGCGCCGCCCTTGGCGCCGTCATCCTGGTCACGACGGTGCCGGTGGTGCCGACCTGGGGGCTCGCCGGTGCAGCACTGGTGGGCGGCGCGGTGACGGCGGCGATCGTCTTCGGGCTCGCGGCGCGCGGCGGTTTTCGACAGAACCGGCTGGTGCTCGTCGGAGTGGGCATGTCTGCCGCGACGACCGCGGTCATCACGTTCCTCATCGCCCTGACCGACCCGTTCAACGCCACCAAGGCACTGACGTGGCTGTCTGGATCGACCTATGGGCGCGAGCTGTCGGACATCGCGCCCGTCGTGGTCGTTCTCGCGATCGGGGTGATCGTCGCGATCATGCGGCACCGCCAGATCGACCTGATCTCGATCGACGACGACACCCCGCGGCTCCTCGGGCTCCGGCTCGGGTCATCCCGTCTTCCGCTGCTGGTCGTGAGCGTGCTGCTGACGGCGACGGCGGTATCGGCGGTCGGAGTGATCGGGTTTGTCGGGCTTGTGGCCCCCCACGCCGCACGCGCGCTCGTCGGGCGGCGGCACGCCCGGGTCATCCCGATCGCCATGCTGCTTGGCGCGTTCCTGGTCTGCCTCGCCGACGTGCTGGGACGCACGGTGATTGCGCCCGGACAGCTGGGTGCTGGGCTGCTCACCGCGATCGTCGGAACGCCGTACTTCATCTGGCTGCTGTGGCGGTCCCGGCGCTGACCCGCGGGAGCCCGGACGCTAGGACGTGAGACCGAGGTTGGAGAGCGCCTTCGCCTCGAGCTGAAGCGCGAGCTCGTGCGGACGGTCGGCGGCGAGCGGGGCGATGGCGGTGCGGTCGAGGTTCTCCCGGCGGACCTTCACCACGCGGGCGACCGTGATTGCCATCTCGTTGTCCTCGCGCTTGGCCCACGGCACATTGATGAGCGACAGCAGCACGGACAGGCCCAGTTCTGAGTCGGCGTCATCGTTGCTGATCGCCTTTTCCGTAGCCCAGGAGAACCGCTGCCACCACTGGTCGCGTCCGACCCAGCTCTGCGTCTTGGCGGCGCTGGCACCGGTGACGATCACCCCGACGATGGCGGCGAGCGCGGCGACTACGGCGGCGGCGAGGGTGAACCATCCCTGGATGGTTCCGGCTTCTACGGTGGGGTCCACGTCAGAAACCTACTTCGGGGCGCCGCCGGAGGTCAGGCCTTGCGCTCGGGGTAGCTCGCTGCGCCGGCGCTGTGGCGGGTGTGCGCGCTGTGGCGGGTGTGCGCGCTGTGGCAGGTGAGCGCGCTGTGGCGGGCTGCTCGCGCTGTGGCGGGCTGCTCGCGCTGTGGCGGGCTGCTCGCGCTTCGAGTTCGCCAGATAAGGAGAATGCGGGTCATAGCCTCCCGATCATCCGCACGAAGGTGCAATCTGCCGAAAACTCCTGATCTGACGAAACACTTGTAGCCGCGAATCTGTATCACCCGGTGGACGGGCACGAGTGGCCGGCCAGGAGTGCCCGGCTTGGGACATCCACTCGTCCGCTATGGACACTACTTTCCATATGGGAAAGTTAATGTCACACTGGAATTACCAACCACTCCCTCTGCAGGAAGGCTCTCCCATGACTGTTCACTCCGACATCACTCCCGATGCAGCGAGGGCGCTGCTGGCCACCGCCGACACCAGCGGCGAGCGCGGACGCTCCGCGGGCGATCGCTCCCGGATCGGAGCGGTATTGAGCATCGCTCTCGGCGCGTTGGTCTCGGTGTTCTTTCTCGCATCGGTGTACGTACTGCCCGTGGCGACCTGGCAGGTCGCTCTCGTGGTTTCCGCAGGGTACGTCGTTGGCATTGTCGCCATCGTCACTATCTACAACGTGTTTCGCAGAGTGAGCCCGACTGGCTGGATCGATCGCTATAACAGGGGGCTCGCCGTCTCCCTTGGCATCTTTTTCGTTGGGCTGGCGCTGTCGTTGCTCATCACCGAGCGCTCACCGGTGCTGTGGGTACCGCTCGCGCTGGCGAGCGGACTGCCCGTCGCCATCAACGGTTCACGCCGGGCTTCCCGATGACCGAGCAGACGCGGGCGCACCCCCGGCACCTCGTCGATGACCTGCTGACCGGGCCCGTGCGGTTGAGCATCGTGGCGACCCTCGCGCATCTGGACGAGATGGAGTTCGGCGCCCTCCGCGACACCATCGAGGTATCGGACTCGGTGCTGAGCAAGCAGATCACCCTGCTGGAGGCCGCAGGGTACGTCGAGGCACGCAAGGGCCACGTGGGCAAGCGTCCTCGTACGTGGCTGAAGCTCACTCCCGAGGGCCGGGTCGCCCTCGGCAGGCACCTTGCAGCACTGCGCGCCATCGTCGACGGCGCGATCACCCCCGCCACCGACGACGTGGCGGGCAACCCGTCTGGAGGCCTGGAGGGGCTGGGTTAGCTCAGGCCGAGCTCGGAGCGCCAGAGGTGCTGCGGTTCGAAGCCGAGGCGAGCGCGCGCCTTGTCGATCGACATCAGGGTTTCGAACTGCCCGAGTTGTTTGGTCACGGGGACGCCGGGGAACGCGTCCGCGACGAGGGTGGCCGACGGCACCGATAGTCCGGTGTCCGACGCGGCAATGTTGTACACCTCGAGGCCCGGGGTGGCGGCATCCAGCGCGAGGGACACGGCGGCCGCGCCATCCCGAGCGTCAATGTAACTCCAGATGAGGTCACGACGGTATGCGGGATCGCCCGCCCGCTCGGCGAAGCGGTCGTACTCACCGGCGACCGTCACGTTGGTGTACCGCAGCGCGGTGATGCTGAGGTTCGGGTCCCAGCGCACGAGCTGGGCGACCATTGCCTCCTCCATCACCTTGACGAGACCGTAGGTGTTGTTGGCCGCGGTGGCGGACTCGTCGACGGGGAAGAAGGCAGGCGCCTCCTCGAACGGGAAGCCCATTGCCGTGATGCTCGAGGCGTAGACGATGGTGCTGATTCCCGCGCGCATGGCCGCCTGGAAGACGTTGAACGACACCGTCATGTTGTTGTGGAAGGTCGTGACGTCGGGGACGAGCCCGTTTACGGGGATTGCCGCCATGTGCACGATGGCGTCCAGCCCGGCGTGGCGCGCAGTCACGCCGAGGAAGGAGTCGAGGGTCTGGCCGTAGTCGGTGAGGTCCACCCGGGTGAAACCCTCGCCGGGGGTGCCACCCAGGTCGAAACCGATGACCTCGTGGCCATCGGCACGGAGCCGCTCGACCGTGGCGCTGCCGAGCTTGCCGTTGCTGCCAGTTACCGCGATACGCATGGTGGTGATCCTAGAGGGGGACGGGGTCAGCGGGTGGGGAAGTCGTGCGGCAGTGGCAGTGCGGGGACGTCGTGCCCCGAGGCATCCGCTTCGCTCGCATGCAGGTGTCCGGTACGCCCGCCCGCGGGGTGGCCGGTTTCGGTGAAGAATCCGCGCACCGTCTCGTAGACCTCGAGGAAGTCGTGCGTGTCACCGGCCCGGGTAAGGATGATGTCGCCCGCCTGTACGTAGCGCTCCGCGCCCTCGAGAAGGATCTTTGCCTTGCCCTCCCAGAGCAGCCACACCTCGTGGTCGTCGTGGAAGTGTCGGTCGAAGCGGCCACCCTCTGTAGCGATGGCGAAACGGCCGATGGTGGCGATCTCCGCCCAGTCGGGACGACTGTCGGGATTCAGCCAGGACCCCGGCTCGATGACGGGCACTAGTTGGCCTGCGACCAGAGCGGTGCCGTGCCGGCGTCGAGAATGCGGGCGTCGGGCAGTCCATCGAGGCCGATCTCCGCCCCACCCGGCGTGTAGGTCACCGACAGGCGCAGCGGACGCCACGTCGTGTTGTACGTCGAGTGCTGGGTGGCCTTCGGGATGTACACGGCGTCGCCCTCGCGAATGGGGAAGGCCGGGCCATCGCCGACGGTCTGCTCACCCTCGCCGGAGATGACGTAGATGACCTCTTCCTCGCCCGGGTGGTCGTGCGGGGCGTGCCCCTGGCCGGGGTAGATGATCACTTCACCGACCGTGAGGCCGGCTCCCTCGTCGAGGTGCGGTGTGACGAGCCACTTGATGGTGCCCCACTCGAACGTGCGGGTGGGTACTTCGTCGGGACGGCGGCCTTCTTGTGCGGTGGTCATGTGCGTGCTCCTTTGCGCGATGGTGCGGGGACGGTTCGGGATGATTCGTGCTGGGGTGATGGGCGGATGCGGCCGGCGCGACCGGCTCAGCCGATCGGGATCGACTTGAAGTCGACGAGTTGCTGCTTGATGGCGCGCTCCGTGGGGAGGCGCTCGACGGATGACGCTCCGAAGAAGCCCACGACACCGGTGGTGTTCGCGAGGATGTAGGCGGCGTCTTCGGGTTCGGCGATGGGTCCGCCATGGCACAGCACCAGGATGTCGGGATTGATCTTCACCGCGGCATCCCGCATCTCCTGCACCCTGACCGCGGATTCCTCCAGCGTCAGGGCGGTCTGTGCGCCGATGGACCCACTGGTGGTCAGCCCCATGTGGGGAACGAGCACGTCCGCACCGGCTTCGGTCATCGCGATGGTCGACTCGATGTCGAACACGTAGGGCGCGGTCAGCAGGTCGCGCTCGGCGGCGAGCCGCACCATGTCGACCTCGAGGTCGTAGCCCATGCCGGTCTCCTCGAGGTTGAGGCGGAAGTTGCCGTCGAAGAGCCCGACCGTCGGGAAGTTCTGCACCCCGGTGAAGCCCATCGTCTTCAGTTCGTCGAGGAACTTCTCCATCAGCCGGAACGGGTCGGTTCCGTTGACGCCCGCGAGCACGGGGGTATCGCGCACGATCGGCAGCACCTCGCGACTCATCTCGACGACCACCTGGTTGGCGTCGCCGTAGGCGAGCAGCCCGCTGAGGGATCCGCGTCCGGCCATGCGGTAGCGGCCCGAGTTGTAGATGATGATGAGGTCGACGCCGCCGGCTTCGGCGGCCTTTGCCGAGAGCCCGGTGCCGGCGCCCGCGCCGATAACGGGACTGCCCGCCGCGACGGTCGCCCGCAGCCGGGCGAGGGCCGTTGTTCTGTCCACGGTCATGAGTTCTGTCCAATCAGGCTGTGCAGTTCGTCCGCCGCGCGACGGGCGAGGGCTGCGTCGTTGATATTTCCGGTGTCATCGATGACCACGACGGCACTGCTGGCAACACCGTCGAGCACCGCGGTGAACAGGGCATCGTCCACCGCCGCGTCCCGGAACGGCTGTCCGTCGGCATCGAGGGCCGAGACCCCGCCGCGCGGAATGATCAGCACCGTCGGCGACGTTGCCGCCGCGAGTTTCGCGCCGATCCGCGCGCCGAGCTCCGCGTTTTCGGCGAGCGTCGTGCGCATCAGCGTGATGGTCGGGTTGTGAATGAAGAACTGGCGGTCGTCGAAGTGATGCGGCACAGTCTCGCGCGGCCCGAAATTCACCATGTCGAGCGCACCGAGGCTGACGACCTGTGGGACAGCGGATGACCCGGCCGCCGTCAACCGGTCGGGGCCCGCGCTCAACACCCCACCCACGAGGTCATCGGCGAGCTCCGTCGTCGTCAGGTCAAGCACCCCCACGAGGAGCCCGGACCGGGCTAATCCCTCGAGCGCGCGGCCCCCGGAACCGGTGGCGTGGAAAACGAGCACCTCGTAGCCAAGCTCTTCGAGCCGCTGGCGAGCTGCGTCAACGGCGGGAGTGGTCACACCGAACATCGAGGCACCGATCAGCGGACGGTCATCCGCCACTCCGACGTCCGCCGCGCGGGCCACGCGTGCCTGGGCCATCCCGGCGATGGCGGCGGCGGCGTTGCCGAGTACTGCACGCGAAATCTGGTTGATGCCCGCGATGTCGACAACGCTGTACATCAGGGTGACGTCGCTCGCGCCGACGTAGGGCGACACGTCGCCCGAGGCCATGGTGGAGACGAGCAGTTTTGGCAGGCCGATCGGCAGGTCGCGGACGGCGCGGGCGGCGATCGAGGATCCCCCGCTGCCGCCGAGGGCGAGCACGCCGTCGAGGGTTCCGGCGGCGAGCAGGTCGGACAGGACAACGGCGGCGCCCTCCCCCATGGTGGCGGTGGCGACGCCGCGGTCACCGCGCTCACGCAGGGCGGCGATCGACGTGCCCGCGGCCTCGGCGACCGCGCCCTGCGATCGAACGATCGTGCCGGTGAATCCGTGCGGCTCGCGAATGCCTGTGTCCACGGTGACGACACTCACCCCGAGCGATGCCAGCTGGTCGGCCATCCACTGGTACTCGGCACCCTTGGTGTCGAGTGTGCCGACGAGGGCTACCGTCGGGGCGTGCTTCTGCGGAATTTCCGTCATTGGATTCCTCTCGTACAACTCACGTGCCCGTTCATCTTGTGACAGATTTTGAAACGTGTCAACTAATCGCGGTCGCTGTTGCTATCCGACGGTGATCTCGCTGTACGATCTGTTTTGAAACGTGTCAGAATTCGGATCCGGCTCAATAGCGAGCGGATCGCAGCACCGCCTTTCTGCCCCGTTCTTCCAACTTTGTGAAAGGACCGGTGCCCAACGATGGTCACTCCCGCTCCCCCGCGCTTCGAACACCACCGCACCGCCCTCGGCATCGGCGAGGCGAGTCCGCGCATCTCCTGGAAGACCACCGCTCCCGCCGGCTGGCGCCAGGATGCCTACGAACTCGAAGTCACTCTCGACGGCACCGCGACCACCACCACCGGGCGCATCGCCTCGCCCGACTCGGTACTCGTGCCCTGGCCCGTGCGGCCGCTCGCCTCACGGGAATCGGCGAGCGTGCGTGTGCGGGTGTGGTCGGGAGACGACGCCTCCGGCTGGAGCGATATCGCCACGGTCGAGGCCGGGCTGCTATCGCCGACCGACTGGGTTGCCCGTCCAGCAGGCGGCGCGTGGGCAGAAATTGCGGACTCGGATGACCGGCGCCCCGCGCTCGTGCGCACGAGCTTCGCCACCTCTGGCGCCGTCGTCAGCGCCCGGCTCTACGTGTCGGCCCACGGCCTGTACGAGGTCGAAATCGACGGAAGCCGCGTCGGTAACGATGCCCTCTCGCCCGGGTGGACAGTGTATGGCTCCCGCCTGCGGTACTACACGCACGACGTCACCGAACTGCTGGCCGGACCCGCAAACGAGCACGCCATCGGCGCGTGGCTCGGCGACGGCTGGTACCGGGGACGCCTCGGCTGGCGCGGCGGATTCCGCAACCTGTTCGGCTCCGACCTCTCCCTCATCGCGCAGCTCGAGCTGACCTACGCCGATGGCCGCGTCGAGACCGTCGCGACGGACGAATCGTGGCGCGCCCACGTCGGTCCCATCATCCGCACCGGCCTGTACGACGGCGAGATCTACGACGCCCGCGACGAGCACACCGGCTGGTCGACGGCGGCCTTCGACGACAGCGACTGGTCGGCGGTGCGCCTCAGCGACCGTGACCCCGCGACCCTGGTCGCTCCCGAGGGACCGCCCGTGCGCTGCACCCAGGAGGTCGTCCCCGTCGGCGTCATCACCACACCCAGCGGCGCGCAGATCATCGACCTCGGCCAAAACCTGGTGGGGCGCCTGCGCATCCGGGTCTCGGGCGCCGCCGGCGACACCGTGACCATCCGCACGGCCGAGGTGCTGCAGGACGGCGAGCTCTACACCCGCCCCCTCCGCGACGCGAAGTCCACCGACGTGTACACGCTCGCCGGGCGCGAGCGGGAGGAGTGGGAACCCCGCTTCACGATCCACGGCTTCCGGTTCGCGGAGATCACCGGGTGGCCGGGCGACCTCGCCGCCGCGGTGGCCGCCGGAGACATCGTCGCGCGGGTTTACCACACCGATATGGAACGCACGGGATGGTTCGACAGCTCCAACCCGCTGGTGAACCGTCTGCACGAGAACGTTCTCTGGAGCATGCGAGGCAACTTCGTTGACATCCCGACCGACTGCCCACAGCGTGACGAGCGCGTCGGGTGGACGGGCGACATCCAGGTGTTCGCCCCCACCGCCGCATTTCTCTACGACGTCTCGGGCATGCTGTCCTCGTGGCTGAAAGACGTGGCGGTCGAGCAACTACCCGACGGCACCGTGCCCTGGTACGTGCCGGTGATCCCGGCGAAAAAGATGTGGACGCCGATCCGTCCCGGCGCGGTGTGGGGCGACGTCGCTGTGCTCACGCCGTGGGTGCTCTACGAGCGCACCGGAGATTCGGGAATCCTCGCCGCGCAATACGCCAGCGCGAAGGCATGGATCGATCTCGTCGACCGCCTCGCCGGCGACGACCACCTGTGGAACGACGGGTTCCAGCTGGGCGACTGGCTCGATCCCGCCGCTCCGCCGCAGGATCCCGCCGACGCCACCACCGACAAATACCTGGTCGCGACCGCCTACTTCGCCTGGTCAACGCTGCACCTGGCGAAGATGGCCGAGGTGCTGGGACAAGTGGATGACGCTGCGCACTACTCCGCTCTCGCTGCGGCTGTCCGCGCCGCCTTCGCCGACGAGTACCTCCTGGCCGGCGGCACCATGACCAGCGATGCGCAGACGGCGTACTCGCTGGCCATCACGTTCGGTCTCATCCCGGATGCGGACACGGGTGCCGCCGCTGGCCGGCGCCTCGCCGCGCTCGTCGCCGAAGCCCAGAACCGCATCGCGACCGGGTTCGCCGGCACGCCTCTTGTCTCGGACGCACTCACGCAATCCGGTTCGCTCGCCACCGCTTACGACCTGCTGCTCGAGCCGGAATGCCCGTCGTGGCTCTACCCGGTGACGCAGGGCGCGACGACCATCTGGGAGCGCTGGGACAGCCAGCGTCCCGACGGCAGCGTCAATCCCGGCACCATGACCTCGTTCAACCACTACGCCCTCGGCGCCGTGGCGGATTGGCTGCACCGCGTGGTTGCCGGGCTGGCGCCGACCGCACCGGGATACCGGTCGATCCTGTTCCGCCCGCAACCGGGTGGCGGATTCACCTCGGCGAGCGCGGCGCACGAGACACCCTACGGTCGCGCCTCCATCGACTGGCGGATCGTCGACGGCCGGCTGGAGGTGACCGTCGTCGTTCCCACCGGCACCGACGCCGTGGTGGAACTGCCCGGGTCAGCACCGGTGACCGTGCAGAACGGCGAGCACACCTTCTCCGTGGCCTGGGAGGCAGACGCCTTGACCCTGAACGAGTCCCAAGGATAGAGTCCGTCCACAGATGAATCGTTTCACGCCGATGTGGAACGACGAGCACCATCACAACTGCGTCACCTTCTCACCGTGGAGAAACCGTCAATGTCGACAACGCACAGCCCCTCCGAGCGACCCCGCGAGCCGGGTGAACCTACCCTCGTTCTTCGCCGCGTCGCCAAGTCGTTCGGTCAGGTCGTGGCCCTCGCCTCCGCCGACCTGACGGTGCACGCCGGATCCATCCACGCGCTCGTCGGCGAGAACGGCGCCGGCAAGTCCACCCTCGTCAAGATCGTCGCGGGTCTCTACACGCGGGACTCCGGCGACTTCGAACTCGCCGGCGAATCGGTCAACTTCACCTCGACCGCCGAATCCAAGGCGGCAGGCATCGCCGTGATCTATCAGGAGCCCACGCTCTTTCCCGACCTGTCCGTCACCGAAAACCTCTTCATGGGCCGCCAGCCGGTCTCGCGGTTCGGGCGCATCGACCGCAAGGCCATGCGGGCGGAAGCCCTCCGCCTCTTCGAGCGCCTCGCCGTGCGCATCGACCCCGATCGTCCCGCCGAGGGACTGTCGATCGCCGACCAGCAAATCCTCGAAATCGCCAAGGCCATCTCCCTCGATGCCCGGTTGTTGATCATGGATGAACCGACCGCCGCCCTGAGCGGGGTCGAGGTCGACCGACTCTTCGCCATCGCCCGCAGCCTGCGCGACGAGGGACGGGCCCTCGTGTTCATCTCGCACCGCTTCGATGAGGTGTTCGCACTCTGCGACACGATCACCGTGATGCGCGACGGCCGCTACATCTCCACCGACGACATCGCCGCCGTGACCGCGGAAGAGATCGTGCGCCGCATGGTCGGCCGCGACGTGAGCGATCTCTTTCCCAAGCAGGAGACCACCATCGGCGACGTGCTGCTGAACGTCACTGGGCTCAGTTCCCCGGGCGTCTTCTCCGACATCACCTTCACCGTGCGTTCGGGCGAGATCGTCGGCCTCGCCGGCCTCGTCGGGGCCGGGCGCAGCGAAATCGCTCGCGCGGTCTTCGGCGTCGATCCGTATACGGCGGGCACCGTCACCCTCGGTGGAACCCGCGTGCCGCCGAACAGCCCGACCGCCGCGATGGCGAGGGGCATGGCGCTGGTACCGGAAGACCGCCGCAAGCAGGGACTCGTGCTCGAGTCATCCGTCGCCCGCAACACCACGCTCTCGATTCGTCGCACCCTCGCGAAGGCGGGCATCATCACCTCGGGGTTCGAAAATGCCGCCGCGGCGATCTGGGCAAGCCGGCTCGAGGTG
Source organism: Glaciihabitans sp. dw_435 (assembly GCF_018449675.1). Taxonomy (GTDB): domain Bacteria; phylum Actinomycetota; class Actinomycetes; order Actinomycetales; family Microbacteriaceae; genus Glaciihabitans. The sequence goes on along the minus strand of NZ_JAAVUZ010000012.1, from coordinate 30,059 downwards.
AAGACCAGCGCGCTCGACAGCGAGGTGGGAACCCTGAGCGGCGGCAACCAGCAGAAGGTGGTGCTGGCGAAATGGCTGGCTACCAACCCGCGGGTTTTGATCATCGACGAGCCGACCCGCGGTATCGACGTCGGCACGAAGGCCGAGGTACACAGGCTGCTCTCCGAGCTTGCGGGGCGGGGAATGGGGATTCTGATGATCTCGTCCGAACTGCCGGAGGTGCTCGGCATGGCCGATCGCGTGCTCGTCATGCGGGAGGGCCGCCTCACCGCGGACCTGCCCCGCGCCGAGGCGACGGCCGAGGCGGTCATGCTCGCCGCGACCCATCCCGGTGGCGCCGCCGATGCCCACACGGGCACCCCGAACGAGGCGGTCGCGTCGTGAGCGGGCTGCGCGCATTTGCCCGGGCACGCGAGACCGGCATCCTTCTCGCCCTTGTTCTGGTGGTGGTCGTCACCACCGTGAAGAACCCCTCGTTCGTTTTCAGCGGTGACGGATGGCGCGACCTGCTGCTCACTCCTTCGATCCTGGTACTCGTGGCGATCGGTCAGGCCATCGTTATCATCACCCGCAGCGTTGACCTGTCGGTGAGCTCGGTGCTTGGCCTGTCGGCGTACCTCACCGGTCGGTTGTTCCTCGACGTTCCCGGCATCCCGATCATCCTTGTCTTCCTTATCGGACTGGTGTTCGGCGGCGCCCTCGGTCTCATCAACGGGGCGCTGGTCGCCTTTGCCCGGGTTCCCGCGCTCGTCATCACCCTTGGAACCCTCTACGCCTACCGCGGCATCAACGTGGTGTGGGCCGGGAGCAACAGGATCAACGCGTCCGACCTACCCAAGGACTTCCTTGCACTCGGCACCGGCAGCATCCTCGGCATCCCGATCCTCGCCATCATCGCGCTTGTCGCGCTGGTCATCGCCGGCTGGTACATGCGCAATATCCGCAGCGGCCGCGAACTGTACGCCATCGGGTCCGACCCCGATGCCGCCAACCTCTACGGCTTGCGCGTCACCCGCCGCATCATCTCCGCCTTCATCGTCTCCGGAGCGCTGGCGGGACTCGCTGGCGTGCTCTACGCGGCGCGCTACGGCACCGTCAACTCGCAGGCGGGCACCGGCTTCGAACTGGACGCCGTCGGCGCAGCGGTCATCGGCGGTGTCGCGATCGTCGGCGGCAGCGGAACCGTCTGGGGTGCAGCCATCGGCGCGGTGCTCCTCCTCACCATCAACCGGGCGTTGCCGATCCTCGGCGTTCCCGACTTTTGGCAGCGGGCCGTCGTCGGCGTGCTGATCATCGGCGCCATCGTGCTTGACCGGCTTCTCGCGCTGCGACAATCGCGCCGGCTTGTGGAAGCGAGGGATGACACGAATGTCTGACACCACGACGCGCACCCCGACGCGCACCTACCGCAACTACGCGCATCCCCTCTGGCGCCGCATCCTTTTCACGCGGGAGATGGCCATCATCGCGCTACTCGTGCTCGTCGTCATCTACGCGTCGGCCACCGTGCGCGGCTTCGGCAGCCCGATCACCTTCACCTACCTGATCCTCGATGTGACGCCGATCCTGCTCATCGCCCTCCCCATGACACTCGTCATCATCACGGGCGAGATCGACCTGTCGGTCGCGAGCGTCGTGGGTCTCAGCAGCGTCGTTGTCGGCACGCTCACGCAGGCGGGGTGGCCCATCGCCCTGGTGTTCCTCACCGCCCTCGTGGTCGGCGCCATCGGAGGCGCCATCAACGGATTCCTCATCACCGTCGTCGGGTTGCCCTCGCTCGCGGTGACCATCGGCACGCTGGCCCTGTACCGCGGACTCGCCGTTGGCCTGCTGGGCACGACCGCCGTGACCGACTTCCCCGAGTACTGGACGGCGCTGGCGAAATCCCGTTTCGTCGGGACATCCATTCCGGCCATCATCGTGCCGTTCCTCATCCTCGCCGTGATCTTCGCGGTGCTGCTGCACTTCACCCCGTTCGGGCGCGGCATCTTCGCCATCGGTCTGAGCTCGGACGCGGCGACCTTCTCGGGCGTGCACGTTGCCCGCACGAAGTTCATCCTGTTCGTGCTGACCGGTCTCGTCTCGGCGTTCGCAGGCATCTACTACACGCTGCGATTCGGCAGCGCCCGCGGGGATAACGCGACAGGCCTCGAGCTCTCCGTGATCGCTGCCGTGCTGCTGGGCGGCGTCTCCATCTTCGGCGGACGCGGCGCGCTCCACGGCGTGATCGCCGGCGTGCTGCTCATCGGAGTGCTGGGAAGCGCGCTGCGCCTCGCCAACATCACGAGCGACGTCATCAACATCATCACCGGAGTGCTGCTCGTGCTCTCGGTGGTGGCGTCGAGCCTGCTCGCCTTTCTCCGCACGCGGCGACAGAAACCGAAGGCGGCAACTCCCGTCACCGCCGGCTGATCCCCCCAGGAAATACCCGCAACCACTGAAAGGAAGAACAAAGATGTTGTTTCAGAAAACGGTACGAGGCACCCGCAGGCGCCGCGCGATCGGCGTGATCGCCGCTGCCGCCAGCGTCGCCCTCATTGCGACAGGCTGCACGACCACGACGACCAGCGGAAGCGGCAGCAGCGGCGGTGGTGACACCAAGAATCTCGCCATCACGTTCATCCCCAAGAACCTGGGTAACCCGTACTTCGACACCTCCGACAAGGGCGGCGAGACCGCCATCAAGGAGTTCAAGGGAACCTACGCCCAGGTGGGACCCGCGACGGCGAGCCCCGACGCCCAGGTCAGCTACATCAATACCCTCACGCAGCAGGGAGTTGGCGGCATCGTGATCTCCGCGAACGACCCGAAGGCGATCGGCGACGCACTGAACGAGGCCCGCGACGCCGGAATCAAGGTCGTCACCTTCGACTCCGACACCGATCCCGCCTACCGCGACGTGTTCATCAACCAGGCGACGTCCGAGGGCATCGCCAAGGTGCAGGTGGACGAACTCTCCAAGCAGATCGGTGACGCCGGCGAGGTCGCGATCCTCTCGGCCGCGGCCAACGCCACCAACCAGAACGCCTGGATCGACCTGATGAAGAAGGACATCGCCGACAACCACCCGAACATCAAGCTCGTCGACACGGTGTACGGAAATGACGATGACCAGACCTCCTTCGACAAGACGGCGGCGTTGCTGCAGAGCCACCCGCAGCTGAAGGGCATCATCTCGCCGACCACCGTCGGCATCGCCGCGGCCGCCCGCTACCTGTCCACCTCGGACTTCAAGGGCAAGGTCGCGCTGACCGGCCTCGGCACGCCAAACCAGATGCGCGAGTTCGTGACCGACGGCACCGTCACCTCCTTCGCCCTCTGGAACCCGGCCGATCTCGGCTACCTGGCCGCGTACGCGAACAAGGCCCTGATCGAGGGCACGATCACGGGCAAGGAGGGCGACAAGTTCGACGCCGGCAAGCTCGGATCGTTCACGGTCGGCGCCGACGCGACGGTGCTGCTGGGCGATCCGTACGTCTTCACCAAGGAGAACATCGGCGAGTTCGACTTCTAGAAAATGCGTGGGGGACACCATGCAGCGCGTCTGCTTTCAGCTCCAGGTCAGGCCCGATCACATCGACGCCTACCGCGAGGCGCACGCCCGCGTCTGGCCGGACATGCTCATTGCCCTGAGGGAGACCGGGTGGCACAACTACTCGATTTTCCTGCGGGAGGACGGCCTGGTGATCGGATACTTCGAGACGGAGGATCTGGACGCCAACCTCGCCGGAATGGCCGCCCGCGAGGTGAATGCCCGGTGGCAGAGCGCGATGGCTGATCACTTCGAGCACACGGACGTGCCCGCCGATCAGGCATTTCGGTATATCCCGCAAGTTTTCAACCTCGATGCGCAACTTTTGGCCGCGCAATTGTGAAAGACGATTCCACCCGCTAGCATTCAAAATGAAACGATTCACTTCCGCTTCTGGCGGTCGCGATGTCGGTCAATGACGACGAAACACGAAAGAGAATTCCAATGGTGCAATTCAGCGATATCGCGCCCCTGCTGGCAGAACAGGCCATCGAACTGCCGTCCTGGGCCTTCGGCAACTCCGGCACCCGGTTCAAGGTCTTCGGTACCCCCGGCACCCCGCGCACGCCGCAGGAGAAGATCGCCGACGCCGCCCAGGTCAACACCTACACCGCGCTGTCCCCCACCGTCGCGCTGCACATCCCGTGGGACAAGGTCGACGACTACGCGGCGCTTGGCACGTTCGCCGAGGACCACGGCGTGAAGCTCGGCACCGTCAACAGCAACACGTTCCAGGACGACGACTACAAGTTCGGCAGCCTCACCCACATCGACCCGCGCATCCGCCAGAAGGCGATTGACCACCACCTCGAGTGCATCGACATCATGGATGAGACGGGCTCCCGTGACCTCAAGATCTGGCTCGCCGACGGCACCAACTACCCGGGGCAGGGAGACATCCGCGGACGTCAGGACCGCCTCGCCGACTCCCTCGCCTCGATCTACGCCCGCATCGGTCAGAACCAGCGCATGGTGCTCGAGTACAAGTTCTTTGAGCCCGCTTTTTATCACACGGATGTCCCGGACTGGGGCACCTCCTACGCCCAGGTATCCGCGCTCGGCGACCGCGCGCTGGTCTGCCTCGATACCGGCCACCACGCTCCCGGCACCAACATCGAGTTCATCGTTGCCCAGCTGCTGCGCCTCGGCAAGCTCGGAAGCTTCGACTTCAACTCCCGCTTCTACGCCGACGACGACCTGATCGTCGGGGCGGCAGACCCGTTCCAGCTGTTCCGGATCCTGTACGAGGTCATCCGTGGTGGCGGGTTCGGACCCGATTCCGGCGTCGCCTTCATGCTCGACCAGTGCCACAACGTCGAGGACAAGATCCCCGGGCAGATCCGCTCGGTGCTCAACGTGCAGGAGATGACGGCGCGCGCGCTGCTCGTGGACGGCACGGCGCTGTCCGCCGCGCAGAACGCGGGCGACGTGCTCGGCGCGAACGGCATCCTCATGGACGCGTTCTACACGGACGTTCGCCCCGCGCTCGCCGAATGGCGTGAGTCCCGGGGGCTCGCCGGTGATCCGATGGCTGCCTACGCGGCATCCGGTTACCAGTCCCGCATCGCCGAAGACCGCGTCGGCGGTCAGCAGGCCAGCTGGGGCGCCTGACCGCCAGTTTTTCCGTGTGGCGGGAGAAAACGCAGGGTGTGGCGGGAGAAGAAAGCGGATGGCGGGAGTTATGTCTCCCGCCAACCGCCAGCTTCTCCCGCCGACCGCAACGTCTCCCGCCGAACTCAACCCATGACGAGCGCCGGAACTCCCGCCGGACGCGTTTTCCCCTCCTGACCAGCACCGCAACAGAGAGATCGCAGACATGACCAACCCCACCGCCGCAGAACTGATCGCGCGCAGCAACCGCCTCGGTTCCGACCCGCGGGTCACCAACTACGCCGGCGGCAACACGTCGGCCAAGGGCACGGAGACCGACCCCGTCACGGGCGAGGACGTCGAGCTGCTCTGGGTGAAGGGATCCGGCGGAGACCTCGGCACGCTGACGGAGGCGGGCCTTGCCGTACTGCGGCTCGACCGCCTTCGCTCGCTGGTAACCGTCTATCCCGGTGTCGACCGCGAGGACGAGATGGTTGCCGCGTTCGACTACACGCTGCACGGCAAGGGCGGGGCCGCGCCCTCGATCGACACCGCCATGCACGGGCTCGTCGATGCGGCGCACGTCGACCACCTGCACCCCGACTCCGGCATCGCATTCGCGACCTCCGCCGACGGTGAGGCGCTGACGGCGAAGGCCTTCGGCGGCAAGGTGGCCTGGGTCAACTGGCGGCGCCCCGGCTTCCAGCTCGGGCTGGACATCGCCGAGATCAAGCAGGCGCACCCCGATGCCATCGGCGTGATCCTCGGCGGCCACGGCATCACCGCGTGGGGCGACACCAGCGACGAGGCCGAGGCCAACTCGCTGTGGATCATCGACACGGCCGAGAAGTTCATCGAGCAGAACGGCCGCGCGAATCCCTTCGGCACACCCCTCGACGGCTACGCCGCCCTGCCCGAGGAGGAGCGCCGCGCGAAGGCCGCCGCCCTCGCACCGCACATCCGCGGGCTCGCCTCGACCGACAAGGCGCAGGTCGGACACTTTACGGATGCCTCGGTGGTCACCGATTTCCTCTCGAGCAGTGAGCACGTGCGACTCGGCGCCCTGGGCACCAGCTGCCCCGACCACTTCCTGCGTACCAAGGTCAAGCCGCTCGTGCTCGACCTGCCCGCGACATCCACCGTCGAGGAGTCCATCGCGCGCCTGGACGAGCTCCACGCGCAGTACCGCCTCGACTACCAGGCGTACTACGACGCGTACGCGACCGACGAGTCGCCCGCCATTCGCGGCGCCGACCCGGCCATCGTGCTGATCCCGGGCGTCGGCATGTTCAGTTACGGCGCGAACAAGCAGACCGCCCGTGTGGCGAGCGAGTTCTACATCAACGCCATCAACGTCATGCGCGGGGCCGAAGCCATCTCGAGCTACGCGCCGATCTCCGACGAGGAGAAGTTCCGTATCGAGTACTGGTCGCTCGAGGAGGCAAAGCTGCAGCGCCTGCCGAAGCCCAAGCCCCTCGCGTCGCGCATCGCGCTCGTCACCGGTGCGGCCTCCGGAATTGGCAAGGCGATCGCCACCCGCTTGGCCGCCGAAGGAGCCTGCGTGGTGATCGCCGACCTCGACCTCGAGAAGGCCCAGGCGGCCGCGGCCGAGCTCGGTACCACCGACGTCGCGATCGGCATTCAGGCGAACGTCACCGACGAGGCGCAGGTGCAGGCCGCCGTGGACGCCACGGTCCTGGCGTTCGGCGGGGTCGACCTCATCGTCAACAACGCCGGCCTGTCGCTGAGCAAGTCGCTGCTGGAGACGACCGTCGCCGACTGGGACCTGCAGCACAACGTGATGGCGAAGGGATCCTTCCTCGTCTCCCGGGCCGCAGCACGCGTTCTCATCGACCAGAAGCTCGGTGGAGACATCATCTACATCTCCTCCAAGAACTCCGTCTTCGCCGGCCCCAACAACATCGCGTACTCCGCGACCAAGGCCGACCAGGCCCACCAGGTGCGTCTGCTCGCCGCCGAGCTCGGCGAGTACGGCGTGAAGGTCAACGGCATCAACCCCGACGGGGTGGTGCGGGGATCCGGCATCTTCTCCAGCGGCTGGGGCGCCAAGCGCGCCGCGGTCTACGGCGTGCCCGAGGAGGAGCTCGGTGCCTACTACGCGCAGCGCACTCTGCTCAAGCGCGAGGTACTGCCCGAGAACGTCGCCAACGCGGTGTTCGTGCTGTGCTCGAGCGACCTGAGCCACACGACCGGCCTGCACATCCCCGTGGACGCGGGCGTCGCCGCGGCCTTCCTGCGATGACGGGCGCGACCCCGGTCGCCGCCGTCGACCTCGGTGCCACCAGCGGCCGGGTCATGCTCGGCTACGTGGGCCCCACCGAACTGCGCCTGCAGCCGATCGCGCGGTTCCCGAACGGGCCCGTCCACCGCGACACCGGCCTGCACTGGGACATCGACCAGCTGCGCTCGGGAGTCTTCGGCGGGCTCGCGGTGGCGGCCTCCGCCGAGCCCGGCATCAGGAGCATTGGGGTGGATGCCTGGGCCGTCGACTATGCGCTCATGGCGGGTGGCTCCATGCTGGGCACCCCCCACCACTACCGCGACGATCGCAACGATGCGGGCGTGGCCGCGGTGCACGCGCAGGTCACCCCGGCGGAGTTGTATGCCGCCAATGGACTCCAGCACCTCAGCTTCAACACCCTGTTCCAGCTCGAGGTCGACCGCGCGGCCGGGGCCCTCGACGCCGCCGACACCTTCCTGCTTATCCCCGACCTGTTCGCCTTCTGGCTCACCGGCCGCGCCATCGGCGAGCGCACCAACGCGTCGACCACGGGCCTGCTGCGCGTCGGCGCCGGGGATGCGGCGCAGTGGGATGACGCGTTGATCGCAAAGCTCGGACTCCCCCGTCACCTCTTCCCCGAACTCGTCAGCGCCGGCTCGACCATCGGCACCCTGACGCCCGCCATGGCTGCGGAACTCGGCTTCGCCCCCGATACCGCCGTCACCGCCGTCGGCTCCCACGACACCGCGTCCGCCGTTGTCGCGATCCCCGCGACGGGCACCGACTACGCGTACATCAGCTGTGGCACGTGGGGTCTGGTGGGCGTCGAGCTCGAGTCCCCCGTGCTCACGGAGGCCAGCCGCGCCGCCAACTTCACCAACGAGGGTGGCGTGGACGGACGGGTGCGGTTCCTGCACAACGTCATGGGTCTCTGGCTGCTCAGTGAGTCGCTGCGCGTCTGGGGCGAGGCCGGGCTGGCAGCCGATCTGCCGACACTGCTCGACGCGGCATCCGCTGTCCAGACACCGGTGGCAATTTTTGACGCCAACGACCCCACATTCTTGGCTCCGGGAGACATGCCGGCCCGTATCGCGGAGTGGTGCCGCGGTCATGGGCAGCCTGCCCCCCGGAGTCAGGCAGAACTCGTCCGCAGCATTCTCGAGAGTCTCGCCGACGCGTTCGCGCGCGCCGTCGAGACCGCGAGTGTGCTGTCGGGCACTGCCGTTTCCGTCATCCACATCGTGGGTGGCGGCTCGCAGAACGCGCTGCTGTGCCAGCTGACCGCCGACCGTTCCGGGCTTCCGGTGCTGGCGGGTCCGGTCGAGGCCACCGCGCTCGGCAACGTGCTCGTGCAGGCGCGCGCGCAGGGACTGATCTCGGGATCGCTCGAGTCCCTGCGATCGCTCGTCGCGGCGACGCATCCCGTCGTCCGCTACTCGCCACGCACCGTCGGCCGGCGCTCCGCATCCCCGCGGCCCTCCGCCTCACGCTCCGGCGCCTGACCTTGCGTCACCACGACGAGGCCGTCGCCACCTTCGTTCGCCAGTGCGCCGACGATGACGGGGTGCTGGGCGCCATCCTCACCGGATCGGTCGCGACGGGCAGCGAGCGCGATGACTCGGACGTCGACCTCTGCGTGCTCGTCTCCGACGCCGCGTTCGACGCCGCCGTGCGCGAGCGTCGGGTGATGTTCACCAGCACGGAGGGCATCGGATACGCCGGCGGCTATTACGACATCAAACTGATCAGCCCCTCCTATTTGCTGGAGGCGGTGGAGCGGGCGGATGACCCGACCCGGGCGTCCTTCGTTGGCTCACGGGTCATCTACTCGACGCTCGGCGAGGGCGAACTCGACCGCAGCATCTCCCGCATCCTCACCGTTCGCGACGACGTGTGGACGAAGCACACCCGCTCGTTTCTCGCACAGGTGCGGCTGCACGGCGGCTACTTCCTGCCGCAGGCGTACGAATCCGGCGACCCGTTTCTGCTCGCGAGTTCCGCCCTGCACCTGGCGGGTGCGGCGGGTCGGGCCCTCCTCGCGCGCGCCCACGTCTTCTACCGCGGGCCGAAGTACCTGACCGCGGCGCTCGCGGCGTTGCCCAGCGCGGCAGACGAAACCGTGCCCGCCGGCAAACCCGATGGCTTCGATGACCTGATAACGGCGTTGCTGGCGGCCCCGTCGCCCGCTACCGCCGGGGAGCTGATGACGGCTCTCGAGGGCTTCGCCGACTGGCCCCTCGCGCCCGGGCACACCCTGTCGACCTTCGTCATCGACAACGAGCTGGCCTGGCTGTATCGCGCCGTGCCGCCCGAGTACTCCTGACAACACGCACCTCATCAGGGTGGGGGCACCACTCCCAGGAACACCAGGGACCTTCCTGCCCACTGGTGAGCAGACGAGCATCGTGGGGTACCGGAAAATCGCTCGTGATGGGCCGGTCATCACCAGAAGGAACGCACTCATGGACATCACTGACCGCACCGTTTTCATCGTTGGGGGCACCTCGGGCATCGGGTTGGGCCTGGCGCGACGGTTCGCCGCGGCGGGCAGCACCGTGATCGTCGGAGGTCGCACCACCGGTCGCGTTGACGACCTCGAGACCGTTGAGATCGACGTCGCCGACGGGACATCCGTTCTCCGCGCCCGCGACGAAGTGCTCGCAAACCACCCGGACCTCGACGTGGTGGTGACCATGGCCGGCGTGATGTTGATGGAAGACCTGCGCGATCCCGCCCACTTTGGGCAGGCGGAGACAACGATCACCGTCAACCTCCTCGGGACCATCCGGGTGACCGACGCGTTTACCCCGCACCTCGTCTCCCGGGGTTCCGGTGACATCATCACCGTCACGTCGGGCATCGGATTTCTGCCGTTTCCCCTGATGCCTTCGTACGGTGCGTCGAAGGCGGGGGTGCACGCCTACACCGAGTCCCTGCGCGCCCAGCTGGCCGGGACCGGCGTCGCAGTGACCGAACTCATCCCGCCGGCCGTTGCAACGGCCGGGCAGGAGAAGATCAATCCCGCGGCTCTCCCACTGGAGGGCTTCCTCGACGAGGTCATCGGCCTCCTCAGCGCTACCCCCACGCCACACGAGATCGTGGTTACCGCCGCGAACCGACTGCGCTGGGCCGAGCGCGACGGAACCTACGCCGAGCTTCTCGAGGCACGCTCGCAGTCACTCAGCACCCTTCCCGGGCGCTGACCGACACCGAGCGGCGGTTCAGAAGATTTCGGCGATTGCCTGGTCGCTGGAGTCGACGTAACGGTCGCGCTGCTTCACCCCAAACGGCCCGTATGGATAGTCGTTCGGAGTCGGTGCGCTGACGGCGTCGAGGCGAGTGGTTGCGTCCTCACCAAGATCGAGGTCGGCCGCGACGATGTTCGCCTCAAGCTGCGTGAGAGTCTTGGCACCGATGATCGGCGCGGTGACGGCGGGCCGGTTGATGAGCCAGCTGAGCGCGACCTGGCTGGGCGTGACACCGAGTGAGTCGGCAACGCCGCGAACTGTGTCGACGGTGCGCCAGTTTTGCTCCTTCGCGGCGAGCTCACCAAAGATATGGTCGTTCATCGGGTCACCGGAACCGGCGCGCGTTCCCTCTTCTGCCGTGGCGTTCTTTGTGTACTTGCCAGAGAGGAAACCCCCGGCAAGAGGCGACCACGGCAGGAGTCCAACTCCGTTGTGGAGTGCGGCCGGCACGATTTCATATTCGATCTCACGGGAAACGAGGTTGTACTGGGGCTGCAACGTCACAGGAACCTGAAGTCCCATTGATCTCGCCGTGGAAAGCGTCAGCTGCATCTGCCAGCCGGTGAAGTTCGACAGACCGATGTAGTGGATTTTTCCCGCGTGGACAGCATCATCAAGAAAGCTCAGTGTCTCTTCGATCGGTGTCAGCGGGTCCCATCCGTGCAACTGGTAGAGATCAACCGTGTCTCGACCCAGGCGTCGCAGCGATGCCGACAGGGCCCGGTCAAGGTTGCGTCGGGACGATCCGTTCTCGTTCACGTCAGGGCCGGTTCCGAATCGGGCTTTGCTGGCGAGAACGACACGATCCGTGACGTCTGCAGGTCGGCTGGCAAACCAACGTCCAAGGACCTCTTCGGACGCGCCGCCGCCGTACACATTGGCCGTGTCCACAAAGTTGCCGTCGGCTTCGATGAAGCGGTCAAGGATGGCGAACGCATCAGACTCGGAAGTCTCGGTGCCGAAACCCATGGCGCCGAGGGCGAGGTTGGACACACTGACTCCGGTGTTGGCGAGGCTGCGGTATTTCATCTGATTCTCTCCGTTTCGAGGTGTGCGGTCTTACGCCTGCGATGTGGGCATGGCCCACAGTTCAGCGATGGAAGACCGTCGCGGTCGGGTGACCATGTAGGCGATGCTGTCGGCGATGTCGCCGGGTTCGAGCGGTTCAGCGATGGCATTGGACGCCGCCAGCTCGCTCGTAATTGCGTCATTGTTGTGCGAAACGAGTTCGGTGTTGACGGCTCCCGGCTCCAGCACGCCAACACGGACGTGTTTTTTCGTGACTTCCTGACGGAGCGCCTCGGTAAAGCCGTTGGTGCCGAACTTGGTCATGTTGTAGACGCCGTAATTCGCCCACGCCTGACGCCCAGCGATTGACGAGATATTCACGATGTCGGCGACCTGTCGTAGCTGGTCCTCGGCGGCGGCCAGCAAATGGGGAAGCGCCGCATTCGTCATGTAGAGCAGGCCCTTTTGATTGACGGAGATCATCCGCTCCCACTCGTCGATGTCTGCTCCGACGATGGGTCCCAGCAACATCAGCCCCGCGTTGTTGATCAGGATGTCGAGCCGACCGTAGGTGTCGACGACCTCCCGAACGGCCTTCTCCGCCTGTGCACGATCGGTGATGTCCGTTGCGATGGCGAGCGCGGTACCGCCAGCCGCTGCGATCTCGGCTACGACGGCGTCCAGTCGGTCCTTGCGGCGGGCCACAACGACCACGATCGCACCGTGCTCTGCGAGCCTGATCGCGGTGGCCTCCCCGATTCCGCTGCTCGCGCCGGTGACGATCGCGACAGTTCCGGTGAGTTTCAGATCCATGAGGTTCTCTTCCTTGCTGACGAGTGTGTGACGGGGAATTCAGGCGTCGAAATTCAGCGACGCCGAGAGGTCGCGGTGTGCGTCGATCTGACCCTGGATTGTGGCGAGGTTCTGCTCCACTCCGCCCATCACGTCGGCTCCCGCGAGGAATCGCAGCGGAAGGTCGCCTGAATCGGACAGCGTGACCAGCGCCTGGGCGAGCTTCTTTGGATCTCCGCCCTGCAGCCCGTTCATGCCCTTCCATGCGGCGATCGTCTGGGCGGTGCGCTCGGCGTAGTCCTCGATCTCGAGTTCCGGCCAGATGGTGGAGGAGCCCTCGACAAGCAGCTCCGTACGGAAGAAGCCTGGTTCAACCGCCATGGTGGAGATACCGAAGGGGGCGACGTCGAAGCGCAGGGACTCCATCCATCCCTCGAGAGCGAACTTCGATGCGGCGTACGCGGCAACGAATTCCTGCCCCATGAGCCCGGCGGCCGACGTGACGGTGATGACCTGGCCGGAGCGCTGTGTTCGCATCATGGGCAGAATCGCGCGTGTCACGTTGAGTGGCCCGAAGAAGTTGGTCTCCATCTGCGCGCGGAGCTGCGTCTCGCTGATGTTCTCGAAGTAGCCGGCGTAGAAATTGCCGGCGTTGTTCACCAGCACGTCGATACGACCGAACCGGTCGACGGCGGCATCGGCGGCGGCTCGCGCCGCGGCGGGATTCGTGATGTCCAGCGACACGGGCAGGAGGTTGTCGTGCTCGCCAAGAGCGGCCGTGACGTTAGCCGCATCGCGCGCGGTGGCGACCACCGAATGCCCCGCGGCGAGGGCTGCTGTGGCAATATCGACGCCCATGCCGCGGGCGGAACCGGTGATGAACCAGACGTTGTTGGTCATAGTGAAGCCTTTCTGTTCGTACGACCAGTCAACGGACTCCGCCGGCAGTCAGGCAGTCCCGGTCTATAGGGTTAATCGTGATAACCCCCTCACGGGAGCGCGTCGTCGTAGGGTCGTGGGTATGGATTCATCGAACGAGATCCGTGAGTTCCTGACATCCCGGCGCTCGCGTCTCACACCGGAACAGGCTGGCCTGCCGAACTACGGCGGCCGGCGACGCGTACCCGGCCTCCGCCGCGAAGAGGTCGCACTGCTCGCCGGAATGAGCACGGAGTACTACGTGCGGCTGGAACGCGGAAACGCCACGGGAGTTTCCGATGCCGTGCTCGAGGGAATCAGTCGCGCGCTGCAGCTCGATGACGCGGAACGCTCACACCTGTTTGATCTGGCACGCGCCGCGAACGCGGGCATCCGTCCCCCCGCGCGGCGCCCGTCGCGCACCGCCTCCGTCCGGGCAAGTGTCCAGCAGACAATCGATGCGATGACCACAGTTCCGGTGTTCGTGCAGAACGGTCGCCTCGACGCGGTGGCAGCGAATTCGCTCGGCCGTGCGCTGTTCTCCTTCATGTACGACGATCCCGCGCACCCCACAAATGCGGCCCGGTTTGTGTTTCTCGACGCACGCGCCGCGGATTTCTACCGCGACTGGGAGGGCACGGCGCAGCAGATCGTTGCGATTCTTCGCACCGAGGCAGGCAGGTCGCCCTACGACCGTGCGCTGACCGACCTCGTCGGCGAGCTCTCCACCCGCAGTGATCTCTTTCGCACCCTGTGGGCTTCGCACAACGTTCGCGAACACAAGACGGGAATCAAGAAGATTCACCATCCGGTGGTGGGGGATCTCGATCTCACCTACGAGGGCATGGAGTTGGCGTCAGAAAAGGGCCTCCTCCTGCTCGCTTATTCGGCCGCTCCGGGATCACCGTCTCACGACGGGCTCCAGCTCCTCGCCAACTGGGCAGCGACGAACGTTCGCGCCTCCGCTCCTGCCGACGCGGACACCCCCAGCAATCGTCGGCACGGGCTGTAGCCGAACCAGATCACGAGTCCGCGGGCCCGAGTGACGATGCCGGGTCACTCGACATCACGCTGTGTTTGAGTTCGACCAGGATCGTGTGGGTGGGCGTCGATCCGGTATTGGCGCCGCTGTGCTCCTGCGCGGGAAGCCACACTGCCGTGCCCGCCGGAAGACTGACATCCCGCGAGTGCTCCCCCGTGGTCAACCGGCGGTCGAACCCGGTCAGGGTCACCATCACGGTGTTGGGGTGCACGTGAGGCGTCGTGCCCTGACCGGGCTCGTCGCGATACTCGAGCACCCGAACGTCGTCGTTCTCCCAGAGAACTCGATAAAAGTCGGGATTGCTCACAGCCGGATCGTCGCTCATATCCGGCACCGTAGACCCATTCCCCGGGCGGCGGACAGGGGGTAGGTCAGGTGCGCAGGCTGGCGATGACAGTGCTGACCGCCGCGCGCAGGTGTCGGGCGCTGCCGGTCGCGGCAAGCAACTGGATGCCTCCCTGGATGCTCACCACGAGGGCAGCCGCGGCAATTTCGGGGTTCACGACCGGGCTGATCTCTCCCGCCCGCTGGGTGGCTCGGAGCCCCTCGGCGAGTGCCGCCTCCCAGCTCTCGTACATTCGGCCGATGATCGCGCGCACCTGCGGGTCGTTCGGGCCGAGCTGGCTGGTCAGCGCGCTCAGCCCGCAGTGCACGCCCTCACGCTCGTAGGTCTCGAGGATTCGCTCGGACCACTGCTCCCATGCCGTCCAGCTGGTGAGGGCGTCGAGCAACGGGCGCTGGTCGTCGAGAATCCTCGTCGCCTCATAGTCGGCGACCGCCAGCAGCAATTCCGCCTTGCCCTCGGGAAAGTAGTGAAAGAGCTGACTCTGGCTGGTGCCCGTGCGGGCACGGATCTGGTCGAGTCCCGTGTTGGCGAGGCCGATCTCCCGGATCGTCGCCGCCGAACCCTGAATGATGCGGGCGCGGGTCGCCTCGCCCTTCTTCGTCAGTACGGCAGTCATACCCCCATCATAAATGGACTTGACAATCCAGAACAGTGGTCAGAGGATTGGACTAAGAAATCCATTACTGAAGGACATCATGACAACCGCAGACCGCACCCCCGAGGCATCCGCTCTTCTCACGCATCACGTAGAGGTGCGCGGCGTCGACATCGCGTACTCGGAGCAGGGCGCCGGGCCCGTGGTGTTCTACGCCCACGGAATGGCGGGCTCGCGCGCGACGGATAGACAGTCCGGGCTGTTCGACCTGTCGCCGATCGCCGCGGCGGGCTTCCGCCTGATCTCCTACGACGCTCGCGGACACGGAGAGTCCAGCGGCACGGGCGACGCCGCCGACTACGCGTGGCAGCACCTCGCCGAAGACCTCATCGCCCTCGCCGATCACTTCTCGCCGGATGCGCCAGTCTCGGTCGTGGGTTCGTCGATGGGAACGGGGACGGCGCTGCACGCGGTGACGCAGCGCCCGGATCGCTTCGACCGGCTCGTGCTGACCGCGCCGCCAACGGCCTGGGAGACGCGGGCCGGACAGACCGCGATCTACGAGGGCCTCGCCAAGGCGGTCGAGACAAGCACCGCTGGCGATCTTGCCACCCTGTTCGCTGCGGCCGTGAATCCCCCGATCTTCGCGGACGTTCCGAGTTTTCCGCCCGCCCCGGGCGCGTCCGCCGAGATGCTGCCCATCATCTTCCGCGGCGCCGGACTGTCCGACCTGCCGGACGCGGAGACCCTGGCGACGATCGGCCAGAAAACGCTGATCCTGCCGTGGGCGACCGACCCGGGTCATCCGCTCTCCACCGCGAACCGGCTCGCCGACCTGATTGACGGCTCGGAGCTGTTTGTGGCCGAGACGTCGGCGGACATCGCCACCTGGGGCACGCGCGCCGCGGCATTCCTCGGCCAGTGAGGCCCGGAATGCCGCAGACGCGCAGCGCCGGGCATCTGGCGCCCGGGCGCTACGCGCCACTCAGCTAGGGGCGCTCGTAGTACTGGGCGTTGGTCTCGCCGATGCTGACGGGTGAGCCGGCGGCCCATCCACCGTCGACAACGAACTCCGCACCGGTCGAGTAGCTTGCGTCATCGGAGGCGATGAACAGCACCATCTTGCTGACCTCTTCGGGCAGAGCCATCCGCTTCATCGCGACCTTGCCGACGACGACCTCGTCGCCGAGCGGTCCCAGGATGGGCGTGCGAATGTAGCCCGGGTGCACCGAGTTGACGCGGATGTTGTAGTCGGCGACCTCCATGGCGGTGGCCTTCGTGAGGCCACGCACGGCGAACTTGCTCGTCGTGTAGTTCGCGCTGAAGGGCGTGCCGATGAGTCCGGCGAACGAGGAGATGTTGACGATCGAGCCGCCACCGACCTTCTTCATCGAGGCGATCGCCGCGCGGGTGCCGAGGAAGACGCCGTCCAGGTTGATGCCGAGCACCTTCCGCCAGTCCGCGAAGGTCATGCTCTCGAGCGGACCCCCACCGCCGATGCCGGCGTTGTTGACCATGACCGAGATGGGGCCGAACTCCCGCTCGGTGAACTCCATGAAGTCGGCCCACTCGGCCTCGTCGGACACGTCGAGGTGGTGGTACCGGGCGTTGTCGCCGAGTTCCGTCGCAAGGGCGTTTCCCGCCTCATCGTTGACGTCGGCGATGACGACCTTGCCACCCTCGGCGACGAACGCACGCGCGTGGGTGGTGCCCATCCCGCTCGCGCCGCCGGTGACGACGATGACCTTGTTTTCAAATCTCTGCGGCATGTCCAGCTTCTCTCTCCAGTGAATACAAGCGTGGCGGCAGTGAATGACCCGGTCCGCCGTCATGGCACACTATGCCACTTTGACGGAGTACGCCTAGACTGGTTGATGCGCATCCGCACACCTGCTAGAGAACTCACAAAGAGAAGGGACGACGCAATGAACGTGGCAGAACAGCCCACGCCCGCGGGCGGACACCTCTCCTCCGTGGAGGCAGCAGTGCTCAGCCTGCGCGAACGACGCCGTCGGGACACCGAGATCGAGGTGAGCTCCGCCGCTCTCGACCTGTTCGAAAAGAATGGCGTCGCGGCAACCACGATCGCCGACATTGCGCGCGCCGCGGGAATCTCGGATCGCACGTTCTTTCGGTACTACTCCTCCAAGGAGGAGACGGTGCTGGACTTCCAGCAGTGGTTCCGCACCCCCACGCGGGAGTGGCTGACGACCGGCATCACCGATGGGCCCGTGCTCGAGCAACTCGAAGCCGTCTGCGTGGGCGTGCTGCGTCAGCTCGACGGGCCGAACCGCGATGCAGCCAACCGGCTCCGACGCATCCGGGCCCTCATGAAGACCGAGCCGTCCCTTCGCGCCGTCTCGGCCATGCTCGATGACGAGCGCGCGTATTCACTGGCCGACCAGATCGTCGAGTCCTTCCACGGGCGGGTATCCCTGACGGAGGCGCGCCTCACGGCCGAAATCGTGGGCGTGGGTCTCCGCACCGCCTGCCAGATGTGGTCCGCGCGCCTCGACAACGGCGACGACGCCACCCTCGAGGGCACCTACCAGGCGGTCCGCAGCACCATCCACTCCCTGACCGCCCCGTCCGCGCTCTGACCACACACCCCCACGAGCAGTGCCGCTCGACACATCTGTCCCGCCTGCCCCACCGGCTGTGCAACATCACCACACAATGAACGGAAAACACATGGACGTCATCTACACCGCAGAAGCTCTCTCCACCGGCGCCGGACGCAACGGTCACGTCAGGACCACCTCGGGTCACGTTGACACCGAAATGGCCATCCCGAAGGAAATGGGCGGATCCGGCAACGGAGCCAACCCCGAAGAGCTGTTCGCTGCCGGGTACGCGGCCTGCTTCCACTCCGCCATCCAGAGCGTTGCCCGCACGCAGAAGATCGCCCTGACGGACTCCACCGTCGGCAGCCGCGTGCACGTCATCCCCAACGGTGAGGGTGGATTCGTCCTCGCCGTTGACCTCGAGGTAGTGCTCCCCGAGATCGACCCCGAGGTCGCTCAGGCACTGGTCGACGCCGCCCACCAGGTGTGCCCGTACTCCAACGCCACGCGCGGCAACATCGTCGTTAACATCACCGTTTCCGACGACTAATCCCCACCGGTTCGGCACCGCCGAACCAGCACGTCGCCAATGACGTCGTCTCAGCTGGCCGCCTTCGCAATGAGCGCCGCAATCCGCGCCTCATCGTCGGCGGTCAGCTGCGTCAGGGCATACGCAACGGGCCACATCGTCCCCTCGTCGATCAGCGCGTTGTCGTTGAAACCGAGGCTCGCGTAGCGGGTCTTGAACTTTGCAGCACCCTGGAAGAACACGACAACCTTGCCGTTCTTCGCATAGCCGGGCATCCCGTACCAGGTCTTCGGTGCAAGCTCCGGGGCATTCGCGGCAACGATCGCGTGGATGGCCTCCGCAATCACCCGGTCCGGCTCGGGCATCTCGGCGATCTTCTCCAGGACGTCCTTCTCGTCGGCTTCCGGAGTGCTCTTGCCCGTGCGCTTGCGGCCCGCCGTCGTCTTCAGTTCCTTCGCGCGCTCCTTCATGGCGGCGCGCTCCTCGGCGGTGAAGCCCTCGTCAGGGGCATCTGTCGCTGTCTTCTCTGTCATCGTCGTTCCCTTCGGCGTAGTCGAGTGGATGTCTCTCCACTGTAGAAACCCGTCGCGCAGAAGTCTTCTCCAGACCTGCTCGATGCGTGGCGTCGCGGGGATCTGGCGCGCTGCCGCCTGCCGCCCTAGTATTGAATCGATTCACGCACCGCCGTATCCCCAGTCCCGCTGTACTCAAAGGAGAGTTCATGACTTCCGTTTCGCCTGCCCCCGACATCACCGAGCTGAAGGCGGAATATCGTCTCGATACTCCCGTGGTCGCGACCCCGACGCCACGTCTCAGCTGGAAGGTGGCAAGCACCACGGCTGACTGGCACCAGGTGAGTGCCGAGATCCGGTTGGGCGGTGGCGAGGCATCCGCTTCCGAATCCGGCGCGACCCACACCGTGACCGGCGCCGACTCCGTGCTCGTCGACTGGCCCTTCGCGCCGCTGGAATCGGGCGAGGTCGTCGAGGTGGCGGTGCGCGTGACGGGCACCGATGGTGTGACGTCCGCGTGGAGCGAACCGCGGGAGATCGTGGCCGGGTTCCTCGCACCGGGCCAGTGGACGGCCGGGATGATCGGCCTCTCCGCCCCCGAGCGCATCGGCCAGCCCGCCCTGCTTCGCACGACCTTCGACGTGACCGGCGATGTCGCCGGCGCCACGCTTTACGCCACCGCGCACGGCGTGTACCAGGCGCTCATCAATGGCACCGAGGTCGACGACGAGGTACTCAAGCCCGGCTGGACCGCCTACCAGTATCGCCTCACGCACGAGTCGACCGATGTGACCGACCTGCTCGTTCCCGGCCGCAACGCGCTCGGCATCACGCTGGCCGGCGGCTGGTTCACAGAGAGCTTCGGCTTCCGTGAGGGCGCAAAGCCCTTCTATGGGCAGGATGCCGCGGCCGCCGCACAACTCGTGATCAGCTACACGGACGGAAGCACCCAGGTCGTCACCACCGACGACACCTGGACCGCCACCGGTTCCGGGCCCGTCGTCGCCAGCGGCATATACGCCGGAGAGACATACGACGCGCGCAAGGATCTGCCGGGCTGGGCCTCCCCCGACTTCGACGACTCGGCCTGGGGCGCCGCCCGCGTTGACGGTGGTGGATTCCCCATCCCTACGCCGCGCAGCGCCCCCGCCGTCCGGCGTATCGAAGAGGTCGCCGTGAAGGAGGTCATCACGACTCCCGCCGGCAAGACGGTGGTCGACTTCGGTCAAAACCTGGTCGGACGGCTGCGCATCACCGTCCGGGGTAACGCGGGCGACACGGTCATCCTGCGCCATGCCGAAGTCCTCGAACACGGAGAGCTCGGCGTCCGCCCGCTGCGCAACGCCAAGGCGACCGATCACTACACGCTGGCCGGCGGCGGTTCGGAGACCTACGAGCCGTCGTTCACCTTCCACGGGTTCCGGTACGCCGAGATTGAGGGCTGGCCGGGCGAGTTTGATGCGGCGGATGTCACGGCCGTCGTCATCCACAGCGACATGCAGCGCACCGGCTGGTTCGACAGCTCGGCGCCGCTGATCAACCGTCTGCATGAAAACGTGCGCTGGGGGATGAAGGGCAACTTCGTCTACCTGCCGACCGACTGCCCCCAGCGGGACGAACGTCTCGGGTGGACGGGTGACATCCAGGTATTCGCTCCCACCGCGAGCTTCCTCTATGACGCCGATGGCTTCCTTGCCGGCTGGCTCGAAGACCTCGCCCTCGAACAGAAGGCGAAGGGTGGCATCGTGCCGTTCATCGTTCCCGACGTGCTCGGCGGGTTCTCCGCGCCGGCCGCCGCCTGGGGCGATGCGGCGACCGTCGTGCCGTGGGTGCTCTACGAGCGGTTCGGAGACATCGGCGTTTTGCGCACGCAGTTCGAGAGCATGAAGAGCTGGGCAGACACGCTGCTCGGGCTCGCGGGCGACCGCAAGCTCTGGGAGGGAATGTTCCAGTTCGGCGATTGGCTCGACCCGGATGCCCCTGCCGACTTTCCCGCGGACGCCAAGACCGATCCCGACATCGTCGCCAGCGCCTACCTGTTCCGGTCGGTGGATCTCGTCGCCCGCAGCGCCGCAATTCTGGGCAACACCGACGACGCCGTGAAGTACTCGGAGATCGCCGCAACAGTGCGTGAGGCGTTCCTGCGCGAGTACGTCACCGGTGCCGGGCGCATGCTGTCCGACGCGCAGACGGGGTACGCGCTCGCCATCATGTTCGACATCGCCCGCGACGACGCCGAACGCCAGGTCATGGGCGACCGGCTCGCTGTTCTCGTGCGCTCGGCGGGATACCGGATCGGCACCGGCTTCGTCGGCACGCCGCTCATCACGGATGCGCTGACCCTTACCGGCCACCTCGATGCCGCGGGCCGCCTGCTCACCCAGACCGAGAACCCGTCCTGGCTCTACCCGGTCACGATGGGCGCCACGACCATCTGGGAACGCTGGGATTCCATGCTCGAGGACGGCTCGATCAACCCGGGCGAGATGACGTCGTTCAACCACTACGCCCTGGGCGCGGTGGCCGACTGGCTGCACCGCTCGCTCGCCGGCCTCGCTCCCGCCGCCCCGGGATACCGCGAGATCACCATCCACCCGCACCCGCTTGCCGGTTTCGACTTCGCCAACGCCAGCCACGAGACACCGTACGGTCTGGCCAGCGCCGGCTGGTCGCGCTCCGGCACGGGCACCGTCACCGTGGACGCCGTCATCCCCACCAACACGACGGCCGAAGTCTGGCTGCCCGGCGCCTCGGAAGCGATCACCGTCGGGTCGGGCACCTACAGCTGGGATGTCGAGGTGCCGGATGACGCTGCGCCCGTCAGTGACGTCAGCGCAGAGACATCCCTCGCCGCCATCATGGACGACCCCGAGGCGTACCGGGCGGTCATCGCGGCCATCGCGGAGACCGATGCCGCGGCGTCCACCTCGTACAGCCGCCACACCAAGTGGGAATCGGGACGCTCGCTGCAGGACTCACTGTTCGAGCTGCCGCCGTCGACGCAGGAGCGCATCCGGGAGGTGCTCGGCGAGCTGACCGCCGCCCGCCGGTAACCGGTAGTCGGTAGTCGGTAGTCGGGCGAGCCGCGCGGCCGGACTGGTCAGCCGCGCGGCTCGCCCGATCGGCCTCGCGCTCGTCTGGTCAGCCCGTCAGCCGCGCGGCTCGTACGCCCGGATAAACGCCCGCACTCCCGCGACGATCCGGCGCTGCGTCTCGTCGTTCGTCGTCGTGATGCCCGCGGTGGCCCCGGTCATGGACGGCGTCATCGTCAGCGCCGTGAGATGGTCCGCCGCCATGCGTGGGTCCGGCACCACCAGCAGCCCCTGTTCGGCGAACGCGGCCAGCCTGTCCGCCACCTTCACCTCGGGTTCGACCATCGCCCAGTTGTGCGCGCGCAGCTCGGGCAGGTTTGCCGCCTCGTTCGAGACGAGCCT
Organism: Glaciihabitans sp. dw_435; assembly: GCF_018449675.1. Classification (GTDB taxonomy): domain Bacteria; phylum Actinomycetota; class Actinomycetes; order Actinomycetales; family Microbacteriaceae; genus Glaciihabitans. The sequence continues at coordinate 7,707 of NZ_JAAVUZ010000012.1, read as the reverse complement.
GATCAGCGCAACGTAGTCCGCGGAGCCGATCGCCGTCTCGGAGATGCTACGGGCAAAAGCGATGAGGGATGCCTCGAGGTCCTGCACCTCGGTGAGGTGATCGGCGATCGCGCGGTCGACCACGGACATGAGCGTGCCGAGCGCCTGCTCGACAACGCTGAGCAACAGCGCGCGCTTGTCTCCGAAATAGTCATAGACCGTGCGCTTGGACACCTGGGCGAGGGCGGCGATCGCGTCCACGCTCGTTCGCTCGAATCCCTCGGCAAGGAACAGCCCCCGCGCCGCGCCGAGAATGGCTTCCCGCTTGACGGCGGACCCCTGCCGCAGCGTCTTGCCACCGTCGGTCACGGTCATGTCGGCCATGCTGTCCTGCCTTCGTCCGGTGATGCCGCCTTGTGACGGGAGGGCCGCGCCCCGTGGCATCCATCAAATCTTACTCCTCGGTGTACTTAACTACACTGCACGGTGTAGTGTCACGTACATGACCACATCAATCGCCCCCGATGGGCTCGTCAGCGACCGTCGCCTGACCCTGCTCAGCCTTGTCCTCCTCCTCGGCGGGATCACCATCCTGCTCGATACCACCGTCGTCAACGTCGCCCTCGATCACCTGCACGTCGTGTTTCACGCGTCGGTCGCCGACACCCAGTGGGTATCGAGCGGCTACCTGCTCGCGTTGGCCGGGGTCATCCCCCTCACCGGCTGGGCGGCCGAGCGCTTCGGACCCAAGAACGTGTGGATCACCGCGACCGTGATCTTCTTGGTCGGCTCGGTGCTGTGCGGGTTCGCGTGGAACCTCCCCAGCCTCGTGGGCTTCCGCGTGCTGCAGGGCATCGGCGGAGGGCTGGCGACGGCGACCATGATCACGATCCTCGCCCAGGCCGCGGGGCCCGCCCGGCTGCCGAAGGCGATCGCAACGATCATGATCCCGGCGAACCTCGCACCGATCTTCGGCCCGATCGTCGGCGGCGCGATCATCGATTCCATCTCGTGGAACTGGCTCTTCTTCATCAACGTGCCGCTGTGCATCGCCGCGATTGCGCTTGCCCCGAAGCTGCTGCCGGCGTCATCCCCCAACCGCGTGCACACGCTGGATCTGATCGGCTTCCTGCTGCTCACCCCGGGGCTCGTTGGTCTGGCCTACGGGGTCAGCGAAGCCGGTGCCGCGGGTGGTTTCGGCGCGGTGCGATCGTGGCTGCCGATCGTCGGTGGGGTCATCCTGATCACCAGCTTTGTCATCTACTCCACTCGCGAGAAGCTCTGGGCGCGCAAGTCGGGCACCCCGCTCGTGGACGTGCGGCTCTTCAGCCGCCGCAGCTTCGGCCTCGCCTCGATCGTGATCTTCGTCGCCGGGTTCTCGAGCTTCGCGGCGATGTTCCTGATCCCGCAGTTCTACCAGGTGGCGCGGGGCGAGACGGCGTTTGCGACCGGTCTGCTACTGATGCCGCTCGGCGCCGGAACCATCACGTTCGTGTTCCTCAACAAGTGGCTGTCGTCGTTCGTACAGACGCGGTTCATTGTGGCCGGAGGCATCGGACTCACCATGCTTGGGATCCTGCCGTACGCGTTCGCGGGCGCCTCGGGCGGCGACGCACTGCTCCTTGTTTCGCAATTCGTGCAGGGCTTCGGGGTCGGCGCTGTCGTGCTACCCATCTCCACCCTGGCGTTCGTGAACCTCGCGCGGCCGGAGATTCCGCGCGGAAGCGCCGCCTTCAGCATCGTGCAGCGCGTGGGTGCTCCGTTCGGGGTGACGGTAGTCGCGGTGATCCTGCAGGCCTACATCACGTCGGCGGGGGCCGGGGCGACCGGCACGCAGATCGCGGGCGCCTTCGGCGCGGCCTTCTGGTGGATCTTCGCCTTCAGCGCCGTGCCGCTCGTGCTGGCGTTCTTCCTGCCATCGGCCACCGGGGCCAGCGCGCACGGGGCCCCGGCTCCCGCGTCCACCGTGGCGACCGAGGTCACCCCGGTCGCCTGACCGCCGCCGTCCGCCCCCCTATTTGGTTCGGCGGGAAAACGCGCAGGTTTCGGAGGGAGAAGTAAGCGCGCGGCGGGAGCTACGACTCCCGCCGCGCGCTTTTTTCTCCCGCCGGTCAGGTTTCGGGCGGTGGTTGCGCCTGCGCCGGCTCCCCCTGCCTGCGCCGGCCCGGTTCATCCCGGAAAACAACCTCCTGAATCGTTTCACTTTCTGCTAGATTGTCTGACAATCGTCACGGCAATGGAGCGGAGGGGTGATGAGCGGGAACACGCCGAACTCCCCCGTGCTGCCCGGGGCGATCTACACGGCTCTGCGCTCGAGCATCCTCGCGCAGCTGGACCCGCCCGGCTCCACCATCACCGAGGCCGCCGTCGCCGACCGGTTCGGGGTCGCCCGGCCCACCGCGCGCATCGCGATCGACCGGCTCGTCACCGAGGGGCTGCTGCGCCGTGAGCCGCATCACGCGGCGCGCGTGCCCGAGCTGGGCCGGGACGACATCGCCGATCTCTTCGATGTCCGCGCGGTCGTGGAATCCGCCGCCGCCGCGCTGCTCGCCACGTCCGCCGAGCCGCCCGCCGCGACCGTCGAGGCTCACCACGCGCTGCTGCGGCGATCGAGGGCGACCACCGGCGGGGCATCCTTCACCGATGAAGACATCGAATTTCACCGGTCCCTCGTGCTGGGCCAGTCGAGCAACCGCCTGGCCCGGATGCACGCGCTGATCATGGGTGAGGTCGAGCTCTGCATCGCGCAGCTCGACTCGCAGCGACTCATCGGCGTGCACGAGGTCATCGCCCAGCATCAGGGAATCCTCGACGCCATCTCCGACGGCAACGTCGACCTTGCCACCGCCCGCACCCGCGCCCACATCTGGGGCGCCCGCGACAAGCTCATCGCTCGTTACGACGCGCTCCATCCCACAGAAAGTTGACCCCATGAAGATGCAGAGAAGAATCCCGAAGTACAAGGACCTTCGTCCGCTGATGAACTTCAAGAGCCCCGAGCTGAACGCAAAGAAGCGTCGGCTGGACTCCGCCCTCACCATCGCCGACCTCCGCGACATCGCGAAGCGCCGCACCCCGAAGGCCGCCTTCGACTACACCGAGGGCGCCGCGGAGGCCGAGATCTCGCTGGCCCGCGCGCGCCAGGCGTTCGAGGACATCCAGTTCACGCCGTCGATTCTGCGGGATGTCTCGACAGTCGACATGACGTCGCAGGTGCTCGGCGGACCGGTGGCCCTGCCGTTCGGTATCGCTCCCACCGGATTTACCCGCATGATGCAGTCGGAAGGGGAAATCGCCGGCGCAAGCGCTGCGGCGGCCGCGGGCATCCCGTTCTCCCTCTCGACCATGGGCACGACCGCCATCGAAGACGTCAAGGCGGCCAACCCGACCGGGCGCAACTGGTTCCAGCTCTACATGTGGAAGGACCGCGACCGGTCGATGGCCCTCGTCGAGCGCGCGGCGAAGGCCGGGTTCGACACGCTGCTGGTCACCGTCGACGTGCCTGTCGCCGGCGCCCGACTGCGAGACAAGCGCAACGGCTTCTCCATTCCGCCGCAGCTGACCCTCGGCACCGTGGTCAACGCGATTCCCCGTCCGGAGTGGTGGATCAACTTCCTCACCACCGAGCCGCTCGCGTTCGCCTCACTCGACCGCTGGTCGGGCACCGTCGGCGAACTTCTCGACACCATGTTCGACCCGACCGTGACCTTCGACGACCTCGCCTGGATCAAGGACCAGTGGCCAGGCAAGCTGGTCGTCAAGGGCGTTCAAAATGTGGATGACGCGAAGAAGCTGGCATCCATGGGCGTCGACGGCATCACGCTGTCCAACCACGGCGGTCGCCAGCTGGACCGGGCGCCGATTCCGTTCCACCTGCTACCGGAGGTCGTGCGCGAGGTGGGAATGGACACCGAGGTGCACCTCGACACGGGCATCATGTCGGGCGCGGACATCGTTGCGTCCATCGCCCTCGGCGCCAAGTTCACCCTCATCGGACGCGCGTACCTGTACGGGCTGATGGCCGGCGGCCGCGAGGGCGTCGACCGCACGATCGGCATCCTCTCGGAGCAGATCGCCCGCACCATGCGGCTGCTCGGTGTGGCCACCCTCGAGGAGCTGGAGCCACGCCACGTGACACAGCTGGAACGACTCATTCCGCGGGCGAAGTAGCCAGCCACACGCGATGGGCCCCGCCGCACCACAAGGTGCGACAGGGCCCACTGTGTGTTCACCGATGGCGGTGAGGTGGAGTTACTTCACCTTTGCCGTCGAGGCGCTGATGTTCGCAACCGAGACGTAGCCGGGCTTCGTCGACGTCACCTTGGCGGTGATGCGCATGCCCTTCATGGCCTTGGTCAGCTTCAGCGTGGCGGTGTGTTCTCGGACACGCAGGATCCCGACCGCACGGCTCCCATCGTCGCCACGCGCGACATTGCGGCGACCGCGACCGACCTGCTGCTCGACCACTCCTGGTCTGGCGTCGGCAGCGTTCCGCTGGTCGGGCCACAGGACCTCTCGCAGAACGACCTGGCCCGCATCATGTCGGAGGTGCTCGGCACTCCGGTGCGCTACGAGCGCACGTCGCTCGAGAGTTTCGGCGCCAGGCTGCGCGGCTTCGGCATCGGGGACGCCCACGTGCAGGGTCTCGTTGACATGATGCGCGCCAAGGACGCCGGGCTCGACGAGGGAATCGAACGGACAGCGGATGCCTCGCGCCAGACAACCTTCGCCGAGTGGTGCGAGACCGTGCTGAAGCCCGCGCTCTCTCGGAACTAGGCCCGGACTAGGCCGGGGCTCCGTCTAGGCGGAGGCGCTTCCCACCTGTCGGGCTCGGCGCAGCTTGCCCACGATGGTCGCGGCAATGACCAGCACGCACACCAGCGCGATGCCGGCGATCACGCCGGCAAGTGTCAGCGCCTGCGCGGCCAGCGGGAGAAGCAGGATGACAGCGGCGGCGGGGAGGATTACGGCGGGGCTGATCACTAGTTGCAGTACCAGCGGAGCGTGCACGGCCCACAGGCAGATCAGGAAGACGCCCACGGGAATGGCGACCGCGTAGCCGACCGTGACGTTGGACACTTCGAGGTGGTGGCCCGCCGCCTCGACGGCGACTTCGAGGCCTCCGCCGAGGGCGGCGAGCGACCCGAAGACGAAGTAGTGTCCGTATCCCCAGAGGAAGGAGCGTGTGCGGCGGGCCTCGAGCCCGTCGCCGGCCGGCTCGAGGTAGTACAGCCACCAGAGCGCGAACAGCAGCACGACTCCCGATATCGAAATCGTGATGAGGCTGCCGCTCAGGCCGTTGATCTCGAGCGCACGCTGCAATCCGGTCGTGGACGCGAGCACGCTCTCCCCCAGCAAGATGATCGTGAAGAGCCCGTACCGCTCGGCGATGTGGTGCGGGTGCCAGAACGTGTCGCCGCTCCGCTCGGCCCAGATCGGTGCGCTGAGTTCGAGGATCGCCAGGATAACGAAGGTCACCACCGTGGACTCGACAGGCAGTGCGAGGCGGATGAGCCAGAGAACCTGGATCACGGTGATCGCCACTGCATAGCGGAGAGCGGTCGCCCGGCTTTGCTGTACTTCGACCGCGACGCGGACCCATTGCGCGACCAGACCCAGACGCATGATGAAGTAGCCCACGACGATCGCGGTGAAGTCGTTCTCATTAAAGGCAGCGGGAACACCGGCCGCCAGCACGAGAACGCCCACCATCTGCACCATCGTGAGAATGCGATAGGGAACGTCGTCGGTGTCGTATGACGACGCGAACCACGTGAAATTCATCCACGCCCACCAGATGGCGAAGAAGACCATCATGAACGGCACGATCTTGCTGCCGGCATCGCCCTCCACGATGCCCTTCGCCAACTGAGCGGCGATCTGGGCGATGGCGGCGACGAAAGTCAGATCGAATAACAGTTCGAGGGGGCTGGAGACCCGACCGCGCTCGGTCGTGTCCCGGGCCGTGGCGCGGGTGTGAATGCGAAAACGTGGGGCCAGCGTCATCCGCCCAGCATAGGGATCCGGCGCCGCCCGGCGCGATCGCGCGCGTCTTCTCCTCCACAGGTGCCGGACTTATCCCCCATTCCACCGATCAACCGAACACCCGTTTCATTACGTCCCCCTCGGCTTGAATTGATGTGTGACCGCTACTCCCGACCCCCAGGACCCCACCGGTGTGCCCGGTGGTGCGCCCATCGACCGGGTCGAGCAGATCAACCAGCACGTTGGCTCACTGATCGATCTGCTGCAGGACGACGAGCGAGCAATACGTGCCCTGACGGCACGGCGCGCCTCCTCCATCGATCAGATCCGCCGGCTCACCCTCGAACGCAACCGCCTGACTGTCGCGGTGGGGCGTCGCGACGGGTGGGACTTCGCCGATGCCGCCGTAAAGGAGACCGCGGCCGAAATCCGCCATGCACTTCTCATCTCATCGAAGGCGGCTTACACCCTGATCAGCGAGTCCGAATCGTTGATCCACGACCTGCCAGATACCCTCACGGCGCTGGCGACGGGGCAGATCAGCCACCCCCATGCCGCCGTCATCGCCAAGGAGTCCTGGTTCCTGCCGGACGAGTGCCTGCCCGCGTTCGAGCAGGCGGCCATTCCCGAGGCGCAGACGAAGATCCTGCCCCGGTTCCGCGATCGGGTGAAGGTGATCCGGGAGCGCATCCACCCCGTCCCCCTGGAGGTCCGCCACCAGCGTGCCCTGAAGGAGCGCAACGTATGGGTGGACAACGGCCCGGATGGGATGGCGACCCTGACCTATACCGACTCGGCGGAGAAGGTGATCCCGATCTACAACCGGATCGACAAGACCGCCCGCGCGCTGCGGGGTCCGGACGAGGAACGAACCCTTCCCCAGCTTCGCGCAGACGCCCTCGGAGACCTCGGACTGCACGGCACACCCTCCCCGCAGTACGACAGGGGCGTGCAGCCCACAGTCCTCATCGCCGTGCCGGCCCTGACCGCGATGGGCGAAGGTTCCGAGCCGGCGATGATGGACGGCTACGGTCCCATCGACCCCGATACCGCCCGCCGTCTGGCCGCTAAGGCCCCGTCGTTCTTCAGGATCCTCACCCACCCAGAAACCGGCGCGATCCTCTCCCTGGGGCGCACCGTCTACAAGGTCCCGGCCGACATGCGCCGGTTTCTCCAATTGCGGGACGGCACCTGCCGCGCCTTCGGCTGCTTCAACCGCGCAGACCAGTGCGACATCGACCACACCATCGAGTGGCAACACGGCGGTGAAACGGACGTCGAGAACCTGGCCCACCTCTGCCGCAGCCATCACCAGTTCAAGGCCTACAGCGCCTGGACCGTGGACCAGATCGGCGGTGGTCGCCTCAAGTGGACGAGTCCGTCCGGCAAGACCTACATCACTGAACCCAACAGCTTCATCGGGCCGATGCCCTTCACGATGCCCACCACGGCGCCGGATACCCCGCCGGACCTTCTCGTCCCTGCCGACCTTCTCGACCAGGCCCACCATGACGCTTACGAAGACTCCGACAACGACTCCTCCGACGGGCCGCTCGACGACCCCAGCGAGCCCGACCCCCAGACGTGGACCATCCCCGACGACCCGAACCCCGCATCAGCCCAGTGGTGGCAACCGCCCGAGCCGACTAATCCGCCGGATGACGCCCAACCTCCCGGCTAACACTCGCCAACCCGCTGGCGAACGACCCACTCGCCCCGCCCCTGGCGGACTACCGGGCTAGC
>NZ_JAAVUZ010000011.1 GCF_018449675.1 Glaciihabitans sp. dw_435 | reverse complement strand
CCGGCACCTCGGCGGTGGCCGGTTGGAATGGACCTCTCCCAGCGGCCGCAGCTACATCACCGAACCCGACAGCTTCATCGAACCCATGCCCTTCACCTGGCCCGACACCCCCACCCCACCCCAGGGCGACACACAACCACCCAAAGCGGACACAGAACCAACCGACAACGACCCGGGAGCGCCCGATGGGGACACAGAACCACCCGACAGTGGCTCGGGGACACCTAGGTGGGACACACCGCCCGATGGGGGCCCCGAACAGCCTGTCGACGACCCGGGAGCGCCCGACGACGAAATCCCCCAGGACCCCCACCCGCCACGCCCGTCCGAGCCACCCGAGTTCGACATCCCGCACGACGACGATCTGACAGAGGACCACGTCCCAGCTGACAAGGACGAGTTCCTCGGAGACGACGACCCGCACAACAGGTACGAGCTCCCCGACGACGAGAACCCATGACGCCGCCATCTCCGACTAGGCAACGTCGGTGGACCAGCTGTGTTGCGATGCGGCAGCCTTACAACACAAAACTGGCGTGTGCTCGAAAGCACACGCCAGTGTTGAGTGGAACAGATTTTGTGTCTAGTGACCGAAGTATCCGCGGTGGTACTCGTAGGTCCATCCCACAAGGAAGACGAGACCAAGTACTCCGCCGATGATGGCGATCCAGATACCCACGGCCAGGCCGAGGAACACCAGCGCAGCGCCACCGGCCAGCAGCACCGGCCACCAGCTCCACGGGCTGAAGAAGCCCTGCTCGGCATCACCATCGTCGATGTTGGCGTCAAGACGGTCCTCAGCGAGGACTGCGGGCTGCGACTTCAGCACACGACCGACGTAGAAGCCAATCAGTGCCGAGAGGATCGCGACCAAAGCAAGACCGATGGTGCCGACCCACTCGATGGTGCCGGTGTCGATCCAATGCCACACGCTGTACACAGCGGCCAGAACCAGGTTGAAGACAACCAGGACCCAAAATAGTCGAGCTGTTGCGTTCACGTGCTACTTCACCTCTCCGTCGGCCTTGTCGTAGACCGGCGCGTCCGGGGCATCCTTCAGCGGGCCAATTCCCGAAGCCATTTCGGCCTCCGGGTGGTGCAGGTCAAATGCCGGGGACTCCGAACGGATGCGGGGAATTGACGTGAAGTTGTGACGCGGCGGCGGGCACGAAGTGGCCCACTCGAGCGAGCGTCCGTAACCCCACGGGTCGTTCACCGTCACCCTGGCACCGCGGCGAGCCGTGATGTAGACGTTGTAGAGGAACGGAAGCATAGAAACACCGAGCAGCATCGCACCAATGGTGGACAGCTGGTTCATCCAGGTCACGCCGTCTTCCGGCAGGTAGGACGCGTAGCGACGGGGCATACCCGCAACACCGATCCAGTGCTGGATGAGGAACGTGGTGTGGAAACCGATGAACAGCAGCCAGAAGTGAATCTTGCCAAGACGCTCGTCCAGCATCTTTCCGGTCCACTTGGGCCACCAGAAGTAGAACCCGCTGAACATCGCGAACACGACGGTGCCGAACACCACGTAGTGGAAGTGGGCTACAACGAAGTAGCTGTCCGAGACGTGGAAGTCGAGCGGCGGCGAGGCCAGGATGACACCGGTGAGTCCACCGAAGGTAAACGTGATCAGGAAGCCAATGGCCCACATCATTGGGGTCTCGAAAGTAACCGAGCCGCGCCAGAGGGTGCCGATCCAGTTGAAGATCTTTACACCGGTGGGAACCGCGATCAGCATCGTCATGAGCGAGAAGAACGGCAGCAGAACCGAGCCTGTCACGTACATGTGGTGAGCCCAGACCGTGACGGAAAGAGCGGCGATCGCGATGGTTGCGTAGATCAGCGTCTTGTAACCGAAGATCGGCTTGCGACTGAAGACCGGGAAGACCTCACTGACGATGCCGAAGAACGGCAGCGCAATGATGTAGACCTCGGGGTGGCCGAAGAACCAGAAGAGGTGCTGCCACAGGATGGCGCCACCGTTGGCAGCGTCGTAGATGTGAGCACCGAATATTCGGTCGGCACCAAGGGCGAGGAACGCCGCTGCGAGAACCGGGAACGCCATGATCACGAGGATCGAGGTGACCATCGTGTTCCAGGTGAAGATCGGCATGCGGAACATCGTCATACCAGGAGCACGCATGGTGATGATCGTGGTGATGAAGTTGACAGCACCGAGGATCGTTCCGAATCCGCTGAGGGCCAGACCCATTACCCAGAGATTACCGCCGAGTCCTGGTGTGAATGTTGTACTCGATAGTGGCGCATACGCTGTCCAGCCGAACGATGCAGCTCCCTGAGGGGTGAGGAAGCCGGCGACGGCGATCAGCGAACCGAAGCTGTACAGCCAGTACGCAAACGCATTCAGTCGTGGGAACGCCACGTCTGGTGCGCCGATTTGCAGTGGCATCAAGACGTTCGCAAATCCCGCAAACAGCGGCGTCGCAAACATCAGCAGCATGATCGTGCCGTGCATGGTGAAGAGCTGGTTGTACTGCTCCTTCGTACCGACGATCTCAAGACCGGGCTCGAAGAGCTGGGCGCGGATGACAAGAGCCATCACGCCGCCGAGGCAGAAGTACAGGAAGGACGTGATCAGGTACATGTACCCGATGGTCTTGTGGTCGGTGGAGGTCACCCAGTTGACGAGGACACTACCCTTGCGGCCAACAGACGCTGACTGACCCGTGATCGGGTCGGTGCCCGTTCCCGTGAATGCTACTGTCGTCATCCTTCGCTTCCCTCTGTGGCGCCGGTGGTTCCCGGCAGGTTCTGGTTCGGGTCGTACTCGAGGCCGAGTTGGCCCTCGTAACCCGCTGCACGCTGTGCCGCGATGTACGCGTCATAGTCAGCCTGCGAGACGACCTTCACCTGGAAGAGCATGAGCGAGTGGTATTCACCACAGAGCTCTGCACACTTTCCGGCATAGGTTCCGATCTTCTCCGGAATGAAGTACATGTGGTTGGTCTTACCCGGGATCATGTCCTTCTTGTACAAGAAGTCCACGACCCAGAAGGAGTGCGCGACATCCCGCGACTCGATCTTGATGTCGACCTTCTTGTTGACCGGCAGGTACAGGGTCGGCAGCGTGTCAGAGATGGTTTCGCCATCCTTGAGCTTCGCCCGGTCCTGAGCCTGAACGCCGGCCGAGTAGACGTTTGCGTCGATGTAGTTGAAGTCCCAAGCCCAGCGCTTGCCGATGACCTCGATGTTGACGTCAGGGTTCGGGTTGGGGGTTTCGATCTCCGCCTGGTCGCGTGCGGTGAAGGCGAAGAAGCCCAGCACGAGGATCAGGGGAACGATCGTGTAGAAGATCTCGACCGGCAAGTTGTATCGCATCTGCACCGGCAGGCCGGTCTGGCCCTTACGGCGGCGGTAGACGATCGCTGCCCAGAGGATGAGACCCCAGGTCAGGACGCCCACTGCGAGCAGGACGATCCAGGACGTGGTCCAGAGACCAACAATCCTGTCGGTGTGATTGGTGATGCCTGGTGTACCCGGGAGGAAGCCGCGAAGCTCCTCCTGCGTGCATCCGGCAAGAGCAATCGAGATAGCTACCGCGACGGGGATTGCGACCCATCGAAGACGGCGGTTAGAGCGCACCTGGAACCTCTCGGATGACACGGACGATTTCGTTAGTCAGTCTATAACGCGGTCGGGGCGCCACTGATCGTCCGCCCCGCCGCAAACGCGTTCCGAGAGCGTTTTATATGCAAAAAGCCGGTTCCCACAAGGGAACCGGCTCTTCGTGAAAAAACCATGGAATCTGGCTGAACGTCAGCAGTGCATCTGCTTAGTGGAAGCTATCTCCACATGCGCAGCTGCCGGATGCGTTCGGGTTATCGATGGTGAAACCCTGCTTCTGAATGGTGTCTTCGAAGTCGATCGACGCACCGTCCAGGTAGGGAACGCTCATCTTGTCAACGACAACCTCGACGCCCTCACCGAAGTCAACGGTCGCGTCGCCATCGAGCGTGCGCTCGTCGAAGTAGAGCTGGTAGATCAGTCCGGAGCAACCTCCGGGCTGAACCGCGACACGCAGTCGAAGGTCGTCGCGACCTTCCTGCGTCATCAGGCTACGAACCTTCTGCGCGGCGGTGTCGGTGAGACCGACGCCATGGGCAGCGGTCGTGGTGATGGTGTCAGACATAGAGTCACTCCTTGGGACGGAAAGCTTGTGCAAACTCTACGCTCGCGACTCGAGCTTTGCGAGCAAAACGGCTTCTGTGAGGATCGCGCGCCGGAAAACTCCCAGGTGAAGCGACTCGTTCGGGCTGTGAGCGCGGGTATCGGGGTCCTCGACACCGGTGACCAGAATCTGCGCGTCGGGGAACTCGGCTACGAGATCCGAGATGAACGGGATGGATCCGCCGATTCCCGCTTCGACGGGTTCGACACCCCACGCCTCGTGCATCGCGGCCTTGGCGTCCGCGACCGCCCACCCTGTCGTGTCGACGAGGAAGGGGTTTCCGCGGTCCACGTCGGACAGCTGGATGTGCGCCCCGAACGGCGCATTCGCCGTGAGGTGTGCCTCGATCGCCGCGTAGGCGTCTGCCGCCGTCTGTCCGGGAGCGATTCGCGAACTGATGCGAACCGAGACCGAGGGAGACAGGGTGTTGGACGCGTTCTGGACGGTGGGAGCATCGATGCCGGTCACGGTAATCGCCGGCTGCATCCAGAGTCGGCTCAGGATGTCTCCGTGTCCGATGGAGTTGACGCCCGGGAGAAGCGCTGCTTCCTCCTGCAGACGCTCCTCCGTGTACGGCGGTGTCTGCGTGTCGTTGGTGGTGAGCCCCGCAACGGCGACGGACCCGTCGTCCGCCCACAGGGTGCCAAGCAGCTTGATCGTCGCGAGCATCGCGTCGGGGGCCGCTCCCCCGAACATGCCGGAGTGCGAAGCGTGATCAAGGGTCGACACCGTGAGCTTAAAGGTGACGTTTCCCCGCAGGGCGACCGTCAGTGATGGCGTTTCGGTGTCCCAGTTGTCGGAGTCGGCAACGACGATGACATCGGCGGAGAGCTTCTCGCGATGCGCCGACAGGAAGTTGGTGAACGATCGGGAGCCGAACTCTTCCTCGCCCTCGATGAAGACGGCAAGTCCCAGGTCGAAGTCGTCACCCACGGTCTCAACGAAGGCGCGGATGGCGGCAACGTGCGCCATGACGCCGGCCTTGTCATCCGCTGCTCCGCGTCCATACAGGCGGTCACCGCGAAGGGTCGGTTCGAACGGGAGCGATTCCCAGTCCTCGTCGGACCCGGGCGGCTGAACGTCGTGGTGCGCGTAGAGAAGGATGGTCGGGCGTCCGTTGCGGGCGGCTCGACTTGCAAGGACGGCGGGATGACCCAGGCGCTCGCTATCTCCGATGGGAGCGCGGGCAATCTCAACGGAATCGAATACACCCAGCCCGTCGAACAGTGCCTTCACCGCGTCGGCACTCGCGGCGACCGCGGCTGGATCGAAGCCGTCCCACGATACGGACGGAATGCGCACGAGGGCGGACAGATCGGCGATCGCGGTGGGCAATCCTCCCTGGACGGCGTCCGTCAGGGCGGGGAGATACTGGGAAACAGGCGAATTCGCCATGGGTGGCTGCTCCAAATCGGTCATGCAGGTAATCTTAAGTCGACCCCAACGCAAGGAAGACCAGTGGCTAAGACACCGACGCACGAGACCGACACAACAAGCGGCTCCGCCTCCGCCACGGATATTGCGAACGGCAAGGGCCGTCCGACGCCGACGCGCCGCGAAAAAGAAGCCGCACGTAAGCGTCCCCTCGTCTCCAGCGACCGCACTGAAGCGCGCCGCCAGTCCCGTACGGCGATGGCCTCGCAGCGCGAACGAGCCCGCATCGGCATGGCAAACGGCGAGGAGAAATTCCTCCCGATCCGCGACCGCGGTCCGCAGAAGCGGTTCGTGCGCGACTACATCGATGCCCGCTACAGCGTGGGTGAGCTGCTCATCCCCCTGATGCTCGTCGTCATCGTGCTGACGTTCATCCCCAGCGCCTCCGTGATCAGCCTCATCGCCCTCTGGACGTTCTTCGCCCTCGCGGTCATCGACTGCTTCTTCGTCGGCATGCGCGTCAAGAAGAAGCTGGGCGAGAAGTTCGGCGAGGGCAACGTGGTCAGCGGCGTGCGCTGGTACGCGGCGATGCGGTCACTGCAGCTGCGCGCAATGCGCCTGCCGAAGCCGCAGACCAAGCGCGGCAACTTCCCCGCATAGCGGCGGCAGGATCCGCGCGTAACGCGGCAAGACCCCCGCGGGGGCGCCGCAGGATCCCCGCGTAACGCGGCAAGATCCGCGCGCGGCGCCGCCGCGTCGCGCGGCGTACCGCGTGGAACGCCGCGCATACACACCTCTCAGATGAGGCGCGCAAGCTCTCTGTTGATCTGGCGCGCCCAGAGCGGGCCGCGGTACAGGAACGCGGTGTAGCCCTGCACGAGGGTTGCCCCGGCCCGCAGACGCTCGGCGACGTCGAAACCGGTCTCGACACCCCCGACCGAGATCACGCAGAACTCGGCGGGCACGACGGCACGGATGAGGCGGAGCACCTCGAGCGAGCGAGCCGCCAGGGGTGCCCCGGACAGTCCCCCGGCACCGGCGGCCTCGACGGTGGCCCGCGCGGTCACGAGGTTCTCCCGGGAGAGCGTCGTGTTGGTGGCAATGATTCCGGCGAGCCCGAGCCGCACGGCGAGATGCGCGATGCGTTCGGCCTGCTCATCGGTGAGGTCGGGAGCGATCTTCACGAGAACTGGCTTGCCGCCCGAGGCATCCCGAACCGCACTGAGCAGGGGCTCTAGGCGGTCGAGTTCCTGCAGTCCGCGGAGCCCCGGAGTGTTCGGCGAACTGACGTTGACAACCAGATAATCAGCGGATGGCGCGAGCAGGCGGGTGCTCTCGAGGTAGTCGGGTATCGCGTTCTCGACATCAACGACGCGCGACTTGCCGATATTGACGCCGATGACCGGACGACGACGACGGGCAGCGGCCCGGGCGATGCGGGGCGCGGCCTCGGCGGCTCCCCCGTTGTTGAACCCCATGCGGTTGATGAGGGCCCTGTCGGGAATGAGGCGGAAGAGGCGTGGCTTCTCGTTGCCCGGCTGGGCGACAGCGGTGATGGTGCCCACCTCGACGTGGCCGAAGCCGAGCTGACCGAGGCCGCGAATGGCGAGACCCTCCTTGTCGAAGCCCGCGGCGACACCGAACGGCGAGTCGAAGTGCAGGCCGAGAGCCTCGACCGCGAGCGACGGGGCCGGCGCGGTGTAGCGGCGCACGAGAGATCCGAACCCGAACGTGGGCAGCGATCGGATAACGACGAAGCCGAGGTGGTGGGCGCGTTCCGAGTCCATGTGCGACAGGACGAGGGAGAAGAGAGTCTTATACATGCTGCGAATCAGGTTACCGGGGCCGCAGGGTCATCCATCCCGCGAACGGGACCACGGGCGCCCGCACCCGGGAGTGACAGCGCCGGGTGACTACTCGGTGCCGGTGACTACTCGGTGGTCGCGGTGTCGCGCTCGACGCGCAGGATCGTGATCGCGGACTCGAAGTCCTCCAGCGACTCGAACGCCTGGTAGACGCTGGCGAAGCGCAGGTAGGCAACCTCGTCGAGTTCGCGGAGCGGCGCGAGGATCGCAAGGCCAATGTCGTTGGCGTCGATCTGCGATGCACCGGTCGCCCGGATTGCCTCTTCGACCTTCTGCGCGAGGATCGCAAGATCGGTGTCCGTGACGGGGCGGCCCTGGCACGCCTTGCGCACACCGGCGACGATCTTCTCGCGACTGAACAGCTCGACGACGCCGTTGCGCTTGATGACGGTGAGGCTGGCGGTCTCGGTCGTGCTGAAGCGGCGACCGCACTCGGGGCACTGGCGCCGGCGGCGGATGGACATTCCGTCGTCGCTCGTGCGGGAGTCGATGACACGACTATCGGGGTGGCGGCAGAACGGGCAATACATGGTGCTTGAAGAATACCCGTTCTGCTCGGACTATGCGGGGAAGCGCGCGGTGACGGCCTCGCCGTGCGCCGGAAGGTCTTCGGCGCGGGAGAGGGCAACGAGCCGTTCCTCGACGTCCCGCAGGGCATCGCGGCTGTAGCGGATGACCTGCTGCGGGCGCAGGAACGTGTAGGCGCCGAGGCCCGACGCGAACCGGGACTGTCCGCCGGTCGGAAGCACGTGGTTGGATCCGGCGAGGTAGTCACCGAGACTGACCGGCGAATTCTCCCCGAGGAAGATCGCACCGGCGCTCTCGATGAGGTCGAGCACGGCGCCCGGCTCCGCCGTCTGGATCTCGAGGTGCTCGGGACCGTAAGCGTTGCTGAAGGCCGCGGCTGCGGTCAGGTCGCTCACGAGCACCAGGGCGGACTGCTGTCCCCGCAGGGCCTCTCGCACCCGGTCGCCGTGGCGCGTGGTGCTGGACACACGGGTGAGCTCGGCGTCCACCTCGGCAGCCAGCCGTTCGGAGGTGGTCACCAGCACCGCAGCGGCCAGCTCGTCGTGCTCGGCCTGGCTGATGAGGTCGGCGGCAACGAGGCGCGCGTCGGCCGTGTCATCCGCTATCACCAGAATTTCTGTGGGGCCCGCCTCGGAGTCGATTCCTGTCACCCCGCGCACGAGGCGCTTCGCCGCGGCGACGTAAACGTTTCCCGGGCCGGTGATGAGCTGCACGGGGTCGAGGCTCATGCCATCGACACCGTAGGCGAAGGCACCGATCGCGCCGGCACCACCCATTGCGTAGACCTCGTCGATACCGAGGAGACCCGCAGCCCCGAGGATTGTGGGGTGAACGGCGCCACCGAACTCCTTCTGGGGCGGGGATGCCACGGCGATGGAGGCTACTCCGGCGACCTGCGCCGGAACTACGTTCATGACGACGCTCGACGGGTACACCGCTTTGCCGCCGGGGACGTAGAGGCCCACACGGGCGATCGGCTGCCAGCGCTGGATGATTTCGGCACCCGGGGCGATCGTGCTGACGGTCCCGATGGGAAGCTGCGCCGCGGAAGCGACCTTGACGCGCGCGATCGCCTCCTCGAGGGCCTCCCGCACGAGGGGATCGAGGGCGGCCATCGCCCGGGCGATCTCGTCGGAATGCACGCGAATGTGCTTCGGACGCACGCCGTCGAGGCGCTCCGCCTGGTCGTAGAGGGCGTCTTCGCCGCGTTCGCGCACCTCCCGGATGAGGTCGGCCGACACGGCGGATGCCACGGAGACATCGGTGACGGCGCGGGGCACAAGGCGGGCAAGTTCTGCGCGGCTAGGCTGGAGGTCTCGGAGATCGATCGTCTGCATCATGGCCTGACAATGCTAAGTGCTACGTCGGCCGGAATAGTTCCCCTTCTCCCCGCCTTGATTGAGAATGATGAACCAGATAACGGGTCCCACGGGTGAAGAACCCCTCGCCGTCGACGATCTCGATGCCTTCAAGCAGGCGTTCCGCCGTCATGCCGCGGGTGTCGCGGCCGTGACGTCACTGGATCCGCAGGGCAAACCCGTCGGATTCACCGCAACGTCGCTCGCCTCCCTCGCCGCGGTGCCGCCCATGGCGACGTTCAACATGTCACAGGTCGCGAGCGCGTATCCCGCGATGACCGTGGGCAACCACGTCGCGATCCACATGCTCGGCCCGCGCAGCCGTCACATCGCCGAGAAGCTCGCCGCAGACCACGACGTGCGGTTCGCCGGCGACCATTGGACCCCCGGTCCCCACGGACTCCCCATCCTCAGCGACGTCACCGCCTGGATGGTCGGCACCGTTCTCGAGGTGCACCCGGTGCACAACAACGCCGTCATCGTCGTCCAGATCGAGACCGGCGCCCTCGGTCCCGAGGACGAGGCACTGCTGTACCACGAGCGCAGCTATATGAAGCCGGGCGCGATCGACGCGTAGGCGGTCAGGCAGGAAAGCGGATGACCCGGGCGGCGTGATTACACGCGGCCCGGGTCATCCGCTTTCCCGGGTGGTTCCGAAACGGAGTTATCCCGCTAGGCGAGGCAATTCGGGCCGAGCAGCGTCTTGAGCTCTCCGTACAGGTCCGCCGAAATGGTGACCGGATACGGGATCTCGAAGACGCGCGCGGTGTCGCCCTTGATGAGCTTCAGCCGCATTTCGCTCTTTCCGCGGTGGCGGATCAGCACGTCGTACAGGTTGCTGATGACATCCGTCGTCGCGCGGTACTCGGGCATCTGGATCACGAGCGGCCCGGTTCCGAAGCCCGCGCCGGTGTCGGGGGTGAACATGCTCACGGCATGGAGGTTCATTCCGTCGTCGCGGACGCTCACGCGCCCCTTGACCACGACGATGGAGTCGTTGGCCAGCGCCGGACCGAACTCCTGGTACGTCTTGCCCATGAACATGACGGTGATTTCGGCGCCGAAGTCCTCGACCACGATCATCCCGTACTGGTTGCCCGACTGGCGGGCGACCCGGTGCTGCACGCTCGTGATCAGACCGGCGACCGAGACCGTCTCGCCGTCGCTCGCGGACTCGCCCCCGAGCAGGTCGGTGATGCTGTAGGACGCGTGTTTCGCCAGTTCCGCCTCGAGGCCGGCCAGCGGGTGGTCGGACACGTAGAGGCCGAGCATCTCGCGCTCGAACGCGAGCTTGTCCTTCTTCGACCACTCGGGGCGGTCGGGAACCTTCTGCTGCTCCTGCGGCTCGTCGAACAGGCTGTCGAAGTCGAAGCCGGCCTGACCGGTGGCCTCGGTGCGCTTGATGGCGACGGCGCCCTCGACCGCGTCCTCGTGAATCTCGAGAAGAGACCTGCGGGTGGCGCCGAGTGAGTCGAACGCTCCGGCCTTGATGAGGGACTCGACGGTGCGCTTGTTCGACACCGGGATCGGCACCTTTGCGAGGAAGTCGTGGAACGAGTCGAACCGGCCCTTTTCCTCGCGGGCGAGACGGATCCCCTCGACGACGTTGGCGCCGACGTTGCGCACGGCCCCCAGTCCGAAGCGGATGTCGCCGATCCCGTTCGGGTTATCCCCGGCGTACGGCACAGCGGTGAAGTCGACGAAGGACTCGTTGACGTCCGGAGCGAGCACCTTGATGCCCATGCGGCGGCACTCGTTGAGGTACATCCCGAGCTTGTCCTTGGAGTCGCCGACGCTGGTCAGCAGCGCTGCCATGTACTCGGCCGGATGATTCGCCTTGAGGTACGCGGTCCAGTAGCTCAGCACGCCGTAGCCGGCGCTGTGCGCCTTGTTGAAGGCGTAGTCGGCGAACGGCATCAGGGTGTCCCAAAGGACCTTGACCGCCTGGGCGCTGTAGCCGTTGGCGAGCATGCCGCCCTCGAAGCCCTCGTACTGCTTGTCCAGCTCGGACTTCTTCTTCTTACCCATGGCGCGGCGGAGGACGTCCGCCTGCCCGAGCGTGAAGCCTGCCACCTTCTGGGCGACCGACATCACCTGCTCCTGGTAGACGATGAGGCCGTAGGTGATGCCGAGGCTCTCCTTCAGGGGCTCTTCGAGCTCCGGATGGATCGCCTCGATGGCCTGCAGGCCGTTCTTACGCAGGGCGTAGTTGGTGTGCGAGTTCATTCCCATGGGGCCCGGGCGGTACAGGGCGATCACCGCGGAAATGTCTTCGAAGTTTGTGGGCTTCAGTTGCCGGAGCAGCGCGCGCATCGCGCCGCCATCCAGCTGGAACACGCCGAGCGTGTCACCGTTGGCGAGCAGATCGTAGGTCTTCTGGTCCGCGTCAAGGTCGAGGTCTTCGATCACGAGCTTGCTGCCCGTGTTCTTCTCGATCATCCGCAGCGCGTCTTCGATGATGGTGAGGTTACGCAGCCCCAGGAAGTCCATCTTGATGAGTCCAAGGGACTCCAGCGGCGGCTGGTCGAACTGCGTGATGATCGCGCCGTCGTCCTCGCGCTTCATGATCGGCAGCACGTCGAGCAGCGGCTCGGCCGACAGGATGACGCCGGCGGCGTGCACTCCCCACTGGCGCTTCAGGTTCTCGATGCCGACGGCGGTGTCGAAGACCTTCTGGGCCTCCTGGTCGACCTCGAGGATGGCGCGGAAGTCCGCGGCTTCTTTCCAGCGCGGCGCATCCTTGTCCATGATGTCGCCGAGCGAGATGTCCTTGCCCATGATTCCGGGCGGCATGGCCTTCGTCAGGCGCTCGCCCACCGAGTACGGCATTCCGAGCACGCGCGAGCTGTCCTTCAACGCCTGCTTTGCCTTGATCGTTCCGTAGGTGACGATCTGGGCAACGCGGTCATCGCCGTACTTGTCGGTGACGTAGCGGATGACCTCGGGGCGGCGGCGATCGTCGAAGTCGACGTCGACGTCGGGCATGGAGACGCGCTCGGGGTTGAGGAATCGCTCGAAGATCAGTCCGTGCGCCAGCGGGTCGAGCTCGGTGATGCCCATGGCGTAGGAGGCCATGGATCCCGCGGCGGAGCCACGACCAGGACCGACGCGAATGCCCTGGCTCTTGGCCCAGGTGATGAAGTCGGCCACCACGAGGAAGTACCCGGGGAAGCCCATCTGCTTGATGACGTCGACCTCGTACTTGGCCTGCGCGAGGTGGGCCTCGGACGGGTTGTTGTGGAAGCGGCGCATCATGCCCGCCGCGACCTCCTTTTCGAACCAGCTCGCTTCATCCTCTCCCTCGGGAACGGGGAAGCGCGGCATCAGGTCGCGGTGCTCGAAGTTGACCTCGCACCGCTCGGCGATCAGCAGCGTGTTGTCGCAGGCTTCGGGGTAGTCACGGAAGAGGTGACGCATCTGGGCTGCGGACTTGAGGTAAAACTCGTCGGAATCGAACTTGAAGCGGTTCGGGTCATCCAGTGTCGACGCCGACTGCACACAGAGCAGGGCGGCGTGCGCGGTGGAGTCGTGGGCGTGCGTGTAATGCAGGTCGTTGGTGGCCACGAGAGGCAGGTTCAGGTCTTTTGCCAGGCGCAGGAGGTCTTCCATCGTGCGCTTCTCGATGTCGATGCCGTGGTCCATGATCTCGGCGAAGAAGTTGCCCTCGCCGAAGATGTCGCGGAAGTCGGCGGCGGCCTGACGGGCCTCCTCGTACTGGCCGAGCCGCAGACGGGTCTGGACCTCACCACCGACGCATCCGGTGGTCGCGATAATGCCCTTGCCGTACTGGCTGAGCAGTTCGCGGTCCATGCGCGGTTTGAAGTAGAAGCCCTCGATGGAGGCGAGCGACGACAACCGGAACAGGTTGTGCATACCCTCGTTGTTCTCCGACAGGAGAGTCATGTGGGTGTAGGAACCTGAACCGCCGACGTCGTCCTGGTTCTGGTGCTGGCCACCCCAGCGCACGCGGGTGCGATCCTGGCGCGCAGTGCCCGGCGTGATGTACGCCTCGGTGCCGATAATGGGTTTGACCCCGGCCGCCGTCGCCTGTTTCCAGAAGTCGTAGGCACCGAACATGTTGCCATGGTCGGTGATGGCGATGGCTGGCATTCCCTCTTCGGCCGCGGCCTTCATGAGGGGTGTGACGCGGGCAGCGCCATCCAGCATCGAGTACTCACTGTGCACGTGCAGGTGCACGAACGAATCATTGCTTTGGGGCAAAACGTCTCCGACTAGCTCGTTTGAAGTCTTAGCCTAAACCTCGCGGAGGACATCCAGCGCGTGTTGCAGGTCGGTGGGGTATCTCGATTCGAACACGACGTCTTCCCCGGAAGTCGGATGACGGAATCCGAGCTTTTTGGCGTGCAGCCACTGCCGGGTGAGGCCGAGCCGCGCGCTGATCGTGGGGTCGGCGCCATACATCGCGTCGCCAACACAGGGGTGCCGCTGTGCTGCCATGTGGACGCGGATCTGGTGCGTGCGACCGGTCTCGAGGGTCACCTCCAGCAGCGACGCGCTGCGGAATGCCTCCAGCGTCTCGTAGTGCGTCACCGAGGACTTGCCGTCGGCGGTAACCGCGAACTTCCAGGAGCTGGAGGGGTGGCGGCCGATCGGCGCGTCGATGGTTCCGGTCAGCGGATCGGGATGCCCCTGCACGACGGCGTGGTAAATCTTCGAGACCTCGCGGTCGTGGAACAGCCGCTTGAGGTGGGTGTACGCCCGCTCGCTCGCGGCAACCACCATGAGGCCGCTGGTGCCCGCGTCGAGGCGGTGCACGATGCCGGCGCGCTCGGATGCGCCGGACGTCGAAATCCGGTAGCCAGCGCCTGCAAGGGCCCCGAGAACCGTGGGTCCTTCCCACCCGACCGACGGGTGCGCGGCAACGCCCACCGGCTTGTCGATCACGATGATGTCGTCGTCCGCGTACACCACGGTCAGCTCGGGCACGATGACGGGGACGATCGTCGGTTCCTGGCGCGGAGTCCAGGTGACTTCGAGCCAGCCGCCGGCCGTGAGCCGGTCCGACTTTCCGAGGACTGCGCCGTCGACACTCACTCCCCCGGCCTCGGCGACCTCGGCGGCGAAGCTCCGCGAAAAGCCGAGAAGCTTGGCGAGGCCACTGTCGACGCGTTCGCCGGCGAGTCCGTCCGGAACGGGAAGACTGCGGGTGTCCATTAGCGGGGCTCGTTGCTGCCGGCGGCGGTCGATCCGGTTCCGTCGGTGGTGTCCGAGACAGGAGAAGTGGATGCCTCATCCGCCGTCACCACGCGGGTGTCGCCCGTCAGGGGCTCTCCCACGGAGGCCTCCGCGGTGCTGACCTTCTTTGCCGCGACAGTGCGACGACCGTCCAGCCCCACCCCGCGAAGGGTCAGGATGATGAACAGGCCCATGCTCGCCACGATCGCGGAATCCGCGATGTTGAAGATGGCGGGGAATCCTGCCACCTGCAGGAAGTCAATGACGTGGCCCTGGCCGAAGCTTGGCTCACGGAACAGGCGATCGGTGAGGTTTCCGATCGTGCCACCGAAAAGCAGCCCGAACAGGATGGCCCAGCCGGCCGACCGGATGCGACGGGCGAAGATCACGATGAACACCGCGACCGCGGAGGCCGCGATCGAGAAGATCCACGTCATTCCGGTACCGAGGGAGAATGCCGCTCCGGAGTTCTTCACGAAGTGAAGCTGCAGGAGCTCACCCACGAAGGGAACCTGCTGGCCCTCGGTGAGGTTCTGGATGATCAGGTACTTCGAGCCCTGGTCGATTACATAGACCGCTAACGCAACGATGGCCAGTACGACGAGCGCTCGAATGCTGAGCGCCGGCGTACTGGCCTTCGTTACGGAATTAGTTGCCGGCAAAGCCCGAGAAGTTCGCGGGCGGCGACGACACTGCGTCGAGGCTCTTGCCAGAACCGGTGGGTGCTTCGAGTTCCTCGAGCTGGCCCTGGATGTACGCCTTCAGCTTCGAGCGGTACTCGCGCTCGAAGACCTGGAGCTCTTCGATGCGGCCCTCGAGAACCGCGCGGTCCTTTTCGAGCAGTGCCATGGTCGTACGCTGCTCGGCCTCGGCCTCGGCAACGATGCGCGACGCGGTCGCGTGGCCCTCGGCAATGAGTGAGTCGCGCTTTTCAACGCCCTCACGCACATGCTCCTCGTGCAGACGACGAGCGAGCTGCAGGAGGTTGGTGGTCGAGGTGGCCTCGTCCTCCTCCTCGACAGCGGGGGCCGGGGCGGGAACCACGGCTGCCGCTACGGGCTCGGGGGTCGGCTCGGGCTCGACCACGGCGGGGGCCGCGGCGACGGGAGCGGGAACGACGGCGGAGTCGGCGTTGTCCTGCGCGTGGGACGTCTGTCCACCGCTGCGGGAAAGCTCGCTGATGCGCGAGTCGCTCGCGATGAGCCGCTGGCGCAGCTCCTCGTTCTCCTGGTTCAGGCGACGCAGTTCCACGACTACTTCGTCGAGGAAGTCATCGACCTCGTCCTGGTCGTAGCCTTCGCGGAACTTGGTCGGCTGGAACCGCTTGTTGACTACATCTTCCGGAGTCAAAGCCATTACGGTCTCCTCAAAAACTCGATCTTTGGCACTTATCTAGCGTCGGGATAACGCTAGCAAGCATTTGCTGGGGCCCACAGAACCGTGGACAGCATGAACCAGCGTACAACGATGGAACTGCTTCCCGGTTCCGGCTAGGTGAGCGCGCGCTGGATGGAGGGCACGAGAGACATCAGGATGATGACAACGAGCATCACGATGCTCCACCCGAAGTCAAGCGATGCCCCGCCCAGCCGCACAGGCTTCACGAAACGACGCACGAAGCGCAACGGCGGGTCGGTCACGCTGAACGTAAATACGGCCAGCACAAGCCCCAGTCCGCGCGGACGGAAATTGCGGTTGAAGGAACTCACCAGATCGAGCGCGAATCGCGCCCACATCAGGATGAAGAACACGACGAGCACGACATAGACAACCGTCAGGATGACGGAAATGATGATCACTGCGGCGATTGCGGCTTAGTGAGCTACTGCTGAGCGAAGAACGAGGCCTCGACGTCGGAGTCGACCTCGGCCTGCTCTCCGCTGACGGCAACGTGTGCCGGCGACAGCAGGAAGACCTTGTTGGTCACGCGCTCGATCTTGCCGTAGAGGCCCTGCGAGAGTCCGCTCGCAAAGTCGATGAGACGGCGCGCGTCCGGCTCGCTCATCTGCGTCAGGTTGATGATGACAGGAATGCCCTCGCGGAAGCTCTCCGCGATGACCTGTGCATCCTTGTACTGGCGCGGGTGGACGGTGAGAATCTCATTCATGTCAGCAGGCCCTGTAGTGGTAGCTCGTGGTGTGGGGGTACGTCGCAGTGGGGTGACCGGTGCACGGTTGCCCGTCGACGTCGAGGGCACGGCGTGGGCCACGGGTGCGACGGGAGCCACCGGGGCTGCTTCGTCGTACTCGAGTTCCTCGTCCGCGAGTCCCAGGTAAACCATGGTCTTGCGCAGCGGGTTAGCCATTTGTTGCCTCCATCGAAAGAATTCCTGTCTCCGAGATTAACCGGGGTTCGGACGATTTCCCGTGATTGCGGTACCAATTCGCAGGTGTGTCGCGCCCTCGAGAATCGCATCGGCGTAGTCCGCCGACATCCCCATCGACAGCGCGACCGCATCCGGGGCCAGCGTGCGCAGCCGCTCCGATGCCCGACGAACGTCGGCAAAGGCCGCGCGGGGTTCGGCACCGAGGGGTGCAACCGCCATCAGGCCCCGCAGGCGGACACCGGATGTCCCGAGCACACGGTCCGCGAACGACTCGAGGGCGTCCGGGGCGACGCCTCCCCGCGCCGGGTCATCCGTCAGGTTCAGCTGGATGAACACGTCGACGAGGTCCTTCTCCGAGGCGAGAGCGTCCACGAGGGACTCCCGGTCGACCGAGTGCAGAACCCGCGCGTACTCGCGCACGGCACGGGCCTTTTTGCTCTGCAGCTGGCCGACGAAGTGCCAGGTCGGGTCGAGGTCGGCGAGATCGGCGGCCTTGACCGACGCCTCCTGGTGCCGGCTCTCGCCGAAGTCACGCACGCCGAGGGCATGGAGTTCCCGCACCAGCGAGGCGGGATGAAACTTGGTGACGACGATGGTGGTGATGTCGTCGGCGCTCCGCACGGCGCGCGCCGCGGCATCCGCTACTCCCAAGCGCACCTCGGCGAGCCTGTCGGCGACCGTGGGCGGCTGGGGCGGAAGCGGATCCGCGGCGAACGTCACCTGTGCTGCGCTTACTTCAGGAAGTCGGGAACGTCCAGCTCGTCGTCGCCATCGTCGAGAAACGCGCGGTCGATGGGCTGGGTTGCCGGCATGTCGGGCTCGGCCGACCAGGTTGCTGCGTGCTGCGGCACCGACTGCTCGGGCGCGACGGGAGACGGAACCGGAGCGGCCGGCGCGATGACCGGTGCGCCCTCTTCGGAGCCGACGAACGTCGCACGGCGCGGCTCGAGCACCTTGACGGGATCTCCCCCGTCGAATCCGGCAGCAATGACCGTGACGCGAACCTCGTCACCGAGGGTGTCGTCGATGACGGCACCGAAGATGATGTTGGCCTCGGGGTGCACGGCCTCCTGGATGAGACGGGCGGCGTCGTTGATCTCGAAGATTCCGAGGTTCGACCCGCCCTGGATCGAGATGAGCACACCGTGCGCACCGTCGATGCTGGCCTCGAGAAGCGGGCTGGCAACCGCGAGTTCCGCGGCCTTGATGGCGCGGTCAGCTCCGCGGGAGGAACCGATACCCATGAGGGCCGATCCGGCGCCCTGCATGACCGACTTGACGTCGGCGAAGTCGAGGTTGATGAGACCGGGGGTGGTGATGAGATCGGTGATTCCCTGCACACCGGCGAGGAGCACCTGGTCCGCGGTGGTAAACGCCTCGAGCATCGAGATGCCACGGTCGCTGATTTCCAGCAGGCGGTCATTGGGCACAACGATGAGGGTGTCGACCTCGTTCTTGAGGGCTGCGACACCGGTCTCGGCCTGCTCTGCGCGACGCTTTCCCTCGAAGCCGAAGGGCTTGGTCACAACACCGATGGTCAGTGCACCGATGGACTTGGCGATCCGGGCGACGACGGGAGCGCCACCGGTTCCGGTTCCGCCACCCTCACCGGCGGTAACGAAGACCATGTCGGCGCCAGCGAGCGCTTCCTCGATCTCCTCCGCGTGGTCCTCGGCGGCGCGACGGCCAACCTCGGGGTCGGCGCCGGCGCCGAGGCCGCGGGTGATCTCGCGACCGACGTCAAGCTTGACGTCGGCGTCGCTCATCAGCAGCGCTTGCGCGTCGGTGTTGATGGCAATGAACTCGACCCCGCGCAGGCCGAGCTCGATCATGCGGTTGACGGCGTTGACGCCGCCTCCGCCAATGCCGACCACCTTGATTACGGCGAGGTAGTTCTGGTTCGATGTCACTTTCGGCCTCCGCTGGAAACTCTCAACCTCAAGTTGAAGATTAAAGTTATGCTCAGTATGCATTTCCTGATTTGAAGGTAGGTCTGCGGCGCCCGCAAGCCACGCAAGCTCCCCCGCGTGTTGCGAAAGATTTTTGCGGGATCGGCCGCGGCACACGCCCGGACGGATCCCGGCGGCCCGAGTCGCTGCCATCAGACCCGACCGCCACCCCGCACGCTCCACATTCCCGTCCGACCCGGGGATTGCCGGAATTAGCTCTTGGCGGTCTCGCGGGCGGGACCACAGACCAGGCTGTGGGGCGCCGAGACGTTAATCTCCTGCTGCGTCTTGCACTTCGCGAGCTTGAGCATGGCCGCAAGCCCCTTGGCCTTCAGCTCCGAATCCTTGGAACTGCCCCACACCACATCGGTGGTGTTGCCGGTGAGCTTCAGCCGGACGTCATCGGGGGTGGTCGCCGTGATGGTGGTGACTTTGGTCAGCACGGAGGCGGGCATGGCCAGCAGCACGTCAATCGCCGAGGTGAACGCAGCCGACTTTGTTCCGCCGGTTGCGGCGATGATCGGCAGCTTCTTTGGCTTGGTCGTCGTCGACAACAGCACGACTCCGGCGGCATCGATCTCGTCGTAGGTGGTGCCCCGCACGATGAGCCCGATGGGTTCACGTTCGACGACGTGGATGATCAGCGTGTCCGGAGGCACAGTTTCAGTCACATAGCTGCGAATGAGCGGAAACTGGGCGAGCTCCGACTTGATCTTGTCGAAATCAAGCAGCGCGAGCGGGGTGCCCAGTTGATCGTCTACGGCGGAATTGACGTCGCCGCTTGCCATGGTGTCCGTGCCGGTGATCTGAATGTGCCGCAGCGCGAGGAGCGGGGAGTACACGGCGACGGCGAGCACAACGCCCATCACGACGACGAGGGCGATCACGGTCGTCCAGATCGCGCGACGGCGACGGCTGCGGCGGGTGAACTTGCGCACCTCGCTCTGCTCGTAGCGCTTGCGCTGACGCGACGCTGCGCGAAGGGCGCGGCGCGCATCGCCGACGGCCGACGTGAACCGCGTGCGGCGGGACGGCCGGGTGGAGTCACCCTCGGCGTCGGCCGGCGCGGACGACGCCGATTCCGCGGGCGCGGTGGACGTGGCGGAGGTAGACGTCGCGGGGGTGGCCGATGGAATTCGCGGTGCGTTAGCAGTGGGACGCGGTGCGGCAGCAGAGGGGAACGACGGCCGGGCGGCAGAGGGCGTGGTGGCCTTCGCCCGCGGCGTGGCAGGAGAACCGGCAGGGTTTGCCGGACGCGCTACGGGTGGCTCGGCCTTCGGCGCGCGCTCCCGGGGTGGACGGGGTTTCCGCGCGGCGGGTTCCGCCGGCGGCTCGTCAAACCCCTCTGGCCTCTTCACTCGGCTGCTGCGGCGTTCGCGGTCAGGGTCGACACGGTCACGGTGCTCTCGTCCGTCGACGACAGGGCAGCGAGAAGCTGCGGAACAATGCGGTACACGTCGCCACAGCTGAGAGTCATGATGATGTCGCCGTCGCGGGCGATGGAGGCTGCGTAGTCGGCGGCCTCCTGCCAGTCGGGCAGGTAGGATACGCGGGACGGGTCATCGAAACGCTCGGACACGAGCGCGCCGGTGACGCCGGGGATCGGGTCTTCGCGGGCGCCGTACACGTCGAGCACCACCGTCTGGTCGGCGAGCGACTCGTAGGTGTGGGCGAAGTCCCCGGCCATCATCTGCGTGCGGCTGTAGAGGTGGGGCTGATGCACCGCGATGATGCGGCCGGAGCCGACAACAGTGCGGGCTGCTGACAGTGCGGCCGCGACCTCGGTCGGGTGATGCGCGTAGTCGTCGTAGACGCGCACGCCGCGCACGGTGCCGTGCAGCTCGAAGCGACGCTCGGTGCCGCCGAATTCCTCGATGCCCGCGAGGATCGCGGACGGGTCGAAGCCCAGCCCGACGAGCACGGCAAACGCACCCGTCGCGTTGAGGGCGTTGTGGCGACCCGGGATGCGCAGCTGCGCCGGGTAGTCGACATTGTCATAGCTGATGACGAACGACACGGGTCCGGACGCCACCACGGAATGCATGCGCACCTGCGAACTCTCGTGCTCGCCGAAGGTGATGAGTCTCTTGCCGTCCAGCGAACCGCCGGCCTGCAGGGCGCGGGTGACCCGCACGGCGCCGGGGTCGTCGCTCGAGGCGACGACGAGTTCCGAGGCCGCGCCGGCGAAGTCGACGAAGGCCTGGTCGAACGCCTCGTGCGATCCATAGTGGTCGAGGTGGTCGGCGTCGACGTTGGTGATGAGGGCGACTGCCGTGTCATACAGCAGGAACGAGCCATCCGACTCGTCCGCCTCGACGACGAAGAGTTCGCCGCTGCCGTGCGCGGCACTGACCCCGAGTGACTGGATGACGCCACCGTTGACGAAACTCGGGTCGGCACCAAGCGCCAGCAGCGCGGTCACGATCATGCCCGTTGAGGTGGTCTTGCCGTGGGCACCGGCGACGGCAATGAGACGCTGCTTGTTGATCAACCAGGCAAGGGCCTGCGAACGATGGAGGGTCGGGATGCCTCGCTCGACCGCGAGGAGGTACTCCGGATTGTCGGGCCAGAGCGCTCCCGTGAAGACGAGCGTGTCGGCGTCGCCGAGGTTCGCGGCGTCGTGGCCGATGGTGATGGTGGCACCGAGTTCGCGGAGGGCCTCCGTGTTGTGGTTCTCGGAGCGGTCGGAGCCGCTGACGGTGTGGCCTGCCGCGAGGAACAGGCGGGCGATGCCACTCATTCCGGAGCCGCCGATGCCGACGAAGTGAAGGGAACCGAGCTCGGCGGGGAGCTCCTGGGAGAAGTCAGGTTTGATCATCGGACTAGATTTTAGCGTGCGAGGCTGCGACAACGAGGTCGACCATGCGGTCGGCGCCGTGGCGGGATCCCACCGTCAGCGCGAGGGCGGCCATGCGCGCGACCAGCGCGGGATCGCGCAGCAGCGGCACGAGTTCGCTCGCAACCCACCCGCGGGTGAAGTCGGCGTCGGAGACGAGGAGCGCTCCCCCGGCCGTCACGGAATCGGCGGCGTTGAAGCGCTGCTCTCCGTTACCAACGGGATACGGGACGTAGACGGCGGGAATGCCGACCGCGCTGAGCTCGCTGACGGTCGCGGCGCCTGCACGAGAGATGGCGAGGTCGGCCACGGCTATGGCGAGGTCCATACGGTCGCAGTACAACATGAGGTGATACCCGTCGAGGTACGGGTCGATGACCTCCGACTTGTCACCGGCGATGTGCAGCACCTGCCAGCCGGCACCAAGAATGAGGTCGATCGACTGGGAGACGGTGGCATTGACCTTGCGCGCGCCGAGCGACCCACCGGTGACGAGCAGGGTCGGCTTCTCGGGGTCGAGTCCGAAGAACGCCATTCCGACCATGCGTGCTGCTGCCCGGTCGAGCTCTTCGATCTCGCGCCGCAGCGGCATACCCACGAGGGTCGATCCGCGCAGCTTGGTGCCGCTGAAGGCGACGCCAACGAAGGACGTAAAGAACGATCCGAGGCGGTTCGCGATGCCGGGTTTGGCGTTCGCCTCGTGCAGCGCGAGCGGCACCTTTGCCCGATTGGCGGCGACGTACGCGGGCGCCGAGGCGTATCCACCGAAGCCGACCACAACGTCGACACCCCGGTCCTCGATGTATGTGCGGGTCTGCGCGACGGCGGCACGGAAGCGCGCGGGAAAGCGGACGGCGGCAATGTTCGGGCGACGCGGGAACGGCAGTCGTTCAACGGTCAGCAACTCGTAGCCCCGGGCCGGGACGAGGCGGGACTCGAGACCCTCCCGTGTGCCGAGCACCAGCACCGTGGCATCCGGTTCCCTGTCGCGGATCCGGTCGGCGACGGCGAGCAGCGGGTTCACGTGTCCCGCGGTGCCACCCCCGGCAAGAAGGTATGTCGTCATCGGGCGGACCTGGATCTTTCTGAGGAAGCAAGTCGCGAACGATCCTGCGGAGTTTGCTGGGGAGCCGGCTCGACGGCCTCGGGCGCGTGGCGCGCAAACGAAAGCACCACCCCGATGCCGAGGAGCGAAGCGATCAGGGCCGAGCCACCGGCCGATATTAAGGGAAGCGGTACGCCAAGCACCGGCAAGACGCCGAGCACCACCGCGATGTTCACGAAGGCCTGGCCGACGATCCAGATCATGACGCCGCTGGTGACGATCTTGGCGTAGGGATCGGTGGAGGCGCGGATGATCCGGACGAAGGCGATCGCGAGAATGACGAGCAGCACCAGCACGACGATCGCACCGATCAGACCGAGTTCGTCGCCGATGATCGCAAAGATGAAGTCGTTGTCGGCCTCGGGAAGCCAGTTCCACTTGGCACGCGAGCCGCCGAGGCCGGAGCCGAAGATGCCGCCGGAGGCGAGCGCCCACCACCCGTGCACGGTCTGGAAGCAGCTGTTGACGAAGTCCTTGTCGCTGGTGCATCCGCTCGCCCACGCCTGGATGCGCTGCATGCGGTTGCTGCTGAGCGAGGTGAACGAGATGCCGACCGCGGCGACGACGACGATCGCCGTAAAGATGATGCGCAGCCGCACGCCCGCGTAGAACAGGGCGCCGAGCACGATGCCGAGCATGATGACCGCGGTTCCGAGGTCGTTACCGAGGAGGACGAAACCGATCGCGACACCCGCCACCGGAGCGATGGGCACGAAGACGTGTTTCCAGTCGCTGAGGAGATTGGACTTCGCCGTGACGATCCACGCGAGCCACACCACCAGGGCGAGCTTGACCATCTCGGAGGGCTGGGCGCTGAACCCGCCGATGCGGATCCAGTTGCGGTTGCCACCGGTCTCGTAACCGAGACCCGGAACGAAGACGAGAAGTTGCAGGCCGATGCCAAGCGCGATGGCAGCCCACGACCACTTCTTCCAGAACGCGATCGGCGCGCGGGCCGCGATGAGCATGAGGGGAATCCCGATGAGGGCGAAGGAGCCCTGCCGCAGGAAGGAGGAGAAGAAGTTGCCGGTCTGGGAGTTCGACTCCACAGAGGAGGACGACAACACCATGATCAGGCCGAAGATCACCAGGAACAGCGTCGTTCCCAACAGCAGGAAGTAGTTTCCGGTCTCGGCGCCGAACACGCGCTTGACGACGACGAGGGCCGCGGGAGCCCTGCCGTCACCGTGGTGGTGCTCGGGGCGCTGGGGGCGCGTGGCTCGTGTCGTCATGACCACGCTCCGTTCCGTTTCATGGGCCTTGTGTGTTGTGCGCGTGCGGCAGCGTGGCGGGGTGCTGTCCCGCCCCGACGAAGCACGTTCCCAGTGTCAGCGCTGGCCGGGACGATGCCGCGGAGGGCGGGCGCGTGTCGCCGGAATGACCGGCGCCGGGGCAAACTCTCAGGGAGAACTAGAGGGTCAGCAGCGCACCGCGGACAATGCCGGCGTCCACGTCGAGCGAGCGCACGAGGGCAGCGGCGGCGAGCACGGCGTTCAGCGCGTCCGGCTCCCCCAGCCCCACCACGGTGAGCTCGTCGCGGGTCGAAATCTCCAACGCCGTTGTGAACCGCTCCTCGAGGAAGGCCCGGTCGCAGAGGATGCCGTCCACGATTCCGAAGTCGCTCGGCCCCGGGGCATCCAGTCCGAATCCGACGGCGCGGGCACCCTCGGTGACCTCCGCGTTCTCGACCATGCGCATGGTTGCCGAGTCGGCGCGGTTGTAGATGGCGGCGATCTTGGTGTTCGTGTAGACACGGCCCAGGTCGTCGCGGTACTCGCGGGCGGTGCCGTGCCAGCCCGACGTGTCGTCCAGCGCGTTCATGCACACGGACGCCCACGGCACGATCGATCCGTTCGGGGTGTGGTTCAACCAGTGCGCCTGGGCACCAGAGACGGTGACCACGAGCACATCAAAGCCAGCCGGGTACCGCACCGCGTCGAGCGCGGGGATGCCGTCGGCCCCCACGGAGGCAACGCGGAGTCCGGCCGCCTCGAGCAGGTGGGTGGTGATCTCCGCGGTCGTGTCGCGGCGCTGGGTGCCGGAGATGAGAAGCCACTCGGCCGCCGGTGTCACCTTGTCGCGCAATCGCCAGGCGAGTTCGATGTCGCCCCACAGCGGAGCGTCACGGTCGAGAGCCCAGGCGACGATCGGATGTCCCACCCGGAAGCCGGGCGACACGATCACCAGCTCGGGGTCGAAGTCCACCAACTCCGTGGGCACCGCGGTCTCGTCGGAGTGGTCGACAAATCCGCCGCCGATGACGGCGAGCAGGTTGCGCGGGTTGTCCTCCGCGGCCGCCGCGACAACGAGCACGTCGCAGCCGAGTTCGATCAGGGTGTCGGCGACGGAGAATCCCGTCACCCCCAGGCCGAGAACAGCGACACGCAGGCCGCTCCAGTCTGCGTTCCAGCTGGTGAGGTCGTCGACGATTCTCACGAGGCCTGGCTGACCCATTCCAGATAGAACAGTCCGACGCCCACGGCGGCAAGCAGCCCGGCGATGATCCAGAACCTCACCACGACGGTGATCTCTGCCCACCCCTTCAACTCGAAGTGATGGTGCAGCGGACTCATCAGGAAGATTCGTTTACCGTGCGTGATCTTGAAGTACGCCCGTTGCAGGATCACTGAGCCGGTCACAATGAGGAAGAGACCACCGATGAAGACCAGCAGCAGTTCGGTGCGGCTCATGATCGCCAGGCCGGCGAGTGCGCCGCCGAGGCCGAGGGAGCCGGTGTCACCCATGAAGATTTGGGCGGGAGAGGTGTTCCACCACAGGAACCCGACGAGGCTTCCGGCGATGGCGGCGGCCACCACCGCGAGGTCCAGGGGATCCCGCACTGTGTAACAGAGGTCCTGCACCGCGGACTCAAGCTTCGCGTAGCACCACTGGTTATTTTGCCAGAAGCCGATGAAGATGTACGACGAGAACGCGATGATCGAGGCGCCTGTCGCGAGACCGTCGAGGCCGTCGGCGACATTCACTCCGTTTGACGCGCTGACGACGATGATCGTCGACCACAGGGCAAACAGGATTCCGCCGCCGGCGAGGCCGATCGACATGAAATCGAGCCAGTGGATGTCCCGGATGACCGAGATATACGTGTGCTGAACACCGTTGATGATCGTCGATGCGGGAGTCAGGTTGTGCTCGTCGGGGAAGCTCAGTGCCAGCACCGCGAAGATCGAGGCAACGATGACCTGGCCGAGAACCTTTGCCCAGCCGCCGAGCCCGAGGCTGCGCTGGTTACGGGTCTTCAGGAAGTCGTCGATAAAACCGACGAAGCCAAGGCCCACCATGAGAAAGAGCACGAGGGCGCCGACCATGGTCCACGGGATGTCTCCGACCCAGTGGCCCACGAGGTAGGCGATGACCGTGCCGATGATGAAGACGATGCCACCCATGGTCGGGGTGCCGCGCTTCGAGTGGTGACTCTGCGGTCCGTCATCCCGGATGAACTGTCCCCAGCTCAGACGCTTGAACAGCTTGATGAACAGGGGCGTGAGGAACAGCGTGAACGCAAGTCCGACGCCGCCCGCAACGAGAAGCGCGATCACTCGGCTACACCGCCCAGGCGGTCACCGAGGAATCGGAGGCCGGCAGACTTCGACGACTTCACCAGCACAACGTCCCCCTCACGCAATTCATCACGCAGCACAGCGTATGCCTCCTCGGGGGTGTCGACGAGCATCGACTCCCCGTCCCACGAGCCTTCCAGACCCGCCGCATTGTGGATATGACGGGCACGATGACCCACCACCACGAGTTTTTGCACGTTGAGACGCACGGCGAGTCGTCCGACCCTGTCGTGCTCTTCATCGGCGTATTCGCCGAGTTCCGCCATCTCGCCAAGCACGGCGACCGACCGCTGGCCGGGGCCCACGATCTGGGCGAGGGTCTTGAGCGCCGCAACGGTCGAATCAGGACTGGCGTTATACGCGTCGTTGATGACGATGATGCCCTCCCGCGGGATGAGCACCTCCATGCGCCAGCGTTCGGCGCGGGCGACGGCCTCGAGCGAGGCGATGGTGCTCGCCCGGTCGATACCGAGCTCGTCCGCGACGGAGAACGCTGCGAGCGCGTTCAGCACGTGGTGCTCACCCAGAATGCGCAGGTGGACAGCGGATGACTCGCCGCGCGCGATCAGCGAGAAGCTGGTGCCCGTTGCGGTCGCTTCGATGTCCGCGGCGTGCACGTCGGCGGATTCGTCCAGACCGAAGTACCGCACGTGCGCGGCGGTCATGCCGGCCATCGCCGCGACGCGGAAGTCGTCCGCATTGAGGACGGCAACAGCGGTCTCCGGAAGGCTGGTGACCATCTCGGCCTTGGCCTTCTGCACCTCATCGATGCCGCCGAACTCGCCAACGTGCGCGAGTCCGACCTTGAGCACCACGCCAATGTCGGGCTTGGCGATGGCGACGAGACGCGCGATCTCTCCCGAGCCGCTGGCGCCCATCTCGACGATGAGGTAGCGCGTGTCCATGTCGATGCCGAGCATCGAAATGGGTGCACCGACGTGGTTGTTGAACGATCCCTGCGGAGCAACGGTGGGACCGTGCTCGGAGAGGATTGCGCGCAACAGGTTTTTGGTGGTGGTCTTTCCGTTCGACCCGGTGATGGCCACAACGGAGAGGTTTCCCGCCGCGCGAACGCGCGCAACGACCTCGGTCGCGAGGGCGGCGAGGGCCGCCACTCCGTTCGAAACAACGACCTGCGGGACATCCACGTCAAGCTCACGCTCGGTGATGAGCAGCGCAGCTCCCCCGGAGATGGCGGCCGGCGCGAACAGGTGGCCGTCCGTCACGTCGCCGGGAAGCGCGAAGAAGATGTCCCCCGGAGCAACCAGGCGCGAATCGGTGTGGACGGTGCCGGACACCTCGGTGTCGTCGAACACTCCGGCGGATACCAGTTTCCCTGCGACGATCGAGGAGATCTCGCTCAGGGTGAGGGCAATCACTCCCAACCCGCTTCGCGGAGGGCAGCACGGGCCT
The DNA here is from genome assembly GCF_018449675.1 of Glaciihabitans sp. dw_435. Classification (GTDB taxonomy): domain Bacteria; phylum Actinomycetota; class Actinomycetes; order Actinomycetales; family Microbacteriaceae; genus Glaciihabitans. Next base: position 69,218 of record NZ_JAAVUZ010000011.1, on the reverse strand, counting down.
CTTCGCGTGCGGAGTACGGCGTGCGCACTCCCTCGATGTCGCGGTAGTCCTGGTGGCCGGGTCCGGCCCACAGGATGGAGTCACCTTCACCGGCAAGGGCGACGGCGGCGCGGATGGCCTGCTCGGGCGGGCTCACCTCGATGATCTGGGGCTGGTGCTCCGCAAGGGCGGCTCCGGCCAGCAGTGCCGTGCGAATGGAGGCGGGGTCTTCGAACCGCGGGTGGTGGTCGGTGATGACGAGGATGTCAGAACCGTCCGCCGCGACGCGACCCATCTCACTGCGCTTGGAGGTGTCGCGGTCGCCGTCGGCGCCGAAGACCATGATCGTCTTGCCGGGCGTGAACTTGCGCACCGCGGCGAGGGTGTTGAGGAAGGCGTCGGGGCTGTGGCCGAAGTCGACGTACACCGACGGACCATGGTCGCCGGAGACACGCTCGGTGCGGCCAGGCAGGTAGGCGTCGATGCCGTTGGCCTCGCTGAGCGCGTGACCGATGGCCTCGAGTTCGAACCCTGCCTCCACCAGCATGACGATCGCCAATCCCGCGTTCGCGGCCATGTGCCATCCGATGAGGGGCACACGGGTGGTCAGCGAGCGGTTCTCGGGGCCGGTGAGGGTGAACTCGGTGTAGGCGGGCTTCTCGTCGACGATGGTGACCATCCACTCCGCCTCGATGCCCGGCGTCGCCGAGATCGTGGTGAGAGGAATGTGCGCCTCGTCGACGACGGCCTGTCCCCAGGTGGTGTCGAGCGAGACGACGCCGCGCTTGGCGCGGTCGGGCTGGAACAGGGCCAGCTTCGCCTCGAAGTACTCGCGCATGTCGGCGTAGTCATCGAGGTGATCGTGGCTGAGGTTGGTGAAGGCGGCGACATCGAACACGATGCCGTCGACGCGGTTGCGGCTGAGAGCCTGCGCGCTCACCTCGACCGCCACGGCACGAACGTTGCTCTCGCGCATGCGGGCAAGCAGGGCGTGCATCTCGCTCGCCTCGGGCGTGGTGAGGCGGCTGACGACGGTGAGGTCACCGATGTGGCGCTCGGCGGTGGAGCTGAGGCCGGTGACGAGTCCGAGCTGCTTGAGGATCGCCTCGAGCAGGTACGACGTGGATGTCTTTCCGTTTGTTCCGGTGGTGGCGAACAGCAGCGGGGGGTGGTTTGCGGTGCGGTAGACCCAGGCGGAAATCTCCCCGAGGGCCTCACGCGGTGACGCCACGAGCACGACGGGAAGGCCGCTGTCCTTGGCGAGCTCTGCGCCGGCTTCGTCCGTCAGCAGCGCGACAGCGCCGCCGTCGCGAGCCTGTGCGGCGTAGCTGGCACCGTGGCTGTGGGCGCCCTGGATTCCGACGTACAGGTCGCCGGGGTGGAGGTCATTGGTGCTGAGCGTTACACCGGTGATTTCGACGCCGTCAAGCGAGCCCTGCGTGTCGAGGCCAAACTCGTCGACAAGGCCGGCGAGCGATCGGGCCGATGGATGCTCCGGCCTGAGAACCGGGGGGATCCGAGCGGTCACGAGATCCTCTTTCTGTTTTTCTGTTGTCCAGCTACCAGGTCAACGGGATCGGAGACGCTGCTTTTTTGGACGGGACGGCCCGGTACGTCTTGAGCACCTGGGCCATGATTTTCTGGAACGCCGGCGCCGCAGCACCAGACGTCTTCATGGTAGTGGGCAAGCCAATGGTGACGATAACCGCGTACTCCGGATTGTCGGCCGGAGCGATGCCGGCGACCGACACGATGCGGGCTCCGGTGTAGGCGCCGTTGGTGGCAACCTCGGCGGTACCCGTCTTGGCGGCCACGCGGTATCCGGGGATGGTGATCTGTGGGGACAACCAGCCGTCGGTGACGACCGTCTCCATGGCGCGCAGCGTCTGGTCGGCCGCGTATTCGCTGACAACCCGGGTGCCCTTCGTGCTCGGCTTCTCGGTCACGGTGCCGTCGGGAGCGGTGCAGCTCTCAACGAGGGTGAGGGGCTTCTTCACTCCCCCGTTGCCGAGCGTCTGGTAGATGCTGGCCATCTGCGCCGTCGTGACACTCACGCCCTGGCCGAACTGCACCGTCTTGTCGGTGATGGGGTCCCAGTCCTTGGCCGCCTTCAGCGATCCGGCGGACTCGTACTGGAAGCCGACGTCGGTCTTGCTACCGATTCCGAACTTCACCATGTAGTCGTGGCGCTTGTACTTGTCGAGCTTGTTGACCATGACGGAGATGCCGATGTTCGACGACATCTCGATGACGCCAGCGACCGTGTAGTGCATCGTGTCGTGAGACCAGGAGTCGCTGATCTCGCCACCGTCTACGTTGTAGACGCTCGGTACAACGAGCTTTGTGCCGATGGTGATCTTGCCGGCATCGATGAGGGATGCCACGGTCATGGGCTTGAACGTCGATCCGGGCTCGTACGGGGTACTGAAGGCGAGGGAACCCAGCGCCGAGCGCTTGGCGCCGCTGACGTTGTTCGGGTCCACCGTCGGATAGTCGGCCATTGCCATGATGTGGGCGTCGGCGGTGCGCACGACGACCGCGGTGCCCCACTGCGCTCCGACGGCCTTCACCGCGGAAGCGAGGGTCTCCTGCGAGAACCACTGGAGGTCACGGTCGATGGTCAGCTTGACAGTGCCGCCGTCCTTGGCGGGAGTCTCGGTGACGGTACTTCCGGGCATCCGCACTCCGTCGGCGCCGCGCTCGTACGTGGAGGTACCGTTCGCGCTGGCAAGGCACTTGTTCTCGGAGAGTTCGATGCCGGCCTGCGGGCCATCCGTTCCAATGAAGCCGATGAGGTTACCGGCGACGGCGCCGTTCGGGTAGGTGCGGCTCGGACGCAGCTCGTCATAGACCCACGGAATCTTGAGCGCGATGACCGCCTGCACAACGTTGAGCTTTACGGTCTTCGAGAGATAGGCGAAGTTCGATGTCTTGTCGACGATGGCCTTCTGCAGGTCGGCGAGGGACTGGCCGGTGAGCTTGCCAATCTCGCCGAGGGCCGCATCGACGGTGATGACGGTGCGGGTGCCGTCGGCGGCAACCCGGTTGAACGGCGCGACATCCTTCGGCGACACCGTGACATCGAAACGGTCAACACTGTCGGCGAGCACCACACCGTTGGTGTCCGTGATCTCGCCGCGGGATCCGTAGATGGTCTGCGGCACCGATCGGTTCTTGACCGCTGCCGAGCTGAGCTCGCTTGCCCGCACAACCTGGATGTCGACGAGACGAACAGCAAACACGATGACAACCGCAAAAACAGCAATGATCGTGAGTGCGAGCCGCACTCGAGTGCTTCGGGGGTTAGTCACGCCGTGCGCTCCCTAGTGCGTAGTCGGTGAGGGAAGTGTCCCTGGTGTTGACGGTACAGATGGGGTCGCCGTGCCGGTCGCAGGCGCGCTGGCCGTCGCGTCATTCCCAGTGAGGGCGTCGGAACCGGTGGTGGCGTCCGCCGTCTTGGACGCGTCCGTTGTTGTTCCCGTGGCGTCGGTGGCGGTCGTCGGAGTGGACGCCGACGTTGCCGTGGAAGACGTGGTTGTTGCGGTAGCCGTGTCGGTGGTGCTGGCCCCCGCCACGGGCGCACCCATGAAGTTGGCGCCCTCGGGGTTCAACAGGGAGTTCTTAATGGCGGGCGCGAGAGCCGCGATAGCCAGAGCCGGATCCTGACCGCCGGTCACCTTGCCGTTGGCCAGGTTGATGTAAGTCGGGTTTCCCGACTGGCCCATACCGAGGTCGGCCGCCTCAGCAGACAGGCTCTGGGGAGAAGCAATGACCTGGAGATTTTCGTTGAGTGCGCTCTGGGTACGACCCAGGTCGCGCTGGCTGATGGTGAGCTTGGAGATCTGGTACGCGCCGTTCGACAGCGCAATGCTCAGCAGCAGCTGCGCCATGAAGATCGCGAACACGCTGCCGACGGCCACCATCGCATAGACGACGCGGGGGCGGGCGCGACGCTGGCTGCGAGTGGTGACGATCTCGATCTGGCGAGTCGGCTGTGCGTCACGCTCCCGGGGCGACGAGAGAGGGGTGGGCAGGGCGTATGCAAAATTACTCATTCTGCTCTCCTCAGTCGTTCGACGGCGCGAAGCCGTACGGGCTTTGCCCGGGGGTTGGAAATTTGTTCGCTCTCGGATGCCTGTTCGGCGCCGCGGACCAGAAGGCGCAGCTCCGGACGGTGCTCCGGCAGTTCGATGGGCAGGCCAGCCGGAGCTGTCGACGCCGACCGCTTCTGCAGGATTCGCTTGACGATGCGGTCTTCGAGGGACTGGTACGCGAGCACGACCATCCGGCCGCCGACATCCAGAGAGTCGATGGCTGCGGGGATGGCTGCAGAGAGCACGGACAGCTCCTGATTCACCTCGATGCGGAGCGCCTGGAACACGCGCTTTGCCGGGTGACCCGCACGCTGCACTGCAGCGGGTGTCGCCGCGATGATCAGTTCGACGAGCTGAGCCGACCGGGTGAACGGTTCGATCTCCCGCGCCTGCACGATCTTGCGGGCGTAGCGCGGAGACAGTTTCTCTTCGCCGTATTCGTAGAAGATGCGACGAAGCTCGGCCTCGGAGTACTCGGCGAGGATGCGCTCGGCCGTGAGCGGTGACGTGGAGTCCATCCGCATGTCCAGCGGGGCGTCCTTGGAGTAGGAGAAACCACGCTCGACGCGATCAAGCTGAAGCGACGACACTCCGAGGTCAAACAGGATGCCGTTGACCGCGGGGATCTTCAGTCCCTCGAGCGCGTCACCGATCTGGTCGTAGACGGTGTGCACGAGGTGAAGCCGGGATGCGAATGGGGCCAGTCGCTCGCCGGCGAGGCGAAGCGCCTCGGTGTCGCGGTCGAGTCCGACGAGTGTCAGCCCGGGAAAGCGGGTGAGCAGCGCTTCCGCGTGCCCTCCCATTCCCAGAGTGGCATCGACGAGAACGGCACCGTCATGAGAGATGGCGGGAGCCAGCAGCTCGATGGTGCGTTCGAGAAACACCGGGGTGTGGAGAGAAGAGGTATCAACCATTGAATTTCCGGATGTAACCCCTTGGCACTGATCCCCATCCATTGCGACCTGACACCGGGGAAGTGATGTCAGGGCGAACGGCTGGGAGTCAGCGCCAAGGCGCTAGAAGAGTCCCGGGATCACCTCCTCCGTGGTGTTGGCGAACTCGGACTCTGTCTCGTTGTAGTACGTGTTCCACGCTTCCGTATCCCAGATCTCGGCTCGGCTACCCGCACCGATAACGGTGAGGTCCCGGCCGAGCCCCGCGTAGTCACGCAGTCCAGAAGGAATGGTGACGCGGCGCTGCTTGTCTGGCGTCTCTTGGTTTGCTCCCGACAGGAACAGACGAAGGAAGTCGCGGGCTTGCTTGCTGGTGACGGGCGCCTGGCGGATCTTTTCGTGCAGGCTCTCGAACTCGTGAGTGCTGAACACGTAAAGGCACCGCTCCTGGCCTCGGGTGATGACTACACCCTCAGACAGCTCATCCCAGAACTTCGCCGGGAGGATCAGGCGTCCCTTTTCGTCCAGCTTGGGTGCGTACGTGCCAAGAAACACTTGCGCCCCCTCACTGTCCGGCCCGGGCTTGGGTATCCCCCACTTTACTCCACATTGCTCCACTTAACAATGATTTAGGGCGTTTCTTCCCTGAAAGTCTGCCGATCATCCCCGTAATTGCGCGGATTGGGGCGGTGGAGGGAAATGGAGGAGATTTCCAGAATCTGACCCGTTTTTGGGCACAAAAAAAGGCCGACCCGGAGGGGTCGACCTGTTTTTGAGGAGTTTAGGGAGCGAAGTGGTGTTTCGCGCCTCCCACGAAGCTGGCTACTCGCGATCATCCTGACGCTTGTCCCACCGGTCGTTGATGCCCTGCATGAACGACGTCGACGACGATCCCGTGGATCGGTCGGTGCTGACGGGCGGGGTGAATCCCGATGATTTTCGGGGCGGGGCTACCGCGATCAACACGCCGGCGAACATCACCGCAAATCCCAGGACGCCCACGAGGGGCTGACGAATAACCACACCCGCAACGAGTGTGGCGATCCCGAGAACGCCGACAAGGATGCCGACAACGAGAATCGTGTAATTGGGCTTGCCTCTACGAGGCGTAACGGTAGCGACGAAGTCAGCATCATTGTGATAGAGGCTGCGCTCCATCTCTTCCAGGAGGCGCTGTTCTTGCTCGGAAAGTGGCATCCTGTTCCCCTCAGGTCTGGGATTGACGCGGTGTAAGCCTCAATTGTATGCCTGCGCGCGTAGCTAGGCTAGGAGCGTGCCTGTGAGTACCCGGTTAGTTGACCTTGTCCAAGCCCGCGTGGACGCGTTCCTCGTCGAGCGTTCGCCCCTCGCTGCGTCCATCGCGCCCGAATTGGAGACCCTCGTCGACTACTCGGCGGACCTCCTCCAGGGAGGCAAGAGATTCCGCGCTCTCTTCTGTTACTGGGGATGGCAGGCGGTGGGAGCAGGCCGGGGTGACTTCGACCCCATGGCCGAGACGGACACACCCGCGGATCTGAACGCGGTCGTCACCGTGGCATCCGCTCTCGAGGTGTTCCACGCCGCCGCGCTCGTTCACGACGACATCATGGACAATTCGGATACCCGCCGCGGCAAGCCGGCCGCACACCGACGCTTCGAATCGCTGCATCGCGAGAACGCGTGGGCGGGCAGCCCGCTCGGATTCGGCCAGTCGGCGGCATTGCTTCTGGGCGACCTGCTGCTCGGCTGGAGCGACGAACTACTGGATGAGGGGCTGCGGGAACTGGGCGACCGCGCGTCGGCAATCGCCGCACGCGCCGAGTTCATGCGCATGCGCACCGAGGTAACGCTTGGTCAATACCTCGACATCCTCGAGGAGAAGTCCTGGATCAGCCACCCCGAAACGGAGCTGCTGTCCCGCGCTCACCGGGTCATCGTCTTCAAGTCGGCGAAGTACAGCGTCGAGGCACCGTTGGCGATCGGCGCAAGCCTTGGCGGAGCGACACCGGAGCAGGTCACCGCCCTGCGGGAGTTCGGCCTCCCCCTCGGCATTGCCTACCAACTCCGCGACGATCTTCTCGGAGTCTTCGGCGATCCGGAGATCACGGGTAAGCCCGCTGGCGACGACTTGCGTGAGGGAAAGCGCACAGTACTTATTGCGTTGGCGCGCACCAAGCTGCCGGGCAACGTGCGCCGGCTGCTCGATGAACTCCTCGGCGACGATGAGCTGGACGGTCAGCAAATCCGGATGCTGCAGGACGCGATCCGTGATTCCGGCGCGATCGACCACGTCGAGCGCATCATCGACCACAACGTGGCGCAGGCACGCGCGGCCCTCGAGGATGCTCCGCTGACCTCGGCGGCCCGCGACCAGCTGCTGCAGCTGACGGACACCGTCACGCGCAGGATCGCGTAGTTAGAAGCCGAGCGCCTGGGCTACGCGACGCACCTCGGCCTTGCGACCGTGCTTCAGCGCATCGATGGGACTCGTGCCGAGGCTGTCCTCGGTGGACAGAAGCCAGCGCATCGCCTCTTCGTCGGTGAAACCGCTGTCACCCAGGACAACGATCGTTCCCCGCAGGTCTCCCAGCGGCTCGTTGCCATTGATGAAGTCAGCCGGAACCTTCCAGACGCCGTCAAGGCGCAGGGCAAGCAGAGCGCGGTCCTCGATGAGTCTGCGCACCTGGCTGACCTTGAGGTCGAGAGCGGTGGTGAGGTCGGGGATCGTGAGCCATTGCACATCGGGATAGTCAGACACGGGTTAATCCTTTCATGTCGCGGCCCAAAAGCCGGTATCCAATCCCCTGCCGTGTCAAATGTTTCGAACATGTTAACTGCAACCCCAACAGCCCCTGTGATTGACACTCATACACATCTGTGTCAGTTTTGGACAGTAGCCACGCCGGGCTTGGCGTGCACAGTTCTCGGGGCCGGGAGCAAGACTGGGGAACATCTATGACTAATTTCTATGACCACGAACACACCGCAGCTCGATCGCCGCTCGCCGGACTCGTTCCGACGCGCCTGCAGGCTCAGGATGCCGCGGCGAACCGCGACGTCGGATCACGCGAGCGAAGCCGCTTCGTGAAGAACATGTACAACACCGTGCCCATCGTTCTCGTCGGGTCGATGGCCCTCGCGGGAATGGGTTTCACGGGGACCGTCGAGTCCACCGCGACCAAGCGCCCCATCAAGCCGAAGTCGGAAACCGCCGAGCTGGGCAGCGTCGCGAAGAACTCGATCAAGAACGCCCTCGCCGCCGCGAACAGTGCGACCCAGCCGGAGGCCGACATCGAAGCGGCCGGCTCTATCGAGGTTGCATCCACAGCGCCCAGCACGTACCGCGTCAAGGGCGGCGACACCGTCAGCGGTATCGCTGGCAAGTACGGCCTCTCCACCGCATCCGTGCTCGCGATGAACGGCCTCGGCTGGAAGTCAGTGATCTACCCCGGACAGGTTCTCAAGCTGTCAAAGACGGCAGCGGTGCCCACCAAGACGGTGACAGCGAAGCCGACGACGGCAAAGCCCGCCACGGCGACCGCGGTGTCCGCAGGGTCCACCCGGTACACCATCCGCAAGGGTGACACCATCTCCAACATCGCCAAGAAGTTCGGCGTCGCTACAGCGGCCGTACTCAGCGCCAACGGCCTTGCGCTGTCAAGCATCATCTACGCGGGCAAGACACTGACAATTCCGGGCAAGGGCGCGACGGTTGCACCCGTCAAGACCGCGCCGGTGAAGGTTACGCCCGTCGTGGTGACGAAGCCCGTGACATCCACCCCCACAACGGCGGCGGGAACCAAGTACACGATCAAGTCGGGTGACACCGTCACGAGCATCGCCAAGAAGTTCGGCGTGACAGTGCAGTCGATCCTGTCGGGCAACGGCATGACCGCTTCGACGATCATCTATGCCGGTCGCGTGCTCACCATCGGCGGGGCGGCTGCGTCGTCCGGCTCCACCGGGTCGACCGGTGGCGGAACCACGATCGCGCCCGCCGGCACCGGCACGCGCGTCACGCCGCTCAGTCCCGAGATGAAGACCAACGCGACGATCATCACCCGCGTGGGACAGCAGCTGGGCGTGCCTGACTACGGCATCGTCATCGCGCTGGCCGCGGCGATGCAGGAATCGACGCTGCGCAACATCGACTACGGCGACCGGGACTCGATTGGACTGTTCCAGCAGCGCCCGAGCGCTGGTTGGGGAACGAACGCCAAGCTTCTGGATCCTGTCTACGCGGCACGCCTGTTCTTCGGCGGGCCGACGAACCCCAACAAGGGAAACACCCGCGGCCTGCTCGACATCAAGGGCTGGCAGTCGATGACCGTAACGCAGGCCGCGCAGGCAGTGCAGATCTCTGCATACCCGAACGCGTATGCAAAGTGGGAAGACTCCGCGAGAGCTTGGTTCACCGCTCTAAAGTAATCGCGCGCGTCGCCGTGTTCCGACGGATTCTGGCTCGACAAGAACCTACAATCGAACGGTGACAGGCAATAGTACGGACCCGATGGTTGGTCGTCTTATCGACGGCCGCTACCAGGTCCGCTCGCGGATCGCGCGTGGCGGAATGGCAACCGTGTATCTGGCGACCGATCTGCGACTCGAGCGTCGCGTTGCCATCAAGATCATGCACAGCCATCTGGCCGACGACAGCCAGTTCAAGGAACGCTTCATCCAGGAGGCCAGGTCCTCGGCCCGGTTGGCCCACCCGAACGTCATCAACGTCTTCGACCAGGGCCAGGACAGTGATACCGCCTACCTGGTGATGGAGTATTTGCCGGGCATTACCCTGCGCGACCTCCTGCAGGAGCATGGCAAGCTCACGACGGAGCAGACGTTCGACGTGCTCGAGGCCGTGTTGTCGGGGCTCTCCGCCGCACACAAGGCCGGAATCGTGCACCGCGACCTCAAGCCCGAGAACGTCATGCTCGCCGACGACGGTCGCATCAAACTTGGTGACTTCGGACTGGCGCGCGCCGTCAGCGCGAACACCGCCACCGGCGCCGCGCTTCTCGGTACCATCGCCTACCTCTCCCCCGAGCTCGTAACCCGCGGGGTGGCGGACGCCCGAAGCGACATCTACGCGGTCGGCATCATGATGTACGAGATGCTGACCGGCGAGCAGCCCTACAAGGGCGAACAGCCCATGCAGATCGCGTACCAGCACGCCAACGACACGGTACCGACGCCGAGCAGCAAGAACCCCAAGATCCCCGCGGAGCTCGACGAGCTGGTGCTGTGGGCTACCGAGCGGGACCCGGAGAAGCGTCCGCGTGACGCGCGGGTCATGCTCGATCAGCTGCTCGCGGCGCAGTCCATTTTGCAGTCCGACAACTCGACCGGCTCCACCGTTGCCCTGCGCACGATGGTTCTGCCGACGGCGCAGGATGCGAAGCCGTCCAACGATGCCACCCAGGTGCTTCGTCCGGTCGCCCGTCACCGCACGGGTCCCGTCGTCCCCGACAGCGCCACCACGCTGACCCTGCGCTCGAAAAAACGTCGTGCCCGCGGCTGGTGGCTCTTTGTACTCGTACTCCTTCTCGCCGGTGGTGCAGCCGGCACCGGCTGGTACTTCGGAGCGGGTCCAGGTTCCCAAATCAAGGTGACGGACGTCGCGGGCAAGAGTATTGCTGGCGCGACCGCTGCGCTCGAGGACGATGGTTTTGTCGTCAGTGGCACCAACGGCACTGCCTTCTCCACCAGCGTCGTCAAGGGCGACGTCGTCGAGACGAAACCGGTCTCGGGAACCGTCGTCGTCAAGGGCGAGAAAGTTCAGCTCCTGGTCTCCCAGGGGCCCGAGCAATTGCCGGTACCGGCTCTCATCGGCAAGACGGAAGCCGAGGCGAAGAAGGCAATCGTCGCGGCCCGCTTCACCGTGTCGGAGACTCCGTCCAAGTTCCAGTACTCCAAGTCCGCGAAAGACACCGTCATTGGAATGCTGAGCGCGTCGGGCAAGGCCCTGAAGGCCGGCGCGAAGTACAGCGACCAGCAGCCGATCCAGCTGATCGTGTCATCCGGTCCCGTGCCCAATGTTGTTGGCCTCACGCTCGAAGCCGCGCAAGCGAAGTTGAAAGATGTCGGTCTGATCGGCGAGGCGGGATCGCAGTCCTACAGCGATTCCATCGACGAAGGAAAGGTCATCAAGATCGACCGCGACACGTCGCAGGTTCTCACCCCGGGTACGACGCTGCAGCTGACGATCTCCCGGGGTCCTCAGCTGATCCAGATTCCCAGCATCATCGGAAAGACCTGGTACGAGGCGAAGACGATCCTGAAGGATGCTGGCTTCACCAACCTCAACTACAACTCCATCGCCGACACCGCGCCCGGCCTCGCTAAGGTGCAGAACGTTGACCCGGGCATTGGCAAGAGCGTGACGAAGGACACCGAGATCTCGATCTCGTTCACCATCTAACGCCGCGCCCGTCGGCCATCGGCCGCGCGCAGCGCAGACAGAAGAGACCTCATACCCATGGGTACGAGGTCTCTTCGTGTTCGGCGGGTATTACTTCTTGATTGCCAGTTCCTCGGCGACAAGGAAGGCAAGCTCCAGCGACTGCATGTGGTTCAGGCGGGGGTCGCACAGCGACTCGTACCGGGTCGCAAGGGTGGCCTCGTCGATGTGCTCGGATCCGCCGAGGCATTCGGTGACGTCGTCACCGGTGAGCTCGATGTGGATTCCGCCCGGGTGGGTTCCCGCGGCACGGTGGGATTCAAAGAAGCCATTGACCTCATCCACGACATCGTCGAAGCGACGCGTCTTGTAGCCGGTGGCCGTCGTCAGTCCATTGCCATGCATCGGGTCGGACACCCACAACGGAAGAGCGTCGAAACTCTTGATTGCCTCAAGCAGCGGCGGAAGGGCATCCCGCACCTTGCCTGCACCCATGCGGGTGATGAACGTCAGACGCCCGGGCTCGCGGTTGGGGTCGAGCTTGTCGATGAGGCGTTCCATGTCATCGGCGGATGTCGACGGGCCGAGCTTGACGCCGATCGGGTTGCGAACGCGACTGAAGTAGTCGACGTGCGCACCGTCGAGGTCGCGCGTGCGCTCCCCGATCCAGAGGAAGTGGGCGGAGGTGTTGTACGGGGTGCCGGTGCGGGAGTCGATGCGCGTCATGGGGCGCTCGTAGTCCATGAGCAGGCCCTCGTGGCTTGCGTAGAACTCGACGCGCTTCAGCTCGTCGAAGTCGGCGCCGGCCGCCTCCATGAACTTGATGGCCTTGTCGATCTCGCCCGCCAACTTCTCGTACGCGTGGTTGGCCGGGTTGGCGGCGAAGCCCTTGTTCCAGCTGTGCACCTGGCGCAGGTCGGCGAAGCCACCCTGCGTGAAGGCGCGGACGAGGTTGAGCGTCGAGACAGCGGTGTGGTAGCCCTGCACCAGCCGGCGCGGGTCCGCGGTGCGGGACTCGGGGGTGAAGTCGTATCCGTTGACGATGTCGCCACGGTAGGCAGGCAGCGTGACATCGCCGCGCGTCTCGAGGTCGTTGGACCGCGGCTTGGCAAACTGCCCGGCCATGCGTCCCATTTTGATGACGGGCATCGACGCACCGTAGGTCAGTACGACAGCCATCTGCAGAATCGTCTTAACACGGTTGCGGATCTGCTCCGCCGTCGCTCCGGCGAACGTCTCGGCGCAGTCGCCACCCTGCAGCAGGAAGGCTTCACCGCGCGCGGCGGTCGCAAGACGGTCGCGAAGGATGTCGACCTCACCGGCGAACACCAGGGGCGGGAGCGTCGCGATCTCGGCACTTGCCGCACCGACTGCCTCGGGGTCAGGCCAGTTCGGCTGCTGCTTGACCTCGAGCGTGCGCCAATAGTCGAGTCCGGCAATCACCTGAGGATCGGCAAGAACGACGGCTTCGGACGGGTCTGACACGGAGTTTCCTTTTTCACGGTGAACAAGCAGAACGGGAGAACTGAGCCTCGCAAGGCCCCAACGATCGAGCCTAGCGGAGCGGAAAGTCCGTCACCGGTTCTGGCTCGTCGCCTTCTCCTTGACCGAGGAGGCATAGACGTCCACATACTCCTGACCGCTGAGGCGGTTCAGTTCGTACATGATCTCGTCCGTGATGGAACGGAGCACGAATCGATCGCCCTCGAGCCCCTGGAAGCGGGAGAAGTCGAGTGGCTCACCAAAGATGATGCCGATGCGGCGCACCTTGGGAATCCGGCGGCCGGCGGGCATGACCTTCTCCGTGTCGACCATGGCAATCGGGATAACGGGAGCGCCGCTTTCCAGAATCATGCGGGCGACGCCCGTACGACCCCGGTACATCTTTCCATCGGGGCTGCGCGTGCCCTCCGGGTAAATGCCCAGCTGCTCGCCGCGGGACAGTACCGAGAGTCCGGTATTGAGGGATGCCTCGGAGGCCTTGCCGCCCGTGCGATCGATCGGCAGCATTCCCGTGCCCTTGAAGAACAGCTTGGTCAGCCAGCCCTTGATGCCCTTGCCGGTGAAGTATTCACTCTTCGCGAGGAAGGAGATGGGGCGGTCGAGCACCAGGGGAAGAAACACCGAGTCGATGAACGAGAGGTGATTGCCGGCGAAGATCACGGCACCATTCTTCGGAATGTTCTCGCGTCCCACGATCCAGGGGCGGAACACCGTCAACAGAAGAGGTCCAGCGATCAGATTCTTGGCGAACCAGTACAACAATGTAGCCTCCAGCCGATCCGTCTACTCTAACGCGGCAGCGGCGGAACCACGGTGCCACGCGCAGTGTCGGCGTGGATGCGGGCGAGGTCGGCGGCGCCGACCACTCCCGCGTTGTTGACGAGTTCTGCGATGGCGAACTCCGGCTCCGGGTGGTAGCCACGCGCCGGCAGGTGGGCGAAGTAGGCCTCGCGCACGGGATCCAGCAGCAGGTCGCCGGCGACAGCCACTCCCCCGCCGAAGACGAAGAGCTGGGGGTCAAGCACGGCGCTCAGCGAGGCGCAGGCCTGTCCGAGCCAGGAACCGAGCTCGCGCAGCGCGTGCAATGCTCCTGCGTCGCCCGCGGCGATGAACTGTCCGACAATCTCGCCGGTGAGCACGCCGGCCTCGGTTCGCGCGTCGGCGAGGGCCTTGCCGATTCCGCCGACATCGGCGATCTCGTTCGCCATGCGCAACAGGGCGCGTCCGGAACCGTACTGCTCGATGCATCCCCTCGCCCCACACCCACACGGAAGCCCATCGGGCACAACGCGCAGGTGACCGATCTCGGCGCCGGCGCCGAATCCGCCGCGGAAGAGACGGTCGCGCGTGACGATCGCCCCACCGACACCGGTGCCGATCGTCAGCATTGTCATGTCACTGACGAGACGGCCTGCCCCGAAACGGAACTCGGCCCACCCGGCGGCGTTTGCATCATTGTCGATTGTGATGTCCAGGTCGAGGCGCTCGGCAAGGTGCCGCTGGAACGGCTCATTACGCCAGTTGATGTTCGGCGCGTAGTACACGGTGGACTGGGCCGCGTCGATGAAACCCGCCGCGGCAACTCCCGCCGCGATGACCTCTTCGCCCCCGGCCAATCGCTTCACCATCGCGACGACTGCGTCAACGATCGCTGCGGGATCTCCCGCGGGAGTCGGCTCACGGTGTTCGCGGATGATCTCGCCCTGATCGGAGACCAACGCTCCCGCGATCTTGGTTCCGCCGATGTCTATTCCAATTGCATGCACGATTGTCGAGTTTAGTTATTGTTCTGGTCCACCGGTTGCCGAAGTCCACCTCAGGTTTCGAATGGGGAGGTTAGAGTGGGTGCAATGTCCGCCCCGGTGCCAAAGGAGTTACCGTGAAGCAAATAGACGCGCCCGCGCTCGTCGAGGCCGATCCGAACGCGAACGCAACGGATCTCCTGATCGATCGCGTCACCGAAACACCCGATCTCGCTCTCTTCGCGCGGCCAACGGCGGCCGGCGGATGGACGGATGTCACTGCCATCGAGTTTCTCACGCAGGTGCGCGCCCTCGCCAAGGGTTTCGTCGCCGCGGGTATCGAACCCGGCGACAAGATCGGCCTCATGTGCAAGACCCGCTACGAGTGGACCCTCATCGACTTCGCCGCGTGGTTCGCCGGCGCCGTTCTCGTTCCCGTGTACGAGACAGCCTCCCCCTCGCAGGTGCAGTGGAACCTCGAGGACTCCGGGGCTATCGCGATCATCACCGAAACCCCCGACCACTTCGCGCGCTTCGACGAGGTGCGTGCGGACCTCCCTCTCGTGCGCAGCTCCTGGACTGTCGACGGACTCGACCGGCTCGTGGCATCCGGCACCGGCGTATCCGACGAGGAGATCGAGAGTCGTCGCACGCTCGCCAAGGAGTCGGATGTCGCGACGCTGATCTACACCTCGGGAACCATGGGCCGTCCCAAGGGCTGTGTTCTCACGCACTCCAACTTTGTGGAGCTGGCGAGGAATGCCACGCTGTCGATCCCCGAGGTCATCCACCCCGGATCATCCACCCTGCTGTTCATCACGACCGCGCACATTTTCGCCCGGTTCATCGCGATCCTCAGCGTTCACGGCGGCGTGAAGGTCGGGCACCAGGCCGACACGAGCCGTCTGCTCGAGTCGATGGCGTCGTTCAAGCCCACGTTCCTGCTCGCGGTGCCGCGCGTCTTCGAGAAGGTCTACAACTCGTCCGAGCAGAAGGCCGAGGGCGGCGGGAAGGGCAAGATCTTCCGTCGCGCGGCCGAAGTCGCGATCGCCCACTCGAAGGCGCTCGACGAGGGCACGGTGCCGCTGGCACTGAAGCTGCAGTTCGCCCTGTTCGACCGGCTCGTGCTGAGCAAGATCCGTGCAGCGCTCGGGGGTCGTGTCGTGTACGCGGTGTCGGGTTCCGCACCCCTCGGCCTGCGTCTCGGACACTTCTACCGCAGCCTTGGGCTGACGATCCTCGAGGGCTACGGCCTCACGGAGACCACCGCTCCGGTGTCGGTCAATGTGCCGTCGAACTTCAAGATCGGCAAGGTGGGCCCGCCCCTTCCCGGGGTGTCGGTGCGCATCGCGGCCGACGGCGAGATCCAGACCAAGGGCGTCAACCTCTTCGCGGGCTACTGGAACAACGAGAAGGCGACCGCGGAAGCGTTTGACGGCGAGTGGTTCCGCACCGGTGATCTCGGCGAACTCGACGACGACGGCTACCTCACGATCACGGGTCGCAAGAAGGAGATCATCGTCACGGCAGCGGGCAAGAACGTCGCTCCCGCGGTGCTCGAAGACCCGATTCGCGCCAACCCGATCATCGGCCAGGTCATCGTGGTCGGGGATCAGAAGCCGTTCATTTCCGCACTCATCACCCTCGACCCGGAGATGCTCCCGGTCTGGCTGAACAACAACGGCGAGACTGCGTCCCTGTCGCTCACCGAGGCAGCGACGCACCCGAAGGTCATCGCCGAGATTCAGCGGGCGGTGGATGCCGCCAACAGCCTCGTTTCGCGGGCCGAGTCCATCCGCAAGTTCCAGATCCTGCCGGTCGAGCTAACCGAGGCAAGCGGACACCTGACGCCGAAGCTCAGCATCAAGCGCAACGTGATCGTCGCGGACTTCGCGGATGCCATCACCGCGATGTACGCGGTTGCGCCCGAAACCCACGGTCAGTCACTGGTGCACTGAGCACCGCCGCGCGAGACGCGGGTCGCCCTAGTACCAGGGCGACTCGCGGATCGCGCGCATTGCTTCGCGCTTGACCTCGGGCTGCAGCCCCTCGATGTAGAGGTGCCCGTCCAGGTGGTCGGTCTCGTGCTGCAGCGCCTGCCCCATGAGGCCGTCGCCGCTGAGCTCCACCGGGTTGCCGTCGAGGTCCACGCCGGTCACCCGGGCGAAGGGGTAGCGCAGTCGGGGGAAGAAGAAACCCGGCACGGAGAGGCATCCCTCGTCCACCAGTTCGGGTTCTCCCTGCACCTCGGCGAGGACGGGGTTGAGGATGTAGCCGATCACGCCATCAACGTTGTAGCTGAACGCGCGGGAGCTGACGCCGATCTGATTGGCGGCGAGCCCGGCCCGTCCGGGGACGGCCACCGTCTCGAGCAGGTCGTCCACCAGGTCGGTGACACCGCGGGATCCCAGCACAACGGGGTCGCACACCGACCGCAGTACCGGATCACCGAAGAGGCGAATCTGTCGTTCAGTCATTGCGGTGCGTCCTGTCAATCTCGATCGGGAAGAACATGGGGCGTGCGGATGCCTCGCGGCGCGACCCAGGCGGTGCCACGCTCGCCCCACGGGGCGAACGCCTTACAGAGGTTACGCGTCGCGACGGACGGGAAGCCCCTCGACGACCAGCGCGGCGAGCTCGCGGGCGGCGTCCTTGGTGAGTTGCTTGAGGTCCTTGTAGCTCACGACGGAGCCCGCTGCCAGCTGCGGGTCATACGGAATGCGCACGATCTCGCGAACGCGCGACTTGAAGTGGGCCTCGATCTCCTCGAGCTTGACGAGGTTGGTGCCCTGCGTGGCGGTGTTGAGGGCGACCACCGCGTTGCGCACGAGGTCGCCGTACCCGTTTGCCTCGAGCCACGTCAGCGTCTCTGACGCAAGGCGGGCCTCGTCGACGCTGCCGCCCGAGACGATGACAACGGAGTCTGCCCGCTGCAGGGTCGCGCGCATTACGGAGTGCACAATGCCCGTTCCGCAGTCGGTGAGGACGATCGAGTAGTACCGAGCCGCGAGGTCGGCCACGACGTTGTAATCGTTCTCGTCGAACGCCTCGGAGAGCATCGGATCGGTGTCCGACGCGAGGATGTCGAGCCGCGTTTCGTCGCGCGATACGAGAGTCGTGAAGTCGGTGAAGCCGCCGATGGAGGGGGCACGGGTGACGACGTCCCGCACTGTCGACCGCGTCTGCTTGTTGACGCGCTCCGCCAGCGTTCCGCGGTCGGGGTTGGCGTCGACGGCGATGATGCGGTCCTCACGCACGTCGGCGAGGGCCATTCCGAGAAGGGTGGTGACGGTGGTCTTTCCCACTCCGCCCTTGCGGGTCAGAACGGGAACAAACCGTGCGCCGCCCTCGAACTCACGCTCGATGCGCAGATCGACGGCCTTGCGGGCGCGGTACACCGCGGAATCGCCGAGGTTGATGGTGTGGAAGCTGATCGCGTAGACGAAGCTGGGCCAGCGTCCCTGGGGCGCGGGTCGGCGACGACCCTTGGGCTCGAGGAGCCGCTCTGCCGTGAGCATTGCCGCCGACTCGGGCACCTCGGATACCTCACCCCGCAGGCGGTCGCGACGCGTATAGGCGTGGTCGTTGCCGGGAAGCTCCGGGATGACCCGCTGTTGCTGTTCCGGCTCTGCCTCGGGCACCACGACCGCGGCAACGGAGATCGACGTGGTTCCCGGTGCCGACACGTCGACGAAGCCGGGATTGACGGTGACCTCGTCGATGGCGACCGCTGCCTCGTCCTCCGGCGTCGAGTGCACGGTGGCGGGGAGATCGACGGTGACGGTGGGGACGACGACGTCGTCGTCGAACTCCTCATCGTCGACAGGCACCACCTGAGTCGATGGAACCGCGCGTTCGGAAGCGGCCGCGGCTGCTTCCGATTCGAGGAGCTGCCCTGCGCTCTCCTCGTTGTTGCGTTCGTTATCCAAGACGGCCGTACCTTTCGGTGATGTATACAGGGTTCCCAGTTTACCGCTGCCCCAGATTTTGGGGCGGGATCGGTACCAAGGGCTTATTATGCGATCTCGACGAGCAGGTCGCCCGCGTCGACCTGCTGCGTCGTGGGGATCGCCAGTCTCCTGATCGTGCCGCCCACGGGAGCGGTGATCGCGGCTTCCATCTTCATGGCCTCGATCGAGGCCACCGTCTGGCCGGCGACAACCACGGCACCCTCCTCCACCTGCAGGGTGACGACGCCCGAGAACGGCGCGGCGACGTGGCCGTTCTTTGTCGGATCGGCCTTCTCGGCGGACTGGGAGTTGACGGTGATGCTGCGGTCGCGAACGAAGACGGGACGCATCTGTCCGTTGAGGGTCGCCATCACCGTGCGCATTCCCTTGTCGTCCGCCTCACCGATTGCCTCGAGCCCCACGTAGAGACTGACGCCCTTGCTGATCTCGACGATGTGTTCGGAGCCCTGGCGCAGACCGTAGAGGTAGTCAACGGTGTCGACGACCGACAGGTCGCCGAACTGTTCACGGTTCTCTTCGAATGTTGCGGTGGGGGCTGCGAACAGCAGGCGGTTGAGGGTGGAGCGACGGGTCGCCGTGTCCCCCGCGAGGCCCGCACGCTCGTCGTCGGTCAGTTCCTCGACGCCGATCTTCACTTCACGCCCGGCGAGAACCTTGCTGCGGAAGGGTTCCGGCCATCCCCCGGGCAGGTCGCCCAGTTCCCCGGCCATGAAACCGATGACCGAGTCGGGGATGTCGTACTTGTCGGGGTTCTGCTCAAAGTCGGCCGGGTCGGCATCCGCGGCGGCAAGCGCGAGGGCGAGGTCGCCCACGACCTTGGACGACGGCGTCACCTTCGGCGGGCGACCGAGCATGACGTTGGCGGCCGCGTACAGGTCCTCGACCTTTTCGAATCGGTCGCCCAGCCCGAGGGCAATTGCCTGCTGGCGCAGGTTGGAGAGCTGCCCGCCCGGGATCTCGTGCTTGTAGACCCGACCCGTCGGTCCCGGCAGGCCCGACTCGAACGGCTTGTAGACGTGGCGCACTGCCTCCCAGTAGGGCTCAAGGTCGGAAACCGCCTGCAGGGAGATGCCGGTGTCGCGGTCGGTGTGCGCGAGGGCGGCGATGAGCGCGGAGGCCGATGGCTGGCTCGTGGTGCCCGCCATCGGCGCACTTGCGACATCGACGGCGTCGGCGCCAGCCCGGCTTGCGGCCAGGAGCGTCGCCAGCTGTCCGCCTGCGGTGTCGTGGGTGTGCACGTGCACGGGAAGATCAAAGCGCTCGCGCAGGGCCGTCACGAGCTTCTCAGCCGCTCCGGCGCGCAGCACTCCCGCCATGTCCTTGATCGCGATGATGTGTGCTCCGGCATCGACGATCTGCTCGGCGAGACGAAGGTAGTAGTCGAGCGTGTACAGCGTCTCGTTCGGATCGAGGAGGTCGGCGGTGTAACACAGCGCCACCTCGGCGACGGTGGTGCCGGTCGCCAGAACGGAATCGATCGCCGGGCGCATCTGCGACACGTCGTTCAGGGCGTCGAAGATGCGGAAGATGTCGACGCCGGTGGCGGCAGCCTCCTTCACGAACGCGTCCGTGACCTCCGTCGGATACGGCGTGTACCCCACGGTGTTGCGTCCGCGCAGCAGCATCTGGATGTTAACGTTCGGCAGCGCCTCCCGCAGCGTGGCCAGCCGCTCCCACGGATCC
Organism: Glaciihabitans sp. dw_435; assembly: GCF_018449675.1. Classification (GTDB taxonomy): domain Bacteria; phylum Actinomycetota; class Actinomycetes; order Actinomycetales; family Microbacteriaceae; genus Glaciihabitans. Next base: position 48,977 of record NZ_JAAVUZ010000011.1, on the reverse strand, counting down.
TCGGCCAGGAACCGCAGGGCAACGTCATAGGTCGCACCGCCCCAGGCCTCGACGGACAGCAGTTCGGGCGTCATTCGGGCAACGTACGGCGCGACGGCGACCAGGTCGCGGGTTCGCACGCGAGTCGCCAGCAGCGACTGGTGGGCGTCGCGCATGGTGGTCTCGGTGACGGCGAGAGCCGTCTGCGCGCGCAGAGCTGACGCGAATCCCACCGGCCCAAGCTCGAGCAGTCGCTGGCGCGATCCGGCCGGCGCGGGAACGCTGAGGTCGATGTCCGGCAACTTGAGGGACGGATTGAGGATGCCACTGCCGCTGCCATTGGGCTGGTTGACGGTCACATCGGCCAGCCAGTTGAGCACCTTCGTGCCGCGGTCCTTCGACTCGTGCCCGCGCACGAGCCACGGGCGCTCCTCGATGAACGAGGTGCTGAGGTCGCCGGCGGCGAAGTCGGGGTCTTCCAGCACGGCCTGCAGGAACGGGATGTTGGTGGTGACTCCGCGCAGACGGAACTCGGCGAGCCCCCGCTTCGCACGGGTGACCGCGGCGGCGAAGTCGCGGCCACGGCAGGTCATCTTCACCAGCATCGAGTCGAAGTGTGGGGAGATCTGGGCTCCCGCGCTCACGGTTCCGCCGTCGAGGCGGATGCCCGCCCCACCGGGCGACCGGTAGGTGGTGATCTTGCCGGTATCGGGGCGGAAGCCGGCGGCCGGGTCCTCCGTGGTGATGCGGCACTGCAGCGCAACGCCGCGCAGGTGCAGCTTGTCCTGGGTGAGCCCCAGCTCCTGCAGGCTCTGTCCCGCGGCGATGCGCATCTGGGACTGCACGAGGTCGACGTCGGTGACTTCTTCCGTCACCGTGTGCTCCACCTGAATGCGGGGGTTCATCTCAATGAAGAAGTGCTGGCCCTTCCGCTCCCCCGCCGTGTCGAGCAGGAACTCGACGGTTCCCGCGTTGACGTAGTTGATCGACCGGGCGAACGCGATGGCGTCCCTGTACATCGCCTGGCGCACGTTCTCGTCCAGGTTCGGTGCCGGAGCGATCTCCACGACCTTCTGGTGGCGGCGCTGCACGGAGCAGTCGCGCTCGAAGAGGTGAACAGTCTCGCCCGAGGCATCCGCCAGAATCTGCACTTCAATGTGCCGGGGACGCACGACGGCCTGCTCAAGGAACATGGTGGGGTCACCGAAGGCGCTGTCGGCCTCGCGCATCGCCTCTTCGAGGGCGCCGCGGAGATCGGAAGCGGATGCCACGCGACGCATGCCGCGTCCACCACCGCCCGCGACCGCCTTGGCGAAGATCGGGAAGCCGATGTCGGCGGCACCCGCGAGGAGTTCTTCGATGTCGCGCGATGCGGGAGTCGACTTGAGTACCGGCACTCCGGCGGCGATGGCGTGCTCCTTGGCGGTGACCTTGTTGCCGGCCATCTCCAGCACCTGGGTGTGGGGGCCAATGAACGTGATGCCGGCATCGGCGGCGGCCTGGGCCAGGTCGGGGTTCTCGGAGAGGAAGCCGTACCCGGGGTAGATCGCGTCCGCGCCCGACTCTTTGGCGACACGGATGATCTCGGCGACATCCAGGTACGCGCGGACCGGATGGCCCTTCTCTCCGATCTGGTACGCCTCATCGGCTTTCAGGCGGTGCATGGAGTTTCGATCCTCGTAAGGGAAGACAGCAACCGTGCGTGCGCCGAGCTCAAATGCGGCGCGAAACGCCCGAATGGCGATCTCGCCACGGTTTGCTACGAGAATCTTTTTGAACATGCGGTCCTCTCCGACGTCGCCAATCCTATGGCGAACATGGCCGATGACAGGCGTGAGAGGTGTCGGGACACTCACGCAGCTTTAGGTTGTTTCAGACTAGTGAAGGTATCGTCGTTACTCGTGCACGTACTCAGCGTCAGCTCCCTCAAGGGGGGCGTAGGGAAGACTACGGTGACGCTCGGGCTTGCGTCCGCGGCCTTCGCCAAGGGTTTGCGTACCCTCGTCGTCGATCTTGACCCGCAATCGGACGTGTCTACGGGCATGGACATCAGCGTCGCCGGTCATCTCAACGTCGCGGATGTGCTCGCCTCCCCCAAGGAGAAGATCGTTCGCGCGGCCATTGCGCCGAGCGGGTGGACGAAGGGGCGTCCCGGCAAGATCGACGTGCTCATCGGTTCTCCCTCCGCCATCAACTTTGACGGCCCGCACCCGAGCATCCGCGACATCTGGAAACTCGAAGAGGCTCTCGCCAACGTCGAGGCCGACTACGACCTGGTGCTCATCGACTGCGCGCCCTCCCTCAATGCCCTCACGCGTACGGCGTGGGCGGCCAGCGACCGCGTTACCGTCGTGACCGAGCCCGGCCTGTTCTCCGTTGCCGCCGCAGACCGCGCTCTGCGTGCCATCGAGGAGATCCGCCGTGGCCTCTCCCCCCGCCTGCAGCCGCTCGGCATCATCGTCAACCGCGTGCGTTCGCAGTCCCTTGAGCACCAGTTCCGCATCAAGGAACTCCGCGACATGTTTGGCCCCCTCGTTCTCAGCCCCCAGCTTCCGGAGCGCACGTCGCTGCAGCAGGCGCAGGGTGCGGCTCGTCCCCTCCACATGTGGCCGGGCGAGAGCGCGCAGGAGATGGCTCGCAACTTCGACCAGCTTCTCGAGCGGGTCATGCGCACCGCCAAGATCGGTGACTACAGCGAACCTCGCTGACGCGTCATCCGCGGTCGCCGCATACCAGTCTGGACGGTAGCTACGCCACAGTTCTCGCGCGCCGCACGATCGTCACGCCCGTCGCTCGCGACGGTGCGCGTCCGCGGCGCCACCACCGGGTGAGTTCACCCGGTCAGGAACCGAGGGTCAGGAGGCCTTCGAGGTGCGACGGGCAGCGAGCTCGTCGGACGGGTCTTCACCCTTGACCGAGTCGAGCTCGACGAGGCTGGTTTCAACCTCGCGAAGGACCTTGCCTACGGCGATGCCGAACACACCCTGGCCGCGGCTCACGAGGTCAATGACCTCGTCGTTGGAGGTGCACAGGTAGACACTTGCGCCGTCGCTCATCAGCGTGGTCTGCGCCAGGTCGCTGATGCCGGACTCGCGAAGCTGGTTCACGGCGACGCGGATCTGCTGAAGCGAGATGCCGGTGTCGAGAAGACGCTTGACGAGCTTGAGCACGAGGATGTCGCGGAATCCGTACAGACGCTGCGAGCCCGAACCCGCGGCTCCCCGCACGGTTGGCTCGACGAGCTGGGTGCGAGCCCAGTAGTCGAGCTGGCGGTAGCTGATGCCGGCGGCACGTGCTGCGACAGCGCCGCGGTACCCGGAATCGTCGTCGAGGTCGGGCAGACCGTCGGTGAACAACAGACCCTGATCGTAGCGAGACGCCTCGCTACGGCTGAGTTCACTCATGTCACGGCCCTTCAATGCCAGCGTCTCTCAAACGTTCAGGTTTAAGTTGACACTTATAGTTTGTGTTACCCCACGGTACCGAGGCGATCTGCCCCGATCAACGACATTCGCGCAATGAATTTGGCGTGTCGAAATGGGGCGCGATTATTGCTGAAGCTTGGACAGCGCGGAGCGGATGATGCTGCCCCGCACAATCTCGAGTTGACCTGCTATTTCTCGCGCAAGCTCCGCCGCCTTCGCCCTGCTCGACGCATCCTTGCGACGGGCAACCGGGATCAGCGCACTCTCGATAAGCCCGAGCTCTCGCTCGGCCGCGGCCCGGAAGCCACGCAGGTGTCGCGGTTCAATGCCGGACCGCTGCAGCTCAACGAGCGAGCGCAGCACCGACAGTGCATCCTCACCGAACAGGTCGGCGGGAACGATCAGGGACGCGGAGATCGCGTCGTTGAAGAGCATGACCGTAGCGCCGGCCTCGCGGATCAGTTCTTCGCGGGAGAAGCGACGCTCGCTGGAGAGCATCGACGGCGACTGGACGGCGCCGCCCGGCAAAACCGGCTGGCGGCCCGCGTCGAGTTCGTCGAGGTAACCGCGGATGACCTTCAACGGAAGGTAGTGGTCACGCTGCATGCCGAGAACGAACCGCAGGCGGTCGAGATCGGCGGTGGAGAACTTGCGGTACCCAGACTCCGTACGGGCGGGCGACACGAGCTGGCGCTCTTCGAGAAACCGCAGCTTGGAGGGCGTCAGGTCCGGAAATTCGGGGTTCAGTCGCGCCAGCACCTGTCCGATGCTGAGCAGCGCTGCACTTGCCGGTTCACGAACCTGGGCGGACGACCGCGGCACTATTTGCTGGCCAGATGCGCGAGGTCAACGCGCGACGAGTAGAACGTCAGGCGGAACTTGCCCACCTGCACCTCGGACCCATCGCTGAGCTGTGCCGCGTCGATGCGGGAGCCGTCGAAGTACGTGCCGTTGAGGGAGTGAAGGTCGCGCACCTCAAAGCTGGTGCCGGTGCGACGGAACTCGGCGTGACGGCGGGACACCGTGACGTCGTCGAGGAAAATATCGGCTTCGGGATGACGCCCCACCGTGGTGACATCGGCGTCAAGCAAGAATCGCGCTCCCACGTTCGGACCACGGCGAACCACCAACAGGGCAGAGCCGGAGGGAAGTGCTGCAATCGCTTCGTGCTCACCCGTGGTGACATCGGCGCCCATCGCTGCGAGCTGAGCCGCGAAACCACCCGTGAAGGTCATTGTCGTGTCAGTCTCACGCGGTCCATTTTCTGGCTCGCGAGGTGCGTTTTCGGGGGCGTCGCCCTCGTTGTCCGTACCAGCCATCATGAACCTCCCTTAGCTTCCAAGCGTATCGGATGACTTTGCGCTCTCGACCCGCGGGATCCGAATAACCCGTGCGGTTTCCCCCAGGTAGATAAAGCCCGCCCACCAGTACAGGAATGCGCCCCAGATCGCGAACGCCCAGCCTATTGGATTGGTAAGCCACGCGGCATCCGGAAATGCCTGTCCAATCATGAGGATGGGGAGCGCGTAGAACAGCGCAAACGTGGCCACCTTGCCCAGGTGGTGCACGGGCAACGGCCCGTACCCGAAGTTGGCAAGGATGATGCCCAGCACCAGGAGCATCACATCCCGGCCGATGATGACCGACGTCAGCCACCAGGGCAGGATTCCCCGCACAGACAACCCGATCAGCGCGGCAAAGATGAACAGCCGGTCAGCGGCCGGATCCAGCAGTTGTCCGAGGCGGGTGATCTGGTTGAACCTGCGCGCGATCACGCCGTCGAGGTAGTCGGAAATACTGGAGAACACGAGGACCGCGAGGGCCCAGACATCCTGGCCAAGGATGATGAAAATCAGGAAGACGGGCACGAGGGCCAGCCGGATGAAGCTCAGCACGTTGGGCACCGTCCACACGCGCGAACTCACTTCGGATTTGACGTCGCCTGGCACAGTTCCTGAGTCTATCCAGTGCATCCTGCCCAACTAAGCTTTTGTGTATGGATCCCCTCTTGCTCGTTGTGTATATTGCCGCGGCCGTGTGCGTCTTTGCGTGGGTCGCTTCGCTGATCTCCCATGATCACTCCTGGGTCGACCGCATCTGGTCCATCGTTCCCGTCGTCTACGTCTGGGTCTTCGCGGCCTCGGCCGGCCTGTCCGACCCGCGGCTGAACGTTCTCGCCGTCATCGTCACCCTGTGGGGCGCGCGGCTGACCTTTAACTTCGCGCGTCGCGGTGGGTACACCGGCACCGAGGACTACCGATGGGCAATCCTGCGCGCCCGCATGTCGCGGTGGCAGTTCGAGCTCTTCAACCTCTTCTTCATCGTCATCTACCAAAACTTCATCCTGGTCGCCATCACCCTGCCCGCGTACACCGCGTACCTCAACCGCGGCACACCCTTCGGATTCCTCGACGGACTCCTCGCGGTGATTTTCCTCGCGTTCCTTGCCGGCGAGACGATCTCCGACCAGCAGCAGTGGTCGTTCCACGCGCGCAAGGCAGCCGCGGCTGCGACCGGGGACACCACGCACCCGCGCTTCCTGCAGACTGGCCTGTGGCGCTTCTCCCGTCACCCCAACTTCTTCTTCGAGCAGTCCCAGTGGTGGATCGTGTTCTTCATCGGCGCCGTCGCCGCCGGAACGGTCCTGGAGTGGACGGTGCTCGGCGCCGTGCTGCTCACCACCCTCTTCATTGGGTCGACGATCTTCACCGAGAGCATCACCAAGTCGAAGTACCCGGAGTACTCCGACTACCAGGCGACGACCTCGCCGATCGTGCCGTGGCCCCCGCGCCGACCGGCGTCTGAAGTTGCGCCGCGCACCAACTGATACAACCCCCACAAATGGGGACAGTGGACGACCCTGCGCCCGGACGTACCCTGAATCACGAAACACACCGTGGCGCTGACGCCTCAGCCGTCGAACATCGTGTCGCTGACATCACACCGTAAAGATCTCCTCGGACCCGAACGGGGAGTGCCGCCTTCACCGGCGGCGGAGCGGTCAGCGTCCGACGGATTCAGGCATCCGAGAGCCTTGCCGTCGGCGCTGGCCGCTCGAGCCCCATGGCCCGTGACCCGCCGCTTCATCACGCTGCGCAGCCGGCTCCCGCCACACAACGATGACGCGCGCCGCGTGTAATTCGCGATGGCGCACCCTCAACGCTGTAGCGTGAATGCATGTCGTGCATCCGCTTTAACACCCCCGCTCAACGCCAGGCCATGCGGGACTACGCTCCCGTCATGCTCACGGCCGAAGAGGCAGCCGCGCTGCACCCGGCGCCCGCGATGACCGACACCAAGATCGCACGACTGCGACTGCTGGCCGCCGACCCCAACCCCAAGATCCGGGAGAGCGCCGCGAGCAGTTACCACACGCCGGAAGACGTCATGATTGCCCTCGCGGCGGACCCCAATGAGGGAGTTCGCAGCTGCGTCGCGCGCAACGAGACGACCCCGTGCGATGTGCTGCGGTCGATGGCGGATGACCCGTCGGACGTGGTGCGCGGATGGCTCGCCGTGAACTTCTACGTTCCCGCCGACGTCATGGAGCGCCTGGCGCAGGACGACAGCGACACCGTGCAGGCACTGGTGCGCTGGAAGAGCGACCTCGCCCTCGCCGAGTAAGCGGCTTCACTGATGGCGGACGACGTCACCTCGGCGCGCGTTGACAGCTGGATCTGGGCGGTACGCGTCGTCAAAACCCGGTCCCAGGCGACCGCGGCCTGTCGTGCCGGCCATGTGAAGGTCAATGGTGAGCGCGCCAAGGCGGCTCAGTCCGTGCGCATCGGGGATGAGGTGCGCGTCCGTGACTCCGGGTTTGACCGGATACTCGTGGTCAGACGCCTTCTCGTGAAGCGCGTGAGCGCCACCGTTGCGGCCGAAAGCTTTACCGACCTGACTCCCCCGCCACCGCCCCGCGAGGAAATCGCGCTTGCTCCCATGCGGGACCGGGGAGCCGGCCGACCCACCAAACGCGAACGCCGCGACCTCGAAAAGCTGCGCGGTCGCGACAGCGATCTCGACTGAGCGCCTTCGTCGGCTGACCCCCTGCGCGGTGTACCCGGCAGATGCACGGTTAGCGGCGTAGCCCGTACCCGATACTGGAATCTGAACCCGAGAGGACGCCATGACGCGTTACGACGAAAAGCCCTGGCTCGCCGCCTACGCCCCGGGCGTTGCCCACGAAATCGAGCCGGTGACCGAGTCATTGATCGACATGATGGACGCCAGCGTCGGACGCTATCGGCGCAAGACAGCGCTCGAGTTCTTCGGCGCCGAGACCACCTACGGAGAGCTTGGCGATCAGATCGCCCGCGCGGCCGAGGGCCTGCGCAAGCTCGGCGTGCGTGCCGGCGACAGGGTTGCTCTCGTGCTGCCCAACTGCCCGCAGCACGTCGTTGCCTTCTATGCGATCCTCCGCCTCAAGGCGATCGTGATCGAACACAACCCGCTCTACACGGCGCGAGAGCTTCGCCACCAGTTCGAAGACCACGGGGCGCGCATCGCCATCGTGTGGGACAAGATGTACGACACCGTCGCCGATTTCCCCGCGGACATCAAGCTGGAGAGCCTTGTCTCCGTCAAGCTGACCGACGCCATGCCGCTCGGCAAGCGCCTCGGCCTCATGCTGCCGGTGCCGAAGGTGCGCTCGATGCGCTCCGCGCTCACCGTCGCCCCCACGGGCCGCCACGTCTTCACCTGGAGCCGGCTCCTGGACGGCAGGCGCTTGTCCCGCCGTCACCCGCGGCCGACCGTCGATGACGTTGCCCTCCTGCAGTACACCAGCGGCACGACCGGTAATCCCAAGGGCGCCATCCTCAGCCACGGCAACCTGCGGGCGAACGCCATGCAGGGCCGCGCCTGGGTGCCCGGTCTTCAGCTGGGCAAGGAGAACTTCTACGGCGTGCTGCCGCTGTTCCACGCGTACGGCATGACGCTGTGCCTGACCTTTGCGATGAGCATCGGTGCGAAGCTCGTGTTGTTCCCCAAGTTCGACGTGGACCTCGTCATCGCCGCGCTCGAGAAGTCTCCCCCGACGTTCCTTCCCGCGGTTCCTCCGATCTACGAGCAGCTGTCGCGCGCCGCCGAACGCCGCGGCGCGGACCTGTCAACGATCAGGTTTGCGATCTCCGGTGCCATGTCGCTGCCTGTCGCCACCGTCCAACGCTGGGAAGAAGTCACCGGCGGCCTCCTGGTCGAGGGATATGGCATGACGGAAGCCTCGCCCATCGCTCTCGGAAACCCCATCGGACCGAGCCGCAGGCCCGGGACCGTGGGCGTTCCCTTCCCCAGCACCGACATTCGCGTCGTCGATCCCTCCGACCCCACCGTTGACCGCCCCGAGGGCGAGGCGGGCGAGCTGCTCATTCGTGGGCCCCAGGTGTTCCAGGGGTACTGGGGTCGCCCCGCCGAGACGGCGGCTGCGCTGCTGGATGGCGGATGGCTGCGCACGGGCGACATAGTCACCGTCTCGCCCGATGGCTTTGTCACCGTCATTGATCGCCTGAAGGAGATCATCATCACCGGCGGCTTCAACGTCTCCCCGTCGGAGGTGGAGGAAATCCTGGTGACTCACCCCGATGTCGAAGCAGCCGCGGTCGTCGGTCTCCCCCGGCCCGGAGGAGACGAGGAAGTCGCCGCCGCGGTGGTGATGCGAGACGGCGCCGAGCTCGATTCCGCTGCGCTCCGCGACTTCTGCCGCACCCGCCTCGCGGGCTACAAGGTTCCCAAGCGAGTCATCGCCCTCGACAAACTGCCCCGCTCGCTCATTGGCAAGGTGGAGCGTCGCCGCGTGCGCGAATTGGTCCTCGCCGAGCTGGGCCGCTAATACCCGCGAGTCGCAGGCAGGACGGCTCGACCGTCAACCCGTCTATCGGCCGCAGTCGTGGCTGATCCTCAATTACACAAAACCGCCTTTTTCGACCCACCGGGATGGTTATTTGTCGAAATCGCCCAGGTCAACTGCGATACACCTTGCCTGTAACAGTACAGACAACTCTGTCCCCCATTTGCCCCCTGATGGGGGGCAAACCGAGCGTTCGGTCCACCTCCCCGCGGAGGCCCGGATGCGAGGCGAACGGACCGCTCTGTACACCCCACCTGCAAATAATCCTAAGGATTAGCTGGGAATGGCGGCCGCACGGGACATCCGCTCTCCGCCGCCGTCCTGTCGACGGAAGTGAAATCGGTTTCACTTTTGTACCCCATTTTTGCACCCAATTGACCCGCACTTTCGGCGTATTGCGTGCATCGAAGAATACGAGTCGCATAGAATATGAAAGTGACTGATCCCCGCATAACTAGAACGCGCCTGCACGTCCTGCTGACCGCACGACGCATGCTCATGGAGCGCAGTGGCGAGCCCCTGACCTTCAGCAGCCTCTCGAAGGAAGCCCAGGTCTCCCGACGCACGCTGTACGTGCACTGGGGCACCATCGAGCAGGTCATCAGCGAAGCCGTGACCATGCAGAACTCTCAGGAGTCCACGGACCTCGCCGGAATGTCGCCTCGCGAACTGCTGCGACACTTCCTCGTCGAGGTTCGCACCGGCATCAACGAACCCGTCACCAACGTCGCTCTGTCCACCCTGGTGAACCACGCCGCCCAGGACGACAAGGCATCCGCGTCGCTCGTCGCGATGAGCGAGGCGCGCATCGCCCAGTTCACCGCCGAGGTCGCGCCCATCACCGCGGAGCAGTACACCCGGCTCGTCGGACCTATCTACTTCGCCGAGTTCATGACCCGGGTGCCCGCGTCCGACGAGTTCATCGAAACCCTCGTTGATGAGGGTATGCAGCTCCTCGGACTGCGCGAGTCCGCCTCGATCTAAGCTCGCGCGGCAACGCACACACCGCAGAAAAGGGGCACCTCCTCACGGAAGTGCCCCTTTTCTGCGTTAACCGCTACTTCGTGGCGTCAGTCCCCGCGGTCGGGGCCGGGGTCGCGGGCGCCTTCGTCGCTGTCGACCGAGGCGTGGACATTGCCTTGCCCGCGGCGTCACCGGTGGCACGTCCCGTGACGATCTCGGCGATGTCGATTCCCGTCAGGTCGCGAACAATCTGCGTGGACGTCGCGAGCTGGGATGCGACGCCCTGACCGACCTGCTCCGTGCCCGCACCATCGGAGGAGATGATTGTGAGATTGGAGATGGCCGCGAGCGGCTCCGACGCGGCACGGATGATCTGCGGAAGCTGGCCGATGACCTGCTGACGGAGGAGGTCGTCTGCACGCTCCTCGAGGGCGTCGGCCTGCGCGCGGGTCGCTTCCGCTTCAGCAGCACCCTTGACCCGGATGGTGTTTGCCTCGGCCTCGCCCTCGGCCCGCAGCGCCTCCGCGGCGGCGATGCGCCGGTTCTTCTCGGCAACGCCCTCTGCCTCGATAGCCTCGGCCGCACTCCGGCGACGGTTGCGCTCGGAAATACCTTCGGCCTCGACGGCTTCCGCGGCGGACTTGCGGCTGTCGCGGCTGGCGTTGGCCGCGGCGACGCTCGCCGCACCGGACGCCTGCGCACGCTTCTCCAGCGCATATGCCTCGGCATCGGCCACGGCGCGAATCTCGGCGTCGAGCTCCTGCTTGCGCAGACCCACCCGCTTGCCCGCGGTGACCTCCTGCTGCGCCACGACCTCCTGCTGCGCAATCGCATCTGCAAGAGGTTTGGCAGCCGATGCCTCGGCCCGGGCCTTGTCCGTCTCTTTCTGAATCTCGGCGTTCCGCAGATCCAGCTTCCGCTGCTGTTCGGCGACCGCCTGCTCTGCACCGATCCGCGCTTCCTCGGACGCCTGGCGGGACATGGACTCCGCGATCTCTGCGACCTGCTTGACGCGCGCAGCTTCTCCACGACCCAGGTCACGGATGTAGCCGTTGTCGTCGTCGATTTCCTTGATCTGGAGCGTGTCGATCTGAAGGCCCTGCACGTCGAGGGAATCGCGCACTGCCTCGAGCACCTGTCCCTGGAGCGCGGACCGGTTGGTAATGATCTCGGTGACGGTCAGCTGACCGACGATGGAGCGCACCGAGCCGCTGAGCACCTCTTCCGTGGAGGTCTCGATCTGGTCCTGCTGGTTGAGGAATCGCTGGGCGGCAGCCCTCACCATGGATTCGGAACCACCCACCTTGACGACCGCGACGGCGTTGACGCGAATGGTGATGGCGTCCCGGGTCTGGGCGGTGGCCTGCACGTTCAGCTGACGACTGCGCAGGCTGAGCTTGAAGTGGGCCTCAACGATGGGTTTAACGAAGACGCGGGATCCGAACACCACGCGCTGGCCGGCGTTCTCGGTCTCGGCAGAGCCGGGCTTCAGGGTCTTCTGCCGAGAAGTGACGATGATCGCTTCATCGGGTTTGGCGACCTTGATACCGGACAGCAAAACGATGGCGATGATGACGATGACAACAACGACGGCGGCGAGAATGACGCCTGTCACCAGGAAATCGGTGGGCATGGGGACCTTTCGTACGTAAGACGCGTGCGATGGACGACATGCTCCCGAAGCAAATTCCGAGAAGCACTCGGAATCAGTATGCCCGACCGCCCCGACTCGTCGGAGGCAAATATGTCTCCGCTCAGTTCACCCTGACGGCACCGCTGAAGAGGATGAGGACTTTTCAGCTCACCCCCAAACGGGGAACTACCTGGCCGCCACCGTGAGCTTCGGAGCGGACGGAGCCCGGCTCGATGCCACCTGAAGTCCCACCTGGTTGCTGGCACCGGGGGTCATCGCGGCCGCCCATCCGTCTCCGGAACACGTGATGGAGGTTCGCACCTTCACACTGCACCTCATTCCCCACGCGTTGACAACGCTGGTGACGTTGGGGTCGGGCCAGGTGACGCTCCACCCAGCCGCGCCGGTCGAACTGCTGACCTGAAGCCCCACGACGTAGCCCGCGTTCCACCAGCTTTGCGGAGTCCACGTCACCGCTACCGCCACCGTTCCGGCCGACTTCCCGCTGGACGCGCCGGGAGTGGGCTGGGTGGTCGTCGATGGTGCCGGCGTTACGGGAGCCGTGGTCGACGGAGTGTTCGGGGGCGCGGGGGTGGCAGGCACCGCCACGGGTTTGGTCGAACCGACCGGCACAGGCTTCGTCGTGCCGAGGAGGGGTTTGAGGGCGGCGAGCTTCGCTGTCTGCAGCGAGGTCCAGTCGTCCTTCAGCAGTCCCCCCGTGTCACCACTGTTCGGGTTGAAGGACCAGTAGGCGTAGCTCATGCCGGTGGTCTTCAGATAGGTGACAAGGGTGGACATCCACTGCTTGTCCGAGGTTGTCTCCAGCTTGCTGCCAAACTCGCCGAGCAGGATCGGCGCGACCTTCTTCTTGGCAATCAGGCCCCAGTTCTTGTCCCACACACCGGGCAGGTTCTTGGGGTAGTTCGCCGCGCTGAACCACTTCTGCGCGTAGATCGAGGAGGGGTAGTCGTGGGGTGAGTAGACCACCCGCTTGGATACCGCGAGCTTCACCGGCTTCGCCAGCACATCGGCGAGGCCACCACCCCACCAGGTGCTGCCCGTCGACTGGTTCTCGACACCCTCGATGATGATGAGCACGTTCGGGTTCACGGCGAGAACGGCGTTTCCCGCCCGGTTCGCCGCCGCCCGCCAGTCAGTCTTTGCGTTGCCGCAGCCCCAGCATGCGGTGCCGTGCGGCTCGTTGTGCAGATCGAATCCGATCACGTTGGACTGCGACTTGTACCGCTTGGCCAGCGACTTCCAGTCGCCGATCCATCGCGCTTCGCTCCACTGCGCCGTGTACCAGAGAGCAGACTGCGCGCCGGAGTCGGGGCGGTGACGGTCGAGAATGACGTTGAGCCCCTTGGCCTTCGCCTTCGCGATGAAGATATCCATCACCTGCAGCGGCTTCTTACCCTTCAGCGTCGGGTTGAGGGAGAAATCGATGGAGTTGGTGGATGTCGCGGCGAGACACTCATTCGAGAACGGCAGCCTGATCGTGTTGAAGCCCATCGACTTGATCGTGGTGAGGCCGGCGTCGAGCCCGATCTGCCACAGGCCGTGCGGGGCACAGTTTGATGTTTCCATCCCGAACCAGGCGACTGCCTTGATGATGTAAGTCTTGCCGGCGGAGGTGCGAATGGCCGAACCATCGGTGTGCAGCCATCCGGACGTCGCCGGTGCGGCGGCAGAAGCGGACGGCGCGGGAACAACGGCCGTGAACGTCGCGCACACCAGAATGGATGCCGCGACGGCGGCGATCACGCGTGCAATACGAACGCTCTTCATGCGTCATTTCCCCCGGGGTCTGAAGCTGCAATGTGACGGCACTCATCGCCCACACTGGTGATCCTATGCATTACGCACCCACGGCGCCACGCGGCGGGAGGGACACGCCGCTCACCTTAGGCCCGTCCGGTTCACGGAATCAGCCGAGGTCGATGGGCAGATCGTAGGGCGGATGACGCAAATGGCTGTCGCGCGTCCGCAGCCTGGCCATAAACGCGGCCACCGGTACGAATTCGTCGGCGCCGAGAAAGTCGGTGAACTCGTCCTTTGAAATACGAAGGACCACGGATGTCGCGCGCGTGAAGAGTTCCCGTCCGGCGTCGGTGATGCTCGTCTGGATGACCCGGCGATCGCTCTGGGACGTGGTCCTGTCCACGAGGCCCAGTTTGCCCATCGACGTGATGAGATTGCTCGTCGATCCGCTGCTATAGAGGAGCGAGGCAGAAATCTCACCCACCGTCATCGTCTGCTCCGGCGCCGACATCAGGTTGTAGAGCAGGTCGTACTGGGACCACGTCACTCCCGGATCGGCCCGCAGGGCTCGTTCGATGAGCCGCATGATGCGGGTGTGCGCGAGCACGAAATCGGCCCATACGGCGAAGTGCGCGGCGTCGGGAGCGGTGGGCGGCTGCTCCGCGGGCGAATCATGATCCATTCTCGAACCCTACCGGCATGTTTTGGGTCGTCGATGTGTTGCACTTGTATGTACAAACATCTGTAGGTACAGATGTATCTCGATTCAAAGGAAAAACCTCCATGTCAGACGTTTCCGTTCTCGTTCTCGTGGGCAGCCTTCGCGCCGGCTCCACCAACCTCCAGCTCGCCCACGCGGCCTCGGAGATCTCCGCGGACGGCGTCTCGCTGACGATCTTCGATGGGTTGTCCGACATCCCCTTCTACAACGAAGACATCGATGTCGAAGGCTCCGTGCCCGCCGCCGCCGAGACATTCCGCGCCGCCGTGTCCGCGGCAGACGCCCTCCTCGTACTCACCCCCGAGCACAACGGCACCATCCCCGCCGTTCTGAAGAACGCGATCGACTGGTCATCACGCCCGTTCGGTGCAAGCAGCGTGTCCGGCAAGCCGCTCGCCGTCATCGGCAGCGCCTACGGACAGTTCGGTGGAGTGTGGGCCCAGGACGAGACCCGCAAGGCGTTTGGCATCGCTGGCGCGACCATCCTCGATGACGTCACGCTGTCGATACCCGGATCCGTTGTCCGTTTCGCCGAGACGCACCCGCGCGACGACGCGGAGGTTGTCGCACAGCTGACGGCCGTCGTCGACGGCATCGTCCGCGCGCTGGAGACCCCTGCCGCGGCGTAGTCAGCCTGCGTGAGCTACGGCGATCGCCTCGCCCGGTAGCCACTCCACCGAGTGGCTACCGGACGGCGGCGGTCGC
The DNA here is from genome assembly GCF_018449675.1 of Glaciihabitans sp. dw_435. GTDB lineage: Bacteria > Actinomycetota > Actinomycetes > Actinomycetales > Microbacteriaceae > Glaciihabitans. The sequence continues at coordinate 33,945 of NZ_JAAVUZ010000011.1, read as the reverse complement.
CGTACTTGTTTGTGCGAGCTTCGTGAAGCCGCTCTTCGTACCCGTGATCGTGACGGTGATCGGCTTCCCACGGTCGGCGGCGACCAGCACATAGCTGGACTTCGTTGCCGAGCGGATGACCGCTCCCGCCCGCTTCCACTGATAGCTCAGCGTCACCCTGGCCGGAGTCCACGCACCCGCAACCGCGGTGAGCTTCTGGCCGACGGCCGGCGTCCCTGCGACCGTGGGGACAGCGGCGGTCAGCCTGCCTCCGGTCACCACAGCGGTCTGTTTGCTCCCCCGGGCTACCGCAACGTAGCCCGTGCGGGTGCCGGTGACAGCAACGGTGAGACGGTTGCCCGCGTCGGCCTGGGAGACGGTATAGGTCGCGGCGGTGGCGCCGGGGATCGACTTACCCGATCGCTTCCACTGGTAGGTGAACGCGACGCCCGCGGGTGCCCACTTCCCGGTGACGGCAGTGAGCTTCTGGCCGACCCGGGGAGTGCCCTTAACGGTCGGAACAGGTGACGCGCCGAGAACATTGAGGATCGCAACGGTCGCGGTGCTCGTCGCTCCGGCAGACCGGAAGCCGGTCTTGCTGCCGGCGACGGTCACCGAAATGACGTGGCCAATGTCGGCGCGTGCGAGGGTCATCGTCGACTTCGTCGCCTTCGAGATGGCGACGCCGTCCCGGCGCCACTGGTAGGTGAGGGAGACGGCCGACGGCTTCCACGCCGCGGTGTGGGCTGTCAGCTTCTGCCCGACGACACGGCTGCCGGCGATGGTCGGCTTCGGTGCCGTGATGGTGCCACGCAGGTGACTCCACGGGCTCGAGGCATCCGTCGCTCCCGCCTTCTGCATCGTCGTGTCGCTGATGACGACCGCGGCAGCGCCCGAGGCGGGCTGGGCGGCGACGGGGAGAGCGGCTCCCCCGGTGATCTGGTAGGTCGTGCCGCTGGGTTGCGCCGTGACTCGCGTGCCGTCGGCGGGGTAGAAGCGCAGGTGGTTCCAGTTATCGGCGGGACTCGCCGTGCCCGCGTTCGCAATGCTCTTGTCGGATACCGAAATGGTCGGCTGTTTTCCGCCGTAGGCGGCCCAGGAGCCGACGGCGACGGGTGCGCCGCCCACGATCGTGTAGACGAGGTTGCTCGGCTTACCGAGGAGGAAGGTACCGTCGGACGGGTATTTGTTGAGGCCAGCCCACTGCGCGGCGGAGAGCACCCCGGTCGGCTGCTGTCCGTAGTAGGCGTCCCAGGTCGCGACGTAGATGGCGGCTCCCCCGACGATCCGGTACGCCTTGCCCTTGTAGGTGACGAAGGTGCCGTCGTCCGTACTCGTGGCCATGTCGTGGAAGTGAATAAAGCCGGTCGGACCCGAGGCAGAGATCACGCGGGTGTGATAGCTCGCCGAGCCCTGGTAGTTGTATTCCTCGATGGTGATGGTTCCGTCGGCGTTGACCGACTCCACCCACGCGACGTGGTTGCTCGCCCACCAGGCGATGGAGCCGACCTGCGGCGTCGTATCGACCTTGTACCCGAGGGCCGCGGCCTTCGGTCCCCAGTCCTCCGCGTTGGCGTGGAACGGAATGGTGAATTCGTTACGTGACGAGAGGCGGAAGGCGGCGAACGACGTGCACTGGCGGATCGTCATGCCCCAGGTGTCGAACTTCTTGGTGTCCGCGGGCATCGAGCGCCAGGCGGTCGGGTAGTCATCGGTGCCGGCCAGTGCGGCGGGCGCGTTGACGAACGCGAGTCCGGCGAACAGGGCCGTGGCCGCCAGCACGGCGCCAAAGCGGCGTGCCCATAGTGTTGTCGCGGTCATGCGCTGGTGGTCCCCCGGTGATTGCGCTCGACAGGGAGAACCCCACAGCGAGACGTTCTCGAACCGTAACAGCTAGCCGCGGGCAGGTCCAGACCGGGCTTCCTGGGTGCGGTGGGTGTCAGAGAGTCAGGATGATCCGGGGCCGCTGCCCCGGGACATCCCGAAGCTCCGTCCGCACCGCCGTGTAATTGGGAATGCGCGGGAGCCCGACCGTATTGGGGCTGGCTACGTCGCCCACCACCACGACCCGGGTGCCGGCGGCAAGCGCCGAGGCGATGCCGGCTTCCGCGTCTTCAAACACGACGATGTCGCCCGGGTCCACGCCCAGCGCCGTCGCCGCCTTCACGTAGGGCTCCGGGTGCGGTTTGCCGTTGTCGGCATCTTCGGCGGCGACGAGCACCGCGGGCATCGGAACTCCGATGGCGTTCATACGCAGCCCGGCGAGACGACGGGGCGCCGAGGTGACCAGGGCAATCGATGCGGCCGGCAGGGTCGCGATGAAGGCGGCGGCACCGGCGATTTCGAGCACCTCGGCCTTGCTGGCGAATTCGAACTCGGACAGGTCGCGGGAGACTTCCGCCACGTCGACACCCCGTGGCCCGAAGCGGAGAACCGTGTCTTCCATCTGCCGGCCGTGCGAGACACTGAGAATCTCGGCCAGATCGAGGCCAAACCTGTCGGCGAATCTGGCCCAGACGCTCTCGACCACGGGGGTGGAGTCGACGAGCGTGCCGTCCATGTCGAAGAGGATTGCGGCCACGTCGATGGTGCTGTCTGTCATGACCCCATTGTCCCGCACGAGCGGAACACCCTGGCGTGGCGAGGCTCTAGCGGGTGGAGTCGGCCAGCGGGATGAGCCGGAAGATGCGCAGCACGCGGCCGGCCGCACGCTCGTAGCCGCGGTAGCCGGGCCACTGGCGTTCGATATAGCGCCACACCGCCTCGCGCTCGTCGTCACCGATGAGAGTCGCCGTCACGGGAATGGTGCGACCGTGCACGGTCACCGAGGCCGTCCGGTGCGCCAGCAGGTTGGCGGTCCACGCCGGATGGGTGTCGCGGGCGAAGTTGCTGCCGGTCACGAGCATCCGCCCGTTCGGTTCGGGGCAGTACATGAGGGGCGTCTCCCGCTCGAGACCGGACTTCGCCCCCACGGTGTGCAGCACCAGCGACGGCACGAGCAGGCCGCTCATCTGTACGCGTCCGCCGGTGATGCGGGCGATGCCACGTTCGAGGGGCGGCATCACCGTCGGTCCGACCCGACGAAAGAATCGCGACCGCGAGAAGCGGGCGACGAGCGACCGGACACCGCGGACAACGGACGACATGGGTCGAGTCTTCCCCAATTACTGGCCGAGGAGCCATCCATCCGGCGCGGCGAGTTCCGTGGCCGATGCCGGCCCCCACGACCCGCGCGCGTACTTCTCCACGTCCGGACGGTCGTCGAGAATCGGCGCGATGGCGGCCCAGGCCGACGCGAGGCCATCTGGACGGGTGAAGAGCGACCGGTCACCGAGAATGACGTCGTTGATGAGCTTGACGTACGGCGGCAGCGGGTCGGCGTCCTCCACATGGGCGAGCGGGAGGGACGCGACAGCAGTGGCGAGTTCGAACTCGGCGCCCGGTTGCTTGACCACGAGCTTGAGATCGATTGCCCCGCCCCCGGTCAGATCGATGGAGAGCACGTTGCCCGCCACCGGAGCATCGTGGCTGAGGGGCCCCGAGGCCGGCTTGCGGAAGATGATGTTGACCCGCTGCTCGCTCGCGGCCAGTTGCTTTCCGGTGCGCAGGAGGAACGGGACATCCCGCCAGCGGTCGGTGTCGATCCACAGGCGGGCGGCAACGAAGGTGTCCATCGTTGAGTCGCTGGCCACCCCCTCCGTCTCGGTGTACCCGTCGAACTGGCCGAACACCACGTCGTCCTTGGCCAGAGGGCGGAACGCGGAAATAACCGACTCGCGTGCGGCCTGCACATCGTCGGGCTTCATCGACACGGGCGGCTCCATCGCGATCTCTGCCGCGAGCTGGAACAGGTGCGTCACGATCATGTCGAGGAAGGCGCCGGTCGCGTCATAGAACTCCGCGCGGTCGTCGATGTCGAGGGTCTCGGGCACGTCGATCTGCATCGCGCGGATGTGCTCCCGGTTCCACACGCCGTCGAAGAGACCGTTACCGAAACGGAGGGCATGCAGGTTTTGCGAGCCCTCTTTGCCGAGGAAGTGGTCGATGCGGAACACCTGGGATTCGTCGAGAACCGCGTGCACCGCGTCATCCAGCTCCGTGAAGTTGTCGGGGGACGTGCCGAACGGCTTCTCGTAAACGACCCGCGAGCCTTCGGCCAGCTTGTGCTCGCCAAGCCCCTCGGTAATCGGGATGAAGGCCGACGGAGGCACCGCGAGGTAGTGGATGTACTGGGCGTCATCGCCGATGTCGTCTTTCGCATCCGCGAGAACGTCGAGCAGCGATCCGGGCGTCGACTTGTCGAAGCCGCCGCCGGCAAACCGCAGGTTCTTGCTGAAGGCGTCCCAGACATCGCCCTCCGGCGCCGGGCCGAACTCGGTGAGCACCTCACTGACGTGCTGGCGGAAGTCATCGTGCGAGACATCACCGCGGCCGTTACCCACCAACAGCCACTTCTTGGGCAGCAGATCGTGCTGGGCAAGCTGGAAAAATGCCGGTAGCACCATGCGCTTGGCAAGATCCCCCGTCGCTCCGAACAAGACAAATACGGTAGCTCCGGCGTCGGATGCCTGTGTCATGAGAGTGTGCTCCTCGTTGGCGGTCTTTTCATCCTCCTACAGCGTGGAGACGTATGCGCTGAATGCCACGAAGATACTCAGCGCGATCACAGCCGCGAACAGCAACAGCCAGATCGGCGACGGAATATGGCTGCGCTGGTAGAGCAGGTACGCGTCGGACGACCGCAACTCGCCCCGCCGCGACACGTGCACCGACACCACGTTGAGGTAGGCGCGAACCGCTCCCACGATCAACGCTGTCCCGAGCACGAGAAGCGCATAGCCCTGCACCTCCGGCGGCGCGTATACCCAGAGCAGAACGCTGACCGCGGCCGAGACGAGCACAACCAGGACGCCGAAGAGGTTGCGAATGAAGACCAGGGTGAGGACGAGGATGACCCCACCCACGGCGAGCGCCGCGGCGGTGTACCCCTGAAAGACGCTCCACACGAGAGCCGCTCCCACCATCGCCGGGGCGGGGTATCCGAAGAACCCCGAGAACACGCCGCTGAAGCCGCCCCTGCCCGAGCTGTGGGTCGTGCCCGACTGATTGCGGTGCACCCGGATCCCGGCGAGAACGCGACCGGTGAGCAGCGCGGCGAAGGCGTGACCAAGTTCGTGAACGAGGGTGATGTAGACCCCGAAATAGCTCCAGATCACCCGCGGAATGCACAGCACCACGGCCGCCGCCACGATCAGCAGCACGGCGGTGACGGACACATCGAGAGGAGCGGTCTGCTGGAACACGGTGGGAAGGGAGAATTCGGGAGCGCTCAGTGAAGTATCGATACGTCCATTGTCGGGTATGCCCCCGGGAGCCCGGTCAGCGGGGAGCCGGCGAACCCAGCCGGGACTCGCAGTAGACGTAGAAGCCGACGAACGCGAGCAACGACACCAGTATCCCCACGACAAACCCACCCGCGGCAGGGCGGGTCCAGTCGAGGTCGCCCCGGGCGATGAGCAGCGCCCCGGCGATGAACACGAGACTGACGATCTGCGCCTGGAAGATCGACCGGAACGCGCTCCAACGCGCGTCGGTCAGCAGCCAGACGTTCACCATTCCCGGCAGCGTGAGGATCGCCCCGACCACCCGTGCGGTCAGCGGGGTGAGGGGCCACGCCCATACGTCGACAGCGATGCCGGGAACCACGAACAGCACCACCCCGCACACCATCGCGATGATTCCGATCACCGCGATGACCACGCGGGGCGCGAGGGGAATGACGAAGTCGCGCGCCTCCGCGGTGCGCGGGTCCTTGTGCCGTGCCATCACGAGCACCGCGGCCACCGCGAACGGCGTTGTCACGTACAGCACCACCCAGGTCACAAACGAGATGTGCCCGAAATGGAAACGGTCCCAGTGCAGAAATGTCGCGACTCCCATGAGCGTCGCGAACACCACGACGGCGGGAAAGCCGTGCGCCACCCTGTGCCACAGCCGGTCCCTCAGCACGCGGACGAAGAACCATATGCCGCCCGCGTAGGCGGAACCCAGGAACATCGCGGTCAGGGTAGGCGCGATCGTCCAGGCGAAGAGGTCATCCGTCCGTGTCGGCAGAACGTACAGCAGGAACACCGCGGCGACGAGAAACGGCACGATGACCAGCGACAGCCACCAGGTGTACGCGGTCACCCGATCGTCGCCGACGGTGCGGACGGTGGATGACCCGGTCACGGTGTCACCCCCACAGAGAGGGCGAGCGACACCGCGTCATCCGCGTCCATTGTGTGTCCCTCCGCGCGGGCTTCGACGAACTCCGGGGATGCCGCTCCTCCCGGCAGAGCGTCGATGTACTGCTCGTGGAACGAGAATGCCGGGGCGTTGAACAGGCCACCGCGCTCGCGGAGCCGCTGGGTGGCACCAAACAGCACACCTGTCCGGTGGATGTCGCCCGCGGCGGCGGCGAGACCCACAAATCCCTCAAGCCCGTACGCGACGCCCTCCGCGTGCCCCAGGCGCAGGGCAAGCCGCAGACACGCGTCGAAGTCCGCCGCGGCCTTCACGGTCTCCCCCAACACGAGCTGTGTCCAGCCCAGGTGGTGGTAGGCGATCTCCTCGCCGAGCTGGTCACCCTGGGCAAGGGTGAGCTCGAGGCTTTCTTCGAACCTGTTGAGGGCGGCATGAGCCTTTTGCTGCAGGAGCGCGACGCGTCCGAGGGTGATGAGGGCGAGGGCTTCTCCCCACCGGTCCCGTGCGGAACGGAACAGCCCGAGCGCGGATTCGAGGGCATCGTCGGCCTCACCCGGCCGGGGAGGGCGCTCGGTCAGCAGGGCAAGCGCGACGGACACGAGCGCGAGCGCCTCACCGGGAGCGTCCTCGTCGGCATGGAACAGCGCGGCGCTCTCGGTGAGCCCGGGCAGAATTCGACCGTCCGGGTCCTGCCAGAAACCGATCGCGCACGTGAAGTACAGCGCAATCGCCCGCGCCCTGCCGGACAGCGCCTCTCCACCGGCGGTCAGGAGCTCCTCCATCAGGGAACGGACCTCCCCGAGGTGTCCCCCTACCCACCAGAACAGGTACAGCGTCCAGGCGAAATCGGCGGCCGTGTCCCAGTCCCGGCGGTCGAGAAGGTACCGCATCCCAGCCCGGATGTTGTCGTGGTCGAGGGAAAGCTGGGCCAGCCAGGCGCGCTGCTCCGCGCCCTCGAGGGCGAACTCGACGTGCGCTCCCAGCGTCACGAAGTAGCGGCAATGCCGGGCCCGCACCTTGTCACCCCGTCCGGACGCGTCCAACTGTTCCCGCGCGTGCTCCGCCACCGTCGACAGCATCGTGAACCACGACGTGCCCGACCTGTCCTGCTCGCGCACGAGGCTGCTGTCGACGAGCGCCCCGAGCAGCGTGATTGTGTCGTCGGAGTCACCCGACACCTGCTCGGCTGCCTCGAGGGTGAAACCGCCCTCGAACACCCCGAGGGTCGCCAGGAGTGACCGTTCCTGCTCGGTGAGCAGGTCGGTGCTCCACTGGATGGTGCCACGGAGAGTCTGCTGGCGTTCGGGAAGGTCACGGCCGCCGCCGGCAAGCAACGGGAGACGTCGGTCGAGGCGGGCGAGCATCGCCTGCGGAGTGAGCACACGGGTGCGGGCGGCCGCGAGCTCCAGGGCAAGCGGAACTCCGTCGAGACCAATGCAAATGCGGGCGACGGCCGCCGCGTTGTCCGCTGTCAGCTCGAAATCGGGCTTGACCGCGTGAGCCCGCTGCACGAAGAGCTCGATGCACGGGATGCGGGCCGCTTCCTCCACGGTGATCGACGCTTCCGCGGCGGGGAGTGCGAGCGGTCCCACCTCAAAGTTGCGCTCGGCAGAGACCCGGAGAATCGAGCGGCTGGTGACCAGAAGCTTCACCCCCGGGCTCGACTGCAGCAGCCCGATCAGGGTGGGCGTGGCATCCAGAACCTGCTCGAAGTTATCGATGACCAGAAGCGACCGGCACCCCCGCAACGCCAACGCGATTTTTTCGGGCAGGTCCTGACTGCCGGTGTCCTGTACCCCGAGCGCGGTCGCGATCGTCACCGGCACCAGCGCGGCGTCGTGGAGGGAGGACAGATCGATGAAAAAGATGCCGTCGGGAAAGTCCGCAGTCATCCGGGTTGCCACGTCGATGGCCAGCCGGCTCTTCCCGATGCCACCGGGGCCCGTCAGGGTCAACAGTCGCACGGCGTCGCGGCGCAGCAGTTCCTGCACGGCGAGGCTCTCGTGTTCTCGCCCCACAAGTTCCGTCAGCGGCGCCGGCACCCGTTGCGGCGCAGACGCACGGGGGCGATCTGCCGGTACCGGAGTCGGTGATCTCCGGCTCTGGTCGAATCGCTCCGCCAGCAGCGTCGCCAGGTCGGCCTCCATCAGCTGGGCGAGCTCGTCGGCCGTCGAAAAGTACTTGAACGACGCGGTGTCGTCGGCGCGGATTCGGTTAAGCAGCTCGGTGAGACGGGGCTCCCGCGCCTGACTTGGCTCCTTGATGTAGATGAGCTTGGGCAGCTCGGGAGCGAGGTTGTATTCGTCTTCCAGCCCGGAGACGGCCTCCCCCGGAGCGACCCAGCCGTAGCGGTCCCAGTACAGGCCGATGAAAACGTCGCTCTGATCCAGGTAGGCGCGGTACAGGTCCCGGGGCGGATGCGGTCGGGCACCGAGCTCGAACATCACCGGTGCCAGATGCAGTTTCTCAATCGCGACCCGCGCCGCCTTCCGCTCGTCGGCGAGCTCGCGCAAAGTCGAGCTGACAAAGACGCGCAGTCTTTGGTCGGGAGTACGGATACTGCTGGGCGGGCTATCCATAACGTTGAGTCTGGGTGGGTTCGGGTTGAGAGTCTAGAAGTACGCGAACTTTACTCAGTGGAACGGGCACGGTTCACAACCATTGTCGTCACGGTGCGAGGCCGTGTCCAGCCCCGTGTGCCGCCCCCGATCCGGCAATTTCGGTGCGGAGTACAGTCGCGCGCACGACCTCGCCCGGCTGCTCGCGCGGAACGGGCAGACGGTGTCGGTCGTTTACGCCGATTCACCGGACGGCCAGCGCGCGATGACCCGACGGCTCCCGCGCGTGCCTAGTTGCGAATCTCCGGGAACTGGTCGTCCCGCCACTCGGTGGGAATCGGGATGCCACTGGCCGCGGCCTCGGTCTCCCGTTCACGCAACTCGACCCGGCGAATCTTGCCCGAGCTGGTCTTCGGCAGTTCGAAGAATTCCACCCGACGGACCCGCTCATACGGGGGCAGGGTGATCCGGGCGTGCCTCAGTACCGCGGCGGCGGTCTCCGCCGTCGGCTCCCAGCCGGGCGCCAGGGACACGTACGCCTTCGTGATGTTGAGGCGCGTGGCATCCGGTGCGGGCACGACGGCTGCCTCGGCAACGGCGGGGTGTTCGAGCAGCGCGCTCTCGACCTCGAACGGGGAGACCTTGTAGTCGGAGGACTTGAAAATATCGTCGGTGCGACCGATGAACGTGAGGTACCCGTTGGCGTCGCGGCTGGCAACATCTCCGGTGTGGAAGTATCCGTCGCGCATCGCGTCATCGGTCTTGTTCACATCGCCGTGGTAGCCGGTCATGAGGTTGACCGGGCGGATCCCGAGGTCGAGGCAGACCTCGCCCTCGTCGCTGAGCTCGCCCGTGATCGGGTCGACCAGCACCGCGGCGACACCCGGGAGGGGCGGTCCCATCGAGCCAGCCTTCAGCTCCGTGCCGGGGCCGTTGCCGACGATGGCTGTCGTCTCGGTCTGGCCATACCCGTCGCGGATCGTCAGGCCCCAGGCGCGCTGGATCTGCGTGATCACCTCGGGATTCAACGGCTCGCCCGCCGACAGCAGCTCGCGCATGTGTTCGGGCTTCGGCCCGATGTCGGCCTGGATGAGCATGCGCCACACCGTCGGTGGCGCGCAGAACGTGGTCACTTCGGCGCGATGCAGCTGCGCAACGAGGGCCTTCGGATCGAACTTGCCGTAGTTGTAGACGAAGATCGTCGCCTCGGCGATCCACGGCGCGAAGAACAGGCTCCACGCGTGCTTGCCCCACCCGGGTGAGCTGATGGCCAGGTGCACATCGCCCGGGATCAGGCCGATCCAGTACATGGTCGTGAGGTGCCCGACCGGGTATGACATCTGCGAGTGCAGCACCATCTTCGGCTTCGAGGTTGTTCCCGAGGTGAAGTAGATGATCGACGGGTCATCCGACCGTCCATCGTTGGCAATCGTCTGGGCCTCCGCCGACGTGGATCCGTCGTAGGAGGTCCAGCCGTCGACCGGAGCGCCCACGGTGATGCGGCCGAAGTCTCCCTCGACCCCGTCGAACTTGCCCGCGTCGTGGGAATTGAGAATGACGTGCTTCACGCCGCCCCGCAGCACGCGGTCGGCAAGGTCAGCGGTGCCCAGCATCTCCGACGTGGGCAGGATCACGGCGCCGAGCTTGAGAATGGCGAGCATCAGCTCCCACAGTTCGACCTGGTTGCCCAGCATGAGCATCACGTGATCGCCGCGCTCCACGCCCACCGACCGCAGCCACACGGCCACCTGGTCGGAGCGCCGCGCCATCTCGGCGTAGGTCACCTTCTTCTCGCGGCCGTCTTCCTCGACGATCCAGAGCGCGATGCGGGGGTTATCCTGCGCAAGCGCGTCGAACCAGTCCAACGCCCAGTTGAAGCCGTCACCGACGTCGGGCCAGCGGAACTCGGAGGAGGCTCGCGGCTGGTCCAGTCGCAGCTCCATCAGCTGGTCGCGCGCCGCCCGGAAGTTGCTCGTCGCGGTGGCGGTGTGGGGTGAATCGTTCATAAACCTAAGCATCTCCTCGGGCGCGGACACCCGAGTAAGGCGGCGCTGACGCGACAATCATGCCAGCCGCAGCCGTGAGACGCACTCAGGATGGCACCGGGCGACGCCACGACCGACGCGGCACCGGTCAGTCGCGGGTGGCGAACCTGTCGACGAATCCGCGCACGAGCTTCGCAGGTTCGGTGACGGTGGATGACCCGATCGAGGCGACCACGTCGTCCCACGTCTCCGCGCTGACGTAGCCGTTATCGCTGTAGATGCGAAGGCGGGCGAGGATGCTGTCCTGGTTCAGCTCGGGATGAAATTGTGTGGCGTAGACGTTGCTGCCGACCCGGAAGGCCTGCACGGGGCAGCTCGCCCCCGACGCGAGGAGCACGGCACCCGCCGGCAGCTCGGTGCACGCTTCCTTGTGACCGACGAACCCGTCGAAGGCGGCGGGGACGAGCCCGAAGATGGGGTCCTCCGCGCCCTCCGGCGTGAGGGTGATGGGGATCGGACCGGCGACCTCCGACCAGGTGCCGTCGACCACACCGTGCAGGTGCGAGGTGAGGAGCCCGATGCCGTAGCAGGCGCCGAACAGGGGGAAGTCGCGCGCCAGCACCTCATCGAGCAGGCGGCCGAAGTCGCTTTCCACGCGCCGCTGCACGTCGGACTTCGTCTCGTCCGGGTCGCTGGTGTTGAAGGGGCTGCCGCCCACGATGACGCCCGAGTAGTCGTCGAGGTTGATCGGCGGAAGGGCTTCCGCTTCCAGCCGGATGCGGTGCAGCTCGTCGGGGTTCAGGCCGCCCGCCTCGAGAAAGCTGAAGTACTCATCGTCGGCGGCTTCGTCCTCTGCGCGGGTGGCCAGCAGCAGGAACGGTTTCATGGGCCAATCGTATGCGCGCGCCCGGCGCGGCCCCGCCGATGTGACGCCCCATGACGACAGGTGTTCATTGCGCGTCACATCAGGTGAGTTCGCTGACGTCGCTCAGCTCGGACTTGCGGTTGCGGATGGTGCGATTGACGAACCAGGTGACTGCCCACAGCACGATGCCGATCGCCAGCAGGATCCCGGCGATCTGGTACTGGATGGCGGGACGACCCGACGACCACGGCAACACGAGGTACACACACGAGATGACGCCGATCACCGGCAAGACCCGCCCGGCGTTGAAGTGATGGTGGTCTACCTTCTCGCGGCGGAGCACGAGGACCGTCGCGTTCACGACCGCGAATACCGAGAGCAGCAGCAGGGAGGTGGTGCCTCCCAGCACCGCGACAACGGAGCCCTCCGGGTCGAGAGACACGTAGGTGATCAGCAGCAGCGCGATGCCGGTGGTGAAGAGAATCGCGGCCCACGGAGTACGCCGTGCGGCGTGTACCCGCGCGAGGAACGGTGGCAGCACACCCTGCCGGCTCATGCCGTAGAGCAGACGGCTCGCCATCATCATGTTGATCAGGGCGGTGTTTGCCACCGCAAACATCGAGATGAACGGCAGCAACTCACCGATCGGGAAGCCCGGCGCCGCCGTCTGCACCACCGTCACCAGCGGGGTGTCGTTGCCCGCGAGTTCACCCACGGGCACCAGCGCAACCGCGCAGATGGACACCAGAACGTAGACGACCGCGGTGATGCCCAGCCCGGTGAGCATGATCCGCGGGAAGATGCGGCTCGGGTCCTTGGTCTCCTCGGCCATGTTGACCGAGTCCTCGAATCCCACCATGGCGAAAAAGGCGAGGGATGTCGCGGTGCTGAGGGCGACCCACACCGCCTTGTCATCCGGGGTGTCGAACGCCACGACGCGGGAGAAGTCCGCCTGACCCCCACCGATCGCCCACAGGCTGATGAAGATCACCAGCAGAAGACCGGACAGCTCGATGAGCGTGAGGATCACATTGAGGATGACTCCCTCGGTGACACCCCGGAAGTTGACGGCCATCACGATCACGATGAAGGCCAGTGCGATCAGCATGATGCCGACGTTTCCGAGGTCCAGGCCGAATCCGACCACGAGGTTGGATGCGAAGGCACGGGATGCCGCGGACGCCGAGGTGATTCCGGAACACATCACGATGAAACAGACGAGGAACGTCACGAAGTGGATGCCGAAGGCCTTGTGCACGTACAGCGCGGCTCCGGCGGCCTGGGGATACTTTGTCACCAGCTCGAGATACGAGAACGCGGTGACGGTCGCCACCCCGAAGGCCAGCAGGAACGGCAACCATGCCGCGCCTCCGACCTCGGCGGCGACCTGGCCGGTGAGCGCATAGATTCCGGTGCCGAGGATGTCACCGATGATGAACAGCAGCAGGAGCCTGGGCCCGATGGCCCGTTTCAACTCGGGCTGGGCTTCTTTGGTTTCCAGGGTGGAAGTCACGATTTCTCCTTACCGAGCTGTAGAAAAACAACCAAGGCGAAGCAAATGTGGAACGTTCCCTGTTCATCCTGCTCCGATTTCGGGGTCGACTCAACCCTCGCCGCCGACCGTGCGCATCGACCAAGATCGAGGCATGGAACCGTCCGCCTCCTCCCCCGTCACCCCCATGCTCGCCAAGGCCATCGACGCCGTGCCGGAACCCGACAGTCTCGAGGGCGGGCTGAGCTACGAGCCGAAGTGGGACGGCTTCCGCGCGATCGTCTACTACGACGGCGAGACGGTGGAGATCGGCAGCCGCGGCTCCAAGATGCTGACCCGGTACTTTCCGGAACTCACCGAGGCATTCGCCCGCCTGCTTCCCGGCCCGTGCGTGCTCGACGGGGAGATCGTTGTGCGCTCCGGCGTCACCGGTGGTGAACGGCTCGACTGGGAGGCGCTGTCGCAGCGGATCCACCCGGCGGCCAGTCGCATCGAGAAGCTGTCCGTCGAGACCCCCGCCATGTTCGTGGCGTTTGACCTGCTCGCCTCGGGCGACGAGTCCTACCTCGACCGGCCCTTCGGCGAGCGCCGCGCCGCCCTCGAAGCACTCCTCGACGGCATCGGCGACCCCATCCACCTGTCGCAGACCACCACCGACGTCGAGCTCGCCCGCACCTGGCTGACGGAGTTCGAGGGCGCGGGGCTGGACGGCGTTGTCGCCAAGCCGCTCGCATCCCCCTACTCCCCGGGCAAGCGGCTCATGCTCAAGATCAAGCACCACCGCACGGCGGACGTCGTGCTGCTCGGGTACCGCATCCACACCAGCGGCAGCGGGGTGGGGTCGCTGTTGCTCGGGCTGTATGACAGCGACGGCACGCTGCGCAACGTCGGCGGGGCATCCGCTTTCAGCAATGTCCGTCGCCTGGAGCTCATCGATGAGCTCGCTCCCCTCGTCATGCGGGACGACTCGGGCGAGGTCGTTGCGGGCGAGACGGAGCGCAGCCGGTTCTCGTCGGGCAAGGACGTCTCCTACGTGCGGCTGAACCCGACGCGGGTCATCGAGGTCAAGTACGACCAGATGGAGGGGATGCGTTTTCGTCACACGGCGCAGTTCTATCGCTGGCGGGACGACAGGGACGCGCGCTCCTGCACGTTCGACCAGCTGGAACGACCGATCGCCTACGATCTCAGCCGCGTCATCCTCTGACGGGAGTCCGGCTGCGCGGGGCTACTGCTTGCGCGCGCGACTCGGCTGCACGCGGGGCGGCTCCCCCGGCATCTTCGGATAGTCGGGAGGGAATGGCAGTTCGCCGAGTCCGTCGCTGACATCGCGTTCCCACCAGCCGAGCAAGGTGTCGATGGTGCCGGGAGCGTCGTGCATGTGTGCCCAGGGGTCACCCACGGTGGCGAGGCGTTCGGGCATGGTGAGAATGGTGAACGTGGTCGGATCGGCGCCGTCCAACTCGTCCCACTCCAGCGGGCACGATACGGGAGCGTGGGCGATGGCGCGGGGGCTGTAGGCGCCTGCCATCGTGCGGTCGCGGTTCGCCTGGTTGAAGTCGACGAACATCCGCTCGCCGCGCTCCTCCTTCCACCACGCGGTCGTCACCTTGTCGGGCATCCGCCGCTCGAGCTCACGGGCCGCGGCGATGACCGCGTGCCGCACCTCGAGGAACTCGTGGGTGGGTTCGATGGGCGCAAACACGTGCAGGCCCCGGTTGCCGGAGGTCTTCACGAATGCCGTGAGCCCTGCCTCCTCGAGCACCGCCTTCAGCGCGATCGCCGCGGGGATCGCGTCCTGAAAGTCAGTTCCCGGTTGCGGGTCGAGGTCGATCCGCAGCTGGTCGGGATTGTCGGATGCCTCGGCGCGCGACGCCCACGGGTGAAACACCACCGTGTTCATCTGCACCGCCCAGACCGCGGCGGCCGGTTCGTCGATGACGAGCTGGGGGTGGGTGCGGGCGCTGGGGTAGACCACCATCTCGGAGCGTACGTACTCCGGCGCACCCTTCGGCGGGTTCTTGGAGAAGAACTGTTCGCCGTCGATCCCGTCGGGGAACCGCTGCAGCGACACCGGTCGGTCCCCGTTGGCGGCGACGAACGGCGTCCCCACGGCGATGATGTAGTTCGCCAGGTCGAGCTTGGTGATTCCCGAGTCGGGCCACAGGACGCGGCTGGGACTCGAGATTCTCACCTCGCGCTCTCCGTGGGGTCCGTCAACGGTGAGGACAACAGCTTCAGTGGCCATAACCCTCAACCTAACGAGGAACCTCGCCCGAGTCATCCACCCGTTCCCACGCAACCGACCGTGGTAGGACCCAGGGCCGGGTGCCTAGTCGCCGAGGAAGTGAGGGAGGAAGCGGCGGCCGACAATGGTCGCCGCGTCGATGCGCACGTAGTTGAACTTGCCGTCGGGGTACCAGGACTTCAGCGTCTTGACGCCCGAATCGATGATCTCGGTGTCGGTGTCCAAACGCGTGGCGATGCCGCGGATGACGACGCTCCACTGGTGGTGACCGTCGCGCCCGTCCGCCTCGAATGCCACGTCGGGCTCGTCGGTCAGCTCGATGAGCTTCGTGCCGGGTCCGCTGCGGAAGTAGATCTTGTGCTCGTGAGTGAGGTAGTTGATCGGGAACAGGTCGACGCCGCTGCCCTGGCGGATGGCCAGGCGCCCGACGGTGGTCTCGGCCAGCAGATCCCAGCTCTGCTCGGGGGTGAGCTGTTCGATGGCTGGCAGGTGTCCGTTGGTCATAAGACGCTCCGTGAGATCTATTCGAGGTGCGTTCGCACCCGGTATCCCTCACGCTAGGCGCATCGGTTTTTCGCCAGTAGGGCCGAAGGTCCCGCCGGTGGTGTGGGCTATGCGGCGGACTCGGGGTCGGCAAGCGGTCGCTCGGCGATGCGGCCGTGCGTGAGCTCCAGCCGGGTGCCACCCCAGCGCTGGCGCAACCACCGGTCGTGGCTCGCGACGACGACAGCGCCGGGGTAGGTACCGAGGGCGTCCTCGAGCTCGGAGGCGAGCGTCAGTGAAAGGTGGTTGCTCGGCTCGTCGAGCAGAAACACGTGCGGCGGCTTCGCGAGGATCAGCGCGAGCGCGAGGCGGCGCTGCTGCCCGACGGAGAGCTCGCCGACGGAGCGGTCGATGTCGCGCTCGGTGAGCAGGCCGAAGCTGAACAGCGTGAGCGCTTCCGCCCGCTTCTCCCCCACGGTGATTTCGTAGATGCTGCGCGGCGTGAGCTCGGGATCCGGGAAGTGCACGTCCTGCTCGAGCATCGCGACGCGCAGTCCCTTGCGCTTGTAGAAGGTGCCGCCGGCCTGCTTGTCGAGCTTGATGGCGCCAGCAAGCACGCTCAGGAGGGTGGACTTGCCGGCACCGTTCGGACCCGTCACCAGCAGGCGCGCGTCGGGCTCGACGGTGAAACTGTCGAGGTGCAGTCGTCCCGCGACGCGGGCATCGGTTAGCTCGAGCAGCGGCTTTCCGTCGTCTTCCAGCGGCTGCGCGCCCTTCGGAATTCCGCCGAAGCTCAGGACCGACGGCGGCTGCCACACCTGGTTCTCTTCGAGCTCGAGGTAGTGCTGCTCGGCGTTACGCACGCGACGGGCCACGGCCCGCTCGACGTTGCCCGCTTTGAAATCGAAGCCGACCTTGTCGTGGTCCTTGCGGCCGTAGTCGTTGGCAACCTCGCGCGCTGTCACGTTCAGCGTGTACTCGAGGCGCTGCAGTTCGGCCTGCTCGGAGCGGAACTGGTGCTCCCAGCGCACGCGTTCTGCGGCCTTCTCGGCAAGGTACGCGGTGTAAGTGCCGCTGAAACGGGTGAGGCCGTCGCGCGCGGGATCGATGTCGATGAGCACCGTCGCGACTTCGTCGAGGAATGCACGGTCGTGGCTCGCGAAGACCACCGGACCCTGCCAGTTAATGAGCTGCTTACGCAGGAAGTCGGTCGCGTTGTCGTCGAGGTGGTTCGTCGGCTCGTCCAGCAGCAGCGCGACGGGGCGCCCAAGCAGCAACGCGGCGAGCGCGAACCGCGAGCGCTGCCCACCACTGACCTCGTCCAGCCGGCGGTCGAGCGGGATGCCGCTGACCCCGAGTCCGGCGATCAGTTCGTCGCGACGGGTTTCGACGTTCCAGACATCCGCAGCCTCCGCCGCCGCGAGGGCACGCGAGTATCGGTCGTTGGCCCGTTTGGTAAGGAGCGGATCAGCGGATGTCCCGGGCGCACTGAGCGCGAGCCCCGAGGCATCCAGTTCCCGCTCAAGGCCGCGAAGCCCGGCCAGTCCGCTCTCGATGAGGTCATTGACGGTGTCGCTGGGCAGAAACTGCACCTCCTGCCAGAGCAGGCCGGTGCGCGTGGGACGGGTGATGCGGCCGACGTTGGGAGCTTCCGCCCCACCCATCAGGCGCAGCAGCGTCGACTTGCCGACCCCGTTTTCCCCGATGAGGCCGAGGCGGTCCTTCTTGTCGACGATCAGGGTGAGGTCGGTGAGCACCGGGTGCTCGCCGTAGGAGTGCGAGACACCGTCGACGCGGATGTGCGTGGGAGACGGGCGGCGCGAGATGTCCTCGGCGTTCACCAGACGGGCCCGCACGGGCTTTGCCTGTGCGGTGGGGTCTGACGGGGTCGAACTGGGTGTTGCAGGCATGGAGGCCACCGTTTCCGAAGGGTCGAATTGGTTCCTGCACGGGCACTGCAGCGAACGCCAACCCGCAACGCCACACGGCACTGGAGAATTTCAGAGATGGGCTTCGTCACGCTGCGCCTCAGGCGCGGGAAGAAAGCGCTTATCTCCTCATAGCGCTTCGAGGTTATCCGGTCTGCGGCGCGATCACAACGTCACGGTCCCGACCCCGGTGCGGTCCGCGCGGAGACGGACGGGGTGACGCGGCCCCGGGGCATCCCGAAACTGCCCAAATCGCGCGGCAATACTGTGCCGTTCGTGCCCCCCAACCGGGGCGTGCACACTTACCGAGTACCGTAGTACTATGACGACCCCTGATACGACCGAGCCAACCGAGGCAGCAACTGCCCCGGTGGCGATCACCTTCTCCGAGCTCGGACTTAGCGACGCGGTACTGAAGGCGCTCAAGGACGTCGGGTACGAGACTCCCTCAGCCATTCAGGCTGCCACGATTCCCCCACTGCTGGATGGCCGCGATGTCGTAGGACTCGCCCAGACCGGTACAGGAAAGACCGCAGCGTTCGCGCTGCCCATCCTCTCGCGCATCGACGTTTCACAGAAGAAGCCGCAGGCGCTTGTTCTTGCCCCCACCCGTGAACTCGCCCTCCAGGTGTGTGAGGCGTTCGAGAAGTACGCAGCCCACGTCAAGGGCGTGCACGTTCTGCCCATCTACGGCGGACAGGCCTACGGCGTACAGCTGTCGGCCCTGCGCCGCGGCGTCCACGTTGTTGTCGGTACTCCCGGCCGCATCATGGACCACCTCGAAAAGGGCACCCTTGATCTCTCCGAGCTCAAGTACCTCGTTCTTGACGAGGCTGACGAGATGCTCAAGATGGGCTTCGCCGAGGACGTCGAGACGATCCTCGCCGATACCCCTGACGACAAGCAGGTCGCGCTGTTCTCCGCGACGATGCCCGCGCAGATCCGCCGCATCTCCAAGAAGTACCTGCACGACCCCGAAGAAATCACGGTCAAGAACAAGACCACGACGTCGGCCAACACCACGCAGCGCTACCTGATGGTGTCGTACCCCCAGAAGGTCGACGCTCTCACCCGCATCCTCGAGGTCGAGAACTTCGAGGGCATGATCGTCTTCGTTCGCACCAAGAACGAGACGGAGACCCTCGCCGAGAAGCTGCGTGCCCGCGGATACTCGGCCATGGCGATCAGCGGCGACGTCGCGCAGGCCCAGCGTGAGCGCACCGTCGATCAGCTCAAGTCCGGCAAGTTGGACATTTTGGTTGCAACGGATGTCGCGGCGCGAGGTCTCGACGTCGACCGCATCAGCCACGTGATCAACTACGACATCCCGATCGACACCGAGTCCTATGTGCACCGCATCGGCCGCACGGGCCGTGCCGGACGCAGCGGTGCCGCCATCAGCTTCGTCACGCCGCGTGAGCGTCGCCTGCTCGTCGCGATCGAGAAGGCCACCCGTCAGCCGCTGACCCAGATGCAGCTCCCGAGCGTCGAGGACGTCAACGTGACGCGCCTTGCCCGTTTCGACGACGCCATCACCGAGGCGCTGAGCCAGTCCGAGCGTCTCGCGACGTTCCGCGACATTATCGGTCACTACGTCTCCCACCACGACGTGCCCGAGGGAGATGTCGCGGCTGCGCTCGCCATCGTCGCCCAGGGTGACACTCCGCTTCTGCTCTCGCCGGAAGATGCCCGCGTGCAGCGCCAGCGCGAAGAGCGTGAGCGGGCCGAGCGTCCTCCCCGCACCGACCGCCCCGCCCGCGGCGGAGACGACAAGTGGGACCGCAACGACCGCCCGGAACGCGTCGAGCGTCGTCCCCGCAGCGACAAGCCCATGGCCTCGTACCGCATCGAGGTCGGCAAGCGTCACAAGGTGGAGCCGCGCCAGATCGTCGGCGCCATCGCCAACGAGGGTGGACTGAGCCGTGACGACTTCGGTCACATCAAGATCCTCCCGGACTTCTCCGTCGTGGAGCTTCCGGCCGATCTTCCCGGCGATGTCATCGCCAAGCTCGAGAACACCCGCATCAGCGGCAAGCTGATCGAGATTCGTCTCGACAAGGGTGCGCCTGCCCGTCGCGATGACCGGGAGCGCCCCGCGCGTTACTAGTCGCCAGACGCACGCACGCGGCGGGAGCCATATGGCTCCCGCCGCGTGCTGTTTCTCCCTCCGGCCGTGCCGTTACGGCGGTAGGAGCTGCTACGCCTGCTGTCGCGAGGCGCTGGTTGCGAGGATGTCGTCGATCTGGCCGACAGCCTGCGCGAGCCCTTCGTCCATCCCCATCTGGATCAGCTGGTCCATCTGCTCGCGCGAGGCGAAGACCGAGTGCAGTGCCATCCGGGTGCCGGTGTCGGTGGTCGTCAGTTGCATGCGCATGGTGGTGACGGGCATGTCGTCCTTCGGGTTGCCGTTCTCGTCAGAGAACCCGTCGAGCAGCTCGAGCGACTCCTCGGGCGTCACCGCGACAATCCGCCACCAACCGGGGAACTTCTCGCCCTCGGGGCTCGTCATGTAGTACGAGACGGTGCCACCCGGGGTCAGATCGTGCTGTTCGAAGGTCGCCGGGTACGTCGGCGGTCCCCACCAGCGTTCCAGCTGCCGCGGATCCGCCCACAACTGCCAGACCCGATCGATCGGGGCGGAGAAGTCGGCAATCAGGGTAAGAGTCAGGTCGTCGTAGTTCTTGTCGACACTGGTGACTGTCATCGGTCTTGTCCTTTCGTTGGTGTGCGTTGTTCTGGAGGTGCTGTCTCGGCGAGGAGGTCGGCCATGCGATCTACGCGACCGCGCCATGCCTCCTCAAGCTGGTCGAGCGCGAGCCGCGCGAGCACAAGGGCATCCGGATCAGTGCTCACGAGATACTCCCTCCCCCGCCGCTTCTTCGTGACGAGGCCGACCTTCTCCAGCACGGCGATGTGCTTTTGGACGGCCGCGAAGCTCATCGCGTAGCCCTCAGCGAGCCGCGATACCGACAGATCCCCCGTCACCGCGCGACGCACGATATCTCGCCGGGTGGAATCGGCCAGTGCGTGGAACATCCGGTCCACGCCCGCTTCGTTCATCTCATCTACAACCATTTGGTTGTATGTTACGCCGCGTTTCCAGTTATCGCAAGGGAATCTTGATTGCATTCGCGAACTTCACATTTGGCACCGACAATCGCCCGCGACCTTGGGTTGCAGGCGTCCAAGCCAGTGATTGTGAATGATCCGATCGACACCTCTAGGGCTATCAATTAGTCGAGCAATGCTCCTACCCTGTCGGCACATTACATTCGGTCTACAACAGAGGGAAGGGCCGCGATGAGCGACTCGTTTTGGGGTGCCGACTCTCTCGGAGAGAAGCTGCTCGTCGCGGCAGTGGGCCCATTAGTTACGGCCCTCCTTGCGCTATTCGTAATCAATCAATTGACGGCATGGGCCCAGCGGCGGCGCGATGCGGCGGAGACGCGCGAGACTCTCGCCGCGGAAATGACAGAAACAGGAAATCTTCTCTACTTCGCCCTGCAAAAGTTCTGGCGCGAAGCGAAACCTGTGGCCCTCACTGAACGATCGACTGACAAAACATTGGCAGCACCGCTGGCCGAATTGACGGAAATTTATACAACCAGCAGGGCACGTGGCACAGTAATCGAGCAGAGACTGAGAATTTACTATCGAGATCCTCGGCCAGCTCAGTACTGGCGGAGTGCTCAGAGCCTGCTCTCGACGCGATATTTTCTGCTTTTCGTTGGCGAGAAGGACGCTCGTGTCGAGATCCGGCGTAGGAACTCCGGCCCCCTGGAATCTGGGTTGTCCGCTGACGAACTAAATGAACCGTCAAAGTTGCTGAGTGCATACAGATCTGCGCTCTCAAGCGCTGTTCAGTCGCTATGGGAATTCAAAGTCGACCGTCGCGGAAGACACTCGCAACTGGTCCGTGTCCCCGCTGAGTTCGAGATCAACGACGACGCCTGACCGAGCTCGAAAGCAAGTTAGATTCATGACCTCGCACAATGTGGAATACGCGGTGATCGCGTTCAACCAACCACTTGGCTGTACGTTACGCCGAGTGATGCCTTGCACAATAATTTCTGGACAATTTCCCGATGGTGCAGCCGTTCATCTGCATGTACAGCGATTCGCGAAATGGCGGTCAGTAAGGATAGCCTTACCTCCGTGAACCTCACCCTCTCTCCTCGCACTGCCGCAGCAGCAGTGCTCCTCAGTGCTCTCGCGATGGCCGGCCTCACCGCGTGCAGCACCGCCGCAGCGCCATCCGCTACTTCCCCGTCAACGCGCTCGGTCACGACGCAGCTCGGGGACGTGTCCGTACCCACATCGATTAAGTCCGTCGTTGTCATCGAGGGTCGCCGGGACCTCGACATCGTCTTGTCCCTCGGGCTTCCCCTGGTTGGCTATCCCTACGAGGAAGCCGGCTCGCTCGATCTACCCTCGCCGATGGCAACGGAGTTGACAGCGGCGAAGGCCAAGGGCGCCAAGGAACTGTTCCTTGCAGACGAGATCAATGTCGAGGCGATTGCGGAAGCCGCACCCACGCTCATCGTGAGCCGCGTCGATGACGTAGAACCGATCATCGACCAGCTGACACCCATCGCGCCGGTGATCGCCATCGGAGAGCAAGATGTCAGTTCCTGGCAGGACGACCTGCGACTGGTCGCGTCGGCCACGGGCACAGAGGCAAAGGCAGACACGCTGATTGCGGCGTACGACGCTCGCGTCAAGGAGCTCTCCACCACCTACGCAACTGTGCTCAAGGAGCACACCTTCGCACCTGTCAGCATTGACGATGAAGGGTCGCAGACTCGTCCGAATCGTCTCCTGTCATCCGTGTTGCGTGACCTCGGGGCAACCCCTTCCGCGGCCTTTGCCACGTCGATCAAGACGACCGAAGGCGCCAAGTTCGGACCGGAGCAGTTGTTGAGTGCCTTCTCAGACGCTGACGGTCTGATCGCTCTGGTCAATGAGCCGGCGGTGTGGACGGCGGTGCAGGCGAACCCGCTGTACAAGCAGTTGCCAGCGGTGGAGAACGGACATGTGGTCCGATCCGACAAGCAGACCCACGAGGGCGCTGCTCTCACCGCGATGCACTGCCTCGACGTCATTGAATCGTTACTGAAGACGTTCTAACCCGGTGATCGCTCTTCCCACCGATCGACGCACGAGCCCGCCGACCCGACAGCACGCTCCCACGGCGTTGCTCTACGGCGGCGGGCTCGTTGCCGTACTCGCCGTCGTCGCGGCCAGTCTGTTGGTCGGCTCCCGGGCGCTTGACCCGGCAACGGTGTGGCAGGCGCTGTGGAGCGCGGGCAACGCCGAGGCCCACGCCATCGTCGTGGGCCAGAGGCTGCCCCGCACGCTTCTGGGCCTTGTCGGAGGCGGCGCACTCGCCCTGGCCGGCGCAATGATTCAGGGACATACCCGCAACCCTCTCGCGGATCCGGGGCTTCTGGGGGTGACGGCAGGATCATCCCTGGCCGTGGTGACCGCAATCGCCGTCTTCGGCCTGACGACCCCTGCTGGCTACCTGTGGTTCGCGTTTGCGGGTGCGGCCGCGGGCACGGCCATCGTCACGGCGATCGCGACCGCGGCGGGACGCCGACGCGATGCTTCACCCGCATCGCTCGTACTCGCCGGCGCAGCCGTCTCAGCGTTTCTCAGCGCCGCAACAGGCGTCGTACTGTTGCTCGATTCGTCGGCACTAGATCTGTATCGGTTCTGGACCGTGGGCTCGCTGGCAGGTGGCCGCAGCCTTTCGGTGCTGACACCCGTGCTTCCCTTCGTGGTCGCGGGTGCGGTGGTGGCCCTTGCCCAGTCGCGAGTGCTGGATGTCCTGGCACTGGGCGACGATGTCGCCCGCTCACTCGGGCGCCGGATGGTGCCAACGCGCATCGCCGGACTCGCCGCAGTTACACTTCTCGTCGGCTCTGCCACTTCTCTCGTGGGCTCCCTCGGCTTTATCGGGCTGATCGCACCTCACGCGGTTCGCTGGTTCACCGGCAGCGGCTACCGACTCCTGCTTCCGATGTCGCTCATCTCCGGAGCGGTCGTTACCGTCTTCGCGGACATCATCGGGCGGCTGGTTGTGATGCCGGCCGAGTTGCCGGTCGGCGTCGTGCTCGGCGTTGTCGGAGGGCCCGCCTTTCTCGTCATCATTGCGCGGATGAGGAGGTCCCGTTCGTGATCGCCCCCGCTGTGACATCCGCTCGCTTAGGCTCGCGCCGCACCGCCGTTCGTCTCGGGCCCGTGTCATTCCGATGGCGCCCACGCACCTTCGCCGTCCTGATCGTCGCGACGGTCGTCGCCGTCGTTCTGGCGGTCACCTCGCTCGGCGTCGGAGACTTTTCGATGGGATTCTTGCGTGTCATTGAGGTGCTGGGTGGTGGCGGCACCAGCACCGAACACCTCATCATCTACAACCTGCGCCTTCCCCGTATTGCGCTTGCCATCCTGGTTGGGGCATCGCTGGCCATTTCGGGTGCACTCGTGCAGACCACCGCGCGAAACAGCCTCGCGAGCCCCGACCTTCTCGGCGTGACGTCGGGGGCCGGCGCAGGCGCAGTAGCCGTTATCGTGCTGGGCGGTGCCGGCACCACCGCCTCGGGGATACTTGCCCTTGTCGGCACATCCACCGCCGCGCTCATCGGAGGATTCGTCGCTGCCGGGCTCGTGGCGGCCCTCCTCCGGCTGTCCGGGGGCGGCGGCCTCCGGCCCCTCCTCATCGGCATTGGTGTGTCGGCGTTCTTCGGTGGACTCACGAGCTGGATGCTCGTGCAGGCAAAAATCGATGACGCGGCCAAGGCCAATGCGTGGCTCACCGGCTCGCTGGGCGGTCGCGGATGGACCGATGTGGCGACCGTCGGCGTTACCCTGGTGGCCTCGATCATCGTGCTCGTCCCCTTGTCGGCTCGATTGCCCACGATTGAACTTGGTTACGACCTGGCGCGCTCGCTCGGGGTGCGCGTGCCCGCGGCTACAACGGGACTGCTTGCCATCGCGGTGGTGCTGGCGGCCATCGCGTCATCCGTCGTCGGACCGATCGGATTTATCGCTCTCGTCGCCCCGCACCTTGCGCGGCTCGCCTGCGCCGCCCCACGCCCGCCCCTTGCAGCATCAGCGCTCATCGGCACCGTGCTCCTGCTGGGCAGTGATTTCGTCGCCCGCACCGCGTTTGCCCCCATTTTGCTTCCCACCGGGGCCATCACGTCGCTCGTGGGGGCTCCGTTTCTGGTCTGGCTGCTCGTGCGGTC
The DNA here is from genome assembly GCF_018449675.1 of Glaciihabitans sp. dw_435. Classification (GTDB taxonomy): domain Bacteria; phylum Actinomycetota; class Actinomycetes; order Actinomycetales; family Microbacteriaceae; genus Glaciihabitans. The sequence goes on along the minus strand of NZ_JAAVUZ010000011.1, from coordinate 8,914 downwards.
GAGAAAGGATGGCCTTCGGTGACATCCGCTTTCCACATCGACAATGTCGCGATCCGTTTTGGCGATCGCGCCGCTGTCGACGGCGTCTCGGTAGAGATTCCCCGCGGCGCGGTCACGGCAATTGTGGGTCCAAACGGCTGCGGCAAGTCAACGCTGCTGCGCGCCATGGCGCGACTGCAACAACCCGATGACGGCAGCATCCAGCTTGAGCAGAGCGACGTTTACGGAATGCGCGGCAAGCAGTTCGCCACCCGTGTTGCGCTTCTGCCGCAGGCCCCGGTCGCCCCCGACAACCTCACCGTGGTTGACCTGGTCACCCGCGGCCGGGATCCGTACCGGCGATGGTACGACCAGTGGTCCGCCGCCGACGAACGCATCGTCGAGGAGGCCCTCCGGCGCACGGAGATGACCGAGTTCGCCGATCGTCCCCTTGAGTCGCTATCGGGCGGACAGCGACAGCGGGCGTGGATCGCCCTCACCTTCGCCCAAAACACCGACGTGCTCTTGCTGGACGAGCCCACCACCTACCTCGACATCGCACACCAACTCGAGGTGCTCGACACGGTGCGCGACATGCATCGCGAGCGCGGCGTGACCGTGGTGATGGTGCTGCACGATCTGAGTCTCGCGGCACGCTATGCCGACAATCTGATCGCCATGCGAGACGGACAGATCATCGCGGCTGGAACAGTGCACGAGGTCATCACCCCCGCCGTACTGCGGAGCGTCTTCGGCGTCGAGTGCTCGGTGATCAATGACGACGTGAGCGGTCGCCCGATCGTTATTCCCCGGTCAATCTCGCGCGGGTAGACGCCGCGCCGCACTCCACACCAGGACCTCGCGTGTCGGCAGCGCTGTGGCACGACAGACTGGATTCATGAATGCGTGGATGCACCGTGCAGCGACCCTCGACGATTACACCGACATCCGCCGCATCGAGGTAGCGGCAGGCGAGCTTTTCCGCACGGTCGGCATGGACAGTGTCGCCGACGATCCGCCCATCGCCCGGCCCGAGTTCACCACCTTCGTCAACGAACACCGGGCTTTCGTGGCGACCGACGAAGGTGACTCCGTCCTCGCCTATCTTCTGGTCGAGGCCGTGGATGACGGCGCCCACGTTGAGCAGATCACGGTGGACCCGGCGTTTGCCCACCACGGCATCGGAGCATCTCTGCTGCGCAACGCGGAGTCGTGGGCACGGCACGAGGGGCTCGGCGCGCTCACTCTCACGACCTTCCGGGACATCCGCTGGAATGCTCCGTACTATGCGCGACTGGGTTTCGCTGTCGTCCCACCCGACGAGTGGGGCGCCGGGATTCGTGCCCGGGTAGATCGCGAGGCCGCAGCGGGACACGCCCGGTGGCCCCGCGTTTTCATGCGGCGCGCTCTGCACTAGCTGCGCCAACGCACCAGCGCCAACTCACCACACCGCCGCCCGGACCGAGGTCCGGACGGCGGTGCGTGGAGCGATGGAACTAGGCGGCGGGTGCCACCGCGTCCCACAGCTGGCAGTTGTGCTCAGCGTCGAGAGTCGCGTGCGAGACGACCTGGGCGCTGGGAGCCACGAACTGCAGCAGCTTGCCCTGAGGGGTGTACTTCGGCCAGACCGGCGCGTACCTCACGTTCGGCGAACCGTCCTCGGCGAAGCTCGACCAGTAGCTGATCATCTGGTTGGACAGTGCCACCTGGTCCGTGCTGAACGGAAGGGCGGTGCCGAGGTAGTCCCCGAGGTAGCCGAGGTCATTCACGTGCGTGGCGCCGAACGGGTAGTCCGTGTTCAGACGCCAGATCGACGTGAAGGGCGGGCCATTCTTCTCCGCGAACTCGTAGGAGTACGTGCGGGTGTTGTTCGCCATGCGGTCGCGGAGCGTCTGGGTGGAGCACGCCGACTGATCGCTGAGAATGTCACCCCAGGCGACCGACGGAGACCAGTAGCTCGCCGCCGGGTACGCCGCCGCTACCTGCGCCGCAGCCGCCGGGTACGTCGTACTGATGAGTTCACTCAGACGTTGCGTGGTGATCGGGTTGCCGAGGTAGTCGTTGGATCCGAAGACGCTCTGCTGCGCCTCATCCGACACCGCACCCACGATAACGGGCACCTTGGTGAGCGTGCCAGCCTTCAGTAGGTCGAGTGGATTGGACGGCAGCACGCGGTTGCCGGCTACAGGTCCACTCTGGCGGACCGCGGTCTGGGCGGCGAGCACCTCGGCGGGCGTCTTACCGCGCAGGCACGAGACCTGCGTGGCAACATCGGCACAGCCGATCTGGGTGGCGAAGCGGAGGCCTGACGCCCGCGCCGCGTCGGCGGTTCTGGCGGAGCATCCGCCACTCTGCATGATCGCGTGGTCGATGATCCCCTTGGCTCCGGGCGACGCGAGCTGGGCACAGGTGTTGCTGGCGCCCGCGGACTGCCCGGCCAGTGTGATGTTGTTCTTGTCACCACCGAACGCGCGGATATTTTTCTGCACCCACTTCAGCGCCGCCTGCTGGTCGAGGAGACCGAAGTTGCCCGTAGCGCCGTCGTTGCGGTTGGACTGCTCGAGAGAGGCGGTGTCGAGCCATCCCATCGCGCCCAGCCGGTAGTTGATCGTGACGTACACGACGTCACTGCGCGTCACGAACTTGTCGGGGTTGGTGTCCTTGCCCGCGCCGCCGGTGTTGCCACCGCCGTGGTTCCAGACGAACACGGGAAGGTTCTTGGCCTTGACGTTGCTCGGCCGGTAGACGTTGAGGTACAGGCAGTCCTCGTTGAGGGTGGGCTGGTCATAACCGGGGTCCCATCCGGTGCCTTGCGTGCAGGAGCCGCCGAACTTCGTGGCATCCAGCACGCCGCGCCACTTGGCCGCCTCAACCGGCGCCTTCCAGCGCAGGTTTCCCACGGGCGGCGCCGCGAACGGGATGCCCTTGAACGACGTGACCATGGAGTCGGCCTCGCCGCGCACCTTGCCCTTGTCGGTCGACACCACTGGGTACTTGCCCGGGTAGCTCGACGCGGAGTGCTGGGACGAAGATCCCCCAGCGATTGCGGCCGCGGCGGGCATCATTGCCACAACCGCTACCGCTGCTGCCGTGGTCATCGTTGCCCACAGCATTTTCTTTCGTTCTCGTATCACCGAATACCTCCGATATCGGCGGAACGGTGACCGACAAACGAGTCGGCACCGTTGCCGCTCCATGACGTGAAACTCTTCGATTCAGTGACGAAACGTCACCGATCGTGACCGTAACACGCGTAACCCGAACGGGGGTAGACCTAGCAGTCGCACGCTTTCGGTGCGACACGCGCGCGGCTCACGCACCGCCGTCACGCTTTGTTGACGAGGTCCTGCAGGAATGCGGGAAGCCGACCGGCGCCGAAGTCGAAATAGCGCGCCCAGCTGGGAACGATCGTGATCCGCACCATCTGCTCGTACGTTCCCGCGACCGCGCGCTCGAAGACGTACAGCTCCGCTTCGCTGAGCACCTTGGCCGACGCGGCGATGTATTCCCGCGGGATCCCATCGACACGCTCCAGGCTCGCAGTTCCGCGCAGGAGTAGGGCGCGGGCGTCGCTCGGAGTGTTGCCAACGTCGATGGTGACGGCAACCTCCGGCCGTTCCACCAAAGCGCGCACCTTGGGTGAGGTGACCGCCGTACAGACCACGATCGCGTCGCCGTTCCAGAAAAAGCCGATCGGGATGACCCGGGGAAAGCCGTCACTTCCGTTGTACGCCAGCCGTGACATGGGCGCGGTTTCCAGGAGGCTGAGTGCTCCCTCGTTGCGCAGCTCTGCGGTGACCTCGTCGTCGAGCACGGTGGCCTTCTTCCTCGGTGGATCGTTACCGATTACAGCAATACTCCGTACGCGCACGGAATCACAGGCATCGTCGCGTATTTGTTGAGTTCGAACGTCAGCGACGCCCGCGCGAATACGCCTTCGCGGCCCCGCCGTCAAGAGTTTCTCTGCCCCTAGCCCACGCCTGCGGCGCGGCGCATGATGTGGATAGTGGACGTCGACGAGGAGGTTGACCATGGCAGTCGTATCGCTGCGCGAGATTGTCGACAGGGCATTCGACGCGAGATACGGGGTGCCGGCCATCAACATCGTCAACGACCTCACCCTCGAGGCCGTGCTGACCGGAGCGGTCGAGGCGAACTCCCCCGTGATCGTGCAAACCTCCGTCAAGACCGTGAAGTCCATCGGGGCAGACGTCCTGTTCGCCATGTGGACGGCGATGACGCGCGACATCGACGTTCCGGTCACCCTGCATCTGGATCATTGTCCGGAGAGGGCGGTGATCAGCGAGTGCCTCGCGATCGGGTGGAACTCGGTGCTCTTTGATGCGTCGACGCTCCCCGTCGAAGAGAACCAACGTCAGACCATCGAGGTGGTCGCGGAGGCCAGGCGTTATGGAGCGCACGTCGAGGGGGAAATCGAAGCCATCAAAGGAGTCGAGGACGGCATTGGCGTGGACACCGAGACCCGTCGGCAGAGCCTGGAGACCGCGCTCGGGTTCATCCGCTCCACAGGCGTCGATGTTTTCGCCCCGTCCATCGGCAATGCCCATGGCGTGTACTCGTCCACTCCTGACCTCGACTTCCAGCGCGTCACCGACCTCGTCGAGGCAAGCGGCACTCCGATCGCCCTGCACGGCGGCAGCGGAATGACCGACGCACAGTTCGCCGACCTCATCGCCCGCGGCTGCGCCAAGGTCAACATTTCGACAGCCCTGAAGGTGGAGTTCATGACATCGAGCCTCGCCTTCCTCAAGAATGCCGAAGCAACCGACAAGTGGGACCCGCCGTCATTATTTGCCGATGTGCGTTCCCACATCATCGGGCTCACCACCGGCCTGGCCACGACGTTCGGCAGCGCCGGCAAGGCATGGTGACGATGCCGGCCCTGATCTTCGATTGCGACGGCGTGCTCGCCGACACCGAGCGGTACGGTCACCTCCCCGCCTTCAACGCCACCTTCGCCGAGTTTGGACTTCCCGTTCACTGGAGCGACGCGGAGTACGCGGTCAAGGTCCTCATCGGCGGAGGCAAGGAGCGCATGGCGAGCCTGCTCACTCCCGAGTTCATTGCCGCCAACCACCTGCCGACGGATGATGATGCGCAACGGCAGCTGCTCGCCGCCTGGCACAAACGAAAGACGGAGATCTACACGGGCCTGGTCGACTCCGGTGCGCTACCGGCGCGGCCGGGAATCGCGCGTCTCACGTCGCAGGCAATCGCGGCCGGCTGGACGCTGGCGGTCGCCTCGACGTCGGCGGAACCATCAGTGCGTGCGGTGTTGGAACACGCAGTGGGGGCGGATGCCTCGCGCTTCGCTGTCTTCGCCGGTGACATCGTTCCCCGCAAGAAGCCGGCGCCCGACATCTACCTCCTCGCCCTCCGCGAGCTAAACCTCGACCCCGACGAGGCAGCGGTCGTTGAGGACAGCGGAAACGGTGCGGCGGCCGCGCTCGCGGCGGGACTGCGCACCCTCGTTACCACCAGCAGCTACACAGCCGACGAGGATTTTACTGGCGCATCGCTGGTGGTCTCCTCGCTGGGCGATGAGGCCGATCCGGCACGGGTGGTGTCGGACCCCTTGAGCATCAATCCCGGCCGGGAGATCACGCTCGCCACCGTCGAACAGATTCTTCAAACTCCGCGTCCCCGCCTCCCAGAGGAGAAGCAATGACATCCCTCACCGACACCGAATTCATCGTGCACACGATCGCGCAGACGGTCGTCGACAACGAGAAGTACTTCGGCGATCTCGACTCCGTGGTGGGCGACGGCGACTTCGGGTTTTCCCTGGCCCGGGGGTTTGAAATAGTGCTCCACGACTGGGACGAGTTCGACCGCTCGACCGTCGCAACCTTCCTTCAGAAGGTTGGCGTGACCATCACGAGCCGGATCGGAGGAACCTCCGGACCCATTTGGGGCACGGCCTTCCTTCGAGCCGCAGCGATCGCGAAGGCGCGCGGCGACGATCTCGGCGGCGCGGATCTGGTGGCAATGCTTCGATCGGCGATCGAAGGAATCATGGCTCGCGGCAACGCTTCTCTGGGAGACAAGACACTTCTCGACGCACTGGCGCCCATGACTGATGCGATCGAAGTGGGAGTCACCAACGGTGACGACGGCGCGTCGATTGTTGCCGCCGCTGCCAGCTCTGCCCGCACCGCCGCAGAGGCGACCTCCACGCTCATCGCCAAGCGCGGGCGCGCCTCCTACACCGGCGAGCGCAGCATCGGGTCTCCGGATGCGGGCGCCATCGCCGTCGCGGTCCTCGCCGAAGCGCTCGCGGCGCAGTGGCCGTCGAAGAACAACTCCAACTAGTCACCATCGATCAGCAGAGGAATCTCCCATGAAGAAGTTCGTCAACGACCCGCAGCAATTTGTGCCGGAGATGCTGAAGGGTCTCGCGCTCGCAAACCCCGACACCCTCCGCTACGTGCCGGAATACAACCTCATCATGAGATCGAGCGGGCCCCGCGACGACAAGGTGTCGATCATCCAGGGCTCCGGCTCCGGACACGAGCCCGCCCACGTGATGGCAGTGGGTCCCGGAATGCTGGATGCCGCCTGCCCCGGCGACGTCTTTGCTGCCCCACCCATGGACTACGTCTACGAGACGACCAAGCTCTTGAACTCAGAAAAGGGTGTTCTGCTGTTGGTCAATAACTACACGGGTGACCGCATGGCGTTTGACATGGCGCAAGAGATGAGCCTCGCGGACGGAGTCAACGTCAAGACCCTGTTCATCGACGACGACGTTGCGGTGAAGGACTCCACCTGGACCGTGGGCCGCCGCGGAGTCGCTGGAAACTTCTTTGTCATCAAGGCGGTGGGCGCCGCATCGGAGGCAGGCGCCGACCTGGACGAGCTGATGCGTATTGGAGAGAAAGTGGTGTCTGTCACGCGGTCCATGGGCCTCGCACTCACGGCTTGCACTCCCCCGGCCAAGGGGTCTCCCCTGTTTGAACTTGGGGACGACGAGATCGAGATCGGCGTGGGAATCCACGGCGAGCCGGGACGACGGCGCGCGAAGATCGTTCCCGCCAACGAGCTCGTCGACATCTTGCTCGAGCCCATCGTGGCCGACCTGCCGTATGCCAGCGGAGACCGGGTCGCACTCATGGTCAACGGCCTCGGTGGCACACCCATCAGCGAGCTCTATCTGGTCTACGGAATCGCCCACGAAAAACTGGCCGCACAGGGCATCACGGTCGCCCGCAGCTACGTTGGCGAATATTGCACCTCGCTCGACATGGCGGGAGCATCGATCACCCTGGTCAAGCTCGACGACGAGATTGAAGAACTGCTCGCGGCACCCGCAGAAATCGGGACCCGCATCTTCTGACGCGGAGACCGCGGAACCGAGGCAACCAGCGCGTCGCTATGGCGCCGGCGCAAACGGCCCGGCGGGTGCGAACGCGAACGCGGCAAAGCGCTCCCCGATTAGCCGGTGGGCGTCCGGCCCCGGATGAAGATCGTCGGGGAGCGGAAATACGGTCGCGTCATCCTCTCCGAACAACTCGGTGCCGTCGAGGTAGTAGAGATTGGGGTCAGCGGCGCGGCGCGTGGCCAGCGACGCCAGCTCTCGCCGGATGACGCTGAGAGTCAGTCGACCTTGCGACTCGTCGCCCGGCGTTCCCGTCGCGATGAACCTGACCTGCCCGCTGCCGAACGAGGCCGGGTCAAAGGTGCCGGGCCCAGACGTGTGCTCGTGAATGCCGCAGAAGATCGGTGAGACAAGCACGAGAGGCGTCTCCGGATGACGTTCACGTATCGTGTCGATGAAGCCATGCACTGCGGGAACGAATGCGCGGACCCGCATCGCATCGGCGTTCACCACATTGATGCCGAGCTTCACGCTGATCAGGTCCGCCGGGGTGTCGCGCATGACCCGCGCCATGAATGGGTCGACCATCGCGCTACCGCCGAAGCCGAGGTTCAGCAGCTCCACCTCGCCGAGCCGCGCGGATATCGCCGGCCAGATCTCGCTGGGTGCCGCCGCGTTCGAACCGTGGCTGATCGAGCTGCCGTGGTGCATCCACACCCGTTTCGTCTCGGTCACGGGCCTGAGCGGGGCGTTGGAACGCAGTTCGATGAGCTCGAGGGTCTCGTTGTGGGGCAGCCACACTTCGACGCGCTTCTCCCTCGAAGCAAGACCGTCGAGGATCGTGGTGTGCGACGGACCAGCAAGCGGCTCCGTCGAGCCCGCCTGCAGGTCGACAACGATCTCGTCGCCACCGGTCAGCTCATCGCTGACCTGTCGCTCGCCATCAATGCGGACGTCGATGCGGCCCCGTGGTCGAACGACTCCGCGATACTCGGCACGGGATGAGTGCACCTCCAGCTCAATGTGCGTGGCAGCCGTGTTGAACATGACGCGCACGCCGGAGGGCTGTGCCTCGACGGAGAGCAACTGCGGGTCGGGGAACTGTTCACGAACCCAGGTGGGCAGTCGGTGCGGACGTACTCCCCTGCCGGTCTCCTCGAGTTCGGCGATGCCGCGAACGAACTGCGACGCGATAGGCGTGATGATCATCGGTGCACCTCTGGGGTCGTGGTGGGCCAGGCCCGCAGAGCTGCATCGAGTACGTCGATGGCCCGGGTCCAGGAGAGTTCGGTGTCGGGGTCGCGATGGCCGAACGAACCCGCGGCCTCAAGCGTGACGAACCCGTTCAGGGTGGCACCGAGGAGTCGGGTCGCGTGTACGAGCTCTCTTTCGGGAAGGTCGTACTGGCGCAACACCGCGAGCATGAGTTCGGCTACCCGCATCGCGGACTCGGATTTCACGGTGGTTGGATGGGCGGGTCGCTGGAGGGCGGTCCACCGGCCAGGCAGCTCCCGGGCGAACCGGCGATGCGCCTCGAACAGCCCCGCGACGGCGTCTCGACCCGACCGGCCCGCGACCGCAGCAGAGACGCGGTCG
>NZ_JAAVUZ010000010.1 GCF_018449675.1 Glaciihabitans sp. dw_435 | reverse complement strand
CGCCACCCACAACGCCACTCGATCCACCCGCTGCTTCGCCACAACTACCACCACCCTCACTAGAGGTGTTGCAACGACGACTTGAAATCACCCGTGCGCGCTCGCCCCGACGCGCCGCACTGGCCCGGTTTGTCGCAATCGCCCGGTTGGCCGCAATCGTCGGTCCGCCGGATTGGGCCCGGTCGGCCGCATTCGCCCGGTCCGCCGTCATCGCCCGGTTCAGTGCGACGGGATGCCCCGGGCACGAGCCCGGCCGGAGCCGCGAAGTCAGACCGGCGGGAGCAGCGCGCGGGCGTCGTCCGCGGTCATTCCCGCAGCGGTCAGCAGGTCGACCACGAGCGGTCGCACGAGCAGCACGATGATCGACTCGGTCACCGGGGCACCCGGCATCGAGCTCGCCGGGTCCAGGCGCCCGGCGACGGGAGTGAGCAGCGCGAGCGCCTCGTGGCGACGCTCCAGATGCTCGACGCTCGCCCCGAGAACGGCGATTGCTTCGGCCACGGGCTGCAGCAGGTCGGCGAGCTCGGGCCGCAGCGTGCCATCCCGCAACAGGAACGACACCCGGCGGGCGATCACCCGCAGGTGCCGCGCGGCGAGGTCCATGCCGGTGAGCACGCGCTGTTGATGTCGCAGCGTCGCCAGGTGCCTGCGCAGGAAGGGCGAGATGCGCGCGACAGCAATGGCGGAGTCGAGGGACGAGGTCCAGTCGTCGACGAGGGCCTGGGTTCGACGCAGGCGCTCGACCGAGAGGCTGGCCGCCGGCTCCCCAGCGACCCGCAGACCGGAGAGCAGTGCGTCCATCGACTCAGCGAGGGCGGACGTCAGGCGCCGTGCGTCCCGATGGGCGATGCCGCGCGGATCCCGCGGCACCAGCGCCGTCACCAGCAGCGCGATCACCCCACCGATCAGCCCATCGAGGCTGCGGGTGAGCACGCCACCGCCGGGTGGAGGCAGCAGCATGACGAGCATCGACTGGGTGCCGGCGGCCGCCGCGAACGCCGCGCTCGGCGACGCAAACCGCGACACCACGAGCGTGAGGAACAGGATGGTGGCCAGCTGCCAGACGCCCGATCCGAACAGCGAGAACAGCACCTCGCTGAACAGGATGCCGATGAGAATCCCCACCACCGAATCGAACACGCGCCGCGGCCGGGCGTCACGGCCGAAGCCAAGGGTCGAGATGACGACGGTGATCGACAGCAGCGGCGTCGCGTGCCCGAACCCGAAATGAGCGATCGAGTAGCTCACCATGGCGGCGATCACGATCTGTACGGCCGCCGGGATCGACGCAAGTGCGCGCTTCAGTGCGACTGTCAGGTCGAGACGGATCCGGATGCGCCGCTCAAAACGGCGCAGCGCATCGCCGGACGCCGCCGGTGGCACGCTCAGCGCCTGACTGCGCCGAGCCGCGGCAGTCGTGGCACGTCGGCCTCCGCGCCCGCATCCGTTGGCACGATGATCTCCTGCGCCGCCGCGATCGCGATGTCGCCGGCCTGCACCACGAGATCGGCTGTCGCATCTGTCGAACGCTTCACGACGGCCAGGGCGATCGGCCCCAGTTCATAGTGCAGTGCGGTGGATGTCACGTGCCCGACGTCCGCGAGCGTTCCGGGCACCTCGGCCCGCTTGTCCGGTGCCAGCACCACATCGCCGTGCGAGGGCAACTGCCCCTCGGAGCCGTCCAGGTGCAGCAGGACCAGACGCCGGGGCGGGTGCCCCAGGTTGTGGACCTTCGCCACCGTCTCCTGCCCGCGGTAGCAGCCCTTATTGAGGTGCACCGCCGTGCGCAGCCAGTCGAGCTCGTGCGGGATGGTGCGCTCGTCGCCCTCGGTCGCCCGACGCGGACGCCAGGCCGCAATGCGCAGGGCCTCGAGGGCGAGCGTTCCGGCGGCGGGCAGCAGTGCCGCCGCCGCGAGACCGTCGCGGGGAATGAGAATCTCGCTGTAGGTGTAGGCGGTGCCGGGGTGCTCGGCGACCTGTGCGTACTGGTGTCCGCCAGACACGACGGCGGCCCACGGGTCGCGCCACACCAGCGGAACCCCGTTGGGTGAGGCGACATCGAGGGCGGGCGAGCCCAGCGTCCCGATGGTCGCGAAGTCCTCTGTACGGTCGGCGACCTCCACGCGCAGCATGAAGCGCATGCGATCCAGCCAGGTGTGGAGACCGGATGCCTCGGCGGGCTCCAACAGCAACCAGGTGGTCACCCCGTCGTCGATCATCCGCACCGCATATTCGAGCCGGCCGGTCGGGTCGAGCAGAAGCGTCTCGGCCGATTCGCCCGGAGCAAGCTGCGACACCGCTTGCGAGGTGAGGGAGTCGATCCAGGTGAGGCGGTCGGGACCGGTGATGGTGAGCACCGCGTGGTCGGAGAGGTCAACGATGGCCGTGCCCTCGGCGAGCGCGCGCTGTTCGCCGAGCGGGTTGCCGTAGTGCTCGGGTGGCGTGCCGACCGCGGCCGGCAACTGGGTGAACGGGTCAATCGACACGGGCGAGCCTTCCGGAGGAATGGGTGCGCAGGTCCTGGCCGAGGGCGGCGATGTCCCACGCCCAGAGCAGGTGGCCCTCGACGAGGCCGTAGATGCGCGTGGCGGCGGCGTATTCCTTGGCGGTGGACGCGCGCATCACGGCGTCCGTTGCCAAATCGATACGTGGGCCTTTTACCTGGCCGAGGTAGAGCTCGTTGATGCCGCCGGGGTGCACGATCGAGACCTGCAGGTCGAAGCCCTCGTTAGCGTTGCGCAAGGTCTCGACGTCCTCGGCGGTGGCGAACGGACGGTCTCCGGTGCCGGAGAGCATGCCCGGGCCGGGGTCGCCGGCTACCGCGGGGCGGTTAAGGCGCCAGTAGCCGCTTTCGGTGACAAGGGGCTTCAGCGAGTCATCCAGCAACCAGCTGTAGGAGTTGTAGTTCAGGTACGGCAGGCCGTCCTGGCTGAACGAGACGCGCTGTCCGAACTCGTAATCGAGCACATCGTCGCCGACGGTGTAGTGCACGACGCCGGTGCCCTCCCAGACGCCGAGAAGCCAGGACAGGGGCACGAGTTCCGCGGGAAGATCGCTGTTCAGCTCGATCATCGGGGCACTTCCGGCGTGGAAATAACCGCGAGAGGTAAGGCAGGCACCTAGCGCTGGCCCTTGAACAGGCGCAGGAGAACGACGACCGAGACGAATCCGATCGACAGTGACGCCAGGCCGAGGAGCCCTACGAAGAAGAGTTCAAGTGCGAGCAGCATGCCGCAATTCTATGCGGCTACGAGCGCCAGAATGCCGGTGGTGACGGCGAGTATTACCAGCGATCCGCCGATGCTCGACATCACGCGCAGCACGAGACCGTCTTTTCGCACGACCGCCAGCTGGATCACGAAGGTGATGAGTACCGCCCCGGCGAACACGATCGGCAGCCAGGTGAAGTACTCGTCGGACGGCGATAATAGGCCGACGAGAAGTCCTCCCACCAATGCCAGAAACCACACGGGCACGATGCTGGCAATCTTGAAGGTCACAAGACCATGTTAAGGCGCTTGTAGACTAACGACCACGCACTTATGGAGGCCCTGTGGCGCAGCTGTTGATCTTGACCTCTGCGGTCGACACTGACGTCTTACCCGCATTAGGTCTTCTTAGTCATAAAACCCGTCAGATTCCGGCATCGCCGGCGTCCCTGATCAGCGCGCCCACGTGCGACCTGATCTTCGTCGACGGCCGCCAGGATCTCGCCGCGGCCAAGTCGCTGTGCAAGATTCTCAACACCACCGGCCTCAACGTGCCGCTCATGCTCGTTCTCACCGAGGGCGGCCTCACTGCCGTCAGCGCCGACTGGGGTGTCGACGATGTCATCCTGGAATCTGCCGGCCCCGCCGAGGTGGATGCCCGCATCCGCCTCGTCATCGGCCGCATGGTGCAGGACAAGTCGAGTTCCAAGATTCAGGCGTCCGGCGTCGTCATCGATGAGGCCAGCTATTCGGCCAAGGTGCACGGCCGCCCGCTCGACCTCACCTTCAAGGAGTTCGAGCTCCTCCGCTTCTTCGCAACGCACCCCTCCCGCGTCTTCACCCGCGAGCAGCTGCTCAGCGAGGTGTGGGGCTACGACTACTTCGGTGGCACCCGAACCGTCGACGTCCACGTGCGTCGCCTTCGTGCCAAGCTCGGCGACCTTGAATCCCTGATCGGCACCGTGCGCAACGTGGGGTATCGCTTCAACGTCTACGAAGACGACAATGAGCGACTCAACTCCGTCGGTTCCTGACTGGTTCGCGCCGCTCGTTCAGCGCGCGCGCGCGACCGACGGACAGCCGCCCTTCTCTGACCAGAGCCTCGTCGACCTGCGCACCGGCGAACGCGAGCTGATCAGCATCGGCACCTCCGCTGTCGCACTCGCGTCTGCGACCGAGGCCGAGTTTGTGGTGGATCCGGATGCCAGGGGCGCGGGTCTCGGCACGCAGCTGCTTGACCGCCTGCTCGCACACGCTCACCCCAGCACCGGGTTGCTCGTCTGGGCCCACGGCGATCACCCCGCCGCCCGCGCTCTCGCCTCCAGCCACGGGCTCACCCCCGTGCGGGAACTGTTGCACCTCCGCATGGAGATGACGCACCCCGCAGCCGCACCCGCACCCGCACCCGCCGACGCTCCCGCCGCTCCCGCGTCCTCGCCCCCTCTCCCCCACGACGCCCGCCTCTCCACCTTCCGCGTCGGCACCGATGAGGCGGCCTGGCTCGACCTCAACGCCCGCGCCTTCGCCCACCACGCCGAGCAGGGAAGTGTTACCCGCACCGACCTCGACGAGCTGATCGCGGAGCCCTGGTTTCGCGCGGACGACTTCCTGCTTCTCCACATCGGCGACGAGCTCGTCGGCTACTGCTGGCTCAAGGTGGAGGGCGACTCCGGCGAGTTCTACGTGGTCGGGGTCGACCCGGACTCGCAGGGAATGGGCCTCGGACGGATTCTCACCACCGCCGGGCTGACCCGTTTGCGGCAGCGCGACATCCGCTTCGCCCACCTCTACGTCGAGGGCGACAACACGGCCGCCGTGCGCCTGTACCGCTCGCTCGGCTTCACCGACGACTCAATCGACATCCAGTACCGGGCACCCGCCCGCTAACGCACGCCTGGGCGCGCGGTGTCAGCCGAGCGGCTCCAGACGCGGCTTCTCCCGCCGCCCGCCCGCAAGGGTGATGCCGATGCTCGCGATGGTCACCAGCAGCAGCGCCGTGATCTGCTGCAGCCCCAGCGCCTGCCGGAGCACCACGAAGCCGGCGATTGCCGCGACGGCCGGGCCGAGGCTCGACAGCACGCCAAAAATGCGCGTCGGGATGCGCCGGAGTGCCGTCAGCTCGAGCGCGTAGGGCAGCGCGCTGGAGAGTGCGGCCACCCCGACGAACGCCACCAGCACGAGCGGCTGCTGCACGGCGGCCACGGCACCGTGCCAGCCGAGCGGTGCCGCGAGGACGGCGCCGATGGCCATGGCGACCGCGAGGCCGTCGATGCCCGGGATGTTCCGGCCGACGTTTGCGCTGGCCAGGATGTAGCCCGCCCAGAACGTTCCGGCGCCCGCGGCGAAGACGAGCCCGATGAAGCCGATCGATCCGTGCAGGTCGAAGCCGAGCAGCACCACCCCGACCAGCGCGAGGACCGCCCACAGGGCATCGGTGAACCTGCGCGTCTGGGTGAGGGCGAGAACGAGGGGACCGAGGAACTCGATCGTGACCGCGACGCCGAGCGGCACCGTCTCGAACGCCAGGTAGATCATGGTGTTCATTCCGGCGAGCGCGACGCCGAGGAGAAGCGCGGACAGCCAGGCGCGGCGGGTCCACGTGCGCATCCGCGGACGCAGCACCGCGAGCAGGATGATCGCGGCAAAGAGCAGTCGCAGGAACGTCGCTCCGAGAGAGCCCACGGCGTCGAATTGCGTGCGGGCGAGTCCCGCCCCGAACTGGGACGACAGGATCGCGAGCAGCACAAGCACCGTGGGAGGTACGCGCGCCACCCAGCGGCCGATCATGACGCGTCTCCGTCTGCGCGGGGAATTCCCCGCGGTCGCCAGCACGGACTTAGGCGGATTCGCCGGTGGGACCGGCGTGTGCGACATCGTCGACCGACGGGCCGCCCACGGCCGCGCCCATCCAGCTGATGGCGGTCCAGCCGGTCTCGGGTGAGCCCTCCAGCACGACGATGCCCGTGTTGCCGAGCGAGTTGTCGCGCACAAAGTCCGGGCCGACGTTGAGGGCGTTGTGTCCCACCCACGCACGAATCACGGCGCCGTGCGAGAACATCGCCACGGTGCCGTAGCCGGCCTCGTAGGCCTCGGCGATGACCGCGTTGTACCGGTCCATGACCTCGGTGCCAGACTCGCCCCCGGGCATCCGTGTGTCGGGATCCTGCGTCCACGCGAAGATTGTCGACATGTAGCCGTGCACTGACTTCTCGTCGCCGAGCATCTCGTAGTCGCCGGACTGGATCTCGCGGATACCCGCACGTTCGGCGGGCACCAGCCCCGTGGCATCCACCAGAGGAGCGGATGTCAGGTGCGTACGCACCTGAACCGACACGTAGATCGCGTCCACTGTTTCGCCGGCGAGCGCCGCCGGAACCGCGGCCGCCTGCTCGAACCCGAGCTCGGTGAGACCCGGCCCGGGGATCCGGGTGTCGAGCAGCCCCTCCACGTTGGACGGAGTCTGTCCGTGACGGATCAGCAGCAGGCGCATTGACATCCCCTTTGGGTACAAAAGTCTTCCCCGCACACGATACTCGCCGCGTAAGACACCCTCTCCCGGCACTGGTTTACGCAACGTTCACGCGCAGCCGTCTCTCCGGGCCGGTACTGGTGCAAGTATTGGGACATGGACTCCGAGACTTACCTGGGCGACGCCGCCGTTGGCGCCGATTACCTCGACGACTACGACGATGAATCGTCCGCAGAAGACGATGGAACTCTGCCAGAAGAGCGCTACCTCGACCGTGAACTGAGCTGGCTCGCGTTCAACCAGCGCGTGCTCGAACTGGCCGAAGACCCCGACCTGCCGCTGCTCGAGCGGGCAAACTTCCTCGCCATTTTCGCGAGCAACCTCGACGAGTTCTTCATGGTGCGCGTTGCCGGCCTCAAGCGCCGCATCGTCACCGGCCTTGCCGTTCCGACCAACGTCGGCCGCAGCCCCAGCCAGTCGCTCGCCGACATCAGCGCCGCCGCGCACGACCTCCAGAACCGTCATGCCCGCGCCTTCCACGACCTCGTGAAGCCCGCGATGGACGAGGCCGGGATCCACATCGAGTCGTGGAACGACCTGGACGAGGCCGACCGCGTGCGCGTTGCCGACATCTTCGCCAATCAGATCTTCCCCGTACTGATGCCCCTGGCCGTCGACCCCGCACACCCCTTCCCCTACATCTCGGGGCTGTCGCTGAACCTGTCGATCCGGGTTCGCAATCCCAAGACGAGCCGGGTGGAGTTTGCGCGCCTGAAGGTGCCATCGGTTCTGCCCCGGTTCGTGCAGCTTCCCGATGACGGAACCGGCCAGCTGCGGTTCATCCCCCTCGAAGACCTGATCTCCAATCACCTCGAGGACCTGTTCCCGGGCATGGAGATTCTCGAGCACCACGAGTTCCGCGTCACGCGCAACGAGGACGTGCAGATCGAGGAAGACGAGTCGGAGAACCTGATTCAGGCCCTCGAGAAGGAGCTGCTCAAGCGCCGCTTCGGCCCGCCGATCCGCCTGGAGATCACCGACGATATGGACGCGGTGACGCTGAGCCTGCTCATGCAGGAGCTCGACATCACCGAGCAGGAGGTCTACCGCCTGCCGGCGCCGTTGAACCTCGGTGGCCTGTTCGAGATGAACAAGCTCGACCGACCGAAGCTCAAGTACCCGAAGCACGTTCCCACGACCAGCATGGGGCTGCTGCCGGGGGAGCCGACGGAGGTCGTGGACGTCTTCTCGTCCATCACCAAGCACGATATTTTGCTGCACCACCCCTACGAGTCGTTCGCAACCAGCGTGCAGAGCTTCCTCGAGCAGGCGGCCGCCGACCCGAACGTGCTCGCCATCAAACAGACGCTGTACCGCACCAGCGGTGACAGCCCCATCGTCGAGGCACTCATCGACGCCGCGCAGGCAGGCAAGGCAGTGCTCGCCCTCGTCGAGATCAAGGCGCGGTTCGACGAAACCGCGAACATCAGCTGGGCACGCAAGCTGGAGAAGGCCGGCGTGCACGTGGTCTACGGCCTCGTCGGACTCAAGACCCACTGCAAGCTCGCGCTGGTGGTTCGTCAGGAAAAGAACGGCACGCTCAAGCACTACAGCCACATCGGCACCGGTAACTACAACCCGAAGACCAGCCGCATCTATGAGGACATGGGCCTGCTCACCGACAGCGACACCGTCGGCAAGGACCTCACCCGCCTGTTCAACGAGCTCTCCGGCTACGCCATCGAGAAGAAGTTCAAGCGTCTGCTCGTTGCTCCCCTTCACCTGCGCAAGGGCCTGCTCAAGGCCATCGCCGTGGAGACGGCCAACGCCCGGGCTGGACTGCCCAGTGGCATCCGCATCAAGGTCAATTCGATCGTCGACGAAGCGATCATCGACGCGCTGTACCGGGCGAGCAATGCCGGAGTGCCCGTCGACATCGTCGTGCGGGGCATCTGCTCGCTGAAGCCCGGCCAGGAGCGAGTGAGCGAGAACATCAAGGTGCGCTCGATCCTCGGACGCTACCTCGAGCACTCCCGCCTGTTCGCCTTCGTCAACGCAGGCGACCCACTGGTGTACATCGGCAGCGCCGACATGATGCACCGCAACCTCGACCGCCGCGTCGAGGCCCTCGTGCGGCTCACCGAGCCCGACCACATCGCCGAGATCGACGCGCTCTTCACGCTGTCGATGTCGGATGACACGTCGTCGTGGTGGCTCGAGGAGAACGGCACCTGGACCCGCCACGCACGCAACGAGGACGGCGAGCCGCTTGCCGACCTGCAGAACGTGTTGCAGAAGGATATTTCCGCCCGCAGGAGGGTGGGAAAGCTTCGATGAGTTCGCTCGGCCTTCCTCCCGTGCTGGCCGCCGGCGCAGTGTGCTGGCGGCTTGTGGACGGCAAGGCACGGGTTCTCCTCGTGCACCGCGACACCCATTCGGATGTCTCGCTGCCCAAGGGCAAGCTGGACCCGGGTGAAACGCTCCCCCACACCGCGGTGCGCGAAATCCAGGAAGAGACGGGACTCTCGATCTCGCTCGGCGCCCCGCTCGGCGAGGTTCGCTACACGATGCCCAGTGGGCGGGAAAAGCTCGTCTTCTACTGGGCCGCCGAAGTCGACGACGACGCCCTCGAGCTCTCGAATTTCCAGCCCAACGCGGAGATCGCCTCCGTCGAGTGGTTGTCGCTGGGCAAGGCCCGCAAGCGCCTGACCTACCAGCATGATCTGCAGATCCTCGACGAGTTCGAGCGTCGCTTCACCGCCGGTCTCGTGCGCACCTTCGCCCTCATCGTGCTGCGGCACGCGAAGACCACGCCGCCGGACCGCTGGGACGGCCCGGACTCCACCCGCCCGCTCATGGCCACGGGCGTCACGCAGGCCCAGAGCGTCGCCCCCGGCATCGCGGCGTACAACCCGCGCAAGATCTTCGCCAGCACCGCTGCCCGCTGCATCGCCACGGTGCAGCCGCTGGTGCGACTGACGGGGCTCAAGGTCAAAGAAAAGGTCTCGCTCAGCCAGGACGCCCATGAGATGGGGGAAGCGGATGTCTGGGACTTCGTCGCCAAACGCGTCGCACGGCGCGAGACGGCCGTGCTCTGCACCCACGGTCCCGTGCTCCCCGACCTCATCGAGGAGATAGCCCGGCTGACGAACACGCCCGTCACCGCAGAGCTGCGTCACGCCGCGATGCTGTCGCCCGGCGAGTACACAGCCGTTCATCTTTCGCGCGCCAATCCGGAGGCCGGAATCGTGGCAATCGAGACGACGAGTCCAGCACTCTACTGAACTGTTTAGGTGTCGTTTACCTGTTGTTTACCCGCCGGGACGGCACCGGCCACCCTGCCCGCATAGTTTCATTCCTTGGGTCGCACCGGCCCAATCCTGTAAATGAAACATTCCCGAAGGGAAACCCTGTGAAGTTTTCGCGTATCGGCAGCATCGCTGCCGTGGCAGTCGCAGCCACCATCGTTCTTTCTTCTTGCGCGTCCAACGAGGCCGCTGCTCCCAGCGACTCCAACTCCGCCGCAGCACTGACCGGCACGCTCGCCGGCATCGGCTCGTCCGCTCAGGGCACCGCGCAGACCAACTGGATCAAGAACTTCCAGACGGAGAACCCCGACGTCACCATTAACTACGACCCCCAGGGTTCGGGCGCTGGCCGCACGGCCTTCATCTCGGGCGCTGCTGACTTCGCCGGCTCCGACGCCGCGCTGAAGGACGAGGAGCTCTCGGGCACGTTCGGCAAGTGCGCACCCGACTCCAAGGCCATCGACCTTCCCGTCTACATCTCACCGATCGCCATCGCGTACAACGTTGACGGCCTCACGGACCTGAAGCTCGACGCTGACACCGTCGCCGGTATCTTCAAGGGCACGATCAAGACCTGGAACGACAAGGCGATCACCGCTCTGAACCCCGACGCCACGCTGCCGTCCGCCAAGATCACCGTCGTCCACCGTTCGGATGACTCGGGCACCACGCAGAACTTCGCACAGTGGGTCTCGGCTAACGCCCCCACCGTGTGGGACGCAGAAGCAACCCAGACCTACCCCTACAAGGTCGGCGACGCTGCCAAGGGAACCTCGGGTGTCGCTGACGCCGTCAAGAGCTCGCCCAACAGCATCACCTACATCGATGACTCGGCCGCCGGTGACTTCGGCAAGGCTCAGCTCAAGGTCGGCGACGCGTTCTCGACCATCAGCGCCGAGGGTGCTGCCGCTGTCGTTGCCAAGTCCCCGCTCGTTGAGGGACGCGAGACGAACGACCTCGCGATCAACATCGACCGCAAGAACACCGAGGCCAACGCCTGGCCGCTGGTTCTCGTGAGCTACCTCATCACCTGCCAGACCTACACGGACCCGGCCGTTGGCACGCTCGTGAAGGCATACGCCGGCTACGTCGCCAGCGCGGATGGCCAGACGGCCGCCGCCACGGCAGCCAAGTCCGCTCCGCTGTCGACCGACCTTTCGAGCAAGGTTGCCGCAGCGATCGCTACCATCAAGTAACAACGCTTCACCTGAACCGGCCTGGCTGCGCTCTCGCGTTGTCCAGGCCGGTTCGCACGGCCCCGTAAGAAACTCGGCTCGCACGAGCCGCCCTTCCCCAGTGAGATCGTCAGGAAGCCGGAAATGACAACCCCACCGTTCACGCTCCCCAAGCGAAAGACGACAGTCCGCCTCGGCGACAGAATCTTCTCGTCGAGCACCATCGTCGCCGGCTCGATCATCCTCGCCGTTCTCGCCGCGGTCACCCTCTTCCTCATCGCGCAGAGCATCCCCGCTCTCGTCGCCAAGCAGGGCACGCTTCCGGGAATCACCACCAACTTCTGGGACTACGTCGGTCCGCTGGTATTCGGAACCCTCTGGGCAGCACTCCTCGCCCTCCTGATCTCGACGCCGATCGCGATCGGTGTCGCCCTCTTCATCTCCCACTACGCACCGCGCCGTGTCGCGCAGGTGCTCGGCTACATCGTCGACCTGCTCGCCGCTGTGCCGTCGGTCGTCTTCGGACTCTGGGGCGCGAAGGTTCTCGCCCCGACCATCCAGCCCTTCTACGAGTGGTTGAACACCAACGTCGGCTGGTTCCCCCTCTTCAGCGGTGACGTCACCGGAACCGGACGCACCATCCTCACTGTGGCCATCGTGCTGGGTGTCATGGTCCTGCCGATCATGACCGCCGTCTGCCGCGAGATCTTCCTCCAGGCGCCCCGCCTGCACGAGGAGGCCGCTCTTGCCCTCGGAGCCACCCGCTGGGAGATGATCCAGATGGCGGTGTTGCCCTTCGCCCGCCCCGGCATCATCTCGGCAGTGATGCTGGGCCTCGGCCGCGCCCTCGGCGAGACCCTGGTGGTCGCCATGGTGCTGTCGCCGGCAGCCGTCGTGTCGTTCCTGGTGCTCACCTCGCAGAACCCCAACACCATCGCCGGCAACATCGCGCTGCAGTACCCCGAGGCGTTCGGTCTCGGAGTCAACACGCTGATTGCGACCGGCCTCATCCTCTTCGTCATCACCTTCATCGTGAACGCGATCGCCCGGTACGTGGTGAATCGCCGCAAGGCCTTCTCGGGAGCGAACTAATGACTGCTGCGTCCGCTGGAACGATGACCAACTCCCTGACAACGGGGAGGCTGCCCAAGGGCACCATCTGGATGTTGCTGCTCGGAAGCTGGGCGCTGCTCGCCCTCGTCTTCCTCTTCGTGCAGCTCGCCGGTGGGACCACGACGTTCAACCTCGTCGGCGCCATTTTCCTCGGCACGATCCTGTTCGACATTCTGGTCTTCGTCATCTCCTACCTGGTCGAGGGCGTTCGTCGCGCCAAGGACCGGCTCGTCACGTCTCTCGTCACGACGGCATTCATCGTCGCGCTGCTGCCGCTGATCTCCCTGCTGTACACGGTTGTGCTCAACGGTTTCGCCCGGATGATTGAGCCCGGCTTCTTCTCCAGCTCGATGCGCAACGTGACCGACTCCGGCGGAGGCGTGCTGCACGCCATCGTGGGAACCGTCGAGATCACCGCCTTCGCAACGCTCATTTCGGTGCCGATCGGACTCCTGACCTCGGTCTATCTCGTCGAGTACGGCCGCGGCGTCCTCGCCCGCACCATCACCTTCCTCGTCGATGTGATGACGGGTATCCCGTCCATCGTGGCTGGCTTGTTCGCCCTCGCGCTCTTCGTGCTCCTCACCGGCCAGGCGGGCTACCGCTCCGGCTTCGGCGGGTCGATTGCACTTGCCGTGCTGATGATCCCCGTCGTGGTGCGCTCCTCCGAGGAGATCCTTAAGCTGGTGCCCAACGAATTGCGCGAGGCGTCCTACGCCCTGGGCGTTCCGAAGTGGCTCACCATTCTGAAGATCGTCGTTCCGACCTCCATCGCGGGAATCACCACCGGCATCACGCTGGCGATCGCCCGTGTCATCGGTGAGACCGCCCCGCTGCTGATCGTTGCGGGCTTCACCTCGAGCATGAACTACGACCTGTTCAAGGACCGCATGATGACGCTCTCGGTCTTCGCCTACGACCAATACGCGAACCAGGGCCCCAACAGCGCGGACTACCTCAACCGTGCGTGGGCCGCAGCGCTCACGCTCATCCTCATCGTGATGGCGCTGAACCTCATCGCGCGCCTCATCGCCAGATTCTTCTCCCCCAAGCTCGGCCGCTAAAGCGACGTTAGACAGACCCAAAGGAAACCCGTGTCCAAGCGCATTGAAGTCAACGACCTCAACGTTTACTACAGCAAGTTCAAGGCCGTAGAAAACGTTTCCCTGAAGATCGAGCCCCGCACCGTTACCGCCTTCATCGGTCCCTCCGGTTGTGGCAAGTCCACGTTCCTGCGCACGCTCAACCGCATGCACGAGGTCATCCCCGGCGCCTATGTCGAGGGTGAGGTGCTCATCGATGGTGACAACCTCTACGCTCCCGGCGTCGACCCCGTGCTCGTTCGCCGCCAGGTCGGCATGGTCTTCCAACGCCCGAACCCGTTCCCCACGATGTCCATCCGTGAGAACGTGCTCGCCGGCGTCAAGCTCAACAACCGCCGCATGAGCAAGTCCGACGGCGACGACCTCGTCGAGAAGTCGCTGCAGGGTGCCAACCTCTGGAACGAGGTCAAGGACCGCCTGAACCTCCCGGGCTCCGGCCTCTCCGGTGGACAGCAACAGCGTCTGTGCATCGCGCGCGCGATCGCCGTCTCCCCCCAGGTCATCCTGATGGACGAGCCCTGCTCGGCCCTCGACCCCATCTCCACGCTCGCCATCGAAGACCTCATCGGCGAGCTGAAGAAGGACTACACGATCGTCATCGTGACCCACAACATGCAGCAGGCAAGCCGCGTCTCCGACCGCACCGCGTTCTTCAACATCGCGGGCACCGGCAAGCCGGGCAAGCTCATCGAGTACGACGACACCAACACGATCTTCTCGAACCCCACGGTTCAGGCGACCGAGGACTACGTCTCCGGCAAGTTCGGATAGTCACGCATCCATCGACACACCGCGAAAGGCCCCGACGGTAACAACTGTCGGGGCCTTTCGCGTTGGTCGATATGACCGGGTGCTGTACTACGCGACCGGGATCGCGACGATGGGAGCCGTGGTCGGGGCATCCGACCCGCCGTTCGGTTCCACCGTGACGCCGACCGTCAGGCCAGCCGAAGCGGTGCCGTCGAGAACGCGCCAGATCTTGTCAGAACTGTCGGAGTCGAGCAGGCCAGCGGATGTCGCGGCGCCAGCAGCATCGATGTACCAGAGTTCGTACGTCTTGTTGTCGGGAAGCGACTTCACGCCGTTCAGGATCATCGCCGACTTGCCGAGATCCTCCGACCAGACGAGCGTCGCGGTTCCCCCGGTCGAGACCGGGGTTGGAGCAGCCTGCTGCATGTCCGCGGACGAGGTGATCGCCGCGAGCTGGCTCGCCTGCTGTTGCTGGAAGTTGCTGCTGCTCAGGCTGTTGGCGATGAGTCCGCCCGACACGATGATCGCCACTGCGGCCGCAACAGCGGTCAGTGCGGCGACGGGACGGGAGAACCAGCGGGCCTGGGCCTTGCGGGTCACTGCGGTCGGGGCATCCGGCGTCTCCGCACTCGCGGCGGGAGCATCGACAGCCTCCGGGGCGAGCGAGGCTACGGATTGCAGGGTGCGGACCGGGGCGACTTCCCGCGGAAGCTGCGGGGTAGAGGCGATCATCGACATGATGTTCGCCTTCAGAGTTGCCGAGGGCTGCACGGGTTCGACCGCAAGACCAAGCAGCGCAGCTGTATCAGTCAATTCAGTCACCTCGTTTCTTATAGCCTCGGACTCACCCAGTTGAGTCTCAAATTCGATTCGTTCGTGTGCATCGAGCGCGTTCAAAACGTACGCGCCGGTGTTGAGTGCAGGATCATTGGTGCTGGTGGATGTCTCGGGGTTCAGCGGTTCGTCGGGACTGTCATTACTCATGAAGCCACCCCCATCTCATCGCGTAGTCGAATCATGCCGTCTCGCAGGCGCGTTTTCACGGTACCTATGGGAACGCTCAGCATCGTCGCCACTTCACTGTGGCTGTATCCGCCGTAATACGCGAGGGTGACGGCCTGGCGCTGCAGCTCTGTCAGACGCGACATGGCCTTCTCCACCCTTTCGTGTTCGATCTTGATCTCGACCGATTCGGTGACCGAATCGTAGGCCGGGTTGTAGTCGCGGATGCCGACCTTGGTGTCGCGGTCGCGTGACGACTGCGACGCACGGATGCGGTCGACTGCCCGGCGGTGCGCCATCGTGAGGATCCACGTGGATGCGCCGCCCTTGGATGCGTCGTAGCGAGCCGCGTTCTGCCAGATCTCGAGGAAGACCTCCTGGGTCACCTCTTCTGACTGCGCGTGGTCCTTGAGCAGGCGGCGAATGAGGCCGAGCACGCGCGGGGAAATCTGGTCGTACAGCTCCGCGAACGCGGCCTGATCGCCGGTGGCGACACGACCGAGCAGGTCGTCTTGCGTAACCGGGAGCGCGGAACCAAGCTCTTGGTTGCTGTCGGGATCACGGGGCACAAGCTTAAGCATCGCAGGTTCGCCCGGTGCACGCGATCTGAGTCGTTCTCGGTTCGCTCGCGCGGAGGCAACTACCTCGACACGGGAGGGCCTGAACGCCATGGACATGCTAACGATTCGGTGCGGAGAGCCGCCCGGATTGGTTAACGCAGAAACTCTTTAACAGACCTGTGTGCCCGCTGATGGCCTCCACCGGCAGGACGAGAGGGCGGGGCGGATGACCCGGAGGGAAGTAGCCCGGGCCGCAGAACGCCTCTCGGCGCGAGGCCGCTCGAAGCGGCTATTAGTGGAGCCCGGGGTTACTGCGGCCCGGAACAACCATTTTACTCGACTTCGGCCCGAGCTTCACCTCGGGGTCACCCCGGGCGGGTCTCGTGCTGCTACCGAGTCCCCATTCCGGCGGTCTCTCGTTCCCGGCAGGTCCCCACCCGGGGCGGTGCTACTCGAGCTGGTCGGCGCGGTAGAGCCGGGCGCAGGCGCGGAATTCTTCCGCCGTGAGCACCAGGCGGGCGGCGCGGGCGGTGAGCTCGCTCGCTCGGGCGGGGTTCAGCAACTCCGAGTCATCCGCAAGGCTCGTCGCACCCGACGCGGTGATGCGGCAGAACGCGGCGGCGCGGTCCAGCGCGATGGCGAAGTCGCCCACGAAGAGTCCACGCAGAATCTGGTCGGCCAGTTCGGTGATTTCACCCGGGCCGGTGGGGATGGTCGCGCCGACGACCACGGTGTCGATGGTCTGCAGCACCTCGGTGCCACGCTGGAAGAGGAAGCTGATTCCGGTGGGGTCCTGACGGATCAGCACGCGCACGAGGTAGATGCGCCAGAGCGCCCCGGGCAGACTGCGCGGGCTCGAGCGGGCCCAGAGTTCGGCGAGCTCGTCGATGCCGTGCTCATCGGTGTATGCCACAAGGCGGTCGAGCACCTCGGGATCGGTGTTGGTGCGGGCGCGGTCGAGGAGGGCATGCGCGGTCTCGGAGGCGACGCGCAGGATCTGCGCGGGATCGCTTCCTCCCACGTACGTGTCGAACTTGTCGCTGGAGTACTGGGTCGGTTTGTGAAAGTCGTCAGCCATCGCCGTCCAGCCTAGGCGAGACTTCGGCGCCCTACCCGGGAAGTGCCGCGATTGCCGCGCCCCATCCGCGCTGAACGAACCAGCTCGCGAAAGGCACTACATTTGTATGCGCGGGCCTCTAGCTCAGTTGGTAGAGCATCGGACTTTTAATCCTTGGTGTGACTTTTGACTCCACCAGGCCCGCTCGGCGAAGTCTCGCCAATCTCACCGGTCTCGATCCACTCAAGTGGAACGCCGGTCTTCAACGCCCATAGGCGGAGCGTCTGCTTCTTCACGGGAGTGCGACCGCTGGTGTAGTTGCTAATCGTGTTGCGCGTCACACCTAAGTAGTCGGCCATGTCCGTGGTGGTCACGTCGGCGACGTGAAGGGCCTTCCCCAAGCGGTCGGGGAGACCGAACGAAAGCTTGCTGGCGAGGTCGTCGTATGCGATTGACATAACCTGAGCTTCGCACAAGCTTTTGCGAAATGCAATCCGTAACGCAAAAGCTCATGCATCTATTTTAGGACTAATTGGGCACGACCCAAATATTCAGGTTTGCAATACGTTGTGCATTGTGGAATCGTTCACCACATGGCACCTCGCAAAACACCCCTGATCGGATCGGCAAAGACCGCCGATGAGCTCGGCATTGACCGCTCCACCCTCACCCGGTGGGTCAAATCCGAGAAGATCACCCCGGAACTCCGGGGAAGCGGCGCCACCGGCGAAATGTTCTTCGACCCCGAAGTAGTCGCCGCCCTCAAGAAAACGATCAACGACCTCGCAGATGCCGAGTCAGTCGCATGAACGCGCCCATCGCCGCCGCCAGGCACCACGCAAACACTTCTCCTGCCGTCCCCACACAGGTGCTAGAGACACCCAGCGCAGGAGAGACCACCGGCCCAAAGCGCGCTGCAGCTTCCCAGCGCCCACCGGTGGCACCGAGCGCGGGGACTGCAGTGCTGGCAGTCCCCGCGCTCAACACCACACCCCACGGCGGCACCCGATGACCACCGACATCCTCATTTCCGCGATCGCCATCGCGCTCGCCGCGGGCGTTGGTCTCATCATCATTCGCCTCGTGCGGTTCGCCCGCGACAACGGGCTCCAGTGATCACCATGGCCCGCCGACCGATCGTCCCTTTCCGCTGGCGCGGGTATGGGATAGATCTGCGCGCCATCACCGACGCCCCCGACGGCGTCCTGTTCTTCGCCAACGACATTTGCACTGCACTCAACATCAAAGTGCCCTACACGCGCGAGACCCACTGGCACCCCGTCATCAACCGCTACCCCGGGCATCCCGTGACGCTGCCCGACGTCCGCGACTCGCCCGACGGCGACGCCCCCCTGCAGAAGCTCTACACCGCCGACCAGGTGCGCGAGCTCGCCTACGCCAACGCGCAGGACTTCACCGACGCTTTCCTCGAATTCTTCGAGGGGCTGCTCGCCGCGCTCAACGACACTAACGTCACCGAGCTCAAGATCGCTCGCGAACCCGCCGCCGCCGAACTCATCGCCGGCGACACCTTCTCCGTCCGCCGCGCAGCGGGACTCCTCTCACGCGACCCCGTCCTGCAGTACGGCCGCGACAGCCTCTTCTATGTCATGCGTCGCAGCCTCAACTGGATTGAGCGCGGCCCCAATGACGTCTGGGTACCAAAGCCCGAACCCCTCGCCGCCGGCTTCCTTGCCCGCCAGCAGGTCGCCGTCTACCGCGGTAAGACCCTCACCGCCTACCCGCAGATCCGCATCACCCACAGCGGCATGCACGAACTCCACCGCCAGCTCGGCGGCGTCGCAACTCTCGACCTCACCACACCATCACCACTGACCCTGTTGGAGCCGACCACCGATGCGTAACCACCTCGCCCTCAAGCTCCGCACCGTCGTGCGCGGAACCCTCTTCACCGCCCTCCTCCTGTTCATCTGGTACTCGCTCTCACGAGTCCAGGCCATGACCGCAGATGCGCTCCCACTCGCCGGGATCTCAAGCCTTCTGCTGGTGCTCCTCCTGGTCGCTATCTCTCGCAAAACGAGCCGGTCCTAGTGACCGATAGCGACCAGGTCGACGCACCACCACGCGCGCACTGGGAAGACATGATCGCCGACGAAACCCACGCGGTGTTCTGCCTCTTGTGCGGAGAGACCCAAGCGGTTCACGCCAAGACCCCGACCGCCGCATCCGCCCAGCTCGTGCAGCTCGGCTGGGCGTTCTTCACCAACACCGCCGAGAACTACAGCGAGCAGACCGCATTCTGCCCGCGCTGCTCACGCATCAACCGTTAGGAGTCCTCCACCATGAAAGACCTCTATGCCGACGACTTCCCCCACGGCACCGCCAACGGGTATGACCAGGGCTGCAAGGGTGCAGCACAGTGCCTCTACCACGGCTCAACGACGTACCTCACTTGCGTCGAGGCATCCATGCTCCGTCGCGGTGACTACAACGCCGCCAAGCTGCCCAGCAGCCACCGCTTCGAACGACCTACCGTCGCCCCCGTGCCCAAGCTTGCCAAGAGCCGCGTAGAGAAGCCCACCCCCATTCCTGCCGACCCCAAGCCGGCCGCAGTCCTGAAAGAGGTCGCGGTCGCGTCAGCACCGGTTACGGCGCCCAAGCCCACCCCACCCGCCCCTGAGCCCGCGCCCACCGCAGAGCCGGCCATCGCCGAGTTCAATCACGAAACCGCCACCGACGCCCAGCTGCGCAGTCACTACGCATCTGGCTGCCGCCGGCCCGAATGCCGCGAGGCAACCTCTCGCGCGGCAAGGGAACGGAACCAGGCCAAGAAGCTCCGGGAAGCCGAGCAGCTCGCAATCGCTGAGGCTGCGGCTGTCGTCGAAACCACAATCGCAACGGAAGCCGTGGAACCTACGCCCGTGGCCGACTCGGACGAAGAAGCCCCCCGCGCATTCACCGCTGAGCAGTTCGACGTGGCGTCTGCCCACCCGCTCGATGCAGTGATGGCCACTGCGCTCTCAAACGTCGCAGCTCCAATGCTGTCGCAGGACCTTTGGGACTCGGCCATCAACGAGCCGTGGCCAGACATCGACCTCGAGCCGCACTTGTACGCGGAGGCCCGCACCGTAAAGAACCTGGTGGCAGGCGTCACCCCCGACGAACTCACCGAGCTGCGCGAGGAACTCGCCCACTGGCGCATGCGATCCGGGGAACTGAAAGCGGAAAACAAGCGCCTTCGCCAGCAGAACGCCAACGACGTCGAAGACCTCACCACACCCGCACACGTGATCGATCTACCCGGCGCCCGCATGACCATCACCATCGTCGTCGGCGGCTGACCCCGTGAGCACCCCACCGCGCGCCTACGCCCGGCAGTACCAGCCGAAGCGTGACGCGACCCGTGAGGACCGCTGGAGGGTCGCCAAGGAACCGGGCCACAACCCGATGGCATGGTTCGCCACCCCGGTCGAAGACCACGTGATGGCCGACCTCCGCCTCCGACAGAAAAACATCTACTTCGCAAAGTGGAACGACGCTATGCGATTCGCACTACGAAAGGTTTACGGCAAGTGACAGGCGTACCACAGCACGAGGTAACCGCTTCTGACTTCATCATGGTCAGAGCGGCCCTCGTCAAGACCCTCGGAGGGGCGAATAACGCCCTCGTCTGGACGCGCATCCAGTTCCGCTGCTCTACCACCAACGCGCTCACCCACGTCGACGCACAGGGCAACGTGTGGTGGCCAGCAACCCGCGAGGACATCGCCACCGAGACCGGGCTCTCCGCCGAGCAGGTCAAGCACGCCATCAAGCACCTGGTTACGAATGAATTCATCGACACCGAGGAGCACCGTCTGGGCGGAAACTTCGACCGTGCCAAGAGCTACCGACCACTGATCGATACCAACCCAGTCGACCGGGCGAATATCCCCAATGGACCGGGCGAAAACACACCACAGGACCGGGCGAATATCCCCAATGTTCTGTCTATTAAGAACTCTTTAAGAAAAGAACAAATACTTACCCTCATCGAGGATGAGGAAGCACCTCAGATTGCCTCCGTCGACGCTCTCTTCGACGAGTTCTGGAAGGTGTGGCCGCGCAAGGTCGAACGCCTCACCGCCCGCAAGGTCTACGACCGGATCCTCACCAAGCTGCCGGCCCCGGCCGCCGCCGAGCTGCACGTTCGCATCGTCGCCGCGGCCGTCGCCGCCGCCCGCCATTGGGACACCGTCGAGCACCGCCCGCTCGACAAGACGCCCCACGCCGCGACCTGGCTCAACGGTGAGCGGTGGAACGACGAACTACCGGCGCCGGGCACACCACCATCTCCGCCGCAACGGCATCTCACCAATGCCGAAATCGCTTACGCCAACTTCCAAGCCAGATACGGAGAATCCGATGAACGAGATGCAAACCGCGCAGCTCTTGATCGTGGCATCAGCGATCGATAACCGGATCGTCTCCGATCCCGCCATCGTCGCCTGGCACCAGATCCTCCAGGACTTCGAGTACTCCGACCTCTCGGCCGCGCTCACCGAACACCGCCGCTCGAGCACGGAGTACGTCACGCCGGCGCACCTGGTCGCGATCGTCAAGCGCACCCGCCAAGCTCGCGCTGCAGCAACGCCGCTCGAGGCGAGCATGTGCGCCACCCACGAGCACTACCCGAAACCCTGCGACGCCTGCCGGCAGGACGAGCTCGACGGAACGCCGGGCCGCAAGCCAGTCATGGTCCCGCTCGGCACCATCAAGCCGATCGGACACGTGATCTGATGCCCACCGAAGAACCTCTCGACCTCAACGCAATGCTCGACGCCGTGCATAACCAGGCATCGATGGCTCTCCGGAACAAGATCATCCATGACCTCGACTGGGTCGTTCCGCTGAACTGCGAGTACGGAACCGACGCAACCGCCTCCGACACCCAAGTCGGCGAATGCCAGAACCCAGCACAATGGCTCGTCGTTCACCCGTGCACCGAGGTAGCCCGCCGGATCCCCTACGTGTGCACCACCCACCGCAACGAAGCCCTAGCGATCACCAACCCCGTGCGCCTGGTCTGTGGGCACACCGGCCGGATCCGCGAACTGATCCGCTACATCGATATCGAGACCGGCAAATGAGCCTTCCCATGAGCATCAGCCTCGCTGAATACCACGCGATGCAGGCAGAGACGATGAGCGAGAAGCAGTTCCAGGACGTGGTCATCGCCGCCGCCGAACGCCGCGGCTTCCTCGTCTACCACACGCACGATTCGCGCCGCTCACAGGCCGGCTACCCCGACCTTCACCTCGTGCACACCACCCGACGTCGTTCGCTCTTCCGTGAGCTCAAAACGATGAAGGGCAAGACCAGCAAGGCGCAGAACATCTGGCTCGCCGCGCTCACCAACGCCGGCCACGACGCCGGCGTGTGGCGCCCCATCCACTGGTTCGACAAAACCATCGAACGCGAACTCGACCAGGAGACCACGCGATGACTAACACCACCACCCGTCCCCGTGCAGTGTGCCCCGACGATCACGAGCACGGTGCGACTGCCCTCTGCTACCACACCCACCGGTGTGGTTGCACGCCATGCCGCGAGGCTGGAACAGCACGCGAAGCGCTGCGCCGCCGCCAGATTGCCTACGGCACCTACGACAGCGGATATGTTCCCGCCGACGACGCCCGCCAACACGCCCTCATGCTTCAGGCGTTCGGCATGGGCCCCGAGACCATCGCCAAGCACGCAGGCATCAACGTCCACATCGTCGTGACGCTGCTCGTCGGGCACACGCACTACATCAATGGTGTTCCCGGACCGCGCCACCACAAGCCCAAGAAACAGATGCTCCGGCAAAATTCGGAAGCGATCCTCTCGGTTCGCCCCACTCTCGACGCCCTCGCCCCCGGAACACAGATCTCCGCGCTCGGCACGCGTCGCCGACTTGATGACCTCGCTCTCAAAGGATGGTCACAACGACAGCTGTGCGACCACCTGGGAATGCGGTCATCTGCCCTGTCCCGCGTGAACGTCGCCACCAAAGTGACGGCCAAGATGGCGCGCCGAATCGTCGCACTCCACGACGAACTCTGGAATCAAACACCCGTTCACCACACGGACGCTGCGCGCCACGGATCGGCACGCACCATCTTGGCGGCAAAACGCCGCGGCGCCGTTCCCGCGATCGCCTGGGATGACATCGACAACGACGAGAAGCCAGCGAAGGCTGACAAGCCGGTCAAAGTCGACGAGGACGGCAACCCAGTCATCGACGAGATTGCTGTTGAACTCGCCTGCAAGGGAATCGACGTCTCCCTCACAAGCACGGAACGCCGAGTCGCCGTCACTCGCCTTCACGCGATGAAGCTGAGCGACCACGCTATCGCCGCCCGCCTCCACTTCGATGTGCAGACCTCACTCCGGATCCGGCGCGAGCTGAAACTGCCGGCGAACTTCGACCACCACCGCGAGCAGGTGTCCGCGTGAGACGCCACAACGAAGACGAGGCCGAACACGAGCGCCGCCTCGAGCGGATCCTCGCCCCGGCTACGCCTCACGAGAGCCGGTCGCGCAGCAGCGGCGAGACACCAACCATCGCCGCGGTCCTCGCCTTCGAGAACAAGTACCCGACCACCAACGGCACCAAATGGGCCGCGATGTTCGTCACGTTCCGCTACAGCATCGTCCGCTACGTGCAGCTGCTCAACCGCATGATCGACACCCCCGAAGCCCTCGAGCTGGATCCCCAGCTCGTGAACCGCCTCCGCTCCGCACGGGACCGCAAAACCCAGCAGCGCGCCTCACGCACCTACCGACCACCAACCAACTGACCCACCCAAGAAAGGCCGACCAGCCATGACCACCACCACCACCACCGCAACACCCGCTCAGCCCGGCACCCTGCTCCACATCAACCCCGTCGAGCTCGTCGTGGACATCAACGTCCGCGAAGACGCCAACCTCACCCCCGAATTCCTCGCCAACGTCAAGCAGTACGGCGTGCTCTCCCCGATCAGCATCTACTGGCACCCCACCAACAACGCATACATGGTCTACATGGGCCAGCGGCGCACCCTCGCCGCCGTCGAGGGCAAGGTCAAGACCATCCCCGCCCTGGTCATCGACGCCGCCGTAGCCGAAGCCACAGAGCGCATCGCCCACCAGTACACCGAAAACGAACACCGCGCCCCGCTCAAGCAAAGCGAGGAAGCCGGCGTGTTCGTCCAGCTGTCACTCCTCGGCGTGCCCGCAGCACAGATCGCCAAGCGCACCAACACGAAACTCGCCCGCGTCGACGACGCAATCAAGGTCGGCAAGTCCACCTCCGCCACCACCGCGCTCGACGAATTCACCCACCTGCAGCTGACCATCGACGACGCCCTCGCATTCGCCGAATTCGAAGACGACGCCTCCGTCATCGAGAACCTCACCGAAGTACTCACCACCCGCCCTGGTGGATTCGCGCACGCCGTCCAGGTCGCCCGCGACGAGCGACTGGCCGATCAGGCCAAGCAGCCCATTCGAGATGAGATCACCGCCTCCGGCATCACACTCATCGAGCGACCCTCCTACGACGACCCGACCACTCGAACCGTCGAAAGCCTGTACAGCAAAGACGACAACCGGACCCACCTCACCCAGAAGGAGGCGCTGGCCGAAGCGGGCGACTCTCTCCGCGCCTACGTCGCTGTCGAGTACCAGGGCTACAACGAACCTAAGAAGTACTCGATCGGATATGCCGTCGCGAATTGGGCCGAGCACGGCTGGTTCGTGTACAAGGACTCCAGCGGGCCCAAGAAAGGACCGCTAGACCAGGCCGAGAAGGACGCCCGCGCACTCGCCCGTGTAAACGCCAAACTCTGGGTCTCGGCCACGACGGTTCGACAGGACTGGATCAAAGCACTCCTGCAGCGCCGCACCCTTCCCGTCGACTACGCCGTCATCCCCGCACTGTGGTTCTCATCCCTCCCCAACGACTACGGGAACCGCATCACAAATCTCGCGCACGAGCTGCTCGGCCTGGTGAAGCCCGCTGCCCACCCGTACAACGCGCTCAGCCCCCTCGTAACGACCTCACCCGGACAGGCTCCCCACGTTCTTCTCGCGATCGCCGCGGCCTCCATCGAAGCCGGCAACGACGAAAAGAAAGGCTGGGCGACGGTAGATCCGAAGTTCCCGCTGTACCTGCGCCAGCTCTCGTCGTGGGGCTACTCGCTGTCCGAGCTCGAGGAATCACTCGTGAAGAAGGCGGCGATCGCCAAGTGATCATCCGGACAGGCGCCGACGTCGCGACACTGCTCGACCAGGCACAGATCGGCACGTGGGTCGTTCCCAACGAGATCGTTCTGCAGGGCGCGCTCGAGGAGCTGCTCGCCTTGCACAACGTGCCGTGCGCTCGCGAGGTGCGCCTGTCCGATGACATCTCCCGCATTGACATGATGCTTTCCACCGCAGACGATCACGGCCTGCCTGCGCTCGACCTCGGGATCGAAGTGAAGATCAAAGGTTCTGCCGCCGACGTCCTCCGTCAGTTGACCAGGTACGCGAAGTGCCCAGAAATCCGTGAGCTCGTGTTGATCACGACGAAGGCTGTACACACCAAACTCCCGCACGAGATCCTCGGCAAAACGCTGACCATCGTGCCGCTCCTCGAAGGCGGATTGTGAACGATCGTACTTACGGCACCTACGAATACAGGCCGCCGAAATGGGCAGAGACTCGCTCGCGAGGGTGGTGGGTTCTTGATCTGGAGCCCGCCGTCCGCGCGCGTGCGAAGCGCGTCTTTGCCCGCCTCGCTCCGTCACGTTCCACCTCTCTGGTGATGGCCGACACGATCGAGGTTGCACGAGACATCACCTGGTTCATGGAGCGTTTCCCGCTGCTCCCCAAGGATGACCGCTCAGCCCGCTGGCTCGAGCAGGGCGCCGCCGAACACGTGCGCCAGGACGAGCTGATCGGGGCGATCGCAGCCGGCACCTACGAGCGCACCCACGGCGACATGACGCCTACGAAACCAGCGCGTGAGTACCAGCTGGCCGGCATCGATCTGCTGCGCGCGAAGTACCGCATGCTCCTCACCGACGAGGTCGGCCTCGGCAAGACGTTCTCCGGTCTCCTCGCCCTCACGCACAGCGACGCCCTGCCGGCCCTGATCGTCCCGCCCACCCACCTGCCGCCGCGCTGGGTAGACGAGATGAAGGAAGCATTCCCCTGGCTGTCATTCGAGATCGCGAAGACAGGCAAGCCCTCCGCGCGGGTGAAGGCCGGCATGCTCGCCGACGTCACGATCGTGTCCTACTCGAAGCTGCCCGGCTGGGCCCCGGAGATGCAGAACCAGATCCAGTCGGTCATCTTCGACGAGGTGCAGGAGCTGCGCCACGGAGCGAAGACCGACAAGGGCGCCGCCGCGGCGATGGTCTGCGACAACGCCACCTACGTCCTGGGCCTGACCGCCACCCCGATCCACAACTACGGCGGCGAAATCTGGAACATCTACGACATCGTCGCCCCAGGTGCCCTCGGTACACGCGAAGAATTCGCCCGCGAATGGGGCGGCACCGAGATGTCGAACGGCCGCATGACCGTCAAGGACCCGTCCGTGCTCGGCAACTATCTGCGGGAGCAGGGCCTCATGCTCGGCCGCACCCGCGCCGAAGTCGGCCGCGAGCTCCCCGCCACGATCAAGATCTCCCGCCTGGTCGACAGCGAAGGTATCGCCCTCGGCGAAGCGATGAAGGACATCAAGGCCCTCGCCAAACTCATCCTCGACGACACGACCACCCATCAGGAGAAGTTCACCTCCGGCGGTGTCATCGAGATGATCATGCGGAAAGCGACCGGCGTCGACAAGGCACCAGCCGTCGCCGCATGGGTTCGATTGCTGCTCGAGTCCGAAGACAAGATCGTCCTCTGGGGCTGGCACCGCGACGTCTACGACATCTGGATGGAGCACCTAGCTGACTTCAACCCCGTCATGTACACCGGCAGCGAATCCCCGAAGCAGAAGCAGGCCGCGATCGACCGCTTCTCACAACCCCTCACCGCCGCGACCCTGAATCCCGACCCCAACAGCACCACCCCCAACCCGGACTGTCGGATCCTCATCATGTCGCTCCGCTCCGGAGCCGGCGTTGACGGACTCCAGAAGCACGCCCAGGTCGGTGTCTTCGGAGAACTCGACTGGTCACCCACCGTCCACGAACAGGCCATCGGCCGACTTCGCCGCGACGGCATGGGCGAAGAGCCAGCCGTCATTTACTTCCTCAACAGCGCCGAGGGATCCGACCCGATCATCCTCGAAGCCCTCCAGCACAAGCGCCAGCAAGCCGAACCCATGCTCTCCAAAGACGGCAAGATGTTCGCCCCCGCAGCCGCCGACCCCAACCGTGCGCGCCGCCTCGCCGAGAAAGTACTCGGCCTCTCACCCACCAACCCCACCGAACCAACCACCAACACCACCAAGGAGTGACCACCATGTCCACCGCCACCATCACCCGCCACGCTCCCATCCAGAAGCGTGCCGTCCACACCCTCAAAGAGATCAACGAAGCCGCCGTCACCGCAATCAACCTCGCCGGCCGTCACCGCAATCAACCTCGCCGGCCGCGACCGCTTCACCACCGCCGACGTCGCCGCGATCGCCGGCTGCTCCATCGGAACCCTCTACCGGTACTACAAAGACCGCATCGCGATCCTCGACGCCATCTGGCCCGACCGAGACGCCCACCTCCCCACCGGATTCCGACTCACAAAACCCACCAACTAGCCCCACCCGGGCGGCGCACCCACCATGCGCCGCCCACCCGCCACACCAGAACAACCCCCGCGCTCGCCGAAGGAGCAACCAGTAGTGAATTACCCCGCGTACGCCCAGCCGAGCACCGAGCAATATTGCCAGGCCCCGGGCTGCAAGAATCCGAACCTCTCGGACGAGGAGCGGTTGTTGGCGGCGATCTTCCGCAAGGAAGGCGAGGCGTTCCTGGCGCGGACAGCGGTGCCCGGTTCGGATCTGTGCACGTGGCATCACAAGCAGTTCCCGAAGGTGTTGAAGGATCTGTCGAGCCTGTGGCCGAACCTGGAGACGGGGCTCTACCGGAAGGGAACCGGGCAGGCAAACACGGCCGTCCAGACGTCCGGGGTGTCGGACATCGCGCAGATGTGGAACCCCCATATCAGCGAGGTTATGCACGAGGTGGAGGAGTGGCTGGCGTTCATCGTGCGCACGGTGAAGACCGAACACGAGCTGCCGTCCACGTTCGTGCACGTGGACGAAATCGGCCGATCGACCACGACGTACACGCGGCGGACGAAGTTCACCGAGAACCCGCGAATGATCTTCGCCAGCCTCGCCGTGCACGAGGCCAACTGGCTTTCCCACCACCCGACACTGGGCGCGTCCCTCCTGGACGACGCGTTGGAACACCGCCGCAACATCATCCGCGCACTCGACACGGACCCCGTCCGCCGTGTCGGGATCAGCAATAGCGTGTGCGCGCACGAGGTGGACGACACCGTCTTCGGTGCCCTGATCTGCATGGCACCGATGGTCGGGATCCTCAACGAGGCGGACAGCATCCGCCCCTCCGTCGTCGTCTGCAGCGCACATCCGAAGACGCACGGCATCTTCACCCGCGACCAGTGGATGGAGCTGCGCACGCATGCAAAACCCCGTTGACGAACTCAACGACGGACCACACCACGGCGTGTGGGTCGCCATCGACGTCGTGATGACCGCCCTCGACGTGAAGCGATCCAAAGCCTTCGCCCTGGCCAAGTCGGAGCAATGGCGCACCGCCCCTGGTACCCACCCCAAGCAGTACTCATTCACCGACGTCCACACCACCTACCTCAAACGAAAGGCCTCACCGAAATGAACCCCTGGATCCTCATCGGAAACGCGCTCGGCTGGATCGGCTTCGGCATCCTCGTGCTCCTCGCCCTCCTCCTCGCGTACGGCGTCATCTACGCCTTCATCATCAAGCCGATCGCCGCTGCAGCACTTCGCGGGCGCGAACGTCGCGCACAGCAAATCGCCGACCGGTTGACCGGCCGCAGCTCCCTGTCGATCTTCAAGAGCGACTGTCGAACATCACCAACCCTCGCCCGATGTCACCCGACGACGCGATCGCCATCGCCTATCTGGAGAAGCGCATTGCCCGGGGAGACGAGCTGATCGTTGATCTGAAGCACCAACTCCCAGCGCCGGCCCATTTCGACGAGGGTCTCGCGGAGCTCGTCATCGGCCGGCAGCTCGATCGTGAACTGATACGGGCGATCCAGAAAGGTGCCGCTGCGCCCGACGTCGAGGAGTGGGACCGCAATTCGATCGCTGCCCACGACTACGCCGCGCGTCAGACCGCGCTAGATACCGCTCTCTCACTCTCATCGCCGAACTCGATGCCCGAGACCATCGTGGCCAGCGCGGACAAGTTCTACACCTGGCTCACGAAGACCGCTGTCGTCACCGAACCGGCCGAGTAGCTCCACCGGGTGGCGCGCGATCGCGTGCCGCCCTCCACCCCGCTTCACCCACGCACAGACCAGGAGAACCTGATGAACGAACAGACCACGACCCCGCCCGTCGACGAGGAGCGCGAGATCACGAGCGCCCTGCACCTGGTTGCAAGCAACTCGGATGGCACCGCCTACGTGATGACCCTCGCCGCCGATGCCGGCAGGACCATCAACGACACTCTCAAGACCCGCCGAGTCACCCTCCGCTCCGGCGTAGACAGGATCGCCCTGTACACCCCGACGATCGCAGAGAAGCCTCATCTGGAGCCGGGCGACGTCTGCCACTTCGAAGACTGCGCCGAAGACGCGATCGCCTACCGCCAATTCCCACCTGCAGGCGAGTGGACACCGGTGTGCCCCGCCCACCTGGTCAACACCCTGCCGGCAGCCACCGGGGGTGTCCCGTCCGCGATCGAGCGCTTCGCCACCGAACGCACCCGCCAGATCACCGAAGAGGGCTACACCCCCGAGAACGACGCCGGCGAAGAGGCCGAACTGCTCTGGGCCGCGAAGTGCTACACCGACCTCGCCGCCCGCCTGATCGACCCCGCCAACCGGTGGCCGCTCGACGTCGATGAAAACAACGTGCCCTCCATGTGGCCATGGGCGGCCCGCTACTGGAAGCCGTCACCGTATCCGCAGGTCAACATCGTCAAAGCGGCCGCCCTGCTCGCCGCGGCGGCCGACTCCCTCACCCTCAACGGAGCCACCCGATGACCAAGACCATGAGCCTCCGCCTCCCCGACGAACTACACGAACGCCTCCGCCAGGAAGCCTTCGACCAGCGCACCAGCATCAACGGAATCATCATCCGCGTCCTCGAGGAAGTCACCGCCCCATACGACGCGCTAATCGACCCACCCGTCGACGAAACCCCCTGCACCGAGACCTTCGACCAGGTGCTCTACTTCGGCCCCGGCGTCCCACCCGGACGCATGGCATGCGACCAAACAGGACCCCACACCACCCACATGAACCAAGCTCTCGGCGCCGCCTGGACCACACCACCCACCGCGCTCGCCGAAGTTGCTATTGCCGAGCCGACGTGGAAGTACGGGTGGTACGACAGCGCCGATCGCGCTATCAGCCCCGCCATCGTTTGGTACGTCTTCGGCTTCCTCACCTACGACACTGCTGAAAGCGCCGAACAGTCCGGCCTTAAGAGCACCACAGGGCATCCCATCATCGTGCGTCGACGCGAGGGGCAGTCCGAATGGGAACACGAGCCGGCTGGGGGGATCGACCAGTGAGCGCAACACCAAGTGACCAGACCGCCACCACCAGACCGACACCGCTCACCCTGCGGGTCGGTGAAGACCTTCAGCTGGTTCGCTGGCTGCCCGCCAACGACGGGTGGACCTTCGAAATCATCGACGGCACCTACCAGGCGCGAGACGCCCAGACCATCACCGTCCTCGTCGCCGGCATCGAAGAGAAATTCGACCGCGGCGTCTGGGAGGTCTGCCGATCATGACCGAACTCAACCCCGCCCACCGCGCCTTCCTCGAAGGACCCCCAAGCAGGGAGCCTAGGTACCCGCGCCACACCATCACCATCCACACCGGCGACCCAGAAGACCTTCTCGCCGCATTCAACGAAGGTTTCGAAGAAGCCATCCGCCAACGCGCAGCAGCCGACGCCGGCGAATCCGACGGCGTCATCAGCGGACACGCAGAACCATCCGTCGTCACCGCCAGCGACGCAAGCCTCCACCGCCAATACGCCCAAGGCGCCGCGTCGACCAGCGCCCTCTACCAGGTCGACACCAACGGACTCCGCGCCATCCACGCCGCAGCCCGAGTCAACGCGCTCGCCGAGTACTTCAGCTCGCGGAGTTCTGTGAATCGGTTGCTTTCGTGCGGCGAGGGGGAATGACCTTGTCCAAGTACATGAGCCCCAGCTGCGACGAGACTGCGATTGACAGCGCAG
This sequence comes from Glaciihabitans sp. dw_435, assembly GCF_018449675.1. Classification (GTDB taxonomy): domain Bacteria; phylum Actinomycetota; class Actinomycetes; order Actinomycetales; family Microbacteriaceae; genus Glaciihabitans. Next base: position 81,345 of record NZ_JAAVUZ010000010.1, on the reverse strand, counting down.
TACCGAATATCCATGCCCCCCAGGACTCACCTTCGCTGAGTGGCCGACTCTCGCTTACCGCGTACACGCAAAAGCCCACCACGGTGATACCACCGATTAAGCCCACGTATCCGAGTGCCGCGGTGACGATCTTGGATATCCGCAACCCGAGGATGTCGCTCGGATCGACACGCAGGATCCTCGCCTCGAGCGCGAGCACGATGAATCCGACGGGGAACACTTGGGCGATGAGTGAGGCGCCCTCAACTGAGATCATGGCGCTGACTCTATCGACCGGAGGTTCATTATGCAGGCCACTGTCGCTCATTCGGCACGACGTGCCCCGGATAGGTCATAGCGCGCGGTAGTTCCAAACGGATATGGTGAGTCAGAATCACTTCATTCAAGGGAGAAACATGCCAGAGCGCGTACCAATCAGGTGGGATGACCTCGCGGATCTGGATTTCGATACCGACAACCCGCGTCACGAGCCAGGGATGCTGCGACGAGACATCATCAACTACTTGGTCGGCAACGAAAGCGTCCTCGGGCTGGCACGGGACATTGCCGACGTCGGGCTTAGTCCTTTGGATGCGTTTGGTGCTATCCGCACGCCAGAGGGTGGCTACACGATCATGGAAGGCAACCGCCGTCTTTGCGCGCTCATCCTCCTTCATGACCCCTCTCTGGCGCCTGCGAAGGAGCGGAAATCTTTTTCTCGGATCGCCAGCTCCTTTGATCCCGATGTGCTCGATATTCAGCTTGCCGTCTTCGAAGACGCGACCGAGGCGAACTTGTGGATTGAAAGAAAGCATTCCGGACAGGGGGGAGGCATCGGCCCGCGCTCCTGGACGGCAACTCAGCAGGCGCGTCACTATCGCGAAAAGACCGGGAACGCTCTCGCGCTGAGGCTGATCGAATACGCCGTCGATAACAAGCTGGTTGGAAAAAAGGATGTCTCAGGCGTCATCACCACAGTGACTCGTTTCATCTCGAACCCGTTCGTTCGGCAATATGGGCTTGGGATTACTACTGGCGCCGCCGATCCCGAATTCGCTTTCCTCGGCACGCAGTCCCTGTTCGACCTGAGGCTTGGGCAGCTAATGGGGGACATAGTCGGCCGAACGAACGGGGCCACATCGAGAACCAACAGTGCGGAACGGGCGAAGTATGCGCAGGACTTCCTCGTGCCCATTAGTGAGTCAGCTGAAACCGATACTGAAAATCCGGAAACGAGTGCTACTGGTACCCCGACCAGCGGCGGCGGAGAGACCGGGGCCGGTGGCGGTGGAAGCGGCGGAGGGACGGGCACCGGTGGCGGTCAAGGCGCTGCGCCAGGTGGGGGCGGCGCCGGCACGGGTGGCAAACCCGTTCATCCAAACGACCGCAAATTCCTTGTACCGTCAACGTTTACGCCGAGCGTCCGGTCCGAGCGATTGAAGCGCGTGCTGGCTGAGCTGAGAGCGGTTCAGAAAGTGACTCCCATCGCGGCGGCCCTGCTCGTCCGGGTTTTCATCGAATCGGTATGTGTCACGTATCTCGAGACACGCGGCGTCGTAGTTAAGATCAACGACAAGCTCCACATGACGGTCCATGGCGTCCTCACCAGAATAGAGATAGATCGCACCGCATCCCTTGTCGTGTTGACCAAGGCGGAGAATGGTGCATTGGCGCAATTGAAGAATCAGGTTGCGCAACAAGAGTATGTCTACAGCGCGGCTTATCTCGGGCTGGTGGCTCACGGATCGGCGTTCCCGGAATGGTCAACGCTCACTTCAAAATGGGACGAGATTGAGCCGATCCTCCGCTATGTCGCGATCAACTCGGAACCCCCAATCGAGCCTTCATAGCCATGCTGGCCAAAACGCATCGACACCGGTAAAGTCCAAGAGAACCCGAATCGGAGTTAGTCGACGCCTATGCCAGTTACACCATCTCCGCTGCGATATCCGGGCGGAAAGACTGCGCTGTTCAAGCTCGCGGATTCGCTGCTGAAGAAGAACGGTCTCGGTAAATCCACCTATGCCGAACCTTTCGCAGGTGGCGGCGGGCTTGCGCTCTCGCTCCTGTTCGAGGGCGCAGTCCGGCGCATCGTACTCAATGACATCGATGCCGGTATTTACTCGTTCTGGGACGCTGTCCTGAATCACAACGAGCAGTTCGTGGACATGATCGAGCACACGCCCGTGACGATGGCAGAGTGGCACCGACAGCGCGAGGTCTACCGCACTGCAGGGCAGGATCCCTCGCTTGAGCTCGGGTTCGCCACCTTCTTCCTGAACCGCACTAACCGCTCTGGTGTCATCAAGGGTGGCGTTATCGGAGGTCTCGAACAGTCCGGCGACTACCTTCTCGACTGTCGATACCCCACCGATTCCCTGGTCGAGAAGATCCGGCGAATAGCTCGATACCGGAACTCGATTTCGATACACCAAGAAGATGGCCTCGATTTCCTCACCGGCATGTCCACTCGGAATGACCGGGTCGTGTACTTCATCGATCCACCGTATTTCCGAAAGGGATCAGGCCTTTACACAAACTTCTACACTCCGGAAGACCACTCCGCTCTCGCGAGAACCATTTCCGGCCTCGAGCAGCCCTGGGTCCTTACCTACGACTTCACGCCCGAAATCCAGGAGCTATATCCGGACTTCGCGCAATACGCTTTCAACCTGAACTACAGCGCATCCATCAAACGAGTCGGAACCGAACTCCTCATTACCAGCCCGGGGATGTCGGTCGAAGGACTGCCAGAGCTCCGCAGCATCAGCGCAGCGGAGAGCACCTTGCTCGTCAGCTGACCAGCCCGCCGTGACACCCACGACTTCACCATCACCCAAACTTCCAGATGGCAGAAGACCTACCCATGGGTAGCCTTCACCCTCTTCTCAGCGATCAGCATCGCCGGGAACGCACTCCACAACCCCGTAATCCCCGCAGCCGCCCCAGGCGACACAGCAGCACCCGCGCTCGCCTTAGCCATCAACACCGTCGCCCCCATAGCGCTCCTCATCGCCGCGCACCTCGCCATCACCCACACACGACCGACACCCGCAAACACCACCCAGACGCAAGAGATACCGCGCTCGCCGCAGCAAATCGCCCCCGTCGAGCGTCCAGCCAGCCTCGTCGCCGGCATCCCCGCCCCGACGGACGACGAGTTGATGGATCTCTACGCCGAGCACCACTCGTATCAGGCCGTCGCGAGCCTCGTCGGTCGCTCGAAGTCGTTCGTGGCTAAGCGAATCGCGGATGAAACACGCCGCCGCGCCGAAGAAAAAGAAAAACTTTTGGCCTAGTTCTGAGCGCTCCCCCGGCTGCTTACCCGCCGGTGGAGCAACCTCACTTCACCATTCCGCGGATGCCCCTGCTTGCCAGTAGACAGGCGGAAACCAGCACCCGCACGTGCGGACCCGCTCTAGGCACCGTTCGGCCCTCTGTGCATGCCTTAAGCGCGTCCCAAGGGGCACTGAATCCGACACGCCGATAACGCGCCTCCCAACATCCTTGACAAATGCGTGGATTCTTTGTCACTAAGTTCTTGGTGCTGCTCACCCGAACGCAGGCCCCGCTCAGTCGGGGCCTTTGTCATCTCACGACAACACGCTTCCGACGCCCCTGGTGGTGCGCGTCGGATAGGGCCGGCACACGGCCCGCGGCCTGGTCTCCGCGAATCGCAGTGCATCCCACCGAGCGACATGTTGCGCGCCGCTCGGTACTCGGTTGAGCCAATACGGCTGCCGACCAGGCGGGCGACGACGGTACTCGAAGGTCCCACGTCGCCCGCCCCAAGCTTCCGGAGGAGATCCCATGTCAGTCGACACCAGCCCCATCGATCCGCTGAGCCTCATCCCCGCGCCCAGCGTCGGCCGCACCGTGCACTACCAGTCCTACGGCACACCCGGCCACGAGTACCTCTCGCAGGCACGCGCCGCGATCATCACCGAGGTCCACCTCTCGACCACCCCGAACGACGAAGACTGGCTCGATCGACGCCAGTACGCCGAGGAGTACTGGTCGAACTACCACAACGAGATGACGACCAAGGAAGACGTTCCGGAGTACATCGTCAACGTTTCGCTCTGCGTTCTGAACCCGACTGGCATGTTCTTCGACGAGAACGTCCCCTTCAGCGTCGAGCCCAAACCGGGCCACTGGTCTTGGCCACCCCGCGTCTGAGCACAGGAGCGTCAGTGCGCCGATGGCTGCACCTCTTCGTGCAGCACCGCATTCACAAGCGTTACTGGATGACGCTGGAACCCCTCAACACGGTCGGGGAGGTTCACGTGGTGCCGAACCGCGACCGCGTCATTCACGCACCAACCGACTGCATCTGCGGTCCGACCACGGAAGCCTGCATGCGTCCCGACGGGTCGAACGGCTGGGTTGTCGTTCACCACTCGTTGGACGGTCGCGAGTCCCGAGAATGAAGGATCTGTTGATGACAAAGCTCAAATCCCATGCACACCCGCCGCTTGGATGGCGCTGCATCAGGCCGCTCCGGCACGCTGGTCCCTGCGCAGTGGTCCCACGTTGGTGGAACTTCGTCGAGAGGCTGAGGCTTCGATGACCGCTGACGCCTACCACTGCCCGTCCTGCGGTCAAGCATGCGTGGTGCCCTCGCTGGCATCGAGCCACTGCAAGGCAACCTCGTGAGCGCCGCCACGCTGCAGGCGATCGAAGATGCGATCGCTGCTCACCATCGCGACACGACGGACGCTGACCAAAAGCCTGAGAGGTTCAGGGCTGTCATCAGTGCATGGGTGGTCGGGTACGAGATCTCCAACATCGTGCAGGTCGATGGTGATGCGGTCATCGGTTATGCCAACGACTACATCGCGTCCGACTCAAGCCCCAACACACTCAGCTCGGTCTCTGCATGGGTCTCATCGCGCATCGGCGACACCATCGCCGGTGCAGACGACCCGGACGATTAGTGCCCAGCGGTTGGATCGGCTCCGATCGCCGAGACACGCTGCCGCCCAACTGGCCAGCCACACAGCTGAGGATCCTCAACCGTGACTTCCACCGGTGCCAGTGGATCCGGTACGACACGGACAAGCGGTGCCTGGCGCCGGCACGGGCAGTCGACCACATCGTCAGCCATGGCGAAGGTGGAGGCGATGAGGACGCGAACCTCCAGTCGTTGTGTGACTACCACCACAACAAGAAGAGCGGCGGCGAAGGCGGCCGCGCATCGGGCCGTGTGCGTGCGGCCAAGGCTGCAGCAGCCAAGCCGCTCCACCCCGGGCTGATGGCCCGACCTGCACCATCACCATCCACACCGAGCCGCCCGCCTCTGCCTGCCTCGCGGGACAGCGAAGGGCCGTTCCCGTTCTGAGGAGTCCACATGGCTCGCAAGAGATCCATCATCATCGTCGACAGGGAGAACGGAACAGTCACCGTCGACGGTACCGAGCTGCGCCTGGCCTACCACCGGCCGGTCGAAATCAGCGTGAACCCGTCGACGCCCTCGTTCGTCACCTTCACGCTGCAGGCCGACGTCGTCATCTTCGATGACGTGATCTTCCATTCCGGCCTCATCGAGGGCGAATACAGTGCGCCCGAGGCCGACACCGTCTGACCCGCACACGGGGGGTCCACCCTCCCCCCACCCCCCTTTCCAGACCGCTTCGCGTTCTGCTGCTCGCGGTGCGCAGGAGTCTGGGGGCTTTTTTCACACCACGCTCTGAGGCCGCCACGGCCCAGCGCATCCGTCACGGAGGTTGCCATGTTTTCCCAGTCGTTCCCAGTGTTTGCGCGAATTTCCTGATGGCTGGGCGAGGTCCAGCGAAGGCGGTAACGCACACGCGAAAGCGGAACGACACAAAGCTGATCCAGCTCGTTTCCGATGGAAAAACGCGCGGAAAGCCATTGCCGTCAAATGTGCTCTTTGACGCTGAGGGCAACTCCCAGAAGTGGCACGCGATGACCGTGAAATGGTGGAACAACTGGCGTAAGTCTCCGCAGGCCGTTCGCATGATTACGGGCCCCGATTGGGACTACCTGCTCGACACTGCGCGGCTTCACCATGAATTCTGGAGCACCGGAAATATGGGGTTGGAGGCCGGACTCCGGTTGCGACTCCAGAAGTTCGGCGCCACCCCGGCCGATCGCACCAGCCTTGGCGTCGAGGTCGCGGCCACGATGCCGGATCGAGTTGGCGAAAGCGAAGAGGCTCCGACGGTTGGCAACGTCACGTCGATCGACGATCGCCGCACCCGGCTCGCCCTGGAGGGCTGATGCCCGTCCGGGTGATCACCGCACCCGGACATTCCCGAATCCAGTCACTGGGGTGGCTCGCGGTCTGGTGGATCGAAACATTCACCGTCCACGGTCCGGGTGACGTCGCCGGCACACCCGTCCGCTACGGCGACGAGTACACCGGCTTCATCGTCGATAGCTACGCGCTCGACGGCAACGGGCGCAGGCTGTACGACTCAGCGTTCTTCTCGCGACCGAAGGGTTGCGACAAGTCGGGTGTTGCTGCAGCGCTGGCACTATTCGAGGCGCTCGGCCCCGCACGCTTCCTTGGCTTCGCCAAGGGTGGGGAAACCTACGAGTTCCTCGGCCGGATCTACACCTACAAGGCCGGCGAGCCGATGGGGCGCCGCGTCAAGTCGCCCTTCATCCGCATCATGGCGACGGAAGAGACCCAGACCGGAAACGTCTTCGACACGATCTTCCTAAACCTGACGTCTCCGAGCGCACCGCTGTTCGCCCTGCAGGCGTACGGGATGAATCCTGGCGTCAGCAAGATCGCCCTCCCGGGCGGTGGCGTTATCCAACCGTCGACAGCCGGATCCGCGTCGAAGGACGGCGGTATCGAGACGTTCGTCGTCTTCGACGAGTCGCATCTGTACATCACCCCTCAGCTGAAGGCGATGTTCCGCACCGTCTCCAAGAACCTCCGCAAGCGAAAGAAAATCGCGGAGACCTGGTACCTCGAAACAACCACGATGTACGCACCAGGCGAGGCGTCAATCGCAGAAGAAACCTACGGCCTCGCGGACGCTGTTGAGGAAGGGCTCGTGCGCCGACCGCGCATGCTGTTCAACCACCGATGGGGCGAGATCCCGTCACTACGCGACCCGGCAAACCCGTCGACGGAAGAGTCGCAACGCATCCACGAGCTCGCGCTGGCGGAAGCGTTCCGCGAAGCCTACGGAGACGCGATCGAGTGGAACTCGATCGAGGGCCTCATCGACGGTGTTTTCGATACTCGACAATCCGAGGCCGAGACCCGCCGGTACTTCTTCAACGCACTTGTGTCATCCGCAAACGCGTGGTTCCAAGTCGAGGAATGGACCACGCGCGGCCGCCGCTACCTGCGAACGGTCGAACGCGAAACCGGCATCGACTCCGGCTTCGTCAAACCATGGCGAGGCGACGAGATCACGCTCGGCTTCGACGGCGCGGAAACGAACGACGCCACAGCCCTGGTCGCCTGCCGGGTCCGGGACAACTTCATCTTCCCGATCCTCATCGAAGAAACTCCGGATGGTCCGGAGGCAGATGGTTACATCGTCGACTTCGAGAAGTTCGACGCGGCCGTGGCGGCCACGTTCGAGAAATACAAAGTGGTCGGGTTCTATGCCGACCCGCCGTACTGGCGCACGTACCTCGACAAGTGGTCGCGCGACTTCGGCGATCAGCTGAAAGTGCACTCGAGCAAGAAGCACTCGATCGCTTGGTACACGAAGAACACGATCATGATGGACGCCGCGCTCGAGCGCCTGCACACCGCGATTCTCAACGGCGACGCAGCGCACGACGACGACACCCTGCTTGGCAAGAAGATGACGCGGCACTTCCAGAACGCTCGCAACAAGAACCGGCGTGGCGGCACCGTCATTGAAAAAGAAGCCAAGAACTCAGTCCGAAAGATTGACGCCGCGATGGCGGCAACTCTCGCATTCGAAGCTGCAGCGGACTACCGCGGCAGCAAACCTGCCGAGCGGGACATCTCATCTGAGTACGTCCCATTCCGCGCGCGATAAAGAAGGTGGTGTCCGTCATGATGCTCACGCAAACGAGTACCCCCGGCACCGACGACTGGTGGGTGATGCAGCTCGCTACCGACTTCGGTAACGACCTGCCTCGCCTCCACAAGCTGCAGTCATACGCCGATGGGACCAACGCCCTTCCCGACGAGGGCGACGCCGGGATGAAGGAGGCCTACCGCCGCTTCATTCACATGTCCCGGCTCAACATGGCCGACCTCATCGTCTCCACCAAGGTGGCCAGGATGAAGCCGCAGGGCTTCCGCACCGCGGCGCCCGGCGACACCGACGGTGACGCAGCCGCCTACGCAATGTGGAAACGCTCAAGCATGAAAGTCGGCGTCCGTGACTTCCTCACTGACGCCGGCGTGCTCGGTGCGGCATACCTCACGACCACCGGGCCGCAGAATCCGTCTCCGCAGGCTGAGCCACTCATCCTGCCGTCCAACGGCTTCACGACTGTCACCCGTCAGTACGCCCTGCGCCCCTGGTTGGCGGAAGCGTCGATGCAGGTCGGGCACGATCCGGTAAACGGCGTCGACATTCTCACACTGTTCCGCGATGGCACGATGCGCCAAGCGATGCGCCAGGCAGAAAAGCGCTCCAGCATCCCCTCCAACGGTAGCCGCTGGCAGCCTGGTCGCGGATGGCAGTGGGTGTCGGATCCACTGCAGCTGGGATACACCGACACCAACCCGATCTTCAAACTGTCGGGCCCCGGCGGTATGGGGATGTTCGAGAAGCACACGGACAGCCTCGACCGGCTCACCAACAGGATCCGCGACGGTCTGACAATCAGCGCGATGCAGGCGTTCCGCCAGCGTGGCATCGAGGGGAGCTTGCCACAGTTCTACCCGGAGGGACATGCAAAAGCCGGGCAGAAGATCGACTACAACGAGATGTACAAGGCTGGCCCGGCCGCACTTTGGATGTTGCCGCTCGGCGCCAAGGTGTGGGAATCAGCCGTCACAGACATCACGCCGATCCTGACCGCCACGAAGGATGACGCGAAGCACGTCGCCGCTGTCACCTCGACACCGATCTACATCCTCTCGCCCGACGCTGCCAACGCATCGGCCGAAGGGGCCAAGGCCGGAGGCGAAGCGTTCATGGACTCGGTCGAAGAGTGGATGGAACGCGGCGAGATCCCGATTGTCCAGTCACTGAGCACGGGATTCGCCGCAATGGGGGACACAGTCCGGTCAGCAGTCGGAGAAATCGAAGTGATCTGGGCCCCCGTCGCCCGTACCTCCACGCAAGAGAAGTCCAGCTCCGCATCGCAAGCCAAAGCCGGTGGTCTGCCGCAGCTGCTCATTGACGAAAAGATCTGGGGCCTCACCCCGGCAGAGATCGCGCAAGCCCGTCAAGCCCGCTCCGATGAGGCATTCGAAACAGCTCTCAGTTAGGGGCGCTCATGGCCAGCTTGGACCGCATCCAAGGTATGACAGAACGACAGGCTCAGCAGCGAGACGCCATTATCGTCAAACTGCTCAAGCTGTTGCTGGGCCTCTGGGACGGATTCGACCGCTGGGACGATCCCGAAACCATTCTTGGAATGGCCGCGCGATCGGCCACTCTGGTCGACTCGTCCACGATGAGCTCTCGGCTGCTCACCAGGTCATTCCAAACCGCCGTTCTCCGTGAGCTCGGCGCGGCAAAGCAGGCATTGCCAGCAGTTCTGAATTCTTACCCGCGGGCGAACGTGACAGCCACGGAGGTGTACTCGCGGCCAGCAACGCAGTTCGTATTTGCTCGCCGCAGCGGCCTCACTTTCGACGAGTCCATGGACGCGTTCACGAAGCGAATGACCGAGGTCGCTACTCAGGACGTGAAGCTCGCCGACCGCGAGGAATCACTCCGCATCTTCCAGGCGGATCCGCTAGTCAACCGTTGGCGACGCGTCATCCACCCCGAGCTGTCCAAGAGCGGCACCTGTGGCCTGTGCGTCGTCGCGGCACAGCGGGTGTACACGACCGACGACCTGATGCAGATGCACGGGCCATCCTGCAACTGCACGACGATGGGCATCGTCGCCGGCGATGACCCGGGCTATCGACTCAACGATGCGGACCTCAAGAAGATCTACGCGACCGCCGGCTCCACCGCGGCCGCCGACCTTCAGAACGTCCGTATCTCGATCGAGGAACACGGCGAACTAGGCCCGGTGCTCATCAAGCAGGGCAACCATTTCAAGACGGCTAAAGAGGCCGGCCGGCCGGAATATGTCGCACCCACGCCAGCAACTATCCGCGCCGGCTACGAACGCGAACGCGCCAAGGTCGCCGCTTCTCTCACCGATGCCGACGACCGCTACGCGGCGATGACCGACTCGGTCAAATTCGGCGCAGACGGGTCGACCACCTCGGCGGCGATCGCTCTTTTCCGTTCGGCGAAGTACATGCGCGAGTACCTCGCGGTGCTCGACAAGAAGCTCGCGGCGTCGCCCGCGTCATAGATCACCGGTTCCCACACCGGTTTAGTCCCGCCACGGGACGCATCCCACCGACACGGAGGAAATCACCATGAACCACTTCAACGCATTTGGGCAGCGTCTTCGCTGCCTGCCCAGCTTTCGATTCCTCGAAGGCGACGAAAACCCCGGGGGCGACGGCGCCACGCCGAAGACCCCACAGGAGGAAGGTTTCGACTTTCCCGCGAACACGGCAACGGCGGAAATGACGCCCGAGCAGCGTTCGGAGTACTGGCGCCACAAGGCACACAAGCACGAGAAAGTCAGCAAATCCCGTGACAACTACGACGAGCTCAAGGCCCAGGCCGACGAGCTCACGCAGTTGAAGAAGGACCAGCTGACCCAGCAGGAAAAAGACCTCAACGACGCACGCGCTGCGGGCGTCCTCGAGGGAAAAAGTTCGGTCGGAGACAAGTACTTGATCGACGCCGTCACGGCGAAATTCCAGTTCCTCACCGGCAAGAGCGATGACGACGTCGCGACAGCGTTCGCGCACGTCGACGCCAAGTCGTTCACCGACGCAGAAGGTGTCATCGACACCGACAAGCTCACCAAGTTCGCGGCGACCTTCGGCACGAAGGACGCGAAGGGTGCCAACCCGGACCCGGTCGCAGCTGCTCTCGCTCGTGGGCGCCAGGCTCACGGCGGAACAGGCAGCTCCATGGCCGAGAGGCGCGAAGAAACCCGTAAGTCCATGTCCAAAACCAAGAAGTAACAACGCCTAGAAGGGCAACGCAATGACTGATCTTTCGATCCAGTCCATCCCTGCGCGCGCGACCGCGGATCACACCTGGCTTGCCGGTGACAGTTCCGCGTTCGACACCGCGCAGTCGGGCACGATCCAGACGGCTTCGCTGACAAGCGGAGTGCACTACGACGCGGTGACCAAGGTCATCCCCGCCGGCCTCGTCGTGTCGAAGGTGGGGAACTACTTCGTTCCCTTCTCCGGCATCAGCGAGGTGCAGTCGGTGACAATTACCGGCGCACCCACCGGTGGCACCTTCCAGCTGACGTACGACGGCCAGACCACAGCGGCGATCGCGTACAACGCGACCCCCGCCGCGGTGCAGGCGTCGCTCGAAGCGCTGAGCAACATCAACCCCGGCGACATCATCGTCACCGGCACCGCCGGCACCGTGTACACGATCGCCTTCGGCGGCGCCTTCACGGGACGCAACGTCCCGCAGCTGACGTCGACGCCGGCGCTCACAGGCGGCACCACTCCGGCGATCGCTCACGCGACGACCACGGCCGGCGGATCCGCCTCCGGTGCTGACGTCATCGAGCGCATCGTCGCCTACCCGATCCCGCTTCTGCAGGCATCGGGATCCCTCGCACCGGTAGTCATCTTCGCCGGCATCGTCGACGCCGTCGTCATCCCCGCGAACCTCCCGGTTCCGGCACAGCGGTCCATCAACCGCTTCACCCCGTCCAACGGCAAATTCGCCTTCATCGTCGCGTAAAGGAACTAGATCACTATGGGAAATTACGAAGACAAGATCCGCAACGCGGAGGACCTTTCCGCCGTTGCACGCGGAGCGGCCGACGCCGTCGAGCTCGCGGACGCGCTCACCCCTTTCCTGCCCAGCCGGGAGGACGTGACCCTCGACTACGACCTCGATGCGGACACGCTGGGCTTGCCCCGCGCGGCCTCGTTCCGTGCGTACGACGCCACTGCGCCGTACGGCAAGGAGAAGTCGGTCGGTAGCCGAAAGGGCTCCCTGCCGGCGTCGAGCATCAAGCTGCGGATCGGTGAGCTGGACCAGCTTCTGTTCCGCGGTGCCAGTGACGAAGCGCTCGGCGATGCGTACGAGCGAAAGGCCCGCCAGAACGGCCAGTCGGTTGCCATTCGTGCGATCTTCGCTCGAGGTGCCGCGATCGCCGACGGCAAGGTCGACCTGCAGGCCGAGAACGGCCTGTCCGTGTCGATCGACTTCGGCCGCCCCACCGGGAACTCGATCGTCGCGCAGACGCCGTGGACCAACCCCGCGGCTGATGCCATCGCGGACATCATCGCGCTGCAGGCGTACTTCGACGGAGTCAATGGTGGCCAGGCGGGAGGAGTCATCCTCTCCACCGCGGTGCTGCAGGCGCTGTCGACGAACACGAGCTTCATCACCGCGTTCCGCGGCACATCGAGCTCGGGACTGACCCGCATCGGTCAGGCAGACGTCCTGTCGGTTCTCTCGGACTACAACGTGCGCGAGATCACTCGGTACGACAAGCAGTACGAGGACATGTTCGGCGTCACCCGCCGCGTCATCCCGCAGGACCGCTTCATCCTGGTCCCGTCGCAGGATGATGTCGTCATCGGCGACGGTGGTGTTCTGGGCGAAACGATCTGGGGTGCGCCGGCGGAATCCTTCAAGGAGAAATACGGCATCCCGGAGAGCGATCGCGCCGGAATCTTCGCCGCTGCATTCGATGGCAGCGACCCCGAAGGCATCGACATCCTCGCGTCGGCCATCTTCCTCCCGGTGCCCAGCACCGCGGGCGTGAAGAAGACCGTGTCGCTGGACGTGCTCTGATGAGCGGCGTTCTCGCGTTCGATGTCCACGTCACGGATGCCGCCAACGTCATCCACGTGCTGCACGCAGGTGATCGCGTGCCCAAGGAGCTCGAGGAGCTCGTCACCAACCCGAAGGCCTACGTCATCGGTGAAGACGAGGCCGAAAGCGCACTGCCCACCAACGGCGGCTATGCCGAGTGGACGAACCCCCAGCTGCAGGAAGAGCTTCGCAACCGCGACCTCCCCGTCAGCGGGAACAAGCCCGATTTCATCGAGCGCCTGACGCTCGACGACGTCGAGCGCGCAGCAGAACAGGAGTAATCCGATGGCATCCGTATCTGTGACCAGGAACGACCTGATCAAGCGCTACGAGGGCGATCTTGACACTCGATTCAGGCCCGACTACCTGGACTCACAGATCGAGGATGCCGTGGATTATGCGGACAGCCGGTGGAGAGCGCAGATCGAAATGCGCCTCTCCACCGGCGTCCTCACCCCCAACCTTTACCGCCGGGTGATCGCTGACGCGGTCCTGCGCGTAATCCGAAACCCCGATGGTTTCGCAAGCGAAAACGAAGGCAACTACGGGTACGCCACCCGCGGCGAAGTAGCCTCCGGAAACCTGTGGTTCACACCCAATGACATCGCCACGCTCTGCGGCGTCGAACAAACCATGATGCCCGGCAGCGTCAGCATCGGCCTCGACCGGGGGTGGCACTGATGGGGATCCTCGACAACGGGCCTCACAACGTCATCGTGCAGTTGCGAAAGAACGAGCCGGATCCAGTCCGCGGGAAACTCGTCCTCACAGCCACCGGTGAACCGATACCCATGAAAGGGGTCTCGGTCCAGCCCCTCTCGTCAGAAGACCGCATCGCTCTCGGCGGCGCGGTGAAGACGACCGACACCGTATCGAAGATCACGTCGCGCACGTGGCCCGGCGCAGCGCTCAGTCTGGTGATCTACGACGGCTACGAGTGGGACACCATCGGCGACCCACTCCACATGGGAATGTCGCCCCGCACAGAGCACTGGGAAACGCGAATCGTCAGAGGTGCACGCCTTGGCTGAGGTCTACGTGTCCGCTCAACGCGTCGCGGCCGAAATCGTTGGCACCTCATCGGCCATGACACAAATCATGGAGCGCGTGGCCAACAACGCCCGTTCCCTGGCGCGAGCTCACAACGGCCGCAGCTGGTCTGACCCCAGTGCGCCCCGCTTCGCCGACAGCATCAAGGTCATCACGGCCGGCGGCGGCCTCGACCGTCTCGTCATCAACACCGACCCCCTGGCAATCCCGAAGGAATTCGGCCACATCCTCGTCCGCAACGGCGACCAGATCGGCTACGTGAAGGGCCAGTTCTCCATGACTCGAGCAGCTCGGATGTCAGTGTGATCGACGCAGAAACCCTCCTTTATCAGCTCATGGTCCGCGACAAGCCGGCTGAGGTGCGGCTGCAACAGGACGCGGACATCGAAGTGCTCGGCGAGCTGCCCCTGGTCCTGTATTCCGTGACCGCCGTCCAAGACGGGAACGGACCCGGGCTCTACACCGCCGACCTCGATCTCACGTTCCTCGTCGAGGGAGACGGCTTCGAAATCGTCTCCGCGTTCTACGACCTGGTACACGCGTGGGATGACAACAACACAGGCTTCCTTGCCCCCGTGGGCTACAACCTTCCGAATCTCGGCTGGGTGAACTCACTACTCCGGGAAACCGGAATCTCACGGACCAATCAGCTGGAAGTACCCAGCCGGACCGTGACCCAATACGCGGGGTCTTTCACCCTGGCGCTCAGAAAGTAAATCCTCCTGCACCGGAATCCCGGTGGGTCCGCAAACCCAACGGAGGAAACATGTCAGTCAACACAGGCGCCTTGATCGTTCCCGGTCACGGATCCATTTTCCAGGCCCCCGCCAACACGGCAATGCCCGCCGGCGGTCTGAGCGCGTTCTCGCTCATGGGCACCCCTCCCGCCAACTGGGAGAACCTCGGCCACACGTCGAAGGACAACCTCTTCAGCTTCAAGCGCGACGGCGGCGCTCCGACCACGCTCGACACCTACCTCGTCGACGGCGTCAGCGTTATCTACGACGCCGTGCACTGGTCGCTGAACGTTAACTCGGTGCAGCTCGACGCGAACACCCTGAACCTCGCGTTCAACGGGTACTTCGACACCGATGGTGGCTACATCATCCCGGCGTCGAACAACGGCATCAGCCGCGCCCTGTTCGTCTACCTCACCGACGGCACCGGTGCGCTCGGGTTCTACATCCCGAACAACACCGTCACCATCGGCGACGCCCTGTCGATCGACTCGAAGAAGTTCGTGGAAGCACCCCTCGTTGCCACGATCCTCGCCCCGTCGACGACCGCGATTCCGGTCGGCCCCACCGGCCTCCCCGGAATCATGAAGCTCTACAAGACGAACCTCACCGGAACTGCCGCGACGATCACCACGATCCTCCCGGCCAGCAAGGGCGCCGGCGACATCGTCTCCCTCGTCGGTACTGGTTTCGCCCAGGCGACGGCCGTATCGGTTGGCGGATCGGCACTTCCGGCGTCGGCTTACACTATCGTCAACGACACGTTGATCTACGTGACTCTGCCGGCCGGTGCCGCGGGCTCCACCCCGTTCATCGTCACCACGCCCCTTGGCGCCTCGGCTGCCAAGGCCTACACGCGCGTCGTCTAACCCGCGCGCGTTCCCACACGTCCCCGGCTGGGTCAGGACATGCGGACCGCCCAGCCGGGGGCTCACCCCTCCTAGGTCCGCGAATACGAAAGGTCCGCAATGCCTGAAATCCCTGAAGGCGCAAAGGCGCCGAAAGACCACCAGTCGGTGCACGTCAAGCCGGAACAGCACCCCGACGGCTGGGAGCTGCTGCGCGATCCTGTCGACACTGAAGAGTGGGAGACGGCCGCACTCACCGCCGCGGTGATGAGCCTCAGCGGCGAGACCCGAATGACGGCCTCCCAGATGCTTGAAATGCACGGTGTGCTCGTGAAGACGATGCAGACCGAGCTCGCGGTCAACGCCACCGCCTTCCGCACGTGGATCAAGTCGTTCCCGTTCGCTGATCGGTACGAGAAGGTCATCATGCTCGCCGGGGCGTACATGGCTGCCCTGGGGGAAGCCGACAGCTCCGCGACCTAATCGACGAGCACGGTCAGGTCCTTCTCGCGGACTTTCAACAGTTCTACGGGATCGACCTGGCCGACCTGTGGCGAGGCACTCTCTCTGTCCGCCGCGCGCGCGTTCTCGCGGAGCAGCTCGTCTCCATCACCGATTCCCGCTACGGCGCGCTTCGCCGCGGCGGCAGCCAGTTCGCTGGCTGGGGAAACGCGGAATACCTCATGGCCGCGATGCACGACCGGCTCGTCCTCGTCACCAAAATGCTCGGCCTCGAGGCGTCAACCGAAGATCTCTACCCCCTGCCAAAGCGAGCCAGCCATCCGGCCGCTCAGCGCGAGGCGGGTTCACCCGCAGCGCCCGCTGACGACGGCTCCCAGCTGTTCGCTCCGACGATCGCGGAATTCAGCATCGACGCCTTTATGCAGGTGATCGCTCAGCCCTAGGAGGCACCAGCATGGCGAAATCTCCAGGTGGGCAGGAAGTCGGGCGCGTCGCAATTCGTGGCGTGCCCGACGTCTCCCGTTTCAGCGCAGAGCTCAAGCCGATGCTCGACGAGCTCGAGGCAAAACTGCGGCTACTCCTCCGCGTCGTCATCGACGACAGCTCGCTGCCCGAAGACACCGAGAAGACCACCGACGAGCAGAACGAAAAGTCCAAGAAGAATCCGGTCAAGATCCCGACCGTCGTCAGCGACCTCGACAAGCAGTGGCAGGCGCGAATCCGCGCCCAGGTCAAAGCGGCAACGAAGGCGCTCGAGGCGGACATCCCCGCGACGATCGATGGCGAGAACCTCCGCCGAGATCTCGACGCGAAGCTCACCGCGCTGCAGACACAGCTGAAAGCAACGATCCCTGTCGACGTCGGCGCAGCGGCCGAGTTCCGATCCAAGATCGAGAAGCTCGTCGACGAGGTCAACAACAAGACAGCGGAAATCGACGTCGACGCCAGCACCATCGAGGCGTCCGCCCACATCTCAGCGTTCTCCCGAATCCGCTCTATGACCGTCCGGGTCGCGATCGACACTCGCGAAGCGCAGGTGAAGCTGCTCGCGTTCTTTGCCACGTTCTCCGGAGCGCGCCTGGCGGGCAACATGGTCCAGGGACTCGCCACCCAACTGTCCAAGTTGGACCAATCGCTGCCGCGCATCACCGCGATGTCTCTCGGCATCGCATCGCTGGGCTCTGTCGCGATCGGCAGCATCGGCGGTATCGGGGCGCTGGTTGTCGCCGTGTCTCAGCTCGGCGCGGCCGCGGCGCTCATCCCTTCCTTGCTGGGTGGGCTGGGTGCCACCATTGGCACCTTCGCGGGTGCCTTCGCCGGCGTTGGTGACGCCCTCAAAGCGTCGGGGATCACCTCAGGCGCTGCAGCGTCCGCCGCCGGCGTCACGCAGTCCGCGGCCGCGGTGGAAGCCGCGCAGCAGGGTGTCGTCCAGGCGCAGAAGGACGTCGTCTCCGCCCAGGACGCCGTCGTGCAGTCCTCACGGGCTGTGACGGCCGCTCAGCGCGCCGCAGCGGACGCCGCACGCGACGTAACAGACGCGCAGGATGGCGTCGCCCTCGCGCAGCGGAACGTCGGTGACGAGCAGCAGCAGCTCGTCGCCACGACCCGCACTTACACACAAGCGGTTGCCTCGCTTGCCTCTGCCCAGAAAGCTCTCACCGCCGCGCAGGACACCGCGAAAGCTGCCGAGCTTTCGCTCACCCAGGCTCGCGTCGACGGCGCGAAGGCTATGCGGGATCTGTCCGACAACCTGGTCGACGCGCAGCTGGCGCAGCGGCAGGGTGTCATCGACCTTACCGACGCGCAGGCCGCGTACGACAAGCTCGCCGGTAACCCGGAGGCACCGCAGAAGCAGATCGAGCTCGCGCAGCTGCAGCTGGATAAGGCCAAGCAGTCTCTGGCCGAACAGACCACCCACGTCAACGACCTGACCAGCGCGAAAGCCGCCTCTGACGCCGCAGGTGTCGAGGGTTCTGACGCTGTTGTGGCCGCGCAGCAGAACATCGTGCGGGCCAACGACCAGGTCGCCGCCTCGCAGGATGGCATCACCGACGCACAGCAGGCCGCGGCCGATGCCGCGGCCGCGGTCATCCGTGGCCAGCGTGACATCGCCGACGCTCAGGACGCCGTCAAGGATGCCGTGCAGGGGGTCGTCGACGCGAAACTCGACCAGGCACTAGCCCAGCAGCGCGTCACCGATTCCCAAAAGGACTTCGTCGCGTCGCAGCAGGCCGTCGTCGACGCACAGGCCAAGGTCATCGCGTCGAAGAATGCGGTTCGCCAGGCGCAGGAAGGCGTGAACACCGCCAGCTCCGGCGGTGCCGGCGCCGTCGACGCCTACGCCGCCGCCATGGCCGGCCTCACCCCAAACGCCCGCGCGGCCGTCGTCGCGTTGCTGCTGGTCCGGGACGGCCTCACCGAGGTTCGCAAAACCATCCAGGAGAACTTCTTCGCTGGATTCGCCACCTCGCTTCTCGCCGTGAGCGGTGTTCTCCTGCCTCAGCTGCAGGGTGGACTCGGTGCCGTGGCCACGTCGCTCGGCGGCCTCGTGCGCGAGACCTTCGACTCGATCAAGACGTCGCTCAGCGGCGGAGCTCTGCAGTCGTTCCTCATCACCTTCGCCTCCGCGCTTGACGCACTGAAGCCGGCGATCGCTCCCATCGTGGCCAGTCTGGTCACGCTGAGTTCGGTCGGAGTCGGGTTCCTTCCTCAGCTGTCTTCGGCGATCTCCACAGTCGCCGGCGACTTCAATGCCTTCATCCAGACGACGGCCGGGAATGGCCAGCTGCAGGGCTGGATCCAGCTGGCTCTCGACGGGTTCCGAGATCTCGGCAACATCGCGATCGCCGCCGGCAGCATCATCGGTGGGCTGTTCGGCGGGATCGCGTCCTCAGGCTCTACCGCCCTCGGGATCCTCGCCGGCGCGCTCGGCTCCGTCGCGACAATCGTCAACAGCCCCACGTTCCAGAAGGCACTTGGCACGATCTTCGGTGGAGCCGTCGACGGGGTGAAGGGCCTGAGCTCGGCGCTCGGCCCGATCGGTGGGATGTTCTCCGCCCTGGCTCCCACTATCGCCTCCGTGCTCGGCACCGCGGGCTCGGCCGTGGGATCTCTGCTCGGCAGCATCGCCTCCGCGCTTTCCTCACCCGCGTTCGCCACAGGTCTCGATGCGCTTTTCACCGGGCTGCAAGCCGGCCTTGCTGGTATCGAACCGGCCCTGCCGGCGATCGCCGCGGCGCTCGGCACGCTCGGTTCCTTCGTCGGGACCCTGGCCGCCACGATCGGCCCGGTACTGGGATCCGCCCTATCGATCCTCGCGCCGATCCTGTCGTCGATCCTTGGCGCCGTGCAGCCACTGCTGCCCATCCTCGGCGACGCGCTTATCTCGATCTTCGACGAGCTCGGCCCGATCATCTCCGATGTCGCGACCAAGTTCCTGCCGCCCTTGATGGACCTGATCATCTCGCTAGTGCCACCGGCCCTCGCGCTGGTGAAAGCACTGATGCCGCTCATTTCGTCGGTGCTTCCGCCTCTGTCGTCCCTGCTTGGCGCGGTGGTCGCGATCGCCACCCCCCTGATCGGCCTGCTAACACCCGTCTTCGGTCTGCTGGCTGCCGTGCTCGCTCCGCTCGGTCCGGTGCTCGCTGCCCTGGCTCCCGTGTTCGATGTGGTCGGCACCGTGATAGCTGGGCTGGCCAATGTCATCTCCGCCATCCTGCTCCCCATCATCGATCTGCTGATCGGAGTGATGACTGGTGACAGCAGCAAGGCGCTGAACGAATTCGGTGCACTTTTCACCACGGTGGGCCAGGGCATTGGTGTGGTATTCAACTGGCTCTGGTCAAACGTCATCAAGCCAGTGGCTGACTGGATATCTGCCGCGATAACGGTCGTTGGCGACGTCTTCAGTGGCTTGTGGCATACCTACGTGGCTCCGGCGATCGCCGGTATCGCCCAGGTCGTGCAGGGGCTGTGGAACACCTACGTGAAGCCGATCACTGACTTCATCGGTGGGGCGATTACCAATATGGGTGCCGGGTTCAACATCCTCTGGCATACCTACGTGGCTCCGGCAATCGCCGCCATCGGGGTAATCGTCAATGGGTTCTGGACCGGATTTATCAAGCCCATCGCTGACTTCGTGAATGGCGCGATTTCCAACATGGGTGCCGGCTTCAACATCCTCTGGCACACCTACATCGCCCCCGCTATGTCGGCCGTCGGCAGCATCTTCGCTGACTTCTGGACCAGCACAGTCAAGCCGGTCTCGAAGTTCATTTCTGACCGAATCGGTGACGTCGGCGATGCCTTCGGGGTGGTGTTCGGCAAGAACGGTGTCGGCAAGGTCATCAAGGGTGCCTTCACTGGAGTTGTCAGCTTCATTGGCAGCATCATCAACGGAATCATCGACCTGATAAACGGGGCGATCGGTGGCATAAACGAGCTCGCCGCAAACGTGAAGACCATCACGGCCGGCGTGATCGATGTCCACATCGGCAAGATCCCTCACGTACCCGGACTGGCGGCCGGCGCCACCGTGCTTCCGCGCGCCGGCGGCACCCTGGTGCGCGTTGCAGAGGCTGGCCACGCGGAGTCAGTCGTCGACACCGGGCTCCTCAACAAGCGCCTCGCCGAAGACACCACGCCCGCGCGGCCGACGACGGGGGACGACGGCAAGGTCGTCGTCCAGATCATCAACAAAACCGGCGTGGGACTCAAAGAGTTCGTCGACGCGCGAATCCAGGTCGACGGCGTGTGGGAAACCGTCGAGCTGCAGGGCGGAGAGGACAACTAATGACGATCACCGTCACCGCAGATCCCACCAACGCACCACCCCGAACCCGGATCGTCGTCGCGACGCCCGCCGGCAGCGTCATGTCGACGCTGTCGGTGTGGCGCAACGTCGACGGCGAACAGATCCCGCTGCGGGAACAGCCGCAGGCGGGGTTCGACTCGCGCCCTGTCGACGACTTTGAATGCCCCTACGGAGTGCCAGTCACCTACGGGTGGTCGGCAACCTACTCCACCGCGGTCACCGACCTGTGGAACGAGACGTGGGCGTCGACGGCGGCGTGGACCGCCGCTACCGACGGACCCGCCGTGAGCGCGCCGTGGACCGTGTCTGGCGGCACAGCACGCAACGGCGGCAACCAGTGGATCGCGCGCGACGTCGCTCCGGGCAAGTACCGGGTGACGATCGCGTCGCTGGTTGGGCGACAGGTGATGCTCACAGACGTTGGCGGGTACTCCGTCGCTGTGTACGTCGACACCAGCGGGAAACTGTCGGTCACGTCGCTGGCAACAGCGACGTCGGGGAACACCCTCTACGTCACGACCATCAATCCGGCACAGCCCTTCACCATCGACATCGGAGAGAGCTCCGTCACCATCAAGGGCACGGGAGGCAGCCTGTCAGTGCCCTCGCCGCTCACCCTGACAAAAGTGCAGCTGGCGCCTCTCCCAGCCCCAGTTCCGGCAGGCGCCATGGTCGTGGGCGCGATCCGCGTCCAGGCGTACGCCACGATCGCCACGCTCGAGGAACAGTCCGCCACGGTCTGGCTCCGCCCCGTCGACGCCTGGCTGATCCATCCTGCTACGCCCGCGCGCTCCGTTCGGATCGCATCCGCTTCAACGGACTACGCATCGCTAACGGACTTCGACCCGATCGTCAACAAAGCCACGGCCACGCGGCACGACATCCTCGGTTCATCCAAGCCACTCACCACGATCCCCGGCAACCGCGGATCCGACGAGGGTGTGCTGAAGATCCGCACCTACACGCGGCAAGCAGAGGTCGACGTGCTCGAGCTGCTCCGTGATCAGGTGCCCATCCTGGTCAACATTCCCGCCGACTGGATGACGTATTTCAAGTACGCCTTCTACCAGATCGGAGACGTCGCACCGCGGCGGCTGAAGCCCGGCGTCCGTTACCCGCACCGCGACATCGATCTTCCTTACGTCGAGGTGGAGGCACCCGTCGTCGACGTCGCCAACAACGGATGGTCGTGGGCGCAGCTCGCCGCCGACTTCCCCACCTGGAACCAGGTAAAAGCCGCCTTCGCCACATGGAACGACATGGCGATCAACAAACGCAGACCGGGGTTCTGATGTATCCGATATCTGATCGATTCCAAGAGGCGCTCCGCAAGCCTCAGACCCTCGTCACCGTCGTCACCGTGACGCCACCAGGTGACGACTCGCGAGAGATCCCGATCACCGCCGGCTCCGTGTCGGTCGCGGACGGTACCTCGCCGCGGCGCACGTCAACGCTGACCCTGACCTCCACGCCAGCACAGTTCGATTCGCTGATCACCCCGGGCGCCAACGTGAAGATCACCCACGGCATCGACTTCGGCGGTGCCTCCGAGCTCGTGCCCATGTTCTCCGGCGGACTCGTCGACGGATCACAGAGCTTCGGGGACGGCACAGTGAGCTGCACCCTCGCCGACGACGGAGCATGGCTGGCGCGAACCAACTTCCTCAGCCCCTACTCCCCACCTCCGACAATGCGTCGCGTCGACGTCATCCGCGCGATCGTCCTCGACTCCAAACCCAACACGCTCGTGGTCGACATCTCGACCGACACCGGCAAAGTCGGCAACGTCGTTTGGGACACCGACCGCGTCGCCGCCATCAAGGATCTCTGCCGAGACGGAGGAACGGTCGCACGGTTCGACGGAGACGGCACCTTCACCATCAGGGATGCTCCCTCCACCACTGATCAGTCGGTGTGGACGATCGCAGCCGGCGACGGCGGAACGATGAAAGCCGCCACGCGTAAACGAACCCAGGACCGGATGTACAACACGGTTGTCGTCCGTCCCTCCGCCAGCGACGGATCCCAGTTCTGGACCCAGCAGATCGCCCAAGTCACCGACCCCACCCACCCGCGACACCCCTCCAAGGTCGGCGTCATCCCATACACGTGGGCATCACCCACGATCGCTACCGGCCCCGAAGCACTGGCGGCCGCGTTCCGCCTTCTCGATCGAGTACTCGGAACGACCGAGACCCTCTCCATCGGCGCCGTGGCAAACCCCGCGTTGGACGGCGGAGACGTCATCCGTGCCATCACGCCGAAGATCAACACCCAGCCCGCCGTGATCTTCCAGCACTTCATCGACTCCCTCAGCTTCGACCTCCTCACCGGAGACATGACCGCAGCCACGCGCAGCCAGGAGGAATTCGATGGCTAGATCCAACCGCGTCGCCGCCATACGCGAGATGTCGGGACCATTCGCACAACTCAAACTGTGCACCGTCACGCAGCTCACACCGATCCTCGTCGCCCTCGACGGCACCGACGACCTCAAAGGCGTCAGCATCCCCGGCGCTTTCTACACCCTCGGCCCCGCGCTCGCCATCTGGCAGCCGCCCGCACTCCCGCTCATCATCCCGATTGGAACCTGATGCCCAACACCGGTGCCCCGCAACTCCCTTACCCGAACGGATCGGACATCCCCGACGGCCCGGGGGCATTCCTCGCGCTCGCTTCTCGCATGGCCAAGATGGGCGGATCCGGAACCGCATACGTCGCGGACGCGGCTGGGCGCCAAGCCCTGGTTACGGCCGGCGATGTGTTCCCCGGCCTCGAGGTGATGCAGGCCGATACCCAGGCAACGTGGAAGTACATCAGCACCACTGCCGGGTGGAAGCTCTGGAACCTCACCCGGGTAACGACGGCCTTCTGGACCGCGGCGCCCAACTGGAGTGACATCGGATCTTCCGCGTCGGTTGCCGCCGGCGCAATCATCCTGAACCTCAACTTCGCAAAGACGTCAGCGTGGAACAGCAACGACAGCATCGCGACGATCGCAGCCCCCTACCGCCCCCCGTTCGACGTCCGGTTCGCTGCATGGCAGGGCAACGGAGGCGCACCCGGAACATTCGCGGCCACCCTCGCCCAGGCCACCGGGCTCATCACCGGGTACGGCGCCACAACCGGCAACGTTCAGGTCAGCCTCACCGCCACGTACCCGGCCGCATAACCTCCCTCGCTCAACCCCCTTCCGCCGCCTCCGGGCGGCTTCGTCATTTAAGGAGACACCCGTGAGTGCCAACGGAAAACTGACCATCTTCGAAGTAACCAAAGTGGGCGGTGTGAAAGTCGCCCGGAGTGCAGCACCCGCGTTGAAAGCCCTGATCGCCGCAGCAAAAGCAGAGGCAAACATCACCATCAGTTTCGTGAAACCGGATGGCGGGTACCGGAACTACAAGACTCAGGTCGACATGCACGTCCACCCCGGAGCGCACAACCTCAGCAAGGCCTCAACGATCGGTCTCGCTGACGCTGGATTTTCCACCCATGGCTGGGGAACGCGCGTCGACATCTCCGACTTCACCGGCGCGCGCGCCGCATGGGTGCTGAAAAACGCTTCCCGATTCCGCCTTACACGGGAGTTCGGCGCGGCGGATCCCAATCACTTCATGTATGTGGGCGGCTATGTCGCACCCGTGAAGAAGCCCGTGCGCACCGTCGTCGCCCCGAAGAAGGGCGCGGCCGCGGCAGTTCTGCGTGCTGGCGAAGTCATACCGACCGGCGGCACGATGGTGTCTGGCGATTGCACCCTTTCGCCCCAGTTCGATGGTGAGACAGTCATCAAGTACAAGGGCGTCCCGATCGCCAAGCTCGGCACCAAGCAGTTCGGCTCCAAGGCCTTCATCAAGAAGATCGGCGACGGCAACTTCGCCGTGTTCGTTACCAATAAAAAAGGCAAGATAATCCCCGCCTTTGTGTCGGGAACGAACCGCATACCCAACACCGCCGACGGGGTCTTTCAGTTCCAGGCTGACGCGCACCTGGTCGTCAAAGATGCGGACGGCAAAGCCGTCTGGGCCACCTACGGCATCCCGGTCTAGCCGCCGTGACGAACCCCATCGCGCGGGTGTGGGCCGCTTCCATCTGGGCGAAGGGCGCAATCCCTCCCGATGAATGGAAGTACCGCAGCCTGAAACGCGTCGTGCTCCCGCTCTACGACGTCCTCATCATCATCGGCGGGATCCTTGGCGCCCGCTTCGGCGTCCCCGCAGTCGAAGAGTTCTACCCGAGCTCGATGATCGACACCGTCTCGCAGCTGTTCGCACTCGCTGGGTTACTCGCACTGCTGGGCATCGCCTTCCCGAGCCTGTGGCTCCCCGAAGTCATCGCCAAGGCAGCGATTATCGGGTTGCTCTCGTCATACGTGGGTGCACTTATTTCACTCACCGCCAACGGTGACCCCACGCGAGGCTTCGTCTCCACGATCGCCATCGGGTTCTGTCTTCTGCCCGCGTGGCGGCTCGGCATGTTGGGTGCGGAGCGTCGCACCCGCCGGGCTGAGCACGTCGCCCGGCGGGCCGCCCTCGATGAGCGGGCGGGTGACTGATGACCGCTCAAACATGGCTTGGTCTGATCGGTACCTGCGTCACCTTCATTGGCCTTGTGTTCGTATTCGTGAAGGGTCGCGGGGAGAACAAGAACGCCGTCGACGCACGCATCGACGCACGCATGGCCAAAGAGCTCGAGCGCGTGTACCTCCGACTCGACGAGCAAGACAAAGAGATCGCGACGCTGAAGAGCAGCGACCGCACCACGAAGGCCATTGTCCGCCGTTGGTTCCACGAGCTGCTCAGGTGGGACCGAATCGGCCGGCACGGCGAGATGCCGCTGCCGTCCGTGATGGACATGGACCGTCTCGACCTCGATCCCAACGAGGCCACCATCCCAGCCGACGAGCTCGCAGCCCTGCGTGCCGCGGCCAACATCAAGGAGTAACACCGTGAACATTGATATCCCCACCGTCCCCGTCGCGATCATCGCGCTGCTCGGCCTCTTCGCGCCGTATGCGATCGCCGTTGTGAACCAGCCGCGATGGACGGTCCCGCAGCGCAAGATCGTCTCCGTGGTGGTCTCGCTGCTCATCAGCGCGATCGCCCTGGTGATCTACTACGCAGCCTCCGGCGATCCGATCCCCGCGTGGTGGGCGCTGCTGCTGCTCGGCCTCGTTGTCAGCCAGGCGTCCTACACCCTCGTCACGAAGAAGACCGCGGCCGCGGTGGAGAGCGCGACCTCGAAGCCCATCGACGCGGGCACCGCAACCGCTGGAGTCCCCGTCGACGTATCCACCCTCCCGAACGACCTCGACGAGTAACACCTGGTGGATCCCACCGAAGAGTACGACGTCCCGGTAGATCCGATGGACGACCTGCAATGCGATAGCTGCCAGTAAGGATCCCCGATGGCCACCGTAAATCTCTCCACTCTGCAAGACATCCTCGGTGGCACAGCCCCCGTCAACGCGACCATCACCTCACAGGTGTACCGCGGGTATCACCCCGCTGTTCGCGTTGACGGGGCGTCGGTGATCGGCGGCACGCCCGTCACCGTCACTCTCACCGCTGGCGTTCCCTCGACACCGTTCCAGCTGCTGCCGCTGCCGATCGACTGCTATTACCAGATCGACATCCTCGCGGCCGACGGCACGTGGGAATACCACGCGGCCGCGATCCTTCCCGCGGGCTCTGGCCCGTTCAACTTCAACCAGCTCGTCATCGTCAACCCGACGACCATGGTCCCGATTCCGGGAACATCTCTCGGTGACGCGCTGCTCGCACAGATTCAAGCGGCCGTCACCCAGACGGGCACCTACGCAACGACCGCGGGACAGGCCGCCACGATCGCTGTAGCGGCCAAGAACGAGACAATCGTGGCGACGGCAGCACAAGGGACGTGGACCGGCGCTGTGGCCCTCACACAGGCGCAGAGCAAATCCACCTACCTGTTACAGAAACTCACGGGCAACGTCGTGCTGACCCTCGCCGCCGGCACCGCCGGCCTCGCGTACTCCTGCACGCTCGAGCTGCAGCAGGACGCAACCGGATCCCGCACCCTCACGATCGTGAACACACGAACCGGCTACGCGGTGCCGATCACGCTCTCCACCGCCGCCAACTCGGTCGACGTCATCCGCCTCGAGTGGAACGGCGCAACCTGGTCCGCCTACCTGGGCGCGGCCGCACTGGCAATCCCGACTGCATGGGTGGTGTGAGCATGACTCCCGAAGAACGACGCGACGACGCGATCGCGCGCATCATCGCCGCCGGCGCATCCGTCGGCAGCATCGAGCCTCTCGCCGCGGCCGCGGACCCCACCGTCGTCGTGGCCTACCGAGTGCAGGCCCTCGCGCCAACCCTCGAAGTACTCGCCGCTCTCGGCGAGGTTCGTGACGATACGGAGACCGATCTCACACACCTGGTTCCCTGGCCCGCGCCGATGAAGGTGGAGACATTCGATGCGTAGCGCCATTCTGGAATCCCGGGCGCAGCCAATCATCAACCTGGCCAGGTCGCACCCCTCCACCAGCTATGACGGCTGGTTCGTCCCGCTCACCGCCGGCGGGGGAAATGCGACAGCCTCGCTGCTCACCGGCACCCCTTACGGCGTCGCAGCGCGCCGGGTCAACACCGCGGCTGGGACACCAGGTGCAGCGGGTGTGGGACTCATAATCGCGGATGGAAACTTGACGGCTTTGGTCCGCCCGGCCATCCGATACGCGATGTCCTACTGGTGCCGGAGCAGCGTCGCGCAATCGCTCCGGTGCCGGGCGCAGTATCTGAACGCGGCCGCCAGCGCCGGCTGGACTTTCGACGCGCCCGATGTGACGTTGATTCCCAACCAGTGGGCGCGCCTGTCCATCATCACTACCTCGCCTGCAGAGGCGGCCCAGCTCCGGATGGACCTGTTATTCGGGAACGCAGCCGTAGCGTTCGGAGTGAACGACACGTTCGACATCGCCGGAGCCATGGTCACTGAAGGCTCGAACCTGTACCCGTTCTCCGACGGAGCGATGCCCAAGTGGCGGTACCTCAACGGCAACAGCGGCCCGAGCATTGGTTACCCCCCCCCCCCCGCTTAGTTGACGATCGTTACGTTCGATCAGCGTGGGAGCTGGCCGCATGAGGTCGGCGACGGTCGACCAAGGGGCGCAGCCGTACCGGAACTCGTGTTTCAACGGACGTTTCGCCGCATCCGCCCCACTGGCAAACTGGGCGGTAACCGCTGGATGCACGGCCAACCCCAGCGTCCCAGGGCTGGGGATACCAGGCCTGCAGTTCGTGCGCGTATCGGGTGCGCTGGTGCTCACGCAATCGAGCATCAATCTGCCCGTGGTTCCCGGCCAGAACTATCGCGCGTCGGTCTGGGCCAGCATCACGGCGGGGATGACGCTCAACGTCGATATGAGTTTCCACGACTCCGCGGGAACGCTGCTCCTCGCCGCGGGCCGGGGCGCAATGAGTACTGCTGCCGGCGGCACTGTCATTGTGCAGCCGGGGGTGTGGACACAGTTCGGTTCGGCCGCAGCGAAGGCGCCCTCCAACGCTGTGTTCGCGCGCGTCCGCATCTTCGCCGACAGCGGCCCAGACGGAACCGCCTACGCGACCAAAGCGCAGCTGACGCCGGGCCTGACTATCCCCGACTTTGCCGACGGCCGAACCCCCGGATGGCGATTCGAAGGCGCGGCAGATAACTCAACATCCGTCGGGTACCCGCCCCGATAGCACCACCGCAAAGCAAAGGCCCCGGCCTGGTCCTCTCACGAGGTGCCAGGCCGGGGCCTTTTTTGCGTTAGTTGCGCGGGTCGAGATACTCCTCCTGCGTCGAGTGACCCTTCACCGCCTGAATGTCGCGCAGGGCGTCAACCAGCCGGTCGGCAGCCTCCTCGAAACGTGAGCCACGGATCAGCGCAATCCGTTCAAGATCGGCACGCGGAAACGCCATGCCCCTCTCCCCGATGCGCCGCCCCGGCAACTGACCGGCGTCGAGCTTCTTCCCGACTGCCTGCCGGCTGATGCCGAGAATCTCGGCCGCGCCAGTAGCGTCGACCAGCTCCGGCATGGGGGTGAGCTCACGACGACGATCGAACGCGGCCGTCGTCATTACCTCGAGCGCCAAGACGTCAGACGTCGACGCTTCCCCAGCCAGCGCCAACGCGCTCGCCGTGGCCTGGCGCACGTCCGCAGCGTACAGGGTGATGACCACTTCGAGATGTCCGTCAACGGAGACGCCGGCGGCGGGGCTGAACGGTTCGAGCGCGGTGACGAGGCGGTCAGCGGCATCGTCGCTGTCGCGTTCGGCGAATTCGATTCGTGCGTTGTATTCCATGGGATGGGCCTTTCGTCTTACTGTGGGTGTAGCGGGCCGGAGACAATTGGAGTGTCTCCGGCCCGCTTAGCTGTTTACGGGGGCCAGATGAATCCTGCCCGTCGCATGTAGGCCAGACCGTTCTTGATGCTGCGCTGGTCGCTTGCCGTTCCCGCGAACGTTGTCACTCGTGCACCGTCTTTGTAGACCGTGTAGTGATTGCTCTTGGTACGGCTGACTGTGAAGCCCTGCGCCTCAGCTGCCTTGAAGATCTTGGCTAGTTCTTTACCCATTGTTATCACCCCCTCCGTTGTTTGTAAACCCAAAGTAGCACGGATGGTTGCGCTAGCGCAACTTGGACGGGACGGGATAAGGTTGGATCCGGAACGAATGAACCCCCTCGCTGCCATCAGCGAGGGGGTTCATTTTGCGTTAAGCGCGCCCGTCGGCCCACGCGCCTGGGCGATCAGGTGACAGCTGCCCAGCGGTCTTCTCTGGCTCGTTGACGAACGTCACGCACATGTCCGCGATCTCCAGAGTGCGGACGTAGCCGAACAGCTTCCGCCCCTCGCTGGTCGGCGCCCAGCGCACGATTCGATAGAAGGTCTCCCCGTCGAACGTCAGCCGACGCACGATCGCCGCGGGGTTGCGCGGGTCGTCACGCATGATGATCCACTCACAGTCGGAGATCTGAATCATCGGCCAGGGGGTAATCCACCGGTGAAAGCCTTCCACGCACACTCCTACGATCGAAGCAGCACGGCCCTGCAGCTGACGATGTTACGACAACCGGGCGACCTTACACACCGGGCACCACCAGTACGGGTGCTCGACCGTGCCGAGCACCTCGAGCGCCGCGAGGCACTCCGGGCAGTTCGGCGCGATCACCTCATCCATTACAGGCCGAGCAGCTTCGCCTTCGCCGCGGTGAACTCGTCATCCGTCAGCACGCCTTGATCGCGGAACGCGGCCAGCTTGGCCAGCTCGCTCATGAAATCCGGTGCCGCTGCAGCTGGTGCTGCGATGACAGGCACTCCAGGCGCGGTGCCGGCGTGGTTCACGTTGGTGGTCTGCTCCTTTACGCGGAGCGAGTCCCGCGCTCCGAGCGCGGCCGTGTTGATCGCCTGGACGCCCTCACGGAAGTTGGGGACGTCCTCCAGGTAGATCTGCTCGCGCCCCACCGACCGGATAGCGGTCAGCACGATCGTGCCGACGCCGCGCATCTTCTGGGCCATTCCCTGCGTGAAGTCGACGTCGTGAATCTCGTGCGTTGCGATCTGCTGGCCACGCATCGACACCACGCCCACCTCGGCCGAGAGGATGTCGGCGGTGAGCTTGTAACGGCCGGCACCGATACGAGTCAACGGCTGCCCCACCGCTTCCCACAGAATCGAAGGGTCACTAGTGGTTGATGGTTCAACGTTGGTCATGGTCGGAGCATACCGACGACGCCAGCCAGCAGCCACGCCCCAAACGGGAGAGACTCACTCCCCCGCCGGATCCGCAACACCGGAGTACTCCGCCAGAATACGAGCAACAACGTCCTCCACCGACTCGCCCCGCGCGGCCGCGCGAGCAGCTGCACGCGCATACAGATCCGCGTCGACGAACACCTCGCGATCGCCGCCCGATTCCGCTGGCTCAAGGCCCGTCATGGGCGTAGAACCTATCAGGTGTATATACACCCGCAAAAGGGGTCTGGCACGATATCAGCGTGCCCAATCAGCCAGCGACACCCGCACGCAGCTTCCGGATCCCGGAAGACCTGTATCGCGCTGCCCAGGAGAAGGCGATCGCCGAAGGGCGAACAGTGACCGACGTTGTCCGCGAAGCACTCGAGCGATACGTCGACGAAGAGGAATGATGCGGTGGGCCGTCGGGGGCTCGAACCCCGGACCCGCAGATTAAAAGTCTGATGCTCTACCAACTGAGCTAACGGCCCGTGAACTCAACCAGCAGGGGATACCGGAAGAGCTACGCCGCCATTCTGCCACGTCGGCCGGAGTGCTCGCGAACCGCCTGCACGGGCATCACGATCACGCCGTCCTGCATGTCCTCGTCGGTGACCTCGAGGTAGAGCTGCGTCGTCGCGAGTGAGGCGTGGCCCATCAGTTCCTGCACGACGCGGATGTCGGTGCCCATCCGGAGCAGCGTTGTCGCAAAGTAGTGGCGCAGCGAGTGGCCCGTGAGTCGGACGTCGGTGATGCCGGCGCGCTTGATCGCCGCGGCGACGACAGTGCTCGCGGATGCCATGAGAATGTGACCGCCCCCATCGGGGAACAGCTTGTTTCTGTAGGGCGAGGGGAACCACCAGCCAGACATCGGGTATCGGTCGACCAGCTCCCGGAGTGCCGGCGACAGGGCGATGCGATGCTCCAGGCCACCCTTCCGCGTCGTGCTGAGCATCATGGCGACACGGTCCACGTCCTCCCCCCGGATCTTTACGACTTCTCCAATGCGTAGCCCGGTGGCCGCGAGGAGCGTGATGAGGTCGCGGGTGCGCGCGTAGGCACCGGAGTCGACCATGTTGTCGATCTGGTCGACGCGGAGGGGGCGAGCTTTCCGTCTGGCGACTTTGATCTTCATCAGGCGAGCCGACGGGTCCGCTGTCGAGTAGCCCTCTTCGACGAGCCATTTGAAGAACGTTTGATAGTACGAGCGCTCCGCCTGCATCGTTCCCTGCTGCAGCCGGCCACCGGTTCGGTGGTGCGGTCGGGAAAGCATTTGGCGCAGATGCGCGATCGTCACCTCAAGGGGTGGCACGCCACAGTGTCGCTCCAATTGACGGAGTGTTTCTTCACGGTTTTTTATTGTCTTCTCGGAGAGGTTTGCTGCGTACTGGTACGCCGCGAAGTCACGGAGAGCGTCGTTCCAGCTCATACCTTCAGACACTAGATACAGAACCACGAGTGTTCTACTCCCCAGTTAATGGACCTATCGGTCTACCCCTAAAAGACATACCTTTGGGCAGGGTGTATATACACCCAAGTGAGGATCGCTTACGCGGCAGCCAGCTCGCGATGTTCCTCGCGGAAGAAGTCAAGCGACACCACGCGTGAAACGTCATACCCATAATCCGCGGGTCGCGGGTTCGAGCCCCGCGGGGCCCACCGCTTTCCTTTGTTTGTATGGGATCAGAGATTCGCGGTGCGGATGACTCCGAACTTACTCCGAACATTGAGCTAAGAGTGGATGCGGCAACGCTGCTTCCAGTGGTGCGTGACATGTACACGTCTTGAGTCATGGACGGCTGCTTGTGACCAAGATATTCGGCAATCGCCCGCGCAGACAGTCCGGCAACGTCCAGTGCTGTGGCCACTGTCTTACGGAACGCATGACTCGTCAATCCCGGGTAACCCAAGCGATCTCGATTCGCTCTCCAGTCGGCCTCTGTATTGGAGGTATCCCGGAGCTTCCCCAGCATCGAGGGGAACACCATCTCGCTGATTCGCGGACGCACACGGAGAACGTCGAGAAGCTCGGCAGGCACACTGATAGTGCGTGTCGATCCATCTGTCTTCAGCCACTCCTGCAAGACCAAGCCTTTCCCCCTCACACGGTTCACTCCAGCGGCGAAAGCGACGGTACCGGCCTCGAAATCGACATAAGACCATCGCAGACCCAAGGACTCTCCAATCCGAGCACCCGTGAACAACATGAAATCCCACAGGTCAACCATGTCGAGGCGTTGAAGTTCGTCGTCGCCTCGAATTGCGACTCGGAATGCTGCCACATCCGCGAGCGGAATCGCTTTGGCGGCGCGAGACGTTTTTTTCCGAATGCCTTCCACGCCGACAACCGGATTGGACAGAATCGCATCGTTCCGCAGCGCCATCGCGAACATGCCGGAAAGAACAGACCGGCAGCCCTTCGCCGACCCGTGACCGTGCTCTTTGCTGACGGCAGTGAAAAACACCTGGAGCCGGCCAGTTGTGGCCTCCGACACCCGCATGTCGCCGAGTCGCGGGCGGATGATCTTCTCAATCTGATGACGGTATGTGTCGATAGTGCGATCGGCTCGTTCGGTGTCACGCTTGGTCTGCAGGAAGAGGTCTGCCAATTCTGATAGCGACGTGGCGGAGGTTATGGACCCATCGCCTGGCGCAGCAATATCAACCAGCGCTTCTCGAAGCGCTGCCGCCGACTTGGCACCCGTCTTACCGTTCCGAACTCGCTCAACTTGGCGATAGGAACCGTCCGGGAAGCGGTGTAGCGTTCGCGACCGCCACACGCCTGGGCTCGTCTCGACAGTGTTGATTACCCCGTTGCTACCGATCGGAGTTCGCGGTCGCGCCATCAACCCACCTCGCGATCAGCCGTGCTAGTCCGGAAAAGCCTCTGCAAGTGGTCCTGATGGCGCAAGCGAGGCAGTCGTGCGTATCTCTTGGACCACTCAGGCTTAGGTAGAGAGATAGACGGAACGTCAGTCAAATATCGCTCCACCTCGTCACCAACCACATTTATGCGCTCCCACACAGCGCTAGAGATATCTTCAAGCCGACTCTCTTGCAGCCCTCCCATCCAGCCGAGCGCGCTAATCAACTCCACGTATGATCCCACCACTGCCTCTTTGGCGACCTGATCGGGCCTGTCGAAATGCGTGGAGCCGTAGTAGCTGGAGATCGTCCATACGCCAGGGCCCTTCGGGCCCTCCTGTGTCCAAATCCCATTCGCTTGCTTCCATCGAGCTCCTGAGTCGACTGAGGCCTCGATAGTCGCCGCAACGCGAATATATAGCTCAGCTTCCGACAGGGATGCCACGATATCGCCATAGCCTCTAAGCGCAGGACCGCTATTCGGGTTCCGAAAGTCCAGCACCTGCATTTGCGCCACGTACTCGATCGTTGTCATGTCGGCGTACGGTTTCGCCATCCCCGTCAACTCGAGGGGCTCCCAAGGCCGGCTCAAGTCGAACATGAGTTCGAGCGGTGATATTTGAAGAGCACTCGCAATGAGCATAATGACGCTCATCGATGGATCCCTGGATCGGCCAAGCTCGATGCTCACGATCGTCGCTCGAGTGACCCTTTCGCTCGGAATTGCATCAGCGAGGGCTTCAGCGGTACTAAACCCGGCCCTCTTTCGGAACGCTGCAAGGCGCACACCTAGAGGCGTCTTTTCGTAGTTTGTTGCCATATTGCGAATCTTACCCACATTTGTATGCGTTTGCAGAAAGTCGTATAGTTGCGAGCAGACGGAGTAGCAAAACGACAAAATGTCTATCGGTAACTTCGCAAAATGCGAATGGTCGACGTTATGTCCAGTTCGAACGGTCCACAGATCCCCTCCAACCAAAAAAACCAGAGCATTTATCTGAACATCGAAGACCTCGCAGCTCAGCTCGGGCTGAGCGTTCAGACGCTTTACCGATGGCGGTCCACCGGCGCGGATATGCCGCAGGGATTTCTTATCGGATCCCGAGTTCGGTGGCGTCAGGAAACTGTCGATGCCTGGCTTTCGACTCAGGAAGCGAAGGCGCGGAGTTGACAAAAAGCTCGAGCGTCCAACTTGAACCAAACAAAAAATCCCCTCACGCCAATGAGGGGACCGAATCCGAAGCCGAACTACCAAGTAAGGAACGAATCATGTCAAGTATCGCATCAACCACGGACGCTGTCACTATCGCAACCCAGCGCGCATTCCTCATGGCGCAGGCTCACAACCGCGGTGATTCTGCGGCAGTCGGCCGCTTCGCGACCGCTGCAGACACCACGATCACAGAGGCATGGGAACGGTCTCTCGCGAGAACCGCTGCCCGGGAGGAAGTGATCGCTGTACTGAGGAAGCGCGTCTTGCTCATGCGACAGGCGAACGCCCGCCAGGATGTGCAACGTGTCGTCGACATGGCCACCGCGCCCGACCTCGAGATAACCAAACAGTGGGATGAGCTTGCTGCCCGCGGCGCTGCGCGAGCAAAAGAGGCGACGGCCGTGGCCGTAGGTTCTCCCGAAGTGTCGCCCGAAGACACCGATGACGAGCGTTGGCGGTTCGGTGAGACCCACGATCTCGCGATTGCGTCGACGAACGCCGACGATGAGGCCGGCATCTCCGCCTTCACCGTTACCGAGGATGACGGCGAACCGGAGCTGCGTCTCGAGTGGGGCGGCGGCTACGGGACGCAGGTTCCATTCAGCCGGATCCCGGAGCTCAATGAGGCATTCGGCAACTTCACGAACGAAGTGATGCGGCGCCACCTTGAAGTGGCCAATCCAGAGGACAACGCTCTCGCGCGCCCCGGCGCCCCCCTCGCGTTCAGATTCGAACACCACACCGCGACAGACGGTGATGGCGCGGAAGTTGAGTCCTGGGAGGAAGCAACTCTCTCGTTCTCGGCAACCGCGGGGACTCTGTCGATTCACAACAACTGTGAGTCTGGCACCTTCGTCGTGGATCCGTATCTCGAGGACACGGTCATGACGACGGCCGCTGCGCGACTGTACATCGCGGAGCTCATGCAAGCCGTCAAGGAAGCAGAACGCAAGAACGGCACGGTGCCCGCGACTACTCGAGAGAACGCCGCCGTGACAGCCCCGTCGACTATCCAGCAGGCCGCTCTCAACCATCTCCGACTCGTGAAAAGCAACCACGAAAAGCAGGCAGAAGAGGATCGGAGGTACATCTCGCTCGCAGGCGAATACGACCTGAGTCCTACGCAGATCGCCGAAGCATCCGGCATCGCGATCGAGCAGGTCAACGTAATTCTCGGCGGTCGTATCTAGTGCCAGCCAAGTCATTTATCCGACGCACCATCAATTGCCCGAAGGGGGTGAATCACCGTGGCTCGAATTAGGAGTATCAAACCTGAGTTCTGGGTGGATGATCGAATCGTTGATCTGCCAATGCCGACTCGTCTTCTTTTCATCGGGCTGTGGAACTTCGTCGATGACGACGGCTACATCTCGTTCAACGCAAAGCGAATCAAGATGCAGATCTTCCCCGCGGACGATCTCGATGTTTCTGGCGCGCTCCGGAATCTTCTGGAATCGGGCCAGCTGCGAGAATTCACGTCGGACCAGGGCCCGCTTCTCAAGATAACGAATTGGAAGCGCCACCAGCAGGTCTCGCACCCCGCTGCAACGCGTTTCACTGGGATTCAGCCCCTCAGCTCAATGAACGCTCCGGAGCCGTCCCGAGTGAGCGAGAAAGTTCCCGAGGGCTCTCCCCTGAATGGAATAGAAGAGAAGGGAATAGAAAAGAAGAGAGTCGTCGCGGAAGTCCGCCCCGACGTCGCGCGTCTTTGCACGATCCTCGCCGACTTGGTCGAAGGCAACGGCTCGAAGCGACCCAACATTGGCAAGGGCTGGCACGAAGCAGCCCGGCTGATGTTGAACGTTGACCACCGGCCTGTGGCGGAGTGTGTCGCGCTGCTTCAGTGGACGCAGTCTGATGCGTTCTGGAAGTCCAACATCCTGTCTATGCCCAAGTTCCGGGAGAAGTACGACACCGTGCGTCTGCAGCGAGATCGGTCGCGCGCCGAAGACGCGAACAAGCCTCGGACAAACCCCGACGCTTGGATGCAGACATGACGGGGTCGCCCGCAGAACGGGCCGTTCTGGGATCGGTACTCATGGATCCGAAGGTGTACCGGTTTGCCGCCGACGTTGTGTCCGCGGATGACTTCGAGGATCAACGCCTGGGCGCGATCTTCGCAGGCATGGGTCGGCTCTTGGCAGTCGGTGCTCCCGTCAACGAAATCGCAATTGGCAATCACTTCCCGGAGTGGCAAATCCGCGGAATTGAGCCGGGCGAGGTGTTCACGTGGACTGACAACGTTGCGCACGCGCAGTCGATTAGTCAGTACGGCATCGCGGTGCGTGATGCCGCTATCCGACGAGGATTGCGTGACATCGGCACTCGGGTAGTGGCGAACGCCGCAAATCCCTCCTGGGCATCTCCGGATGCGGTGTCGAAGGCCATCAGCGAGCTCGAACGTTTGCGTGAGTCAGCGTCGACGTCGATGTTCGTTGCGAAGAAGCTATCCGCAATACTGGACGGCTCTGACGAATACGACTGGGTCATCCCAAACCTGCTGGAGCGCAAGGACCGCTTGATTCTGACCGGCGGAGAGGGCGCTGGGAAGACGACGTTCGTCCGACAGCTGGCGATCCTGTCTGCCGCGGGCATCCACCCGACGAACTTCACGCCGATCGAACCGGTACGCGTGCTGGTGGTGGACGCGGAAAACACCGAACGACAGTGGCGCCGAGCAGTCCGGTGGATGACGAACACCGCGGCTCGAGAGGGCTCAGCAGATCCCGGAGAAACAGTTCGGGTGATGGCTTCACATCGCATCGACATCACCAAAGAGCAGCACTTGGGCGAGGTGCACCGGCTTGTGGATCTGCACAAGCCGGACGTGTTGTTCATCGGGCCGCTCTACAAGCTCGTGCCCGGTGCAATCAACAATGACGACGATGCTGCCCCCCTTATCGTCGCCCTCGACTCGCTCCGCGATCGCGACATTGCTCTCGTAATGGAGGCGCACGCCGGCAAGTCCACCGGCGGCGATGGAGAGCGGGAACTCCGCCCTCGAGGTTCGTCCGCGCTACTGGGCTGGCCCGAGTTCGGAATGGGCCTGCGCGTCACGGACGCATCCGGCATGGTGCAGGTCGTGAAATGGCGAGGAGATCGCGACGTCCGCGACTTCCCCCGCTACATGCAGCGAGGAGGTGCCTGGCCATGGATGCCGTCAATTGGTTGAACGGTCAGGGCCCGGCACCGCGACGTCCGAAGCCGCAGCGGTGCTGCGCAAAATGCAAAACCCCGTACGGATGCGGAAAGCGTTCCTGCGACTGCCATACCCGAAACGGACGCCGCGGGGGCCCGGGCAACTGGGCCTCCCCCGTCGCCCCACGTCTGACCTTCAAGCAAGGAGATCCATCATGAGCGACAACTACCTTCTCGACGCCGTCGACGCACTAACGAAACCGGTCCGAAGCAAGGTGATTCAGGATTCACCGGACGCAGCAATGCCGGGGACATCAGTCGCCACTGTCGAACTGCCCTCGCTACTGGATCAGCTCGACGAAGCAATCCGCGGGACGATCGGAATTGGCGGATCCGGCTCGCTGGCGAACGAGCGCAACATGCTGAACAATGATGCTCTCCACCGGTTCGTCACGATCAGCTCGATGATCAAAGACTGGGCGCGTGCAGTGAAGATACCGGTCAAGACGGGCGACCTACCCGGGCCCATGCTGCGTGCCTGGTTCATCGCGTTCACCGCGGCCGGCCAACCGTCGCTGGAGGCCGAACGTTTCTACTCCCGTCAAATGAACGGATGGGCTGCACAGATCTCCGCCATGTTCGACCCACCACGAACACGGGATCTCCCTGACGCATGTCCCGTCTGTGAAGCGACGGAATGGTGGAACCCAGAGACAGGTCAGAAATACCCGCGTCCGCTCGTCATCTCATTTCACGACGGTCCAGATCTCCTCGACCGAGGCAAGGGGCTTTGCCGTGCATGCGACACCACGTTCCGGATTCGGGAGCTCGCCCTAGCAATCGAAACGGCAGCCGCCACGCTGTCGAAAGTTGACTGATACAGAGCACAATTCTGTGTTAATCTTGAAGCAAGTTCGTAGAACTCTGAAGAAATTTGGATAGACGAGAAGGGCCCCTCACTTCGGTGAGGGGCCCTTTGTCGTCGAGGCACCACGAATCTTTTTGATCCGATCGGTTGCAGCCGGGATTCTACCCACTCACCTACCGGATTACGATGCTGCCATCATCCATCTGGTAGTACGGCCGGTCGGGCTGCACGCGAGGACTCGAAGTGGGAAGCACCCACGACTCGTCGACTGAGTGTCCGTTGCGTAATCCGCACTTCATACAAGTGAAGTAGACAACCGGATCGATACGCTCCGTGCGTGGTATCGAGCCTTGCGCCGTCCTCATGGTCGTTCGCTCGATGCGCGCCGGTGTGTATTTCGAGTAGTGCAGGTAATCGTCCGTATTGCAGGTCTGACAAGTTGGTGCAGGAAACATTGGCGATTCCTTCCGATGCTGGCCGAATCGGGCATCCGGTTCAGTAACCACACTGAGCCCTATCGAACGAATGCACCGACCGACACGCGCAGACCGAGGTGCTAGCTACTGGATGGTTCACACCGTTCGGACAAGGGTCATTGCTAACGCGGTGATCATCGGCAACAACCCTCACCACGGGTCAGCAACAGCCCCAAGCCCGCGTAGGGCGGTTGTCATACGGCAGAGCGCCTCCGGGTCGGCTGCCACCCCTCATCTTCGGCAGTGCCGCGTCAACGTGTCAGGGAAACGAGCGCGAAGTCCGCCCTGAAGCTCCCGCACCTTTCCGGGAGTGGCGGTACTGCGCGCACTGCCGAACTCCGCTACTCGGCCTGCTTCGCTAAGCGCGCAGCTTTTCTGCGCTCGACCGCGGCCGGCGACTGAAACAACTCGTGAAGCAGTTCACTCATCAGTCCCAAGATTTCGTCTGACTCCTCAGGGGTGATCCTCACGACAAAGTCGCCATGAGCGACCGAGTTGCCAAGGTGTCGGATCTCGTGCGCAGCGTCCTTGATGTGCTCACGTATGAGCCGGCGTTCGTACAACCCGGTGATCATCTTGTACAGGTCACTCTCCGTAGCGCCGCGTGCTTTCGCTGCTGCCTCCACGACCGCCCGTGCTATTGCAACCGAGCCGCGGTACGCCGAGATGCTGTGGCATTGATATGCCTCAGTGGCAGCGTCAGCGATAACTTCCGGCACATCCGGGAAATCGCGACCAGCGACGAACTCAGGAGACCAAATCTGGGTGTCAGTAGTTTCGGGTTCGTCGGAATTACTTCTGCTGGGTATCCAGTTCACAACACTCAACCGAGTGCAGTTCGCGCAGACGCACGCAACCGCCCTCATCAGGGTGTTGTTGGAAGTTCGCACCGGTCTCGAGGCCATCACCGGCTGCATGTAAGTCGGCTTGCCGCACCAGCCGCATTTCGCTTCTGCCATGTGCAGAGCCTACTAATGACGCGGCCGCGCACGCGTGGATCGCCTCCACGGGTGTTGCATGCCACAGGAGCGGTTCACGAATGAATGTCCGGCCCCAGCAGCCAACTCGCCGCCAAGAGCGTGCACCACTGGGCGAGCCGGAACCTCTTCGGGGGTAGCGCGTCAACGTCAGCCCATCGTGCCCAGCCCACGGCGTGCAACGAAGGCCGCGCTCACACATGGCTGCAACCTTTCCGGCCACCGTGGACCTGCGCGCTACCGCCGAACACCTCCAAACGGGGTACAACCGGCTCCGAAAAGACGCCGAAGTAATCCCAAACCCCCAAAACCGGGGGACAAACCACACATTCGAGGCCAAATCGCCTCATCCGAACGCGTCCAGGTGGCGCAACGAGGTGATCGCAATGGCTCAAGGTCAAACATTCGATCAGGGTCCGCGCGCACGCGAGCTGTTCGATGCCGGCAAGTCCTGTAACGCCATTGCGCGGGAGCTGGGAGTTGCTGCGTCGACCATCTCCGGGTGGGCGAAGCGTGAGGGGTTGCTGTTCGATCGGGCTAAGACCGCCGCGGCTGTCTCGGCACACCGCATCGATCGCGCCGCGGTTCGCGCAGACATCATCGATCGGATGTATCTGCGCACACAGTCCATCCTTGATCGCCTCGAGGCTGACATCTTCGTTTACCACATCGCGGTCGCTGGCTCCGGTATGGAGAAGGTTGAGGACAGCGCCCCTCCTGCTCAGGACGAGAAGGCGCTCGCTTCGGCTATCGGCATCTACCTTGACAAGGCCACTCGCCTTGAACTGGTCGACGGCGATGCGGGCGAGGAAGCGGCGAAGGGCATGCTCGCCGAGCTGGGCGCGTTCTTGGGAATCGTGTGACTACCGTTCTGCATCCCAACACGGCTTTCAAAGCGCCGATGTCGGAGAAGCAGATTTGCTCCCTCAGGGAGTCGACGGCTCGCATCAACATCTGGGAAGGCTCGGTACGTTCGGGCAAGACCATCGCGTCTCTGGCGCGGTTCCTGATCTACGTCGCAACGAACACAACTCGTGGCGAACTCGTTGTGGTGTCTCGCACACGCGACTCAGCCGCACGTAACGTCTTTGCCCCGCTGATGGACCCGAACCTGTTCGGTGCGACATCACGCTTCGTCAGCTACACCTCCGGCGCCGCCTACGGCATGATTCTGGGCCGCAAGGTGTGGGTGCTCGGTTCCTCTGACATCCGCTCAGAGAACGTCCTTCGAGGTCTCACCTGTGCCGGTGCATACGTTGACGAGCTGACGCTGCTGCGCGAGGACTTCTTCACTCAGCTGCTGAACCGCCTCTGGGAAGGCGCGCAGCTATTCGGCACCACAAACCCCGACTCCCCTGGTCACTGGTTCAAGGTCAACTTCCTCGACCGCTGTGACCCTGAGCACCCCCAGTTCCTCCCGGACTGGAAGGTGTGGAAGTTCCTGCTCGACGACAACCCCATGCTGTCCGAGGCGCGCAAGGATGCGATCAGGCGCGAGAACACCGGCCTGTACTACCGCCGCAACGTGCTCGGGGAATGGGTTGCCGCCGAGGGCGCGATCTTCGAGACGTTCGACCCCGACCTCAAACTCGGGTACGTCATCGAGTGGGACGACCTGCCGCCAATGGCGGAGCTCATCGCGGTCGGCATGGACTACGGAACATCGAACCCGACCGCTGCCCTGCTGCTCGGTATCAGTGCGGAACTTGACCAGTACAACCGGCCGGCGCCACGCCTGTACCTCATCGACGAGTATTACTTCAACTCGAAGGTCGAACAGCGCCAACTGCCCCCTTCCGAGCAGGCACGCGAGCTCAAGGCGTGGATCGAAGCAGACCACCTCCCGCCGAACAGCCCCCGCCTCACCCCTCGGTTCATCATCCTCGACCCGTCAGCCGCACCACTTCGAACAGAACTCGCACAGCAGGGCGTCATGACGACGCAGGCCGACAACGAGGTGCTCTACGGGGTTCGCACGATGGCCTCGCTCATCTACGAGAAGAAGCTGATAACCACCACGCGGTGCAAGAACTTCATCCGTGAGGCCCCGGGCTACAGCTGGGACCCCAAGGCCACACTGCTCGGCGCTGACAAGCCGATGAAGGTCAACGACCACGCCTGCGATGCCGTCCGGTACGCAGTCATCACAACCGAGAACATCTGGCGCTCCCGGATCAAGTTCGAACTCGCCGCCTAGGAGGCCACATGGCTAACGCCGACGCCTTCCCCCCGTACCCCTTCGACATCGCGGGGTCACGGTACGCCGAACACCGTGCATGGTGGGCGTCGGACATGGCGACCATCGAGCAGATCTACTCCGGCAAGACCCGGGCAACCCACATCCACCAGGGGCGGCCTCACCGCGGTGGTGTTGTCGGCAACCTGTCCAAGATGTTCTGGGGTAAGCCGATCGCCGAGGGTGAGGACCGGGTGCGTCTGCACCTGCCGCTGCCGGCCGACGTTGCGCAGAAGTCCGCTTCGATCCTGTTCGGCGAAGCCCCCAAGTTTGAGCTGCCCGACTCCGACTCGAAGAACGTCAAGGCGCAGGAGCGCCTCATGACGTTGATGAGCTCCGACGAGTCGCACGCCGAGCTGCTCAAGTCCGGCGAATACGCCTCATCCCTCGGTGGCGCGTACCTCGCCCCGGCATGGGACGCTGAGGTCGCCGATCACGTATTCCCGAAGGCGTACCGCGCCGACGTCGCCCTCCCTGTGTTCCGCCACGGTCGCCTCGCCTCGGTGAAGCTGTGGACCGAATACCAGCAGGACGACGGCCGCGCTGTGTTCCGCCTCATCGAAGAACACCCCGGGCCCGGCCTGATCCGCTTCACCCTGTACGAGGGCGGAGTGGGCACGCTCGGTCGTGCTGTGCCTGTCGACACTCTCGAAGAGACCGCGCACATCGCCCGACTGAAATCGCCTGTCGAGTACCTGCGTCTCGCCACCGAGGGGCAGTACACGATCAGCATCGCCACCGGCATCGATGAGATGGCGGTCGCCTACTACCCGAACATGATGCCGAACCCTGACTGGGAGCAGTTCGGGGCGCTCGCTTCGGTGGGACGTTCCGACTACCTCGGCCTCGAGCCGGTGTTCGACAAGACGGACCAGCTGTGGTCGTCGCTGTTCCGTGATGTGGAGAACGGCGCTGGCCGCGTCACCCTTCCCGAGTCCTACCTTGAGCCTGGCGCTCGAGGTCAGGGACCCACGTTCGACCCGGACCGCACCTACTACAAGGGCATCAACACCCTTGGCGCGGCTGCTGACTCGCTCAAGTCGCAGATGCTCATCAGCCAGTTCGACATCCGTGATGACGTGCACCTCAACATCATCGACGCCCTCGAGCGGCGTGTGCTGCGCACCATTGGCCTCTCGCCGAAGGAGTTCGGCAAGTCGAACATGGCAAGCGGCGCCAAGACGGCAACGGAAGTCACCGACGACCGTGCCGAGACCGAAGCCACCCGTGACGTGAAAGGCATCTACGCCCGCCCCGCGCTGGCAAAGAACGCCCGGGTGTGCCTCGCCATCGACGGTGTCGTGTTCCCCGGCAAGGGCGGCGGCGAGTTCGGCACACCCACGATCGGGTTCGCGAAGATCAGTCAGGAAGATCCTGAGAAGCGAGCACGGACCCTGCAGTACCTCGACGCGGCACGTTCCATCGCCACCGAGGATCGGGTCCGTTACCGCCTTGAGGGTGAGGACGTCACCGAGGCGGAGATCCGACTGCAGATCGAACGTGCTGAGGCGGAACTTGGCACGCTCGCCCCAGACCCGGCCACCTTCACTGGTGACGACGACCCCGCGAAGGAGACCGAGTGAACGAGTCGATAGTGCTGGTGGCCCTCGGCCTCCTGGCGTACGCGGTCGTGTCGCTCTGTGACCGCGGTGTGCGCGTCAAGGGCATCTCGTGGTTCGACGTTCCTCGCTACCGGAACACCAAACAGAAGCGGAGTCGCTGATGCCAGGCCTCCACGGGTACGCGATCCGAAGTCAGTCGTCGAAGAAGTCCGGCGGTCGCGCGCAGCAGACCAAGGCACATCGGAAGCGACGCACGCGGAGGTAGCTCATGGCCGTGTACGTCCCGGACCCTGAGAACCCCGTCTCTGCCGCTGATCTGATCGAAGAGCTGGGCCTCGAGCTGGCCGCCCGTTACGCCGGCGCCGAGGACGAACTGATTCGATCGGTCGCCCGCCGCGCTTACCGCGACCTCGCGTTGCAGGAAGCGCTACGCCGGGCGAACCTCGACTCGATCGACCGCAAGCCCTTCGAAGCCGCCCTCGCCCGCAACCGGGCACTGGCTGAACTCGAAGGGTATCGAGCACAAACGCTGCGGGAGTTGCAATTCACC
The DNA here is from genome assembly GCF_018449675.1 of Glaciihabitans sp. dw_435. Lineage (GTDB taxonomy): Bacteria > Actinomycetota > Actinomycetes > Actinomycetales > Microbacteriaceae > Glaciihabitans. The sequence continues at coordinate 36,791 of NZ_JAAVUZ010000010.1, read as the reverse complement.
GGCCTGCAGATGGCGGAGAAGCTGCGCAGTGACGAGCTCGCGCAGAGCATCATCGACATCGCCGCGAAAGAAGGGGAGGCCGCGGCCGTTGCCCGACTGGGCATGGCGAAGCGCCTCCCCGTCACTACCCCGCTCACAGGGAACGCGACGCAGGCTGTCGCGCAGCTCACCCTCGACCTCAGCTCACGCCTCGAAGCGATGCACCTCCGCATCGCCCGGTACCCACAGGACGCCTACCAGCGAGTCATCAACATGACCGCCTCCAACGTCCTGCTCGGTGTACAGACCAGCCAGCTCGCACAGCGCACAGCGGTGCAGCGGTTCCTCGGAGAAGGCATCACGGGGTTCGTCGACAAGGCGGACCGCAACTGGCACATCGGCTCCTACGCCGAGATGGCTACCCGTACCGCGGTGAACCGTGCGTACAACGACGCCGGCGTATGGCGGATGCAGCAGTCAGGCATCAACCTCGTCACCGTCCAGGGCGCCAGCGACTCCTGCAAGCGGTGTGCACCGTGGGTCGGCAAGATCCTCTCCACGGATGGCACGACGGGCGCTGTGACTGTACAGCACGCGACGCAGGATAAGACCATCACCGTCGTCATCGCCGCGACACTCGAGCACGCCAAAGGTGCTGGGCTTTTTCATCCGAACTGTCGGCACAAGTGCACCGCTTACCTCCCCGGCCTCTCCATCCCGCAGAAGGGGCAGGAGTACGACCCCATCGCTGAGCGGGAACGTGAGACGCAGCGCGCGATCGAGCGCAAGATCCGCTCAGCCAAACGTGACGAGTCGGTCGCCGGGGATGACATCTCCCGCCGCCGCGCACACCGTGACGTCCTCGACGGACAAGCGGAGATGCGCGACTTCGTCAACACCACCGGACGCCCACGCGCCTCGTACCGCGAACAACTCGCATTCGCAGACGGATAACCGTCCCCACAATCTCGTCGCCATCGTGCCCTGCTCACGGTGGCGACGACCCCACTTCCAGCGCAGGGCTGGAACACCCCAACCGCGGCCAGGTGCCGCAAAGGAGTCCACCGTGACTATCACCACATGCTCGTACCCCGCCCAGCGCGGCACTGACGGTCTCGCCGTCATCGGCCGCACGAAGCACGCCCTCATGGGCATCCGCTACCTCGAGAACGAGGGTGGTGACGACGCAGCCGCACAGGCCGCAGCTGCTGCCGCTGCAACAGCCGCAGCGGGTGGCGACAATGCCCCCTGGACCAAAGAGAACTTCGACCCCGAGCGTGCACAGAAGCTGCTCGAGAATGTCCGCGGTGATCTCGCCACAACGAAGGCGAAGCACGAGAAGGACATCGCCGACGCGGTCGAGAAGGCCACCAAGAGCACCCTCGCTCAGTTCGCGAAGCTGATCGGCGGCGGCGAGCAGACGGAGACCGATCCGGTGAAGCTCGCAGCCAAGGTCACCGAGCTGACCAACAAGGTGAGCGAGCAGGACGGCAGCCTCACCGCTGCACAGTCCGCCGTCATCGCCGGCAAGCTCTCCACCGAGGTCGCCGTACAGGCTCACGGCCTCGGCGCCTCCGCCAAGAAACTCCTTGCCAACAAGGACTTCATGACTTCCATCGCGTCGGTAGATCCGACCGATGAAGCGGCCATCACGGCCAAAATCACAGCTGCGCTCCAGGCGAATGCGGCACTCGGCATCACCCCGGCCAGCTCAGGCAGCGACGGTCATCAGGGCGCCACACTCCAGTCCCTCGAAACCCAACTCGCGAAAGCGGAGAAGGACGGGGACGTTTCCGCATCCATCGTGCTCAAGCGGCGCATCCGCGCTGCGAAGGCCAACTAGCCCTAAGGAGCTACCATGCCCGGAATCACCGGACAGGGAACGACCTACAACGAACCCAACTTCGTTGGCGAGCTGTTCCGCATCACGCCCGAGTCCACCCCACTGCTGTCCGCCATCGGTGGCCTCACGGGTGGCAAGTCCGTCAAGACGGTCGAGAAGGAGTGGCAGGTCACCGACCTCCGCGACAACGACCAGAACACCGCGCTCGAAGGTGCAGCCGCACCGTCCGGTGTCGCTCGCGTTCGCTCGAACGTGACCAACATCGCCGAGATTCACCACTCCGCGGTGGAGACCAGCTACACCAAGCAGTCGACGCCGAACAAGACGACGACCGCCGGCGTGGAGGGCACCAACCCGATCGCGAACGAGCATGACGAGCAGGTCATGAACGAAATCAAGGCGGTCGCGAAGGATGTCAACCACGCGTTCTGGAACGGCGAGTACAACAAGCCCGCTGACAACACCACCGCGCGCAAGACCCGCGGCCTGCTGCAGGCCATCGCCACCAACAAGGTGATCTACAGCAACGGCGGCGTCGAGCTCGGCGCCACGGTCGCTGGCACCTCGGCCACTGACACGATCACCATCACCCACGGACTCAACGTGGGCGACAAGGTCGTGTTCTCCGCTCGCGGTGGACTCACCTCCGTGGTCATCGGCCGGGTGTACTTCGTCCAGGCTGTCACCGGCACCACGGCGTTCAAGGTGTCCGCCACCAACGGCGGCGCTGCGATCACCCTCGGAACGGCGACGGGCATCAAGCTCTACGCCGTGTCGACGACCGCGCCGACGCTGGACACGTACAACTCGCTGTTCCAGCGTGCGTACGACAACGGTGGCCTCGGAGACGCAATCTCCGGCACCATCGCGGTGAACAGCTCGCAGAAGCGGAACCTCACCGCCACGTACGCCTCGGCGTACGCGAAGAGTGACCCGTTCTCCGGTACTCGCAACGTTGGTGGGCTGAACCTCACCACGATCGACACCGACTTCGGCACGCTCAACATCATGCTGGACCGCCAGCTCCCGCAGGACGCTCTCGCGATCGTCTCGCTCGAGCAGCTCGCCCCGTTCTTCCTCGAGGTGCCCGGCAAAGGCCACTTCTTCGAAGAGGACCTGGCGAAGGTCGGTTCGGCGGAGCGCACCCAGCTGTACGGCGAGATTGGTCTCGAGTACGGCAACGAGAAGGCCCACGCCCAGCTGCGTGGCCTTCCGACCTTCGTATAGGTCGACCTCTGGGCGGCTGGTAACCCCAGCCGCCCACCCCCTCTCTTGACAATCTGAAACGAGGCACCATGTCACACACATTCAAGTCCCGCATCGACGGCAAGACCATCACGGTGGACGAGTCGATCGAGCAGCTGAGCAATCCCGGCGACTGGGAAGAGGTCGTGAAGCAGACCGCTGCCGAGAAAAAGGCGGAGAAGGAAGCCGCTGAAAAGCAGGCAGCCATCGACGCTCAGGCCAAGATCGACGCTGACGCGAAGGAAGCGGCCGAAAAGACCGCCGCCGAGCAGTCAGAGGCCGAGCGTGTCGCTCTCGAAGCGAAGAACACCACGCCCTCCAAGTAGCACCCTGCTGGCCCGGAGACGTCTTCCACCGTTTCCGGGCCAGCACCCCTCAACTTTCCGCGCATTCCCTGAACGGAGGCCGTCATGGCCCGCATCATCCACCCCCGCCCCGAGGCTGGCCGCCAGACCGCATTCGACGTTGTCGAGTTCGTCGACGGTGTTGCCGAGTACGACCTGACGGACGCCCCGAACCTCACGGCCGCGCTGCTGCAGCACGGATACGCCATCGAGCCGTCCGCGCCCGTCGAGTCCGACGACCTCGAGTCCTGGCTCAAGGCCGACCTGATCGCGCTCGCGCTCGCGCGTGGTGTCGAGCTGGGCAAGGCCAAGACGAAGCCCGCCATCATCGCCGCGATCCGCGCGCAGGTGCCGCTCGCCGTCATCGCTGGCGTCGTGGAGCTCGAGAGCGACGGCCTCACGTTCGACGAGGCTGTTGCCGCTGCTCCCGAGGGTGGGTTCGCAATCGTTGAGCTGCTTGACGGCACGGTCGTCGGTGACGGCACGAGCATCGTCACGCTGAGCGACGACGGCACCGCGACCGTCGAAATCCCCGCGGTTTAGTCATGGCTGACGGAGGCTCGGGCATCATGCATCTCACCCCTGACTGGGCCGAGCCTGCCGGCGATCCCCACAGCGACGGCCGCGGTGGCGATATTCGCCTCCCCGGAGTTGACCTGGCGAGACGCTACATCGAGTCGCGCGGTCGCGCAGCAGCAGCTCTCGTCCGAAACCGTATCGACAACGACGACCGGGAGGACTGACCATGGCCCAGCGTGTGTACGCCACCGAGGCCGACTACATCGCCTTCGCCGAGGAACCCTCCGAACTCGACCCCGCTGTGCTGCTCAAGCGTCTCCGGTCGGCGTCGGAGGAGGTCGACTCGTTGACGCTGTTCTCTCGCTATGCGCTCGATGACGACGGGTTCCCCACTGACGCTGATGTCTCGGACGCGTTCACTGCGGCGACCTGCGCGATTGTCGAGTACCAGGCGGTAGATAACGACCCGACTGGTGCTGAGGCGAACGCGGGCGCGGTGAAGATCGGCTCGGTGTCTCTCGGTACAACGTCCTCGCGTGAGTCGACCGCTGACCCGACCGAGCAGCGCATCGGCCCGAAGGCATCCCGCATCCTCCGCAACGCTGGCCTCATCTCACCGGTCATCCGACACCTGTAGGGAGCGCTCATGGCCCGGCTGCGCAAGAAACACCTGCCCCACCGGGTGACGATCACCCGCCTCACCGGTGAGGGCGCTGAGGGGCCAACGTGGGCCGACCCAGTCCCGGACATTCCGGCGTACACCGAGGGGAAGTCGAAGCTCGTCATCGACCGCCGCTCCACATCGGAAACTGCCGGCGCTGAGGTGCTAGCCGCGACATTCTTTGTCCTGCTCACCACAGATGACGTACTGCCCGGGTCCAAGATCCTCAGCGCCGCGGGCACCCCACGGGAGCGCACCTCCGAGGTCATCGACTCCACCCTCTTCAACTACAACGAGACCACCCCCAACCATGTTGAGGGCTGGGCCACCTAGGGAGCGTCATGACCGGGATTCAGTCCAACGTGACCGTTACTGGCGACTTCGGCGGCGTCATTGCGCAGATCCTTGCCGGTGCCGTGCGCGGGCAGAACAAGGCCGCGGAACGGCTGCTGGCGCTGTCCGCCGCTGAGGTTCCGCTGGACGTCGGCACGCTCGAGTCCTCCGGCTCTGTGGTGCCTGCCGGCTCCATCGGTGACGACTCGCTCGTGACCTACGACACCCCGTATGCCGCCCGCCTCCACGAGGATGCCGCGTTCGTCGACAGCCTCGGACGGCGCTACCCCGGTGGCTCGAACTTCCAAGGCGGACGCAAGTCGCACTACCTTTCCGACCCTGCGCTGCAGAACAAGGACGAGCTGCTCGCCATTATCGCGGCGGAGGCCGGTCGTGGCTGATCCCATCGCCCCCGAGGTCACGCTGCGCCGCGGGCTGGCTCAGTACCTCGCCGACCATGATGTGGCGGTCTACCGCCCGGTTGGCGCGTACACCGCTGGGGAGCGTGGCATCTATACCCTCGGCGCCGGAATGCCCACCGTGGCCGGTTCCGACAACGCGCTCGTCCTCCGCTCCCTGCAGACCGTCGCCACCGACCGGGCAGACATGCTGTACCGCGTCCAGATCGAGTCGCGCATCAAGGGATCGCCGATCGACGCCGAGAACCTGGCCGCGTTCATCGCCTCCGTCATGGATCAGAAGCAGGACGTCCCGCCAGGGCTGCACATCGCATGGTGCTCGCTGTTCTCGCAGCTCGCGATCAGCGCTGACAGCAGTGGGCGCTGCGGCACGTTCCAGACCTTCCACCTCATGGGACGCCGCGGGCTGTAGCCCCACCCCAATAACCACCCCTCCATTGCGAGGGGTTCGTCGGCATGCCCCGACACCCCCACAAAACAAGGAGATAAACCATGCCCGACCAGACCCTCTACAACACCACCGCGCAGACCGAGGGCACCCTCGCTCTCGCGCACGAGAAGCTCCTGCGCATCAAGCGTGCCGGGGTGTTCGAGAACATCACCGGCGACTGCAACAACATCGCCGACGTTGCGACCCCCGCGACCATCAACCGTGAGAACTACGGCAACAAGGGCCGCACCGCGACGCAGAAGATCGGCGACAACCACGTCGTCAGCTTCGACGTCGAGGCCGTGCGCGACAGCAGCGGAGTCATCGCCCAGCCGTGGCTCGTCCCGCTGCTGAACATCGCGAAGGCATCAGGTTCGGCCAACTTTGTCGACCTGCAGCTGTTCGATGCGAAGGACCCCGCCCTCGGCGCCATTCAGGGCTCGTTCGCTGTCGCCGTCGCTGACCTCACCACGGGCTTTGCGGACAAGGGTGGGTACAAGTTCACCCTCACCTCCAACGGTGCCGTGCAGCAGATCACGTCCCCGATCGCGGGCACCGGTGTTCCGGTCCTCGAGAGCGCGCTCCCCACCGCGCGCGCCGCCGGTCAGAACGTCGTCGTGAAGGGTTACGGCCTCACCACCGTCACCGCAGCAACCATCGGCGGCGTCGCAGCAGCATCCATCACGCAGGTCGTCGGCAACGACAACTACGTGGTCCTCGAGGTGCCCGCTGGCACCGCGGGGTCGGCTCCGATCGTCGTCACCAACGCGCTCGGTGCCTCCACGGCGCTGCCGTACAACCGCGGCGCATAACCACCCGCTCGGCGGCCGGCACTCGCTGGCCGCCGAGCACCCCTCATCCACCGCAATGCCTCTAGCAGGGAGAACAGCATGACCGTAATCGCATCAATCCAGAATCGAAACCTCGTACTCCGCCTCAGTGGCGTCGACGAGCCGTTCGTCATCCCTCCGCTCCCCGGGCGTCGAGGCAAAGAACTCACCGAGACCTACCTCAAGATCGCATCCGGAATCATCTCCCCGGTAGGCATGGACGGCGTGCTCGCCGAGGCCGTTGGCTCCGAGGTGCAGGCGCGCCTGGACGAGGAACTCTCCCTCGCTGAGCAGCAGAGCATCCTCATGCCCGCTTTCCTCTGGCAGACCGTGCTCGGCATGGACGGCGTCAACACCTTCCTCTCCGGAGGTGAGGGACTCGCCGGTGCAAAAAAAGGACTCGAGCTCCTGCTGCTGAGTTTGGGGCTCTCACTAACGACGATCGCGCAGAGTTCGGAATTGGAGACCCAGATCCAGTCACTGGCACCTACCCCGCCTACAACTACCCCGCCGACTGGAAAGACGATCGAGAAGCTGCCGCCCGCGAAGCGGTCGCGCAATCAGTCGCCGAAGAAGAGCTAGCCAGCAGCATCACTGCCGTCGAGCTGTGGGCCATCGTGCTGCCCCAGTTCTTCGGTGAGGTCGAACTCGACCTTGTACAGCACCACCTCGTGCCTGACCTCGACCATGCCCTCGAGACACGCACCTGGCACTTCATCCGCTCGGCAATCACACGTCTGATCGACGTCGATTCATGGACCAGAAAAGCGGTGATGTCGGATGTCTGGAGCGCAAAACGCGGGGTCGATCGCCTTCTCGATCCAGATGATCGGGCAGCAAGTATTCGCTCAGGAGGCGAAGCAGGCTGAAACCGCTTTCAAGGGTGTTGCCGCCGCGGCGGAAACCACGAAGGCGAAGGTTGCCCCGGTCGGCGCCGAGCTGGACAAGACCGGCAAAGCCGCAAAGTCCACCAAGGCTCCGCTCGACGACTCGGCCAAGTCCACCAAGGGACTCGGTGACGAGAATGCCAAGGCGGCGCCGAAGGTAAAGCAGACCGCCGCCGAGCTCAAAGAGCTGCAGGAGAAGGCCAAGGCCGCCAACACGGTCGTCGGCACCGCTGCGGTCGGCGTCGGCGCGGCGATTGCCACAATGGCGGCCGTCGCCGTCGCGAAGTACACCGAGTTCAGCGACGCAACTACCAAGACCACCGCGGCCACAATGGCCTCCGCTGGCGAGCAGAAGAAGCTTGAGCAGGCGGCGCTCAGCGCTGGTGCATCCTCCGTATTCTCAGCCACGGAGGCGGCGAACGCTCAGACCGAGCTTTCCAAGGCAGGCCAGTCGGTCAACGACATCCTCAACGGCTCCCTCACAGGCTCTCTGGCCCTCGCCGCTGCAGGAGAACTCGGTGTTGCGCGAGCTGCGGAAATCGCCGCCACGACCCTCACAGTGTTCGGCCTCAAGGGAGAAGCGGCCGGGCACGTCGCCGACCTGCTCTCGGCGGGTGCGGGCAAGGCGCAGGGTTCCGTCGATGACCTCGCCCTCGCCCTCGATTACGTCGGCGTCGGCTCTGCTCAGGCGCACATCGGCCTCGACCAGACCGTTGGCACGCTGGCACTACTGGCCTCCAACGGAATCATCGGAGAGAAGGCCGGCACGCAACTGCGCGCCATGCTCGCCTCCCTGCAGGGCCCCACCACACAGGCCTCCGCGACGATGAAGCAGTACAACATCGACGTGTACGACGGCCAGAAGAAGTTCATCGGATACGCCGCAACCGCCGAGATGCTCAAGAACAAGCTCGGCGGGCTTTCCGACCAGGAGAAGGCCGCGGCGCTCAACCGTATCTTCGGTGTCGAGTCCATGAACGCCGTCAACGTACTCATGACGGCGGGGGCCGCGGGTGTCGATGAGTGGACAGCCAACGTCAATGATTCCGGCTACGCTGCCGATCAGGCGCGACAAAAAACCAACAACCTCTCCGGCGACATCGAAAAGCTCGGCGGGTCGATGGACTCCGCACTTATTCAGACCGGCTCATCTGCCAACCAAGAGCTGCGCACAATGACGCAGACGATAACCAACCTCGTCGACTGGTACTCCAGCCTCGATGCCAGCATGCAGTCGTCGGCGTTCACCATCGGTGTCGGCGCGGCAGCCGTGCTCCTGCTCGGCGGAACGTTCATGCTCGCGGTTCCCAAGATTGTGGAGTTCCGGGCAGCGCTCACGACCCTGAGCACCACTATGAAGGGAACTGCTCTCGCTGGCGGTGGGCTTGGGCTCGCCCTGACCGCCGCTGTCACGGTGCTCGGCATCTTCGCTACGAACGCTGCCAACGCTCGTGCCCGAGCTGAGAGCCTCGCTGAAACGCTCGACAAGCAGACCGGTGCCATCACGCGCAACTCGCGTGCATGGGCCGCTGACGAGCTGCAGAAGTCGGGGGTGATCGCTGCGGGTAAGGAACTCGGCCTCACGTCATCGCAGGTCGTCGGCGCCTACCTGCAGGAGGCTGACGCTCTCAAGGCGTACAACCGCGTTGTCAAAGATGCGAACGACCCCAATAGTGAATTCTCCAAGTCCATTCGGGGCACGTCCAAGGACATGTTCTTCATGCGCGGCGAGATTGACAAGGTCTCCAAAGCCATCGGTGACGGCGACAAGGCGCTCAAGGATGGTCGCGAACGCAACGACGATCTTGCCTCCGCCACTGAGGGCAGCGCCGACGCGACCGAGCAGGCCGCTGCAGCTCAGACACTGCTCACCCAAACCACTGAGGCCGCCGACGCGGCGACCAAGCAGTGGCTGGAAACCCTGACCAAGTCGGATGCCGCATTCGTCGACCTGCAGGGCGCCTACGACGAGGTCATTCAGAAGAACCGCGACGTAGCCACCGCGACCGCCGACGCCACCAAGAGCAGCGGCGACTCGTGGAAGGACTACTACGACGGCGTCTCTGTCGGACTGGACGACTACCTCGCCACCCTGCAGAAGCAGGTCGACGCCCAGAACAACTGGGAGAACAACCTCGTTGCCCTCGCTGGGCGCGCGTCCTCGGGGCTGCTCGAGGAACTTGAAAAGCTCGGACCACAGGGTGCTCCCCTGGTGGCCGATCTGGTGAACTCGTCCGCCGACGAGCTGTCCAAGGCTGAGGCACTGTTCGGCGAGAAGGCGGACGATGCCACTGGTGCTTTCGCTCAGCGACTGCAGGACTCGCAGGCCGTCATCGCGGCGGCCGGCGCGCAGCTCGGCAGCAAGACCGCCGAGGCTGTCGCCCGGGAGCTCGCCAACGGCACCTCCACCATCGGTGACATCGTCGCCAAGTACGGCCTCACCATCACATCGTTGGTCCCGCAGGTGCAGATCAGCACCACGCAGGCACAGTCGAACCTCAACGCGTTCTTCACCGCGAATAACGGGCGGACGCTGTACCTGAAAACCCACGTGGGCACAGGCCCCGGCGGTTCTGGTGGAATCGCGTTTGCTGACGGTGGCCGCGTGAACGCCTACGCCAATGGTGGTCGAGAGGACCACACGGCACAGTTCGCGCGCGCGGGCACCACGGCCCGCATCTGGGTGGAGCCGGAGACCAAGGGCGAGTACTACATCCCCGTCGCAGAAGAGAAGCGCGGCCGATCGACCACGATCCTCGCGCAGGCCGCAAACGAGTTCGGCTACGACCTCGTCCCTCGCGGCGCTCAGCGGTTCGCAGACGGCGGGCGAAGCGGCAGTGACACCTCCCCCGTGACGGCTGGCACCTCTCAGCCGCAGTTCTCGCTCGGCGGAATCACGTTCATCAACCCGACCGCAAAGGACCCCGCAGTGGATCTCCAAACGGCCGCCGAAGTAATGCTGATGGGACTCAACGGCTGATGTATTCGCTCAATGGGGTTCCCCTCGAAAACGAGGCGTACGACTGGACGTTCCGCTTCGGCTCGGTACCGCTGGCTTCCTATGGTGCACGCATCACGGAGCTGGTCATTCCAGGCCGGAGCGGCACCCGGCGGATGCCGTCGACACTGAACCCGACCAAGGTTGCGCTCATCGTGCAGACGCCGCGGAAGAACTACTGGCGGCTCCTGCTGCTGGCGATGTCACCGAACCTGCAGATGACGCGGACGGACAACCCCAACAAGGTGTTCCCACTCCAGTTCCTCAGCAGCAGCCCGGAGACCCTTGGCGACGAAGAGGAACTGATCGACGTCTCGCTGGGGTTCATCAACAACGACGTGTTCTGGTTCGACAAGGTCGGCACCTGGTACCCGGAGCTGTCGTTCCCCAGCGGGGCGCTCACGGCGAAGATTCTCGACGGCATGACCGCACCCGTCCTCGACGCCATCCTGCGCATCAAGGGCGGCATCGACAACTTCGTGGTCACCGACTCCCGCGGCTCGTCGTTCGCCTACAACGCCACGATCCCGGTCGGCAACTACTTCCGGTTCGAGGCCGTCTCCGGCCGCGCGTTCGTCACCACGACGGACTCGTGGGCGGGCGGCACCGAAGTCACAGGTTCCGTCATCAACGGGCCCGGGCCGAACGCTTTCGAGCTGACCCCGGTCTACGGCCAGATCCCCGCAGCTCAGGTCTCCATCACCTCCGCCTCGCGCAACAGCCCGGCGTTTCAGGTGTTCGCGCGCCGCGCATTCGTTTCCCCCAGCTAGATACTCCGTTAGGAGCTGACGTGGCCTCCGCTTTCCCCACTCAATTCGTCGCCTACACACCAGGCGGGGCACAGCTCACAAGCCCGACCTACCTCGTGCCGACGCTTGAGGCGAAGATCACCGTCCCGTACAACGAGTTCCCCACCCTTGAGATTCCTGTCTCCACGGTGCTCTACGGCACCATCCCGAAGTACCTCGAGGTCGGTGTCGAATACTGGAACGGCGCGAGCTGGAACGAAATCAAGGGCTGCCGTTTCCTGATGAACGGGCGCGGCAACGACGACACCGATCCCGCGGGCGTGCAGACGCTGACCGGCATCAACATGTGGGGCTGGTTTCTCTCCAAGACGTACCTCGGTGGAGTAGACCCGTACTTCCGTAACGGCCTCGACTCTGTCGGCTCCCTGGCGATCACGGGCGCCACGTCCGCAGGTGTCACGATCACGAAGAACGGCCACGGATTCTCCACCGGCGACCGTGTGCGCATCGACGCGGCCGGCGGCATGAACGAGGTCTCGGTCGGCTCGACCTACTTCGTGCGCAACGTCACCGCGAACACGTTCCAGCTCGCGGGTTCCGCGGGCGGTGTCGCGCGCAAGGTCGCTAAGGGCGCCGGAATCGCGATGCACCTCCGCCGCCACGTCGTGAAGGCTGAGGCTCACCACTTCCTCCTGCACCAGAAGGTCACCGTCATGCACACCGGAGGGGCCGACAACCTCTCCGCCGGGCAGGACTACTACATCGTCGAGCCGACGACGAACGGCTTCTCGCTGGCCTCCACCGTAGGCGGCACGCCGATCGACATCGACACCGTCAACGGCATGGACATCAAGCTGGCGCTGGACGGCGACCGCCGGTTCAACAACGTCACCCCTGGCACGATGCTCAAGACCCTCATTCAGGAGGCGATCGCGCGCGGCGAGCTGCTGAACGGTGCACTCACGTACGACTTCACCGAGGCGCGCGACTCGGACGGCAAGCTCTGGCCGAAGTACACGATCGGTGTGCCCCCGAACAAGACGGGCACGCAGTTCTTCCAGATGCTGCTGGACCTCGGTTGGATCGAGTTCGCCACTGACGGCCGCGCCCTGCACGCGTACGGCGCCGGGCACGGGTATGACCGATCCGTGGGCGACACCCCGGTGCAGCTCGGCAAGAACGCGGACGCTCGGCCCCTGAAGGCGAACCTCGACAACGTCCTCACCGACGTCGTCTCCGTCGCCGACAACGGCCGCATCACCGCCGTGCGCACAACGCCGGGCCCGTGGCCTCTGGGCCGCCTCGCTGCCGTGCAGACCCAGTCCGGTGTCACAGACACCGTGACCTCGTCTGCCGTGACCGACAAGACGGTCAGCCTCACAGCGACACCCGACGAGCAGTACACCATCACCGAAGCTGCCGACGTCGCCCTGTACCTGCCATTCCGCAGTTACCAGCCCGGCGATACCGTCATGACGCGGCTGTCCGCGAAGTGGACACCGCTCAACGTCGCGTCGATCAACCTCCGCGTTGACGGCGACCTCAACACCACCATCGACGTCATCCTCGGGCGCCGCTTCCGGGGCATCCTGTCCAAAGTCAACGCCAAGGTGAACAAGTTCATCGCTGGTGTGGGCGACCTCGGCAGCAGCACCCCAGCGCCGAGCATCGACCAGTCCCGCCCGGCCGCCCCGGCGAACGTCGTCTACGAGACCACCGGTGCGTGGATCGGCGCAAACCCGAAGGCGGACATCAACGCCACATGGGATGCCGTCGTGCTCGACGAGTCGGGCTCGCCCATCACCGTCGTCGATTACGAGATGTTCGTGCGCAGCGAGGACTCTGACGTCCCGGTTTCCGCCGGCCGCACCGGTGGCCTCCTGTTCCACAAGGCCCCGGGATACGACCCCGACAACTACCACTACATCTCCGTCCGTGCCCGCTCCGCCAACGGCATCTGGGGTGCTCCCTCGGAAGAGGAAGAGCTTGTAACCTCCACCCCCGTTATCCCGCTGGACCCGCCGAGCGCACCCGCGCTGACGGTGAAGCTCGGCGTCGTGAAAGCGACATGGGATGGCACTCTGGCTAGTCCGCTGGACGGCGTCATTGCCCCGCCCGCGCAGTTCGCCTACGTCTACGCGGCGGTGTCGGACACTCCGACCGGGCTGTACACGCCGGCGGGCGCGAGCATCAGCCACAGCGGTGGCATCACCATCACCGGGCTGATCCGCGGGAACACGTACTACGTCCAGTTCTACGCCGTCGACTCCCTCGGCGTCACGTCGCAGCCCTCCGCCTCGACGCCCATCGTGGTCGTCGGCGTGGTCGGACCGGACATCGAAGCGAACTCGATCACGGCGAACGAGATTGCTGTCGGCGTGCTCGAAGCGGAGTTCATCACTCTCGGCGCTCAGGTGCCGCAGGGTGGCCCGACCGAGCGCGTTCCCACCCCGCCCACGAACATGGGCTGGTGGTCCGGTGTCATCGCTGGCACCACGCCGCTGACGGTCATTCCGGGTTTCACTGGGTACAGCTTGCACGCGGCGGCCAGTCCGCTGGGTGTGGTGCTGTCGCCGACCAGCTCGGAGCAGGCGTACCTGTACTTCACTGCTGTGTTGGCAGTGCCGCAATCACGCTCGATCTACTCGGAGTACCTCATCTCCGGGTCAGCATCGGGTGGCGCAGGCGTCACCGTCGTCACCTTCGACGGTGCCGGCGCTGCCTCCGCATGGCGGCTGAACCACGCCGAGGCGTTCGCCTTCCCCTCCAACGCGGTCACGTACACCGTGTACGTGTCGCAGGGCGCGGGCGGCGGCGGTCGCACCGTCTCTGCACTCCGCATCTTTGAAGCGGTGGGCACCGCGGTCACGGGACAGCAGAACACACAGATCACTCCGGCCGGGCTCATCATCACCAATGACGATGGTTCCGCGCAGGCCGCGTTCACGACGAACACTGACAACTACCTGACGATCAGCCAGAAGCAATCCGATGGCAGCTATCAGGACAAGACCGTCCTCGACAACCAGGGCGGCGCGTCCTTCCAGTCGCTATCCGTCGCAACGGATGTCACAGTTCGTGGCACCGACCTGTTGGGTGGTTTCGAGGGCATCACTCGCAACGGCTCATCCGATGGCGGCGCGGTTTTCGACCGTCTCGCTCGCGGCGGCGTGGCTGCGGCGTTCTTTGCCAAGGCCGGCGGCACCTACACCGACGCGACGCGCGCAATCGCGGTGGGCAAGTTCGTCGCCACGGTCGGACGCCGGTACGAGTTCAAGATCGATTCATCGTTCCAGGCGTACAACAGCGCGGGCGTGGGCACCTCGGTAATCGAAGTGCTCGTGTCGCAAACGCCGATCGGGCTGAACGACACCAGCGGGTACAGCATCGTCAAACGCGCTCAGTTCAACTCGACAGTGGGCATCCAGATCAACCCTCTGGATATGTCCCGTGGCATGCGTGTGCGGGATGCGGTGTCGTCGATCCAGTTCGCTGGTGGGGACAACTACATCCTCGTGCGGCTGACGAACTCGGGTGGTTCGAACCTGGTGTGGGGAAACATCGTTCCCATCGTGTCGATCATGATCGACGACGTTGGCCCTGATGTGCCCAACATCCCCGACTGGTCGGTGGACGGCACAACGGGCACGCCGACACCTCCCGGGGTGGCGACCACGCAGGCATGGACTGCTGCATGGTCCCGCTCGTGGGCGAACAACGGCACGACGGTCGAGGGCAACCCCTACCTAACGCAGGGACCGACGAACCTTGTCGGGCCGCAGCACACCGCCAAGTTCGGATTCCCCCCGCTGGGGCTGTCGGGTCGGACGATCACCGCGTGCCAAGTGATGCTGCGCAATGTGACGACGACGCTGAATGCCGGCGCTCGAGCGGTCATCGGAACGCACGGCGACACGTCCGCTCCGGCGACGTTCACTGGCACTCCCGCCAATGAGTTCGATCAGGACTTTGCGCGCGGCGAGGGTCGTTGGGTGAGCGTCCCTGAATACCTGTGGCCGTCAATTGCATCGGGCTCCATCCGGGGGTTCTCTCTCGGGTCCGCCGCTGGCGGGGTTCTCGGCGCAAAGTTCGCTGGCGTATCGGTTGGCTCCCCACCGCAACTCCGCGTCACCTACTACTAGGAGCACTGATGGAATACCCCACCATCCCCACCTCGATCGAGGTGGGTGACTTCGTCCAGGCGCGGCTTCACGCCACGACCGAGTCGGAGCAGCCGCCCCTCGTCACCGAGTTCACGGTGTCCGCCATCACGGGCACCGTGTACGACGGCGGCCCTGCAGCGCTGGCGAAGGCGGTCGACACCTCGAGCGGGTGGGAGCTCGCGCTGATTCGCAAGGGCGACCCGGGGCTACCGACCGGGCTCGCCCGGGTGGCGGCGATCCTCACGACCGCTCCGGCGCACCCGGTGAAGTTGCTCGGTTCCGGCACTGACTGGCAGTTGGACGGCGGCGGTCACATCGACTGCACGCAGGTCATCGGCTGGATGCTCTGGACCGCATGGGCGCCGCTGGTGGCCGCGTACGAGGCATGGGAAGCCGAGCAGGTCACGCAGGCCGAAGCGATCGACGACACCCCCGTAGGCCCGATCCCCGGCCTGCCGACACAAGGAGCATCATGACCTGCCGACTCCCCTGGCCCGAGACGTGCATCCCTACCGATCCATGGGATGCAGCCCGTCATCTCAAGGGCGGCGAGTGGGGCGCAACGCTCGCACGCAAGCGCCCGCACCGCGGCGCGGACTGGTCCCGCACTCACATCGAGGCTGAGGGCCTATCCGATCGCGTCCCCACGGTCTCGGCCGGCGAGGTCACTCACGTGCACCGCGGCGACGATGGCGAACTCGGATTCATCGTCGAGATCCGCGACAACGAGGGCTGGTACTGGACGTACGCCCACCTCCGCTCGATCGACAAGAGCCTGAGCGTCGGCGACCATCTCGACCTCGGCGAGACGTTCGCTGTCGTCGGCCAGAGCGGCTCCGCTGCCAGCTTCGACCACCTCCACCTCACGCTTGCCCGCATCCACGGAGCGTGGGCGGGCGGCACAACGTACGACCCGGTCGCCCACATCAAGGCGCGACTGGCAACCACATCCACCGCCGGGAACGGCTCAACACCATTCGAGGACGACATCATGGCCGAACTGACTGACGCGAAGATTCAGGAGATCGCCGCGGCGGTCACGACGAACCTTCTCAACTTCGAACTGCCCGACCGCAACGGTTACGCCGCGCGCCCCATCAAGGACATCCTGCGAGACGCCGGCAACACGACCGTCACGGCGGTCGACCGGCTGCTCAACTACATCCTCCCGGCGCGCCTCGGCTACGGCCCAGCCCCGGTGAAGGATGCGCTCCGCGACGCCGGCGGCAGCTCGGTCGCCGCCCTGGCACTTCTCGCCGGTCAAGTCGCCGCGAAGATCGACACCCCGACCCTCGTCGAGGCGCTCAAGGATCCCGCCGTGCAGGCCGAACTGGCGAAGGGAAGTCAGACGATCGTCCTCGCGGCGATCGCTGCGCTGCCCGCGCAGATCGATGCGCAGCTCGACGACGAACAGACCGAGCTGCTCGCGAAGATCGGCCAGCTTCCCGAAGCTGTCCGCGCTCGCATCTCCGCGGCCCTCGCCTCGTGAGGTTCATCGTGAAGCTTCTCGCGCACTGGTTCTCGCTCATCGCGGAACCGCGCGTGATCCGGCTCGTACAATTCGGCATCTACCTGTGCATGGTTGGTGCCGGCGCGTTCGTGTTGGCGACACCGCCGCACTCCTTCAATGGTGTGCTCGGACCACAGCTCGTAATGGTGTTCGGCATCTTCGTTCTCGTCGGTGCCGTTTTCGGTGCCATCGCGGTCCTGCCCGGCATCTGGTGGCTCGAACGCGCAGGCATCCTGTCGCTCTCCACAGGCCTTGCCATCTACGCGATCGTCGCCTTCACACTCGGAACCAGCCTCGTCGGCACTCTCGTCTGCATCGCGTTCGGCCTCACCTTCGTGCAGCGATGGTCCGAAATCAGGCGCTTCCAGCTCGCACCGAAACGAGGCTAATCCGTGGAACCAGCACAGTTGCTCACGTCGATCCTTGGCGTCGGTGGCGGGGGCGCTGTGCTCCTTGCCCTCATCAACGGACTCGGTAAGTGGATCTCTGGCGCGTCCGGCCGGGAGCGCGAGAAGAACACAGACCTCAGCCTGCAACGCATTACCGCAATCGAAGAAAGAGACGCCGCGAACGCGCGCGCCGAAGAAGCAGACAAGAGGCGCCGGAAGCTGGCCGAGTATGCCTCGCAACTGCGTCAACAGCTGCTCGAGAACGGGATCAACCCGGACGAGTGGCCCCTCGAACGAACCATCTCAAACATCAAGGAGTAGTCGCATGACCCACATCAACACCACCACCGTCCCCCCGATCTGGTACTCCGCGCAGCGCGTCATCCGTACCGCGCTGTCGGTCATCATCTCGATCCTGACGACGCTCGCCGCCGGCGTGCTGTCGCTCAACGCGATCGCACCGCAGATCCTCAGCGAGCTCGCGAAGGTCCTCCCCCCGGAGTGGATCGCGTGGCTTGTCGGCGCGCTCGCCTTCCTCGTCGTCATCGCCGGTGTCGTCACTCGCATCATGGCGATCCCCAAGGTGAATGCGTTCCTGACGAAGCTCGGCGCCGGTTCCGTCCCGAAGAGCGCGGTGGCGAACGGTCTCACCTCGCCCACCGGCACCGTCATTCTCGACGGCAAGTAACCCCGTTGGACCCGCAAGACCCTCCGTACGAAGTCCCGGTAGATCCGATGGACGCCCTGCAATGCGATAGCTGCCAGTAAGGAAATCTGATGACCACAATTGTTGGCACGCTCACCCTCGGTGACGGAGTCACGGGCGCGCGCGCCGCAGGGAAAGATGCGTGGATTGCCATCTCGCCGATGGACACCACGTTCACGAACACCGGCATCCAGATTTCGCGGGACCCGAAGCTCGTGCAGGTCAATGCCGATGGCAGCTGGTCTGTCGACGTGCAGTGGATCGGCGACGTCGGTTACCAGTTCGACGCGGTCACTGGTAGCGGGGAATTCATCGACACCCGCTACGTCCTCGTCCCGGCCACTCCGTCCGTCGTGCTGTACGCCATGCTCGCGGACCTCGTCGCGCCTCAGAGCGCGGTGTACGGGACGGTCACGGCGGCCGTCGCGCAGGCGGTTGCTGCCGCTTCTCAGGCGCTCGCGTCGAAGAACAGCGCTGCTGTCTCCGAGACGAACGCGGCGACCTCCGCTGCCTCCGCCAATAAATCGGCGGTGAGCGCGGGCACTTCGCTGGGCGCCGCGACAACTGCCGCGGGCAATGCGTCGGGCTCGGCAACCGCTGCGGCGACCGCGAAGGCCGGGGCTGATACCAGCGCAGCAGCGGCCGAGACCGCGCGCGCTGCGGCCGTCGTGGCGCGCACGGGCGCCGAGGCTGCTCGAGACGCAGCAGCGGCACACAGCGACCCGCTCGTGCTCCCCGCGGCCGAAGCGCTCGTGTCCCTGATCCACGGGCCCGGGATCGTCAAGGACGAGCTGTCTGCCACTTATGTGACACTCGCCGGCACCGAGCCAATCACGGGACGACACCGGTTTGCGGGGGCATTCACCTCGCGCGATGTGTACGTGACTGCTGACCCCGCACAGACCGGTGGAATCGTTGCGAAGCCGTCCACCGACCTCGCCCCTGGCGTCATTGACTGGCTGCACGACAGTCCGTTCGGGTACCTGTTCCACCTACAGGCCCGGGCGGGAGCCACCGCGGCGTCTCGCATGATTGCGATCGGGCTCGACCACTCCGCTAACGACGGAGCAGACAAGGGTGCTGGCGGCATTCTGATCGCGCAGAAGGCAAACTCGGTCGGATTCGAGCTGTCGCATTACGCAGAAATCACAGGCACCGATTCGTACGGCGTCTACCTCAAGCAGCTCTCCACCGCCGCACCTTTGCAGCGTATGGAGCAGCTTGCGGTGAATGGTGCTCCGTTGGTGGAGATTTTCGTTGGGGCGTCCGGGCACAACGCCACGAGTAAGTCACTGACCTACGTTGACACCCTCGGTAACGCTGGATTCGTCACCCAAGCAGATGGTGTTCTTCACTGGAACCGAAACGTTCTGGTGGCAGACCGAGATGGCACACACCCGTCAATGCTGAGCGTTCAGGAGAACGCGGGAGTAACGAATATCTCGCCGGTCCGCATCTACAGCACCGGCGTGGAGTTCCGTAGCTACACCGGCTCCGGCACGTCCTACTGGCCCAAGCGGCTACTCCACGCAGGAAACCACCTCAAGATTCAGGGTGCTGACACCACGACTGGCGTAGATACGGTGCCCGCCACGTGGATCGACGCGATGGACTTCACCTTCAATGGTGGTGTCGCCAAGATAGGCTTCTTCGGCACGGCCGCGGTAGCGAAACCTGCCGCACTGCCCGCCGATGCGAGCGACCTCGCGACGGCGATCGCGCTTCTCAACTACATCAAGAACTCCGTACTCAAGGCAGAAGGACTCGCAGCATGATAATTGTACCCAAGAAGTTGGACTCGGCTGCAGTTGGGTACCCTCTCGATCTCGACAAGGGCGTCTTCCGCAACCTTACGGTGGACTTCAAGAATCCGGAGGAGCTTGTCACTCTGTCATTCGGCAGTAGCGTCACGTTCGACGGAACCGTTGCGGAACTTCAGACAATCCTCGCAGCGGCGCGGGTGACGCCGTGAACGACCGCAAGCTCAGAATCTCCCACCTGGTCGTGCAGGCTGTCCTCGTTTACGACGACGGGGACGAACTCACGCCGGGACCCGCGCTCAACCCGGTCAGCATGCCGCTGTCGCAGCTCGGCGACTTTGCGGAACGATTGCCGCAAGAGGTCGTCGCACTCGCGACCAAGTTGTCAAGCGAAGTGGATAGCCCCGACCAGTAACTCAGCGATCGCGGCATAGCCGTCGTCGTTGGGGTGGAAATCATCGCTGGTCCCGCCGTAGACGCCAGTCTTACCGGCGGGGCCACGAAGGGCCTCTTTGGTCTGCAAAGTCTGCAATGAGCGGTACACGCCACCCTGCGTTTCGCATTCGGACTTGATCACCGCGTCATAAGGCGCACCACGATCGGGCTGCTGCCACGAGCCGACGCACAGAAGTTTCACGTTGGGCGACGAGGCAACGATCTGTGCCAGGATCGCCCGATAGTCCGTCGTAAAGTCTTCGATCGTCGTCACGTTGTAATCGTTCGTGCCCAGCTCGACAACGGCAAGGTCTTGGTCCGTCCCGAGGTTTTCCAACTCGCTCACGTCTGCCGTGTCGCCGCCATTACGGTGACCTTCGACGGCAACGACTGGGCCAGTTTCCTTCATCGCTTTGACCATGAGGGGACGGAACCCGTTCGCCTCGGTAGAGGCGTACAGGCTACCGGTCAATGAGTCACCGATAAACAGCACCTTGAGAGGATCAAGGCCGCGCGGCACGTCAAGAACGGGCAGAGCGGTCGGGGTTGGGTCCGGTGGAATCGTGTAGCTCAGCGTGCCCGCCGCGGTCGGCGTCGACTTATTCGACAACGCGACTCCTGACAGCACTCCCGCGACGATTCCGAGAACTACGACACCGCCGACCGCGAGCCAAACCTTGCTCTGCTTGCGGACGTTGCTGCGAGAACGATAATGGTTGCGGGACTTAGAAGCGGGCATGCTCCGAATCCTAATTGAACAGCACTCAGTAAATAAACGACAAGTGTCAACCTGTCCCAGTAACTCCACAGTACGACGCACAGAACCCCCTCTCACCTTCACGGGTGGGAGGGGGTTCTTTTGTGCGTTACCGGCCAGCAGCCCACGCGCCAGGTCGTTCGGGCGACAGTTGCGCGGCGGTCTCCGCAGGTTCGTTCACGAACGTCGCCGACATGTCCGCGAGCTACTGGTCTTGACGCACCCAAGCAGTGCTCCGTCCGCGCGAGCAGATGACCGCTCCAAGGTAAATGCTGAAGGGCACGACACGTTTGAACGGATTGCCAGGCCACGGCTCGGGCACCGGATAGCGCTAATCACTCGGCCAGCATGTCCTCGTAACGATGAGCCGCAAGACCGGGTCGAGTTGATAGTTTCGACAAATGGACGTATTCGCAGCACTTACTGTCGTCGTGGCCGTTATCTCGGCTTTCATCTCTATCGTTTCGGTAGTTGACGCCCGCAGGTCCCGGCGCCAAGCAATCGACTCCGCGGAAGATGCCAAGTCTCAAGCAAATAACGCGATCCAGGCGGCCCGGGATTCAGCTGCTGCTAGCCAGCGAATGGCGGACGCTCTTGAGCTGGCGAACAACCGAGCGGCGGAGACCGATGCCGCGAGCATTCCTTGGACCGTATCAAAGGAAAGTGCCGAACGCTGGAGACTTACAAACGCTACCGGTGGACGAGCCCAATACGTTCGGCTCTTCCCCCAGGATGGCGTTCAGATCCAAGCGGAAGACGGCAAGGAATCACGAGACATCGAGCGCGGCGGGCCTGTTTTCGTGTTTTTTGGCGGCGGCATGACCGACCCCACAACTGCAGAAATCCTAGTCACTTGGAGCGATGCAGCGGGATCGGCGAAGTCGTTCACTGTAACCCTTGCCTAGCGCCCCTGAATCGAGATCTCAGTGCAGCTGAGTCTGTTTTCTACCAGAACCGGTAATTTGTGCAATCGTGGGCCAAACTCAGAACATGCTCCTGTGCTTCGTCGATGAGTCGTTCAAGGATGATTTCTACGGTTTCGCCGGAGTCATTGCAGACGAGTACGCCACCAAGGACCTCACTCAGCGAATCAACTCCGTCATGCGCCAAGTCAGCGTCGACTGGGGAATACCGGATTCGACCGAGGTCCACGGGTACCCGCTGTTTCATGGGAAGGAAGCTTGGCAACCGATAGGAGCTCGAGCCCGCGTCGGTATTTTCGAAAAGTTGGTAAATGCCATCGTGGAATCCGATGTTCAACTGCTATTGCGTTCCATACATAAAGAACGGCTGGCCCGGCGCCAGGCGAGCGAGAGCTACCCCGTGAACTTTCCGCCGGAACAGGTCTGTTTTCAGCACATCTTGCAACGCGTAGACAGAGTTGCGCGAGCGAGAGACACACACGCCTTGGTGATCGCTGACGAGCGAGGCGACCGCGAGCGTCACCGCGAGCGCTTTGCGATGTACCAGACCGTCGGCACGCCAGGCGTTTACATGCAGACTCGACTGGATCGTCTCCTCGATACCGTGCATTTTGCGCCCAGCCATCACTCTCGAATGCTGCAAGCCGCGGACATGCTCGCGTTCATCTACCGCCGGGTAAGCACAGTCCATGAAAGCGATCCTCGATCGCACATTGTCATGCAAAGAATCTGGTCTGCGATCACTGACTCCGGAAAGGTATCCGACGTGGGTCAGTGGCCTTAAGCACGACAACCCCGCTCTGGGCGGGGTTGAAGGCGATGCGGGCGGCTTACGCGGCCTACAAGAGGAACGTTAACAGGTCGACGCCAGAAACACACACATTTGTGCCGATCGTGTCGCGCCCTCCGCTTCCCCCGTTCGACTTGGAGGGCTTACAGACGGATGCAGTGGTCATGCCTGCCGAGTGACAGCGCCGGCCCACACCCACACTTGCTCGCTGGTCCTACCCGGTGGTGAATATCGAACGAGTGCGGCCCGAGTCGTAAACTCAATGCACTCCGCCGGCACTCGCACGGGCCCGCCGGGAAGCCGCAGCCACACAAACACAGCGATAGGAGTTCGCGGCTTCTTCGGCGGATCCGCCACGAGGTCCAGCTCCTCAGCGCTCAGCGTCTGGCCGTTGGCCCACGCGCCAGATGGGGGTCGCTCTTCGACGTCAGTTCTGTTTTTATCCGCGCTGTCGCTAGCGATATTCGGGAGAAGCGCTACGGAGCCACAGCTTGAATTTCTCGAAGGCTTCGCTCACCGAGCAGTAGTAAGGATCGAAAGGCGGCGCGTCGCGAGGAACTGGGGCGTGCGAATCAACGCGAAACCTTTCTTCCCCGTTCGCAAATTCCCGATGGATGTAGGCGATCCGCTGGGTGGATCCCTCGTAGTCAGACGGAAGCCTTATGGACCAACGACCCTCTCCAAGATCGACGAGTTCAAAATCGTCTGTTTTCATGAAAGAAATGTACGGCGACGATGTGGCCGCTGTCACTACCGCCCTAATCGCATGCAGCACGCTCATTTAGACGATCCGGAGTCAAGAGTCGTGATTGCGGAGTTACACGCAGGAGGCGAAAAGGGAGCCTTCGGCGGTGGGGCCTGTTTTGTCGTTCAGTCAGCGAGCCCGAGCGGCCCGAACAATCAGGAGGGCGACGAGCATGATCACACCGAGCACGGCGGCAACCAGCCCAAACGCCGTCCATCCGTGAGCGGCGACCACTTCGCCCTCGTCATACCCGCCACCAAGTGCAGGTACATAGTCGGCACTCATCTGTGCGTTGTCCGCTACCCGGTTCGCCACGAGAGTAATCACACCGCCCAGGATGAGCAGCGCACCACCACCCCACAGCAGGATCACTTGGTACAGGTTCGACTTGGCGGCAGCAGTGACAGTCATGCTGGCGAGCCTATCGACCGTTGTCTGTTGAAGCTATGCACCGACCGCGGCGCTGTAATCTTCACTTCTGAGTCTCTGAGGGCGGTTCTTTTCCCCGGCGCAAAGCGTCCTATTGGGCCGCCAGCCTTGCAACCCTGCATACGGGGCACACCCAGTAAGGATGCGTGGTAGTGCCGGCGATTTCCAGTGGAGTGAGACACTCTGAACAACTCGGCGGAAAGTCGTGGTCCATGGATCGGGATGCTACGCCGCCTCGGCCTCGAAACGCCAGAACAACAACAGGGATTCAGTGGCGGGAATGGCCCGGCCCATGATTCCCCTTTGGACCGGGCCTGCGTCATAGGAACCTTCCCGAAGCTGACGCTCGACGGCTGGTACCCGAAACCATGCCGTTACGTTGATCCTAATTGCACAGAATGAGTTGTGTACCCCCAAAACTGGGGCGTCGGACGGGTCCTGCGCTACACCCGCGAGGTGTTGACTTGCAGCGCTGGTTCCCGCCGCCCGGGTGAACCAGACGCTTGATGCAACACCCCCCCACCTTGCATCAGGCATAGCGTGGCTGACACCTCGAGACGTCGCCACGCGGGAGATGTCCGGCGCAGCCCTAGAGCAGCGCCGGACATTTCCGGGTGCCGAAATCTGAAAGTGTTCCGCAGATGTTGTCCACCTGTGGAAAATCGACGCGATGGACTTCTGCGAAGCACCTCGGCTGCAGGTATCCCTGTCAGGCAAGCCGGGCAACACGACAAATCGGACAATACCAATAGGGATATCCCGTAGTTCCTGCAACCTCAAGAGGTGTCAGGCAGTCAAGGCAGTTGGGTGGCGCAACGTCATCGTCCATCCCCGCAACCATGCCACCGTGCGCGATCGCTCGCTAGCGTGTCGGGCGAACGAGGAAGCGTCAGACGAAAAATAGGTATATAGCGGCCGCAGCCGAGGCGAGGCCTGCCATCACGGCAGCTGTTAGAACGCGGAGGGCGGATAGGTGGACGACCACGAGCTAACCTGACCTCAAGTCACTGCGATTCGAAGGGGCGCCTCTATGTTCAATTTCTTCTGGGTGAGCATTGCAACACCTATAGCTGTCGCTCTTTTCACCACTCTCGCGGTGGAATACTTCGCCAAGCCTCAGCTAGACGCAAGAAAAGAACGCCTTCTTACAGATCGACGCAATCTGGACGAACTGATCTATCGCTTTCAAAAACTTGCACTCTCGCTGGGATCCATTCCGCCACTGCCTGGAGTTGGAAAAACCGAACACGACCTCATGGGCGCGATGAGGGAACAGGCTGTCGCTCAGGCCTTCACGGACGCGCGAGACACCTCGGACGCATTGTCGCGACTATCTCCGCGATACACCGAAAGACATCATCCTCACATCACACGCACCGCTCTGTTCCTTGGCTATATAACCGGTGTCGCAGCCACAGGGAAGCGCGATGTTCAATACGCAACGACAGAGCTGGCGCCGCTCGGCGGATACCTTGAGCTGTTCGACGTTTACTTTCGAGCCAACGTCGGGCTGCAGGACAGCCAAGAGCCTTGGATCAGAAGATGGTTTTGGCGCCACAGCAGTGCAGGAGAATACGAAGCGGCGGCGCAGAGGAAGATCCAAGAATTGGGCTTAATGGAGTAGTGCTTGTGTCGTCTCGACGTCCCAGACCGTACGGAGCGATCCGAAAGAGCCTGCTGCGGTGGTTCGATGCATTACCCGAGTCAGTCTACTCACCTCAAGTCTGGTGCCACTTATAGGAATGACTCGCTAGCCGCCGGACGAGCGATCCCTAGGCTCAGTCCATGGTGACTAAGCCGAGTGGATCGCGGCGGCGGCGCAGATCTCCGCTCCCCGAATTCATCCGCATCGCACGAGAGGACGCCGAACAAGCAGGAAGAGTCTTACAGCTCGCGCACGCCAACGTGTGCTCAAGTCCCGCTGGCGCTCGTACCGGTGCGCGGGTAAATCGAAAGCCCCGTGACGAAACGGATGGATATATCAATGGCCTCTGAACCGTCTGACGCCGCCTATAAGCGCGCCGGCCAGCTCATCGCTGTATTCTCTGTCCGCTTCGCATACGAAGACGCCGACGCCGCAGCGGAGGTCGCTGGAAAGTTGGCAGCAATACAGCTGAAAGATAGCGCCGCCACGACCGGTAGCAACGTCGCCGAGCGGCGCGAGCTCCAGTCGCATGACGGAGCGTCTGAATCGTGACCGGCCGCGTTGAGGTCGATCCACTTTTTTGCGGTCATGGGACTCACGCCATAAGCGGTGTACTCACGAAAGGTCAAGAGGGTCCCTGGACTCAGCAACGCCGCGAATGCCACGAACAATGCGTGCAGCGCGCCGCGCGCGCTGTATCCCACGGTTATCAGGTCCTCTACTTCTTCCCTATCGATGAGGCCGTGAGGCTCATCCTTCGTCCGGGTGGTCCACAGGCAGACGAGTTGCGCGCGCGGATATTGGAAAAGAGACGCACGAGACTCGGGCCCTAGTCCGTTGCTCCACCTCGCAACTGAGCGCGGAACTCAATTACCTGGCGCTCAAGTTCGTCAATCGACGGCCCTCCCGCCCAGTGTGCACGCTTAGCGTGCTCGCGCGGCGTCAGTCTCAAAGCCTCCGCAAGCCCCGCGCGGAGGATCCGAACGGCCTCCGCGACATGCGGATTCACGACAGCATCAAACTCCGAAAGCTCCTTTGAGCCCGGCCCAGTCTCGAAGGTCATAGTGAGAGAGTAGCTGAGGCGTTCTCGTCGCAACGGTCCCACGGGACTGACGAGTTGCTCCGAAGTTACTCCGATAAAACATCGGCAAAGGGCGACATTCATCGCCATCTATTGAGGTCTACTGCCCGCATGTTTAGGCGTCAAAGCTAGTCATCAGCATCTATTGATAGCGGTGCATTACTAATCCGCGGGTCGCGGGTTCGAGCCCCGCGGGGCCCACCGTACGGGATCCATGTGGATGCCATTTCTCTCTCCGTTCTCGGCGTGCTGCCGATTGCTCCACGACGTCACAGCGCAGCGGCATCCGCGCCGAGGTGAGAACATGCAGGGGTGAGCAATGGATCCACACCCGCACACCCGTCCGTCAACGTTGAAGTTCTCGCTGCATCGGCGGCGGAGAACAACGCGCTCGTCGACGAACTCGTAGCACTGATCAACGAGGCCTACGCCGCGGGCGGTGACGGGCTCTGGAGCGACGGCGGCGCTCGCACCACACCTGATGAGGTAGCCGATCTCGTCAGTACCGGTCAGATCGCCGTCGCCCGCGCGAACGGCCAGCTCATTGCCAGGGCTGCGTAGATCCCGGCCGCGGCCAGCGCCAGGTAGAGCGCGCCGACGTCCCGCACGAGGTGCTCGTTGTACGGGCCGTCGATCGCGACCCACGGCCCGAGGCCGAGCCCCGGGAACGCGTCGTAGAACTCGAGCGGGAGGAACGCTGCCCAGACCCCGACGACCGCCCCGATGATCGAGGTGATCCACAGGTAGATGCGCCGCGGTGTGAGACCAATGCTGGGTAGGAGGTTCATACCCCCTACGACGATGCAGCCACCGGAATTGTGAGGTGACGCTGCCGCAGGATGACCCGCACGAGGAGCACGTTCGAGACGAGCAGCAACCCCGCGATCACCATCACCGCGGGCCAGGCTCCCCAGGCGTCATAGGCGGCGAACGCGACGAGCGGGCCGACGACGGCGCCGAGATCTCCGGCCGTGCGCGTGATGCCCACCACGAACCCGCTCAGGTGAGGCGGCACGGACTCGCTCATCATCACCGACGGCACCACTCCGGCGACGCTGGTCGTGAGCCCGTAGAGCACGATCACCAGCGCGAAGATCCACGGCCCCTCGGCCAGCGGATACAGCAGCAGCGCGACGGCGGCGGCGATCGTGCTCGGCACCAGCACCACGATGCGGAAGCCGCGGTCGATCAGCGGCCCGACCACCGGCATCACCGCCAGCGACACGAGGGTGGCGGCGGCCAGCGCAAGACCGAGCGTGAAGGGAGTCAGTCCCCCGCGCGCATAGCCGAGCACCGGCGTCAGCCCCTGCTCTCCGCCGAAGCGGGCGAAGAAGGTGGCAAACGAACTGATGGCCAGCGCCGACACGACGCCGACGATCGCGACGGTAGATGCCGCACGGGGAATACGAGTGCGCGGGGCGGATGACTCGGGCGCAGGGTCATCCCGAATCGCGTCCGACCCCACCCGTGACCGCGCGGGCACCAGCAGGGGTTTCCAGTAGTGGGTGGCGGGTCGTACGGCGTCCCAGAGGAGGCAGAGTGCCAGCGGCACGCTCGCGACGATGAAGGCCACCTCGATGGGGAACCAGGTGAGCACGAGCCCACCGAGGAACGCCCCGAGTGCTCCGGCCGACATCTGCACCGCGGTGGCGGTGGCCATGACGCGTCCGCGACGGTCCGGCGGCGCACCCGCGACGAGGAGGGCGAAACCGATCGTCACTGCGGCGCCGCCGAAGATTCCGGCGAGCACGCGAAAGACGATGAGTGTTGTCGGGTCACCGCTGAAACCGGTGGCCGCGGTGATCAGCACAAGCAGCACCGCGACGATGCGCAGGTAGGGCCGGGGCGACCAACGTCGCAGCGCGAGACCGGCGGGGATGTTGGCGATCACCCGACCGACACCGAAGGCCGCGATGATCGGACCGAGAATGAGGGCGGATGCCCCGAACTTGGCGATGTACAGCGGAAGCGCCGGCACGATCGTGCCCCAGGTCATCTGGGTCGCGCCGATGAGGCAACAGATCAGAAGGGTCTGTTCCCCCACCGAGGAGATGCGGGACCAGCCCGGCCGGCGGGGTCGCTGTCCCGCCGGCGGCGCCGGAATCGTCGAGGTCACGCCATCACGACGCGAGGTTCTCGCGCAGGGTACGCCCGGGGTATGGAGTGCCCATGACACCGCGACGGCGCAGCTCCGGCACCAGCAGCTCGATGATGTCGACGTACGACGCCGGCATGCTCAGCGGGTTGCCGATCATGTACCCACCGTTTGATCCGGTGGCGGCGAAGTTCTCTTCCAGCTGGTCGGCCAGCTGTGCCGGCGTGCCCGAGAGGGTGGACGCGTAACCCACGGCGTGCTCCCACCCACGGGAGAAGAACTCGGTGCGGGACATCGCGTAGTCGGGGCCGAGGTCGGCCACGAGCGATCCGACAAAGCCGGACGGCGACGCCTGCGCCGCGATGATCTCGGCGTTTAACTCGCCCAGGATGATCGTGTCACCGACGGTCGAGAAGTCGTAGCCCGAGTTGTAGGAGAGGTAGGCGCCGACCGCCTCGTCTCCCCAGTAGGCGAGCATCTCCTTCTTGCGGGCTCGCGCCTCGTCCTCGGTGCGCCCGATGACGAGCTGCGTCGCCCAGAGAATGCCGACGTCCCGCGGGTTGCGTCCGTTGGCCACCAGTTCGGCGTCGAGCTTCGTGCGGTGACGCATCTGCGACGCAACGTTGCCGCCGATGCCGAAGATGAGGTCGGCGAACTTCGCACTCGTCGCGATGCCCTGCGGTGAAGCGCCCGCCTGCACGAGCACGGGGTGCCCCTGCGGGCTCGGCACGCTCGTGAGCGGACCCTTCACGTCGAAGAACCGTCCCCGGTGATCGATCGCGTGCACCTTGCTCGGGTCGGCGAACCGCCCGGTCTCACGGTCCATGACGATCGCGTCGGGCTCGACGGAGTTCCACAGGCGCTGGCAGACGTCGATGAACTCCTCCATGCGCTCGTAGCGCAGGGAGTGTTCGAGCAGCTGGTCGTAACCGTAGTTGGCTGCGTCGGCGAGACGGGTCGAGGCAACGACGTTGAAGGCGATGCGACCGGATGTCACGTGGTCGAGCGAGTTCAGCAACCGGGCGACATAGAACGGGTGCATGAACGTCGAGGAGTAGGTGAGTCCGAACCCCACGTGCTCGGTGACCGCGGACATCGCCGCGATGAACGGGCTCATGTCGTGGCGGGGCCACTGCACTCCCCACTCCACGGCGGCGTCGGTGGAGCCGCGCCAGGTGTCGGGCAGTCCCGTGCCATCCCCGAAGAACAGCATGTCGATACCCCCGCGCTCGGCGGTGATGGCGAGCTCCTGGAACATTTTCACGTCGGGGAAGGTACGTCCCGCCCACGAACCGGGGCGGGCCCAGCGTCCCTCCGAGTGGGTGAACGACAGGTCGAAGGCGAGGTGCAGGTGCTTCGGGTCCTCGTGCGCGGCGCTCATGCGGACACGCCCCGTGCACGCGAAGCAAGCACGGATGCCCGGGCGGAGGCCGGAGCCGACGCGGTGAAGAGGTCGGTGAGCTCTGCGCTCGTGGTGATCTGTCCCACGTTGAGGGCGAGCTGCTCGAGGGCGTTCTCGTTGATGCGCACCTCGTAGGCGGCGGTAGCATCCGCGGGGATGACGACCGGGTAGTCAAGCTGCATTGCGTCCGTCGCGGTGGCGGCGACGCAGCACTCGCTGGTGAGGCCGGTGACGGCAACCCACTCGATACCCTTCTCCCGCAGCATCGCGTCCAGACCGGTCTCGAAGAAGCCGCTGTAGACGCGCTTGACGACCCGGATTTCTCCGTCGGCGGGCTCGAGCCCGCCGTACCACTCGGCTCCGGGCGTACCGATCACGCACGGTTCATCCGGTGACTGCGCGGAGTCCAGCGCCCGCCCCCGCAGCCAGTGGCTGGCCTTCCACGTGCGACCAGGGTCGGAGCCCAGCTCGATCCACACGACGGGCACGCCGAGGGCGCGGGCCGAGTCGACGAGGCGCACGATGGTCGCGATGGCGTCGACTACGGACGCGGATGCCTCGGCATCGAGTCCATAGTCGCCGAGGTAATCCGGGTCGCCGAACGACCGCTGAACGTCAACGACCAGGAGTGCTCCGGCGCGGGACGACAGCTCGGCCAGGCCCGCGGCGGTCACGCGGACACCTCGGACGAGGCATCCTGTGCGCGAAGAACCGGCAGAACACTCTCGCCGAACGGGGGGATGTCCTCGAGGTAATCGGGGAAGATCAGCATGATGCCGTCGAGCTCCGCTCCCTCGACGACCGTGTTGATGTGGCCGATGACGGTGTCGGGCGACCCGAACACGTAGGGGGTCTGGAAGGCGTCGATGCCGGTGGCGGATTCGGTCCACGAACTCACGCGGTCGGCGGGCATGCCCCACGAGAGGCGCATGTTGGCGAGGGCCTCGCGGTCGACGCCGACTCCGATGTCGGTGACGCGCTTCTCGGCGGCGGCGTCGGTGTCCGCGAGGACCACCGTGAGCATGCCGTAGGTCTTGACGTCGCGGCCGGCGGCGGCCGCACGGTCGTGCACGTCGCGGGAGGCGGTGCGCAGCTCCTCCATGGTGGAGCCGGAGAGGAAGGCGCCGTCGCTGCGGCGGGCCTGGAAGTCGCGGCCAAGGGCAGAGCTTCCCGCGCTGATGATCGTCAACGGGTTCTCGGGGTGGGGGCGTGATTCGCAGTCGGTGAGGGTGAAGAATTCGCCGTCCATGGTGACGGAGTCTTCGGTCCAGAGGCGGGTGACTGCCTCCGTCCACTCGTCGACCATGCGGTACCGGGCGTCCTTGGACATGTCGGCGTCCCAGATTCCCATCTGCTGAAATTCGTCGGCGTATGCGCCGGAGACGATGTTCATGCCGGCGCGGCCCTCGGCTACCTGCTGCAGGGTGACGAACATCTTGGCGGCGATGGCGGGGTGGTGCACGTTCGCGTGTACGGTGGCCCAGACCTTGACGCGCTCGGTTGCCTCGGCGATGCCGGTCATCATCGTGATGGACTCGAGCGAGCGGCCCCAGTGATCGGTGCTGCCGCCGAAGCCGCGCCACTTGGCCATCGACATCACAAAGTCCATGCCGGCCTCTTCTGCGAGGATCGCGGACTTCTTGTTGTAGGCATAGCTGCCGTCGGGGTGTGGGGCGGTGTCGGACACCAGCCATCCGCCGTTGCCGATGGGGAGGAAGATCCCGTATTCGTGGTCTGACATGGTGCGTACTTCTCTCGTGTCATCGTCGAGGTGTGGGTGAATCAAAGGTTTTCGGGCGCCGCGCTGCTGCGTCCGCGCGTGCAGTGCTGCCGCGCGACGCCCGAAGGGTGAAGCAGGTTACGGCGCGGGCCAGATGAGCGTCGTGCCGTTGTAGATGTTCTTGATGAAGGAGTCGTCGAAGTACGACTGCACATCGGCCGGGGCCTTCGTGATCTGCTTGGTGTCGAGCAGGAAGGTCGACAGGGCGTCGACATTCTTCGTGTCAACGAGTCCGAGCGGACGGTCGGCGGGCTGGTTATCGCTGATGATCTTGGACTCGGTGCCCCAGACCTTGATGTTGTGCGCGACGTCGTAGCCTTCGCCCGAGAGGGTGGAAGCCCAGTCGACGCACTTCTTGGTGTCATCATCACAGTCTGCGATGGCCTTGATGCTTGCGCGCATAAAGTCCTCGACGGCCGTCGGGTTTGCCTTGGCGAACTTGGGGTTCACCGCGACGGTGCCGAGCGAGCTCGGGATTCCGTAGTCAAACGGACGCCAGACCTTCACGTCGAAGCCAGCCTCCTCGAGCAGGTTGGGCTCGTTGGAGATGAAGCCCGTGAGCGACTTGACCTGCTTGCGCGGGAGGATCGTCGGGTCGTAGCCAACAACAACCTGCTTCATCGACGAGACGTCGGCGCCGGCCTTGGTCAGCATGGCGGAGACGGCGGGCGGAAGGTCGCCCTTCTGACCGAGGGTCGTGCCATCAAGCTGCTTGAGGTCAGTGACATCCGTATCCGTCATCAGGATCTCGAGGCCCACGTCGGACAGCGTCGAGATGCCGAGGATGTCGATGCCGTTGTTCTGTGCCTGGATGAGGTTCTGCTCGCCGACACCCGTGAAGGTGACGCGACCGGATGCCAAGAGCTGGGTGTTCTCGCCGGTGTCACCGGTTCCCGGCTTGATGTCGACGTCGAGGCAGAGAGCGTCGAAGTAGCCCAGTTCCTTGGCGGCGACGACGTTGAGGATCGACGCGGACGCCTGGTAGGCGTAGCCCGTGAGGAAGGTGATCTTTCCGGCGGCCTTGTTCTCGGCGCAGCGCTCCTTCGAGATCAGCGATCCCGACGCCGCGGCGGGGGTGGAGCTGGACGATGACGCTGCTGTTGTCCCCGTGCTGCAGGCGGTGAGGCCGAGCGCGGCCGCGGCAAGCACGGCAACGGTCACGGCCAGTGTGGTGCGTGAAGGCATAGCTGTCTCCTAGAGAGGTGGGTGGGATGCGAGAGGCGGTGCTGTGGAGCGGTGAGCTGTGGTGCGGGGAAAGGTGCGGAAGTAGGGGTGTCAGCTCTTGTTGTCGAGCATCGACTCGTGCCAGTGGAGGGCACGGCGCTCGATCGCGGTGATGATCGCGAGCAGTGCGGAACCGAGGACGGCGAGGCAGAAGATGGCGGCGTAGACAACGGCGAGCTGGCTGTTGGAGAACGCGATGCTGATCGTTGTTCCGAGTCCCTCTGCGGCACCGGGGGCGGACAGTTCGGCCACGACGGCACCGATGATCGACAGCGGGAAGACGATGCGCAGGGCGGTGAAAAGATACGGCAACGCCGTGGGCATCCGCACGTGGAAGAGCATCTCGAGCCGGGAGGCGTGCAGCGTGGTGAAAACCTGCAGCACCTGGGAGGGCACCGACCGCAGGCCCGTCGATACGTTGATCAGGATTGGGAAGAAGCAAATCAGCGCGGTGACGATGAGCTTGGGCTGCGGGCCGAATCCGAAGGCGATGACCAGC
This sequence comes from Glaciihabitans sp. dw_435, assembly GCF_018449675.1. Taxonomy (GTDB): domain Bacteria; phylum Actinomycetota; class Actinomycetes; order Actinomycetales; family Microbacteriaceae; genus Glaciihabitans. The sequence continues at coordinate 3,221 of NZ_JAAVUZ010000010.1, read as the reverse complement.
GCCGGCGCGATCGCCACGAGCGGCGTCACGTTCAGCACCACGGCGAGCGGCATGATCGCGCGCTTGGCCAGCGGCAGCTCGGAGACCAGGATTGCGATCAGGTAGGCCGCGACGAACCCGATGGCGAGTCCGATCAGCGCGACCTGCAGCGTGGACCACGCGTTGGACACGTAGTAGGACGGGTTGTGCGCGAGGGCTCCCCACACGTCGCTGAGCGGAGGCAGCAGGTAGGGGTTGTTCTTCGCGACGAAGTTCCAGAGGAAGCCAAGCGCGACGAGCAGCACGACGACCGGGAGCCAGAACGACGGCTTGATGAAGGCAAGACGGGGCGACAACTTGCCGACCTTCTTGACGGGCAGCGGCTGCTCCGCACGCGGAGCGTCGACGACCGCGGCGGATTCGGTGGGGTTCATGAGTACCATGGGCGTCTTTTCCTTACGCAACGCTCGGAAGCGCGTTCTGCTGCCACGAGGTCTGCAGGTGGTCGCGAATGATGTCTTCGAAGTGGTGGAAGTCGGCGGTCTTGAGCATCGCCTCGCTGCGCGGACGCGGAAGGGTGATGTCGACCTCGGCCGTAATGCGTCCCGGTCGGGCGGACATCACGAGCACCTTGTCGGACAGGCGGACTGCCTCGGACACCGAGTGGGTGACGAAGACGACGGTGGTGTTCTGCTCGTCCCAGATGTCGAGCAGCTGGCCCTGGATCGCCTCGCGGGTGAATTCGTCGAGGGCCGAGAACGGCTCGTCCATGAGCAGCACGTCGGGCTGTACGCCGAACGCCCGCACGATCGCCGTGCGCTGCTGCATTCCGCCGCTGAGCTGGGCGGGGAGTTTGTTGAACGCGTCACCGAGGCCTGCCTTGGTGAGGAGGTCACGCATGTCCGGCTTAGCCTTCTGCAGGTGACCGTCGATGCGCTGGCGGCGGCGGTCGGCCGCGGAGTTGATCTTCGCCGGCATGCTGACGTTCTTCAGAACGTTCAGCCACGGCAGCAGCGCGGGAGTCTGCGGCACGAGGCCGATCATCTTGGCGACGCACGCTCGCTCGGGGGTGACGCCGAAGACGCTGACGTCACCGGCATCGGGCTCCTCGAGCCCCGCGATCATGCGCAGCAGTGTCGACTTGCCACAGCCCGACGGACCGATGATGCTCACGAACTGGCCGCGTTCGATCGTGACGTCGACGCCGTTGAGGGCAACGTGCTGGTCGGCGCCGGATCCGTAGATCTTCACCGCGCTCTGGATACTAATGGAGTTCGGCGTACTGCCGGCTGCGGAATCACCCGTCATGGGATCACACCAACTTTCTGAACGAACGGTATGGAAAAAGGAGCGCGCGCGACGGCGCAGTCGGGAAAGGGGGTAGCGCGACAGGAGCTGCCAAAGAGGCCAGATAACTCACTCGTGCCTCCAAGGCTCACATCGCATCTATCAAGAAAGAGAGAAGGAGAGCGGGCGGGTGAAGTGTTCGACGAAGAACAAATGGCCCGCGGAGGTCCGTTGCGTATGACTCTACGAGTCGACTGTTTCCGGAAAGTTACCGCGTTCATTTCGCGGAGGTAAATTCCTCTACGGCGAGAGAAGCTCCAACGAGCCATCCGCCCGATACACATATACGTCTATATGCATATCCTGTGCCGCGGTGCTCGGCCACGTAGCCGGTGTGAAGAATCGTGACTGCGGTTCGCTGAGGCACATCACCAAACGCGGACGCGTCGGGAGCACTCCGCGGAGCCACACCAGCTTGAACATGTCGGCGAGGGCGCCGTTGCGGTGGGCGGATTTGGGCGGTCCCATGTTGGTTACCAGCTGCACGAGAACGCTCTCGGCCTGGTCGATTCCCTCTACCTCAACGCGGAGGTTGCCGGCCAGAATCAGGGTGCGGGGTTCGAGGGTGACATGCAGCAGAGCGCCGATCGCCTGCAGCATCGCGTGTTCGGTGGATTCCTCCGCGATACGGCCCGTTGCTCCGATGTGCGCCACTGCCACTCCGTCCCGGCGGCTCTGCCCCGCCTGCTGTCGGGCCCAGTGTATGGCGGCCGCGTTTCACCGGTGTTTCGCGCACACCGTACTCGCCCGGGCAGCACTTTGCAGTCCCTCGATCGCGGGCTCCGCGACGGGTTGACTGGGAAGACACGAGTTGGTCCGATCACGTACCCGTCGTGATCTCCGGGCCGCCCGAACCCGAGAGGAAGATCGATGAAACGTTCACTGTCCCCGCGCGCCCGAATCATCGGCGTCGTGGTTGCCGCCCTCGCGCTGATTGCCGCAATGGTCGTTCCGGCCACCGCGAGCGCCACCACCGGAACCCGACACGGTTCCACCCCCGCCACCACCAAACCCACCATCGTGCTCGTGCACGGCGCCTGGGCAGACGGCACGACTTGGGCCGCCGAAGTTCTCGCCCTGCAGAAGAAGGGGTACACGGTTCTGGCGGGACCGAACAACCTCCGCGGAGTGGCGGACGACGCCGCCTACCTGCGGCAGTTCCTCACCACCATCAGCGGCCCGGTCGTGCTCGTCGGCCACTCGTACGGCGGCTTCGTCATCACCAACGCCGCGACCGGGCTGGCGAACGTGAAGGCACTCGTCTACATCGACGCCTTCATTCCCGATGAGGGCCAGACGGTCGCGGGACTCACGGCGGGCACCGGATCTGCGCTCGAACCCGCGCTGGCCGACCCCACATCGGTGTTTACGCTGCGTCCCTACCCCGGAGCGCCAGAGGGAGTCGCCGACACCTACCTGCTGCCGGAGGTCGTACGAAACTCCTTCGCCCAGGATCTGCCGGCGGCCGCCGCCAACCTGATCGCCGCGACGCAGATGCCGGCGTCGAGCGCCGTGCTCGGACAGCCGTCCGCCGCACCCGCGTGGAAGGACATCCCCTCGTGGGCGCTGGTGGGAACCCGCGACAAGATCATCACCCCCGCGACCCAGCGGGCGATGGCGGTCAACGCGGGCTCGACGATCTCGACAGTGAAGTCCTCACACGTCTCCCTCATCTCCCACCCTGCGACGGTAACGAAGCTGATCATCACCGCGGCGAACGCGGTCGGCTAACACCCGGCGGGAGAACCTGGCGAGTGGCGGGGGGAAAAACCCCCCCCCCCCCCCGCGGTCTCCCCCCCCCGCTGCCTGCGTTTTCTCCCGCCACGGGACACATGTGCACGGTGACGAGTTTTGCCCCCAGTTGTGGGGGTGGGGGGGGCCCGGGGGGCCGCCGG
>NZ_JAAVUZ010000001.1 GCF_018449675.1 Glaciihabitans sp. dw_435 | reverse complement strand
GGGCGCTGACCCGATCGAGCTCCGCGGTTTGCTGGCGTGTCAGATGCACCGATGCTGCAGCCGTCAGTTCCGCGACCTGCTCCGGACGACTCGCCGACGCGACGGGCGCCACGACGAGGGGCTTCGTCAACAACCACGCGAGAGCAACGGTTGCGACCGTGACGTCATGCGCAGCCGCGACGGAGTCGAGCGCCGTAAGCACCCGTGCACCACGCCGGTTGAGGTAGCGCGCTGCCTCTCCCCCGCGTTCGCTGCGCAGCAGGTCGGCCTTCGACCGGTACTTGCCGGTCAGGAAGCCACTGGCCAGGGCAAACCTCGGCATAACTCCGAGTCCCTGACGCTCGGCGACGCGCGCGAGGTCGCCCTCGTACTCGGTGCGGTGCATGAGGTTGTAGTGGTTCTGGAGCGCGATCATCGGCGCGACGCCGATCTGGGCGGACGCGATCCGAGCTTCGATGAGCCGGTTACCCGTGTGATCGGATCCCCCGAAGTACCGCACCTTGCCCGCACGAATGAGTTCGTCCACAGCCAGCAACGTTTCTTCAAAGTCGACGGACTGGTCATCGATGTGCAGATAGAGCAGGTCGATGTATGACGTTTGCAACCGTTCGAGCGAGGCGTTGACAGCACGCGTGATGGTGCGCGCCTTCAGCCCGGGGTTGTCAGCACTCTTTCCCACCTTGGTGGCGATCACCATGTCGGCACGGTTGCCGCGATCGCGCATCCAGTTGCCGATCATGAGCTCGCTGCGACCTGCGGCGTAGGCGTCGGCCGTGTCGATGAAGTTTCCGCCCTCGGCGGCGTACGCGTCGAGGATGTCTTCGGTGGTGGCCGCATCGGCTGTCCATCCAAAAACGTTGCCGCTGATCGCGAGGGGAAACACGCGGAGGTCGGAAAAACCGATCCTGCGCAACCGGGGCACACCGTCACTGGCGTTCGAGCTCACTGCCAGTACCTGGGTCATGTCCACCTTCTCGCAGCCCCTGTTACCTGACGTGGCCCGGGGCGCAGGCCACGCGTTGTTCTCGACAATAAACGGCACCGCCGACTTTTCGACGTAAGGAGAGCCAATCGTTATGAAAATTCACACATCGAGTTCGAGATGGATGACATGGCCGCCCGCATCACGTCACCGAGGCCCTGTCGAGCTCCCCAATCTGGTGTCGGCTGAGGCGAAGCGAGGCGGCGCCGAGCATGGCATCAAGCTGGTGTGGATCCTTCGCCCGCACCACCGCGGCGGCGACCCCTGGCTTGTGCAGGACCCACGCGATTGCCACACGCGCGGGGGTCTCCCCCGTCTGGGCGGCCACGGAATCCAGGGCCGCGAGAACATGGTTGCCGCGGCGCCCGATGTACTGCATGGCGGCCCCGAACATGACCGAATCGGGCAAATCGTCACGTGTCCGGAAGCGCCCGGTCAGGTACCCGGATGCCAGCGGGAGCCGCACGAATGCCGCCGTTCCCAACGCGGCGGCCGCGGCCTGCACGGCTCCCTCGAACTGCGTGCGCTCCATGAGGTTGTACTCGACGACCATCGCCCGGAACTGGGGGTAGGCCGACTCCGCCGCAATCGCCTGCACCTGTGCGAACCGGGACGCCGAGTACCCGGCGGCCGACAGAAACCTCACCTTGCCCTCGCGAATGACCCGGTCGGCCGCTTCGAGACTCTCGTCGATGGGTGACTCCAGATGCTCACCGTCGAAGGAGAGAAAGTCGATGTAGTCGGTGCCGAGGCGCGCAAGACAGGTGTCGACGGCCCGCAGGATGGTGCGGTGCCCGAGCCCCCGCGCGTCGGGGTGACGCCCGACCTTCGTCGCGACGATGAGATCGCCCCGGTTCTTCTGCTCCCGCAACCAGCTGCCGATCATCACCTCGCTGCGCCCTCCGGCGTAGTGATCGGCGGTGCTGATGAGGTTCCCGCCGGCCTCCACGAACCTGTCGAGCACGTCGTTGGTGTCGTCGACACCGGCCGCCCAGCCGAAGAGGCTTCCATCAATGGCGAGCGGATGCACCGCTACACCGGTCGCGCCCACGACCCGTTTTGCCGGGACAACGCCCGCCGCGCCATCCGCTTCGGTGTAAATCATGGATACACCGTAGGTGATAGGGAATACCGTGCACCAGAACCCCAGCACGCTCGTGCTACAACTGGGGATCTATGTCCAGTGACTCAACGCCCCTCCCTCCGTCACCCCGTTTTCGCTTTCCGCACTGGATGGTCGGTCGCGACCCGAACCTCAGCGTCGACACCGTCGCGAGCCGGTCGGAAGCGTACGTGTACGGCAACATCCTCGTGCTCGCGGCGCTTGCGACCCTGACGGAGCACGACATCCAGACGGGTCACGCCGCGCTCCTTGTGGCAGGCACCGCGCTGTCGACGTTCGTGGCTCACGTTCTCGCCCACTTCATCGGCCACCAGATCCGCGCGCAGGGCCGGGACGAGAGCGCGCACCTGCGGGCCGGGGTGCGCAACGCCGTGCCCATTGCCACGTCGGGCGCTTTCCCCACGATCCTGCTGCTTGCCGGCATGTGGCACTGGCTGCCGGGCGGATGGTCCCTCGGCCTCGCCATCGCGTCGATCGTGCTGCGCTTCTTCTCTCTCGGCACCGTGCTGGCATCGCTCAGCGGCAAGCGCAGCTCGCTCCTCGCGCTCATGTCGGGAATCGGACTCGGTGTCGTCGGCGTCATCGTGGTCACGCTCAAGGTCGTTCTCACGCACTGACACCGCTGTACCTGCTCCCGGTGCCGGCGCGGACGCAAAAGAGCCCGTCCCACGAGTGGGACGGGCTCTTTCGTCTTACCGGAGCGCTGGCGAGCGGCCGCCGGCAGATCTATTGCGGCTGAGTGCTACTCGCCTTCGGCGGGAGCCTCGGGGCCCTCGCTGGCGGCTGCACTGCCCTCGGTGTCTCCACCGACGGTCTCGTCCATGACCGGAGCCAGGGAGAGCTTTCCTCGGTCGTCGATCTTGGTGATCTCGACCTGAATCTTCTGGCCAACACCGAGGATGTCTTCGACATTCTCGACGCGCTTTCCACCGGCGAGCTTACGTACCTCGCTGATGTGGAGCAGGCCGTCCTTGCCCGGGGTGAGCGACACGAACGCACCGAAGGTAGCGATCTTGACGACCGTTCCCAGGAAGCGCTCGCCGACCTCGGGGTTCAGCGGGTTGGCGATCGCGTTGACCGCCGCGCGAGCTGCCTCGGCCGAAGGACCGTCGACCGCTCCGATGTACACGGTTCCGTCATCCTCAATCGAGATGTCGGCTCCGGTGTCATCCTGAATCTGGTTGATCGTCTTGCCCTTGGGCCCGATGAGCTCACCGATCTTGTCAACCGGGATCTGGACGGCGATCACGCGGGGCGCGGTCGGAGCCATTTCGTCGGGTGCGTCGATCGCGGCGTTCAGCACGGCGAGGATCGTGGTTCGAGCTTCCTTGGCCTGCTTGAGCGCGCCATCAAGGACGGAGGACGGCAGTCCCGCGAGCTTGGTGTCGAGCTGGATCGCGGTGATGAACTCGGACGTTCCGGCAACCTTGAAGTCCATGTCGCCGAGTGCGTCTTCCGCACCCAGGATGTCGGTCAGGGCCGCGTAGCGGGTCTGTCCGTCAACCTCGTCGGAGACGAGGCCCATGGCGATACCGGCGACCGGTGCGCGCAGCGGCACACCAGCGTTGAGCAGCGACAGGGTAGAGGCACACACGGAACCCATGGACGTCGAACCGTTAGAACCGAGAGCCTCGGAAACCTGGCGGATGGCGTAGGGGAACTCTTCACGCGACGGCAGCACGGGCGCGAGTGCACGCTCGGCGAGGAAGCCGTGACCGATTTCGCGGCGCTTGGGGCTACCAACGCGACCGGTCTCACCGGTCGAGTACGGCGGGAAGTTGTAGTGGTGCATGTAGCGCTTCTTCTTGACCGGAGCCAGGGAGTCGATCTGCTGCTCCATCTTGAGCATGTTCAGCGTGGTGACACCCAGGATCTGGGTCTCTCCGCGCTGGAAGATGGCGGAACCGTGCACGCGCGGGATGACCTGCACCTCGGCGTCAAGCGCACGGATGTCAGACAGCCCACGGCCATCGATACGAACGCCCTCGGTGAGGATGCGACCGCGAACGATGGTCTTGGTGACGGACTTGTAGGCAGCCGAGACCATCGGGGCGATTTCCGCGCCGAGCTCGTTGTTGCTGATCTTCTCGTTGATGACCTGCTTGACGCGCTCCTTGAGTGCGTCGTCGGCGTCCTGGCGCTCGGTCTTGTCAGCGATCTGGTAGATACCGCGGAGCTCGTCGTAGGCCAGCTCGGCGACCGCGTTGTAGGCGGCGTCGGAGTAGGGCGGGAAGACGGGGTAGGCGGCGATCGGCTTGGCGGCCTGAGCTGCAACCTCGAGCTGAGCCTTGATGAGCTGCTTGAGGAAGGGCTTGGATGCCTCGAGGCCCTGGGCAACGACGGTCTCGTCGGGCTTCGTGGCGCCGGCCTGGATCAGGTTCCAGCTGTTCTCGGTTGCTTCGGCTTCGACCATCATGATGGCGATGTCTTCGTTGCCGTTCTCGTCCGTGATCAGTCGACCAGCAACGGTGAGGTCGAAGACGGCCTCTTCCAGCTGGCTGTACTTCGGGAACGCGACCCACTGGTCGTTGATCAGTGCGAGGCGGATGCCACCGATCGGGCCGTAGAACGGAAGGCCGGAGATCTGCGTGGACAGCGAAGCCGCGTTGATCGCGAGTGCGTCGTAGAACTCGTCCGGAGCGATGCTCAGGACGGTGATGACGATCTGGACCTCGTTGCGCAGGCCTTCAACGAAGGTCGGGCGCAGCGGGCGGTCGATGAGGCGGCAGACCAGGATGGCCTCCGTCGAGGGACGACCCTCGCGACGGAAGAACGATCCGGGGATCTTTCCTGCTGCGTAGGAACGCTCTTCGACGTCCACCGTCAGCGGGAAGAAGTCGAAGCCGTCACGCGGGTGCTTGCCGGCCGAGGTGGCCGACAGGATCATGGTGTCTTCGTCGAGGTAAGCAGCGATGGCACCCTGTGCCTGCTGTGCGAGGCGACCGGTCTCGAAACGGACCGTGCGCGTGCCGAACTTACCGTTATCGAGAACGGCCTCGGCAAACTTGATTTCTGGACCCTCCATAGGGGGGTTTCTCCTTTGTTTTACGTCGCTACCCCGAATGGGTCGCGACTCGTCAAGGAGCAGGAGCGGGTTCGATGACACGCGTTTCGGAATTGTCCCGAAGGCGTGTACGCGCGAAGTCCCGAGAGTGGGGAGGCGCATTGTCTGATCAACAGTAGAAAATCACTGACGGGGCGCTCTCACGCCATTCAGGAATTCACCACCGGTGACCAGCGTCTTGCCGGCCTGCTCCGTTATTCGTATTCAGTTGTGCTGCTGCCCGAGGGCAACCTCACAGAGCTTACCAGTCGCGGCGTGTCGCAGCCTAGCAACGGCACGGGGGCGGCGCGTCTGCGCCGCCCCCGTGCCCGCAACGATCGGTCTAGCGGCGGGACGCGATCATGCGGAGCCCTGCCCAGAGGACGAGGGCGATGATGATGATCACGAAGCCCACCAGGACCGTGGCCTGCGGCAGGAACGCGACGGCAAGCCCGATGAGCAGCACGGGAACCGCCAGCCCGGTGTACGCAATGAGGAAGAGAGCGGCGAGCACTTCGCCACGGGATTCCGGCGCGGCCACCGAGGCGGCGACCCCGACCGCGGAGCGGAAGAGCAGGCCGACGCCCGCGCCCGCGACGATGCCGGCAACGACGAACACCGTAAGGTTCACCACGAGCACACCCGTGGCGAGGGCGATGAGACCGACGACCATGAAGATCACCGCGAGCTGCAATTGCCGCACGGCACTGAGGCGGGCGAAGACCAGCTGGGCGGCGGCGGCGGCACCGAATACGGAGAAGGTCACGACGCCGGCGAGCATGCGGGAAGGCTCGTGGAGGGACCCGGCGAGGAAGCTCGGCGCGAGGGAGGTGAACAGACCGAAGATCGCGAAGGCGGCCACCACTCCGGCGCCGGCAGCGGAGAACGTGGACCGGGCGCCATCCGGAAGCGACACCTGCTGGGGACGATACGGCGGCAGTTCCTCTGCCCGCTCGACGGTCTCGGGCACCAACGCCACCGCGAACGCGGCGATCACCATGAGCACGAGGAAGACCACGTAGGGAACGACCAGCGGCGAGACCACGTACTGCGCGAAGATTCCTGCCACGAGGGGGCCAACGGCGAGTCCGCCCACGTTTACCACGCTGGAGACGGTGCTCGAGAAGGCGGGAGACTCGGCGGGACGGGCGATGGCGCGCAGCTCGCTGAGATGCGCCGTCGCGGTGGCCGTCAGCGCTCCCACACCAATACCCGTGACGAAACGGGCGACGATGAGCCCGGGAACCTCGGGCCACAGCAGGAAGATGACGACCGCGATGATCTCGACGAGGATCGCGGCAAGGATGATGCGCCGGCGTCCGAGCCAGTCGCTGATGTGCCCCGCGAGATAGAGGCTTGCCATCACACCGACCGCGTACGCGGCAAAGATGACGGTGATGAGGAATGTCGGGAAACCATCGCGCTGCTGGTAGAGGGCGTACAACGGGGTCGGCACGGTAGAGAAGGCCATCACCGTGAGGAACGCGGCCGCGATGATCCAGAACCCCGCACCGTGGCGAATGCGGGAGGGAGCGATGGTGGGGACGTCCACCGATGTATGTGTCATACCCCGAGAATGCCCCGTATCGGTCATCGTGTCCAACGAATGATTTCTGTATCTATGATCGCTCCGGGCGATAATAGGTGCATGGAGACACGACAACTCGAATACTTCGTCGCCGTGGCCGAAGAGCTGAACTTCACCCGCGCCGCCCGTCGGCTCTTTGCCACGCAGTCGACGGTGTCGGCATCGATCCGGGCGCTCGAATCCGATCTGGGCACGGCACTGTTCGTGCGCTCGACCAAACACGTGGCGTTGACATCTGCCGGCGAGGTGCTGCTTCCCGAGGCACGGACCGTCATCGAGGGCGTCGACCGCGTGCGAAGCGCCGTCGCCGAATCGAGCCGCGGCCTGCGCGGCAGACTCCGGGTCGGCATCTTCACGAGCATCGACCTCATCGACCTGCCGACCCTGTTCGGCGAGTTTCACGCTCGCCATCCCCTCGTCGACCTGGAGCTCGGCGCATCCGCGACGGGATCCACCGGCCTCGCCGACGACGTGCTGCGTGGCCGCATCGATGTGGCCTTCACCGGTCTGCCCGCGTCCGAGCTGACGGCGTTCGCGGTACACACGGTGCAGAAGACCCGGTTCGTCGTGGTGCTGCCGGCGGGACATCCGCTGTCCGACCGCTCCTCCCTCACGATGCGGGATGTCGCGGGCGAACGTTTTGTCGACACCCCCGCCGGATTCGGCAACCGGGTGGTCATCGAGCGCGCGTTTGCCGAGGCGGGTCTCTCCCGTACCGTCACGACCGAGGTAAGCGACCTCGTCGAGGTGCCGAAGTTCATCGCCGCCAGTCTCGGGATCGGCGTCATCCCGGAGGCGGTGCTGTCTCCGCACCGCGGGATCGCTGTCATCCCCCTCGTTGACCCGGTGGTGCCCTGGGAACTGAGCATCATCAGCCGGAAAGAACCAAGCCAGGCGGTGACGGCCCTTCTCGCCCTGTTCGACGCCCGCAGGCTCCGTGACACCGTGTGAAATACACGACGCATGTTGTCGGGAGGTTTGTCCTATGGTCGAAGAAGGGGTAGCTCAGCGAGGAGTTCACCATGGCGATCGATGCCCGGGTTGCACAGACAAGAGAGTCGCTTCGGCAGGCGATTTTTCGCATGGCCGCGCGCATGCCCATGTCCGAACTCAACGTGGCGGAGCTCACCCGCGAGGCTGGCATCAGCAGGGTCACGTTCTACGACCACTACAAGTCGCCCGCCCAGCTGCTGACCGAGTCACTCACGATCGAGTTGGACGAGATCCGTCGGCTGGATGTCGAGGCACGCCGGGAGTCGAGCGCCTCGGCGGAGACGATCACCAAGGACTCCACACTCCGCATCGCGCAGCACGTGCTCGGCCACCGCGACCTGTACGAAAAGTCGCTGTCGCACCGGTCGTCGACGACGACACTGCACCACGTGCTCGTCGCCCACATCAGCACGAGCCTCGAGGAGCGCTTCGCCCGCACCCCACCGGCGGAGATGCCCGCGGGCCTGTCGATCTCCACTGCCGCGAGCTACACGGCACACGGCATCGTCGGGGCAATCGAGGTGTGGCTCGCCGGGGACGACGGTGATCGCGCGAGCGCGGAAGCCCTGTCCGACTCGATCGGTCACATGCTCCCGTCGTGGTGGCGCTAAGACTGGGGGTGATATTCCGGCGCCGGCTGTGGTGGAGTGAGCACACGTCGGTACGGCCACGACACGATTCTGGGTGGGAGACATCGTGCGGAGAAAACATGTGTTTGCGGACGCCGTCGCGGCGTCGTGCGGACTGACGCTGGTCGCCGCGCTGACGCTGGGGGTTGGCACGACCGCTCCGGATGCGGCGAGCGCCGAGGCTGCCCCTGCGGCCGTGAGTGCGTCCGCGGCCTTTCCCCGTCCGCTGTACCTCGAGCCGAACACGGATGCGGCGAAGTCGGCCGCGCGTCTGCGAAGCGAGGGCAGCGTGGCATCCGCGTCCCTCATCGACCAGATCGCCACGCAACCCACCGCCATCTGGCTCGGCGACTGGTACACAACGGCGCTGCTGCGCAGCGTGATCAAGAGAAATGTGGATGCCTCGAAAGCGCAGGGCACCACGCTGGTGTTCGTCACCTACGCCATCCCCAACCGCGACTGTGGCGGGTACTCCGCGGGCGGCCACACGAACGCCGAGTACCTCGACTGGAACCGGGAGATCGCCGCCGACCTGCAGGGCACGTCCGCGGTGATCCTCGTGGAGCCGGACTCGCTCGCGATGCTGTCGGACGCGAAGTGTGCGGGCACCGCCGCCACCCGGTTGCCGCTTCTGCGGGACGCGGTGGGCATTCTCGCGGCGGCGGGGCTCTCGACCTACCTCGATGGGGGCAACTCGCGCTGGCTCTCCCCCACCGACCAGGCCGCGTGGCTGAATGCCGCGGGCATTTCGGGAGCCACCGGCTTCTACACCAACGTCGCCAACTACAACCCCGTTGCGCTCGAGCGTGACTACGCCGGGAAGGTCTCCTCCCGGGTGGGACTGAAGCACTACGTCATCGACGTGTCGCGCAACGGGCGTGGATGGACGGGCACGTGGTGCAACTCCCCCGGCGCCGGTCTTGGCGTAAATCCGCGGGTGACGCCCGACTCGGGAAAGCTCGATGCGCTGCTCTGGGTGAAGCATCCCGGAGCGAGCGATGGCACCTGCAACGGGGGTCCCGCGGCCGGCGCCTGGTTCGAGAGTTATGCCCTCGACCTCGTGCGAAACCGGTGAGAAACACGCGCTGCTAATGTTTCGGGCGCCTGAACTGCGCCTGTGCATTGCGCGGAACGACCTGTCCACCATGCGAGGCTAGGTGAGCGACGAGTGGGGGCGAAGTGACGAGATGGACCTGGATTGCGGCGGCACTTGCCGTGGTGGTGGTGCTTGCGGTGGTCATCACCATCGCCGTGCGGACCACGCTGCCGGGTCATCCGGACGCCTCGTCCAGCCCCTCGGCAACGCCCGATTCCACGCCAACGCCGACGACGACCACGCCCGCGAACACCGCAATCTTCCCCGGCGGGCTCTACCTCGATCCGAAGACCCACGCCGTCGCCGCCGAGGCGCGTCTGACGCAGGAGGGCAAGTCGGCCGAAGCCACGAAGATCCTCGAGATCAGCGGGCAGCCGACGGCCATCTGGATCGGTGACTGGCTCACGCCAGAGAAGCTCGCTCCCCTGCTTGCCGAGTACCGGGCGGATGCCTCGAAGCAGGGTAAGACGCTGGTATTCGTCACCTACGCCATCCCCAACCGGGACTGCGGTGGACTCTCGAAGGGCGGGCTGACGTCCGAGGAGTACCTGGAATGGAATCGCACCATTGCGACCTCGCTTGCCGGGTCGGGTGCGGTGATCCTCGTGGAGCCGGACTCCCTCGCCCAGCTCAGCAACGACGCCTGCAAGAACGAGAGCGAGAAGCGCCTGCCCGTGCTGGCGCAGGCCGTCGACATCCTGACCACCGCCAACCTGACCGTGTACCTCGACGCGGGCGGCTCCAACTGGGTGCAGCCGGATGTGATCGCCGAGCGTCTCAAGGCCGTGGGCGTCGAAAAGACCCGCGGCTTCTTCACCAACGTCTCGAACTACTACCGCGTGGACGAGGAGCGATCGTACGCCGAGAAGGTGTCGGCGCTGGTGGGAAACAAGAACTACGTCATCGACGTCTCCCGCAACGGAAACGGCTGGCAGGGAGACTGGTGCAACCCGAAGGGCGCGGCGCTCGGCCAGGCGCCGCACGTCACCGCCGGCACCACCGGTCTCGACGCCCTGTTATGGGTCAAGCATCCGGGTGACAGCGACGGCGCGTGCAACGGTGGGCCCAAGGCGGGCGTCTGGTGGGAGACCTACGCGCTCGACCTCGTCAACAATCGCGACACCTCGAAGTAGATCGGCTTACTGGGCGCCGTAGCCGCCGACGGGACTGAAGCCGGCGGGAAGCGCAAACGGGTCGATCACGCGTGTGGAGCGCGTTGACGTCATTACCAGTGCGGCGAGTTCGTTGGCAGCGCGGCCGATCCGATCGGGCAGCGAGCTCGATCCAGCATCGGCTCCGTGACCCCAGTCGCTCGACGCGGCGTACACGGCGGTGGGCACGACGACCGCGTGCAGGTAGCTGAACAGGGGGCGCATCGCGTAGTCGAGGGCGAGCGAGTGACGCTCGGTACCACCGGTGGCGGCGATGAGCACCGGCATGTCGGTCAGCGACTGCGGGTCGAGGATGTCGATGAACGACTTGAACAGCCCGCTGTAGCTCGTGGTGAAGATCGGGGTCACGGCAATGACGCCATCGGCGGTGGTGACCTTCTCGATGGCCGCGGCCAGCTTCGGGTTCGCGAATCCGGTGATGAGGTTGCTGGTGACATCCTGGGCGATCTCGCGCAGTTCGATGATGTCGACGGTGACGTCCTCACCGGAGTCGGCAAGGGACTGCTGTACCGCCTGCGTGAGGCGATCGGCGAGCAACCTCGTCGACGACGGCTGGCTGAGGCCGGCGGAGATGACTGCGATCCTGCGGGTCATGACGTTCTTCTTTCTTTTCCATGCGTTTGCATTGATATTCGATACAAGTCGCGCGGACGCCCGGTTATTCCCACCCGGTCCGTGGGTCACGGCACACGACAAACGACCGGCCCCTGCCCGATTTCTCGGGCCGGGGCCGGTCGTTGTGACGGACTGATTACTTGGTGAGCACTCCGGGTGCCGTCGCGTCATCCGCTGCCTTCACGAGCGCTGCCGCATCGCGCTGAGCGACGAGGTTTGCGTGTGTCGGGCCATCCGGAACGTGCGCCGGGCGGTTCTTGGCGAACTCCTTGCGGAGCACCGGCACGACCTCCTCGCCGAGGATGTCGAGCTGCTCGAGCACCGTCTTCAGCGGCAGTCCCGCGTGGTCCATGAGGAACAGCTGGCGCTGGTAGTCGCCGTAGTAGTCGCGCATCGCTGCGTACCGGTCAATGACCTGCTGGGGGCTACCGACGGTGAGCGGCGTCTGCTCGGTGAAGTCCTCCATCGTCGGGCCGTGTCCGTAGACGGGCGCGTTGTCGAAGTACGGGCGGAACTGCTTCACGGCGTCTTGCGAGTTCTTGGCCATGAACGCCTGTCCACCGAGTCCGACGATCGCCTGGTCGGCAGAGCCGTGACCGTAGTGCTCGAAGCGCTGGCGGTAGTAGGCGATGAGCTGCATGTAGTGCTCCTTCGGCCAGAAGATGTTGTTGGCGAAGAACCCGTCTCCGTAGTACGCGGCCTGCTCGGCGATTTCGGGAGAGCGGATGCTTCCGTGCCAGACGAACGGCGGGACGTCATCCAGCGGTCGCGGAGTGGACTGGAAGCCCTGCAGCGGCGCGCGGAACTTGCCCTGCCAGTCGACGTAGTCCTCGCGCCACAGGCGGTGCAGCAGGGCGTAGTTCTCAATGGCCAGCGGAATGCCCTCACGGATGTCCTTGCCGAACCACGGGTACACGGGGCCGGTGTTGCCACGGCCCATCATGACGTCAACGCGTCCGTCGGCGAGGTGCTGCAGCATGGCGAAGTCCTCGGCGATCTTGACCGGGTCATTCGTGGTGATCAGCGTGGTGCTGGTCGAGAGGATGAGCTTCTCGGTCTGCGCGGCGATGTACGCCAGCGTGGTCGTGGGGCTCGAGGAAACGAAGGGCGGGTTGTGGTGCTCGCCCAGCGCGAAGACGTCGAGGCCAACCTCCTCCGCCTTCTTGCCAATTGCAACGAGTGCCTTGATGCGCTCGTGCTCGGTCGGCGTGGTGTTGTTGGTGGGGTCCGTCGTGACGTCGCTGACGGTAAAAATACCGAACTGCATCTGAAGCTCCTGATTTCGTAGCCTGCGTGCCCGTGGGCATTACCCGCGGCATGTTCCATGCGTTTGCATGAACATTCTATCCAACTGAACTACCCGGCAGCTTATTCCCGACCGATTCATCCCGCTGAAGAACCCGCCTGGGGCCCCCGCGCCTCGACGCGGCGCCGTCATTAGCGATTGACTGGTGGCGTGACCGATGAACTCCAGAACACCTCCGTTACCTCGAATCCCGCCTCCGATGCCGCATGGTGGACCAGCGCCGTCGTCTACCAGATCTACCCGCGCAGCTTCGCGGACTCCAACGGGGATGGCATCGGCGATATCGGAGGCATCCGCTCCCACCTCGACTACCTGGCGGAGCTGGGAGTCGACGTCATCTGGCTCTCCCCCATCTACCCGTCGCCGCAGCACGACAACGGCTACGACATCCGCGACTACGAGAACATCGATCCCGTGTTCGGCGACCTCGACCAGTTCGACGCGCTCCTGGCGGAGGTGCACGACCGCGGCATGAAGCTCGTGATGGACCTCGTGGTCAACCACACGAGCGATGAGCATCCGTGGTTCATCGAGTCCGCGTCATCCACCGACAATCCCAAACGCGACTGGTACTGGTGGCGCACACCCGGCGCCAACGGCACGCCCCCGAACGCGTGGGTCAGCGCCTTCAGCGGACCGGCATGGACGATGGATGCCACGACGGGCGAGTACTACCTCCACCTGTTCGCGGCCCAGCAGCCGGACCTCAACTGGGAGAACCCCGAGGTGCGCCAGGCGGTCTACGCGATGATGCGCTCGTGGCTGGACCGGGGTGTCGACGGCTTCCGCATGGACGTGATCAACCTCATCGCGAAGCGGATCGAGCTCATCGACGGCGACGAGCGGGGCGAGGGGCTCGGCTTCACGATGGGCCCACAGATCCACGACTTCATGGCCGAGATGCACCGCGAGGTGTTCGCCGGCCGCGAGGGCAATTTCCTCACGGTCGGCGAGATGCCCGGGGTGAGCGTCGAGGAGGCCGCACTGTTCACCGACCCCGCACGGAAGGAACTCGACATGGTGTTCCAGTTCGAGCACGTGTCGCTGGACTCGGGCGAGAGCAAATTCGACCCGCTGGAGCGCGATCTGCCCGCACTCAAGAAGAATCTCGCGAAGTGGCAGTACGGACTGGCGGCGACCGGCTGGAACAGCCTGTACCTCGACAATCACGACCAGCCGCGGCTCGTGTCGCGGTTCGGCAACGACGCCGAGTTCCGGTACGAGTCGGCGACGCTCTGGGCACTGGTGCTGCACCTGCAGCGCGGAACGCCCTACGTGTACCAGGGCGAGGAGATCGGCATGACGAACGTGCGGTTCGGATCGATCGAGGACTACCGCGACATCGAGTCGATCAATCACTACCGTGAGGCCGTCGACGAGTTCGACCGCTCCCCCGCGAGTGTGCTCGAGGGCGTCTACGCGCGCGGCCGGGACAACGCCCGCACGCCCATGCAGTGGGATGACACGGAGCACGCGGGTTTCACGGCGGGCACCCCGTGGATCGCCGTCAACCCGAACTACCCGGTGCTCAACGTCCTGGCCGACCGCAAGTCCCACCGGTCGGTGTTCGACTTCTACCAGCGCCTGATCGAGCTGCGTCACAGCGACCCCGTCGTCGCGCTCGGCGACTTCGAGTTGCTGGAGCCGGATCATCCGCAGCTCTTCGCCTTCACCCGCCAGCGGGATGGTGTCACGCTCACGGTCGTCGCCAACGCGTCGGATGAGCCGCTGTCCGAGGCGCTTCCGCCCCAGCTGACCGCGGGCGACCTCGTGCTCAGTAACTATCCCGTGAGCGACGAGCTCGTGCTGCGCCCCTGGGAAGCGCGGCTCTACCGCACCCGCTAGAGCACTGCGCGAAACCCTGGTTACAGCCCGAGGATGCGGTGCACGTGCTGGTCGCCGAGCGCCTGGCGTCCGGCGAGCTCATCGAGTTCGAGAACGACGGCGATACCGATGACGTCGTACCCCGCACGCTCGGCCAGGCGAATGGTCGCGGCGAGCGTTCCGCCGGTGGCGAGAACGTCGTCGACGATGAGCAGGCGCTGCCCCTTCGATACGGCCGGCACCGGGTGGATCTCGAGCGACGCCGATCCGTACTCGAGGCTGTAGGACTCGGCGAGCACGGGCGGGGGCAGTTTGCCCGCCTTGCGCACCGCGAGGGTGCCGGTGCCCGTGGCGTACGCGGCGCCGGCGGCGAGCAGGAATCCGCGCGCCTCCACGCCGGCGATGATGTCGAACTGCCCCGCGAACGGGCGCGTGAGTTCGTCAATGACGGCGCGGAATGCCTCCGCATTGGCGAACACCGGAGTCAGGTCGCGAAAGATGATTCCGGGGCTCGGAAAGTCGGGCACCGAGCCGAGGAGAGATTCGATCAGTTCGGTTGCGGAGGGTGTATTCACCGGTCAAGCCTAGAAGGGTGCGGTGCCCACCCGTTACCGCGCCTCGGCGATGAGGGCGTCGAGCCTGCCGTTCAGCTCGGCGTCGACGACCCGGCGGGACGCATCGGCGTCGTACCAGTCAATGATCTGCCGCGCACCGACCCAGAACGGCGTCGTCGCCCGGTAGGCGGGAACGAGCGACCTCACCTTCGCGTTATCGAACACCACCGAATGCGCCTTGTCTCCGATGAGACCCGGTCCCCACTCGGGGATGCTGCGCGCGATGCGGTCGGATGCCACGTGCACGATGGTCGGCTCGGTTCCGGCAGCCCGACCCAGCGTTGTCGCGATCTCGTCCCAGGGCAGCGCCTCGTCGGAGGTGATGTGGAAGGTGTCACCGACCGCCTTCGGGTGCCCAAGCAGCCCGACGAACGCCTGCGCGAAGTCGGCGGTGTGGGTCAGCGTCCACAGGGACGTTCCGTCGCCGTGCACGACGACCGGCTCGCCGCGACGCATGCGGTCGATGATCGTCCAGCCGCCGTCGAGCGGAATGGATGTCTCGTCGTACGTGTGTGACGGACGCACGATCGTCACCGGGAACCCGCGATCACGGTACGCCGTCACGAGCACGTCCTCGCTGGCGATCTTGTCGCGGGAGTACTGCCAGAAGGGGTTGCGCAGCGGCGTGGACTCCGCGATCGGGAGCCGCCCCACGGGCTTCTGGTACGCCGACGCCGAGCTGATGTACACGTACTGGGCGGTGCGTCCGGTAAACAGGTTGACGTCGGCCGCGGCCTGCCCGGACGTGAAGGACTGGAAGTTGACGACAACATCGAACTCGCGGGTTCCCACCGCGGCGCGCAACGACTCCGGGTCGGACGCATCACCGACGAGCGAGCTGACGCCCTCGATCGGCGGGCGGCGGGAGCTTGTCGCACGGTTCAGCAGGGTGAGGTCGATCCCCTGTTCCACCGCGAGGCGACTGCTTGCCGCGCTGATGGTGCCGTTGCCACCGATGAATAGTGCCCGTAGTGCCGACATGCAGTCTCCCTTGACCGAATTAGTGTGTGCTTCTCAATTCTGCCGCAGCGTCAGCGCGACACGCGCGCACAGGGACAGGGACATCCGACCCGCACTCAATCGCGAGCGGGTAACCCCAGTCGTCCCGGCCCAGCAGCTCGGGGAGGATCTCTGCGCACAGCACAGCCCGCGGCCGCCGCAGGCGGTCCAGTCGATGTGCAGGCTGGTGCGTGGCTCCCGTTCCCCGCCCCAACGCCTAGAGTGCTTCGTCCATCAGGCGGCCCACCGGGACTTCGCGAGCGGGCTGGTCGAGGATTCGGGCCAGTCCCCGAGGGCAACGATGCGCCCGCGCCAGTCGACGAGGCGGGCGCTCACGCCCTGGGCGCCGAGCCAGGCCATGGCGGTGTGCCCGCGCACGATGCTGGCGGTGGCCAGCGTGTTCGCACGCAGACACGTGGTCGCGACGACGGTGACGCTGCGCCACACGGCGTCGGCGGGACGCCCGGTTCGCGGATTCAGAATGTGGTGCTGAGGTTCCCCGCCCCTGGACCAGGTGCGCTTCTGGGTGCTCGACGTGGCGATGGCCCAGCCGGGCGACAGACGAATCATGCAGGCCGGATCCCCGACTGCATCCTGAGCGAGCACGTGCCAGCCACCGTCGGGCTCGGGGCCCGCCGTCGCGATGTCGCCGCCGAGGCTCACCAGGGCGCCACCGCCGAGTTCGTCGACGACGGCATGGGCGGCGCGGTCGGCCGCCACCGCCTTCGCCGTGGAGCCGAGGTCGAGCGACAGGTGCGCCGGAACGCGCAGGTGGTTCTCCGCGAGCACCACGCTCTTCCACCCGGGTCGCCGGGACTCGATCGCGCGGACGAGCACCCCGTCATCCTCGATGAGCCGAAAGTCACGGTCGTACCCGGCGGCGCCCATCGCGTATCCCAGCGTGGGATCGACGTCACCGTCGGTGGCGGCGGCGCTGTCGAGTGCCGCGCGCACGAGACCGACGAGCGTGTCACTGATCTCCACCCCCGAGTGCAGCCGCGGCGCGATCCGCTGCAGCTCCGAGTCCGCACGGAAGCGACTGGCAGCCGCATCGACCGAGGCCAGCACCCGGTGCACGATCGCGCAGGCCGCATCGAGCTGCGCGGCGTCGGTCACCACGAGGCGGGCGGTGGTGCTCCACAGGGGCCAGTCCCGCGTTCCGGTGCCCATGTCACGACCCGCTCGTCGTCGCGTGGGACGAGTCGCTGGTGGACGACGAGACGCCCGAATCGGTCGTCGTGTCGTCGGTCGTGGCATCCGTCGACGAAGAATCGGTCGAGGTGCCAGCGCTCGTATCCGACGGCGTGGTGACCGACGTTGTCGTCTCAGCGGACGCCACATCGGTTGACTTGGTCGCCTCGATGTCGGCCCACGTGTGGAGGCCGAGGGCGGTGGCGCCAATGATTCCGAGAAGCCCAAAGGTTCCGGTGATCATCGAGCTGAGTCGTTTTCCCCGTGCGAGCGTATTCATCGTGTTCCGTCCTTCCGTCGAGAAGGACAACGATCGCGGCTCCCGCTATGAGCGTTCTATGGCCCACCTGCACGATGCGGGAACCTTTGCTGAGCGGATGTCCCGTGCCACAGTCATCCCGCGTCACCGACCCGCGAGGTCGAGCACCTCTCGTGCAGCCTCCTGGAGCGCGTGTCCGTAGGAGGGGCCGTGGCCGGCCGCGTGTACGGCGAGCGGGTGCAGCTGGTGCAGCGGAACGCGGGCCTCCCAGCCGGGACGCAACGGGCTCGCGTCGAGGTAACCGTCGATCACCTCGGTCAGATACGGACACCCAAATAGCGCGAGCATGGCGAGATCGGTTTCGCGGTGGCCGCCGTGCGCCGCAGGATCGATGAGCACAACGCCGTTCGTTGCCCACAAGACGTTGCCGGTCCAGAGGTCACCGTGGATGCGCGACGGGGCATCCCCGTCGTCGAAGAATCCCGAGGCGACCACCTCGCAGGCTTCACGGACGACGTCCGCGCCCGCACGGTCGATCGATCCCACGCCCTCGGCCACGGCGAGGAACGGCAGCACCCGGTCGCGTGCGTAGAACGATCCCCAGGAGTCGTCGCGCGCGACTGCCATGGCGCGGCTGCCGATGAACAGGGGTCCGTCCCAGCCGTCGGGCGGTGCGCCAAACGCCGCGGCTCCGGCGGCATGAGTACGGGCGAGGGATGCCCCGAAGCGACGGGCAACCCCTGCGGTCGGCCTCACTTCGTCCACACGCTCGAGGTCGATCGCGCCCGGGGCGACGGAGAGCACCCGCACCACACGGGTCCCGCCGGCCACGGACAGCCATTCCAGGCCGGCCGCCTCGGCTTCAAAGAACCGGTCGGGTGCCTCTGGAAGTCGCTTCGAAAAGGAGCGGCGCACGTCAGGAGTAGTCGGCCCCGGGGATCCCGGCCTGGCGGTACTGGTAGTCGGGGGCGTCCTCGACGAGTTCCCACACCATCTCTTCGCCGTCGTCATCGAGTGAACGGACGAAGCTTTTTTGCGGGAGTCCGCTGATGAAGTCGAGCTCGACGGTCGCGGTGCCGTCGCTGCCGATGAGGGTGGCGGTGTACGTCGTGGGGCTGTCGGTATCGGTCATGAATCGAGACTACGTCGGCGCACTCGCATCGTCACAGCATCGGCCAGGAGGTTGACTAGCGGGTCAGTCCCATGAGCAGCGTGACACGCAGTCCGTTGCGCGTTCGGGTGATCTGCGCGGGGATACGCGTTGAGCGTCCGGCGTTACCCAGCCGCACGAGTGCCTCCAGCGCGGGTGCCTCGAGGCCGCGGGGAACGTAGCCCACAATGCCCGTCATGCGGCTGTCCACGAAGAAACGCACGGCGACCGGGGCATCCGTTCGCTCCTCCTCAAGCGTCCGCGGCGAGATGAACGCCTGCAGCTCGTCGAAATCCGCCCACTTTTGCAGTTCGTCCTGAAAGGGATCAGACCCCGCCAGCTGCATCGTCACGTTCTTGTTGGCGGGCAGCAGATCGAACTTGTACTGCTTGAGATCACCGGATCCGGCATCACTTTTTGCATAGCCGCCCTCATTAGTTGAGCGGCCAAAAATCTTCATCACTGACGGATCCTTCGCTACGGTTGTTCCAACACTAACGAGGAGACCCATGACTACTCCACCGAGCGGAACCCCCACTCTTCTTCCCGGACTGCCCATCGGGGTGTTGAAGATTCACCGCGGAGAACTCATCGCCGTCGCGATCGTCGGTCTCATCCTCGGCATCATCGCGCTGTTCTGGCCGGGCGCGACCCTCGTCACCGTCGCCATCCTGTTCGGCATCTACCTGATCACGTCGGGCATCTTCCGCATCACGGCGGCGTTCGTCGCCGACAAGCTGAGCACCGGGCTTCGCTGGCTCACCGGACTGCTGGGTCTGCTCGTCGTCGCCGCCGGCGTCATCTGCATCGCCCAGCCGGGGCAATCACTGGTGATTCTGGCCTTTGTCATCGGCTTCGGCTGGATCGCCGAGGGCATCGTCGACATCATGGCGGGCATCCAGCGCGGCGGCACCCAGCGCTGGCTGCACGTCATCAGCGGAATCATCTCGGTCATTGGTGGCTTCGTCACCTTCGCGCTTCCGGGGCTCGCCATCACGGCGTTCGTCACCATCGGCGCGATCATCCTGATCGTCGTCAGCGTCTCGACGCTGCTGACCCTGCCGCGCGCCGACAAGAGCGCGAAGGCGTAACCCGGGTCAGACCACCTCGGCGGGGGTCTCTCCCCTGCGGCCGCGTCGGCGCTGCACGCCGTGCGCGATCAAGAGAACCACGAGAGCAATGCCGGCTCCGATAAGCGTGTCGGTCACGCGGTCGACCACCACGGATCCGACCGGCTCGGAACGTCCCTGTGCCGCGATGGTGAGCGCCAGCGGGGTGATGAAGATGAGCGCGAGCCCGTAGTTGCGGATTACCACGATCTCGGTGACGAACTGCAGCGCCATGATCAGCAGTGCCACGAGAATACCGGTGGGATTCCACAGCAACACGAGCGCGAACACCCCCACACCGACGAGCGTGCCGAGGACGCGGTGGATGCCCCGCATCGCCGTCAACCGGATCGTGTGACCGTTTTGCAGGATCGCCACCACCGAAACAAGCACCCAGTACACCCGGTGAATCCCGAGAGGGGCGGCGATCACCACGGCAACGGCCGACGCGATCAGGATCCGCAGGATAATCACCCGGGTGATCGGGTCGAGGTCGAAGCGCAGCACGACGCGGTTACCGTGCAGCGTGGCATCCCGTTTCCGCACACCGGGCAGGAGCAGGGGCGCGAGCACAACGAGATAGGCAAGCGCGGTGCCGATCGCGAACATGCCGAGGATCAGGCCACCCGGCAGGGCCGCACCGCCGAGGCTCGCCGGTGCGGCGAGCCGACTCGAGACACCGGTGACGAGAACGAAGAACAGCACACCGGGAGGTCCGACGCCGAATCCGAGGCTGAGCACACTCGCGGCCGCGGTGACCAAGAACAGGGCGGCCAGGCTGCCGACCAGCGTGCCCGAGGCGAGAACACCGATGGCGGCCGAGAGCACGAGTCCTGCGCCGATGATGGGAAGCAACAGCGCCCGCTCCCGGCGACTGCGCGCGGACAGGTAGAGGGCGAGGAATCCGCCGCTGCTGGCGAGCAAACCCAGGTCGGCTCGACCGACGAGGGCAAACCCGAGGGTGGGAAGCCCGATGGCAATGGCGGCCTGCAGGGCGATGGGCCAGCGGACCGGACTGTCTCGAAAGGTGAACAGTGTGCGGGCGTCCTGGCTGAAACTCATCGTGACTCCATTAAACCAAAACAGACCGCCACCCGAAGGTGACGGTCTGTTTCGAAGAAGAAGATTAGCGACGGAGGCCGAGGCGCTCGATCAACGCGCGGTAGCGGTTGATGTCGACATCCTGCAGGTAACCCAGCAGGCGACGACGCTGTCCAACCAGCAGAAGCAGTCCACGACGCGAGTGGTGGTCGTGCTTGTGCTCCTTGAGGTGCTCGGTCAGGTCTTTAATGCGACGCGTGAGCATCGCAACCTGGACCTCGGGGGATCCCGTGTCACCTGGGTGGGTAGCGTATTCGTCGATGATCGACTTCTTGATTTCGGCTTCAAGAGCCATAGAAGTGATCCCCTTTCTCCTCATTGCGCGGTGCCCTTGTTCGGTATGAACGAGCTCTCTTTATCCGCGGCCGTTAGACGGCAACCTTGAAATTCTAGCAGAGTTAAGGACTCGCGCCGGTGTCAGCGTGAAAGCGATCGCCCCGCGAGGTTCTCCTGCAGGAACCAGAGGGTCATTCCCCAGGCATCCTGCGCCGCGTCTTCGCGGTAGGTGATGCTGTTGGTGTCGTTGAAGAACGCGTGTCCCACCCCGGCGTACACCTTGGGAGTGAAGTCGACCCCGGCCGCGTCCATTGTCGCGGTGAGCTCCGGCAGGCTCTCCATGAGCCGGGTGTCTTCGTCTCCGTAGAACGCCAGCACGGGGCATCCGATGCTCGCAATCTCGGTGTCGGCGGGCGGATATCCATAAAAGGGAACGGATGCCAGGACCCGGTCGTCTGCGGAGGCGAGAGCAAACGCGTAGCTGCCGCCGAAACAGAAGCCCGTGACGGCAATGCGTCCGTCGACTCCTGGCTGCGCGGCGAGGTAGTCGACGTACTTCGTCAGGGACTCGACGGCCCAGGCGCCATAGGCGGGGTCGTGGGCGGCGGCGAGCTTCTCCCGCAGCACAGGCTGCGCGTCCGTGCGTACTTTCTCGTCGGGATGGAAGACGATGGCCTGCAGCTCGGCGCCCACGGCGGGGGTGACGCCAGCATGGCTGAGGATGTCGGGCGCGATGACCACGTACCCCTCGACGGCGAAGCGATCGGCGATGTCGGTGATGTTGGCGACGAGTCCCCAAATCTCATGGATGACGATGAGGCCACCTTTGATCTCGGTGCCGGCGGGAGGGTCTGCGCGGTAGGCGGTGAGCGTGCCAGCGTCAATGTCGATCATGGGAGCCATACCCCATGATTTCACGAGGAGGTCTCGGAAACTGCGAAAAGGCCCCATGTCCCGGGGTGGGGACATGGGGCCTTTATAGCTCGAACTCGCGGTGTGGCCCTGGGGGCCATCGGTTATGCGGCGGGACCCTCGGTCAGCGTGACCGTGACGGTCTTCGACGCGCCTGCAGCGGTCGTGTAGGTGACCTTGACGGAGTCACCCGGGTTGTGGGCGGAGATTGCACTGGAGAGCGCCGTCGCAGTCGCGACGGTCGTTCCGTCGACCGCGGTGATGGTGTCACCGGCGGCGAGACCGGCGTTTGCCGCGGCGGTTCCGTCGATGACGCCACTGATGGCAACGCCGGAGGTGGTCGTGGTCGTGTCGGTGGTGGCGAGCTCGACGCCGAGGAAGGCGGGGAGTCCGATCTGCACGGTGCTGGTCTCGACGCCGGATTCGATCTGGCTGACAATGCTCAGCGCGGTCGAGATCGGGATCGCGTAGCCGGTGACGTCCGCGGATCCGGACGATGCGGCGGTCACGATACCGATTACTTCGCCGTCCTTGTCGACGAGCGGTCCACCCGAGTCACCCGAAACGACGTCGGCGTTGACCTCGATGAGACCGCTGAGGCTTTCGGTCGCGTCGCTGTACTCGCTGCCAACCGTGATGTTCTGGTTGACGGCGGTGACGGTTCCGGCGGCGGAGACCAGGTTGCCTGTGCCTTCGGCGTTACCGATCGAGGTGGCGGCGTCGTTGACCGCAACGGTCGACGCGGTGTCGGTCGTGGCGGTCTGCAGACCGGACGCGTTCTCCAGTTGCAGCAGGGCGATGTCGTCGGTGGAGTCGGTCCCGACCACCTTGGCGGTGTAGGTCATACCCGTCGTCTCCACGGTGACCTTGATACTGGTCGCCCCGTCGATCACGTGGTTGTTGGTGAGGATCTTGCCGCCGGAGGAGAGGATGACTCCCGTGCCGGCCGCCTCGGACGAGCTGCTGTAGTTCAGCTCGGAGACGATGGTGACGACGCCAACCTTCTGGGCGTCAGTCGCCGCTGTCGCGGAGGACTGCGTGGCGCCTGTCGATCCGCTGGAGGAACCGCCCGTGCTGCCATTGGACCCGCCGAAGGGCGAGGTCGGAAGGTAGCCGCCCGTGCCGCCGTCGGTCGTGCCGGTTCCACCATCGGTGGTGGTGCCGGAGCCGTTGGTCGTGCCGGTCTGGGGAAGAGTCGTGGTGGTGCTGGAACTGGCGATGACGCGACCTGCGCTAATCACTGTGCCAAGGGCGATTCCGCCGGCTCCGAAGGACAGCGCAAGAACACACGCCCCTCCGATGAGCATCGCCGCGTGACGGCGGCGGAATCCGGTGCCCTGTTTGGTGGGCGCCTCGGGAGCGACGGACACCGGCGGTGTCGAGCTTTCGATTGCGAGGGGTTCGTGTGACTGGTCCATCTGGTTCTCCTGAGCGAGGGTCGGTTGAGCTATGTGACTAGAGAACAACCGCTTCCTATGAGAAGCCAAAGACCGGGCCGAGAGTAGCCCGCAGGCAAGCTTTGGACTTGCTGGCCGGTCGAATCCGACACATATCGTCACGTGATTCCGACGAAGTGGCGACCAATGGCAGGGTGGATGCGAAGCGGCCACGCGAAGCCTCGCGCCTGTCAGGGCACCGCTCACGCACATCCCGAGATCACCCATGACGAAACGAGGCCATCGTGCTCAACAGTTCCGACCGCATTCAGACCAGCCACGCAGGCAGCCTGCCCCGCACCCCCGAGCTCATCGCGGCCAACGATGCCCGCGTGCTGAGCGAGGACGGCTTCACGCTGCAGCGCACTCCCGAATTCGACGGCCTGCTTGAAGCGGCAGTGATTGACCTCGTCGATCGCCAGACGAAGGCGGGAATCAGCATTCCCGGCGACGGCGAGTTCGGCAAGGCCATGACGAGCGCGGTCGACTACGGCGCGTGGTGGTCGTATTCGTTCCAGCGTGCGTCCGGACTCTCGCTCACCGGCGAAGACATCTTCACCGCGGAGCCGGTGCGGTCGAGCCCCGGCAACGTAAAGCTCACCACCTTCCCCGATCGGCGCGACTGGACCATCTTCCGGGACGCGTACACCGACCCCACGAGCGGCATCTCCACCGGCAGCGGCGCCACGGCGTTCCCCACCACCACCGGGCCACTCGCGTACACGGGACAGGCAGCGATCGCCAGTGACATCGCGAGCCTGAAAGCCGGGCTCGGGGCATCCGCTGTCTCCGAAGGTTTTATCACCTCGGTCTCCCCCGGCAGCGCCTCGCGCATCGCCAACGAGTACTACGCCACGGAGGAGGAGCACATCTGGGCCTGGGCAGACGTGCTGCGCGAGGAGTACCGCGCGATCATCGACGCTGGCCTCATCCTGCAGATTGACGATCCGTCGATCGCCGAGAACTGGGACCAGATCAACCCGGAGCCGAGCGTCGCCGACTACCAGGCCTTCACCCGCATCCGCGTCGAGGCTCTCAACTACGCACTGCGGGACCTGCCGGAGGACCAGATCCGCTTCCACCTGTGCTGGGGCAGCTGGCACGGGCCGCACACCACCGATATCGAGCTCAAGAACATCGTCGACGTCATGCTCGAGATCAACGCGGGCGCGTACTCGTTCGAGGCAGCCAACGCCCGGCACGAGCACGAGTGGCGCGTCTGGGAAGACGTCACGCTGCCGGAGGGCAAGCTGATTCTTCCGGGCATCGTCGGTCACGCGACCAACGTTGTCGAGCACCCCGAACTCGTCGCCGAGAGGATCGAGCGGTTCGCGTCTGTCGTCGGCAGGGAAAACGTCATCGCCTCGACCGACTGCGGTCTCGGCGGACGCATCCACCCGCACATTGCGTGGGCAAAGCTGGAGACACTCGCGCAGGGAGCGGCCATCGCTTCCGAGCGCCTCTGGCGATAGTCAACCCTCGCTGTACGCACAGGCTTCGCTTCTACGATGAGGGCATGACGCGCCGCTCCAGCGAACCCATGTACAGCACCGCCATCGCCTTCGGGCGCGGCGTCTTCGGGGCGTTGCGCCTGAAGCGGATGACGCGGGGGCTCGAGAACATCCCCACCACCGGCGGTGCCGTGCTCGCGATGACACATTTCGGGTACCTCGAGTTCGCGCTCGTGGAATGGGCGACGTGGATGTACAACCGCCGGCGCATCCGCTTCATGGTCAAAAAATCGATCTTCGGTAAGCCCGTCGTTGGCTCCATGCTGCGCGGGATGCGCCACATTCCGGTGGACATGCAAGCCGGCGGCGGCGCCTATATCAAGGCGATCGAGGCCCTGAAGAACGGCGAGATGATCGGCGTGTTCCCGGAAGCGGGAGTCAGTGCCTCGTTCACGGTGCGCGACCTCAAGACGGGCGCCGTGCGACTTGCAGCGGAGGCGGGCGTACCCGTCATCCCCGTCGCCGTGTGGGGCGGCCAGCGCCTGATGACCAAGAACCACAAGGTCGGATTCCGTGAACGCTTCGGCGTTCCCGTCAGCTTCGCGTTCGGCACTCCCCTGATGGTGACGGAAGCGGATGACCCGCGCGCGGTCACCACGCAGCTTCGGGCAACCCTCCAGGCCCTCGTCGACCAGCTCCAGGCGGAGTACCCCGTCAGTGGAACCGGTCAGTGGTGGCAGCCGCGCCACCTCGGCGGGACGGCCCCGACACCGGACGAAGCAACCGCTGCTGATGAGGCCCGCGACCGTCGCCGCGCCCGCGCGAAGGCGGAGTCGGCCGCCACGAAGTAGCAGCCCGCGGGAGCGTGCGACCGTCCCGCGTCGCGACCCGGTGCACACGGGCCGGCGCCGGTCATGGCATCGGAGCCGCATCTCCCGTCGACTCGAGGATGAAGGTGGCGGCCGCCTGCGGCTGATCCCAGTGCGGGTAGTGGCCGCTGCGCTCGAACCAGTGCAGCCGCGAACCGTGGAACTTGTCCCGGGCCCGCGCCGCCTGCGCCCGCACTGTCACCCGGTCATGGTGACCCCAGCCGATGGACACGCGTCCCGGCGTTACCCATGCCCCTACCTGGTTCGGCCCGTGAGTCAGCGCGCGAAACGTGGGGTCGAGTCCCGGAGACAGGGCGAAGCTGCGCAGCTCCGCCAGCAGCAGGGCGGGATCAAGTCGTGTCGGGTGCGCGCTGAACTGGAAGAACAGCGCGAGACGGCCGACGCGAGACCTCGTGAGGGCGGGCAACCACCGCTGGATCGCCCGCACGAGGCGCACCGATGCGCCGATGGACACCGCGAACGCGAAGCGCTCTGCCGAGGTCCAGAACCCACCGGGGTCCAGCGCCACCACGTGCCGTCCGATCCCCCGCCGGGCTAGTTCCAGCACGATGCGAGCGCCGAGAGAGCTGCCGACGAGATCGGCGGTCGTCAGGTCGTTCTCGGAGAGGAACGCCTGGACCGCGTCCGTCACCGTGTCGACCGTCACCTCTCCGGCGAGCGCCGGCGACCTGCCGTGTCCGGGGAGGTCGATCGCGATCACCTCCCGCTCGGCCGCCAGCGCCGTTAGGACGGGTGTCCAGTTCAGCCAGCTCGAACCAAGACCATGAACAAGCACGAGCGGGCGACCGGATCCGAACCGCTCGCTGTGCAGACTTTCCGACAGTGGAATATCCATCCCCCCAGCATGCCTGAGAGATCGCGCCGTCGACGGCGACGAATCGGATCCACCGGCTACTCTCGACTGACGAAAGGAGCACCACCATGTCAGGACCCCTGATTCTCGACGTGGTTCTCGTGGTCGTGCTCCTGAGTTACCTGGCCTACGGATACCGCAATGGCTTTGTGCACGCCCTCAGCGGCATTGTCGGAATCGTCGCCGGCGGTGCCATCGCCCTCGTGGTGATTCCGCTCCTCAGCACCTGGATTCCCGATCCGACCGGTCGCACCCTCGCCTCGATCGTCGTGGCCATCGTGCTGATCATCGCCGGTCACTCCGCAGGCGTCACGGTGGGGTCGCTCCTCCGGCGGGGAGTCAGGCGCGTGGGGCTCAGTCTTCTCGACCGACTGCTGGGCGCCGTCGTGAGCCTCGTCGTCGCGGCACTCGTCATTTCGGCCATCGCCGTCAGTATCGGATCACTGGGCGTGCCGTTCCTGTCACCCCTCATCGCGTCATCCACTGTCCTTCGCACCATCGACGGGCTCACTCCCACCCCGGCGAAGGCAGCTCTCGCGCAGCTGCGCACGATCGCCACGGAACAGGGAATTCCGGCCGTCGTCGGAGCCCTCGGAGGACCGACTACGTCGCCCGAGCTGCCCGAGGCGAGCGCCGCGACTCCCGAGCTCACTCGTGCGGCAGCATCGGTGCTGCGGATCACCGGCAACGCCTACGCCTGCGGGCAGAGCCAGTCAGGAAGCGGTTTCGTTGTGGCCAAGAACCGCGTGGTAACCAATGCCCACGTGGTTGCCGGCGTCGATAAGCCGGTGGTCGAGGTTCCGGGCGGGGAGGCACTACAGGGCACCATCGTGTACTTCGACCCGATCGGCGACCTCGCCGTCATTGCGGTCACGGGGCTCAGCGCTCCCTCGCTCGACCTGGTCGACTCGCTGCCGGTCGGTAGCGTCGGGGTCACAAACGGCTATCCGCTTGGCGGGCCGTTCGTGTCGACGCCCGCGCGCGTGATCTCCCTCGCGTCTTCGCCGGTCGCCGACATCTACGGTCAGAATCCGGTTCCCCGCCATATCTACTCCCTCGCGGCAGACATTCAACCCGGCGACTCCGGCGGACCCTTGCTCGATACGTCCGGGGACGTAGCGGGGGTCGTTTTCGCCAAGAACGCGACCGTTGGGAACGTCGGCTACGCCATCGCCATGGACGAACTCGCCCCGGTCGCCGATGAGGCAGCATCGCTGCGGGCGAGCGTGTCCTCCGGCAGTTGCATCGCGGACTAGGGAGCCCTGACTAAAACTCCTCGTGCTCGTCGGGGTCGCCGGCCCACAGCCGTCCCGACTCAAGCCCGGAAATCCGGGCGATCTCCTCGTCGCTCAGCGCAAAGTCAAAGATGTCGGCATTCTCGCGCTGACGATCCGCATTCGAGGACTTGGGAATCGGCACCGACCCCAGCTGCACGTGCCACCGCAGCACCACTTGCGCGGGAGTCACACCATGCTCGCGAGCGATCGCACCCACCGTCGCGTCGGTGACGAGGGCGTTTCTGGCCGCGAGCGGACTCCAGCTCTCCGTCTGGATCCCCTTCTCCGAGTGGAACGCGCGCAGCTCCGCCTGCGGAAAATACGGGTGCAGCTCGACCTGGTTGACGACCGGAAGAACGCCGGTCTCCCCCTCGAGACGGGTCAGCTGATCAATGGTGAAGTTGCTCACGCCGATCGCCCGCACCAGCCCGCTCTCGCGCAGGTCGATCATCGCGCGCCACGAATCGACGTACTTGTTGACCTTGGGCAGCGGCCAGTGGATGAGGTAGAGATCGACGTAGTCCAGCCCGAGGTTTCCGAGCGATTCATCAAACCCCGCCACGGTGTCTTCCAGCCCGTGAAAGCGGCCCGGCAGTTTGGTGGTGATCACGAACTCAGCGCGGTCGATGCCCGACCCACGAACCGCCTCTCCCACCTCGCGCTCGTTTTCATAGTTCAGAGCCGTGTCGAGCAGCCGGTACCCGGCGTCAATGCCGGACAGAATGGATGCCACGCCCGCCGTACCCCGTAGGCCGTAGGTTCCCAGCCCGATCGCGGGAAGAAGGTGCTCGTCGTTGAGTCGTACCACTGGAATTGTCATGTCCCTACTGTGCCCGCCCAATCGCTCCCGCGCATCGGGTTGATCCACCGAGACGAACTGTTACGGCCACCGTGCCCTCGACCACACGCGCACTTACCGCGTTTGCACGCCGAGCGAAACCCTGTCGGGTCGCCGTCACGCCCGGGTATGGTCACTACCACCACATCTGAAGGGGAATGCAATGAACGTCGAAGGCATGAGCGATGAAGAGAAGCGTCACGACCAACTGACGACCGCACCGAAGGCCGACGAGTCAGACGCTGCGCCTCGCATCGACATCACCGAAAAGCCGGACGGTGTCACACGCATCGATGTGCGTGAGGACGCCAAGTACCGTCCCGGCGGCACCGACGACACCGACATCGACGAAAGCTAGCCTCCGGCTTGACCCTCCGGCATCATGTACCACTCGGTGAAATGGGTGGCCCTGCCGTCCGTCGTCAACTTCACCACCCACAGGTTGTAGTACAGCCGGTGAGATTCTCGGTACTCGGTGACGGCCTGGAGGACCCCCACACCGTCATCGGTCAGGGAGATGGGTGACCACCGGAAGGTGGCTGCCCCTGGATCATCTTTTTTCCCGATCCAGGTCGCCACTATTTCGTCCCGGCCCCGCCACGGTGGGTTGAAGGGTTCGGTGTAGTACTCGGCATCGTCCGTAAAGAGGGCGCCGATGTCGGCCGGGTCGTTCGATTCCCAGGCCGCTCGGTAGTTCTCGACCCACGTTGTCAGCTGATCTGTCATCTCTTCGGTGTACCGCGAGCCGCCGACATCCGACAATCCCCCGTCCGGTGCCGTCGCGCTCCTTCCGGCCGCTCCATCGCGACGAAAACTCATCCACAACCCTTTCCAGCTGTCGGAGGTGCGTGTAAGCATCGAGGAATGAGGTGCTCAATCATTCCCCCGTATCTGCTGGAGAGGCTGGCAAGCCTCGAAGACGAGCGATTCGCGACGGCGGCTGCGGCCGCGCGTGCCTCGCTCGAACTGGACGCCCCGTTCCGGGGCATCCGCACCGGTGAGAGTCCGCCACCGACCACCGCGCGCCGGCCCTCGTCGCTCACTGCCCGCCCACTGGGCGACCCGGAGCGCACCATTTCGGATGCGAAAAACACCCAGACCCTGCCCGGGTCCGTTGTGCGCAGGGAGGGTGATCCCGCGGCCGAGGACCCCGCGGTCAACGAGGCGTACGACGGGCTCGGCGACACGCACGAGCTGTACCGGGCCGTGTACGAGCGAGCCTCGATCGACGACAACAATCTTCCACTGAACGCGACGGTGCACTATGGCGACGACTACGACAACGCGTTCTGGGACGGCGAGCGCATGGTGTTCGGCGACGGCGACGAGGTCGTATTCACTCGGATGACCCGTTCCGTCAGTGTCATCGGACACGAATTGACCCACGGTGTCACCCAGTATTCGGCCAATCTCGAGTATCAGGGTCAATCGGGAGCGCTCAACGAGTCGGTGTCCGATGTCTTTGGAGTGCTCGTCGAGCAGTATGCCAAGAAGCAGAGCGTGACCGAGGCAACCTGGCTCATCGGTGCCGGCATCTTCACCGACCAGGTACAGGGCGATGCGCTCCGCTCACTGAAAGCGCCGGGCACGGCATACGACGACGACGTGCTGGGCAAAGACCCACAGCCTGCGCACATGGACGGCTACGTCGACACCGACGATGACAATGGCGGCGTGCACCTCAACTCGGGAATCCCCAATCATGCGTTTTACCTCGTGGCCGACGCGATCGGCGGCAACGCCTGGGAGCGCGCCGGGCAGATTTGGTACGACGCCCTTACCGGCGGTTCGCTCACGGCGACCGCGGACTTTGCCGCGTTCGCGGAGGTCACGGCGAAGGCCGCCGCCGCGCGTTACGGCGACGATTCCGACGAACATTCTGCCGTGATCGAGGGATGGGACGGAGTCGGCATCACGGTTTCCGCATCCCGGGTCTCGCGAGCCGGGTGATCACATGGGCGTCCCCGAGCGCATCATTGTCTGGTGGAAGACCGGAAATAGCCCATGAAGATCACCGTTACCCGCACCGGCGGAATCGCGGGGCTCAGCCGCACGTGGGTGGTTACCGTCGATGACGGCTCCGACCGCGACTCCTGGGACGAGCTGTACAGGTCGGTTCCCTGGGATGAACGCCCGCGAACTCCGCCGCAACCGGATCGATACGTGTACCGCATTCAGTGGTCGCATCGGCGGGCGGTTGTTCCGGAGCAGAGCCTCACCGGTGCATGGCTCGAGATCGTGAACCGGGTGCGCGAGGCATCCGCCCCTCCTCACCAGCCCCCGACCCCATGAACTCACGGCGTGTTTCACTACACGCCGACGATCAGCGCTACCGCTCAGGAAGCGTTGCTTATGCTTCGGTGTGATTAATCGGCCGAGCGACCCATTCCCCCAGAATCCGCTGCCGGCGCCACTGCCCATCCAGCCCGTGCGGCGCCCGCGTAAGCGGATAGCCACGGCGTTGCGATGGATCACGCTCGTCGTGGTCGTCGTTCTCGTCACCGCCGGTGGATACGTCGCGTACAACTACCACCGGTTCACGACGGGCGTGACGCACGTTAACGCTCTGGTTCCCACGAAGACGGACATCGATGGTGATGCCCAGAACATCCTGCTGGTCGGCGACGACCACCGCCCCGCCGGAGCGACCGCGCAGGAACTCGCCCGCATCGGAACCACCCTCGACGGTGGCGGCACGAACACCGACACGATGATCGTGCTGCACATCCCCGCCGATGGCAGTAAGGCGACACTGATTTCGTTCCCGCGCGACTCGTGGGTCGACATCCCTGGCTTCGGAAAGAACAAGCTCAACGCCGCCTTCACTCTCGGAAGCGATGCAGGGGCCACGGTCGACGGGGCACGCCTGCTGATCCGGGTCATCCAGAACATGACCGGTCTCACCATCGATCACTATGTGCGCGTCTCGTTGCTCGGCTTCTACAACGTCGTGAAGGCACTCGGCCCGGTGCAGGTCTGCCTGACGAACGCGGTGGATGACCCGTACTCGACCATCGATCTCCCGGCGGGTGTCTCCACCCTCAGTGCCAAGCAGGCGCTCGCCTTCGTACGCCAGCGGCACGGGCTGCCGGGCGGCGATCTGGACCGTCAGGTTCGCCAGCAGTACTTCCTGTCGGTGGAGGCGCGCAAGATCCTGTCCGCCGGCACCCTGCTGAACCCGACGAAGCTCCAGGACGTGCTGGATGCCGTCAGTTCGTCCATCGAGACGGATCCCGACCTGAACTTCATCGACCTTGCCTCGAAGCTGAAGAACCTCGGCGCCAACAAGATCAGTTCGGCGACGATCCCCATCTCGGGAACGCCGACGATCGACGTGAACGGCACGAGCCTGTCCGTCGTCAAGGTGGACACCGCCGCCATGAAGACGTTCATCGCCAACCTGATCGGAAAACCTTCCGCCTACACCGCGGCGAAGGCAGCGACGCCGAGCTCGGTGACAGTTTCGGTGCTCAACGGCAGTTCCACCAACGGAGCAGCCGGCGCCGCCTCCGAGGCCCTGGACGCCCTCGGCTTCACGACTCTCGCGCCCGCCTCGACGGACGGACGCACACGCACCACCATCCAGTACCGTCCGGGCCAGGAGTCACAAGCCAAGGCGCTCGCGGCGCACCTGCGCGGAGCTCAGGTTGAGGTGTCGACAAACGTCACCAACGTGACCGTCGTGCTCGGGACCGACGGCACGAAGGTCACCACGCAAGCGAAGGCGTCGACCGCCAAGCCCACGACGGGCACCAGCTACAGCGCCACGTCCTGCATCCGGTAACTAGCCGTTGTAGGTCGGCATCGGCCGCGTGGGAGCGGTCGAGCGCGCGGCGTCCTGCTTGATCCGACGCGCTTTGCCATAGGTCAGAACGAGGCCACCGAGAACACCCAGCAGCCCACCCGTGGAGTTGGCGACGAGGTCGCGAACATCCGGCACGCGTGAAGGCAGGAACGTCTGAGTGCCCTCGATGGCGAGCGTCAGGGCAACGCCGAACAGCACGGCAAGCCACCACTGGCGGCGGCCGAGAAGCAGAAGGAAGAACAGGCCAACGGGCATAAACATCAGGATGTTGCCGGCGAATTCCACGCGGGAGTACGTGATCCAGTCCGTCGCGTCATGACGCGAGAAGAATCCGAGGAAACGCCACAGCAGATTGCTGTTGGAGCTGTTGAGCGGCTGGGGGCCGAGGGTCACCCACATCACGACGCCGAGGTAGGCCAGAGTTGCGACGCTCAGGAACGGATGACGGAGAAACATTTGTCCATACTGCACTAGGTTCGCCGTGTTTTCTCCGGACGCGCACAGAAGTCGTGAGGCTGGGAGCGAACACACCACTGGGAAAACCCGGTCAAAGTACCAGCAGTTTCTCCGTATTTTTTTGTTGCAAAACTGCTCGTCGAGGACGAAGCTAATGGAACACAAACTCATCGCCCGGGTGACTCGCAGGCTCAGCCGCAGCACCGGGCGATGAGTTTTTTTGTTTAGGCCAGCGGGCTGCTGCCCACCATGTGGAGCCGCTGAGTCGGTCGCGTCATGGCGACGTACAGCGCGCCCACTCCTCGCGCGGACCCGGTGATGATCTCGTTCGGTTCAACGATGACCACGGCGTCAAACTCGAGCCCCTTGCTCTCCTGGGGAGTGAGCAGAGCGATCGGGCTGCCGAGCGCCTGGGTGCCGCGCCCCACCTGCAGTCCGAACTTGGATTCCAGTTGGGTGTACAACGCATCGAGCAGTCGCGGCGGCACGATGACAGCGAGGGTGCCCCGCGAGTCGATCTCGCGGTCTTCGTCGGCCACGTCGACGGCCGCGGACAGAAGGTCGTCCGGGTCAACGATGAGGGTGTCGACAGGCCATTCGCTGTCGCGCACCGCACGGGAGCTCGTGATGGGCAGGCCGTGCGCCACCGCCATTGCCTCGGCGGCCTCCGTGATCTGGGCGGGCGTGCGGTAGTTCACCGTCAGCTCCTCGAGACGGAAGTCTGTCGTGAGGGACCGCAGCGCCTCGCGCCAGTTCGGGGCAGCTGCCGCCGCGCTCGCCTGGGCGACATCCCCCACGATGGTGAACGAACGCAACGGGCACCGGCGACGCAGCACGCGCCACTGCATGGGCGACAGCTCCTGCGCCTCGTCGACCACAATGTGGCCGTAGGTCCAGGAACGATCGGCGGCGGCGCGCTCGGCCGTTGTGCCGCGAACCGCGGTCTCACCGAAACCTGCCGCGAGGTCTTCGGCGTTGACGAGGCCCTCGACACCCATGTTGTGAATGGCGGCCTCGGCGTTCTCGATGTCGCGCTTGCGCTGCTGCTTACGCTCGCGCTTCTCGGCGTCGTTCTTCGCGTCGAATTCACCGAGCAACTCGGCAGCCTCGTCGAGAAGCGGAATGTCAGAAATGGTGAACGGGGCATCCCGGTCACGGCGCAGTAGTGCGCGCTCCTCATCGGTCCACCGCGGGGTCAGGGTCGCAAGCCAGTTCGGCCGCGCATACATGTCCTGAATGAACTTCTCGGGGGTGAGCGGGAGCCAGGCGGTGTTGAGGGCGACTCGCACGTCGTACGAAGCGCGAAGGTCCTCGCGCAGCCAGGAGTAGTCATCTTCGTCGACAGTGTTGCCGTGCGACTTGAGCTGCTCGGCGAGCTGCTTCGTCAGCGACGTCAGAACGGATTTCTGGAACTGCTGGCGCGCAACATTGTGTGGCTTGCGCGTGTGCTG
Source organism: Glaciihabitans sp. dw_435 (assembly GCF_018449675.1). Classification (GTDB taxonomy): domain Bacteria; phylum Actinomycetota; class Actinomycetes; order Actinomycetales; family Microbacteriaceae; genus Glaciihabitans. Next base: position 559,895 of record NZ_JAAVUZ010000001.1, on the reverse strand, counting down.
GGCCGCGGCCATGGCCGTGGCAACCACGCGGGGTTCGAGGCGGAGCTTTTCTCCGTTGACCTCGAGCACCTGCACCCCGGAGGGCACCTGCTGGCGGGACTTGACGCCCTTGGCGATGATGTCGGCCATACGCGCGGAGCCCTTGAGCGCCGCGACGTCGGGCAGATCCTCGATGGTGGTGTCGACTCCCGGGTACAACTGGCCAACACTGGCAAGCACAACACCGGTCTCACCGAGGGACGGCAGCACCGCCTCGATGTACTGGAGGAACGACGGGGATGGCCCAACGATCAGCACACCGGTCGAGCGCAGGCGCTCGCGGTGCGAGTACAGGAGGAACGCAGCACGATGGAGGGCAACGGCGGTCTTCCCCGTTCCGGGACCGCCCTGAACGACGAGGACACCAGCGAGGTCAGAGCGGATGATCCGGTCCTGCTCCGCCTGGATTGTGGCGACGATATCGCTCATCCGGCCCGTACGTTCCGCACGGAGCGCCGCAAGCAGGGCTCCCTCGCCCTGCAGCTCCGAGGTGTCCCCCTCGAGCAGTTCGGTGTCGAAGATCTCGTCTTCGATGCGGGTGACCTCGCGCCCCTTGCTTGTCAGGTGCCGTCGTGCGCGGGCACCGAGTGGCGTGGCGGCCGTTGCCTGATAAAACGCGCTCGCCTGCGGCACTCGCCAGTCGAGAAGGATGGGCTGCTGGTCAAGATCGCGAAGTCCGATGCGGCCGATGTATCGGGTCTGCCCGCCCTGGAGCTCGAGGCGGCCAAAGGCCAGACGCTCGTCCACCTCATTGAGCTGTGCCATGCGGTCCGTGTAGATACGGGCGAACGAGTCACGCTCGGAGCGGTTCTGATGGGTACCGCCGACGTTGCTCGCACGAACGGCGTCGAGTTGTTCCTGCGTCTCGACGCGCAGCGCATCCAGGCGTGCGTACAGCGTTGACACATAGTCGCGCTCGCGCGCGAGTTCGGGTGAAATCGTCACTCAGACCCCCTTGAATCCAGCGATCAAGTGTATCTGTCCGCGGTCGTGGCTGCTGGCCGGCGACATCGCAGGGAGGGACTCAGCGACGCCCCTGCAACGCGAGACGCGAGCGCAGCACCGAGTCCAACAGCTCGCGCTCGTCTGCCTGTACGCCGATGCGATCACGCCCGGAGAGCATGCGCTCGCGGGCAAACGCCAGCCGCGTGGCATCCCGAATGTATTGCTGCATTGCCGCGCCAACGCCGTGTTGCCGCGCCCAGGTGAGCGCCGCCCGCCGACCTGGCCCGGTGGCGAGAACATCGACCTCGGCGGGGTTGAACCAGCCGGCCGCCGCATACTCTCCCAGCCGGGCACGCGTGGTGGCCGCCTCGCGGCGCCGCAGGAACACGACGAGACCCACGGCCAGGGCGAACAGGGGGAACTGGACGATCGCGTAGTACCCGTAGAAGTTGTTCACGAAATAGAGCGAGCCGTTCCACAGGGCGTGCAGGAAGATGGCCGGAATCAGCCCGATGAGGAAGAACCCGATGCCGCCGAGTGCTCCCGTGCGGCGGGCGGCGAGGCCGAGGAGTAGTCCCGTGCACGCGGTGAACATTACGTGGGCGAAAGGCGAGAGCAGGCCACGAATAAAGAAGAGCTCGCCGAGGCCGCGCAGGCTGCCGGACTCTGTCAGTGCCTGACCGAAGTACAGGATGTTTTCGGTGAAGGCGAAGCCACCCGCGATGGTGGCCGCGTAGACGAGCCCGTCGACGGGGCCGTCGAAGTGTTTGCGGGCAAACCAGAAGAGCATCAGGATGCCGAAGCCCTTCGCGGACTCCTCCACGATGGGGGCTTCGATTACCGCGCCGAAGAATTCACCGGCGGAACCGCCGATGCTCGCGAGAACGCTGTCGATCTCCGCTCCGACGAGGAGGGCGACCGCGACAGCGACTCCCGCACCCCAGAGGAAGGCGAAGACGAGGGCTGCGCGAGGCTCCGGCTCCCAGCGGTCGATCCAGCGAACACCAAGGAAGACGATGACTAACGGCACGAGTGCGAGCACTCCCGCGATCGTGAAGGCGAGCACTCCCAGGCCTGCCACCACGTAGGTGACGACCATCAGCACTACGAGCGCGGCCGCGACTATCCCGATGATGCCAAGGATGACGAGCGACCGGCGCCGGGGAACGGCGGCGGGGATCGGTAGCGGCGCCGCAATGCTCTCGGCGCGAATCTCGGCGGGCGCTTGCGTCGGGTTCTCACTCGGGATCATGGCACCGAGACTAGCGGCTCCGCCGAACCCGCCCCGGTGGCGCGGGGCTGGGCGGGCGGGGGGGGGGTGACTAGGCAGCGAGCCCGACTCCGAACCCGGGCAGAAGAACGACCGGTCCGGGGTTGCGCTTGGACTCGATATCCGAGTGCACTCGTACAGCGTCGGAGATCGGATGACGCGGCACCGGAACGTTATCGAAGGCACCGTCACGCAGCGCCTGGAAGACGTCTGCCGCGGCCAGCTGAGCGAGGCCGTAGCCATACCGCCACCGCCGGCCCGCGAGGTACTCCCCCGCGCCGATGACAATCTCGCCACCGATCCCGTCCGTTTCGTCGACAACGGTGGCACCGAGGTGACGGGCCCACGCTTCCACGAACGTGTCGATTCCGAAATCGTCGTGCCGGATGATTACCCGGTCACCCCGTCCCACCGGACGGATCTGCTTGACGATGACGCGGGCGACAAGGCCCGTTGCGAGTACTGCCGCCGCGTCGTCGAACGACACGTCCTTGGGGAGACCAATGAGGTCCCGCTCACTGACGATGCGCTGGAAGCCGGGGCGGTCACTCGGCTCGCGCATGGCAACCCGGTCACCGGGGGCGAATCCGACGGCTTCGGGGCCGACGGCGTCAACGGTTCCGAGTGCCTGAATACCGAGCGGGCTCATTCCGAGCGCGCCCATTCTCAGGCGCACCTCTCCCGTTCCGGGGCGTGGTCCTGTTCTGCGACGACTGGGTCTGGTTGCTTGCGTTCTCTGTACCATCACAACAGAAAACAGCGAATACCCCAGTCGTATTCCCACAATCGGCGTGGGTCAGAACACCTTGCCCGGGTTGAGGATTCCCTGGGGGTCAAACACCAGTTTGATCTGCTTTTGCAGCTCAAGCTGGTCCGTTCCGAGCTCGTCGCCGAGCCACCGTTTCTTGAGGATGCCGACGCCGTGTTCTCCGGTCAGGGTGCCGCCGAGTCGCAGGCAGGCGAGGAAAAGCTCGTCCGCTGCCGCCCACACGTTGTCCGGGACATCCGCCCCTTCGAACACAAAGTTGGGGTGCAGATTGCCGTCACCGGCGTGGGCGACGGTGGGAATCTGGATCCCGAACCGCACCTCGATGTCGGCGATTGCCTCGAACATCGCCGGCAGCTGACTGCGTGGCACCGCGACGTCCTCGATGAGCACCGTTCCCCTGGCTGCCATCGCCGGGTGGAACGAGCGGCGGATAGCGAAGAGCCGCTCGCCCTCCTCGGGATCCGTCGACAGCTCGGCGTCGCCGCCAAGGGAGCGGATGATCGCGACGGCCGCGTCGGCTTCGATGCCGGCGGATGGCCCGTCCATCTGTACGAGGAGGTATGAGCCACGACCGCCGAGCTCAAGCCCCAGGTATTCGCCGATGCCCTCGAGCGCGGTGGCGTCCAGCAGTTCCATCGCGGCGGGCTTGAGGCGGGACGCGGTGATCACCGAGGATGCACGCGCCGCCTGCTCGACGGAGGTGAAATAGGCGCCGATGGTGGCGACGGGTCCGAGGGGAATGGAGCGCAGTTTCAGCGTCGCCTCGACGATAACGCCGAGGGTTCCCTCGGACCCGATGACGAGCGCGGTGAGGTCGAGGCCGGTGACTCCCTTGACGGTGCGGTGGCCGAGGCTGAGCAGACGACCGTCGGCGAGCACGATCTTGAGACCGAGCACGGCTTCACGCGTCACCCCGTACTTGGCGCACAGCAGACCGCCGGCATTCGTGGCGATGTTGCCGCCCACGGTCGAAATCGCCTTGCTCGCGGGATCGGGCGCGAACCACAGGCCCTTCTCGGCGAGCGCCCGGTTAAGGTCGTCGTTGATGATTCCGGGTTGCACCACCGCGAGTTCGTCGTCGAGGTTGATCTCGAGGATCGCGTTCATGGCCAGCGTGGACAACACGATTTCTCCGCCGCCGGCGATGGCGCCGCCTGCCAGCCCGGTGCCGGCACCGCGGGTAACCACGGGAATGCGGTGCTCACTGGCGATCCGCGTTGTCGCTTGCACGTCCTCGGTGTTGCGGGCGGTCACGATCACCACCGGCGCGGCAGACGAGCGCTGGCCGGAGCGGTCCGCGCGGGCGGCATCCAGCTCCGCGGGAATGGTGGATACGGCATCGCCGAGCGCGGCGCGGAGGAGTGCTACAACATCGGTCACGCTTGCCAGTGTAGGACGGTGCGCGCGAGCAAATCCCATGTCCGAAATCCGCTAGCCGGTATCGGAGGTGCGTGCGACTCTTAACCCATGCCCGCACCCGACGCCCTTTTCGCCGAGCGATATCGCGCGATGTCCTCGCGTGATTCACGCTTCGACGGGCAATTCATCACGGGTGTCCACTCCACCGGCATTTACTGCCGCCCGAGTTGCCCCGCGATGACCCCTCACGCCCGCAACGTTAGCTTCTATCGCACCGCCGCGGCAGCACACGAGGCCGGGCTTCGCGCCTGCAAACGGTGCCAGCCCGACGCGGTACCGGGGTCGCCCGACTGGAACATTCGTGATGACCTCGCATCCCGCGCGATGCGGCTGATCATCGACGGTGTCGTCGAACGCGATGGCGTCCCGGGTCTGGCCGCCCGCCTCGGCTACACCCCGCGGCACCTCACCCGCGTTCTCGTCGCCGAGCTCGGAGCGGGTCCGTTGTCGCTCGCGCGCGCCCACCGGGCACAGTCGGCGCGAACCCTGTTGGTGAGCACGACGCTGGGGATCGCGGATGTCGCGTTCGCCGCGGGTTTCTCGAGCATCCGGCAGTTCAACGACACGATCGCCGCCGTCTACGAAATGACACCAACCCAGCTGCGGGCACGCGGGCACGCGCCCGCCCGGGTCACTACCAGCTCCCCACACCCCCACGGCGACGCGTCGACGCGTCCAACGAGCCTGACACTTCGCCTTCCCGCCCGCGCCCCGTTCGACGGACCGGGCCTCATGCAGTTCTTCGCCGACCATGCCGTGCCCGGTCTTGAGTCGGCGGTCGACGGCGCTTTCGAGCGGTCCGTGCGGATGCCCCACGGCATTGCACACGTCAGTATCCGGCTGGATGGCACAACCGGAGTCGCGTGCACCGCGCGGCTGGATTCCATCAGCGACGTGGCGACCCTAGTCGCGCGCGTGCGCCGACTGTTCGATCTCGACGCGGACTCCGTCGCCATCGACGGCGCGCTCTCCTCCGACCTCGCCATCGCTCCCTTGGTGCGCGCTGTCCCCGGCATTCGGCTCCCGGGCGTCCTCGATTCGGAGGAGGCACTGTTCCGCACTCTCATCGGACAACAGATCTCGGTCGCGGCGGCCCGGACAGTGCTCGGACGGCTCACGGCGGAGCTGGGTACCGATGGGCTGTTTCCCACCGCCGCGCAGATCTCCGAACACGGGAGCGAGTTCCTGCGGGGACCGGCGACGCGTGTCGCCTCGATCCTCGGAGTGGCCTCGGCCCTTGCCTCCGGAGACCTGGATCTGCACGTGGCGACGCCGGTCGATGAATTCGCCGCCCGGCTGACGGCACTGCCCGGTGTCGGGCCCTGGACCGCGGGGTATCTCGCGATGCGGGTACTGGGCAACCCCGACACACTCCTGACATCGGACCTCGTCATCCTGCAGAGTGCGGGCCGTCGCGGGCTGCCGTCGACAACACGATCTCTTGCGGCCTACGGCGCACGATGGGCACCCTGGCGCAGCTATGCGGGCCTGCATTTGTGGCGGGCACGGTCGTGGATACCATCGGATGATGACTCGACAACCAGCCCCGGCGTCTGATCCCGACGCAGACGCCCTCCCCGGCGACGGACGCGACGAATCGGAGACCGAACGCCTGGATCGCAACTGGAACGAGATGCTGCAGGAGCTGCGGGTAGCTCAGACGGGCACGCAAATCCTCACGGGATTCCTGCTCACGCTCCCCTTTCAACAGCGCTTCACGGAGCTGGACTCCTTCCAGCTCGATGTCTACCTCGTCCTTGTGGTGCTGGCTGCACTCTCCACCGGCCTCGGGCTTGCCCCCGTCAGCCTTCACCGGGTGCTGTTTCGCAGGCGCGCGAAGGCCCAGATCGTTGGGGTTACCGACGCACTCCTGCGGGCGACGCTCGCCGGAATCGGGCTGCTGTTGTCCGGGACATCCCTTCTGATCTTCGACGTTGTCGTCGGTCGCACGGCCGGGATCGTGGCTGGAGGCACGGCTCTCGTCGTGGCCGCTCTACTCTGGGTAGTGCTGCCCTATGGAGCGGGACGCACCACCACCACGAACGGACGGTAGATCCCATCTCCGCGAATCTCGACGGCACGCCGATCCCGACTGCCCGCAACATCAGCCCGGAAGCCTGGCGCTACGCCGCCGTCCGCTCGTGGCACGGATTCCTCCGCCACCGCGGAATCGACTCCGCCGCCGCTCTCTCGTACTTCTCGGCGCTCGCGCTGTTCCCCGGGTCACTCACCGTCGTCTCGCTGTTCGCCCTGCTCGACAACAAGGAAGACGCCGAAAGCGCGATCATCTCCATCGTCGACGAGGTCGCGCCCAACAACATCGGCAACGCCCTCCGCGACCCGATCGAACAGCTCCTCAGCATTCCGAACCCGGGCATCGCCCTGACGATCGGACTGCTCCTCACGCTGTGGACCACCTCCAGCTACGTCACCGCGTTCGGACGCGCCACCAACAACGCCTACGAGATTCTCGAGGGCCGCCGCATCTGGAAGTTCCGCGGCCTTATGACGATCCTCGCCGCCGCGATCATGGTCGATTTCCTGCTCGTCTTCGGAATCCTTCTCGGTACCCCCACCGTGGCCGATGCCGTGGCGGAGACTCTCGGATGGAGTCACGGAGTCGTTTCCGCCTGGAACATCCTCAAGTGGCCCGCGCTGCTCGTCCTCGCCGTGTTCGCCGTCGCCGCCCTGTACTACTTCTCCCCCAATGTGCGGCACACGCGTTTTCGCTGGGTGTCGTGGGGTGCCCTGTTCGCCATCATCGTGTGGGCCATCGCGACGACGGGTTTCGCGATCTACGTTCTCAACGTCGGCAGGTACAACGAAATTTACGGATGGCTCGGAGGAGCCGTCGTGTTGTTGCTGCGGCTCTACCTCACGAACTTCGTTCTCGTATTTGGGTCAGAGGTCGACGCCGAGATCGTGCGTGCCCGGCAGCTCGAGGCGGGGATCATCGCGGAAGAGACCATTCAGTTGCCGATCCGCGACACGACGCGCAACCTGGCGCTCGCGCGGCAGCAAACCCGGGACCAGACGCGCGGGCGTCAACTCCGCGAACATGCGGATCAGGCTCGCGCCGAAGCGACGCGCGACGCCGAACGCAACGGGTAGGCACAGCGCTCGGGTCATCCCTGCGGAACACACAGGCGTCGACATGGCGTCAGCGCGCGCTCGCCTTCTTGGCTGGAGCGGCCTTCGTGCCGGAGTCGTCATCGGACGCAGATGATTTTCTCGCCGACGTGGCCGGCGCCTTGGCAGAGGCCTTTCCCGCCGACTTCGCGGCCGGCTTCTTAGCCGTCGATTTTGCGGCCGGCTTCTTCGCCCCGCGGTTTTTGTCGATGCTCCGCCGCAGGGCCTCCATGAGATCGAGAACCTCGCCACCGGAATCCTCATCGGACTCCTCACCGAATGTCTCGTCGGTGCTGACGGCATCGCCCTTGGCGAGCTTCGCCTCGATGAGTTCGCGCAACTGGTCCTGGTAGTCGTCGCTGAACTTCTCCGGGGAGAAGTCCGATTCGAACGACTTCACGAGCGACTCGCTCATCTTTAGTTCCTGCGCCGAGATGCGCACCTTTTCGTCGAGCGCCGGGAACTTCGCTTCCCGCACCTCGTCGTCCCACAGCAGCGACTGCAGCATCAGCACCTCGCCGTGAACACGCAGCGCGCCGAGCCGTGTCTTCTGCCGGAGGGCAAAATGCACGATCGCCGTCCGGTCGGTCTCCTCCAGAGTGCGCTTCAGCAACACGTAGGCCTTGGATGACGACGAATCAGGCTCGAGAAAGTAGCTGCGGTCGAACATGATCGGGTCGAGCTGGTCGCTGGGAACGAACTCGACAACGTCGATCTCGCGACTCTTCTCCTCGGGCAGCGAGCTCAGGTCCTCCTGGGTCAGGATCACCGTACGGTCGCCGTCGTCGAACGCCTTGTCGATGTGCTCGTAGTCGACGATCTGTCCACAGATTTCACACCGACGCTGATAGCGGATCCTGCCACCGTCCTTGTCGTGCACCTGATGGAGGCTGACGTCGTGATCCTCGGTCGCGCTGTAGACCTTAACGGGCACATTGACGAGACCAAAGGTGATCGCGCCCTTCCAAATAGATCGCATGCGTCCATCTTCGTCGGCCCGATCACTGCACGGAAGAGCGCGTCTGGCAAGGGTATGCTGCGAGTTTTCTCCCCGAACGACAATGGGGGCATGGCAACTTCACAGGACCAGGTCGTGTCGGTCGGTGGTCACCGGATCAAGCTGACAAACCTCGACAAGGTGTTGTACCCCGAGACCGGCACCACCAAGGGTGATGTGCTCGCGTACTACTCGGTGGTCGCCGATGTCATGATTCCCCACGTGCGCAACCGGCCGGCGACGCGCAAGCGGTGGGTCCATGGTGTGGGAACAGTGGATGCCCCGGGCCAGATGTTCTTTCAAAAGAATCTGGATGACTCCACCCCCGACTGGGTTCAGCGCCGATCCATTCAGCACAAGGACCACGTCAACGAGTACCCGCTCGTCAATAACCTCGCCACCCTCACCTGGCTGGCCCAGATCGCGGCCCTCGAACTCCACGTTCCGCAATGGCAGTTCGGTCGCACCGGCGTGCAAAAGAACCCGGACCGGCTCGTGCTCGACCTCGACCCGGGCCCGGGGACCGGCCTTGCCGAGTGCGCCGAGGTAGCGCGATACGCCCGCGCCATCCTGCAGGACATGGACCTCGATCCTCTGCCTGTCACCAGCGGCAGCAAGGGCATCCACCTCTACGTCGCTCTCGATGGCAAGCAGACGAGCGAGCAGGTCTCGCTCGTCGCCCACGAGCTTGCGCGCGCGCTGGAAGCAGACCACCCCGACCTCGTCGTCAGCGACATGAAGAAGGACCTGCGGTCCGGACGTGTGCTCGTCGACTGGAGCCAAAACAACGAGAACAAGACAACCATCGCGCCCTACTCACTTCGCGGTCGCGCGCACCCCACGGTTGCCGCTCCCCGCACGTGGCGGGAGCTGGCCTCGCCCTCCCTCGCGCAGCTGGACTACACCGAAGTGCTCCGTCGGGTAGAACGCCGGGGCGATCCGCTCGCCGACCTCCAGGCCGCCTCCCTCGCCACGCTCGAACCGACCGCCGAGCGTATGGCGGGATTCGACCGGCTGGAGAAGTACCGCAGCATGCGGGACGGCTCCAAGACACCCGAGCCCGTCCCAGCCGAGGCTGCCCCGCACTCCGACGGCCAGACGTTCGTCATCCAGGAACACCATGCCCGCCGACTCCACTGGGACTTCCGCCTCGAACACGAGGGAGTGCTGGTGAGCTGGGCGCTGCCCAAGGGCGTCCCGACCGATGTCGCAACGAATCACCTGGCCGTTCAGACCGAGGACCACCCCCTCGAGTACGGCTCCTTCGAGGGTTCCATTCCCGCTGGAGAATATGGCGCGGGTGAGGTCACGATCTGGGACGCCGGCACCTACGAGCTCGAGAAGTGGCGCGACGGCAAGGAAGTCATCGCCACCCTTCACGGCGAAAAACAGGGCTCCCACCGCTACGCGCTGATCCACACCGGGCGTGACAACAACAACTGGCTGATCCACCTCATGAAGGAGCAAACACCGGGGACTCCATCGGAGAAGGAGGCGGATGCCCCGGCCGCCGAATCTGCTGCGCCGGTCTCACGCCGGAAGACGGTCGGCTCCGCACCCCGCCGCGCCAAGCAGCTCTCCCCCATGCTGGCCACGCTTGGCACCGCCGACGATGTCACCGCCCGCGGCGAGGATGACCACGATCCCGATGAGGGCTGGTCGTTCGAGATGAAGTGGGATGGCATCCGCGCCATCGCGACCGTCGAAAACGGCCACGTGCAGCTGGTGAGCCGCAACGGCATTGACATGACCGCGAGCTATCCCGAGCTCGCCGCGCTCGCCGAGACGGTGGACGGTGACGCAGTTCTTGACGGAGAAATCGTTGCCCTCGACCGACGGGGACGGCCCGACTTTGGCCGGCTGCAGACCCGAATGAAGCTGACGAAAAAGGCGGATGTTGAGCGTGCGGAGGAGGAAACTCCCGTGCACTATTTCGTTTTCGACGTGCTCGCGGCGACCGCGACCGGTACATCGGGCGGAGCGAAAAGCCTGACGTCGCAGGACTACGACACGCGCAGGGACGTCCTCAATCGCATTGTTACGTCGCGAGGCGCGATCCAGGTGCCGCCCGCCTTCGACGGTGACCTCGACGCTGCGATTGCCAGCAGCAAGCAGCTGGGCCTCGAGGGCGTGATGGCGAAACGGCGCGACAGCCACTACCTGCCGGGAAAACGCTCGGCTGCATGGCTCAAGGTCAAGCACCACCGCACACAGGAAGTCGTGGTGGCCGGGTGGCGTCCCGGAAAGGGACGCCGTGCGGGCGGTGTCGGTTCCCTGCTGTTGGGGATCCCCGATACCGATGGTCTCCGCTATGTCGGCCGCGTCGGCACGGGCTTCAGCGACCGCGAGCTCGACGACCTGCAGCGCAAATTCGCTTCGCTGGAGCGCAAGACAAGCCCCATGGTGGATGTGCCCGCGGCCGACGCCAGCGACGCCCGGTGGATCCGACCGTCCCTCGTTGGCGAGGTCGAGTTCGCCGAGTGGACGGCTACCGACCGGCTCCGCCAACCGAGCTGGCGGGGTTGGCGCCCCGACAAGGCTCCGGACGACGTCGTGCGGGAAGAGTCATGACCCGCATCTCGGTAATCATTCCGACCCTCAACGACGCCGACATGCTGGAGCGCTGCCTGGCCTCCCTGGCGCGGCAGACCCGCCCAGCCGACGAGATCATCGTGGTCGACAACGGCAGCACCGATGCCAGTGTGGCAGTCGCCACCAAGTGGGGAGCCTGCGTCTGGACGGAGCGACGCCCCGGCATTACCGCAGCCTCTGCCGCGGGATTCGACCAGGCATACGGGGACATCATCGCGCGCTGCGATGCCGACAGCCGGCTCCCTGCCGACTGGCTCGAGCACGTCGAAGACGCCCTCACCGAACGTCCCGGAGCGGTCGCGATCACCGGACCGGGCAGGTTTTACGACCTCTCCGGGGCGCGCGCGCTGCTCGCCCAGATCTTCTACATGAAGGCCTACTTCTTCTGGATGCACTCCGCCCTGGCTCACACCGCCCTGTTCGGTTCCAACTATGCGGTTCGCGCGACGGTCTGGCGTGCGGTCAGCGACTCCGTGCCCCGGGACGACACCGAGATTCACGATGACATCGACCTGAGCTTTCGGCTCGATCCGTCGTCCGACGTCATTTTCGACCGATCGCTCGTCGTGGGCATTTCCGGACGCCCATTTGTCGATGCTGGATCATTCGGACGGCGGATGTCCCGTGCCATCCATACCCTGTCGTTGCACTGGCCCGCGCAACTGCCCATCCTGCGCTGGCGTCACCGGATCAAGGATTCCACCCACACCCCCGGGACACCGCGGGTCCCCCGCTCACGGATTCTCTAGCACGCGTGTACCACCTGCCCAAGTCCCTGCGCACCACGTCGCCCGGCGCTTAGGCTGGCACCATGAGCTCTCGAATCCCGCTGTACGTCGGTCTTGCTGTCGGTTACGTCCTTGGCGCCCGCGCCGGTCGCAAACGGTACGAGCAGATCGTTGCCACCGCAGACCGGCTGTGGGAGAGCCCCGGCATGCAGAAGGCGCGTGACAACCTCACGGCGTTCGCCCGGCGCCAGGGTCCCGTACTCCGCGCCCGCGCCGAAGCCACGGCCCAGGACGTCGCCAGCAATGTCGCCCACGTGGCAAAGGACGTCGCCGGCAACGTGAGCCACGTCGCCAAGGATGTCGCGGACAAGACATCGTCCGCTGCGAAGGACGTCGCCGACCGCACGGCAACCACGGCGAAGGATGTCGCCGGCAAGGTCAGCGGCACCGCCGGGGACGTCAAGGATCGCGTCACATCCACGGCGAGCGACCTCCGGGAGCGCGGCGAAGACGTGCGTGACCGCGTCGTTCTCAAGGCGAGCGAAGCACGGGACAACGCCCTCGAGGTCATCGATGATGACGACGAGGACGACGACCTGTCCGGTGCCGATGACGACGCCACCCGCCCAGGGATCGCCTAAGCGCCCCTCCCGGCCGAGGGTCCGTAGTCAGCTGCGGTCGGTAGGTCCGTCACCGTCCACGGCATCGCGCGCGCGTTCCTCCACCTGACGGATGATGGTGATCGCATCGGTCACGGCTGCCATACCGCTCAGACGCTCCGGGGACAGCACGCGGTCGACCTCGACCCGCGTCATCAGACCGGACGACACCACCAGTTCCGCGATCGACGCGTTGGTCGTCAGCGCCGTGTGGGCGAGAGTGGCGGATGCCGCGTAGCCGATGTAGGGCGTCAACGCCGTCACCACCCCCACACTCGACCCGACCTGCTCGGCCAGACGCTCGGTGTTCGCGGTGATCCCCTCGATGCAGTTGACCCGCAGCGTGCGGCACGCGTTTGTCATCCAGGCGAGCGACTGGAGGATGCTGTGTGCGATCACCGGTTCGAACGCATTCAGCTGCAGCTGCCCGGCCTCGGCGGCGGCCGTTACCGTGGCATCGGCGCCGATCACGGAAAACGCGACCTGGTTGACGACCTCCGGTATCACCGGATTGACCTTGCCGGGCATGATGCTGGATCCCGCCTGACGCGGGGGCAGATTGATCTCTCCGAAGCCCGCCTGCGGACCACTGGAGATCAGACGCAGGTCGTTGCAGATCTTCGACAGCTTCACCGCCGCGCGCTTGAGCGTCCCGCTGAGCGTCATGAAGATTCCGGCATCGCTGGTGGCCTCGATCAGGTCGGGCGCCGTTTCCATCTCGATTCCGGTCAACTCGACGAGATGGTGTCGCACAGCCTCGGCGTATCGCGGGTCCGCGGTGATACCGGTGCCGATGGCCGTGGCGCCCAGGTTGATCTCGTTGAGCCACGGAACAACTTCCCGGAGGCGATCGACGTCTTCGCGCAGTGTTGTCGCGAAGCCGGAAAACTCCTGGCCAAGCGTCATAGGCACGGCGTCCTGAAGCTGGGTGCGTCCGACCTTGAGGATGCCACCGAACTCTCGCCCCTTGCGGGCAAACGAATCGCTGAGCAGGGTGTGCTCGTCGAGCAGCCGCAGGAGCGAGAAGACCATGGCCAATTTGATGGCAGTGGGATACACGTCATTGGTGCTCTGGCTGCGGTTCACATCGTCGATCGGATGCATGTGGGAGTAGTCCCCGCGCGGTATCCCCATGAGTTCGAGGGCACGGTTGGCGATCACCTCGTTGGTGTTCATGTTTGTGGAGGTACCGGCGCCGCCCTGAATCACCCCCACCACGAACTGGTCGTGCAGACGACCGTCCACGATTTCCTGACAGACGGTATCGATCACGTCTGCCTTCGCGGCGTCCAGGGTGCCGAGTTCCCGGTTGGCTCGCGCGGCGGCCTGTTTGACACGGGCGAGGGCCGTGATCAGGTCGGGGTAGTTGAAGATGGCACGTCGTGTGATCGGAAAGTTCTCGAGCGCGCGCACCGTGTGGATTCCCCAGTAGACGTCGGCAGGAATCTCGCGCGAACCGAGAGAGTCCGTCTCGGTACGCGTCAGGCCGGGGTCCGATGGAAGCTCATCATCGCCGATGGATGGACCATTGGTGGGGAGGTAATTCTCGTCCCCGTCAATCGACTGTTCATCGAACGGGAGCCCCCGGGGAACGCTGCCGTTGTGCGGCCGGATGGACTGCGCTTGTGGCGCTGAATGAGGCATGTGAGCCATTGACTAATCTCCTTTGACTGTCCTTCACCACTGTAGACCGGCCCCTTCCACTAAGGCACACCGCCGGACGGCGGCAAGGGGTTCACGGTCCGAATTGCCGGGCGTAGCGTTCAGCCATGAGCGATCCACGAAACGATTCTCTCCAGAACAGCGTCTCCGATGACGAGGCCGTCGCGCCCAATCCCTTTGCCGTGGGGTTCAGCGAGCCGACGAGCGGCGTCGTGGAGATCGAGGACGACCTCGGCCCTGATGCGCTGACAGATGTCGATCTGGACGAATCGGACATCGACGACGAACTGGACGACCCGGTCCTCGATCGCCCCGATCGGGGCGATGCCGAACTCAACGAGGGCGACCTCGACGGAGCGCTGGACGAGGACGATGATCGTGACCTCGACGATGACGATGACGATCTCGACGAGGACGATCTTGTGCTCGACGAGGACGACGACGAGATCGATGACGACTTCGACGATCGCGAACTCGACGAGCTCTCAGAGCCTTACGAACTCGGCACGCATAGAGTTGTCACGGATCCCGATGCCGGTAGCTATACCGACATCGATGTCGATCCCGATAACGACGAACTGGAGCGATGAGATGACCGAGTCCACCACCAAGAAGACGACCACAACGGACGACGACGGCACAACGACCGAGACGACATCGACCACGTCAAGTTCGTCCACGACGTCATCCGCCAGCGACACCTACACCGACGGCAGCGTTCCGGCGGACGCCGATCTGGACGCCGACGATGACACGGATGGCGTCTAGGTTCCGCCCGGCGGATAGCGCGCACGAGATTATCTCAGCGGTCAAGCCCTGATACGCACGCCCACTGGTGCCTAGGGTGGCTTGCATCGGCGCACCGCTCGCGCGCTGTCCGACCCAAGGAGCACGCAATGAACGATGCGATGTTAGGACGGCGCGTGGGAAGCGACGCGCAGGTCACGGGAATGCCGTCTCCGGAGGAGACCGTCGATTTGGCGCCCGACACCCCAATCACCGAAGAGGGCTCAAAACCCGACGGCGGCGATCTCGACCTTGCCCATGAAGCCGGAGGTGTCGACCTCGGCGAGATGTGACGGCCCTCCGGGTGCCGCGCATCAGATGTAGTCATCTGGCGCGACCCATCGGACGCCGTTGCGGTACGACAGCAGCACGGCGCGGATCGCGAGGTTCTCGACCGCGCACGCGCCCACCAGCGCCTGTAACCAGGAGACATCGTTGGCGGTAAGCGTCGCTGCCCCGTAGCGCTCCCACACCAGCACCGCACTGTCGGCGCCGATGGAGGACATGAGGTGGGAAATCGACGTCATCATCGATTCCAGATCGGTGTGACGTGGCGACGGCGGCAACCCCTCGATGGGAAGCAGGAGCGGCAGCTGCACTCCATCGTCATCGAGAAACAGCAGCCACAGCTGCCGCACGGTGGCGCGCCCGATCAGCGTCGACACTCGCGTCTCGACGTCCGCGTCGGTCAGGAGCGGCGCCAGTTCATCGGGTCGGGGAAGTTCGTTCATGCGTCGATCGTGCTCCGCAGCGCCGTGGCCAGACGGAGGGGTGAACGAAATGGGGATAACTGGGCGCCCTCGCTCCCTGTGGAGAACTGGGTGTGTTCCACCGTCGTTGAGGCGCGTTTTACGTGACCGGCGCAGGGCGTTTAGGCTTGAATCATGCACCCGAACGCCCCCGGTCCTCGCGGTCGGGTGAGTCTCGAAGCGCTTCGGCACGAGGCACGCACCGAACTGGACACCGTCATTTTCGAGAGATGTTTGGACGGTCAGGATCCCTGGGAGTTCATGGACGAACTGCCCACGGTGGACGAACTCGTCGTGTATCTCCTGCGAGCGGATGCCATCACCGCCAACGACGGACAGCTGCCGACCCCCACACGTGAATACCGGGTACTCCGACAGATAGCCCTGGATCATCCTCCGCTTACCCGCGCCGTGTGGCGGTTGCTCGGACGGTTTCGGGCGGAGGCCGGCTGACGAGCAGACGAACCGGTATCCCGTGTTCATCGTCGGCGGTGCGTGCTAGTTCTGGAAGCATGCAAATTCAAATTGTGCGCGGCGATATCACTGAGCAGGCCGTGGACGCCGTGGTGAATGCGGCCAACAGCACGCTGCTGGGTGGCGGCGGCGTCGATGGTGCGATTCACCGGGTCGGCGGCCCCGACATCCTGGCCGAGTGTCGCCGTCTGCGTGAGGAGACCTACCCGGAGGGACTACCCACAGGGCAGGCCGTTGATACGACCGCGGGCCGACTGCGCGCAGGTCGGGTCATCCACACCGTCGGTCCCGTTTATTCGCCACGCGAGGACCGCAGCGAGTTGCTCGCCAGTGCGTACCGGGAGTCGCTCCGGGTTGCCGCCCGGATCGGCGCGGACACCATTGCGTTCCCCGCCATTTCTGCCGGCGTGTACGGATGGCCCATGGCCGATGCTGCACGGATCGCGCTGCAGACCGTGCGCGAAACCGGCGGGGTCGGTCTCGTGCGGTTCGTGCTGTTCAGCGACGACGCGTACTCGGAGTTTGTCGCTGCAGAACGTGCTTCCCGCACTGCGGCAGAATGAACGGACCGCATCGTTAACGCCAAGGGGTCCCGAGTGTTCTTCAACCTGTTCCGCCGCACCAAGAAAACCCGGGAGGCACTCCAGCCGCTCCCACCCCGGTCAGTGGAATTGATAGTGGATGCCCCGGAAGCAAGCACCACGGTCGGTGCTGCCACCACCACACCGCCGACGATCCCCACAACCGCCGGCACGGCGCCTCCGAAAGCACGCGCTCCCCGTGCGCCGAGATCCACGGCCACGCGTCCCGCCGCGCCGGTTGCCACTGCGACGAATGACGCGGTCGAGGATGCCTCGGCCGCGGATATTCCGGCCACGGAGACGACCGCCTCCGATGTTCAGGTCCCCGAGGCGATTCCTGTCGAGGCAAACGCCCCTGCGGCGCCCACAGCCGACGCCACTGCCGCCGGCGCCACAGGCGAGGCACCGATGCCGCCCGCGCCCACCCCAACGCCGGCCGCTGCGGCCTCTGCTTCGACCGAAGCACCGGGCGCCCCCACGGCGGCCAACACCGTCGCGGAGCTGCGCGCGTATGCAAAGTCGGCGGGGCTCACCGGCTACTCCCGCATGACAAAGGCACAGTTGCTCACGGTGATCGCCGACCACGAAAAGGACTCGTGAGCCAAAGGTGTGGACACGCCGTGAGTGTGTCAACCCTTGGTGAATCCTCAGCGATCCAGCGTAAATTCAAACCGTGAGCTTCGATGCAGTTATCCCACCCACATTCCCTGGATGGCTGGCGTCGCAGCGCTGGTACGCCAACAAGGGCTCTGAGCCCCGGCTCGAGCGCATCGGAGGCTGGCAGGTAGCGGATGACACGGTCCGCGTCACCACTCACTACTTCCTCGATCGTGGTCCCTCGGCCACCGTGCTGTATCAGGTTCCGCTCACGGAGCGACTGACCCCCCTGCTGGGAGTCGAGCCGATCGGCGTCGTGGATGATTGGTCCATTTACGATGGAACCCACGACTCGGCCTACCCAAGTGCGCTGCTGAAGCTGATCCTCGGCAACGAGTCGGTCGATGGGGCATCAGGTCACCGCCAGCCGGGAACGCAGGACATCGAGGTCATCAGCTCGAAGGTTCTCAGCGGCGAGCAGTCCAACACGTCGATCATCTGCACCGTCACCGACGGCCCGTCGATCATCATCAAGGTATTTCGCGCGCTGCACCACGGGGAAAATCCGGATGTCACGCTGCAGTCGGTCATCGCCGCTGCGGGCAGCGACCTCGTTCCCGCCTCCATCGGCTACGTGTCTGGCACCTGGTCGGACTCTGGCCGTGACGATGGCGTCGCCGTCGGACACCTCGCGTTCGCCCAGGAGTTCCTTCCCGGAGTCGAGGACGCGTGGCGCGTCGCGCTGAGCGCCGCGGAATCGGGCGAGGACTTCAGCGAGCGTGCGCACGCCCTCGGAGTCGCAACCGCCGATGTGCACGCCATCCTCGCCACGCAGATGCCGACCCGGGTCGCGTCGCGCGACGACATCGATGCAGTCCTGGCGAGCATGCGGGCGCGCCTGACGCTCGCGATGCTCGAAGTGCCGTCGCTGGAAACCTGCCGCGAAGCCATTGAGGCAATCTACGCAGCGGCAAGCGATGCTCCCTGGCCCAACCTCCAGCGGATCCATGGCGATTATCACCTCGGCCAGGTTCTGGCGGTGCCCGACCGCGGCTGGGTGCTGCTGGACTTCGAGGGTGAACCGCTCCGGCCCATGGCCGAGCGCTCGGAGCTCGATGTCACGCTCCGCGACGTTGCCGGGATGCTCCGCTCCTTCGACTACGCCGCCGGTTCCGTTGCCCTGCGCAACGGGGACGACACCGCGGCGGCCTGGGCATCGGCGGCCCGCCACGCGTTCGTCGATGGCTACATCGAGCGGTCGGGATTCGATGTCCGGGAACACCGCGCACTACTGGACGCGTTCGAGATCGACAAAGCCCTGTACGAAGCCGTCTACGAATCCCGCAACCGTCCCGGCTGGCTTGAAATTCCAGCCACGGCGATCCGTCGGCTGTCGGCGCGACGGGCTGGCGCCCGGTAGCGCATAGCGCCCGATCTGGCTAGTCCTTTCTTCCCCTCTTTGGGGGGTCTGTACTTGCCTAATGACTGGGATCGCCGAACGCCAAACCACCGCACTTACGTCACGGCAGCGTACGTCTCTGCGGGTCCGACTCGTGGGGGATCGGGAACAAACCCGATTGTTGATCGACCGTCTCAATGAAGAGATGGGCGCATTCCTCAGTGCTCGACGCGATTCCCCTACCGACGATGAGCACGACCCCGAGGGTCCGACGCTGGCGTTCGAGCGGTCCCAGTCCTCAGCAATGCTGAAGCAGTCCGCGCAGCACCTGTCCGAAATCGACGCCGCGCTCGTGCGTCTCGAGGACGGAACCTATGGACTCTGCGGTCGCTGCGGCAAGGAGATTGCCTCCGGTCGCCTCGAGGCACGCCCGCAGGCTCACCTCTGCATTGTCTGCGCCGCGCAGGTGCGCTGACGCCGATTCACCCGGAGACGCTACTCGGTAACGAGAATCGACTTTCCCCGCGTGTGCCCCAGGGAGAGGCGCGTATAGGCCTCGGCAACCCGCTGAATCGGGAACACGGAGTCGATGGGGAGAACGATGCTGCCGCCGGCGATCAGTTCGGCCAGTTCGAGCAGGTTGTCGAGGGACGCCGCCTGCCCTCCCACTCCCCCGATGCCATGCTCTGACGCATGGCCGCGGGCGACGATCGTATTGATGCGGGAACCGTGTACGCCGAGGGCGAGTCCGGCGTCGATGGTCTCCGCACCGTTGTAGTCGAGAACCGCGGTGACGCGGCCCCGTGATGCGTCCCGCACTCGTTCGGCCAGTCCCTCGCCGTACTCCACAGGGACGACGCCGATCGATCGCAGGAAGTCATGGTTACGGAGGCTTGCCGTACCGATCACCGTCGCTCCCGTCGCCAGCGCCAGCTGGCAGGCGAGCAGGCCAACACCTCCCGCAGCGGCACTGACCAGCACCGTGTCATCCGCCGCGACCCGCACTGCCTGCACCGTCGCCCAGGCCGCACGTCCCGAGATGTCCAGAGCCCCCGCCTGTTCGATTGTGAGCCGCTCGGGCTTCCGGAGCACGCGATCGGCGTCCACCACGACAAAGTCGGCCTGGGCGCGGTGCCGGGCGCCTCCGAACACCGCATCTCCGGGCCGCAGCGACGTCACTCCCTCGCCCACCTGGTCGACGATGCCGGAGAAATCGTTGCCAACTCCGGAGGGTAGACGTGCCCCGTGCTTCTCGGCGGTCGGTCCCCCGGCGAAGATCTTGTGGTCAACGGGATTGAGTCCCGCGACGCGAACCTGCACCCGAACCTGGCCGGGACCGGGACGTGGAGGCTCGACATTCACCACCGAAAGGACCTCGGGACCGCCGAACTGTTCGAAGCGCACAAACCGAGACACCGGGGTTGTCCTCCAATTGTTTACCAACGGAAACCACGTTACGCCGCGTGGCGGCAACCTCCTGTTAACCCTCCCATGCTCGACTTACCTGTGTAGCATGGGTGATCGCGATCGCCGTGATCGCAACCTCGACCCGAATGGACGGCTCGTGAGCATTAGAACGGCTGAGTATCCGCGGGCGGACCACTTCCTCCTTCACCTCAGCGACACCCACCTTTTGGCGGGTAATAAGCGCCTGTACGACACCGTCGACAGCGAAGCACACCTGCGTGAACTCTTCGAAGAGCTCGCGCAATCGGATGGACGCCCCGAGGCGATCATCATCACCGGGGATCTCGCAGATCATGGCGAGACCGAGGCCTACCAGCGTCTCCGCGCGATCGTCGAACCTGTCGCCGCCAAGCTGGGATCCCAGATCATCTGGGTCATGGGCAACCACGACAAGCGCGAGAACTTCCGCGAAGAACTCTTTGGTGAAGTCCCCAACTCCCGCCCGGTTGACCGCGTCTATGACGTGAACGGCCTGCGCGTCATCACCCTTGACTCCACGGTTCCCGGAGCACACTACGGCGAGATCAGCAGCGCGCAGCTGGACTGGTTGGCGGAGGAGTTGTCGGTGCCGGCACCGCACGGCACCATTCTGGCCATGCACCACCCGCCGGTGCCCAGCGTGCTCGACCTCGCAGTTCTTGTCGAGCTGCGCGACCAGGCGGGGCTGGCAGAGGTCCTCGAGGGTAGCGACGTGCGCAGCATCATCGCTGGGCACCTGCACTATTCATCCACCAGCACCTTCGCCGGCATCCCGGTGTCGGTGGCATCGGCCACCTGCTACACCCAGGATCTCAACGTGCCGGTCGGAGGAACCCGCGGCCGTGACGGCGCGCGCGCCTTCAACCTCGTTCACGTCTACGAGAACACCGTGCTGCACTCCGTCGTTCCGATCGGGGAGTATTCGGCTCTCGCCTACGTCGACGCGGCCGAGACGGTCAGACGCCTCTCGGCGTCGGGCGTCCGCATCGCCGATGCGGTTAACCCACCGGTTCCGCAGGAGCCTCCGATGACTCTTCCCATTCGAGTGCTGGCGTAGTTTCCCACGGAGCGGAAATTCCGAAGTACCGGTCGAGGAACGACACAACCGCGGTTGTGCGTTTCTCGACCGAGATCTCGGGCGCGCTTCCGTCGTTGAGGCAGAAGAAGTCGTAGGACCGCTGCTTGAGCAGCGAATCCATCTCTTTCAGGGCCACCTTCAGCGTGGTTTCGATGTAGAGAACCCGTGCCTCGGTCTGCACGACGGCGCGACCGGTCATCAGCGCGTAGTAGTGATAGAACGAATTCGTCACCGAGATGTCGGTGCTCGACCTGAACGGGCTAGCCGCGGTGCGGCGGAAGTCCTCGGCGAACTCGCGCTCCATTTCGTCGAGCACGCTCTTGCGCAGCGGCGTCGCCGCATGCTCGAGGTGACGGGTGGTGACGCGACCGAAACGCTCCTGCAGCAACCGGCGGTTGACCCGCGCCGCGTTTTCGAAGCCGCTGCGGGCCGGGTTGTTTTCTCCGAGTCCGATGCGCGTGGTCGCCTCAATGAACTTGGTGATTCCCCCGGGGGAGAAGAACATGTCCGGGGTGACTGGACGGCCGAAGAACATGTCGTCATTGGAGTACAGGAAGTGCTCGCTGAGACCCGGAATGTGGTGCAGCTGGCTCTCCACGGCGTGCGAGCTGTGGGTCGGCAGCACCGACACGTCCTGGAAGAACTCCTCGCTGCGGACGATCGTCACCGACGGGTGGTCATCCAGCCAGACGGGCCTGGGTGAGTCGGTCACGATGAAGATGCGGCGAACCCAGGGGGCGAACATGTACACGCTGCGGAGGGCGTACTTGAGTTCGTCGATCTGGCGGTAACGGGCCTCCGAGTCATCCCCCTCCCCCACAACGTATGCCTGCATGCGCAGGGCGCGCGCACGCTGGAACTCGATGGCGGTGCCGTCGACCCAGGAGAAGACCATGTCGATGTCGAAGGTGATGTCCGTCGCGTGTGTCGCGAACATGCCGTCGAGGGTGCGCCATTCGCGACCGTAGAGCGACACTGTTGCGTCGATGGCCTCGGAGCGCGGGAGGCTCGTGCGCATGAGCGCGTTTTCGGAGGGGGCAACGATCGTCTCGACGCCGAAGTCCCAGAACTCCAGCCGGACGCCATTGGAGGCTCCGTACCGCAGGCGGCCGACCGGTTCGATGCGGGGACGGAACAGCCGCACTACACGGCTCTTGCCCGAGCGGGACAGGCGTCCATCCGCAACGAACAGCGCAGGGGCATCCCCCGCCTTCGAATAGAACGGTTCGGTGGCAAACGCCGCGGCAAGGGCGCGTTCGAGCTGCGAACGGCGCTTGCGATCGACGGCGAGAATCGGGTGATCATCGTCATCGCGCACCAGGAGGTACTCGATTTCGGCGGCGTCGAGAACGTCGCGAATCGCGAGCAGGTCTTCGATGAGGGACTGCTGCGGCGTCAGCTTGCTGTTGACGAGGGTGAACTGTCCCTTGCGGACGATGACGTCGTTGCGGCCAAGTGAGCGGGGATCCGGCGTCGGCTCGACCAGCACGAGGTCGGGGCTCACGCGAGGGCCTCGGTGAGGAGGCTCACGAGGGCTTCGAGCTGCACGCTGGATTCGGCTGTCACTTCTTCATCAGACCCGTCGAGTGCGCGGGCCGCAAGCCCCGCCTTGCTGTCAATGAGTTCGGCGATGCGGGCGTCGATGGTCTGCGCGGCAATGATTCGCCACGCGGTGACGGGTAGTTCCTGACCGATGCGGTGCACGCGGTCGATGGCCTGTGTCTGCTCGGCACTGGTCCAGCTGAGCTCGGCGAGGACGACGTTGGACGCGGCCTGCAAGTTGAGGCCGACACCAGCAGCGGTGAGGGATGCCACGACCACCGACACCTCGGGATCGGTGGTGAACGCGTCGATGGCGCTCTGGCGCGCCTTGGCGGACTGCTCACCACGGATCGATACGGACTTGAGGCCGACCTTGGCAAAGTGCGCCTCGGCGGCATCCATCACGTCTATGTGCTTGGCGAAGAACACCACCTTGCCGACGTTGCGAGCGAGCTGCGCGGTGTAGTCCGCGGCGAGGGTCGCCTTGGCCTGCCCGATGCGGCGGACCATCGTGAAGACGTTTTCAGCGGTCTTCGAGGACTTGGAGTCTTCCAGTTCCTCGCGGGCGACGGCGCGAATGAGGCGGTCTCCGTCGATCTCCGGGTCGAACTCCCCGGCGTCAGCCTTCCGGAGTGCGAGCCGGCGGCGGTAGCGATCGAGCAGGCGGGCGGTGAGGGCTGCCTCTGCCTCGCGGATCGAGCGTCCGAGATCGTCGTCAAGCTCGACCGGGATGTCGGCGATGCGACGAGCGGGGATGTCGGCCGCGACATCCACCTTCTTGCGACGCACGATTCCCATGTCGATGACCGCGTGCCGTGCCTCGGCGAAGAAGCCGAAGTCGGCGGGGGTGAGCCCCGTGTCCTCGAGGGCGTCCATGAGTTCTGGCATCGGCTTCTTGTCGTCGATCCAGCCAAGGAACTGCCAGATGGCGCGGAAGTCGTCGATCTGGTTGATCAGGGGTGTACCCGTCAGTGCCATGAAGAGCGCGCGCGGACTGGTGGCGCGAATGCTGCGGCTGAGCGCGAGCACGTGTTTGGACCGCTGCGAGGTGAGGTTCTTGATGAAGTGGGCCTCGTCGACGACCATGCCCTTGAAACCGAACCGGCTGAGCCAGCCGACGTGTCGGTCGAGCACCTCGTAGTTGACGATGACGACGTCGCTGAACGCGTCCACGTCGTTGCCGTCACCGTGCACGACGGTTGCCGTGCGCTGGGGAGTCCAGAGTTCGACCTCGCGCGCCCAGTTGGTCTTGACCACGTTGGGCACGACCACCAGGAGCGGGTAGGAGTTGGAGACGGATGCCGCGAGCAGGGCCTGTGCCGTCTTGCCGAGGCCCGGTTCGTCCGCGAGCAGGAACGTGCGGTGACCCTGCTTGACCTCTTCGACGAAGCGGGCCTGGTGACGCATGAGCTCGAGCTTGCCGGGAGTGCGCAGCGTGGTCGCCTCGGGAAGCTCCATGCTGGCGGTTCCGCCGCCGGCGCCGTACTCGAAGGCACGGAACAGCGGCTCGATGAGCTCCCAGTTCGCGAGACGGTTGACCCGGGCGGGCTTTGCCTGCATCGCGCTGAAGTCGGGGGCGAGGAACGGGTTGGACATCTGCAGCTGGCGCACCGACTGCGGGACGACCTGCTTGAGCACCTGCGCATCGACGGGCTTGGGCTCGGTGGTGATGATCAGCTCATCGGGGCTGAGCTCGACGCCGGCCGCCAGCAGCAGGTCACGACGCAGGGTCTTGGCCGCTGCGGTAATCGGGGCGTCGTCGCCGAGGAGTGAGATGAGGCTGGTGTCGCGGGCGGCGGTCTTGGCGAGAATACCCGCGAGGCCGTCGAGACGCTTCTGCTCGTTGGAGCGTTCTGACTCGGTGAGTTCCGGATCGACCTTGACCCGGGCGCGCTCTTCACGCAGAAGCAGGGCGGCGACCTGGAAACGGGCGCGGTTCGCCGACTTCAGGGGGCCCTTCTGAACCGCGGCCTCGACCTCACGGGCGGCGCGGGCGAGAACGGGGATCACCCCGGCATCGTCGGTTCCGCGGGGACGTCGTCGCTGTGCAGACTGCCGAGACGCTGCGGGCCTCTGGCTTCTCTGGCGCTGGCCTGATTGGGCCATGTTCCTCCTTGTGCCACACATTCGGCACGGGTAGGGGAGATCTCCACCGGCTAATTTCGGCGAATGTCCCAGATTCTAGAATCTGCCGTCATTAGATACCGACAGAAGGCGCTTTCTCGAAATCCCAGACCCAATCGCGATGCGGATGGTGGGTTCGTGTTGCGCTTGACTCATTATAAGCCCAAACGAAGTCGGGCGCCGTGCTCAGCGCTTGCGCGCGTTGCGGTCATCGGGGTTGGGCACCTTGATGAAGATGCCGCAGGCGATGAACACCAGGGCCGCTACGTACTGCAGGCCAAGCCAGAGGCCATCGTTGTGGATGTCGATGACGACGATGGGATTCCACAGCACGGCAATGGGGACCAGGCCGATGAACCACCACCACTGCTTTGCCTGCCACGCGTAGACGGCGACGATGATCGCCAGGATGCTCGTGGCGAACTGGATCCAGATGAATCCCGACCCGCCGAGGAGGGCGAAGCCCGCCATGAGAACGATCGCGGCAAGAATTCCGGGAGCGAGGGCGGTGCGGCGGAACGCCGGCGTCGGGTACGAAGTCATCGGGCACAAGGATATCGCGCATTAGCGGGGACGCAGATCACGCGTTGCCGGCCCTTCCAGCCGGGTGCCGTCGGCGGCGAAGCGCGATCCGTGCGCGGGGCAGTCCCAGCTCTTCTCCGCATCGTTCCAGGTGACGACAGCGCCGAGGTGGCTGCAGACCGCCGACAGCGCGCAGGTGGTGCCGTTGACCGTCGATTCGACAGTGGGTTTCAGCCCCTGGCGACCGACGACGCCGACGCCTTCCGCGGGCGCCTCGGCGGGAAGCGGGCGGGACAGCGCCTTCGTGTACCCCTTTGCGTACCACCAGGCGACCGCGGCGTTCTCGCCGATCCCCCGTCCGATGGCGCGCGGCATCGTCACCCGGTGGTGCAGCACCGTCTGCCATTGCGTGCTGCCGGAGCCGAGGATGTCGGCGACGAGGGTCAGCGCCGCGGCAACGCCGCCGGTCATCCCCCACTTGTCGTATCCGGTCGCGAGGAAGATGCGCTGCCGGCCCCGCGGCAGCCAGCCGACGAACGGCACACGGTGGGCGGTGCTGTAGTCCTGGGCTGACCACGCGTGGGTCAACTCCGCGCCCGGCCAGAAGCGCTTCGTCCACGCCGTCAGGTCGTCCGCGCGCGCCTGCGGGGAGGCCTCGCGCCCCACCGGATGCCCGTTGCCGCCGGTCAGCAACAATCCCTTCGAGGTGCGGATGCTCCGGGTCGGCGTCTCCACGCCCAGGTACATGCCGTCCGGCAGCGCGTCGCCGGGCAGCTCGAACGACTGCGCGTAACTGCGCTCCGCGGACACCTTGGCGAAGTAGAGGCCCCTGTCGAGAATCGGGGTGCCCGTGGCGAGGATGACGTGATCGGCGGTCAGCTCTCCCGAGTAGGTCTGCACTCGCGCCGGCTGCGAGGCCCGCACGCCCGTCACTCGCGTGCCCTCGAAGATCACCCCGCCGAGGGACCGCAGCTCCGCGGCGAGCGCCGCGAGCAGATCCAGCGGGTCGAACTGCGCCTGGTTGGGCAGCACGACGGCTCCGAAGGTGGTGAAGGGCAGCCCCGCATAGGCGACACGCGCCACGTCGAGCCCGACGGAACGGGCAAGCTCGAACTCGCGGTCGACGCGCGCCGCGCCATCCGCTGTCCCCGCGTACGTCACGGCGTCACGCCGCTCGACCTCGATGCCGTGCGTCGAGGTGTAGTCCATCAGCCAGTCGAACGCGTCGCGATTGCCGTCGGCGTATGCCTGCAGCATTGCCTGGTACCCGTGGCTGTGCACCTTCGAGAACTGGGTGCCCTGCAACTGCGAAATCTTTGCGGTGGTGTTTCCAGTGGTGCCCGCGCCGACCGTTCGCGATTCGAGCACAGCCACCCGGCGTCCGGCCCGGGCGAACAGCACGGCGGAGACGAGTCCGGTAATTCCCGCGCCGACGATGACCTCGTCGAAGTGTGCGCCGGCCACGAATTCGTCAGTGAGGATGTCACGGGCCTGGCTCAACCACAGGGATGTCATGTCACTCCTTCTCACGCCGACGGCTACCTCGCCCCGGCACTTTCCAGCGTATGCGTCGGCGAATTCTTGTCGTCGGGCTGGCGTCGGCGCAGCTGTGGTGATACCCCGACCGGAATTAGACGCGCGCCGGGGCGGAATAGAGTTCTACCCGCGGTTTGTTACACCCGCGTAGGCTCGCGCACCGTCGCACGCGCCCTCGCCCCTGGCCCGGCGTTATCCGCATGGCTGCCTCGGCGAGGAGTCACCCACCCGATGTTTGTGCCCCGCGCGCAACATTTGGTAATCACATTCGCTATTGCGGCGGACGTGAAAAATACTGAACTGCTGAACACCCAACGAATGGTCGCTGTCCCATGCCCGATGCCTCTCCCACCATCCCCACCTCCTGGACCCAGTGGCGCGAGGCCCGCGCCACCCGCGTGACGAAGCCGCAGGGCGACCTCGCGCTGATCGAGACCCGGTGGCTCACCGACGGTTCCATCGTGTCGACGGAGCAGGCTCTCGCCGGCCAGCCCTCCACCGTGACGGTAACCGCCCTCACTCGCAAGAACATCGACAACGGCTCCCGCGAGAACGGAATCCGCCTCTGGGATGCAGCGTCCGAGGCCATCCGCTCGTTCGATCACATCGACGTGTTCCCCTACGCGCCCGAGTGGGTCATCGAAGCGACCTTCACTCCCGCGGAAGACGGACGCACCATTCCGTTCGAGCACCTGCGCGACAACGTCGGTGCCACCCGCGACCTCGTTGTCCCCGGCGACATCACGTTCACCCGCGATGGCGTCGACTACACGCTGAGCGCGTTCGATGACGACGGAACCCTGCTCCTCGTCTTCGGCGACCCGACGAACGGCGTCAGCACCTACGGTTCCGGCCGTTTCCTCTTTGTCCAGCACACGGATGACCCGTCCCGCGTGATCCTCGACTTCAACCAGTCGTTCGTGCCGCCGTGCGGATTCTCCATCCAGTACAACTGCCCTCTGCCGCCGCGCCAGAACCGCTTCACTGTTCCGGTCACCGCGGGAGAGAAGAACCCGGTCTTCACCGGCGGCTACTCGGTCCACTAACCCACTGCCACCACAGCCTTCCCGCATCAGCTTGTCCCGCACCACATCCCAAGGAGAACCACAGTGAAACAGCGTTATCTGCTGTCCGGCATTGGCATCGCGACCGCAATCGTGCTTGCCGGATGCTCGACGACGGCCCCCGACTCCAGTGGAGGGGGCGCCGATTCCGACGCAACCATCACGATCGGGTCATCCTACGAACCGCAGAACCTCGACAACACCGCCGGCGGCGGCCAGGGCGTCAGCGAAGCCCTCAACGGCAACGTGTACGAGGGACTGTTCACCCTCACGGACAAGGGTGAGGTCGTCAACGGCCTCGCGTCCGACTTCACCAAGAGCGACGACGGACTGACCTACACGTTCACGCTGCAGAAGGACGTGAAGTTCCACTCCGGCGACCCACTCACCGCGACCGATGTGAAGTACAGCATCGACCGCGTGCGCGCGGAGACCTCCAAGAGCTCGCGCAAGAGCACGTTCGACAACGTGAAGACGATTGCGACACCGGATGACTCGACCGTCGTCATCACGCTGACCTCGAAGTCGATCTCCCTCCCCTACAACCTCAGCTACGTGTGGATCATGAATGACGCGTTGAAGGACCCCACCACGGCCGAGGACGGCACGGGACCCTACAAGCTCGGCACCTGGAAGCGCGGATCATCGCTCTCGCTCGAGCGCGACGCCGACTACTGGGGCACCGCTGCCAAGAACAAGGAAGTTGTCTTCACCTACTTCACGGACGCGACGGCGCTGAACAACGCGCTGCTGACCAACGCCGTGGACATCGTCACGAGCGTGCAGAGCCCCGACGCCATCCCGCAGTTCGAGAACAACGCGGACTACAAGGTGAACGACGGCGACTCGACCACCAAGGAGGTGCTCGCGTACAACGACCGCGTGGCGCCGTTCAACAACGTCAAGGTGCGCCAGGCGATTTCCGCAGCCATCGACAAGAAGAAGCTGCTGACCTCGGTGTGGGGCGACTACGGAACCCTCATCGGCTCCTTCGTTCCCCCGACTGACCCGTGGTACGAAGACCTCAACTCGGTCAACGCCTACGACCCGGCCAAGGCCACGGCGCTGCTCGCGGACGCCGGTTACCCG
The DNA here is from genome assembly GCF_018449675.1 of Glaciihabitans sp. dw_435. Lineage (GTDB taxonomy): Bacteria > Actinomycetota > Actinomycetes > Actinomycetales > Microbacteriaceae > Glaciihabitans. Next base: position 530,699 of record NZ_JAAVUZ010000001.1, on the reverse strand, counting down.
AAGGGATTCGAGTTCACGCTCGACACCCCCGACTACGACCCGCACCCGATCGTTGCCGAGTTCCTCAAGAGCGAGCTCGCCAAGGTCGGCATCACCGTGACGATCAACACCATCACGGCGGACGAGTGGTACACGAAGGTGTACCAGAAGCTGGACTTCCAGGCCACGCTGCAGGAGCACGTCAACCACCGCGACATCGTCTTCTACGGCAACCCGGACTTCTACTGGGGCTACAACAACCCCAAGGTGACCACGCTGATCGACCAGTCCGAGACGAGCGACACCACCGATGAGCAGACGGCGAAGCTCAAGGAAGCTAACGAGATCATCGCCAACGATGCGGCGAGCGGATGGCTCTACCTCTACCCGCAGATCGTGGTGGCGGCATCAAACGTCACCGGATACCCGCTGAACGGCATCAACTCGCAGTTCTTCGCCTTCAACATCACGAAGTCCGCGTAAGCACACGAAAGCACCACGCTTCAGGCGCCCCGGTCGGCAACGGCCGGGGCGCTAGCGTTGAGATCACCATGACGATTTACATCCTGCGCCGGCTCGTGGTGCTCGTGGTGTCCCTTGTGCTGGCGTCGATCGTGATTTTCGCGCTGCTGCGGCTGCTGCCGGGCGACCCGGCAAACGCGCTGCTGGGAGTCGGTGCGACCGACGCGCAGATCTCCGCCGCACGCGCTCAGGTCGGCAGCGACCAGAGCATCTGGCAGCAGTTCGGTATCTTCCTGCGCCAGCTGGTCACCTTCGACTTCGGGCGCTCATTCATCAGCAACCTTCCCATCGGACCTGAGATCACCGCCCGTCTGGTGGTGACCCTTCCGCTCACACTCCTGTCCTTCGTTCTTGCGGTCATCATCGCCGTTCCCCTCGGCATCATCGCGGCGACGAAGTCCTCCCGCTGGTACGGCGCCACCATTTCGGCGGCATCGCAACTCGGCATCGCCATCCCCGTCTTCTGGGTGGGGATCCTGCTGATCTCCTGGCTGGCGCTGTCTGCTCATCTTCTTCCGTCTGGCGGGTTTCCCCGGGATGATTGGAAGGACCCCGCCGCGGCCCTTCGTTCGCTGACGCTGCCGGTGCTGACCATCGCCATCGTGATGTCCGCCTCTCTGTTGCGCTACGTGCGCTCGGCAACGCTCGATGTGCTCGGCAGCGACTACCTGCGCACCTTCCGGTCCCTCGGCGGGTCCTTCTCCGGCACCCTCGTGCGCCACGGTCTCCGCAACGGCGCAGTCCCGGTCATCGCCATTCTCGGCATCGAGCTGGCGACCACGTTCCTCGGCGCCGTCGTCGTCGAGAGCGTCTTCACCCTCCCGGGCCTCGGCTCGATGCTGGTTCTCGGAATTTCCCAGCACGACTACCCGGCGGTGCAGGGGGTACTGTTCGTCTCCACCCTGTTCGTGCTGCTGGTCGGATTCGGCGCGGATATCGCACAACGCCTGGTGGACCCGCGCCTGCGCGACACGGTATCGGGGAACCGGCCGTGACCGCCGTCGTCGCCCTCGAGGCGATCACCACGGCCACCCGCCGGCGCCGGTCGTGGACGCTCGTCGTCGGGCTCGTGCTGTTCGGACTCGTGCTCGCCACCGCGATCGTCTCGCTGTTTTGGCTGCCCTACGACCCGGCGGACACCGCCGGCTCCCGCCTTGAGCCTCCGTCGCTCGCTCACTGGGCCGGGACCGACCGTCTGGGTCGCGACCTCGCGACCCAACTCATGATCGGCGCGCGCATCGCCCTGGCTGTCGGCATCGGGTCCGTCGCCATCGGCGCCGTGATCGGCATCACCCTGGGGCTGGTTGCCGCGTTCGCCGGTCGGGTCCTCGACGACGGGGTCTCGGCGTTCCTCGACATCCTGATCGCGTTTCCGACCCTCCTGCTCGCGATGCTGATCGTTGCCGCGCAAGGCGCATCGCTGTGGTCGGCGGTGCTCGCCATCGGGCTGGCAATGTCGGCCATCATCGCCCGCCTCACCCGCATCCTCGCCAAGCGCATCCTCGCTCTCGACTACATCACCGCGTCGCGCACCTCGGGCACCGGAATGTGGGGCATCATCTGGCAGCACCTACTGCCCAACGTGTGGCCGACGATTCTCGTCAACCTGGCACTGCAGTTCGGTCTCTCGGTCATCGCGGAGGCCTCGCTGTCCTACCTCGGCCTCGGCGCTCCGCCGCCCAACTCCTCGTGGGGTCGCATGCTGAAAGAGGCGGAGGGAACCGTGCTGACGGCACCCATCGGCGCGATAGCCCCCGGTATCGCGATCGTGATCCTCGTGCTCGGCCTCAACCTCATCGCCGATGGGCTGCGCGACATCGGTGACCCGCTGCGCCGGGTGTCTGCGCGAGCGGTGCCCGCACCCACGACCGAGGGACCCCGATGACCGACAACAGCCCCCTCCTCGGCGTCAACGGCCTCACCATCCGCGGCGGCGGCCGGACCCTCGTCGACGACCTGTCGCTCGCGATTGGTCGCGGCGAGCGTCTTGGCCTGATCGGCGAATCCGGCAGCGGCAAGTCCCTCACCGCGCTGGCCATCGCCGGACTGCTGCCCACCGGCCTCCGTGCCGAGGGGTCGCTCAAGCTCGACGGAATGCAGGTGATCGGGGCCCGCGAACGCGACCTGCGATCGCTGCGCGGCCGCGCGAGCTCCACAGTCTTCCAGGAGCCTCTCACCGCTCTGGATCCCCTCATGAAGCTCGGCCGGCAGCTGGCCGAGCCACTGCGGCGCCGTGCGCAGCGGGATGGCGAGCGGATGTCCCGGGACACGCTGCTGCGGGTCATCCACTCATCCCTCACCGACGTCGCCCTGCCGGACCCCGACCGGATCGCGAACTCCTACCCGCACGAGGTCTCCGGCGGACAACGCCAGCGCGTAGCCCTCGCAATGGCGCTCGCGACCAACCCGCTGCTGCTCATCGCGGACGAACCGACGACGGCGCTGGATGTCACGGTGCAGGGCGAGATCCTCGACCTGCTCGCCCGAGTCGTGGCGGAACGCCAGATGGCGCTGCTCTTCATCAGCCACGACCTCGCCGTCGTGTCGCGCGTTGTCGACCATGTGGTGGTGCTGAAGGACGGCGTCGCCGTGGAGCGCGGACCGATCGCTGAGCTGCTGCGCTCCCCCGAACACGAGTACACCAGGTCGCTTGTCGCCGGTGCCCGCGCCTTCGATGACGCCCTCGGGAGGATCTCGTGAGCATTCTCGAAACCAGTAACGTCGGATTCGCGTACCGCCGCGGACCCGCGGTGCTGCACGACGTGAGCTTCGCGGTGACCGAGGGGCGCAACCTCGCCATCGTGGGGGAATCCGGCGCCGGCAAGACCACGCTGCTGCGCCTGCTGCTGGGGCTAGCTTCCCCGACCACCGGCGACGTCACCTTCGACGGAACCGCCCTGCTGCGGGAGCGTGCCTACCTGCGGAGTTTCCGGCGCAACGTGCAGGCGGTCTTCCAGGACCCGTACTCGTCCCTCGACCCCCGCCAGACGGTCGGCCGCATTCTCGCGGAGCCGCTGCGGTCGCTGAAGATCCCCGGGGCGGCTGGCCCGGCGATTGCGGCGGCGCTGAAGGCCGTCGACCTTCCCGCGGACGCGGTGTCCCGATACCCACACGAGTTCTCCGGCGGCCAGCGCCAGCGCATCGCCATCGCCCGGGCCATCATTCCCGGACCGCGGGTGCTGCTCGCAGACGAACCGGTCAGCGCGTTGGACGTCAGCACGCGCGTGCGCATCGTCGACCTGCTCGCATCGCTGTCGGAGTCGATCACCGTGGTTCTCGTCTCGCACGACCTCGGAGTCGTGGCTGCCCTGTGTCAGGACACCGTCGTGCTCGAGCGCGGCCGGGTAGTCGAGGCGGGCGCGACGGAGTCCGTGTTGCGGTCACCCGCGTCGCCGTACACCAGAAGGCTGCTGGCCAGTGTTCCCCGATTGTCGGCTCCGGGGACAGAGGCACGCTAACGCGGCCCACTGGCCCCAGCGGCGTCCGACCGACTAGTAGCCGGGGATGATTCCGATCGGCTGGGTCATGGGCCGCGCGTCCTTCAACCGGGCGAACGCCGGACGGAGAAGTTCGAGCCATGCCTCGTACCCTGCATCGTTCAGGTGCAGGCGGTCGTCGGTGTACTCGGGACTGAGCTCGCCGTCGTCCATCGCAAAGAGGGGCCACAGGTCGAGATACTGCGCGTGCAGCGTCGTCGCGTACTGCCGAAGGTGACGATTGGCGTCCTGGATGTCGTTTGAGTACTCGCGACCCCGCGGGAGGATCGACTGCACGAGCGTCCGGGAACCAGGCACCTCGTTGCGCACGTTCGCGAGGAAGTACTCGATGCTGCGCACGACGTTCTCGACCGAGCGGTTCGCACCAAAATCGTTCGCCCCGATGAGCAGAACGATGATGTTCGGCTGCAGGTCGACGATGGCGGGCAAGCGCTCCGCGAGACGGTCGGTTGTGTCGCCGGGGGTTGCCTCGACGTGGACTTCGGCGTCCGGGAACCATTCCTGCCAGCGGCCGGAATGGGTGATGCTGTCTCCGACGAAGACGATCTTTTCGCTCGGGACCGGGTTGAGACTGTCAGTCATATGAACCACCTCACTCATATCCATCATGCGGCAGCGGAGCCGTTCGCGCCAATAAAGCTCACTATGACGCGAACATTGCCAGTCCATTGCCACGTTGGGCAGCGCAATAGCTGCTAGGCAGCCGACACCGGCGTGTCCGCCGTAGCGGCAACTGCGGTCTGGGTGATGCGGTTGGCCATGCCGGAGAAGATCACGCCGTGGAAGGGCAGGATCGAGTACCAGTACAGCCGTCCGGCGAGACCGGCGGGGAAGAACACCGCCCTCTGGCGGTAGGTGGATCCGCCGTTCGGGTCATCCTCCGCGGTCATTTCCAGCCACGCACCGCCCGGAACCTTCATTTCCGCGCGCAGGCGCAGGAATCGTCCGCGGTCGATCTGCTCAACCCTCCAGAAGTCGAGGGCATCGCCGACCTTCAGGCGCTTTGCGTCGCGGCGGCCGCGGCGAAGACCCACTCCGCCGACGAGTTTGTCCATCCAGCCGCGGGCGGCCCAGGCAAGCGGGAACGAGTACCAGCCGTTGTCGCCACCGATGCCCTCGATGACACTCCACAGCTGCGGAGCTGGAGCGTCGGAGTGCTGGGTGCGCAGGTCGGTGTAGACGGTGTGGCCCGACCAGTCGGGGTCGCTCGGCAGCAGGTCGCTGGGTGCTCCGGCGATCGACGAGTTCTGCCAGCTCGTTTCCACCTCACCGGCGCGCATCTTGCCGAGGGCAAGCCGAACGGACGTGCGGTAGCCGGTGAGGCCGCCGTCGGGATCGGGGATGTACCGCTGGATGTCGTGCTCGTTCACGACGCAGTCGTATTGCAGCGAGGCGATGATCGGCACGGCGAGCGCGCGCGGGATCGGGGTGACGAGGTTGACCCACTGGGAGGCGAGCCACGGCGTGAGCACGGGAAGCGAGGCGATGGGGCGCTGTCGCAGGCCCGCCTCGACGGCATAGCCGTTCATCATCTGGCCGTACCGCAGCACGTCGGGGCCTCCGATGTCGAACGTGCGGTTGACGTCCCCGGGCAGCTCCGCTGCCTGGACGAGGTAGTAGAGCACGTCGCGCACGGCGATCGGCTGGATGAAGTTACGTACCCACTTGGGCGCCGGCATGTACGGCAGCACCTCGGACAGGTGGCGGATCATCTCGAAGGACGCCGAGCCGGAGCCGATCACCGTGCCGGCCTGGAACGCCACCGTCGGCACTCCAGAACCCAGCAGGATGCGCCCGACGGCCGCACGACTGCGGAGGTGCGGGCTGAGGGCACCCTCGCGCGGGTGCAGACCCCCGAGGTACACGATGCGCTTTACGCCTGCCGCGGCGGCAGCGGCAGCCGTGTACTTGGCGGACCGCAGCTCCACCTTCTCGAAGTCGCGGCCGCTCGCCATCGCGTGCACGAGGTAATAGATGACGTCCATGCCCTCGGCGGCGGCGGCGATGCTCGCGCGGTCGGTCAGATCGCCCTTAACGATGTCGACGTCGGGGCTCCAGGGAACCTCGGCAAGGCGGTCCGGGTTGCGCACGAGCACGCGCACGCTGTGCCCGGCTTCCAACAGACGCGGCACGAGCCGCCCGCCAATGTATCCCGTGGCACCGGTGACAAGAATTCGCATCCTGTGAGCCTAGGAACGCTAGCTGGGAAACTGTCCAGCCGCCCGGGCGGACATTGGGCCCCTCCGCGCGCCAGTACGATTGGGGCATGACTTTGGCAGTGGCGCTAGCAGTTGACCTTGGCGGCACTAAAGCCGAAGCAGCACTCGTAGACAGCGACGGAAACGTCGTTGCCGGAACCCGGTTCCGGCACCCGACCGGACCTGCATCCACGTCCGACGACCTCGCGGCGGCCGTCCTCTCGGTGGTCGCCGATTCACTGGCGAGCCTCCCCTCTGACGCGGAGCTCGTGGGCGTTGGCATCGGCTCCGCCGGCCCCATTGATGTCGCCAATGCCCTCGTCTCTCCCCTGAATCTTCCGGTGTGGCGCGGGTTCCCCCTGCGCGACCTCGTTGCCGCGCACGTTCCCGCCGTGCCCGTGACCCTCCGCATGGACGGCCTGTGCATCGCCCTCGCCGAGCACTGGGTGGGCGCTGCCCGCGGCTACAACAACGTCATGGGCATGATCGTCTCCACAGGTATCGGCGGCGGAATCATCCTCGGCGGCCTCACCGTCGCCGGTCCCACCGGCAACGCCGGCCACATCGGCCACATCGAGGTCGCCGGCTTCGACGACCCGTGCCCCTGCGGTGGACGCGGCTGCGTCGAAGCGATCGCCTCCGGTCCCAAGACCGTTTCCTGGGCGCGCGCGCAGGGCTGGGTCGGATCGACCGGCGAAGACCTCGCCGCCAGCTACGCGGCCGGTGACACCATCGCCGCCGCCGCCGTCGAGCGTTCCGGTCGCGCCATCGGCAGGGCCATCGCGTCGGCGACGTCCCTTGTTGACCTCGAGATCGTCGCCATCGGCGGAGGCTTCTCGCACGTCACGCCCGACCTGTTTGACCACATCCGTACGGCAATCGCCACGCGCGTCAACTTCGGATTTGTTACAAAGGTAAAGGTCGTTCCCTCCGGGCTGTCCAGCGACGGCCCGCTCATCGGTGCGGCGGCCCTCATTCACCGCGCGGAGCTCGTTCCCTAACCAACCGTTCACCCGACTCGATCGGAGCGCCGATGCCACGCCCCTCCCGCCGAACCGGCAGCACGGTGATGGCGACCGCGGTCGCCCTGGTCCTCGCGTCAGCGATTGCGCTGGGATTGAGTGGATGCACCACGCCGGCGCCATCCCCAACAGGCACACACACCTCACCGCTGCGCCTTGCCATCGTGGGTGACTCCCTCTCGGCGGGGAAGACGCGTTCGATCGCCAACGGACTGGACGCGAGCACCTGGGCCCTCTGGGCAACCGATGACAACCTGGTGTACGCCGGCGGCTGGGCGGTGGCAGGAGCGACCACGACGGCGATGGCCGAGGGGGTCACCCGTATCGACGACACCGACATCGTCGTGATCCTCGCGGGCACCAACAACGTGAGTCACGGCGTGCCGTGGGATCAGGCGGCGGGCGATCTCTCCCGTATTGTGGAGACGACGGATGCCCGGCACACGGTGGTCAGTGCCATCCCTCCGTTTGATCAGCACGCCACCGAAGCTCGCACCTACAACCTGCAGCTGTCGGAGCTTGCCGCATCCCGCGGATGGGACTTCATTGATCCGTGGGTGGAGCAACGGGACGGCGATTTCTGGGAAGCTGGCCGGTCGATTGACGGCGCTCATCCAGTTGATGACGGTTATCGTCTACTCGGTCTCGCGATTCGCGAAGACCTCAATACTTTGATGGAGTCATGGGTTGGCTGAACCACGCGCTGTACGAACAGACATCCAGGCGCTGCGCGCCGTCGCGGTGCTGTCGGTAGTTCTGTACCACTTCTGGCCCCAGCATCTCCCGGGTGGGTACGTCGGCGTCGACGTGTTCTTCGTCATCTCCGGCTATCTCATCACGGCGCACCTGATGCGCGAGGTGCTGCGCACCGGCACGATCTCTCTCCCCCGGTTCTGGGCCCGCCGGGTGCGCAGGCTCCTGCCCGCGTCGTTGCTCGTGCTCGTGGCATCCGCTCTCATCACCTTCGCTGTCGTTCCGTCGGCCAACTGGCAGTCGTTCTTCTGGGAGATCATCTCCTCGGCGTTCTACTTCGAGAACTGGACGCTTGCCGCCAACTCCGTCGACTATCTGGCCGCGAACAACATCGCGACTGTCGCGCAGCACTTCTGGTCGCTCTCGGCCGAAGAGCAGTTCTACCTCGTCTGGCCGCTGCTGATCCTCGCCGCGGTGTTTGTGGCGATCAAGGTGCGCAGGTCCGCCAGTCCAGAGCGGGCGGTCACCGTCACGCTCGCCGTCGTCACCGTCGCCAGCTTCGTGCTGTCGCTGTACCTCACGCACACCAACCCGTCGCAGGCGTACTTCATCACCCCGGTGCGCGCGTGGGAGTTCGGCGTTGGCGGACTGCTCGCCCTCATCGGGTCGGCGAAGGCGACGGGCAACCAGCACGTGCGCGCCGCGGTGTCCTGGCTGGGACTTGCCGCGATCGCGATCACCGTGCTCACCTACACGGCCGCGACGCCGTTCCCCGGGACCGCGGCACTGCTGCCGGTGTTTGGCGCACTCGCGGTGCTCTGGGCCGGGTCATCCACCGCCCGCTGGGCTCCGAGCGCCCTGTTCGCGCTGCGACCCGTCGGCTTCGTCGGAGACATCTCCTACTCGCTCTACCTGTGGCACTGGCCGATCATCGTCGGTGGCGCGTTCTTCTTCGGCGGTTCCTCCAATGTGCCGGAAAAGATCGGCATGCTTGCCCTGTCGTTCGTGCTTGCCTGGCTGACCAAGAAGTACGTCGAAGACCCGGCGCGCAGCACCAGCAGTTTCCTTGCGCGGCGCAAGAGCAGCGGGCTCACGTTCGTGGCGGGACTTGCGGCCATGTGTCTCGTTCTCGCCGTCGGGGTCACCGGACTCACCATCGTGAACCAGAGGGCGGAAGCGGCGGCAAACCTCGCGTCGAGCGCAGAAAAGAACCCGGTGGTGTGCCTCGGTGCCGCCGCGATGGATCCCACCCGCAGCTGCGACAACTCGTCGCTCGGTGACATCTTCGCGCCCGATCCCGCGGGCCTCAAGGCGGACACCGGCCCCGGCTTCGACTGCGCCGCGGGTACCGGTCGTGCGTACCGCGTGTGCCACTACGGGTCGAGCGCTCCGGATGCCGTGCGCATCGCCCTCGTCGGTGACTCCCACGCGTCGATGATGATGCCCGCGATGCTGTCGCAGCTCGAGAAAAAGGGCTGGAGCCTGGACACCTACATCGGCAAGGCATGCGTGTGGGGAAACATGGGGACGGACCCGGTGTGCGACCCGCGCCGCGACGTGCAGAAGACGCTGGAGAACGCCCATTACGACGGCATAGTCCTCGCGGATACCCGTCTCGCGCAGGCCTCCGGCTACAAGGAGGTTCCGGCGGGCACGCCGGATTCCCGCGTCGCCGGATACAAGAAGGCGTGGGCACCCGTGCTCGCCACCGGAACCAAGATCATGGTCATCTCCGACAACCCGTCCTTCGAGAACAGCGATATCGACTGCCTCGCCGCCTCCGGGTCGGCGTCGGCGGCCCAGGCCTGCACCGTCACCCCCGACTACGCGTGGAGGGACAACGACGCCGCCACGGAGGCCGCAAAGACCTCCAAGGGCGTGAACCTGATCGACCTGTCGAGCTTCTACTGCGCCGACGACAAGTGTCCGCTCGTTATCGGGAACGTTGCCGTGTACTACGACCCGACCCACATCACCGCGACGTACAGCACCACACTCGGTCCGTACGTGTGGAAGGGCATGGAGCGCGTCCTGGCGAAGTAGCTCCGGGGAGGGGCGACGCCGCGCGGCTCAGTCAGTCCGCGGCGGAGGTCACGCACGTAGCTCGGCGTCAGGCGCGCGGCTCGTCGTCAGGCGCGCAGCTCGGCGATGTCGTCTTCGACGAAGCGGTGCCGGCCGAGCATGACTCCCCCGACGATGCCCAGCACCGACATGACGAGCAGGACGGTGAGCGGTGTCGTCCACCCTCCCGTGTTGGTGTGCAGCAGACCGATGATCAGCGGGCCGAACGAGGCGAGCCCGTAGCCGAAGGTCTGAGCGAATCCGCTGAGCGCGATCGAGGTGTGGTGGCTGCGCGTACGCAGGTTGATGAGCACGAGGCACACCGGGAAGATCATCGGACCGAAGCCGGCGAGGATCACCCAGAGCAGCGGTGAGAACGTCGGCGCGAACAGGAACCCGAGATACGCGGCGATGAAGCAGGCGATGCCGACGAAGATCAGCACGCCAACGTTCTTCAGCCTGGCAGCGAGCACGGGAACGATGAGTGCTGTCGGGAGCCCGACGATGGCGTACACCGCGAGCAGGTTGCCCGCCTGAATCTTGTCGACGCCCGCGATGTCCACAAGGATCGTCGGCAGCCAGGCGAAGGTCGCGTAGGCGTTGATCGTCGAAGTCGCGAACGCGAGGGCAAGTGCCCAGGCGACGCGGGAGCGCACCAGTTCCCGCAGGAGCGTCGGCTCGGGGACATCCACTTCCACCGCTGGGTCCACCGCATTGGTGCGCGCGGTGCGCTGCCGCATCCAGAGCGCCGCCCAGGGGTAGAGCGCGGTGAGCGCGAGGATCGACCACATTCCGAGGGAGACGCGCCAGCCAGCGCTGTCGGCGACGGGGGCAGCCAGCAGCGACGGCACGGCGGTGCTGATGGACAGCAGCGTGACGTATGCGGTGGTGATGAGGCCGATGCGATCAGGGAAGTACCGCTTGACCGCGGGCGGAAGCAAGATGTTTCCGAAGCCCATGCCGCCGAGGACGATGATGCTTCCGACGAGGAGCACGAAGTAGTTGGGCGAGAACGCGCGCACGAGCGCACCGACGACCATGGCGGCGCTGGCGAGGGCGAGGCTCGCGTCGAGCCCGAGACGGCGGGCAACCATCGGGGCGAAGATTCCGGACAGGGCGAAGGCGATGGGCGGCAGTGCACCGAGGCCGCCGATGGCGACGCTCGAGAGCGGAATGTCGACCGAGATGTCCCCGGTGATGGGTGAGATCGCGGCGACGGCGGTACGCAGGTTCAGGGCGATCAGGAGGATGCCGGCGAGAGCGAGCGAACGCCCCGCCCACAGGGGAAGAGGGCGGGATTCTGACACCGTGTAATTCTAGAGTGCTGGACGGGCACCCCTCCTCGGCGGAAGCCCCACGAGCCTAGAGTTGGCACATGACCGATCTAGGCAAGTACCTGCCACTCAGCCAGCGAAAGCCCGGCGATGAGTCGCACGTCACGAGTGACTGGTCGCAGCCGCTCGCGGACACGCTGATGTCGATCGCCGCGCTCGTGGACCGAATGGATGACGCGGCGCTGGAGTCCCCCACGGGCCGTGACGGGTACCGCGTTCGCGATGCCATCGGCCACACACTCTGGCGCCTGACGACGTCCGCCGCGGAGCGCAGGAGGCCACTGGTGCGCGCTGCCCTGTCGACACGAACGTCGGTGGCGGCAGTGACCCGCGAGGCAAGCATGAGGGCGGGCATGGGTTCCCGCCCAGAGCTCGCCGCCGCGCTGCGCGCGCTGTCGGCCACCATCGACATGTCTGCCCATCGCACCCGCGTCGAGGACCTGTCGGTGGGCGTCGTCGACGGCTATGACATCGCGCACACGGTTGGCCTCGGCGTCGTCGTGGATCCGATCGCCGCCGGCGCCGTGGCGCTTGCCCGGAGCCTGAGCGCCCCCACCGAGGTGCGGGCGGTGCTGCGGAGGAGAAAGCTGGAGGCAGTCGATGGCGAATGGTCGGTGGGTGCCGGCCAGAGCTGGCAGGCTGCCGCGGCCGGGATCATCCTCTTCCTCTGGTCACGCGCAGGCATGCCGGAGAATCTTGGCGACTGAGTCGCGGGCTCCCCTTACAGGCGCGGCGGTCCGCCGAGTACCGTGCGCACGCGCGTGAGGTCGTCGTTCATCTGCACGATGAGCGGCTCGATTCCCTCGAACTTGACCATTCCCCGCACCCATTCGACGAAAGCAACTTCGATGACTCGCCCGTAGAGGTCGAGGTCCTGGTCGAGAAGATGCGCCTCGACCTGGGTCTGGAGCACGCCCTCGAACGTCGGATTCTTGCCGACGGACACCGCCGCGGCGAAGCGGTCCTCGCCGATGGTCGCCCAGGCGGCGTACACGCCGTCCTCCGGCACGAATCCCTCGACATCCTGCGCGAGGTTGGCGGTCGGGAATCCGAGCTCACGGCCGCGCTGGGCGCCGTGCACGACGACCGCACGCACGGTGGGCAGGTAGCCGAGCAGCTCGGCCGCCTCGCTGACCTTGCCGACGGCGAGAAGTTCACGAATCCAGGTGGATGACGCGCGACGGCCCTCGGCAATCACGTCCGCGACGATATGCACGGTGAACCCGTATCGCGTACCGAGCTCGCGCAAGACGTCGACGTCGCCGTTGCCCTTGGCGCCGAAGCGGAAATCGGATCCGACGAGGACGACCGAGGCATGCAGGGCATCGACGAGGATCGTGCGGACGAACTGTTCCGGGGAGATCTCGCTGAACTTCTCGTCGAACTCGAGCACGAGCGCCGTGTCGACGCCCAGCTGTTCGATCAGTTCGAGCTTCTGCTTGACGCTGACCAGTGGTTCGGGGCTGACCTCGGGCTTGATGATGCTTAGCGGATTGCGGTCGAAGGTGACGACGGCGCTGGTGAGGCCGTGCACTCCCGCGAGTTCGCGCAGCTCGCCGATGACACGACGGTGGCCGGTGTGGACTCCGTCGAACTTGCCAATGGTGACGGCCGTCGGACCGAAATCGGCGGGAACCTGGTCGAGCGCCTTATAGACCTGCATTGCTACACCTTCGCCGGTTGGAGGTCGGGGCTGGAGCGACGGCGGTACAGCCAGATCATGCCCAGGATGGGCAGCACAAGGGGAATGTAGCCATATCCGCTGCCGTAGAGCGACCAAACGCTCGCGGCCCGGAACAGGTCGGGTGACACAACGCTGAGGGTGCCGACCACGAGGACGCCGAGCAGCTCGAACGAGATCGTGATCCAGGCGATGCGGTACCAGGTGCGACCGCTGCGCAGGAGGGCGACCGTCGCGAGGATGTAGACGACTCCGGAGACGGCCGAGAGCGAGAACGCCAGCGGCGCCTTATCGAACTCGGTGATGATCTGGTACACCGACCGGGCGGTGGCACCGAGAGCCAGCACGGCATACACCGCGATGAGGACGCGCCCGACTCCGAGCGAGCGTCGCGACGGGGTGCCTGCTGATGGGCCTGCTGCCGACTCGCGCGGGGCGGGCGTCGGGGTGGCCGGAGTTGGAGATGACATCACCTCCAAGATTAGGCCACTTGGTGGAGCCAGATTTCCTGCATGCGATAGACCATGACCGCGATCGCCAACGCGGCGACTCCCAGAACGACGGTGCTCCAGCGACTGCGGTCGACAAGACCCCAGACGATGGCCGCCGGAGGGATCAGCAGCGCCGAGATCAGGTAGATGTAGTACTCCACCAGATCACCGGTCGGCGGGTTACCCGCGAACGGCGCGATGATGGCGATCACGAGCTGAACCACCAGCAGAACCTCGACGAGAACGAGGGATCCCATCGTCAGGTCGGCGGGAGTGCGTCCGGCGAGGCCCAGCACGAGGCAGAGCAGCCCGGCGACGATCGCAACGACGATCTGCACGGTGGTGAACCACTCGATCACGCGTTCACCTCGCCCGGGGGAAAGTTGATGATCGGCTTGGCGATCCCGTCCGTGACCTCGACGAGCCCGACGAGCTGTCCTCCCGGAGCGATGGCGGCGATGGGGCCGCCCGACAGGTCCAGGCCGCTCAGGCGCTTGCCATGGGAGAGGTCGGTGGCGCTGTCGGCATCGAGCTCGAGAACGGGGAACAGCCGCGCCGCGACAGCGCCGGCGGGAATGAGATCACGATCGGGGTCGAGGTTCTCGAGCGGCGTGGCATCCGTCAGGGAAAATGGTCCGACCCGGGACCGGCGAAGCGCCGTGAGATGACCACCGGCACCGAGGGACGCACCGAGATCGCGGGCAAGGGCGCGAATGTAGGTTCCGCTGGAGCACTCGACGCGGACGTCCACGTCAATGAACGGTGTGGGCGACTCGTCCGTGTGGCGGATGGCGAGCACCTCGAAGGCGGACACCGTGACCTCGCGGGGCTTGAGCACGACCGTCTCCCCCGCACGGGCGAGGGAATAGGCGTGGCGGCCATCGACGCGGATGGCGCTCACGGTGCTCGGTACCTGGGAGATCTCGCCCGTGAGCGGGAGGACGCCGGCACGGATTGCCTCATCGGTGATGCCGAGGAGGACTGCTGGATCGGCGAGCGAGACGGACTCGCCCTCCGCGTCATCCGTGTCCGTCATGGAACCGAGGCGAATCGTTGCCAGGTATTCCTTGTCGAGACCGACCAGGAAGGTCAGCAGACGCGTCGAACTGTTGATGCCGAGCGTCAGCAAGCCGGTCGCCATCGGGTCGAGGGTGCCGGCGTGCCCGACCTTGCGGGTGTCGGCGAGCTTGCGCACGCGGGACACAACGCCGTGGCTGGTCAGGCCCATGGGCTTATCAACAAACAGGATCCCGCTGCGGCTTGCGGAGACCGTACTTCCACTAGTCACGTCAGGCACGCTACCAGTCATCCGTCCGCATAGGATTTGGCGTATGCGGGTGGGAGTGATCGGTGCGGGTGCCGTGGGCGGAACGATGGCCGCGCTGCTTGCCCGGGCCGGCCACAACGTCGAGGTCACCGCGCGGGGGGATCATCTTGCGGCGATCCGGTCGACCGGCCTACACCTGTCGGGCATCTGGGGAGAGTACACGGCGCGCGTCGCGGCCAACGAGACGCTGAGTGAACGACCCGAGCTTGTCATCGTGACAACGAAGGCTCAGGATGCCCCGGGGGCGCTGCGCTCGAATGCGAACCAGCTCGGGGCGATCCCGCTGGTGATCGTGCAGAACGGTCTCGACGCGATCGACACTGCGCGGCACGAAGCCCCCGCCGCGGATATTCTCGGCGGTCTCGCGCTGTTCGCCGCCTCGTACCTGTCACCCGGGGAGGTTTCCGTCACCGGCCCTGGCCGCACGTTCCTCGGCGGCGGACTCGGTGACCACGCGCTCGGTGTCGCCACCCGCCTGCTCGGAGCGGTGATGGACGTCAGCGCTGTCGAGAACTTCCGCGGTGCCCAGTGGACGAAACTCGTGGTCAACCAGATCAACGCCCTTCCGGCCATCACCGGCCTGAGCGCCCAGGAGGTCATCGCCCACGACGGGCTGCGCCACCTGATGACGGGGAGCATGCGTGAGACCGTGCGCATCGCTCTGGCCTCGGATGTGCACTTCGAGGAGCTGCAGGGTCTCAGTCACACGATCCTGCGGGTGTTCGCCGCGGCGCCGACGCTGATCGCGCAGGAGTTGCCCAAACGGCTGAGTGCACGCATGGGTGACATCCCCAACCCGGGCTCAACGCTGCAGAGCATCCGCCGGGGCCAGCTCACGGAGATCGACTACCTCAACGGGGCCGTCGTGCGTGCTGCCGGGCAGATCGGCGAGAAGGCGACCGTCAACGCCGCGCTCGTTGACCTCGTCCACGAGGTCGAGCGCACCGGGCAATTCATCACGCCGGACGAGGTAGTTCGACGCTTCCGCCCGTAGAGCTGCTCAGCAGCTGTCGGCGAAGTTGCGACGCGGGTGCTCGTAATCCGCGTTGTTGATGATGGCAGTCGCCGTGGTGCGGGGGCGCGCTTCGGCCACGTAGAGCGCCTGCGCACCGAGGTAGCGCTGGTTGAGCGGAGCGTCGGCGTCGGGTGAGGTGCCGTCACGCTCGGAATAGCGGGCAAGCGCGACATCCGCGTCCACATCGAGGTAGACGGAGTAGTTCCACAGGCCACGCAGCTCCTCGCGATTGAGGAAGACCCCGTCGACGATCAGGATCGCGTCGTCCGGCGCCGTGAGGGCCGCGAGCGTGCGCGGGATGTCTTCGGCGGAATCGAACGCTGCGGTGACGAAGCTCCCACCGCTGCGGAAGGGACTGATCAGAGCGGTCTTGAGCAGGTCGTAGTCATACGCGTTCTCGTACCAGCCCGCCGGATCGAACTCGCCGGCCCGGGTCGCCTCCGCGTACGGGTGATGGAAGTCGTCGATGGAGGCGCGGAATGCGGCGGCCCCGCGCTCACCCATCACGCGGGCGAGGTCGTCGGCGAAACGCGATTTGCCCGCGCCGTCGGGGCCGTCAATGGCGATCACCACCCGGCCGTGCGCATAGTTGTGAAGAATCTCGTCGGCGAGTGCGCCGATCGTGTCGTCCCGAGCCGGTGCCCATTTCGTCATACCCACCAGCCTAATCTTGTGTCATGAGAATCGCGCCGGCCGTCATCGACTGGTTTGCGGCAACGGGGCGGGATCTGCCGTGGCGCAGGCCCGGTTTCACCGCCTGGGGCACCCTGGTGAGCGAGTTCATGTTGCAACAGACCCCGGTTGCGCGGGTCATTCCGCGCCTCGACGAGTGGCTTCAACGGTGGCCGACCCCGGCAGATCTCGCCGCCGCGTCTCCCGGTGACGCCGTGCGGGCCTGGGACCGACTCGGCTACCCGCGGAGGGCGCTCAACCTCCACGCGGCCGCAGTGGCCATTACAGAGCGCCACGGGGGCGTCGTGCCGGAGAGCGTCGACGACCTGTTGGCCCTGCCGGGTATTGGCGACTACACCGCCCGCGCCGTTGCGGTCTTCGCGTATGGGCACCGCCACCCCGTTGTCGACATCAACGTACGGCGGGTGCTGGCCCGGGCAGTGAACGGCCTCGGCGAGGCAGGTGTTCCGTCGACCAAACGCGATCTTGCGTCGATGGAAGAACAGCTGCCCGAGGACGTCCCCGCCGCCGCGCTGGCGAACGCCGGAATCATGGAACTCGGAGCAATCGTCTGCACGGCACGGGCTCCCCGGTGCGACGTGTGCCCCATCGCGGACATGTGCCGCTGGCGGGCCGAGGGGTATCCGGAATTCGAGGGAAAGCGCGCGCCGCAACAGAAAAAGTTCGAGGGCTCCGACCGGCAGGTGCGTGGGCTGATCATGGCGGAGCTGCGCGGCAGCGACATCCCCGTCACGATGCTCGAGATCGAGTCGGTATGGGCGGATGACGCGCAACGAGCCCGCTCGCTGACCGGGCTGGTCGCGGACGGGCTCGTCGTGGAAACGTCAGACAGAACCTTCGAGCTGCCCGGCCAGTGATGCGGCCGGACCGCCAGTGTTCCAGAGACGTCTAAGCGTTAAGCCTTTTCGGGGTTCTCGGCCTCGGGGTTGGACTCGAAGGTGAACTCGTCTCCTTCGTCGCCGTCGTCCTCGAAGTCGGTCTCATCATCGTCATCGTCGTCATCATCGAAGCCTGCGGCCTCTTCTTCCGCAGCGATGTCGCGCGGCTTGACGTAGGGGTCTTCGTCCCCGGCGTACTGGGCGTTCGCGGCGAGGCCGGAGACCTCGGTGTCGCGGTTGCGCGCCTCGACGAGAAGGGAGTCGATGAGAGCCGCGTTTTCCGGGATTCCATCGGGAATGAATTCGAGCGACGGGGTGAGGCGGGCGGTGATGTTCTTGCCCACCTCGCTGCGCAGCATTCCCGTGGCCGACCGGAGAGCCGCGGCCGAATCGGCCCGCTCTTCGTCGGTGCCGTACACGGTGAAGAAGACGGAGGCGTGCTGCAGGTCACCGGTGACGCGAACGTCGGTGATGGTGACGAACCCGAGCCGGGGATCCTTGATCCCCTTCTCCAGACGCTTGGCGATGATGACCTTGATGCGATCCGCCATCTTGGCGGCGCGAGCCGGATCAGCCATGGACTACTCCTTGCGTGTGTGGGCCCCGAAACGCAGTGCGCTCGCGGGGCAGTGACCTGTGATGGTCTTCTGTTTCACGTCTCCCGCGCTAAGCCGCGGGAGGGGTCCCGGGTTTCCCTGCGGAGACCCGGGGTCGGGGGTCCCGCTCTCCCTGAGGAGAACGGGACCCCGACGACCACGCGGTTAGACGCGCGGCTTTTCCTTCATTTCGATCGTCTCGATCTCGTCACCGATCTGGATGTCGTTGAACTTGCCGAGGCCGATACCAGCCTCGAAGTCCGTACGAACCTCGGTGACGTCATCCTTGAAGCGACGCAGCGACTCGATGGCCAGGTTGTCCCCCACCACGACGCCGTCGCGGATGACCCGCGCCTTGGCGTTGCGGGTGATGGTACCCGAGCGAACGATGACACCGGCGACGTTTCCGAACTTGGAGGAACGGAAGACCTCGCGGATTTCTGCGACACCGGACTGCACCTCCTCGTACTCGGGCTTGAGCATTCCCTTGAGGGAGTTCTCAATGTCCTCGAGTGCGGCGTAGATGACCGAGTAGAAGCGAACGTCGACGCCTTCACGTGCAGCACGCTCGCGCGCCTTCGTGTCGGGACGAACGTTGAATCCGATGATGATCGCGTTGTCGACCGTTGCGAGGTTGACGTCGCTCTCGGTGACAGCACCAACACCGCGGTGGATGATGCGCAGGGCGACCGAGTCGTCCACATCGATCTTGAGCAGCGATTCCTCGAGCGCTTCAACAGCACCGGAAACGTCACCCTTGATGATGAGGTTGAGCGAGTCGACCTTGCCCTCTTCGAGTGCACGGGTGAAGTCCTCGAGGCTGATGCGCTTGCGGGCACGGGCCAGCTGAGCGTTACGCTCAACGGCTTCGCGCTTCTCAGCGATCTGACGAGCGGTGCGGTCATCCTCAATAACAAGGAAGGTGTCACCGGCGCGAGGCACCGTCGACAGACCCTGCACCTGCACCGGACGAGCCGGAGCGGCCTCGGCCACTGCAACGCCGTCCTCATCGAACATGGCGCGAACCTTGCCGTACGCGGTACCGGCGACGATCGAGTCACCGACGCGAAGCGTTCCCGACTGGATGAGCACGGTAGCAACAGCACCGCGTCCCTTGTCGAGGCGAGCTTCAATGGCGACTCCACGTGCGTCCTTGTTCGGGTTGGCGCGAAGGTCGAGACCCGCGTCAGCAGTAAGGAGCACAGCGTCGAGCAGCTTGTCGATGCCGAGGTTGTTGAGCGCCGAAACGTCAACGAACATCGTGTCTCCGCCGTACTCTTCCGCGACGAGGCCGAATTCGGTGAGCTGCTGGCGAACCTTGGCCGGGTTAGCGCCGACCTTGTCCACCTTGTTCACCGCAACGACGATCGGGATGCCAGCGGCCTGGGCGTGGTTGAGCGCCTCAACCGTCTGCGGCATGATTCCGTCATCGGCCGCGACCACGAGGATTGCGAGGTCAGTGACCTGTGCACCACGTGCACGCATGGCGGTGAACGCCTCGTGACCCGGGGTGTCAATGAAGGTGATGGCACGTTCGATGCCCTCGTGCTCGGTCCAGACCTGGTAAGCACCGATGTGCTGGGTGATTCCACCCGCTTCGCCGGCAACAACGTTGGCGTGACGGATCGAGTCGAGCAGCTTGGTCTTACCGTGGTCAACGTGACCCATGACCGTGACAACCGGGGGACGAATCTCGAGATCGCTCTCTTCTTCGTCCTCAAGCTCCTGGTCAAGGTCCATGCCGAAGCCGCTGAGCAGCTCGCGGTCCTCGTCCTCGGGCGACACCATCTGAATCTTAAAGCCCAGCTCGTCGCCGAGGATCTCGAAAGTGGCCTCGTCGAGAGACTCCGTCGCGGTCGCCATCTGTCCCAGGTGGAACAGGACGGTGACCAGGTTGCCGGGGCTCGTGTCGATCTTGTCAGCGAAGTCCGTGATGGAAGCTCCACGACGCATGCGGACGATGGTCGAACCGTCGCCACGGGGAACGCTCACGCCGCCAAGCGACGGAGCTTCCCTGAGCTCGAATTCTGCCCTCTTCGTACGCTTTGACTTGCGGGCCTTGCTCTTGCCGCCACCACGACCGAAGGCACCAGCGGTACCACCGCCGGGACCACGGCCACGGCCGCCTGCGCCGCCACCGGCCGGACGCGGAGCGCCGAACGCGGGTGCTGCACCGGGGGTGCCGCCGGGACGCTGGAAACCGCCGCCTGCAGGTCGGCCGGCTCCGCCGGGACGCTGCTGGAACGGGGCTCCGCCGGGACCGCCGGGACGCTGGCCGAAGCCGCCCGGACGGGCACCCTGGCCGGGACCACCGGGACGGGGAGCGGAGGGACGGGGAGCACCGGGACGCGGGATGGCGCCGCCGGTTGCGGGAGCGCCGGGACGCTGCATGCCCTGGTTGCTCGCGAACGGGTTGTTACCCGGACGCGCCGCTCCCGGACGCTGCATGCCCTGGTTGCTCGCGAACGGGTTGTTACCCGGACGAGGAGCTCCCGGACGCGGAATGCCCGACGGACGCGGAGCTGCAACATCGGACGAACCGGTTGCTGCTTCGGGGGCCTTCGGTGCGGGGTTAGCTGCGGCGGCCTCGGCCTGAGCCTGGCGTTCCGCAACCGTGAGGGGTGCCGGGGTGGGCGGGACGACCTCGACCGGAACCTCGGCTACCGGAGCAGCAGGGGCAGGGGCGGGGGCGGGAGCCGGCGCGGGGCGCGGTCCACCGGGGCGGGGAGCCTGGGCGCGAACCGGCGCGGCCGGAACGGCGGCAGGCGCCTTGATTCCATCGGCTTCGAGCGCAGCTTTCAGCTTGCGCGCGACCGGTGGTTCGATGCTGGAGGAAGGTCCCTTGACGAATTCGCCCATTTCCTTGAGCTTCGCGAGGGCAACCTTGCTATCGACGCCGAGTTCGGCGGCGACTTCGTGTACGCGTGGTTTGGCAGCCACTTTTCTCCTGTCTGGGTCTGCACCCGGACAGGGGCAGACACCTAATTACGGACGGGTCTCATTTCGAGCCGCTCATTAGTTGTCCATAGGTCAATCAGCCTGTTCTTTGGGGAACCTCGGACGAGATTCCGACTGTTGCGCGGACCTGCTCGGTGGAAAGCGCCGTTGTGACGCGCAGCGCACGGCCAAAGGCCTTGCGAGCGACGGCTTTCTCGACGCACTCGGGCGTGGGATGGACCCACGCGCCTCGGCCAGGAAGTGTCGCGGACGAATCCGGTATCACTTCGCCTTCGTGTGCGACGACCCTCAGCAAAGTGGATTTATCGGCGCGCGAACGGCAGCCCAAGCAGGTTCTTACGGGTTCCATGATACCCCCTGCGCAACTTCCGTGGTTCAGCTCTCGAGGATCGAGTCGGGCTGGATGTCAATCCGAGCGCCCGTGAGCTTCGCCGCGAGCCGCGCGTTCTGGCCTTCCTTGCCGATGGCGAGGGAAAGCTGGTAGTCCGGCACGAGTGCGCGGACTGCCTTGAGTGACTCGTCAATGACGAACGCACTGGTCACCTTGGCGGGCGAGAGCGCGTTCGCTACGAACGTCGAGAGGTCCTCCGAGTAGTCGACGATGTCGATCTTCTCGTTGTTGAGCTCTGCCGTCACCGCACGGACACGCTGGCCGAGTTCGCCAATGCATGCGCCCTTGGCGTTGACCCCAGGCTGCGTGGCACGAACAGCGATCTTGGTGCGGTGACCGGCTTCACGGGCGAGAGAGGTGATCTCCACGATTCCGCTGGCGATTTCCGGAACCTCGAGTGCGAACAGCTTGCGCACGAGGGACGGGTGCGTGCGGCTGACGGTGATCTGCGGTCCCTTGAGTCCCTTGGTCACCGCGGTGACGTACACGCGGATGCGCTTGCCGTGGGTGTAGTCCTCGCTCGGGACCTGCTCCTCGGGAGGAAGAATCGCCTCGATCGAGCCAAGGTCGACATGGATCATCCGGGGGTTGGGGCCCTGCTGGATGATGCCGGCAACAATGTCACCCTCGCGTCCGCGGAACTCGCCGAGAACGTGCTCGTCGGCGATGTCGCGCAGTCGCTGGTTGATGACCTGCTTCGCCGCGAAGGCCGCGATACGACCGAAGTCGCTCGGGCTGTCTTCCGCTTCACCGATGACGTTGCCGTCCTCATCACGCTCCTCAACAAAGACGGTGACGTGACCCGACTTGCGGTCAAGCTCAACGCGCGACTTCGTCAACGGGGCATCCCCGGGAGCCAGGTCGTCTTCACCCGCGTGCTTGAGGTAGGCAGTGTGAATGGCCTGTTCGATGATCAAAACGAGTTCCTCGAAAGGAATCTCTCGCTCGCGCTCCAAGAGACGCAGCACGCTCAGGTCGATGTCCACTGAGGGCCTCCACTATTCAAATTCTTGTGACTCCGCTGGCTCGTGCCAACAGATGTCCTTCGTCTACGGTACCCGAACCTTGTCGGTCGCACATGACGCGGCCGGGCACGAGCCCGACCGCGACGGTCGTTCTTAGAGCGCTGCGATGGCCGCGGCGACCTCCGCGACGGGAAGCGGGGTGCGCTCCCCCGTGCGTCGGTCCCACAGCTCTACGGTGCCGTCTGCTGCGCTGCGACCCACGATGACGATGACCGGAACGCCGAGGAGCTCAGCGTCGCCGAACTTCACCCCCGGGGACACCTTGGGTCGGTCGTCAAAGAGCACGTCAAGGCCACTGTCCTCGAGCGTCGCGGAGAGCGCCTCGGCGACCTCGTACACGACTGCGTCCTTGCCCGCGGCGACGATGTGCACGTCAAACGGCGCAACGTTCTTGGGCCAGATCAGGCCCTTACCGTCGTTGTTGCTCTCGGCGATCACGGCGAGGACGCGCGTGACACCAATGCCGTACGAGCCCATGGTGACGGTCACGAGCTTGCCGTTTTCATCGAGAACCTTGAGCCCGAGGGCATCCGCGAAGAAACGTCCAAGCTGGAACACGTGGCCGATTTCCATACCGCGCGCGAGCTCGACAGGGCCGGATCCATCGGGAGCGGGGTCGCCCTCGAGAACCTCGGCGACGTCGGCAATCCCATCGGCGGTGAAGTCGCGTCCCGCAACGAGACCGAAGACATGCTGACCGTGCACGTTGGCGCCCGTGATCCAGCCGGATCCGTCGACCACGCGGGGATCCAGCAGGTAGCGGATGCCAGTGCTCGAGGTTTCACCGAGGACCGGGCCATCCACTCCCCATGGACCGATGTATCCCTTGACCAGCGCCGCGCGTCCCTCAAGCTTCGCGTGTGCGGCGAAGTCTTCCGGGGTTGCAGCTTCGACCTCGGCCGGCTGGAAAACTACCTCGGCGCGCTTCATGTCGACGTCGCGGTCTCCGGGAAGGCCGATGACCACCAGCTCACGGTTCCCATCGACGTTCTTCACCGTCAGCACGATGTTCTTGAGGGTATCCGCGGCGGTCCACGCGCGCCCGTCGGGTCGCGGGTGCTTCTCGTTCGCGACCGCGACGAGGGTCGCGATGGTCGGCGTGTCGGGGGTGTCGAGCACCTCAGCGGGAGTGAGGCCCTCGATGGAGCGTGCTTCGGGGGCACGTGTCACGAACGCCTCGACGTTTGCGGCGTACCCGCCGGCGGAACGAACGAAGGTGTCCTCTCCAACCAGGGTCGGGTGCAGGAATTCCTCACTGCGGGCGCCACCCATAAGGCCGCTGTCGGCGGCAACGATGACGTAGTCGAGGCCGAGGCGGGTGAAGATCCGCTCGTACGCGTCGCGCTGCGCCTGGTAGCTGACGTCGAGCCCGGCATCGGTGTAGTCGAAGGAGTACGCGTCCTTCATGGTGAATTCGCGGCCGCGCAGCAGACCACCGCGGGAACGGGCCTCATCGCGGTACTTGTCCTGGATCTGGTAGATCGATAGGGGCAGGTCCTTGTACGAGGAGTACAGGTCCTTCACCATCAGGGTGAAGACCTCTTCGTGCGTGGGGGCCAGAAGGTAATCGGCGCCCTTGCGATCCTGCAGCCGGAAGATGCCGTCGCCGTATTTCTCCCAGCGACCGGTCTGCTCATAGGGCTCACGGGGCAGCAGCCCGGGGAAGTGAACTTCCTGCGCACCGGCAGCGTCCATCTCCTCGCGGATGATGGCCTCGATCTTGCGCTTCACCCGGAGGCCAAGCGGCAGCCACGCGAAGACACCCGGCGCCTGACGGCGGATGTAGCCGGCGCGAACCAGCAGGCGGTGGCTCGCTACCTCCGCATCGACGGGGTCTTCGCGGAGGGTACGGACAAAGAGGTGTGAGAGGCGTGTTGGCACGGGTCCAATGTTACCGGCGCACCGCCGGACGCTCCGAACGCCGCTGTTACGCGGTGACGACGACGGGAGAACCGAGTTCGCCAGCCGGCATTTCGGCGGCCATGCGGTTGGCCTCTTCGATGAGGGTTGCAACGATCTCGGACTCGGGGACGGTCTTGATGACCTCTCCGCGAACGAAGATCTGGCCCTTGCCGTTACCGCTTGCGACACCCAGGTCGGCGTCACGTGCCTCGCCGGGCCCGTTGACGACGCAGCCCATGACCGCAACGCGGAGGGGAACTGTCATTCCCTCGAGTCCGTCGGTGACGTCGTTGGCGAGCTTGTAGACGTCCACCTGGGCGCGTCCACAGCTCGGGCAGGAGACGATCTCGAGCTTGCGCTCGCGCAGGTTGAGCGACTGCAGGATCTGCAGTCCAACCTTGATCTCCTCGGCGGGCGGCGCGGACAGTGACACACGAATGGTGTCTCCGATGCCCTCCGAGAGCAGGATGCCGAAGGCGGTCGCGCTCTTGATGGTGCCCTGGAAGCTGGGTCCGGCCTCGGTCACACCGAGGTGCAGGGGCCAGTCGCCGCGCTCGGCGAGCAGGCGGTAGGCCTTCACCATGACGATCGGGTCGTTGTGCTTGACAGAGATCTTGAAGTCGTGGAAGTCGTGCTCCTCGAAGAGGCTCGCCTCCCAGACGGCGCTCTCGACGAGGGCCTCCGGGGTGGCCTTGCCGTACTTCTGCAAGATCGAGGGCTCGAGCGAACCGGCGTTGACACCGATGCGGATCGATACGCCTGCGGCCTTGGCTGCTGCGGCAATCTTTCCGACCTGGTCGTCAAACTTGCGGATGTTTCCGGGATTGACGCGAACGGCGGCACAGCCGGCATCGATCGCGGCGTACACGTAGTTCGGCTGGAAGTGGATATCCGCGATGACGGGGATCTGGCTCTTCTTCGCGATGATCGGAAGCGCTTCGGCGTCGTCACGGCTGGGCACGGCGACGCGAACGATGTCGCAGCCGGAGGCCGTCAGCTCGGCGATCTGCTGGAGAGTCGCGTTGATGTTGGTCGTGGGTGTCGTGCACATGGACTGCACGCTGATGCGCGCATCGCCACCGACGAGCACCTTTCCCACCTTGATCTGACGGGATTTGCGACGCGGCGCAAGGATTTCGGGGACTTTCGGCATTCCAAGATTGATTGCAGGCACAAACAGATTCTACTTCTCGTGTCTCCGTGGTCGCTGGATGCGGCGCTAGAAGATGCTGACCGGTTTCACGATGTCTGCATAAACCAGTAGCAGGCTCATGCTGCCGAGCAGAATGACCACGACGAAGGTGATGGGCACCATCTTGGCCGTGTCGACGGGCCCCGGGTCGCGGCGCTTGAAGATCTTGGCGAAGAATCGGCGGATGCCCTCCCACAGGGCTCCCGCGACGTGGCCGCCGTCGAGCGGCATGAGCGGCACGAGGTTGAACACGAAGAGGGCGATGTTGAGCGATGCGATGAGTCCGATGAGGGCGGAAATCCGCTCGACGACCGGGATCGTGTTGAGGCTCGTGATCTCTCCCGCGATGCGGCCAACGCCCACGACGCTGATCGGGCCGTTGGGGTCCCGCTCACCCGGCCCGAAGGCGGCGTTGACAATATCAACGAGACGGCTCGGCAGGTTCACGATGAGGTGCACAACACTGCCAATGTTGTTGCCCACCGCGGGAAGCACTGCGCTGACGGGCTGCTGGACGATCTCGGATGCCGGCCCAATGCCGAGGAATCCGACCTTGCTGGTGATGGCCTTGCCGCTCGAGTCCTCGATGACCTTGTTGTTGCTGTCGTAGCTGACGCGGTCTGTCAGCAGCGGGGTGGCGGTGAGCGTGACATCCGCCCCGTCGCGCTCGACGACGATGGTGAGGGGTTCTCCGGCGGAGTCTCGGATGATCGAGGTGGCCTGCGCCCACGTGGTGATGGCGGTGCCGTTCATGCTGAAGAGCTTGTCGCCCGGCTTGAGGCCTGCCGCCGCGCCTGGGGCGGCCGGGTCATCCGCTGCGCACTCCGTCTGTGAGCTCGTGGAGGCGATCACGCAGGCCGACACGGATCCGACCGTCGTGCTCAGCTGGGCGGTACCGAAACCGCAGAGCAGCACCGCGTAGAGAACGAGCCCGATGAGGAGGTTCATGGTCGGGCCGCCGAGCATGATGATCACGCGCTTCCAGATCGGAAGGTTGTAGAAGGTGCGGTGCTCTTCACCCTCGACGACCGTGGCAGCGCTGGCGTCGCGGGCGTCCGACACCATGGTCGACAGCACGGAGCCGGAGCGCGGTTCATCGGTGAGGTCAGGGGTGGTGAGTGTGGCAACTGTGGACTTGTAGTCCTCCGCGAGCTTCGCATCGTCCTGAACGAGAGTCTGAAAGAAGCCGGTGCTCGCGGTACGCGCCTTGCCGCCCTTCTTGGCGGGCGGGTACATGCCGGACATCGAGATGTAGCCGCCCATGGGGATGGCCTTGAAGCCGTACTCGGTCTCACCGAACTTGCGGGAGAACAGGGTGGGCCCGAAACCAATCATGTACTGCCCGACGCGGACGCCAAAGAGTTTGGCCGGGATGAGGTGACCGATCTCGTGCAGACCGATCGAGACCGCGAGGCCGACGACAACCACGAGGATCCCGAGAATGTAAAGCAGCACAGTTTCCACGAGCACAGAGTACAGCCGGGATCATCCGAGCCCTCTGTGCGGTGGCTGGGTGAACCGTATGGAGCGGCCCTCCGAATACGGACTAACGGGACGCGATGAGCGCGTCGGCCGCGGCGCGTGCCGTCAGCTCTGCCGCGAGAACGGCCTCGAGCGACATCTCCCCCGCCTCGTGTGCCTCAACCACGCGCTCGACGATGTCGAGAATGTCGAGGTATCCGATGCGCCCGGCGTGGAAGGCGAGAACCGCCTGCTCGTTGGCGGCGTTGAACACCGCGGGAAACGTCTTGCCGGCAATGCCGACGCGCTTGGCGAGGTCCACGGCGGGAAATGCCACCGTGTCGAGCGGCTCGAAGGTCCACGTGCTCGCGGTCGTCCAGTCGAGCGGCGCGCCAACACCGGGAATGCGGTGCGGCCAGTCCAGCCCCAGCGAGATCGGCAGGCGCATGTCCGGCGGTGACGCCTGCGCGATGGTGGAGCCGTCAACGAACTCGACCATGGAATGGACGATGGACTGCGGATGAACCGTGACGTCGATTTTCTCGTACGGCACATCGAACAACAGGTGGGCCTCGATGATCTCGAGTCCCTTGTTGACGAGGGTTGATGAGTTGGTCGTCACGACCAATCCCATGTCCCATGTGGGATGCGCGAGTGCCTCGCGGGGCGTGACGTTCGCGAGAGACTCACGGGTTCGTCCACGGAAGGGGCCGCCCGAGGCCGTCAGCACGAGGCGACGCACCTCGTCCGCGGTTCCGGAGCGCAGCGCCTGCGCAATCGCGGAGTGCTCGGAGTCGACGGGAACAATCTGGCCGGGGGCAGCCGCGTTTGTCACGAGCTCCCCGCCGACGATCAGGCTTTCCTTGTTGGCAAGGGCAAGGGTCATCCCGGATTCCAGCGTCGCCAGAGTGGGTCCGAGCCCGACCGAGCCGGTGATGCCGTTAAGCACCACGTCGGCGCTGACGGACCTGACGAGGGCGGATGACTCGTCCGCACCCATCGCGACGTGCTCGACGCCAAACGCGGCAGCCTGCTGGTCGATCAGCTCGCGGTTGGTGCCGGCGGACAGGCCGACGACCTCGAAGAGGTGGGGATTGGCGGCGATGACGTCGAGCGCCTGGACGCCGATGGACCCTGTGGAACCGAGAATGATGACCTTGCGCACGCCTGCCAACCTACCCGGTTCGCCGCGGGTCGGGCATGTGGCACTTATCCACAGTTCGCGGCGTCGGCCGGTTATCCACCGATCGCCACAGCGCGGGCCACCGCGGCGAACACCCCTGAAACGATGAGGTCATGGATGACTCGCTCGATTCCACCCCGTCGGTCGCCGACGGGTCGGCAGCAGCGACGTCTCTTGCCTCCGAGCTCCTGACCGGGGCTACGGCCGTGGCTTCCCTTGGCAACACCGCGGCCGATATTGCGTCACTCGGGCAGGATCGACTCCGTGACGCGTTGGAGCTCGTGACGGCAGTGCAGCGCAGCCTCGATCGCTACGCGATTGCGATTGCGTCGCGGGTTGCGTTCTTCTCCCGCCTCGAACTGGGCGGTTCCGGTCTGGCACAGCGGGAGGGGCGTCGAACGGCGGAAGGATTCATCCAATCCGTCACGGGCAGCACGCGTGTCGTGGCGGCCACGCTCGTTCAGGTGGGCACCATGGTCGACAATGTCCTCGCCGCCGAACGCCTTGCCGAGACGGATCCCGAAGCAGCCGCCACCGTGTACGGAGACGTCTGGCAGACACCGCTGGTGCGCGCAATCGAGAACAATCAGCTGCGTCCCGACGCGGTGGACAGCATCCGACGGGGGCTCGGAAATCCCGGCGCGGGGGTATCAACCGACCAATTGCGCACCGGCTGCGAACTTTTGGTGGCCTCTGGGGCTGGCGGCGGGACCGCCGGAGTCCGTCCCACCACCGACGAGCTCTACAGGGCCGCCCGTGACTTCCGCGACCGCATCGACTCGGATGCCGTCGAGCATCGCGAGAAGACTCAGCACGACAATCGGTATCTCAAGGCGTACCGCCGGGCCGATGGCATGGTGCAGGGTTCCTTCCGGCTGTCTCCCCCGGACGGTGATCTGTTGTTGCAAATGCTCGATCAGGGAACCAGCCCCCGCCGCGGTGGGCCTCGGTTTGTGCGGGACGACGAACGCGCATGGGCCCGGAAGGTGATCGATGATCCCCGCACAAACGAGCAGATCAATGTGGATACCCTCATTGCCGCTCTTCACCTCGCCGCGAACGCCGACCACTCCCGGCTTCCCGGACAGCGTCCCGCGGTCCGGGTGATCACCACCGCTACTGTCGCCGGCAACCGCGCCGAACCGGGGCTCCTCGAAGACAGCCACCAGCCCGTGTCTGCTGGGTCCGTTGAGCTATTCATCTGCGACGCCGGCACCATGCAGGTCGTCGTCGATGAGCAGGCGCAGATTCTGCAACTTGGTCGCGAACAGCGCCTCTTCAGCAGACGACAACGGATCGCGCTCGCGGTGCGCTGGGGCGGTTGTGCCTTCGTGGGTTGCGAGCGACCCCCGGGCTGGTGTGAAGCCCATCACGTTCGCTGGTATCAGCGCGATAACGGCCCCACCGACATCGCGAATGGCATCCTCCTCTGTCGACACCACCACATGCTCATCCACAACAACGGGTGGGACATCCACCTGGAGAACGGAGACTACTGGCTGATCCCGCCGGCGTCCGTGGATCCATCCCGAACACCCCGGTTGCTGGTGAGCAAGAACGGTCTGATTGAGGAGATCCGGGACGCGCGCTAATTGGGCGCCGCGACACCAAAGGCCCGCTGGTTCACTTCGATCGAAGTGGACCAGCGGGCCCGATGAATCGTGCTGGGGACTAGCTCAGTCCCAGAATGTCGATGACGAACACGAGGGTGTCTGTGCCCTTAATGCCTGCCGTCGTGTTGCCCTCGGTGCCGTATCCGAGCGACGGGGGAATGGTCACGAGGATCTGGGATCCAACGGTCTGTCCTTCGAGCGCCTGCTTGAAGCCGGCAACGACGGCGCCGGTG
Source organism: Glaciihabitans sp. dw_435 (assembly GCF_018449675.1). Lineage (GTDB taxonomy): Bacteria > Actinomycetota > Actinomycetes > Actinomycetales > Microbacteriaceae > Glaciihabitans. The sequence goes on along the minus strand of NZ_JAAVUZ010000001.1, from coordinate 500,754 downwards.
TTGAACGTGGCGCTTGCGCCGCGCGCCCAGCTGTCATCGAAGATCGTCTTGGTGGACCACACGGTGCCCTGGTAGTTCACAACGACGTTGGAGTTTTCGGGAACCGTGGCTCCCTTGCCCTTGATGAGGACCTCTTTCTCCAGCTTGGTCGACGGGTTACCGCTCGGGATGGTCACCGTCGGTACGCCAGCGTCGGAAAGCTTGACGGTCGGGAGACCTGCAACCGGCTTCTGCGCGTCGCCCGTCGCCTTGGTCAGGAGGGTGTCGGCCTTGGAGATGACGTCGGCAACGAAAACGATACTGTCGGTCGCGGCGATGTTGTTGGTCTCGGACCCGGTCGTTCCAAACGCGTCAACCGGAGGAATTACACCAACAACGCGAGAACCAATGGTCGAGCAGTTGAGCGTCTTGACGATTCCGGGGATGAACTTGGCCTCGTCGAGCTCGAACGTCACCGGCGTGGTGGCGTAGCCCGTGTTCGTGATCTCGGCACCGGTGGTGCCGTTGTACATCGTGAATTCGACCTTGACGCGGTCGCCGGTGACGACGGCCTTGCCATCGCCCTTGGTGACAACGGTGCGCTGGGTGGCGGTCGCGGTAACGGGAGTCGTGAGCTTGACGGTCGGCGCCTTGCCTACGGCACCGGTCACGGCAACGGCGTCAGATACCTTGCCCGACGCCGCCGGCGTGCACGCCGATGCCGCGGTGGTTGAGCTGCTGTCGGAGGTTGAGGAGGTGCAGGCGGCCAGTGAGGCCATCAATCCGACGGCGAGAACGAGTGCAGCGGCTTTGCGCACAATGCGCCTTCCTGTTAGCGAAAAAAATCAGCTTCCAGTCTGCAACATCACCCTGAGTGTTTAAGCCACTCCGGGACTCGCCCAGTGAATTCTTGGGGTTTCGTTACCCCACCCGGTGCGGAGTGCCCGGTTACCGCGTCAGTGTTGTCGGCTCGTGCCGAACCGGAAAGTTCATCGACGCGGCAATGAAACACTTCTCCTCGGCCTCGTCGTGCAGCGCAAGCGCCAGGGCGGAATCGCCCGATTCGATCGTGACGACAGGGCGCAGGGTGACAGAGGTGAAGTGTCCCCCGCCGTTGCTGGTCTGCCGCATGCTGCCGACCGCGGCATCCGTATAGTCCGTCACAACGATGCCGTGACTCGCGGCGACGTGGAGGTAGCTCAGCATGTGGCACTCACTGAGCGAGGCAAGCAGCAACTCTTCCGGATTCCACCGGTCAGCGTCGCCCCGGAACGGACGGTCGGCCGATCCGGCGATGGGGTGCTTGCCCTCAGCGACGATCGAATTGGACCGGCCATACGACTTGTAGTCGCTCGTGCCAGTTCCCCGGTTACCCTCCCAGGTCACGGTCACCGCGTACGAATGGTCGATGTTCATGAAGCGTCTCCTCTGGCCGTGTTCTCTGCTGCTGTGCGTGCCTGGCCACTAAAGTTAGTCCACCATGACTGACACGCTTGAGACCCCCAGCGCCCCCGTTATTGTCCAGGAACGCCGCATCGTCACCGCGATTCCCGGTCCAAAGTCGCAGCAGTTGCATGAGCGACGACGGGCGGTTGTGTCCGATGGTGTGTCATCCACCCTGCCTGTCTACATCGACCACGCACACGGAGCGATCGTCGTGGATGTCGATGGCAACCAGTTCATCGACCTGGGCGCCGGCATTGGGGTAACGACGATCGGTCACACCAACGACGCCGTGGTGGCGGCCGCGACGGCACAGCTCGCTGACTTCACCCACACGCTCTTCACCATCACTCCCTACGAGTCCTACGTGCGCGTGGCGGAACTTCTCGCGGAGCACACTCCCGGAGACCACGCCAAGAAGTCCGTTCTCGTCAATTCGGGTGCAGAGGCCGTGGAGAACGGCGTCAAGATTGCGCGCAAGTACACCGGGCGGGGCGGCATTGCCGTGCTCGAGCACGCGTATCACGGGCGTACCAACCTGACGATGGCAATGAACTTCAAGGCAGCGCCCTATTCGACGGGCTACGGCCCTTTCGCTGGCGACGTGTATCGCGCACCGAACTCATACCCGTTCCACGACGGCCTCACCGGACCTCAGGCTGCTGCGCGCACCATCGGTTACCTCGAGAAGACCGTCGGCGCCTCCGAACTCGCGTGTCTGGTTGTCGAGCCGATTCAGGGCGAGGGTGGATTCCAGGTGCCGGCCGATGGGTACCTTCCCGCCCTTCAGCAGTGGTGCACCGACAACGGCATCGTCTTCATCGCGGACGAGATTCAGAGCGGCATGGCGCGCACGGGCAAATACTTTGCCAGTGAGCACTTCGGGCTCGTCCCCGATCTCGTGCTGAGCGCGAAGGGCATCGCCGGCGGACTCCCCCTCGCCGGTGTCACGGGTCGCGCCGAGATCATGGATGCCTCACAGCCGGGCGGGCTCGGCGGTACCTTCGGCGGGAACCCTGTCGCGGCGGCCGCCGCCGTCGCCGTCTTTGAGCAGATCGAAAGCCACAACCTGCTGGCCGAGGCCGGTCGGATCGAGGGTGTGCTGAAGCCAGGGCTGCTGGCGCTGCAGGAGAAGCACCCGGTCATCGGCGATGTTCGTGGAATCGGCGCGATGATCGCGATCGAGCTGGTGCAGGAGGGCACGCACGAACCGAACAGTGCCGCCGTGACATCCATCGCCGCGTACGCCGCACAGAACGGTGTCATCCTGCTGACGGCCGGCACGTATGGAAATGTCCTGCGCTTCCTGCCGAGCCTCGCCATCAGCGACGAGCTGCTCGTAGACGCGCTCGGCGTGATCGCCGACGGGTTCGCCGCGCTGTGATCGTCGCGCCGCGTCCGCTGACAGCTGACGGATCGGTCGAGCTCGCCGTTCTCGAGCGCAGTGGCTGGATCGAGTCCCGGCATCTGGGAGCCGCGATTGTGGTGGATGCCACGGGCGAGGTGCTCCGGTCGCTCGGTGATACCTCAGCACTGATCTATCCCCGCTCCACGCTGAAGCCGCTGCAGGCGATTGCCGTGCAGCGCGCGGGGGCGACCCTCGAGGACGAGCAGCTCGTGCTGTCGACCGCAAGCCACGCAGGAACTCCCGAGCACGTGCGCGTGGTGAGAGCGATTCTGGCGAGCGCCGGCATTGGCGAGGATGCACTCGGGTGTCCCGCCGACTGGCCCGGTGACCCGGCGTCACGCGCGGCGGTGTACGCAGCCGGTGGAGCCTCATCTCCCATCTACATGAACTGCTCGGGAAAGCACGCCGCATTCCTGCTTGCCTGTGTGCGCAACGAGTGGCCTGTCGAGGGCTACCTCGAGCCCGGGCACCCCCTGCAGTCGCTCGTCCGCTCGGTGGTCGAAGAATTCACCGGCGAGAGCATCGAGCACAGTGGTGTTGACGGGTGCGGGGCTCCGGTGCACGCGGTCTCGCTCACCGGCCTCGCCCGCGCGGTTGGCAAGGTCACCGGTGGCGGCGATACCGATGGTGCGCGCCTCACTGCCGCCATTCTTGAGAACCCCTGGGCCATCGACGGACCGGGGCGCGCAAACACGGTCGTCATCGAGAACCTGGGCATCGTCGCGAAGCTCGGCGCCGAGGGCGTGATGATCATGGGGACGGCGGATGGCACGGCCGTCGCCGTCAAGATCCTCGATGGCAGCCTGCGCGCGGCGACTCTTGTCGCGCTCACTCTTCTCGTATCCGTGGGCGCAGTGGATCAGTCCGGCGCGGACGCCGTGCTCGCGGCAACGCTGGAGAAGGTCACCGGCGGGGCCGAGCTCGTCGGAGACATCCACACGACGTTCGAGGTGTAGCCCCGTACGGCGCCTCTGATCCACGGGACGCTCGAGGTACAGGCACGATCGGCGCCTGGTGTCACACCGCGCTCGCGATGCGGGCGCCAGCACTCGTTAGCGCGTGTTGGCCAGGCGTTTGCGGCGTGCCGCGGCGGACACCTGGGTGGCAATCACGATGACCAGTGCCAGCAGGAACACGGCAGACGCGATCACGTTCGCCTCCGCCGGGATGCCACGGGCGGCGGCCGTGTAGATGTACTTGGGGAATGTGGTGTCAGCGCCCGAGTTGAAGTTCGTGATGATGAAGTCGTCGAAGCTCAGGGCGAATGACAGCAGGGCGGCCGCAACAATGCCGGGTAGCAACAGCGGGAACGTGACACGCCAGAACACCTGCGCGGGCGAACCGTAGAGGTCGCGACCCGCTTCCTCCAGCGCGGGGTCCAGGCTCGCCACGCGGGCCTTGACCGTCACCACCACAAAGCTGATGCAGAACATGGTGTGGGCGATGATGATCGTCGTCATGCCCTTCTGAACGCCAGCGCTGAGGAACTCGGCGGCAAGGCCCGCACCCAGTACAACCTCGGGTGTGGCCATGGGGAGGAACAGCAACAGGCTGATCGCCGACCGGAAGCGGAAGCGGTACCGCACCAGGGCAATCGCGATCATGGTGCCGAGAATCGTCGCGATGACGGTCGCCACCACGCCGATGATGATGCTGTTGCCGAATGCCTGGCAGATCTCCTGCTTGTTGCACACGTGCAACCACTTGTCGAGGGTGAAACCACGCCACGAGATGTTCGACTTGATCGAGTCGTTGAACGAGAACACCAGCGTGTAGACGATGGGGATGAGCAGGAACACCAGGGCGAGCACCGTATAGGTGGGCAGTAGCCAGGAACCGAGTCCCACGCGCCTGCGCCGGTCCCGGGTCGGAGGCGCCGTGACGCCCGTGGCCAATGAGCGAGCTTCCTGCAGGGTCACAGCAGGTCCTCCGTTCCGCTTCTGCGCACATACACTCCGACGAGTACGAGGATCACTGCCATCAAGATGATGGACATGGATGCCGCGGCCGGATAGTTCAGCTGGATCAGGAAGTTGCTCTCAATCACGTTTCCGATCATCGTGGTGCCGCTACCTCCGAGGAATTCGCGACTCGCGTTGATGTAATCGCCGGCGGCCGGAATGAACGTCAGCAGCACGCCTGAGACGATTCCCGGCATCGACAACGGGACGGTGATCTTGCGGAAGGTGGTGAACGGCCCCGCGTACAGGTCGCCGCCCGCTTCGAGGTACCGCGTATCGAGTCGCTCGAGGGAGGCGTACAGCGGAAGCGTCATGAACGGGATGAAGTTATACGTGAGACCGAAGATCACCGCGGCCGGCGTGCCTGTCAGGTGCGCATCGGGGCCGAGAAGTGAGAGGGCCTTCAGCGACGTCACCACGAAAGACTCGTCTGACAGCAGCGACTTCCAGGCGAGCGTGCGCAGCAGGAAGCTGATGAAGAAGGGAGCGATCACGAGCACGAGCGCAAGGTTCTGCAGCAGCGGCCATCGACGTGCCTTCACGCCGATGAAATAAGCGAGGGGGTAGCTGAACAACAGCGCGAAGACCGTCGCCGCCAGCGCGTACACGAACGACCGCAGGATTTGAGCGCCGTACTGCGTGATCGCGGTGGTGTAGTTCTCCCAGCGGAAGGCGGTCTGGTACTCGCCGATATCCCCAAACTCCGACGGTGCCTGCAGCGACGTGATGACGAGCGAGACGAGCGGCACAAGGAAAAACAACACCAGGTAGAGAATGCCCGGGAGCAGAAGCAGCAGCGCCACCTTGCTCCGGCGCCGCGGTGCCTGATCGACCGCGACGGCGTTGCCCGCGAATGCTCCGAACGCCATGGTCAGGAACCCTCGAGCTCGGTGAGGAGGGCCTTCTTTTTCTGCACGGCGATCGATGCGGTGTCGGTGTCCGACGAGAAACGCGGTGCTTCGTCCGGGTCATCCGCAAGTCCGAAGCCGTGCTCGATCTGCCAGACAACCCAGACCTCTGTTCCCACCTGGGCAACGGGTCCGAAGACCATGTTCTGGGCGAACACGGTGATCGGCGCAAATCCGGGGATCGCAACGATGTACTGGGTGCTGACACCGCTGAAGGAAACGTCGATGACCCGTCCCGGGCCCAGCATGTTCTGGGCGGATGTCACGGTGGGCTCCGACGTGTGCAGCAGCAGCTTCTCGGGGCGAACTCCGACGGTGACCGCTCCCCCGTGGCGCTGCGCCCGAGCCGACGGCACGACGATCTTCTGCCCCTCGACGACGACGGTGAGAGCATCGGAGGTGTGGCTGCTGACGTTGCCGGTGAAGAGGTTGGACTGCCCCAGGAAGTTGGCGACGAAGGCCGTGCGGGGTAGCTCGTACAGTTCCTCCGGTGCACCCATCTGTTCGATGCGTCCCTTGTTCATCACCGCGACCGTGTCGGCCATCGTCATGGCTTCCTCCTGGTCGTGGGTGACGTGGAGGAAGGTCAATCCGACCTCTTCCTGAATGGTCTTGAGTTCCAGCTGCATCTGGCGCCGCAGCTTGAGATCCAGCGCGCCAAGGGGCTCGTCGAGCAGGAGGAGGGCGGGTCGGTTGACGATGGCACGGGCGAGGGCGACGCGCTGCTGCTGCCCACCGGAGAGCTGCACGGGCTTGCGCGCGGCGAGGTGGTCGAGTTCAACCAGACGGAGTGCTTCGTGGGCCTTGCCCGTGGCATCCGCAATCTTGCGACGCTTGAGGCCAAACGCAACGTTCTCCAAGACGCTCATGTGGGGGAAGAGCGCGTAGCTCTGGAAGACGGTGTTGACGGGGCGCTGGTACGTCTTGGTCGTGGTGACGTCCTTGCCACCGATCAGGATCTTGCCTGCCGTTGGTTCTTCGAGTCCCGCCACGAGGCGCAGCGTTGTCGTTTTGCCACAACCGGAGGGACCAAGGAGCGCAAAGAAGGATCCGGCCGGGATGGTGAGGTTGAGATCCTCGATGGCGGTGAAGCCGGGGAATCTCTTGGTGATGCCCTCGAGACGGAGATCGGCGCCGGAGGACGCGAACGAATCGGCCATTACGACCCCAGCAGGATCGCCTGGAACGCGGCGCCGAGCTCGCTCTCCTCCGCGCCGGTCAGCGTGCGGAAGATGTGGGCGGTGGCGAGCGTCTCGTCATTCGGGAAGATGAGCTGATTGTCGACGAGTTCCGGCGCGATCTTTTCCATGGCGGCCTGGGCACCCTCGACGGGAGTGATGTAGTTGACCCACGCGGCGACCTCGGCGGCAACCTCGGGCTGGTAATAGTAGTTCATCAGTTCCTCGGCGTTGGACTTTCGCGGCGAACCGATGGGGACGATGAAGTTGTCGTTCCAGATGGTGCCGCCTGCCTCGGGAATCACGAACTCCCACTTGTCGCCGGCTTCGGCGTTCAGGGTCGTGATGTCGCCCGACCAGCAGATCGCGGCAAGCGTGTCTTCGCTCTTGAGGTCTTCGAGGTACGCGTTCCCCTTAACGTTTCGGATCTGGCCGTCGTCGATCTGCTTCTGGAACACGTCGATCGCGTCCATGAACTTGTCGGTCTTCCAGTCGCTGGAGATGTCGACACCCTGCTCGAGCATGATCAGGCCGATCGTGTCGCGCATCTCCGAGAGCACGCCGACCCGGCCTTTGAGAGATGAATCCCACAGGTCCGACACGGACTTCAGCCCATTGGGGACCTTCTCCTTGTTCCACGCGATGCCCGCGAAGCCACCCTGCCAGGGAAGCGACTTCTTGCGACCGGGGTCGAAGTCGGGGTTCTGCAGCGACGTCAGCAAATTCTTCGAGTTGGGAATCTTGTCTAGATCGAATTCCTGCACGTACCCGAGACGGATGAGCCGACTGACCATCCAGTCGGTGAGGCAGGCGAGATCTGCACCGGTGTCCTGACCGAGCGCGAGCTGGTCTTTGATCTTGCCGTAGTAGGTGTTGTTGTCGTCCACGTTGACGCCGTAGGTCACCTTGATGCCTGACTCCTTCTCGAAGGCGAGGAGCGTGGGGTAGTTGCCGGCGTCATCTTCGTCGATGTAGGCGGCCCAGTTGTCCCACGCGAGAGTTTTGTCGGACGCCGACTTGTCGGCAGCGGCCGTGGGCGCTGCCTTGCCGCCCGTGCTGCACGCGGCGAGAGCCAGGGCCGCGGCGCCTGCGGTACCGGTAGCCAGCAGGGAGCGACGACTCACCTGCGACGAACGTGCCTGCTGCACGAGGCGGCGGATGAATGGATCTTCGGGCAACCCTCGCATGAGGCATCTCCTTCACCGGAAGTGATCTTTGGTCACTGGGGACGAAACTCGTTGCTCGATACTGGCACAGGCGGGGCGACTGACACGAAAATAGTGAGCAGTTCGCCTATGATGTAACAAGAATTTCACGAAATCAGCACTAACCGACGCATATTCCTGCGGAATCAATGGTTAGGGGTTCCGGATGAACGGGGATGCGCCGCGCCCGGTGGCGTGGCCCGCTGGGCGGCCTCCCTTCCGTGGCCAGTTCGAGTGTGACGCGCTGCACGTTTCCGTCCGGCGTCACGCGCCAGCCGGCCCTCTCGCCGGATAACGGCGGAGGCGGGGGTTCCCGCAGGCCCGTCAGCGTGCGAAAGTCCGCCACGGAACATCCGTCGAAAATCACGCTCATGCTGCTTCGAAGTTCGCCGATTGCTCCCCAGTGCGCCTGCCACTGAGAGGGATCCCCCACCAGCACCGACGGAAGCGGATCCCCCCGGGACACAAGAAGTGCCCGCGGGTCCTGCGCTGCGGACGTCAACTCTGTAACCGCGCGTGACGGGAGGGTGGTGCGGAGCTCCCCGGCGAGCGCAGCGGCCCGCGAGGAAACGATCACTGTCGCGCTCGGGTCGGTCGCGACATCCACTGTCCACGAACGGGCGGAAACGCGCGCGGGCGGCGGCGTCTCCCCCGCAACGATCTGCACCCGCGTTGTTCGCCACCAGCCGGCGCCGGGCGGCAGGTCCGGTGCCCAGCTCTGCGTGTCGCCTCCCGCGAGAAGATGCTCCTGCCGGTTCGGCATGCGTAGCAAGAGCGTTTGGCCACAGAGGGCGACGAGGCCGTGCAGGCTCCCGGGAACACGCTGCATCGTCACCACCGTGTGAACACCCACCCCTGGCCCCTCGCGGAGCAGTCGCGTGATCCTGTCGATGAGCCCCGCGGCGTAGTCATCCGGGCAGGACGAGACCACGGCGTCCACGTCATCAAGTAAGAGAACGTGCCCGGGGTCCGGCTCGGTAAGCGCGCCCGTCACGGCGTCCCAGATGGACGCGAGGTCGCCGGCGACAGGGACGACCGTGGCGGAGGAAGGCGCACGACCCAGTGCGTCGAGAAAGCGGGTCTTGCCGGATCCGGCGCCCCCGATCACGGCGAGGTTGCCGTGGACGGTCGGCGTGTAGTGCGCGACCACCCGACGCTGCTCGTCGGGGAGGTCCGCCAGACCGAAAGGAATGCTGCCGTCGACGGCGCGGGATGCCACGACAGAAGCAAACTCGCCCGGCGTCAGTATCACGGGCAGGGGTTCACACCACGGCCGCCGCGCTCGCTCGGCGGACGCCCACCGTCCGGCCACGGCAGCGATGTCCGCCGCCGCGGCCCGTGCGACCTGGACCGCACGGGGTGAAGTGCCGGAGGTAGCGATCAGCGCGCGGCCCGGCACATCCGGGGGAAGCGCTGCAGCGTCATCCGTTCCGATGATCATGGTGCTGTCAGCGGCGCTGGTGACGCGCAGCGAGATTCGCAGGCCGCTGTTCGCCAGGATTCCGTCCCGAACGATTCCCCCGGGGCGCTGCGTACACAGCACCAGGTGAATCCCGAGGGACCGCCCCCGCGCGGCGAGGTCGGTGAAGAGGGCGTGCAGGTCGGGATATTCGTCGACCACGGCGGCGTATTCGTCCACCACGATGACCAGCCGGGCGAACGCATCGGCGTGCGGCATATCGTCCAACGATCGCGCCCGAACTGCCGCAAGCAGTTTTTCCCTGCGCCGCACCTCTGCCCGCAGGCTGGTCAGCGCCCGGAGGGCCTCGGTCGTGTCGAGGTCGGTGATGACGCCGACGCAGTGCGGGAGCGACTCGAGAGGATCGAAGGAGGCGCCGCCCTTGAAGTCGACGAACAGGAAGCTGACCTCGGTGGGTGCCCTGCCCGCGGCCATGGCAAGGACCCAGCTGATCAGCAGCTCGCTCTTTCCGCTCCCGGTCGTGCCGCCGACGATGGCGTGGGGTCCGTCGGCAACCAGATCCACGGCGACCATTCCCGCGTCACCGATGCCGATGTCGCACTCAAGCCCCCGGCCTCCATCGCTGGGTTCGCGCAGCAACGGCTCCAGGTCAGCGCTCGCCGGAATCCGGGTGTGTTGCGGACCCACTCCGTCGATAGCTGCGCGCCGGGCGATGCGCGCCGCCCAGCCTGCAACGTCTTCCGCGGTGACGAACTCGACCTCGACCGGTCCGATCGCGTCTGCGTCGGGATGCCGCACAACCTCCGCGCCGGAACCGCCGACCGCGACGACGACGCGGGTCGAGCGTGGCAGTGCCTCCAGGGTGGGCGCCACGGCGATGACCACCTCGGGAGGGACGCCCCCGGGCGACAGGACGATGGCGTCGCACCCGTCCGACGCCTCCCGTCGCACGATCCGGTGCGGAATCCCGTCGAGACAGCGCCAGGCACTTTGGCCGTCGGGAACGGCAACGCCGACCCGGTCGGGTGGCAGGGCCGCCACCACCTGCACCGCGATTGCCCGGGCGGCAGCAGCAGCGATGGTCGGAGGCCCGACACACCCGACTCCGAGTCGCGCGTCCGTCACAATGGGAGCGGCTGGCAGAAAGCGTGCCTCCTCGCGGAGCTCCGTGAGGCGCGCCTCGACCGAGGGCGACACCTGCCCCGGGGCATCCGTGTCCACCTCCAGTGCACTGTGAACCCTGCCCGTTCCCAGCCGAATGGGGACAGGTCGTGTGAGATCTGCACGCCACCTCTCGGGATCGTGATCGGGAGCGTCGATGAGCGACCGTGCGGACGGCGCAAGCCTCGCCAGCCCCGCTGACTCGCTGCGGTGCATGGAGGCGATGAGCTGACGGGTGCGTTCGTAGTCCCTATCGAATCGGGCGCGTTCTTTCTTGCGTACCCTTCGGGAGTCGAGCCGCGAGTCACCGACGCTGGCAATGGCGATGACGGGACCAAGCACGGCGAACAGCAGTGCATACGGTGAGGACGTCAGCAGCCAGAGGCCGACAGACGCCGCGACGGGCGCCAGGGTCGCCAGCATCGGAAATGGGTGCGCTCGCGGGGTCTCCGGTGGTCGCGGCAGGGCCAGGCGCGATGGGCGCGGCGAACCGCTGGGTGGCTGGGGCGGGACCGAAACGGCGGATGACACGATCCGATGAAATCACCCGGGTAGCCGTCGTGGCACGGAACTCGGAGAAGCGTGCACAGCCGGGGCTGAGACACGGGTGGGGAGGAGCGGTCAGCTGACGATGAGGAACTGTTCGCCGATGTCGATTCGGGTTCCACGGGCGATGCGGTAGCGCTTGCCTGCGTCCAGGCGTCTGGCTTGCTGTTCGGGTTCCCGGGCGACGGAACCGTTGCCGGAGAACCTGTCGCAGACCCAGAACGCTCCCGCCTCCTGGCCGAACTCGAGGTGGGTCTTCGAGACTGACTTGCCCGGGTCGGAAATGACGATGAGGTTGTCGAAAAACTCGCTGGGCTGTGGGCGCGGGTTGCGGCCGAGAAGTCCCGAGCCGTAGACCGTGAAGCTCTCGCCGGTGCTGAACTGGAGCACGAACCGCTCGCCCCGGTCGGAGCGACGCACGATGCGGGTCTTCTCGAGGTCGTCGACGTCGAGATCATCGAGGTCCAGGTCGCTCACCGCGGCGGGAGGCTGAGCCGGCGACGCCGGACGAGGCGCGGGGGAAGTCGAGGGCGCGGGCGACGCGGTCGAGATCGGGGGCGCCGCAGAGACGGGCGGGGCTGTCGAGATCGGGGGCACCGCGGACACGGGAGGCGCGACGGGCACAGCGGAGTCGGCCGCGGGAACAGCGGTGGAAAACGGCGGCACTGCGGACACCGGCTCGGAGACAATCGGAGCGGGCGACGCCGGCGGAAGCTGGACACCACGCCGAATTGCACCCGGCGGCGGCGACGGCACGGGGCGCGCCGCGGACGCGGACGGCGCACTCGTGAGCGCATTCGTCGGCGCATTCGTTGGCCCGGGTGTCGGCTCGGGCGTCGGGACGCGGACGGGCGCGGGGTCCGCTCGGGGCGTCACCACGGGAACAGACGACGTCGACACCGGCGTCACGTGCTGCTCATCGAGGCTGGCGAATCCGGCGATCAGCTCGTCCCGGTTGAGGGCAACAGTGTCCCGCGGCCCTGGCATGGTGAGCGCCGACCGCACCACGAATCCGCACACGCCGCAGAAGATGTCGGCCTTGCCCAGCACGGCGTTGCACTGCTCGCAGCGGGGAGCTGCCGCCGCGGCATCCCGCGCACTGACGGAGCGACCGCATTCGCCGCAGAACATGGCGCCAGCGGGAAGCTCGGCTCCGCACGAGGTACAGGTCATGGCGTGAAACCCTCTCGCAGTTCTAAAGCCTTCGTCAACTATATCCGTCGGCCCATGGAGCGCAGCGAGATGCGCGCCCGCAGCCGCTGCCACCGCGTCTTGCCGGAGTTCAGCGAGGCGGTGAGCTCGCGAACCGACGTCCACACGAGGTCGGCCTCGGCCACGTCCGGTTCGGACGGAGAGAACACGGCACGGTCCGCCACCGCCGCGAGCACGAACGGCTGCGTCCCACCGACAACGGCGGCCACCTCACTGCGGGTCGCGGTCGCCGGCGGGTCAAATCCGTGATCGAGCACGCTGTCCTCGAACTCGCTCCACCCGCCACGAATTCTGTCGAGAGTGGATGTCGCGCGGCGACGCCTGCGCCGACGGCGCACCTTTGCCGCAATCACGACGAGGAACGGGGCCATCAGCACGGCGACGCCCACGGCAACCCACCCGACGACACGAGCGACGGCGAGGATTATCGCGAGCACCGGGTCCGTCGTGGCGGGGTCGTTCTGTTCGCTGTCCGGCGTCGTCTGGCGGTCGACGGGCGCGGGGTCCGAGACCACCGGCGGCACAACGCTCTGTGGACGGGAGATGCGGGTCGGGTCCTGCGGCTGCTCTGCCGGGATGTCGCGCACCGCAGGGTTGGGGTCGATGGCGACCCATCCGTACTCCCGGGTATCGACCTCCACCCAGGCGGACACGTCCCGCCCACGCACCTGCTGCACGTCGGCGGATGATTCGGGCACGAATCCCATGACGACACGGGCAGGGAACCCCAGCTGCCGAGCCATCAGCGCGGCCGTCACCGAGAACTGTTCGGCGTCGCCGATCATTCGCTGGTCGGTCAGCAACTCGCTGATGCGGTCGATGGAGTGACCGGATCGGCTCGGTACGGCGTCCGCGCCCACCCCGTGGCTGACGTACCCATCGCGGGCCAACCCGGCGAGCATTGCCACCAGCTGGTTTCCCTGGCCCTTGACGCCGGCCACATAGGACGCGAGAACGGAGTTGAGTTCCGCCGGCACAGCGCCGAGCGGCGGAACCTGCGCCGTCCCCGCCTGCAGGGTGGGGTACTGCGCAACCGTGGGCTGATCCGGCAGAACCGTATCGATCGAGTAGCTGTCGCCGGCGGCGAGGCCGTCCAGGACGACCGCCGACCCCGTGGTGGTGTTGTAGTAGAACGAATTGCGCAGTTCCGTGGCATCCGCTCCCCCGGTCACCGCGAAGCGCTCAAGCGCTCCGGCACTCGGCACCCACATCCCCGCGTAGTCGCCGACGTCGACCGTGAGCGTCGCGGGCGTTCCCCGCACGGCGCTCTGATCGAGTTCGAACGGCAGACGGGTGAAGGAGCCCGACGCGCTGTCGACAACCGAACTTCCCACCGAGTACACGACGCCGTTGTAACTGTCGAGCGTGGCGAGCTTCAGCCGTGCGCCCTTTGGCAGTCCCCGCACCGTGAGCAGCACGTCGTCGACGGTCGGCTCCTGCCAGTACGTGCGGAAAGCTGCGAGCGGACTCGTGGAATCCCGCGGGTCGAACGGCTGCACCGTCGCCGCGCGGAGCACCTCACGCGCACTTGCCGGGGGCAGGGCAGCAACCACCACGACGGCGGCCCCCGCGGCGATCGCGAGCAGCACCGTCGCAGCGATCCCCGCACGAACCCCGGTGAACCTGCTGTCGGCGCTGGTGCGCTCGGAATCCTGCTTGGTCGTCAGGCTGCGGATGCTGACGTGCCGTCGGTACCAGCGTCGCCAACTGATCCAGAGCAGCGTCACCGACAGCAGGGCGAGCGGCAGCACCACGGGCAAGAACGGAGTCTCGCCGCCGAACACGAGGGCAATCACGTACAGGGCGATCGGGCCAAGCACCGCAAGGTCGCCATGGCGGGAGCGGAGGGCGACGGATGCCGCGACGACCGTCACCACCAGAATCAGCAGGTAAAACGGCACCAGCAACGACTCGTAACTTCCCACCGGCAGCGAAATGGTCAGCAGCTGTTTCCACCCGAACGCAGCCCCGAGGATCAGCTCGCGCAGACCCGTCAGCGTGGGAACGATACCGCTCGTGGCCTGCGACGGTACCGCCAGCGGTACCCCGAACGCGAAGTAGGCGAGCAGGGTTGCTCCGGCCACGATGGGTGCCGACCAGCGGAAGACCGCCCCGAGAATCGCAATGAGCGAGGCGACGACGACGGTGACCGCCACCACGACCACGACCTGTGGGGTGCGGTAAATCGGCCAGAGCGCGCACGCGGCGACTCCCACCGCGAGCCACAGGGCGAGCGTGTTGAGGACGATGAAGCTGGCGCTGGGCCGAGCGGCTCTCATACCGCCGCCGATCGTGCCAGCGACTTCTGGAGGTCCTGGAGGGAACCGATCGTAAACACGCTGAGACCGGCCACCCTGCGCAGCCCGGGAACCGTGTCCGGGTCGCACACGATCGCGACGACTTCGACACCGGCAGAGAACTGGGTGGAGGCCGCCCGGAGCTGACCGACGGTCGCACCGGAACCGCAGACGAGGAACGCCACGGAGACACCGGTCACGAGGTCTGCCGTCACGTGCGCGACATCCTCGATCCTCAGCGCGGTATCCGCGCTCTGCACCACGGCGAGATCGTCGAGCAGACGCGCCCGCGTCAGGGTGGACAGCGGACGAACGGCGAACACCTTGCGCTTGGCAAACTCCGGCGTCGCCTCGCTGACGACGACTGTCACGTCCCGGGTATCGGCGATCGCGCGCGCACCGAGGGATCCGGCAGCGCTGACAGCCAGCTCAAACTCGTCGTCGGTCGCATAGTCGGTGCGTGCAAGGCTCAGCGCGATCACCAGGTGGCTTCGGCGGGTCTCTTCGAATTGCCTCACCATGTAGCGACCGGTCTTCGCCGTCGATTTCCAGTGGATGTTTCGGCGTTCGTCTCCGGGCTGATACTCACGCAACGCGTGGAAAGCGATGTCACTGCTGGTGAGGTCCCTCGTCGCGTTCCCCTCGAGGTCGCGCACGAATCCCGTCGTCGTACTGGGGATCGCGATCGTGCGCGGGTGCACCACGAGGGAGGTCGTGTCCGTCCAGACAAGCTCACGCCGGACGAGCCCGATGGGATCGGCGCGCACGGTGCGCGCGGGCCCGACCGTCACGATGCCCCGGCGCTCGGTGGGCAGGATGAACTCGCGCTCCAGCTGTGATTCGCGGGCGAGGCTCGGAAGCGGGAATTCTGCGAGGCCCTGACCGATGGGTACTTCCACGGTGCTGCCAAACACCCGCCGCCGACGGGAGTTCCGAACAACAAGGGAACCCCCGGCCCCCTCACCGACGACGACGCGGTGGGAAACCAGGCGCAACTCAACGGACAGCGTCGTGCGGCCGATCAGGTACAGGGCAGCGAGAACCAGGACACCGCTCAGCGCCCACCCCGTGACGACAAGCTCGGTCCAGCCCAGCCCGTACCCGAACACGAAGGCGAGGGGGGTCGCGAGCAGTACCGCCCATCCGACGGGAGTCACAACGGCTGTCGCACGTCTCGTCACGCGGTGAAGACTGACCAGCGCGGCACCGGAGACCCGGACCACGGCGATCACGAAGTCGGCGAGCGGTCCCTGCCGGGTACCGACGATGCGGGTACGGGCATTCGTCAGGCCATCCGTGCGTCCGGAGGTTGTGGTCGTCGAGTACGCGTCGGCGGCCCGCGTCGAACGTGCGGTGACCGAGCGTGCGCCAACGGAGCGCGACGTGGTTCGACCGGTTCGCGTGCTCACACGGCTTGCCTGTCACTCGGTGGCGGAGTCTCGATGAGGATCTGGGCGATGATGCTGGAGGTGGTGACACCCTCGAACTCGGCCTCGGGGTCCAACACCAGCCGGTGCGCGAGCACGGGTTCGGCCAGCGCCTTGACGTCATCCGGAATCACGTAGTGGCGGCCGTTGGCGGCGGCGAGTGTCTTGGAAGCCCGCACGAGCGCCAGCGCTCCGCGCACGCTCACGCCGAGCCTGACCTCGACGGCCGACCGGGTCGCGTCGACGAGACGGGAAATGTAGTCATTGATGGACGGGTCGACGTGCACGGTACGGGCCAGCGCTGCCATGCTCAGCACGACCTCCGCGGTGACGATGCTGTTCAGCGTCACGGTGTGGGCGGACGTCTCCGCTCCCTCGAGAATGCGAAGGGTCGACGCGTGGTCGGGGTACCCGATCGAGGTCTTCATGAGGAAACGGTCGAGTTGCGCCTCGGGCAACCGGTAGGTGCCCGCCTGTTCAATGGGGTTCTGGGTCGCGATGACCATGAACGGGCTTCCCACGTCGTGGCTGACGCCGTCAACGGTCACCCGTCCCTCCTCCATGACCTCGAGCAACGCCGCCTGGGTCTTCGGGCTTGCCCTGTTGATTTCGTCGGCCAGCACGATGTTGGCGAAGATCGGCCCGTGGTGAAACTCGAAGTCGTTGGTGCGCTGATCGAAGATGCTGACACCGGTGATGTCGCCGGGCAGAAGGTCGGGCGTGAACTGCACCCGGCTGCTCGTTCCCTGCACCGTCTGCGCCATGGCGCGCGCGAGGGAGGTCTTTCCCGTGCCGGGGAAATCCTCCAGCAGCAGGTGCCCGCCGCTCAGCAGCGAGGTGAAGCCGAGTCGGATGACAAAGGTCTTCCCCATGACCACTTTCTCGACGTTCGTGACGAGACGCGCGAAGGTCTCCGAGAACCAGATGGCCTGTTCGGGTGTCATGGTCATTCTTGGTTCTCCATTACGAGTGAAAGCTTTGCCATGTGTACGTTCTCACATACTGCGTTCCGTTGGCCGTGATCGTGACGGTGAGGCTGGGGAAGTCGCCCGTCGGAACCGCCGTGCCCGAGTCATCCGTCGTCGTCGACTCGGTCACGTCACACGTGCCCGCGCCAGACCCGAGCGCGCTCTCACCACCGCCGCACGAATAGGTCACCGCATCGTATCCGTTGCCGGCAGGCGCAGACGTCCAGCTGTACTGGCCGGTCGCCGGCGTCGTCACGGGCGTGACGGGCGGGTCGGCGGGATCGGTCGGGTCCGGCGCCGGCACGGCCTGGCCGGGAGTCTGCGTGAAGTTCTGTCCGCCGAGGGCGCTGTTGCTCACGGGCACGCCCACGGGGAAGGGCGCCGACCAGTTCGCGCTGCACAGCGGTGTGCCGACATCGGAATACGTACGGCAGGCCTTGACCTGCACCGACACACGCTCGCCATACTGCTGGCCGTCGGCCGTGAGGAAGGAACCCAGCGTGCGCGGACCGCGCTCCGTGCCATCGATCGACCCGCCGCTGAGCTTGTAGATGAACGTGTCGGACGCGCGGCTGGCGATGGTGGTCGTCGTAAACGAGCGCAGCTTGTAATCCCAGGCGAAGTCACCGTTCGGCTCGGGAGTGGATGACCCGTCCGCCGCCAGGGTGGAAATCGAGGTAACGGTGCCCGGCCGTGCCCGGGGAGTCGCTTCGACGACGACGCTCGAGGTGCACCCCATACCGTTGAAGGCAAACACCACAAACTTGTAGCGTGTGTCCGGGGCCAGCCCCGTGAACGTGGTGCTCGTCGCGGTTCCCACGTGCTTGATCACGGGACTCGCGATACCCACCTGCGGCAGTCCCGGGAGGTCACCCGCCACCGTGCACAGCGGAGCGACGTTCGTGTAGACCGCCGCGAAGTACTCGGTGATCGGCCGTCCGTCGTCGGAGAATCCGCCCGGCCAGGTGAGCGTCGCGGTCGTTCCCTCGCCGATGTCGGCGGAGGCGGTCGGCGCGGCCTTGCGGTCGGGATCGCCGGCCGGATGCGCCGCTCCGGTTGCCTTCTTCCACGAGGCGAGCGTCGACGCCGCCGAATTCCTCGACGAGATGCTGAACGCGACGGTCGACCCGTTCGCGATGCCGGGGTCGGTGACGGTGCGGCTGTACTGCGTGCCGGGCGCGTCCAGCGGGTTCACGCTCACCTCGATCGTCGGCAGACCGTCGACGTCAAGGACGTACTTCGTGATCTCGGAACCGCCGCCTGAGTTGACGGGTTTGGCCCAGCGGACGCGGAAGCCGTGGTCAAGCGGCGTCGCGGTCACGTTGGCGGGGGCATCCGGAACCACATCCGACCAGACGTTGGTGGCGTTCTGCGCCGGGTCGGAATCACCCACGGCATTCTTCGCGACGACCACGATTCGCACGGCGTTGTCCGGTCCGTTGCCCGGAGTGGCGACCTCACACTGCGCTCCGGCACAGTCGGCGCTTCCCAGCACGGCGCCGGTCGCCGGGTCGGCGAGATCCACGTGGTACCCGGTCAGCGGCGAGTTGTTCGACGATCCACTGTTCCAGGCGACGGTGAGCTGCCGATCGGCGAAGCTCGCCACCCGCACATTGGAGACCGGGTCGGGCCTGTCCTGCACGGAGATGCGCACGGTGCCCCACACGTACCGGTTGGGGTCGTCCGTGGCATCCGCTATCTGATATTGAAGTTCCGTCTCGCCTGGCTTCGCGGACGCGGCGACCGTCACGGCGAGCTCGCTCTTGTCGCGGCTGGGCGAGACTGCGATGCCCTTGGGAAGCTGGTTGCCTCCCACTCCCCTGATCGCGACGACCCTCAGCGGCGTCGCCGGGAACGGGTTGGTCGCCGCGTCGTTGGCGAGGACGTCGACGGTGGATGTCTCGCCCCGGCGCACCTGGGTCACGTCCGTCGCCGCGGTTGCCAGCGGTTTCGTCGAGGGCACCACGTTGAGCTGGATGCGTCCCGCCTGGCCGGTCGACGCGCTGTCCCGCACTCCGATGGAAATGTTGGTGATGCTGCCGGTGGCGGCGGATTCGTTGGCTCGCAGGGTGAGGAGGTGGCCGGACAGGGCATAGGTGAATCCGACGGGAAGCGGGCTCAGGACGGTGTAGACCAGCTCGCCGGTGTCGTCCGGGTAGGGGTAGTTGGTCAGTCGCACGAGGTCGATCTGCTTCGACTCCGCGGGCTCGACCTCGAGCACCGCGCCGGCAAACGTGGGTGGCTGGTTCTCACGCGGCAACACCGTGATGGGCAGCACCAGAATCGCGGTGTGCCCATTCGGGTCATCCGCTGATTCCCCGTCCGTCACTTCGAAGGAGATCGATGCTGCGCCGAAATAGCGGTCCGCCGAGGTGAAGGTGAGGGTCTCGGGCCCAACGACGAGGTTGGTTCCGTTGCTGTGCGTGGCGGTCACCGAACCGGCGTCGGTGAGCCGAACCGTCTTGTCGCCGACGGCGAGCACGTAATCATTGAGGTGGATCACGAGCTTCGCCTCGCTGGCGACCGTGAGGGCGGGCGCGTTGCGGTTGAGCTGGGGCAGGGCATCCCGGAATCCGGGCACCCAGATGAAGGCGTAGGAGAAGACGTTGGGGTCCTGGGGATGGCTGACCCGGAACGGGATGATCTGGCTGTCGTTCTCCACGGTCACCCGGACGCGCTTGTTGGCGAGCACCTGCGCACGCGAACTGTAAGCGGGATCGATGGTCACGCCGAGCGCGGACGGACTTCCGTCGGCAAAGAACACGTGGCCGAGCACCGCGACGTCCACGGTCGGGTGGTCGAGGATGTCGGTGAGCGTCAGCACCGTGTCCCCCGCGACCGGGAAGGCAAGAGGAGCATTCGGGTCGACGGTCACTCGGACGAAGTTCGAGCTCGTCCCGCCGAACCCGTTGTCAATCGTGTAGACGACACCGTACGTTCCCGGCACGTCAGGTGGACGGATCGACACCAGCTCGTTGGCGACCGAGGCGCGGGTGACCGGATCGTTCGGAACAACGCTCACGACGTGCAGCGGCCGGCCGTCGGGGTCGGAATCGTTGGCGAGCACCTGCACCGAGACGGTGACCCCCGGACGCACGGTGATCTCGTCGAGGATCGCGACGGGATTCCTGGCGCCATCCGCCCGCGCGGTGATTCCGACACGGACGGTCCCGGTCGCGCGCGCTCCGAGCGCGTCGACGACCGTGTACGTGAAGCTGTCCGTTCCCACGGAGTAGTCACCGGCACGGTAGGTGATCGAGTCGGCATCGACGCTCACCACCGACCCCTTCTGCGGGTTCGTGGCCTGGCCGATGAGTTGCACAGAGTCACCGTCGGGGTCGATGCCCGACAGCGGGACGGCGATGGTCACCGTCTCCCCCGCGAGCGCCCGCGCGACGATCGGCGACGGCACGGGAGCGTTGTTCGTGGCGACATCCGCCTCGCGCACGGCGATGCGCACCTGCGCCCGCGCGCTCTGGCCGTCCGGGCCGTCGACCTGATACACGGCGGTGAAGTTGCCCGTGTGATCGGGGGCAAGGTAGCGCAGCACGCGGCCGGAGCCGAAGAGCAGACCGGCGCCGGAAGGGAGACCACGGGCGAGGGTGGGAAGCAGGGTCAGCGCTTCGCCGTCCGGGTGCTCGTCATTGTCGAGCACCGGGATATCGATGGCCGCCCCGACTCGCACGGTGATCTCGTCATCGTTGGCGACGGGCGGCTGCAACCGGCTCGGGGAGGCGATCTCGATGACAGTGATGATCCCCTGCGCCTCGGCGAGCCCGTTGCTGACGGTGTAGTTGAAGGTCACCGGCTGGTCGATCGGGGCGCTCAGCCGCACCTGCACATACCGCTGCTCGAGCACCTCGGTGGAGACGCCGGACGCGGTGGGAAGACCGGAGATTCCCGTGACGAGCAAGACACCTCCGGCCGGGTCGATGTCGGTTCCGGCAACGTCCACGCGCTCGGTCTGCAGCGACCGCACAAACACCGTCTTCGGAATGGTGACGGGCTTTGCGTTGGCGTCGGGAGGCGAGATGACTTCTACCCGCACCACGCCGGTCGCCGACAGGTCACCGTCGGTGACCACGTAATCGAGGTAGTGGGTGCCGACCTGCGAACTCGTAAAGCGGAATGATCCCGCCTCGTAGCTGGGGGTGACTGTCGACCCCGTGCGCGCGGGCACGCTGTTGAGCCGCACCGCGCCGGTTCCTCCCCGCACGTGTTCGAGCGGGAGAACCGTCACCTCGGAGTTCGCGGTGACGACCACGATAAAGGGATCGGCGACGATGGGAACCTTGCCCTGGGCGCGCACGGTAATGGCGATGGTTCCCGTGCCCTCGGCCGAGCCATCCGACACAACGATTGCCACCTGCTTGAGCGCGGCCCCGGAACCGGAGTCCGTGAACACCACGGACCCCTGCGGACGCGAGGTCACAATATTGGGAGCGGGGGCGGATGCCGCGCTGAGGAAGAACGCGTCACCGTCGGGGTCAACCCAGTCGCCCAGCACCTGCGTGGTCACCCGTCCACCGGTCGCCACCGTCGCGGTACTCGATCGCACCTGCTGCGGAGGTGAGTTCTGCGCGGGAGTGCGTACGGTCACCTTCACCGAGGCGGACGCAGTCCCACCCCGCCCGTCACTGATCGTGTACCGGATCGTCGCCGATCCCGACGCCTCGTCCGTCACAGTGATCTGCAACTGTTGGCCGTCGTTGATCAGGTCGATGTGCCCGAAACTGCCGTCGAGCTCACCGACGCTGTCGATGGCCAGCACGTCCCCGTTGGGGTCGTAGTCATTGAGCAGCACGGGCAGCACGCTTGCGCGCCCGGGGCGAGCTCCGAACGAGTCATCCACTGCCACCGGCGGCTGCTGGATCTTGTCCTGCTCTGGAGGGGTGTCTTCGTTATTGTCTTGCTGCGACTGGTCTGCGTCGGGCGGGATGAGCTCCGCCCAGTTGTTGATGAGCTCTCCCGAAGCCTGCACCGCCCACGAGTCGCCCGCGAGTCCGTCATTGAGGAGCACGCGGTCGCCGTTGCTGTGGAAGCCAAGCTCCGCGTTGGCGGGCATCGCGGAGAGTGGGAGGACGGACCCCTCCGCCGGATCGTTCGCGCACTGCCGCCAAGCCTGGCCGCTCGTCCATGCGGTGAAGACGCAGCCGCCGGAGATAAGGGGGGCCGCGGCCGTCCCCGACCGCCCGGTGTCGATCTTGGTGACCACGCGGGACGGCAGGGCCGCGGAATAGACCCCCGTGGAGTCTGCGACGAGCACCCGGGTCGCATCCCCTCCGGGCTGCTGAAGGATCGCCGCCGCGGCCAGATCGGGGACGCTCGCTGTTCCATCGGCCGTGTAGAGCAGCCGGGCGGTCGCGTCCAGCACGACCCAGCGTGCGCCCGCGGAGGTGATGCTGAGATCGCCGGTCGCCGGAATCGTGACCTTGTCCGTCGACCGGACCGCATCGGAAACCTCCGGGTCGATGCGGTAGACGGCACCAGCGGTCGGTGAGTAGACGAACATACGACCGTCATCATCCATGCTCGCGATGGTGTCGGCGCCAAGGCTCAGGGTGGGCGTCGCCTCCGCATCGAATGTGCTGAGCTGGCTGACCGGCGTGATCCACAGCTGCCCCGTCCCGCGGGCGAGAATGACCGCTGTGTCACCGGCCAGGTAGACCTGCGGACGACTCGGCGGCAGCGGGACGCTGTCAGAGATAGCCGACGTCGCCGGATCGATGATGTCCAGCTTGCTCGTGCCGTGGTCGAGGGCGAGCACCGTCGACCCACCCTGCAAAACATCAACGTCGCTGCCGGTTCCGGACACCACCGAATTGAGCTCGAGCACCTCGGTGTTTGCCCGACCGACGGCCTGCTTGGACCCGTTCGACACCCACACGGCGGCGTCGCCAAGGTCAAGTTTCTGCGCGGTGAACCCCGTCGACGTCACGGCGACGACGACGATGAGTGCCGCAACAACCACTCCACTGGTCACGGTAAAGAACAGCGAGCGGTGGCGGCGTATCCATGTCCTAATCACGACGCCGCGTCATTCTCCGACGTCCACGCACTTTTCGCCGCTGGCCGACCCCGTCTTACCGTCACGATTGACCGACACGGTCACGCACACCCGGTCGCCCGCGGTCGCATCCACCACAAAGCTGGTCGATCGCTGATTGCTGACCTGCCCGTCCGCCGTGATCTGGAAGGTGTCGGTAGCGGCAATGCCCGGATCCTGCCAGGTGAATTCCACCGACCGTGCGGACACGGATGCCTGGACATCAGCGACCACGGGAATGCTCGTGTTGCCCGCCCGAACGAGAATGAAGGTGGCGGTGACTCCCAGCGCAATTACGACGATGGCGCTGGCCAGGAGTACCCACGCGAGAGTCTGCATGCTCTTCTTCGGCTCCGTGGTCGCGCTGGCGGACCGCACGGACGGATTGCTCTCGAGCACCGCGACACTACTGGCCGAGGGAATCGAGTTTGCCAGCGCGCTGCGGCGGCGACGTCGCGCGCCCGGGCGAGCGAGCGAGCTTGCGACACCGCGAACAGCAGTGCGGTCTTCGAAGTCAGCAACGGTCGCCAGGGCCCAGTCATCCATGGCCACCTCGATGGCGGTCTGGGCCACGCCCAGCTCGCTCTCGATCGCCTGGAACTCGTGGATCAGCTCGAGCACACTCCCGGGGCGGTTTTCGGGTTTCCGGGCCATTCCGGCCGCGAGCACGCGCTCGAGACTCGCCGGCACATCGGGGCGACCAATGGGCAAGGGCTTCGCCTTGGTGATGCGGTTGATGACGTCCGTGGACGAATTCGACCCCCCGGGCGCTTCAAATGGCGACCTCCCAGCCAGGAGGGAGTACACGGTTGCCGACAACGACCACACCTCGGACGCGACGCTTCCCGGGGTTTCATCGAGAAGCACCTCCGGGGCCGACCAGGGGATCGACATCCCGACGGATTCCTGACCCTCCATCTCGCTCCGCGTCGCAGCGATACCGAAGTCGGACAGCACCGGATGCCCATATGCCGTCAGCAGAATATTGCTGGGCTTGATGTCACGGTGGAGCACTCCCGCACGGTGCGCGGTCTCGACGGCGCTGCCGATCTTGACCGCAATCCGCAACACCTCGGCGACGGGAATGCGTTCCTTGCGGTAGCGCGTGCTCAGCGACGAGGAGCACAGCTCCATCACCAGGTACGGACGCCCATCGGATGACACGCTCGCCTGGTACACGGTGAGGATCGACGGATGTGCGCTGAGCTGTGCCATGAGGTTCGCCTCGGCCTGGAACATCTGCCGCACCTGGTCGTTGACAACCTCGCTGAGCATCACCTTGACGGCGACCTGGCGGCGAGGCATATTCTGCTCGAACAGGAAAACGTCGGCGAAGCCACCGGAGCCGAGGACGTGCACGTGGGAGAACCCCGGAAGCACCGGAGGCACGGACGGAAGGCGTCGTACCAAGGTCCACCCCTTCGCCCAGTCGACAGATCTGTCCATTGTAGGCAGGCCATGTCACGGTTTAGCCGCCTCTACCCCCGAACGGGGGGCGGCGTTTCGTGCCTAATTTTCGGCGGGTACCGACAGTACGTCGACGATGATCGTGGTCACGTTGTCGCGACCTCCGGCATCGAGAGCCGCCTGCACGAGGGCAGCGGCCGTGTCCAGCGCACTGTGGCCGGCGGCGAGTTCCGCCAGGAGCCCGTGGTCGTCCACTTCCTTGGTCAGCCCGTCGGAGCAAATGAGCAAACGAAGTCCCGCCCGCATGGGCACCAGCCAGTAGTCCACCTCGGGTGCTTCCCCGAAGCCCACCGCACGGGTGATGATGTTGCTGTCCGGATGAATCTCCGCCTGTGCCCTGCTGATCAGACCGGAATCGACCATCTCCTGCACCACCGAATGGTCGGTCGTCACCTGCACCAGCTCGTGCGGCGTGTAGCTATAGACCCGGCTGTCACCGACGTTAAAGACACCGAAGTATGGCTTGCCACCCTCGACGGCAAGGATCGCGCCCGTCGCCGTGGTTCCGACGCCCATGTCGTTACCGACGCTCACGACATCGATGTCCTCCGTGGCACGGACAAGTGCCGTGTCCACCGCGGCGGCCGAAAGAAAGTCTGTCGTTGTCATTTCTGCAAGGCGCGTGACAACAGCGGCGCTGGCAAGGTCCCCCGCGGCGTGACCGCCCATACCGTCGGCTACGGCGAACATGGGTGACCGGGCGACATAGCTGTCCTCGTTCGCCCGGCGCCGCTTTCCGACGTCGGTCGCCGCTGCCCAGGACAGGCGAACGACAGATTCGGGATGCCCCGGAAGCGCGACCGTGAACTCGGCGGTACTCGTGCCGATCTCGGTCATCAGAGACTCTGCATCGGGAGAATCTCGATGATGTTTCCGTCGCCGATGTCGATGAGAGTGCCGGGCGACACGACAAGCGACTCACTCTGCCGGAGCTTGCGCGGTTGGGTTCCCGGCACGCTGACGATGGTGCCGTTGGTCGATTTCAGGTCGGTGACCACCACGGTCATGCCGAGCTGGCGGATCTCGAGGTGGCTGGACGACACCTCCTGCAGCGGCGATGGAACGCGCACCAGACGGGGCATCCGGTCGGCCGCAATGCGCGGGTGGTGCGGTGCGCGTCCGATGTACGCGGGCAGATCGAGCGGGATCGCCGTGCGGGAGATGCGGAACCTGTAGAACATCGCGGGCGCCGCGGGCGGGGCTGGCGCGACCGGCTCAGAAACGAGAGCGCCGCTGGCATCTCTCGGTCGCTGTTTGGGCTGCACTGTCTCGGCTACCGCTGACACCACATATTTGGATCGGATGGTGTTTGCCAGGTCTGGCTCCGACGTCGCCTCGGAGGCACCGGAAGGGCGTTGGGCGGCAACAGTATCGTCGAGTTCTTCGTGCACAGTCCTATTGTCGGTGCAGTTCAGTCCCCGATGTAACTCATCACGTATTTTACGGGCACCCACTTCGTCCGCGATGCTGCGGGGCAACGGCGCATCGCCTGCTGATTCCGATGGTCATTCGCGCGTAATGATGCGGAATCGCTTGTATCGCGCTGTTGTCACTGCCACAATCAACCCATGAGTGCGCCTCAGAGGACCCCCAGCTCGAAGCCGATTCAGCTCGATGACGTATCAAAGGCAATCATCGAACAGCTGCAGAACGACGGACGTCGCTCCTACGCGGAAATCGGCAAGGCCGTCGGCCTCAGCGAGGCGGCCGTGCGCCAGCGGGTGCAGAAGCTGACCGACTCCGGCGTGATGCAGGTCGTCGCGGTCACCGACCCGATGCAGCTGGGGTTTTATCGCCAGGCGATGATCGGCGTTCGCGTGTCGGGAGACACGACCACCGTCGCCGACGCTCTCGCACAGATCACATCGGTCGACTACGTCGTTCTCACGGCGGGAAGTTTCGACATCCTCGCGGAGGTGGTCTGCGAGAACGATGACGATCTCATCGAGCTGCTCAACAAGAGGATCCGTGCGATCCCGGGCGTGCTCTCCACAGAGACGTTCGTCTACCTCCGACTTCACAAGCAGTTCTACAACTGGGGAACCCGATGACAACCACGGAACAGAACGTCAGCCCGTCCGCCGGCGCGACCGGCAGCAGCAAGTTCTCCGAGGCGGAGCTTCAGCAAAAGGCGCGCGATCACCTCTGGATGCACTTCAACCGCCAGTCGATCATGGAGGACGGCGGTGGCGTCCCCATCATCGTCAAGGGCTCGGGCCATCACATCTGGGACAGCGCCGGCAAGAAGTATTTCGACGGGCTGTCAGGACTCTTCGTCGTCAACGCGGGTCACGGGCGCAAGCGTCTGGCCGAGGCCGCTGCCAAGCAGGCCGAAGAACTGGCCTTCTTCCCGCTCTGGTCGTACGCCCACCCCGCCGCCATCGAACTCGCCGACCGTCTCGCCGGCTACGCACCGGGCGACCTCAATCGTGTCTTTTTCTCCTCCGGCGGCGGCGAGGCCGTGGAGACGGCGTTCAAGCTCGCCAAGTATTACTGGAAGCTGCAGGGCCGCCCCACCAAGCACAAGGTCATTTCCCGGTCGGTCGCCTACCACGGCACCACGCAGGGCGCACTGGCCATCACCGGCATCCCCGGCATGAAGGAAATGTTCGAGCCCGTGACGCCCGGCGGCTTCCGCGTACCGAACACCAATTTCTATCGCGCGGCCGAAATGGGTGCGCCGAGCGACGACCCGTACCTGTTCGGCCAGTGGGCGGCGAACCGCATCGAGGAGATGATCCTGTTCGAGGGTCCGGAAACGGTTGCCGCCGTCTTCCTCGAACCCGTGCAGAACAGCGGCGGCGCCTTCCCTCCGCCTCCCGGCTACTTCCAGCGCGTGCGGGAGATTTGCGACCAGTACGACGTGCTGCTGGTCGCCGACGAGGTCATCACCGGCTTCGGCCGGATCGGCAACATGTTCGCCTCGACCACCTACGGCTTCCAGCCCGACATGATCACGTGCGCGAAGGGCATGACCAGCGGCTACTCCCCCATCGGGGCAACCATCATCAGCGAGAAGCTGTACGAACCGTTCAAGCACGGCGACACCTCCTTCTATCACGGCTACACGTTTGGGGGTCATCCGGTGTCCTCGGCCGTTGCCCTCGCCAACCTCGACATCTTCGAGGAAGAGAAGCTGCTCGAAAACGTACGGGAGAACTCTCCCGTGTTCCGGGCGACGCTCGAGAAGTTGCGCGATCTGCCGATCGTCGGCGACGTGCGCGGCGACGGGTACTTCTTTGGTATCGAGCTGGTCAAGGACAAGGCAACGAAGGAAACCTTTGATGCGGATGAGTCGGAGCGCCTGCTTCGCGGATTCCTCTCGAAAGCACTCTTCGAGGCAGGTCTCTACTGTCGTGCCGACGACCGCGGAGATCCCGTCATCCAGCTCGCTCCCCCGCTGACCATCGGCCCCGCAGAGTTCGATGAGATCGAGGGAATTCTGCGAACCGTCCTCACGGAAGCGTGGACGAAGCTGTAGTTCGCGCGCGGCCAATTGTTAACGCTGGATAAATTTTTGTGACACGTCACCTAAATCGGGAATAGTTCACAGAAACATACGCTTGCATGGTGTTATGACCGTTACAACTGACCCCAAGTACATCGCCGGAACCTGGACCCTTGACCCGGCCCACTCCGACCTCACCTTCTCCGTTCGCCACCTGGCGATCAGCAAGGTCCGCGGCTCGTTCGAGAAGTTCGACGTCACCGTCGTCACCGCCGAGGACCCCAAGGACTCGACCGTCGAGGCCACCGTCGACATCGCTTCCGTGAACACCGGCCAGGCCGACCGCGATGGCCACCTGCGCACGAGCGACTTCTTCCTCGTCGAGGAATACCCCACCATGACCTTCAAGTCCACCTCCTTCGAGGTTGACGGCGAAGACCTGACCATCGTTGGCGACCTCACCCTGCGTGGCGTCACCAAGTCCGTCACCCTCAAGGGTGAGATCGGCGGCGTTATCGTCGACGGCTACGGACAGACGAAGGCCGGCGTCACCGCTTCCACGAAGATCAACCGCAGCGAGTTCGGCGTCAGCTGGAACGCTGCCGTCGAGGCCGGTGGACTCACCCTGGGTGAGGCCGTCTCGATCGACCTGGAGATCCAGGTCGTTCTGCAGCCCGCCGCGTAATTTCTTTTCCCTGCGGCCGGTGGCCGCCTTCAACCTCGTGTTGGCGGCGGCCACCGGCCCTTCGTTCGTTAAGGGCGCTGTCTGTCGTGTCTCGACAGCGCACCATTCGCGTCAGGCGAAGATCTCGGAGATCGCCGCGATGTCGGCGGTCGAGGCATCCCACGCCGTCGCCGCCTCGGCGTTCTGCACGATCTGTTCCGGCTTCGTTGCCCCGGCGATCACGCTCGTGACGCCCGGCTGCGCCAGCAGCCACGCAAACGTCGCCGCCAGCATCGTCACCCCACGCTCGTCGCAGAACGACTGGTACCGCTCGACGCGATCCCACGGCACACCGTCGAGCGCCTCGGGCCGGATCGCGGTGAGGCGCCCGTCGGCAGGGCCCTGGCCACCGCGCGAGTACTTGCCCGTGAAGAGTCCATTGTAGAGCGGGAAGAACGGCAGAAAGCCAAGCCCGTACGCGTTGACGGCCGGCAGCACTTCCACCTCGACATCGCGCTCCAGCAAGCTGTATTCGTTCTGCGCGGAGATGAACTTCTCGTGACCCGCGAGGCGAGCGACGTATTCGGCATCGGCAATCTGCCATCCGTCGAGGTTCGAGTGGCCGATGTAGCGCACCTTGCCCTCGGTGATCAGGTCGTCGAGGGCGCTCAGCGTCTCCTCAATCGGCGTGATGCCGTCGGGACGGTGCAACTGGTACAGATCGATCCAGTCGGTCTGCAGGCGCCGCAGCGAGGCCTCGACCGCGAGCCGGATATAGCGGCGCGATCCGCGGGCATCCCAGTCGGGTCCGTTCGTTCCCGCCATGTCCATTCCGAACTTGGTCGCCAGCACGATCTCGTCGCGACGCCCCTTGAGACCGTGTCCCATGAGGGTCTCGCTCAGCCCCCGTTCGGATCCGTAGATGTCCGCGGTGTCGAACAGCGTCACACCCGCATCGATCGCCGCAGTAATGAGCGCGTTGGTCCCCTCCTGCGATTCGGTCGCGGTTTTCGCCCGGCCGAAGTTGTTGCAGCCGAGGCCAACGGTCGACACGACCAGGCCGGAATTGCCAAGGGTTCTGTACTCGATATTCGCCATACTCCTATCCTCCTCCTCACGGTGTCCGCGCCAACTTTCCCCATGTCCGAAAAGTGCCAGATGCGGGGCGGATGACCCGGCTACAGTCAAACCATGTTCCCCCGTTCAACTCCCCCCGTATCCCCCGCCTACCTGCGTCGCGTGCCGTCTCCGATTGGCCGCCTCGAGGTCGGCAGCGACGGAACATCCATCACGTCGCTGTCCATTGAACGCGCAGGCGCCCTGCCGTTCGATGATGTCCCGGAGAAGTCCACCGACGTTCTCGAGCGCGCCGCCGCGCAACTGTCCGAATACTTCGCCGGTGAGCGCCACGATTTTGACCTGCCCATCTCCACCGGCGGCACCGAATTCCAGCGGTCCGTGTGGGCAGAACTTGCCGCACTGCAGTGGGGCGAAGTCGCGACCTACGGCGAAATCGGCCTGGCAACGGGCCGCCCCACCGCGGGTCGGGCCGTCGGTGGCGCCGTCGGCGCAAACCCCATTCCGATCATCGTGCCCTGTCACCGCGTGCTCGCAACGAACAAGAAGATCACCGGCTACAGCGGCGGCAACGGCATCCCCACCAAGGTGTGGCTGCTCGACCACGAGGGCATCGAGCACACCGCGTGAGCGCCGTCGTCGGCGCCGATGGCATCGCGCGGTGCCCGTGGGCGGGCAGCGACCCCGAGTATCTGCGCTATCACGACGAAGAATGGGGACGCCCGCTTCACGGCGATCAGCCGCTGTTCGAGAAGCTCAGCCTCGAGGGCTTCCAGGCGGGGCTGTCCTGGATCACGATTCTGCGACGTCGGGAGGGCTTCCGTGCCGCGTTCCACGGGTTTGACCTGCAGCGGGTCGCGGCAATCGACGATGACGAGGTAGAAGCGCTGATGCTCGACACCCGGATCATCCGCAATCGCGCAAAAATCCTGGCGACGCGCTCCAACGCCCGCGTGGCGATCGAGCTCACCGCGAATGCCACCGGCGCCCTCGACGAGCTGATGTGGAGCTTCGCCCCCGCAACGCACGTCAGGCCCACCGGGCCGGGTGATATCCCCGCGGTGACCCCCGAATCGACGGCGATGAGCAAGGCACTGCGCGCGCTCGGCTTCAAGTTTGTGGGACCCACCACCATGTACGCACTGATGCAGTCGGGCGGCATGGTCGACGACCACGTCGCCGGCTGCTGGCGAGCCAGCTAGCTGCACACCACGGTCCGGGGTCAGGCAGCCGGCGCGTACGGGCCGACCGCGGATCCGTACCCGACGAGCGGTGCGGGATATCCGCGGGCCGCAAGAAGCTCGGGCCGGTACACGGACGACCGGGATCCCAGCATGAAGAGCCAGACGAAGGGCAGGAAGATCCCGAGCACAACAAAGCTCGGGTCCTTGCCGAAGGCAATGCCGGAACGGTACATCCCGATGTAAATGAAGATGGAGGTGACCAGGCTCCCGAAATACGGAATCAGCGAGAACAGCGCCAGGTACCCGGGCTGCCCGCTCACTTCGAGCCACTTCCAGTGCGCGTAGAACGGGATCCACGCGATCCAGGCCGCGACCCCCACCTTGCGGAAGAACGCGCTCAGCGCGATGGCCATCAGCACGTAGGTCGCCACGATCACGGCCACAATCACGAGTCCGTAGATCAGGAAGACGATTCCGAGAATGCTCGCGGTGTCGGGGTCAAGCGGGTGTGGTTGCATGGCCTCAGACTAGGAGGTCGAGCTCGCCGTCGGAGCCACGTTCCAGAGTGATGTTGTTGGCCGCCGCCCATGCGAGCAGGGAATCGGCCGTCGGATGATCGATTCCCGACTGCGCGAGAGCCCGAACAAACTGGCCCTTTCCCTTCTTGTTGAAGTGGTTGAGCGCCCGTTTCGTCCCATCCGCTCCGCGGGACAGCACCCGAAGGTAGTAGCGCTCCGTACCGGTGGGAACCGGACCAAGCTCGACGTACGATTCCGACCGCAGATCCAGAACGAGTCCATCATGGGCGTCGATCGCGGCCGAGACCGGAGCGCGCCAGAGGTGTTTGAGTCGCAGCTCCGGCAGCCGGGTGTCGTGCGACATCCGGTACGCGGGTATCGGATCGCCCGCCCCCACCAGACCAAATAGGGCTGAGTGCACCACGACGTGCTGCGCAAGGAAAGCGCGCGCGCCGGCATCGAGGGTGTCCGCCGCCAGCCCGTCATAGAGCACCCCGGTATAGCGATCCATGGCCGGCATCACCGGGGACGAGTGGATGACCCGGTTGCGAGCCACCTCGAACATCAACGTCGGCCCGATCTTGAGTGCCTTCGCTGCCGTCGCATCGTCGTGCGACAGCGCGACAAGCGCGCTGAGAACCTGCTCACGCGCCAGACTAAGGTCGGTGTAGCTGAGGGCGTCGAGCGTGAGAACGCGCGTGTCGTCTCCGCCGTCCCGCTTTGTCTCGGACGGAGGCAAAATCACCAGCACTAGGTGGCGATGGGGTCAGGCGCCGGCGTGGCGCCCGGGTTCAGCGATCGCACGAAGTTAACAGCAAAATCGACCGGGCCCGCGAATGAATCCGCGAAGCCCGGTCGATGAGGTGAAACTGCGGCGATCGCGTGTGCACCGGCACCCGAGGGGCCGGCGGCGGCGATCAGCAACGAATTAGACCAGTTCTGCTTGTCGTGAGACGACGGTGACAACGTTGTGCTCGACGGACAGGAACCCGTCAGACGCGGTTGCCGTGATGACGTTGCCGTCCATCGTCGTGACGCGCACCTCGCCAGCGGACAGGATGGCGAGGATCGGCTCGTGCCCAGGCAGGATACCGATCTCACCCTCTGTCGTGCGTGCGATGATCTGCTTCGCCGCGCCCGACCACACTTCGTGATCGGCCGAGACGACACTGACCTTGAGTTCGGCCATGGTTAGCGGTTGTCCTTCTGGATCTTGGCCCACTGCTCTTCGACGTCGCTGATTGCACCGACGTTGAAGAACGCCTGCTCTGCGACATGGTCGAACTCGCCCTTGGTGATCGCGTCGAACGACTCGATCGTGTCCTTGAGCGGGACGGTCGAACCCTCAACACCGGTGAACTTCTTCGCCATGTAGGTGTTCTGCGAGAGGAACTGCTGGATACGACGTGCGCGGGAGACGGTGATCTTGTCTTCCTCGGAGAGCTCGTCAACACCGAGGATCGCGATGATCTCCTGGAGTTCCTTGTTCTTCTGGAGGATCGCCTTGACCGTGGTGGCCACGCGGTAGTGGTCCTCGCCCAGGTAACGCGGGTCGAGGATACGGCTGGTGGAGGTCAGCGGGTCAACGGCCGGGTACAGGCCCTTCGATGCGATCTCACGGCTGAGCTCAGTCGTGGCGTCGAGGTGCGCGAAGGTCGTTGCCGGAGCCGGGTCGGTGTAGTCGTCAGCAGGAACGTAGATTGCCTGCAGCGACGTGATCGAGTGACCACGGGTCGAGGTGATGCGCTCCTGAAGAACACCCATCTCGTCCGCGAGGTTCGGCTGGTAACCCACGGCGGAAGGCATGCGTCCCAGAAGGGTCGACACCTCGGAACCGGCCTGGGTGAAGCGGAAGATGTTGTCGATGAACAGCAACACGTCCTGCTTGGCGACGTCGCGGAAGTACTCCGCCATCGTCAGCGCCGACAGCGCTACGCGAAGACGCGTTCCTGGCGGCTCGTCCATCTGGCCGAACACCAAGGCGGTCTTGTCGAAGACTCCGGCCTCGTCCATCTCGGCGATGAGGTCGTTGCCCTCGCGGGTACGCTCTCCAACGCCGGCGAAGACGGACACTCCACCGTGGTCCTGCGCAACGCGCTGGATCATTTCCTGGATCAGAACGGTCTTACCGACACCGGCACCACCGAACAGTCCGATCTTTCCACCCTGGACGTACGGGGTGAGAAGGTCGATGACCTTGATACCGGTCTCGAAGAGCTCAGTCTTCGACTCGAGCTGGTCGAATGCCGGCGGCTGACGGTGAATCGGCCAGCGCTCGGTGATCTCGATCGGCTCGCCACCCTCGTTGTTGAGGATGTCGCCGATGACGTTGAAGACCTTGCCCTTGGTGATGTCGCCAACGGGAACCGAGATGGCCGCTCCGGTGTCGCGAACTTCCTGGCCGCGGACAAGTCCGTCGGTGGGGTTCAGGGCAATGGCGCGAACGAGGTCGTCACCGAGGTGAAGTGCAACCTCAAGCGTGATCTCGACCTCTGCCTCGCCGGGGATGGCGATCGTGGTCTTGAGCGCGTTGTACATCGCGGGAATCGAGTCATGGGGGAACTCGATGTCAACGACGGGGCCGGTGACGCGCGCGATGCGTCCGAGACCCGGCGTCGACGCAGCCGGAGTGCCGGCGGCGGGGGCTGTGATAGTCATGGCTTCCCTTATCTCTGTATTACTTCTTGGCCGAGCTGAGGGCGTCTGCGCCGCCCACGATCTCGGAAATCTGCTGCGTGATCTCGGACTGGCGGGCGTTGTTGGCCAGTCGCGTGTAGGTGTCGATGAGCTTGTCGGCGTTATCGCTAGCCGACTTCATCGCCTTCTGCGTTGCTGCGTGCTTGCTGGCGGCCGACTGCAGCATCGCGTTGAAGATGCGGCTTTCGATGTAGACCGGCAGGAGAGCATCGAGAACATCGGAGGCTTCCGGCTCGAACTCATAGAGCGGAAGCACCTCGTTCTCGGCGGGAGGCTCGACACCCTCCACGATCTCCAGGGGCAGCAAACGCACAACCTCGGGGCTCTGCGTGAGCATGCTGATGAAGCGGTTGTAGACGATGTGAATCTCGTCGACTCCGCCCTCACTCGCGGGCTGCAGGAACTTGGCGACAACTGCATCGCCAATTTCCTTCGCCGTCTCAAACACCGGGTTCTCGGTCTCGCCGATCCAGCTCTGCTCGTACGCACGCTTGCGGAAGCCGAAGTACCCGACGGACTTCCGTCCTACCAGGTAGTAGACAACCTCGCGGCCCTGGCTCTGGAGCAGTGTTGCCAGCTCCTCGGCCTCGCGCAGCACGTTGGTGTTGAAGGCTCCGGCCAGACCACGGTCTGACGAGAAGATGACGATCGCGGCGCGTTCGATTTTCTCCGGCTCCGTGGTCAGGACGTGGTCAACGTTCGAGAACGTTGCCACGCCTGACACGGCGCGGGTGACGGCGCGCGAGTACGGCAATGATGCCGCGACCCGCTGCTGCGCCTTCTGAATGCGGGAAGCCGCGATCAACTCCATGGCTCGGGTGATCTTCTTGGTCGTCTTGGCAGACTTGATTTTCTGCCGGTAGACCCGAAGTTGCGCTCCCATGTTTCTCCTGTGTTCCTAGACCGATCAGCGCTTCTGCTTGACGATCTTTTCCTGGTTGACGTCTTCTGCGGCGAGCTCGTTGAACTTCTCCGAACCCACGGACAGGAGCGGCTTGCCCTCGCCCGTCTGGAACTCGAGCTTGAACTTGTCGACGTGCTCTTCGAGCCCGGCAACGGTGTCGTCGCTGAGCACGTTGGTGTCGCGCAGGGTGGTGAGGATCTCGGTGTTGCGACCGAGGTAGTCGAGCAGCTCGCGCTCAAAGCGGAGGATGTCTTCAACCGGGACCTCATCGAGCTTGCCGTTCGTTCCGGCCCAGATCGCTACGACCTGGTCCTCGACGGGGTACGGCGAGTACTGCGGCTGGCGCAGCAACTCGGTGAGGCGGGCACCGCGAGCAAGCTGGCGGCGGCTGGTCTCGTCGAGGTCGGATGCGAACATTGCGAAAGCCTCGAGCGAGCGGTACTGAGCAAGCTCCAGCTTCAGCGTTCCCGAAACCTTCTTGATCGACTTCACCTGAGCGTCGCCACCAACACGCGAGACCGAGATTCCCACGTCAACAGCAGGACGCTGGTTGGCGTTGAAGAGGTCGGACTGCAGGAAGATCTGGCCGTCGGTGATGGAGATCACGTTGGTCGGGATGTATGCGGAGACGTCGTTGGCCTTGGTCTCGATGATCGGAAGACCGGTCATGGAGCCAGCGCCCAGCTCGTCGGAGAGCTTCGCGCAACGCTCCAGCAGACGGGAGTGCAGGTAGAACACGTCACCGGGGTATGCCTCGCGTCCCGGCGGACGGCGCAGCAGCAGGGACACGGCGCGGTAGGCCTCGGCCTGCTTGGACAGGTCATCGAAGACGATCAGTACGTGCTTGCCGGCGTACATCCAGTGCTGGCCAATGGCCGAACCGGTGTAGGGCGCGAGGTACTTGAAGCCGGCGGGGTCGGAAGCGGGAGACGCGACGATCGTCGTGTACTCCATTGCTCCGGCTTCCTCGAGAGCGGACTTGATGCCCGCGATCGTGGAACCCTTCTGTCCAATGGCCACGTAGATGCAGCGAACCTGCTTGTTCGTGTCACCGGAGGCCCAGTTGGCCTTCTGGTTGATGATCGTGTCGAGTGCGATCGCGGTCTTACCGGTCTGGCGGTCACCGATGATCAGCTGGCGCTGTCCGCGGCCGATCGGGATCATGGCGTCAATTGCCTTGATTCCGGTCTGCATGGGCTCGTGCACCGACTTGCGCTGCATGACGCCGGGAGCCTGAAGCTCCAGCGCGCGGCGGCTGTCGGTTGCGATCTCGCCGAGGCCGTCCAGCGGGTTTCCCAGCGGGTCGACGACGCGGCCGAGGTAGCCCTCGCCCACGGGCACGGAGAGAACTTCACCCGTGCGGGTAACCTCCATGCCTTCGACGATTCCATCGAACTCACCGAGGACGATGACACCGATCTGATTCTCTTCGAGGTTCTGCGCGAGTCCAAGCGTGCCATCGGCAAACTTGATGAGCTCGTTGGCCATGACGCCCGGAAGGCCCTCGACGTGAGCGATACCGTCACCGGCATCCGTTACGTAGCCGACCTCGGTCGTTGCAGACTTGCCCGGCTCGTACGCCTTGACGAAGTCCTTCAGCGCATCGCGGATCTCGTCCGGGCTGATGGTGAGTTCTGCCATTGTGTTCCTTACTCCTGAAGTGTTCGTAGCGCGCTAGCGAGCGAGCTGAAGTCTGAGGTCGTTGAGCTTGGTTGCCACGCTGCCGTCGATGACATCGTCACCGATTTGCACGCGGACGCCGCCGAGGATGGCGGGATCGACGACCTGGTTGACGCTGAGGCTGCGGCCGTACTGAGCGGAAAGTCCCTTGATGAGACGATCGAGCTGCGCCTGTGCAATCGGAGCAGCAGTCGTGACCGTGGCGACCGTGAGGCCAGCCTGGTCGGCGACGACGGATGTCGCGTAGCGAAGCAGTTCGCCGACGCGACGGTCACGGGGCTGCTGCACGAGCGCCCTCACGATTGCCACCGTCTGGGCACTTGCCTTGCCGGCCAGAAGCTCGTCAACGAGCGACAGCTTTGATTCCGCGGAGCCAAGCTTGCTTCCCACCGCGAGCTCAAGCTCGGAGTTGGAAGCGACCGCCCGCGCGAAGGTGAACAGTTCGGCCTCAATGGACAGTCCCGCCGGGGCGGAAGCGGCCGTTGCGCGAATCGCAAGCTCTTCGATGCCGGCGAGAAGGTCATCCTCGCTCGACCAGCGGCCGTCCACTGCGGCGCGCAGAACTGCCTGTGCACCCGGGGTAAAGGAACCGAACAGGGCGCCGATGATGCCGCTCTTGTCCACTCCCTCTGCCGTGTGGTCAGCGAGAGCGGCACGAAGCGGCGCCGAGTTGCCGATAACCTGACCGGCGGAGAACAGCTGCTCTCCCGTGGCCAGATCGGGCGTGCCGGTCAGCGAGTCGAGCACGCCGACCGCTGAGGCGAGTGCCTCTCTCGTTGCTGAACCCATGTGTTATGCCTTCGTCTTCTCGTCGGTGGAATCGGCGTCCTCAAGCTCCGCAAGGAAGCGGTCAACAATTGCCGACGCCTTCTTGTCGTCGCTGAGGCTTTCGCCGATGACACCCGATGCGAGGTCAATAGCGAGCGACCCTACTTCGGCGCGGAGAGAAACGATCGCGCTCTGGCGCTCGGCCTCGATCGTGGTCAGCGCGTTCGCAGTGATGCGAGCGGCTTCAACCGATGCCTGCTCCTTGAGCTCGTTCAGGATCTTCGTGCCGTCGAGACGGGCCTGCTCGCGAATACGAGCCGCCTCGGCGCGAGCCTCGGCGAGCTGCTTGTTGTACTCGTCGAGGGCAGCTGCGGCTTCCGCCTGAGCGGACTCCGCCTTCTTGATGCCGCCTTCGATGATCTCGGCGCGAGCGTCGAGTGTCGTCTTGACCCTGGGCAGGATGAGCCGCCAGAAAACAATGAACAACACAACGAAAACGAGCGTGGCCCAAACGAGGTCAGCGGTTTCCGGGAGGAGCGGGTTGTGCTCCGCCTCCGCGGCCGTAATCAGTGTGCGAACCATTGGGGGGCCTTACTTGGTGAAGATGAAGTACGTGGCGATACCGATGAAGGCGAGCGCCTCGGTGAATGCGATACCGATGTACATGAGGACCGTGAGGCGACCCTGGAGTTCGGGCTGGCGGGCGACGGACTCGATGGTCTTGCCGACGACGATGCCTACACCGATTGCGGGGCCGATTGCAGCGAGGCCGTAGCCGACCGTCGCGATGTTTCCGTTGATCTCAGCGACGATGGATGTTGCGTCCACGTTGTGTGTTTCCTTCCGTGATGGCGGATCTGGCTTTTGCCGGATCCGTGCAGTGCATTGTTAGGTACTTAGTGCTCGTCCGCCAGCGCAAGCTGGAGGTAGACAGCGGTGAGCAGGGTGAAAACGTAGGCCTGAAGTACCGCGACCAGGATTTCGAACAGTGTGAACACGAATCCGAAAGCAAGAGTTCCGACGCCGAACAGCGCCGCGGGGCCGCCGACCTGGAAGAAGAAGAACTGGGTTGCCAGGAAGAACAGCACCAGCAGCAGGTGGCCGACGATCATGTTCATCAGCAGTCGCAGCGTCAGGGTGACGGGCCGAAGCACGAAGGTCGAGATGAACTCGATCGGCGTCACGATGATGTACAGCGCCCACGGCACTCCCGGCGGGAACAGCGCGTTCTTGAAGAACTTGCCTGGGTGCTTCTTGACGCCCGCGTAGATGAACGTGACGTAGGAGATCACCGCGAGGATGATCGGAATTCCGATCACCGACGTGCCGGCGATGTTCATCAGCGGCACGATGCCGGTGATGTTCATTCCGATCACGAGGAAGAAGATCGTGGTCAGCAGGGGAAGGAAGCGCGTGCCGTCCTTCTTGCCGAGCAAGTCGATCGCGATGCTGTCGCGAGGAATGGACAGACCCCACTCGACCAGCGACTGGAAGCGACCGGGAACGATCTTCATCCGGCGGGTACCGAGCCAGAACACGAGCACGAGAGCAACGACCACGATCACGCGAATGATCATGATGCGGTTCATCTCGAACGGCGTACCAACGAAGAGAACAGCGTCGGGGAAGAACTCGTTGATCGAGGGTCCGACGAACTCTCCGCCGCTACCGTCTTCGGTGGCTAGAGGAGCAAACAATGTGAGAGCGTGGTGTAACAGCGCTGTCTCCAGATTCGGGGCGTTAAATCACGCGGCGATAGAAAAAATGGGGGGTGATCGATCCACAGCCTATCAACAGATTAGGCGGTGACCGAACTTCTAGTCGTTTGGTCCACCCGTTGAGGCACTCCCAGGAAGAGCAACGTCGACGTATGGTACCCGTGCTCTCGTGACCACGAGGACGTCGACAACGAGGCTGCCGATGACCGCAACGACGATGCTGAGGAACAGCACAACCGACTGCACCCACGCTTGATCCTTGAGGATGAAGACGAGCACGAGGAAGATCACAAACTTCACGAGCCATCCGCCCATGATGATGCCAAAGAAGGCCGGGCTCAACATGTCCGAACGCGATGGTTTGCTGGCAACAATGATGCTTGCCGCGGTGATTCCGAGGAACACCGCTGCCATGGCCGTGCCGACGAGCGCACTGGCGACTCCCGCTCCCCCAGCCACGAACCATCCGACGATGGAACCCACCACGGCGATGCCAAGGGCGAGCCAGGCGTTGTAGATCAGCGAGCGTTTAAGGGCGGGGAGTGCGCTCTTCACGAGGCAACTCCTTTCTGGGGATCAAGGGGATCGACGGACGCGACGTCCAGCGGGTCGAGGCGGGCCATCTGCGGCGCCACGGGGCTCGCGCTGGACTTGGCCGACTGGGCCGCGGCTTCAACCCGCTTACGGCGGCTCAGGGGCGCGAGGGTAAAGACAGCAGAGACCGCGAGGCCGACGACGATGAA
This sequence comes from Glaciihabitans sp. dw_435, assembly GCF_018449675.1. Lineage (GTDB taxonomy): Bacteria > Actinomycetota > Actinomycetes > Actinomycetales > Microbacteriaceae > Glaciihabitans. The sequence continues at coordinate 460,727 of NZ_JAAVUZ010000001.1, read as the reverse complement.
TGCAACCGCCCAGTACCAGGGCACAAACATGAAGGCGAGACATCCAACGGCTACCACCGCCGTCCATGCGTAGAAGATCAGCACCGCGTGCAGGTGCGAATGTCCCATATCGAGCAACCGATGGTGCAGGTGGAGACGGTCGGCACTGAACGGTGACTTTCCCGCGTGCAGCCTGCGCATCACGGCCAGTCCGAAGTCGAGCAAGGGAATGACGAGGATCGCCAGGGGCAACAGAATCGGGATGAATGCGGGGAACAGGTCGCCGCGGCCAAACTGGTTCGCATCCACGGCCGACGGATCGACCTCCCCGGTGACCGAAATGGCTGACACCGCCATCAACAGGCCGACCAGAAGCGCGCCCGCGTCTCCCATGAAGAGCTTCGCGGGGTGGAAGTTCAGCGGCAGGAAGCCGAGGCACGCGCCAATGAGCGCCGCGGTGATCAGCGATGCCAGGTTGAAGTACTCGGTGCTGCCGTTGGACTGCAGCAGGTAGCTGTAGATGAAGAACACGCCGTTGGCGATGATGGCGACACCGGCCACCAGTCCGTCGAGACCATCGATGAAGTTGACGGCGTTCATCACGAGGACCACGAGAAACACGGTGATGACCAGCGACGGGAAGGACGACACGAGCAGGATGCCACCGATGGGGAGGCTGAGGATCTGGACGCCACCCCAGACGAGAACGCCCGCGGCAATGATCTGACCGGCGAGCTTGGTCAGCCAATCAAGGTCGAAGATGTCATCGACGACACCGACCACCACGATGATGAGCGCGGCGGCGAGAATCGCCCAGATCTTGCGGTCCTCGGAGAAGACGAGGCTGAGCTGCGGTATCTGCGACGCGATCCCGATCGCCACGACGATACCGAGAAACATCGCCACTCCCCCGAGCCGGGGCGTCGGGCGGGTGTGCACGTCGCGCTCGCGGATCTTCGGATACCAGTGGAACCGGTGGCTGAGCTTGTAGATGACGATCGAGAGGCCCCAGGTGACCAGGCCGGAGACCACCGTCAACAGGACGTAGAAGATTATGCGCACCGGTCTTCACCCACCACGTCGAAGATCGCCTGGTCGGAGATGACTCCGTGGCGGACGATGCGCAGTTTGCCCTCGGGCAGGTGCAGTGCGGTGGCATCAACGATCGTGGAGCCACGCTCCGTGGCATCCGGATATCCCGCTCCGACAACGCCGGCCTCGAGGTAGACCGATACCGAGTCACCGAGGGCGTCGAACGCCTCGGTCGCGGTGCGCGCGGCGGGATGACCCGTGAGATTGGCGCTGGAGACCGCGAGTGGTCCGGTCTCGGAGAGGATTTCGAGTGCGACGCGGTCCGATGGCATGCGCAGCGCCACCGTTCCGCGGGTCTCGCCGAGATCCCAGACGAGGGACGGTCGGGCGTTCACGATCACGGTCAGGCCGCCGGGCCAGAAGGCGGCGACAAGAGCCCGGACCTCGTCGGGAACGGTTTCTGCGAGGGCATCGAGCGTGGGGATGCCGGGAACGAGCACCGGGGGCGGCGACTGGCGTCCGCGGCCCTTGGCGTCGAGCAGGCGCTGCACCGCTTCGGGGGAAAAGGCGTCAACGGCGACCCCATACACAGTGTCAGTGGGTATGACGATCACCTCACCGCGCCCAATCGCCGCGCGGGCGAGGCGCATACCGGTCAGCAGCTCGGTCTCAACCGAGCAGTCGTAGATAAAGGCCATGTCCAGTACATCGTAGCTGCCACCCCTGATGACCAGCCGCGATACGGTTGTACCACCGTGGACCTTTACCTTTTTGATTACGACAGAACCCTGTACGCCTACGATTCCCGAAAGCGCCTTCCCGCGCAGAGTCGCCTGAGCGGGGTAAGCCAGTACCATCTGGCAAAGAGCTGGTGGGTCGCCGGGTATGAACGACGCGCCGAGAGCGGCGAGTGGCCGACCTCTGCCGAATATCTCGACAAATTTGCCGAGATCACGGGCGCGCGTATGACGCTGCAGGAATGGGCCGAGGCCCGCCAGGAGGCGAGCACCCCCAACCCGGGCGTCATTGCGGCCCTTCGTCGCGCGTCGACCCTGGGCACGGTCTCGCTGATGTCGAACAACCCGTCGCCGTTCGTCGAATCGCTCCCCCTCGTTGCCCCCGAGGTCGTCGAGATTCTCGGTGGAAACCTGCTCGTGAGCTTCCAGATCGGCGTGCGCAAGCCCGACCCGCGTGCCTTCCAGCTCGCCGTCGAGAAATATGGCGCCCGCCCGGAAGACACATTCTTTGTGGATGACTCGGCCGAGAACGTTGCCGGAGCAGCATCCATTGGCATCACGGCCCAGCACTTCGAGGTGGGTAATCCCTCAGCGGTCGCCGATCTCGATGCAGCGATCGAGGCGTTCCGAACGAGAAACTCATGACCTTGCTGTTCATCTTCGACATGGACCAGGTTCTCTACGACTACGACTGGCAAGTACGCATGGCCGGCATGACGGAGTTGACAGGCCTGAGCCTCGAGGAGCTGCGCGAGCGCTGGTGGCACGCAGAGGGCGAGATGGCAGCAGAGGCCGGCGTCTTCCGCACCGGTACCGAGTACCTCGCGGCCTTCTGCGAAGCGCTGGGGGCGGATGTCTCGCGAGCCGACTGGCTCCGCGTGCGCGCCTCAGCCATGACCCCGTGGCCCGAATCGATTGACGCGGTGCGCCGCGCATCGGAACTCGGACAGATCACGCTGCTGACGAATAACGGAGCCCTCGCCGGTGAGAACCTGCACACCCTCGCTCCGGAGCTTGTCGAGCTGTTCGGCGAGCACCTGCTGACCACGAGCTTCTACGGCGCCCGCAAGCCTGACCCGACGGTGTTCGAGAGCGTTCTCGAACGGTACGGCGTTGCGGCCTCCGACGCGTTCTTCGCCGACGACATGGAAAACAACGTCGACGCGGCGGCGGGCGTGGGGATTACCGCCCACCACTTCACATCACCGGCGGGCATGCGCGCCGCCATCGAGTCATTCGCCGCCTCACGCACGACGGCGGTCGACGCGCACTAACCCGGCGGCACATACCGCCCGACGGCAGCCACTAGGGCCGTGCAGCGGTGATCAGCGCAGGGCTGTAGTGGCCCGGTCGCGGCCGAGATAGTCGCGGTGTGTGGCGACGGCGGTCCAGCCATCCGCTCGCAACAACTCGGCGATCGCGGCTCCCTGAAGCTCGCCGTGCTCCATCACGAGCGTTCCGCCGCTGTGCAACAGGCGCAGCGCCGTCGCGGACACCGCGTGCACCACGTCGAGACCGTCGTCGCCGCCGTAGAGAGCATGCTCCGGGTCGAAGAGACGCACCTCGGGGTCGCGGGGAATTGCCCCGGTGGGGATGTACGGCGGGTTGGAGATGACAACGTCGACTGTCCCGTTGAGTTCGGGGAGCGCGTCGGCGAGGTCGATGAAGATCATGGTGGCGTTGTCCGCCTTGACGAGCTCGCGGTTCTGCTTCGCCCAGATGAAGGCACGCGGCGAGTTCTCGACGCCCCAGATTCGGGCGTGCGGCACCTCTGTCGCCATGGCTAGAGCTATTGCGCCGCTTCCGGTGCCGAGGTCGATGCCGATCGGCGACGGAGACGCGACTGCGCGCAGTGCGTCGATGGCGAACTGGGCGACCTGCTCGGTCTCCGGCCGGGGCACGAAGGCTCCCGGGCCGATCGACAATTCCATCGACCGGAACGGGGCGAGCCCCGTGATGTGCTGCAACGGCTCGCGCGCGGCACGTCGGGCGATGGCCGCGATGACCTCGTCGCGCTGTGACGCGGTGATCGTGGCATCCATTACGGCCTTCGCCTGAATCTGGCCGCGGCTGAAACCCAGCACATGGCCGAGCAGCAGCTCGGCGTCCACGCGGGGCGAAACGACGCCCGCAGTCTCGAGCTGGGCCACGGCGCGATCAAGCACCGTGGCCAGCAGGAGGGGTTCCGCATGCATTCGATCGATGGTCAGGCTCACGCCTCAGAACCGATGTCGGCGAGCTGGGCTTCCTCATCCGCGTGGATGCACGACTCGATGACGGGCTCGAGGGCACCGTTCATCACGGCATCCAGGTTGTACGCCTTGTACCCGGTGCGGTGATCCGCAATGCGGTTCTCCGGGAAGTTGTACGTGCGGATGCGCTCGGAACGGTCCATGGTGCGAATCTGACTCTTGCGGAAGACGGATGCCTCGGCGTCCGCCTCTTCCTGATAGCGCGCCAGAATTCGTGCACGAAGCACACGCATTCCAGCCTCACGGTTCTGCAGCTGGCTCTTCTCGTTCTGCATCGCGACCACGATGCCCGTGGGCAAGTGGGTGATGCGAACGGCGGAGTCGGTCGTGTTGACCGACTGGCCACCGGGGCCACTCGAACGATAGACGTCGATCTTCAGGTCGTTCTGGTTGATCTCGACCTCTTCGGGCTCGTCAACCTCGGGGAAGACGAGAACGCCGGCGGCCGAGGTGTGAATGCGCCCCTGCGACTCGGTGGCGGGCACGCGCTGTACGCGGTGCACGCCGCCCTCGTACTTGAGGTGAGCCCAGACGCCCTGCGCGGGGTCGGTCGAGTTGCCCTTGATGGCGAGCTGCACGTCCTTGTAGCCACCCAGATCGCTCGAGGTCTGCTCGATGATCTCGGTCTTCCACTTCTTGGATTCCGCGTAGTGGAGGTACATGCGCAGCAGGTCGGCGGCGAACAGAGCCGATTCGGCTCCGCCCTCCCCCATCTTGATCTCCATGATGACGTCGCGGCCATCGTTGGGGTCACGAGGAATCAGCAGACGACGGAGAGTCTCCTCTGCGGCGGCAAGGCTCTCTTCGAGAACCGGGACCTCCGCAGCGAAGGACTCGTCCTCCGCAGCCATTTCGCTGGCCGCGGCGAGGTCATCCGTCAGGTCATGCCACACGTTGTACGCCGCGACGATTCGGCTCAACTCGGCGTAGCGCCGGTTGACCTTCTTCGAGCGCACTGGATCGGAGTGAAGCTCCGGATCCGCGAGCAATTCCTGCAGTTCGTCGTGCTCAACGAGCAGCGAGTTTACCGATTCGAACATCAGTCGTCTTTGTGACTGTTGCCACCGGTCGGGGCGGGCAACGACTTCTGAATCTGCATGAGGAACTCGACGTTGGACGACGTTTCCTTCAGCTTGCCGAGAACGATCTCGAGTGCCTGCTGCTGGTCGAGACCCGCGAGGGCGCGACGCAGCTTCCAGGTGACCTTGACCTCATCGGTGCCGAGCAGCATCTCTTCGCGGCGGGTACCCGACGCGTTGATGTCGACGGCGGGGAAGATGCGCTTGTCGGCCAGCTGGCGCGACAGGCGGAGCTCCATGTTGCCGGTGCCCTTGAACTCTTCGAAGATGACCTCGTCCATCTTGGATCCGGTCTCCACGAGCGCGGTGGCGAGGATGGTGAGCGAGCCACCCTCCTCGATGTTGCGCGCTGCACCGAAGAAACGCTTCGGCGGGTAGAGGGCAGACGAGTCGACGCCACCGGAGAGGATACGACCGGAGGCAGGAGCCGCCAGGTTGTACGCGCGTCCGAGGCGGGTGATCGAGTCGAGCAGCACGACGACGTCGTGACCAAGCTCGACGAGACGCTTGGCGCGCTCGATGGCGAGCTCGGCAACCGTGGTGTGGTCCTCAGCGGGACGGTCGAAGGTGGAGGCAATGACCTCACCCTTGACGGTGCGCTGCATGTCGGTGACCTCTTCGGGACGCTCGTCGACGAGAACGACCATGAGGTGAACCTCGGGGTTGTTCTTGGCGATGGCGTTCGCGATGGCCTGGAGAACGAGCGTCTTGCCAGCCTTGGGCGGCGAAACGATCAGTCCGCGCTGTCCCTTTCCGATCGGCGACACGAGGTCGATGATGCGGGTGGAGAGCTTGGATGACTCGGTCTCGAGGCGCAGACGCTCCTGCGGGTACAGCGGAGTCAGCTTGCCGAACTCAACACGGTTAGCGGCTTCCTCGACGGGCAGGCCGTTGATCGAGTCGATGCGCACGATCGCGTTGTACTTCTGGCGACCCTGGTTGTTGTCACCCTCGCGCGGCTGGCGGATGGCGCCGACAACGGCGTCTCCCTTGCGGAGGTTGTACTTCTTGACCTGGCCGAGCGACACGTACACGTCGTTGGCGCCGGGCAGGTAACCGGAGGTGCGCACGAAAGCGTAGTTGTCGAGAACGTCGAGGATTCCGGCAACGGGGATGAGCACGTCATCCTCGGTGATTTCGGGTTCGAAGTCGTCGCCGACCGGTCCACGTCCACGCTTGCGGTCGCGGTAACGGTTACGTCCACCGCGGTCGTCGCCGTCCATGGGGATACGGTCGTCGCGACCGTCCTGGTTGCGGTCCTGCTGGTTGTTGCGGTCCTGGCGGCCGGTGTTGTCCTGGCGGTCCTGCTGCTGGTTACGGTCCTGACGACCGCCGTCCTGCTGGGCACGATCCTGGTTACGGTCCTGGCGACCGTTGTTGTCCTGGCGGTCCTGCTGCTGGTTACGGTCCTGACGACCGCCATCCTGCTGGGCACGATCCTGGTTACGGTCCTGCTGGTTGTTGCGGTTACGACCGTTGCGGCCGTTCTCGCGGCCACCCTCGGTCTGTTCCGTGCGAGGCGCGTCGGCGCGGGCGGCCTCCGCCTGCGGAGCCGCCTCGTCTGCGGGCGCTGCGGCGTTCGCGTTGGCGTTTGCGTTTGCACCGCGCTCTCCACGTCCACGGCCACGACCGCGTGAGTTGCGGGATACGGGAGCATCGGTCGGTTCGGACTCGACAACGGCATCGGTCGGTTCGGACTCGACAACGGCATCGGTCGGCGCATCCGCGGTGACGGGCTCGGCGACGATGGGGGCAACGCCCGATTCCGCCTTGTTGACGTGGGCGGTCGCCGAACGACGGCGCGAAGCGGCACGAGCGGCGATGGGCTCCTGCGTGAAGACTGCCTCCGGAAGCTCTTCCTCGACGGGGGCAGCTTCGATGGCCTCTTCTACGGGGGTCGACGCAATAGCGCGCTCGACGGGAGCGGCCTCGATGGCGGGCTCGACCGGTGCTGCGGCGGCAGCAGCGGCCGCGGCCTCTGCGGCCTTGACGGCGTCGGCCGTGGTGGCACGACGCGGTGCGCGCTTGCGCGGTGCGGTGGCGACGGGCGCCTCCGCTGCGGGCGCGCTCTCAACGGGCGCTGCCTCGACCTGCGCTACGTCAGCGACAGGCGCCTCGAGCGGGGTCTCGACGTCGGTGACGACGTCGGCGCTGTTTCCGGTGCTCGCACCGGCTGAAGTTTGGATCTCGTTAATAGCGTCCACGAGTGCTCCTTTGCGAAGTTTGGACGCGCCTGCAAGTCCCAGCTCGCTCGCCAGAGCAACAAGCTCGGGGAGGCGGAGGGCGCTCAGATCGGCGCGGGAATCCGTGCTCGTTGCACGGACATTGACATCAGTCACGAAAAAGGTTTCCTTTCGACTCTGAGCGCTGAACATCTCAGAGGTAAGCGGATCGCTTGTTCGCAGTCTTGCGCGGGGTGTGCAGGATAGATCTGCGGGTTAGCGATTGCTAGTAAGAGTGCAAACCGGGTTCTTCTGGCTAGGCCAGAGCTTCTACCGGGTGCGGAACAACAGTAGCACCTTTGAAGTCCACGGCGAGCATGAGCGCGCTCCACGGTGTGAGTGATTGTGATGCCACGAGTTCGGCGGCAACGAGGCGCTGCGCCGGGTCGCTCCCCAGCACCAAAATCGACGGGCCGGCCCCGGAAACTACGGCGGCCAGGTCATTGGCCCGCAGCAGTTGGATGAGGGAGTCAGTCTCGGGCATCGCGCTTGCACGATAGCTCTGGTGAAGCCGGTCTTCCGTGGCGGCGAGCAGTAGCTCGGGGCTCTGAATGAGGGCGGCGATCAACAGTGCGGATCGGGAGACATTGAAGATGGCGTCCGCGTGGGGTACCGACGTCGGCTGCAGGCTCCGTGCGAGCGCGGTCGACATCGTGGTTTCCGGCACGAAGACGAGCGGGGACACACCGCGGTGCACGATGAGCTTCTTGTGCTTCGGACCCTCGGGTGTCATCCACGCGATGGTGAGGCCACCGAACAGGGCGGGCGCGACGTTGTCGGGGTGCCCCTCCATTTCGGTCGCGAGCGAGAGCAGCTCCTGAGAGCTGATCTCGACGACTCCCTCGAGCAGGCCCTTCGCGGCCATGATTCCGGACACGATCGCGGCGCCCGACGACCCCATTCCCCGTCCGTGCGGGATGGAGTTGCGTGCGATGAGGTTGAGACCCGGCATCTCGATGCCGTAGGCGGCAAAGGTGTGGGCGATGGCCGTGACGACGAGGTTGGTCTCATCGGTCGGGACTTCGCCCTCGCCGATGCCGTGAACCTCGACGAAGACGCCGGGCTCTTCGCGCACGGTGACCGTGAGCTCGTCGTAGAGCGACAGGGCGAGCCCGAGCGTGTCGAATCCCGGGCCAAGGTTTGCCGTCGTTGCGGGCACCTTGACCAGCACGGACCGGCCCTGAAGCGTCATGCCTTGCTCAGTCCCAAAACACTCGCGACCTCGCTGGTGTCGGCGGCGACGACGGTCGGGGTGACGTCGGACCCGTCTGCGGTGCGCAGGGCCCACTGGGGGTCCTTGAGGCCGTGGCCGGTGACCGTGAGAACGACAACCGAGTCCTTGGGGATGTGACCGGCCGCGGCGCGCTCGAGCAGGCCCGCGACACTGATCGCGGAGGCGGGCTCCACGAAGATGCCGACCTCGGCGGAGAGGATGTGGTGCGCCTCGAGGATCATGTCATCGCTGATCGCGCCAAAGTAGCCGTCGGTCGCTTCACGGGCGGCGAGGGCAAGCTCCCATGATGCGGGGTTTCCGATGCGGATCGCGCTGGCGATCGTCTCGGGGTTTTTGACGACGTGACCGACAACGAGCGGGGCGCTGCCGGCAGCCTGGAAGCCGAACATGCGCGGCAGCTTCGTGGTGGCGCCGCGGGCGAGGTCCTCGGTGTAGCCGCGCGAGTATGCGGTGTAGTTACCGGCGTTGCCGACGGGAACGATGTGGATGTCCGGGGCGTCGCCCAGCACTTCGACGACCTCGAACGCGGCGGTCTTCTGACCCTCGATGCGGTCGGGGTTGACCGAGTTGACGAGGTGCACGGGGTAGTTGGCGCCGAGGTCGCGGGCGATGTCGAGGCAATCGTCAAAGTTGCCCTGGATCTGCAGCAGCTGCGCGTTGTGCGCGATCGCCTGAGCGAGCTTGCCCATGGCGATCTTGCCCTCGGGCACGAGAACGGCGGCGGTGATGCCGGCGTGGGTGGCGTACGCCGCGGCAGACGCCGACGTGTTGCCGGTCGATGCACAAATGACGGCCTTGGCGCCGTGCTCGACAGCCTTGGAGACGGCCATCGTCATTCCGCGGTCCTTGAACGACCCGGTCGGGTTCATGCCCTCGAACTTGACGTAGACGCGGGCTCCCGTGCGGGCAGACAGCGCCGGCGCGGGAATGAGCGGGGTGCCTCCCTCGCCGAGGGTGATGATCGGCGTTGCATCCGAAATATCCAGACGATCGGCATATTCGCGGAGTACTCCGCGCCACTGGTTGGCCACTTACAGTCCCTCGACTCTCAGTACAGACACAACGGAACTCACGACATTGCTGGCTTCCAGGGCCGCGACGGTTGCGGCTAGGGCGGCTTCTGAGGCCTCGTGAGTGCCAATGACTAGGGTAGCGGTGGACGACGAGTCGTCCGTACGCGCCAGCGGGCCCGCGCCCGATCCGGCGGACTGGGCAACGGCCTCCACCGATACACCGTTGTCACTGAAGACACCGGCGATTTCGGCGAGTACGCCGGGCTGGTCGACCACCGACAGGATGATCTGGTACCGCGTGGTCACGCTGGTAATGGGCAGCACGGGCAGGTTCGCGTGGGTCGATTCGGCAACACCGGGTCCGCCGATGACATGACGACGTGCCGCGGAAACGAGGTCTCCGAGCACGGCGGATGCGGTCTCGATACCACCGGCACCCGCGCCGTAGAACATGAGGTCTCCGGCGGCTTCCGCCTCGAGGAACACGGCGTTGTTCGCCCCGTGCACGGCGGCGAGTGGATGCCCCGTGGGCACCAGCGCCGGATGAACGCGGGCACTCACGCCCTCGACACCCGTCACCGGGTCGGTCACGCGCTCGCAGATGGCGAGCAACTTGATGACGTAGCCCGCCTTACGTGCGGATTCGACCTGCGCCAGCGTGACGGAGGAAATGCCCTCCCGGTAGACGGACTCGAGCGGCACGGTGGTGTGGAACGCGAGGCTGGCGAGAATCGCTGCCTTCTGCGCGGCGTCGTAGCCCTCGATGTCGGCGGTGGGGTCTGCCTCGGCATACCCGAGCGCGGTGGCAGTCGCGAGAGCGGATTCGAGCGACTCCCCCGTGGTCTCCATGAGGTCGAGGATGAAGTTGGTGGTGCCGTTGACGATGCCAAGGATGCGCTTGACGGTGTCACCGGCGAGGCTGTCGCGCAGCGGACGGATGATCGGGATGGCCCCGCCCACCGCCGCCTCGTAGTAGAGCTGTGCTCCGACCTGCTCGGCCGCGTCGAAGAGCTCGGGGCCGTGGGTCGCCAGCAGCGCCTTGTTGGCGGTGATGACGTCTGCGCCGGAGTTGATCGCCTGCAGGATGTAGCTGCGGGCGGGCTCGAGCCCTCCGATGAGTTCGATCACGATGTCCGCGCTAAGAATCAGCGACGTCGCATCCGTCGTGAGCAGGTGGGCGGGGATGTCCGTGGTGCGCGGAGCCGCGATGTCGCGAACGGCGACACCGATGAGCTCGAGTCCGGCTCCGGCGCGGCTGGCGAGCTCGTCACCGTTCTTCAGCAGAAGCTCGGCGACCTGGGCACCAACGCTGCCACCGCCGAGAAGGGCGATGCGCAGGTTGCGGTACTCGATCATGATGCGTCCAATCCTGCGTCGCGACGCAGTAGGTCTTCTTCGGTTTCTCCGCGGATCAGTGTTCGCACTGCTCCGTCTCGCACGGCAACGACGGGAGGCCGGCCAAGGTAGTTGTAGTTGCTCGCGAGCGACCAGCAGTACGCGCCGGTCGCGGGAACCGCGAGAAGGTCGCCGGGGGTGACATCCCCGGGGAGGTATTCGGAGAGCACGACGAGGTCGCCGCTCTCGCAGTGCTTGCCAGCCACGCGCACGAGGGCAGCCTCCGCGTCGGAAACCCGACCGGCGATGCGCGCGCTGTAGTCGGCGCCGTACAGCGCCGGACGGATGTTGTCGCTCATGCCACCGTCGACACTCACGTACTTGCGCACGGCGGTGGTGTCGTCGTCGAGCGAAACGACGACGTCCTTGATCGTGCCCACCTCGTACAGGGTGAACGTCGAGGGCCCGATGATGGCGCGACCCGGTTCGATCGCGATCACGGGCACGTCGACACTGTGGGCTGCCGCCTCTTCCGCCACGATGTCGGCGAAGCGCACGGCGATCTCGTCGATGGGCAGCGCCTTGTCGACGCTCGTGTACGCGATTCCGAAGCCGCCGCCGAGGTTGAGCTCGGGCACCGGGCCATCCGCCAGCAACTCTGCGTGCACCGCGAACAGGCGACGGGCCGCCTCGGCGAATCCGTCGGCCTCGAAGATCTGCGACCCGATGTGCGAGTGGAGTCCGAGGAACCGCAGCGACGCGTGCGACCGGATGCGGGCGACCACGTCGGCGGCTTCCGCGAGCGGGATGCCGAACTTCTGGTCCTCGCGGGCGGTGGCCAGGTATTCGTGGGTTGACGCGTGCACGCCTGAGTTGATGCGCAGGCGCACGGGCTGAACGCGACCGTGGCGGGACGCGGCATCCGCCACCCGCTCGATCTCAATGAGGCTGTCGAGAACGATGGCTCCGATGCCCAGGCCGACCGACCTGTCGATCTCGGCGAGGCTCTTGTTATTGCCGTGCAGGCCGAGGCGCGCGGGGTCAACGCCCGCGGCGAGCGCGACGGCGAGCTCTCCCCCACTGCACACGTCAATGTTGAGACCCGCGTCGTTCATCCAGCGCGCGACCTCGACGGAGAGGAACGCCTTGCCGGCGTAGTACACCTTCGCGGTGCCGCCGATGCGGGCAAACTCCCGGTCGAATGACTCGCGGATGCCCCGGGCCCGGTCCTTCACGTCGGCTTCGTCCACCACGAACAGCGGCGTGCCGTACTGGCGGGCGAGCTCGGAGGCGGTGACCCCGGCGACGGTGATCTCTCCGTCCGCGGAGCGGGAAGCGTTCTGCGACCAGACGGTCGGAACGAGCGCGTTGGCGTCGTCGGGCACGGAGAGCCAGGACGGGGCGAGCGGGTTGGCGGACACAGGCGAATACCTCACGGAATATTGAACGAGTGAGGCGAGCGAACCCGGCTTGGTCCCTGAAGCCGTCTAAATCCTACCGGCACGACCGGCCCCGCGTTCGCCCACGCATGTGCGATGCCGTCATGGAGCGGCACGATCAGGCGGGGCAGGTTCCCTTGGTCGTCAGTCCCTCGCCGCCGAGGGTCGCGCCATCGCCGTTGATCGCGATGACCAGACGCTTGTCGGTAACCCGCACACCCTCGAGAACGAGGTCCGACGGCAGTTCCGAGGCAACGCAGAACGTTCGCGGGGCCAGCAGCGGTGTCGCGAGGCTTCCGAAGAGACCGTTGCGGAACTCGTCGGCCGTTGTCTTCGCACCGTTGAGGGTGATCGATGACGGCGTCAGCACCAGCTCGCCGTTCGTGGCTCCCGGGGTGAAGCTCACGGCGATCGGGAACTTGAGGGCGAACACACTGATCTCCGCGGTCGCCGTTACTTGCCCGTCACCGAGAGTCGCGGTCACCGGCACATCGGTTCCTGCCGCCGTCGCCAGCAGGGAGTTGAGACCCTCCTCGTCGACGCTGAAACGCAGGGCGAGTTCCTTCACCGGCTGATCCTGGTCCAGCGGGATATCGTGCGCCACGACGCTGGCGCTGCCGTTGATCGATCCGACGGTCAGGTCGGGCACGGCGATGCGCACGGTGTCGAGGTTGCGGGCGATCAGCTGTGGGATCAGCAGCCCGCCGCCGAGATCGACGCCGACCGTGTCATCCGCCGACAGACTCAGCGTTTTCACGATCTGGTCGCGCACGTACCCGGTGGCATAGGAGCGCACAACCTGCTCGGCGATAAAGAATCCGGCGACGAGTACGACAACGACGCCAATAATCCAGGCGAGCAGGATGACCCTGCGCCGACGTTTCTTCGGAGGGACGACCGGTTCGCCCGCCAGCGGCTCGAGCACCTGGGTGTCGCCCTGCTCTACCGGCGGGATTTCCCGGGTCACCTCGGTGCCGGGGATCACAGCCGTGTCGCGGGGATCCGTGTCTCGGGGATCGGTGTCGCGGGAAGCCGGGTCGTCGCTCACGACTACATCCGCTCGGGGGCGCCGACTCCGAGCAGGGCAAGGCCGTTGCGCAGCACGGTTCCGGTGGCGTCGTTGAGCCACAGGCGGGTGCGGTGCACGTCGGTGACCTCTTCTTCGCCGAGCGGGGTCACGCGGCACGCGTCGTACCAGCGGTGGTAGTACCCGGCGAGCTCTTCCGCGTAGCGCGCGATCCGGTGGGGCTCGCGCAGCTCCGCGGCCTGGCGCACGATGCGGGGGAACTCGGCGAGCGATCCGAGCAAGATGCTCTCCGTCTCGTGCGTGAGCAGGCTCGCGTCGAACACCGAGCGGTCGACACCGGATGCCGCGGCGTTGCGCGCGACCGCGCTGGTGCGGGCGTGTGCGTACTGCACGTAGAAGACGGGGTTGTCGTTGGTGCGCTTGGTCAGCACGTCGAGGTCAATGTCCACCTGCGTGTCGGTGGAGGAGCGCACGAGCGAGTAGCGGGCGGCGTCGACGCCGACGACCTCGACGAGGTCCTCCATCGTGACGACCGTGCCGGCGCGCTTGCTCATGCGCAGCGGTTCTCCGTCGCGCACCAGGTTGACGAGCTGCCCGATGATGATCTCGAGGTTGACGTACGGCGTATCGCCGAACGCGGCGGTCATCGCCATGAGGCGCTGCACGTACCCGTGGTGGTCGGCACCAAGCAAAATGATGTTGCGCTCGAACCCGCGCTCACGTTTGTTGAGGTAGTAGGCAAGGTCGCCCGAGATGTAGGCGGCCTCCCCGTCGCTCTTGATGACGACGCGGTCTTTGTCATCGCCGAAGGAGGTGGTGCGCAGCCACGTGGCACCATCGGCCTCGTAGATGTGGCCGAGCTCGCGCAGGCGGGCTACGGCGCGGTCGACGGCACCAGACTCGTGCAGCTCGTTCTCGTGGAAGTAGACATCGAAGTCGACACCGAACTCGTGCAGGCTCGCCCGGATGTCACCGAACATGAGCTCGACGCCCACCGAGCGGAAGACCTCCTGCACCTCTTCCCGTGTGGGGATGGTGGACAGGTCTCCGGGGTAGTCGTTGATCACGCGCGCGGCGATATCGGAGATGTACACCCCGCCGTAGCCGTCTTCGGGAGCGGGCTCACCGAGGTAGCTGGCAAGCAGGCTGCGCGCAAACCTGTCGATCTGTGCACCGTGGTCGTTGAAGTAGTACTCACGGGTGACGATGCCGCCCTCGGCAGAGAAGATCCGCGCGAGGCTGTCACCGACGGCCGCCCAGCGGGTTCCGCCGATGTGAATCGGACCGGTGGGGTTGGCCGACACAAACTCGAGGTTGATGGTGACGCCCTCGTAGAGGTCGCCCCTGCCGTACTCGGGCCCGGCGTCGACGATGGTCTTCGCGATCGCCCCAGCTGCGGCGGCATCCAGCGTGATGTTGATGAAGCCGGGACCGGCAACATCGACGGATGCCACACCCTCGGCCTTACCGAGTTCCTCCGCGATCTCGCCCGCGAGCTCCCGAGGGTTCGCACCCACGGGCTTGGCGAGCTTCATCGCGATATTGGACGTCCAGTCACCGTGATCACGGTTGCGCGGCCGCTCGAGGGGGACGTCGGCAATCGTCGGCTTTTCGGATGACCCGCGGCGCTCCAGCACTCCCGTGACGATGGCGAGCAGGGTGGCGGAGAGTTCGGCGGGATTCACAGGGCAAGATTCTACCGGAGGGGCCAGAGCGGCCGGTGCTGCGGGCGGGTCAGCCCAGCTGCACCAGTTCGTAGCCGTCGTCGTAGGGAAGGCTGTCAGCCGCCACGGTCACCAGCATCGACATCACGGCGAGGTCGGTCCAGTTGCTCGTGAGCCACGCGGTGTCGGCTGCGTCCCGGCCGGTGGAGATGCGCAGCAGGCTCTGTCGTGGCGCCAGGCGCGTGGCATCCACTACCCACCATTCGCCGTCGACCCAGGCCTCGACGACCGCGTGAAAGTCCATCGGCGACAGCCCCGGTGCGTACACGGCGACCATGCGGGCGGGCACCTCCATGGCGCGCAGCATGGCGATCGTGACGTGCGCGAAGTCGCGGCAGACGCCCTCGCGGTTGAGCAGAGTGCGGGTGGCGCCGTCGGTCGGAAGGCTGGAGCCGGAGGTGTAGCGCAGACGGTTGAACACCCAGTCGACAATCGCGCGCACGAGAACGTGGCCGGTCAGACCCCAGAACTCGGAGCGTGCGGTCGGTGCGAGGCTGTCGGACTGGCAGTAGCGACTCGGTCGTAAGTAGGTGATGAGGTCGATCTCGTCCGTGGGGACGGGTTCCGCGCGCCCGTCGATCTGCGCGTTGTAATCCACGATCATGCGTCCGGCGCCGCTGACGAAGTGGTGCAGACGCGTGCCGTGGATGTCGTGCAGTTCGCGTGAGTCGAGCTTCACCCCGTCGAGGATGAAGTCCAGGTTTTCGGACGCGATATTCGCCCCCAGCGCGGCGCTGAGACTGAACACCATATTGGTGTTGCCACGGATGTCGAGCTCGAGGTGCGCTGAGACGTTTCGCTGCATGTTCCCGATGATGTCAGACCGCGGGCGCTCACGCTGGCGACGGTACGGGCCGCCGCCGGTGTGCTATCGCGGTGTCGACCGGGTGCGTACACCGGGCGGTTCATTATTCGTCATAAATTCCGCTCACGATCAGCAATTCGACAAGAGTGATGGATGACCCGGCCGCCACATCACCGTCGGTTCGACCCCCGCCGCCGTGCGGGAATGTCACACACTATTTACATACTCCCGATCGGAAATCGCGCCGCATGCAGAACGTATCCGTCCACGACACCGCAGCCGTCGAGACCGCGTTCGCCGGATTCCCCTCGGGCGTCGCCGCACTGACCGCGATGGTCGACGGGGTACCGACCGGGCTGGTCGCGACATCCTTCACCGTCGGCGTCTCGTTCGACCCGCCGCTCGTGCTCTTCTCGGTGCAGGACACCTCCGCGACCTGGCCGCTCCTGCGCACCGCGGCACGCATCGGCGTCTCAGTTCTCGGACGCGATCACGAGGACGTCTGCATCCAGCTCGCCTCGCGCAACCGCGATCGCTTCGAGGGAGTGTCGACCCACACGACCGATGCCGGAGCGATCTTCATCGAGGAATCGGTCACCTGGCTCGACTGCACGATTTCTGCGGAGATCCCGACCGGCGACCACACCATCGTCGTGCTCGCCGTCTCCTCCATCCGGCACTCCCCCGGCAAGGAGCCGCTGATCTACCACGACCGTGCGTTCAGGGCGCTGGTCGAGCACGCGGAGGCCGCCGCCGACATCGCGGCCTGACGCTACGGCCAGAGGATGTCGCGCGACCAGCCGCCGGTCGCCGCGTCGCGCAGGTACCGCAGCCGCACCTGGTCGCGTTCGCGCTCTGCCTGCCAGAATTCGACGCTGTCCGGGATGACTCGGTAGGCGACCCACTCGGCCGGAACGTACTCGGGTTCCGCCGCAATCTTCTCGCGCGCGGCCTCAACGCGGGCGTCGCGGTCCACGACCGGCTCGCTCTGCTCCCCCGCGATCGCGGACGCCCGGGCGTTGGGGCTGCGCGCGAGGAAGTCGGCTTCGCTGACCTCGCGGGGCCCCTCTTCCACGCGACCCACGATCCGAACCTGTCGACCCTGCTCGCGCCAGTACAGCAGGAGCGCGGCGTGCGGGTTCGCCGCGATTTCCCGACCCTTGGGACCGGACGACAGCGATGCGAACCAGACGGCCTCGGCGTCGACATCCTTCAGCAGCAGGGTGCGATTGTCGGGGATTCCATCGGCGCCCGTGGTGGCAAGTGACATCGCGTGCGGCTGGGATACCCCGGCGTCGAGCGCCTCGTTCAGCCAGTCAACCAGCAGTGGAAGGGGTGCGGCGGGCGTGGCATCCGTATCGAATCTCGGAAGCTCACCGCCGAAGACTCGCAATGCCCGGAGTCGATCGCGGAGAGTGGCGTCCATGCTCATACTGCTAATCTAGCTACGCACTGGGCCCCCATAGCTCAGGGGATAGAGCACTGCCCTCCGGAGGCAGGGGCGGCAGTTCGAATCTGCCTGGGGGCACCAACAGTTCCAGCTTCATCGGCACGTCGTCCCTCGCGGACTAGGAAGCGGATGTTCCCGAGCTCGCGTATGACCCGTATCGAACATCATCGGTCAGCGAGCCCGCGGCCGGCGTCCACCCGAAAGTGCTGCGGGCCTTCGCCGCGCTGAGGGAACTGGTGGACGTCAGCGTCGTCACGGCGGAGCCCATGCTTTGCTCGGCCACGGCAAACGGGATCGACACTGCCGGCGCACCGGTCAGGTCTCCGATTGCCTCCGCGAGTTCCTTGAACGTGAACGGCACATCTCCGACCGCGTTGTACGCGCCGGCGACGGGCCGCTCGAGCGCACGAACGTACAGGTCGGCAAGGTCGTCGACGTGAATCGGCGCCCAGGAGTTCGCACCCTCGTCGATGTACGCCGCCGCGCCGTGAGCCCGCGCGCCGGCAATGAGGCTGGTCAGCAGCACCGTGCCGCCTCGCCCGAAGATCAGCCCGGCGCGAACGCTCATGCCGGTGACCCCCGCCGCGCCGAGCACGATGCGTTCCGCAGCGACCTTTACGGGCTGGGCGCTGACATCCGGCAAGACCGCGTCCTCGTCGGTGTCCGTGGCGTTGGCGCCGTACACAAGTCCGGTGGAGGTATAGATAACCGGTGTTCCGGCACCTGCCTCGCCCGCTCCGTCCACGAGCGCCTGCACGGCGGCAAGCTCCTCGCGCACGGATTCCTCCGTCGACGCGTAGTCCGACGCGGCGTAAACGACGGCATCCGCGTCACGGGCCGATGCGGCGAGAATCTCGGTGTCCGCCAACGATCCGGGCACCGGCTCCGCCCCGTTCTCCCGGACACGGGCCGCACTCGCTTCCGAGCGCGTCAACGCGGAGACAGTGTGCCCGGCACCGATCAGCTTTTCGATAACCACCGAGCCGAGGTAGCCCGTTCCGCCGACGATGAAGATGTTCATGATGCTCCGTTCCGCAGCGCTGTTCGCCGCGTCTCCATCACGATAAAGTGTGACATCAGTGTTAAGGTCAAGCGGGAAGGAACAACGCATGCGCATCGGTCAGCTCAGCCGGGAGACGAAGACCAGTCCCCGCTCCCTTCGGTACTACGAAGAGCTCGGGCTCATCGCGACAACGCGGCAGCCGAACGGGTATCGGGAGTACTCAGAGGCGACCGTCGACACCGTCCGGACCATCCGAACCTTGCTTGACCTCGGGTTTCCGACATCGCTGGTCGGCGAAGTCCTCTCCTGCAACACGACCGACCCTCTTCGCGACGACTGCTCGAACGTCGTAACCCGCATGGCGACCATCCGGGACGAGATGGAGGCGAAGGCTCAGCAGCTGGGTGCAACAAGCCGCACGCTCACGTCGTTCATCGAGCGAGCATCGGCCGTCTCCCGCTGACCAGCGACAGCCACACCGAGAAAGCCGGTGGCGCCGACACATCGTTACCCACAATCGGTCTCCCCATGAATAGTGTTGCGACATGGCGCTGCGACTCGTTCAGGTGAATATTAAGGCTCGGGATGACGCGGAGCTCGGTCACTTCTGGGCGAACGCTCTTGGCTGGGGCATCTCCAGCGAGGGTCCCGGCGTCACGAATCTCGAACCCATCGGCTTCTCGTGGCCGGATCCGACCGCCGTCTGCATTGACCTCGTCACCGTCCCCGATCCGGAAACTGTTCACTACCGGGTGTACCTCGAACTTGCCACCGCGTCTGCCGATCATCGCGAGGAACTGATCACCCACCTGACAGGCCTCGGCGCGACATCCGCCCCATCGGCCGATGGCGTCGCCAGCACGGCCTTCGCCGACCCGGAGGGCAACGTCTTCCGGGTGTTGGAGCCGCTGGCGGTCGACGAGGAAACGGGACCGATTGCCGTCGTGGTGGTTGCCTCGGCGGACCCGCGGGAGATGGCCCGGTTCTGGGGTGGGGCCATGGACTGGACCGTGCTGCACGCCACCGACGATCTCGTCCGGCTCCGGTCATCCGCGGGTGTTGGTCCGTTCCTGGAGTTCCGTCGCGGCGACGTCCCCGCCTCCGCGGTCTCCCGCATTCACCTCGACGTGGCGCCCTACCCCGGTGACGATCAGGCCGCCGAGGTCGCGCGCCTGCAGTCGCTCGGCGGTGCCCCGGCGGACGTCGGCCAGGGCGATGTGCCGTGGAAGGTTCTTCGGGATACCGAGGGCAACGACTTCTGCGTGCTGTCCCCGCGCTGACGGCCCGGCCAGCGCCGTGTGAAACACTTTATGGTCAGTCCAGGAGGTAATCACGCATGGCCCGCACCGTTCGAACGAAGGATACGGATGTCACGGTCTCGCGCGTGTACTCGGACGATGGCGCGGTATTTGTCCGCATCAGCACGATCGGCACCACCGGCACCCGGCCGTTCATCCTCGTTCCCGGCATCGGGGTCTCCTCCAACTACTTCGAGCGTCTCGCTCCCAACCTGAACGAGTTCGGGCCCGTGCACGCGCTCGATCTTCCCGGGTTCGGCGGAGTACCCCATCCCGACTCCGCCATGACGATTCGCCACTATGCGGACCTCGTCGGTCGGGTCATCGACACGCTCGGGCTCGACGACCCGGTGCTCGTCGGCCACTCGATGGGCACGCAGGTCGTCGTCGACCTGGCGGCGCGCAGGCCCGAGCTGTCGACTGTTGTTTTGATCGGTCCCGTCATCAACCCCGACGAGCGGCGCATTGGGCTGCAGGCAATCCGGTTCCTTCAGGCGGCCGTGCACGAACCGGGACGGGTGAAGTTTCTCGCCGTGAGCGCGTACCTGTTCTGTGGGGTCAAGTGGTTCTCACGAATCCTTCCGAAGATGATGCGGTTCCCGATCGAACGGGCAATGCCCCACATCGCGGCGGACACCCTCATCATCCGCGGCGAATATGACGCCGTCGCGCCGAGGGCCTGGGTCGAGCGGGCTGGCCGTCTCATCCCGTCGTCGCGCCTGTGGGAAATCCCGCACGCGGCACACTCGGTGATGCACGCCCACGCCCAGGAAGTTGCGAGACTGTGCGTCGAACACGCGCGGCACCCGTTCCAGCCCTCCGAAGCGCGTGAACTGCACGTCTACGAGAATGCAGGCACCGGGGACGAGAAAAGGGACTTCGACCCCTCCGCCGCCGATGTGATCCAGGCGGTCACGGGTCGCGCCACGGAAATCGGCGTCATCATCCGGGGCGACGACGAGGCCATCGCCGAGGGGAAGACCAAGCACGCGGAGGCGATGAAGCGGGCGCGACGCGCGGCCGACCCCTCGGTCGACGACTGAGGCCTCTTCCTTACCTTCCCGGCGGACCGTGTCGGTGTCACACCCGACCTGCCCGGCGCCCGAAGATCGCTTCAGGCATCTACGGTGGGCGTATGGATCTGGATCTGAAGAATCGCGTGGTGTTGGTCGTCGGTGGAACGGGACTCATCGGGCGTGCCGTCGCCGCTCAGCTCCGGCAGGAAGGCGCTGTCGTGGTTACGGCAGCGCGAGGCGGCAGTGCAGACGTGGTGGTGGACGCCTCCGATTCCGCGTCCATCGACGCCGCCATCGCCACCGTGCTCGACCAGCACGGGCGTCTCGATGGGCTCGTCGTAACCGCCGCCCCGAGCGCCCGCACGCTCGATCAGTCCCGCAATGCCGACCCGGCCCAGGTGGCGGATGCGTTCGAGGCAAAGTCGATGACCTTCCTCCGACTCGCGAACGCGGTCATCCCGCACATGCGCGCATCGGGATTCGGCCGCATCGTCGGCGTCAGCGGTCAAAACGCGTTGACGACGGGAAATATCACCGGCTCGATCCGCAATGCAGCCCTCATCATCGCCGCGAAGAATCTGGCCGACGACCTCGCCGGCACCGGCGTCGCGGTGAACACGGTCAATCCCGGAACGGTGACCCCGACGCCCAGCAGCACGATCGAGCACGGTCGCCCCGGCGAGTCCACGCCCGAACAGATCGCGGACCTCGTGACGTTTCTCACGTCCCCGCGAGCAGCCGTGTCCGGTGAGTCGATCGCCGTCGGCCACCGCATCCGGGGCATTGTGTCGTTCTAGACAGCGCCGGAGCGTCCTAGGGTAGAGCCACTGCCGACTACCGAGGGGATCTCACCATGCTTGCCGATGTCCTCATCGTTGTTCTCGGTGTGATCTCGGCGGTCCTCGTCGGGTACGCAAGCCGCAGGATCCTCGATACGCCGGTCGGCTGGCCCCGCAGCATCGTGGTCGGCGTGCTCGTGTTCGTCTGTGGGCTGCCATTCGGATTCTGGGTCGCGAAGCAGAGCGGGATCGTCTCTGCCAGTGGAGCGCTGCAGAGTTCCGCACTCATCGCGACCGTCGTCGTCGTTCTGTCCGTCGCGTGGGTGTTCGCGATCGGGGTCGGAATACTCGTCGCTCTCGAGCTCGTCTGGCCAACGGCATCCCTCCGCAATCCCATCACCGAAATTCGCGCAGCTCTCCGCCAGCGCAAGCGCACCCGCCGGTATGCGCAGATTCTGGCCATTGCGTCCCGTCGCGGTGTCGGGTGGGTCTTCCACGGGCGCACGCACGCCAACGGTGGGCACGCGACGTCAGAGGAGCGGGCGGCGGCCATCGTCGACACCATCAACGAATCGGGCGTCACGTTCGTCAAGCTGGGCCAGGTGCTGTCCACACGGCGCGACCTGATTCCCGAGCCGTATCTCAGCGCCCTCGGATCCCTGCAGTCGGCCGCGACGACGCTGCCGTGGGAGACCATTTTGTCCACGATCGAAGCGGAGCTCGGCCGACCGGTGGCCGAGGTATTCGGTTCCATCACCGAGACTCCCCTCGCCGCGGCATCCGTTGCCCAGGTCCACACGGCGGTTCTGGTGGACGGAACACCCGTGGTGGTCAAGGTGCAGCGGCCCACCGCGCGGGCGCAGGTCGAAGCCGACGTTGACATCATCGTGCGCCTGGCCGAGCGAGCGGAGCGGCACTCCCTGCAGGCGCGGGACCTTCACGCGGAGTCGATCGCGCGCGGGTTTACGACGACTCTGCTCGACGAGTTGGACTATCGCGTCGAATACAACAACACGGAGATGCTCCGGTCGACGATGCGATTGATCGACGGTCACCGCCACTCCGACGACATCACGATCACAGTGCCCACGCTCTACCCGGACGCCAGCACGCGGCGCATGATCACGATGGACATCGTCGAGGGTGTGCCGCTCAGCGCGGCGACCGACCGACTGGCGGCGCTCTCGTCGGAGGAACGTGACGCGCTCGCGGTGGGACTCATGAACGCAGTGCTCGAGCAGATTCTCGTGTACGGGGTTTTTCACGCCGACCTTCACCCGGGAAACGTAATCCTGAAGCCCGATGGCAATCTCGGGCTCATCGACTTCGGTGCGGTCGGCATCCTCGAAAGAAGCCAGCGCCAGAACCTGGCCACCTTGCTTCTCGCCGCCTCTGCCGAGGACGACATCGCCGCAACCGACGCGCTCCTTCTGATCGTCCAGGTTCCGGATGATGCGGACGTCGACGCGTTTCGCCACGACATCGGTGTCGTGCTGACCACTGTGCAGCACCGTCCGAGCGGCAGCAGCTCCATCTTCACCCTCATGCTCGATGTCATCCGGCAGCACCACATCGCACTGCCCGCCACGCTGTCCTCCGCCTTCCGCAGCTTTGCGACCCTGGAGGGGTGTCTCAAGGTTCTCGTGCCCGACTTCGATATGGCCGAGCGCGCGCTCTCCCACATTCCGGCGTTGACCCGGCGGATGCTCAATGTGAAGCGGCTCGCGATATCCGCTCAGGCCCAGGCGGCCGTGGTCTCTGCTTACGCGCGCAAGCTCCCGCGTCGGATCGAGTCGCTCGGCTCCCAGCTCGAACGCGGGACGCTGAACGTGCGGGTCCGCTCGCTTGCCGACCCCGCTGACCAGTGGTTCGTCGGGGTGCTCGTCTCCGAAGTGCTCGGCGTACTGGTGTCGATCACGGCGGTCGTCATCGCCATCGTGTTGATTGTCTCGTCCAGCGGACCCCTGCTGGCTCCCGGGCTGCACCTGTTCGACCTTCTCGGGGCGTTCATCGGTTTCCTCGGGTTCCTCGGCATCCTCCGCACCGTACGCAGGATCTTCATCCGGCGGCCCCGGGCCCGCTGACGCTGCGTTGCGCGACCGCCGACTACCGATGCACGCGGGCGAGCAACGACACCACCTCGTCCGTCGTCGTCGCCGCGAAGTCGGTGTAGTGACTGCCCACCGCAAAAAAGCGGTCGGGCATGGCCACGCACACCACGTCGTCGGCCTCATCCATCCGGAATCCCGCGGGAGCGACCGGCGCCGCCATCACGATGCGGGCGGCACCACCCGCGCGGACGGCGAGGCATGCGGCTCGTGCCGTCGCACCCGTCGCGATTCCGTCGTCAACGGCGATGACAACGCGGCCGGCCAGGTCGAGGCGTGCCCGTCCGTGTAACAGGGCGGCACGGTCATCCACTTCCGTCCGCTCCCGCTCCCGAAGGGCTGCGATCCCGGCGGGAGTGAGCCCGGAGTAGTTCACGAGCGACTGGTCGAGCACGACGACCCCACCCTCGGCCACGGCCCCCATCGCGAGCTCTTCCTGAAAGGGCACCCCAAGCTTGCGCACGACGACCACCCCGAGTTCCAGCCCCAGTGCCGCGGCGATTTCGAACGCCACCGGAACGCCACCCCGGGGAATTCCGACCACCACGGCATCCGTGTGACGAAAGCGATCCAGCCGCGCTGCGAGCCTCCGACCGGCGTCGACACGGTCCGTGAAGACCACCGGAGCATCCC
This sequence comes from Glaciihabitans sp. dw_435, assembly GCF_018449675.1. Taxonomy (GTDB): domain Bacteria; phylum Actinomycetota; class Actinomycetes; order Actinomycetales; family Microbacteriaceae; genus Glaciihabitans. Next base: position 436,562 of record NZ_JAAVUZ010000001.1, on the reverse strand, counting down.
CCGCCATGACCACGCATCCCCTTCCATGCCACCGAAATCCGTCTCCACCAGTGTCATTCGGGCTCCTCATCCGCAACAGTGGGAGAGGGCATCTGCCCGCCCGGCAACCTCGACGCGACAAGGACGACGCGACATGACCGACCGAATCGACCCAGCACTCGACCTGAGCATCTCCCGGGTCATCCACGCTCCCCGCAACGCCGTGTGGACTGCGTGGACCACGCCAGAGACCTTCGAACAGTGGTGGATTCCGGCGCCCGCCGTGTGCAGGGTCGCGGCGATGGACCTGCGACCCGGCGGCGCCTTCCAGACGCTGATGAGCGAGGACGGCTCCGACTTCGTTCCGCACATGACGGGATGCTTTCTCGCCGTCGACCCCGGCGAGCGCATCATTTTCACGACCGCGCTCGTCGCGGGTTTCCGCCCGGCCGCCGACCCGTTTATCACCGCGGTCTTCACGCTGACGGATCATTCCCTCGGTACCGAGTACGTCGCAACCGCGCTGCACCCCACGAGCGCCGTGCGCGAGCTTCACGAAGAACTCGGCTTCTACGAGGGATGGGACGCCGTCACCGCCCAGTTGGCAGCGCTGGTCGAGAACACCGAATAGGGACGAGGACAGCGGATGCCCCGGGCGGGAGCGCCCCGATTCACGCGAGCAACTTCGCCTTCGCCGACGCAAACTCCTCGTCGCTCAATACGCCCTGCTGACGCAGCGCCTCGAGCTTCTGCAGTTCCGCCACCAGGTCCACACCCGGAGCCTCCGGCGGGAGGTTTGCCGCGGCCTGCTCGGACTCGTACTGCTCGCTCTGCCACTCCTCCGTGGCCCGGGCCTGCTGGTGGCGCCGCATACCGCCGGTCACTGCGGTCGCGGTCCCGGCGACGACAGCGGTGCGTGCCGCGAGGCCGAGAAGACCGGGCCGCCCGAAACGTCTAAACAGGGGCATGATTCCTCCTATGCTCGCTACTCTCAGCGGCTCAGTTCGGTCAGGACCGCGTTGACCAGGGGTGCCGGAATCCGGTCGGTGTGCACGACAAACCCGCCGGCATCGGCAATGCGGTTGGCCAGGTTCTTCGCCCACAACAACTCGACCACGAGCAGCGCCGCCGCGGTGCCCAGGGGCAATTCCTCCGCCAGTTCATGAATGTCGTTGTCCGACGCCAGCCCACTCGCCTCGAGTTCTACGGTTCCGAACCCGTACTCGTCGCTGACGTCCTCGACATCGACGGCACTGATCTCCCCCCGTCTCAGACCGGCTGACTACCACGAGGTCGAGCAGCCGAATGGTCTCCGATTCGATGAGTTCGGTGATGGCACCCGTCACTTCCGGTGATGGGCGGTCATCGTTGAACGCGATGAGAAGAAATTCCACGGGACCGTACGTGAACGACGTCATGACTACCTGCTTCCGGGAGAGACAACGATTGTGATCCCGGCCGCGCACGTGTTCTTCACCCTTCGCAGGTGAGCGGCCTGGGTGTGTCGGAGACCGTCAGCCGCCCGCCACCGTGAGGTCGGGGCGACTCCGCGCGACCTCCGCCTCCACGGCATCGATCGCCTCCCCCACGATCACGCGGTCATCGGCGCCACCCATGGGGCCGTCCCGCAGCGCCTTCGCGTGACGGGCGAACCAGTCCCAGTCTCCCCGGCCCGCCTTCAACGCGCGCAACGGCGACAGCAGCGCGGCACGCGACAGCCAGACGTCCGGATCGTGCACCCAGCGGTCGAGCACGACCCTGGCCTTCGTCTGAGCCGCGCGATCGAGCCCATCGATCAAGGGGCCGATCACATCGGTCGCAAGCGGGTCGACCAGGTCGCGCAGGCCAGCGCCGCGCACAAACCCTTCCATCCGGGTCAGGTCGGATACCCGCAGCATCCCGAGTCCCGACTGCAGCAGCACTACCGCCGCCTGCCGTCGCTCGAACACCGGAAGCGACCACAGTTCCGAGCTGAGCGCGGTGATCTCGTCGTGGCCGAGCGCCGGATACCGCCGCTCCATGTCTCGGATCGCCCCGCGAACGGCGCCGGTCGACGCCCCATAGAAGCTCAGGCTGCTCGCCAGGCGTTCCCGTGCGTCATCGGCGCGATACCAGTCGCCCTCCCGTTGCAGCGCGGCGTCAACGAACTCACCGGCATCACTCACCCGCCCATTGTCCGCCCGAACCCGGTGCGCGTAACAATCGACCACACGCACCCCACATCGCCTACGGTCTCTGTCATGCGCACAGACGACAGGGACGGCACCGTCGTTCTCTTTATCGATCCCGGTTGACCGCTGATCGCGACGTCCAACGACACATCAGACCTCATTGGGAACGCGTGGATGACCCACGCCGACGTCATCGCTGTGCCCGTCGAGCGCCTCGATCCCGCGTTCTTCCGGCTGAGCACACTCTTCGCCGGCGACCTCACACAGAAGGTCGTGAACTATCACCTGAGGCTGGCCGTCATCGGAGACGTCACCGCGTGGGAACGGGAATCGGACGCGTTCCGCGACTTCGTCTGGGAGTCCAACCGGGGTAACCACATCTGGTTTGTGCCGGACGAGGCGGCCCTGGACGCAAAGCTCGCTCCGCGCAGGGCCGCCCACCGTCTGCGCTCACAGCTCGGTGATCACACCCCCGGCGGCCAGCTCGATGGTCAGGGTTAGGCCGAGACGCGCGAGAAACCCATCATCGTGGCTCACCACGATCACCGCCCCGCGGTAACGCGCAAGGGCGCTGACCAGTTGGTCCACGCTCGCCAGGTCGAGGTTGTTCGTCGGCTCGTCGAGCACCAGCAGCTGCGGCGGCGGTTCGGCGAGCAGCAGCCGCGCGAGTGCCACCCGGAATCGTTCCCCGCCCGACAGCGAGCCGACGGGACGGTCGACGGTGGCGCCGCGCAGACGAAAACGCGCCAGACGATTCCGGATTGCCCCCGTCGACACGAGTGGCGCAAGGGCCCGCACGTTATCGAGCACGCTGGCGTTGTCGTCGAGCCCGTCGAGGCGCTGCGGAAGGTAGCCGACCCGGTCGGTGAAGAGCTCGCCGTCCGCCCGATCCTCGTCCGGGTCGGTGCCGCCGTCCCGGGTCGATACGCCGAGTAGCGTGTCCAGCAGGCTGGTCTTTCCCACGCCGTTGGCGCCGATCAGGGCCACGCGTTCGGGCCCCTGCACGACGACGGTGCGGTTGGTGCCCCGCAGTTCCGCGATGCGCCGGCCGGACGGGACATCCGGATCCGGAAGATCTACGTGGATGCTCTCGTCGTCGCGCACGCGGGACTCTGCTGCATCCAGTGCGGCCTGCGCCGACTGCACCTTGCCGTCCCCCTCGGTTCGGAGCTTGCCTGCGGATACCTGCGCGTCGGACTTGCGCTGGTTCATGAGGATCTTCGCTCCCCGTTTGTTCTCGAAACTGGTCTGTGCAGACCGGGCCCGGTGGGCCAGTTTCGTCTCCGCTTCGATGCGCTGTCGTTTCTCCGTCGCGACAACCTGTTGTGCCGCCCGTGCACCGTTCAGCGCGGCCGACTGCTCCAGATCGAGGCGTTCCCGCCAGCGGCTGTAGGGTCCCCCGAAGGTGGTGAGGCGCGACGCGTGAAGCTCCGCCGTGTCATCCATCAGCTCCAGCAGCGCCGTGTCGTGGCTGACGACGACGAGGGTTCCGCGCCAGGACGTGACGATCTCGCCCAGTCTCGCGCGCGCGTCACGATCGAGATTGTTGGTGGGTTCGTCGAGAAGGGTGATCGGCGCCTGAAGCAATCGCAACCCGGCGATCGCGACGAGCATCGACTCTCCGCCGGAGATCTCGTTCACCCGCCGTCCGAGGTCCTGGGCGCCCATCCCCAGGGGGCCGAGAATTTCGGCTGCTCGGGTCTCCACGTCCCAGTCGTCTCCGACTGTCGCGAAGTGCTCGTCGGAAATATCGCCGGATTCGATCGCCCGGAGGGCGGAAAGCTGGGGCGCGATACCGAGGAGCTCCGCGACGGTCGTGGCGACGCCGAGAGTCAGCGTCTGGGGAAGATGGGCGACCTCGCCCGTTGTCACGATGTGCCCGGAGGTGGGGCGAAGCTCCCCGGCGATGAGGCGGAGCAACGTGGACTTGCCGGCGCCATTGGATCCGACGAGTCCCGTGCGGCGCGCACCGAAGGTGCCGGTGACACCGGCGAGCGCGACCGCTCCGTCGGGCCAGATCAGCCCCACGTCAGTGAGGGAAATGGGTGAGTTCTTGAAGGTGGACATGCGTCTCCCGGGTAGTCAGTGGACGCACTGACCTGCAACGCCCGGGAATGGGGCGGTCGACGAGAGTCAGCGCGCGGAACGCGGCGTGAAACCGTCGAGAATCTTCACCGGATTGCCTAACCTCGGGGACAAGAACGCATCCAGTGTCGCAGAGCACCCGCCCACACACAACAGGTGCCCGGGTGCCTCGCTCCGGGTTGAAGCTCGTGACCAGACGGTCGAGAGTGCGGCTCCAGCCCTCGCGGATACCACTCGCGAGCCACTCGCCCACCCGATCCTCGGAGATGTACTCGGCAAGACGCAGCGTCAGCGTCAGTTCCGTCGCGTCCCCCACCTCCATGAACGTCAGGGTGATCACGATGTCCTCCCGCAGGTCGTGCAGGTCGATCTTCGGCCAGCCGTCCACGGCGCCCCAGATGAACGACAGCCTCTCGAACGGAACAATCTCGAGGTAGACGCCCCCGGTGACGTAGTCGGTCTCGGCGTCCAGGACCATCTTTTGGCGCCAGGTGCCGCCCACCCACAGTTCGAGTTCGATCGGCTCGTCCGCCGGCAGCCCGTCGTTGAAGAACCACTGCAGGTCGGCGGGATTGGTCCACGCCTTGAAGACTAGTTTTGGCGGCGCATCCACTATCCGCACCAGCGTGAATTCCCTGAGTGATGCGTCCGACTCGACCACGATTGATTGCCTCCCACGGTGGAGGACACGGTATCTGCGGGAGATGCGCCCGCACGCGTCCTTCTTCTCAAGTGGCGTCGCTACCAGCTTCCATCGTCGAGCCGGTGTGGGCAAGGCACCGGGCCCGATTGGTTGGCGTGGCCCTTGGGCGCAGGGCGGGCCGGACGTAGGGTGAGGATGACCGTAATCGTCAATGCGCACACCCGGGGGTTCCGATGACCGAATTCGAACTGCAGTCGCTCTGGTCGAAGGCCCGGCAGCACGTGATCGTCTCGCAGCTGGCACCCACCTTCCTTCTTATCGTCTCCGTCGCCTTGCTGATGGCGGGGCTCGGACACGCGAGTGTGCCGATCAAGCTCGCGGCCGCCGGAATTCTGCTGGCATCGGGCATTCTCGGCGCCGTCGCCCAGGTCTCCTCGGCGAACGAGGCGCTGGCCATCGCCGACGAGGTGAGCACGGTTCCGGGAACCGGCCCGCTCAGCAGCCGGATCGCCGCCGAACGTCCGTGGATCAATGTGGTGCGCCTGCTCACGCCCGCGATCTTTGTGCTGATCTACCTCGCCCTGTTGTGGGCCCTGTTCATCAACTGATGTCCGTCTAAAACACAAGCCCCAGGCGTTTCGGGAGGGACATGGTGGTCTTTCCCAGCCGCAGCTTCTAGATTCATGAAATGACGATTGCAGCGGCACGTAAGGTTCGGGATGACTCCACCCCGCGTCATCCGCTGATCCGGTGGTTATCGTCCACCCGCGCCCGTCTCGAGCACTACCCCCGCACCCGTTTCGTATATCGCGCGATCGTCGCCGTCATCGGCGTTGCCATCGTGTTGGTCGGTGTGGTGCTGATCCCGCTCCCGGGGCCGGGATGGCTCATCGTGTTCCTCGGCTTCGCCGTTCTCGGAACCGAATTTGCCGCCGCCCGACGGTTCAACGCCTTCCTCAAGCGCATCGTGCACCGCACGGCGGCCCGCTGGCGCCTGTACCGGGCACGGCGTCGTGCCGCGAACCGCACGAACGTCGCGCGCTGACGCCTGCCGGCATTCCCACGCCGGGACTACGGCACAGGGACCAGCGGCCACCCGAGCGCGACCAGCACCAGCAGGTTGACGGCGACGGTGATCCAGAAGACCCACCGGAAGCTCCGCTTCACGGTCTTGTGTCGCAGCGTCTGTTGAGCGACGATCGCCCCGGGCCATCCACCGGCCATCGCGACCAGGTGCAACGTTTTCTCGCTGATGCGTCTGCGCCCGGCAACGGCCGCTGACTTGTCCATCGCGTAGAGGACGAAGCACACCACGCTCGCCACGATGTAGACGCCGGCGACCCAGATCGGCAGCGCTCTGTGGGCGAGGATGACGCCGTAGACGACCAGAAGAACGACGATCGCGAGGTAGCTGGCCGCACCGGCACCGGAAATGCGGCGGGAACGGGAGGCTGCGGATCGCACGGATGGTGCCTTTGAACGGGAAGTGAGGGGTGGGGGGACACCCATGCTATTCGTCGGCGGCGATGCACCCTCGCGGCGCATCCGCGTAGCATGGCGCCACACCCACCACGAAGGACACTCTCACGACCGGTCCAGCCACGCCTCTTTCCCGGGACACCGCGATCGCCCGTCTGCGCGCCGCCGGCTGCGTCTTCGCGGAAGACGAAGCCGACCTGCTCCGTGCCGAGGCGACGACGGACGAAGACCTGCACGCGATGATCGCCCGCCGGGAAGCCGGGGAACCGCTGGAATACATCGTCGGCTGGGCCGAGTTCTGCGGCACACGGATGGTCGTCGCTCCCGGCGTTTTTGTGCCGCGGCACCGCACGGAATTTCTCGTGGACGTCGCCGGCGGGCTCCTCACCCGGGGTGGCGTCGTGCTCGACCTGTGTTGTGGTTCCGGCGCCGTCGGTGCGGTGCTGGCCGCGAGCCACCGAGACATTGAACTCGTCGCGTCCGACATCGACCCCGACTCGGTCGCCGTGGCCCGTCGCAATGTGGGCGACCGTGGACTGGTCGTCCTGGGCAATCTCTTCGACGCCCTTCCGCCGGACCTTGCGGGCCGCGTGACCGTGCTCGTCGCGAACGCCCCCTACGTTCCGACCGCAGAAATCGCGCTCATGCCGCCGGAGGCACGTGACCACGAGGCCCGCGTCACGCTCGACGGGGGCTTCGACGGGCTGGACGTGCATCGCGAGATTGCCGCGCATGCGTGCGAGTGGCTCGCTCCGGGCGGACACCTGCTGATTGAGGTGAGTGATCGCCAGGCGGATTCCGCGGCAGAGCTGTTCACCCGCGGCGGCCTTGTTGCCCGCATCGTCGCGTCGGACGAGGGGGACGCCACCGTGGTGGTGGGGCTCAGGGCTGTGTAGACCGGCTCAGGGCTGTGTAATCCGCAGGATGACGCGCGGTTTCTGCCGCTTCGCCGCCAGGCGTTCGATGAACATCGTGATGCGGTACTCGAGCCCATACTTACGGCGGATGATCGCCGTGATGCGCTCGCGGCTCGGGTCATCCGCAAGAATTATTGCCTCGGCAGTCACGGACACGGCGCCGTCGTCGACCTTTCCCATCCGGCCACAGGGGCGGAGCTCGACGTGGCCTCCGTTGCGGATGCGCTTGACCTTGCCGCTCTCCTCGGGCGTCGTCACGACGAGGGCGTCGCCGTCGCGGGCGATCCAGACGGGCGTGGAGACGGCCTCGCCGGTCTTGCGAAACGTGGTGAGCGACACAAAACGCTCGTCGCCCAGCGCGTCGAAGCCGGACAGGGATGGGGATGACACGGACACGGGCGGGCTCCTCGGATGGCGAATGCGCTACCACTCTGTCGGACGCTGCCTCCGGATACAACGCCTGTCGTCGCATTCGCGGTGACTGATACCGTCGCTGCACGACCCGCGCGGGTCCGCTCAGTTCGATGGATTGAAGGCGCCCGACAATGAACTTCGAAGTGGGAGAAACTCTCGTGTATCCGCACCACGGCGCGGTCACCATAACGAGAGTTCAGGACCGTGCGGTGAAGGGTGTCGAGAAGACCTTCATTACGCTCCGGGTGCACGCGAGCGATCTGGTCATCAGTCTGCCGACCGAGAGCGCCGAGCTCGTGGGCATGCGTGACGTCATCGACGAGGCGGGCATCGAGGCGGTGTTCGGGGTGTTGCGGGCGGAGATCGTCGAAGAGCCGGGCAATTGGTCACGACGTTTCAAGGCGAACACCGAGAAAATGGCGAGCGGCGATGTGTACCGCGTCGCCGAGGTGGTGCGGGACCTCTGGCGGCGGGAGCAACAGGGCGGCGTGTCCGCCGGCGAGAAGAGGATGCTGCTGAAGGCGCAGCAGGTGCTCGTCGCCGAGCTGGCGCTGGCCGCGGACAGCAGCGACGCCGAGGCATCCGCCCGCCTCGAAACCGTGCTGCAGACGGCTCCGGTCGAGTGAGCATCACGGGCTAGACGTGCGATTTCGGCTGGGGTGTCGTGCGCCCGGGTTCATCGATGAGGTACAGCCCCTGTGTCTGGTTCGCTGACACGGACAACTGCTCCAGCCAGTCCTTGTTGATGGCGTGCCGGACAGGCGACGAGAAGACGAAATAGAGGGGAATCGACTTTTCGATCCAGATGCTGCTGCGGCCGTTACCCACGGTCGGGTCGTCTTTCCAGGAGAAGAAGAAACCTTCGTGACGGCGGAGTTTGGCGGAAATGACGAGATGGAGATGGGCAAGAACCCGGTCATCGAACTCGATTTCCAGCTTGGATTCGCCGTACAGAAGTTTTCCCACTGACATCCGTCCTTTCTGTAGCCCGACGGCGAAGCGGACACCGCTTCAGGTAGCGGCGTCCGTTCCGTCGCTGAAGTCGTTGGCGTAGTCGCTGATGAGCGCATCCGGTCCCTGCTGGTGCTGCGGGTGAGGACTCGCCAACAGCGCCGCGCGCCGCGCGAGCTCCGCAATCGTGAGGTCGTCTTCGACCTCGACGAACGTGCCTTCCTCGGGCACGATGACCAGTTGGCTGGCCGGCCCGATGAGCAACTGCGCGCGCCCGACGTCACCGGAGTCGAGCGAAATGGGAATATCGATGGTGTCCGAGCTGTCCCTCTGCGAGAGCACCTCGGCGTATCGAACGATGGCCTCTGCCAACGTGTCACCGGTAATCACGGAGCCGCTGGCGTAAAAAATACGCTTCACCTCATCAGTGTTACTGCGCCTCGTCTGGTCGCTCAAGCCCCCCTCTCGTTATTCTGAGCGCGTGGAGAACACCGTCGTTATCGCACCGGACTCATTCAAGGGATCGCTGCCGGCACCCCGTGTCGCCCGGTCGATCGCCGAAGGATGGTCGCGGATTCGCCCGGGCGACCGGGTCGTGGTCCTGCCCCAGGCCGACGGCGGCGACGGAACCCTCGACGCCATCGAGGTGGCGGTGCCCGCCGCGACCTGGCATAGCGCCGGGCAGGTCACCGGGCCCGATGGCGAGCCGACGCCGGGGCGGTGGCTGGAGATGCCGGGAGGCATTGCGGTCGTCGAACTCGCACAGTCGAGTGGGTTGCCCCTGATGCACCGGCTCGACCCCGGCAACGCCTCCACGCGCGGGCTCGGTGAAGTGATTCGGGCAGCTCTGGCAACGACACCGCGCCGGCTGGTGATCGCGCTCGGCGGTTCGGCGTCCACCGACGGTGGTGCGGGCGCCCTGAGCGCGCTGGGCGTCACATTTGCGGATGCCTCGGGCGCCGCGCTCCCCGACGGTGGCGCCGCGCTCGTGCGGCTCCACACCGTCACCACGGCTGAACTTGCGCCTGCGCCACCCGATGGGGTGTTGCTCCTCACGGACGTGACGGCGCCATTGCTCGGTCCGCATGGTGCGGCCACCGTATTCGGTCCCCAAAAGGGAGCGACTCCGGCGCAGGTCGCGATGCTCGAGGATGCCCTCGCCCGGTACGCCGCCATTCTCGGCGGTGACCCCGAGGCGCCCGGAGCCGGCGCGGCCGGCGGCACGGGATTCGGTTTCGCGACGCTGTGGGGAGCGCAGACGACGCCAGGAGCCGCGCGCATCAGCGAATTGACCGGGCTCCCCGGCGCGATGGACGGCGCCGACGTGGTGTTGACCGGTGAGGGCAGGTTCGATGAGCAGTCGAGGGGCGGAAAGGTCGTGGGGTCCGTGCTGGCGCTGGCCGCGACATCCGGTGTCCGTTCCGGCATCATCGCGGGATCGCTCGCCGCCGATCCCGGCGTCTGGTCTGCCTCGCTCACCACCCTTGCCGGCAGCAGGGCCGCCGCGATGGGCGACACCGAGCGCTGGCTGCGCGATGCGGGTGCGGCGGCGGCACGGCAGCTCGGCGGATAGCGGCATCCGCACACGTCCCCAACCTTTAGAGTGCGTCGGGCGTCTTGGTAGTTAGAAGCTCTTCAGGAGGGGTCACATCCGTGTCAAGCAGCACAGCAGCATCGCACGCCCGCTGGGAACAGGTCGTCGAACGACTCGTTGCCGAACGTGGCGACGCGCTCACCCGGTACGCCTACTTCGTATCGGGGAGCCAGGATGACGCGGCAGACCTGGTGCAGGACGCCCTGGTCAAGACGTTCGGGCGCCTGCGCAACGGGTTTTCCGTTGCCAGCGCCGAGGCATACGTGCGCCGCGCCATCCTCAACACCTACCTCGACCGTGGACGCCGCACGAGCAGGTGGCGCAAGATCGCTCACCTCGAGACCGTCACGGAGATCGCCCCGGCAACCTCCGACGGCTCTGACCTGGCGCTCGACCTGCACGAGGAGCTTCGCAAGCTGTCGCCCCGCGAACGCGCCTGCCTCGTGCTCCGCTACTACGAGGACATGAAGGTCGACGACATCGCCGCGACCCTCGAGCTCAGTTCCGGCACGGTCAAGCGGTACCTGAGCGACGGCCTGTCGAAGATGGCCACGCGGCTGTCCGAGGATGCCCTCGACGAAGAAATTTCCACCGATTCGCACACCACCACCGACACCACAGGAGTACGCAATGCCAGCTGAACCGAACCTGCATGACCTGTTCCGCGCGGAGTCCGACTCCACGACCGGCTCGATTGACACGCAGAGCGTCATTCGTCGCAGCCGCCGGCGTCGCCTTCCCGCGCAGATCGGTGTGGGCTCCGTCTTTACCCTGGCGATCGCGGGCGTGGGCGTCGCCGGGATCACCGGTGTGCGCAACCTCGGCAACTCGGGAGGGTCCGCGTCCACCGCGAGCGACTCGAGCGTGTCGGCGACGGACTCACCGATGACTGCCGAGGGCGCTCCGACCGGGTCATCCGCCGGCGCGAAGCGCGCACCGGCGTCGCGCATCAACCTGTGCGGCGGAACCCTCGCCGAGGTCGCCCCCAGTGACTCGGGCCTCGTGCTCACCACCCACTTCTCCGACGCCGCCGTCGGCGCGAAGAGCGTCGCCGGCATCGTGACGCTGACCAACACCGGCACGGCGACGGTGAAGGGATGGACCGGCCCAACGCCCACCGTCACGCTGTCGCAGAAGGGCATCGTGCTCTGGCACAGCAACGGACCCGAAATCGCCCTGGGAGTGCAGGTCGACCTGGCTCCCGGTGAGTCGATGGACTACAAGACCACGTTCACACCTGTGGTGTGTGGGGTTGAGGATGACACGGCCGAGAGCTTCCGGGACGACCTGCCGGCAGCCCCGGCCGGCGTGTACCAGCTGTCCGCCGCGATGGATGTCTCCAGCGACGACACCGGGGACGCACTGCTGGTGACCGGCCCCCTGTCCAACATCACCCTGAAGTAACCGCAACTCCCGCACGACAATCGCCGTCACCGTCTGGGGTGGCGGCGATTCGTGGCATCCGGCCGCAATCGCTGGCTATCACTCAGGGTTTCGTGGAAAGCTAGCGGCATGGCAAAGCAGTCAATCCTCGGTCGTATCGCCCAACTCGCGAAGGCAAACATCAATGCCCTCCTCGACTCGGCCGAAGACCCGCAGCTCATGCTCGACCAGATGGTTCGGGACTACACCAACAGCATCTCCGAGGCGGAGAGCGCGGTCGCCCAGACGATCGGCAACCTGCGCCTGACGGAGCAGGACTACCGCGAAGACGTCGACAACGCGGCCGACTGGGGCCGCAAGGCGCTGGCAGCCAGCGCGAAGGCCGACCAGTTGCGGGCGGCCGGCAACGCGGGTGACGCCGACAAGTTCGACAACCTGGCGAAGGTGGCCCTCGGCCGTCAGATGTCGAGCGAGGCAGAGGCCAAGGCCGCCGAGCCCACCATCGCCTCCCAGACGCAGGTCGTCGACCAGCTGAAGAAGGGCCTCGACGCCATGCGCGGCAAGCTCGGCGAGCTGACCGCGAAGCGCAATGAGCTCGTCGCGCGCTCCAAGATGGCCGCGGCGCAGAGTCAGGTGCACGACGCACTGAAGAGCATCGACCTGCTCGACCCGACCAGCGAACTCGGGCGCTTCGAGGACAAGATCCGCCGCGAGGAAGCCAAGGTGCTCGGCCAGCAGGAGCTCCAGGCCTCCAGCCTCGACGCGCAGTTCGAGAGCCTCGAGAACATCGACAAGCAGACCGAGGTCGAAGCCCGCCTCGCGGCGCTGAAGTCCGGCGGCACTGCCGCCATCGGTTCCTGATCGACCAGCAGAGCCCCACCAACGACGTGGTCGCCCGCCCGGTCATCCGGGTGGCGGCCGCGCTCATCGTTGACGGCACCGGGCAGCTGCTTCTCGTGCGCAAGCGCGGCACCGGGATGTTCATGCAGGCCGGAGGCAAGATCGAACCACAGGAGACACCCCTGGCGGCTCTCGTGCGGGAGCTCGGCGAGGAACTGGGGCTGACCCTCGACGGCAACACATTCGAATACCTCGGCCGCTTCGACACACAGGCCGCGAACGAGCACGGCCACGATCTGATCGCCGAGGTGTTCGCCGTGGAGACCGACCAGGTACCGGTGGCGGCCGCCGAAATCGACGAGCTGCGGTGGGTCGATCCCGCCTCACACGAGGGCATTCCGCTCGCGCCCCTCACCACCGACGTACTGATTCCGCTCGCACTCGACCGGTGGACCCGCGCTGCCAACCCGCGAATCCACTGAGTGTCGGGAAGATTTCTCACGGACGGGCGGTTTCGGTTGACATGACAACAATCGGAATTATCGGTGCAGGACACATTGGCAGCCAACTCGCACGGGCTGCCACCCAGAACGGCTACGACGTCGTGATCAGTAACTCACGCGGGCCGGAGACGCTCAGTGAGCTCGTCGAGGAGCTGGGTCCGAAGGCCACCGCTGCCACCGCAGCAGGCGCCGCCGCTGCCGGAGACTTCGTCATCGTCACCGTCCCGCTGGGCGCCATTCCGTCCATCCCCGTCGAGCCCCTCGTCGGCAAGATCGTGATCGACACCAACAACTACTACTTCGAGCGCGACGGTCACATCGCGGATCTCGATAACGGCACCACCACCGTCTCGAGCATGCTGCAGGACCACCTTCCCCAGTCCAAGGTCGTCAAGGCGTTCAACCACATTCACTTCGACAAGATCCTCTCCACCGCGACGCCCGCCGGCACCCCTGACCGCCGCGCGCTCGGTACCGCGTCCAACTTCCCGGAGGCGATTGAGCTACTGACGACGTTCCAGGACGCCATCGGCTTCGCCACCGTCAGCGCGGGAGACCTCTCCGAGAGCTGGCGCCTCGACCGCGACCAGCCCGCATATGGCCCCCACCAGACAGTCGAGCAGCTGACCGCCAACATCGCCGCGGCAACCCCCGTCGGCAAGTAGCCGGACGCCCCGCGGTCACCCGCGGGGCTCCCCCCGCCCCCGCGCCGACGGTCGGTTCGGCCGACCACCGCTCAGAGCGAACGCTCCCCGCGCCGCAGGCGACGCGTGCCACACTGACATACGTGGCTGTCACCTTTGTAGTAGTCCCGCAATGGCAGGGATCCGGTTCTTCTCGTGCGATGCGATTGGTCGACGGGGCGCAGGCCATCCGCAATGACCTCCCCGCGTCCTCCACGGTCGTCGTCGATGTGCCCCTGGAGGCCGGCGACGAACAGGGAACGACGGTCTCGCGCCTGAGCTCCCTCCGCCTCGTGCGCGACCGTCAGCTGCAGGTGCTGCGGTCCCTCGACGACATCGCCGTCACCATCGGCGGAGACTGCGGTGTCGAGCTTGCCGCGGTCGAACACGCGCTGCGGGATCCGGATGTCGCGGTCGTCTGGTTCGACGCCCACGCCGATGCCAACTCCCCCACATCCTCGCCGTCCGGCGCATTCCACGGCATGGTGCTGCGCACGCTGCTCGGAGATGGTCCCGACGCCCTCGTTCCCGCTGCACCCCTGCGCGCGGACCGGGTCATCCTGGCCGGCACGCGGGCGGTGGATGACGCGGAGGCCGAGTATCTCAGCACCGCGGGCATCCCCACCCTGAGCGGCACCGACCTCACCCCGGAGTCGCTGGTTGCGGCGATCGACGCCAGCGGCGCGACATCCGTCTACCTGCACATCGACCTGGACGTTCTCGACCCCGCGGAGATCGGCGGTATCGGATACCCGGAGCCGTTCGGGCTGTCCGCCGTCGACCTCGTGGCCCTGATTCGCGCCGTGAAGGATCGTTTCACGCTCGCCGGCGCGGGTCTCGTGGAATTCGCGCCAGGTTCCGAGGAGCAGGCGTCCGATGACCTGCCCACGATCCTGCGCCTGCTGGGCGCCCTCACCCGCAAGTAGCGGGCAGCGCTCGAGCTAGAAGGGGCGCTGCCGGTCGAGCGTGAAGGCGGGCTCCGCCATCACGCCCGCCTGCTTGCCGACGGCGACGGGCTCCGTGTGGAACAGCGCGCTTGCGTCATCCTCGGGAAAGTATCCGAGAGCGTGGCCGCTGCTGAGATCGGCCCAGGAGTGCGCGTTGTTGGAGTAGGCGAGCAGCACGGCGAAGTCGTCTCCGTCACGCGTCATGGCGGCGATGAATGCCCGCACTGCGTCCGCGGGACTCAGCCAGACGCTGAGGTCGCGCGCCTCGACCGGCTGGGACTTGAACGCGCCGATCCGCAGGCACGTCGCGGTAAAGCCGAACTTGTCGACATAGAGCTGGCAGAGCGCCTCCCCGGCGACCTTGCTCACCGCGTAGAGGCCGTCAGGACGCACCGGCGAGTCGGATGAGACGGTGTCTCCCGCGTCGTACATGCCGAGCGTGCGGCCGGTGCTCGCGTAGACCACCCGGGAGACCTGGGCGGTGCGCGCCGCCTCGAGCAGGTGCCATGTGCCGATCACGTTGACCGAAACCAGGTCGTTGAAGTCGGCCTCGTCGGGAATGGCGGCGAGGTGGATGACACCGTCCGTTCCCTGCAGCGCGTGTCGCAGCTCGTGCGGGTCGGCGAGGTCGGCGATCACGGCGCGCTCCCCGAGCTTCAGGTCCGCGGGCTCCACCGTGTCGATAAGGATGAGTCCGGCGACGAGGGGAAGAAGTCCCTCGCGCAGCGTCGTCCCGATGCGGCCGGAGGCCCCGGTGATGGCCCAGATCTCGCGCGAAATGTCTCGTGTCATTCGCTCAGCTTATGCACCGGGTCATCCACCCGGCTGCCCCTTGCGGGCACGCGGTGTTGTTGACAACCGCCAATGGATTCCCGCGCGAGTGGGCGTCATCCTAGGCTCGGGCCATGACGGACGCGAGAGTCACTGTTGACCGAGATGGACACGTGCTGCTGATCGGCTTCAACCGGCCGGAGAAGCGCAACGCCGCGGATATGCGACTGCTGTCCGAGCTGTCGCTCGCCTACGCGCTGCTCGACGAGGACCCCGACCTGCGCTGTGGGTTCGTGTATGCCCACGGAGACCACTTCAGCGCCGGACTCGATCTCGGGGACATCGCTCCGCACATCGGGGCTGACGGCGTCGACACCGTTGCCGAGGGCGGCATGAACCCGTGGCAGACCGGCGGGCGCCAGCTCACCAAACCGGTCGTCATGGCCGTGCAGGGCACGTGCCTGACGCTCGGGATCGAGCTCATCCTCGCCAGCGACATCGCTGTGGCCGCTGAGAACACTGTGTTCGGCCAGGTGGAGGTGACGCGGGGCATCCTCCCGTTCGGTGGGGCGACCACGCGCTTTCCACGCGCGGTGGGCTGGGGCAACGCGATGCGCTGGATCCTCACCGGCGATACTTTCGACGCCACGGAGGCACTCCGCATCGGCCTGGTGCAGGAGGTGGTGCCCGTCGGCGAGCAGTATGCCCGGGGCGTGGAGCTGGCCCAGCGCATTGCGGCGCAGGCGCCCCTTGCGGTGCAGGCGACGCTGGCCAATGCCCGCATTGCGGTGCGGGACGGGGATGCCGCGGCGGAAGCACGGCTGCAGCCCGAGTTCGCCCGGCTCGTGAACACCGAGGACGCGCACATCGGGTTGCAGGCGTTCCTCAGCCGCACCGTCGCAAAATTCGTCGGACGGTAGGCCGCGCGGTTTAGGGTGGGAGAGCCGCACATCCGGCCAGCGACTCTGGAGGAAGCTCAATGACGACCACCGAATACGACCTCATTGTCATCGGAGCCGGGGCGGTGGGCGAGAACGTCGCCGACCGTGCCAAGCAGGGCGGGATCAGCGTGCTCCTGGTGGAGAGCGAGCTCGTCGGTGGTGACTGCTCCTACTGGGCATGCATGCCATCCAAGGCACTTCTCCGTGGCGGCATTGCGCTGCGCGCGGCCAAGAACGTAAACGGCGCCAAGCAGGCGGTCACCGGCGACCTCGATGTCGCGGCGACCCTCGAGCGCCGCAACACGGTGACCAACAACTGGGACGACTCGGGCCAGGTCGACTGGGTCACCGGTGCCGGCATCGATCTCGTGCGCGGACACGGAGTAATCACTGGCGTCAAGCAGGTGACCGTCGATGACACCGTCTACACGGCCCGCCACGCGGTGGCCGTCAGCACCGGATCGGCGGCACTTCTGCCAGACATCCCCGGGCTCGCGGGCGTGAACCCGTGGGAGAGCCGCGACGCGACGAGCGTGCGCAACGTTCCGGCCAGCCTCGCGATCATCGGCGGTGGCGTCGTGGCCGTCGAGATGGCCACGGCCTATGCAAGCTTCGGCACCAAGGTCACCGTCATCGCGCGCAGCTCCCTCCTCGCCGGCCAGGAACCGTTCGCCGGCGAGATGGTCACCGAATCCCTCCGGGCCCTCGGCGCCACCGTGCTGATCGGCGTCTCCCCGACCTCCGTCACCCGTCCGGACGGCGACGACGGAGACGTGCACATCGTTCTCAGCGACGACGTGAGCGTCGACGCCGAACAGGTTCTCGTCGCCACGGGACGCACCCCGCGCACCCTCGACATCGGGCTCGAAAACGTGGGCCTCACCCCCGGCGACTGGCTCGACGTGGACGACACCATGCTGGTGAAGGGCTTCGACTGGCTCTACGCGACCGGCGACGTCAACCACCGCGCGCTGCTGACCCACCAGGGCAAGTACCAGGCCCGCGCCGCCGGCGACGTGATCGCGGCCCGCGCCCTCGGCCAGACTGTGCACGCCGGCCCGTGGGGTAAGCATGTCGCTACCGCCGATCACGAGGTGGTTCCACAGGTGACCTTCAGCGACCCGGAGGTGGCCTCCGTCGGCCTCACCGCTGCGGCGGCAGAAAAGGCCGGGTACGACATCCGCGTCATCGACTACGAACTTGGCAACGTCGCCGGGGCATCCCTGCAGGCCGATGGCTACAAGGGATCGGCGCGCATGATCGTGGACGAGAAGCGCAAGGTCATCCTCGGCGTCACCTTCGTGGGACAGGACGTCAGCGAGATGCTGCAGGCCGCCACGTTCGCGATCGTCGGCGAGGTGCCGCTCGATCGGCTGTGGCACGCGGTTCCCGCGTACCCGACCATGAACGAGATCTGGCTGCGCCTGCTCGAGACGTACGGACGACCCGAGGTCTGAGCCGGGGCCGGCGCGGCGGGCGCTAGCGGTCGAGGCTCGAGTAGAGCCCCATCAGGGACGCCGCGGCGGTCGCCCAGGTGAAGCCTTCGGCATGGGCGCGAGCGGATGTCCCGAGCGCCCGTAACCTCGCCGGATCATCGAGCAGCCCGGCGACGATCGCTCCCCACTCTTCGCTGTCCCGGCTGTCAACGAGAATGCCGGATTCGCCGTCCGCGACGGATTCCACGAGCCCGGTGTTGCGCGATCCAACCACCGGTGTGCCGCTGGCCGCCGACTCGAGGGCGACGAGGCCGAACGTCTCCGAGTGGGAGGGAATGAGGGTGAGATCGGCGGCGGCGAACAGGTCGGCAAGCTCGGGCTGCTCGAGCGCTCCGACGAGACGCACGTCGTCCTGCACGCCGAGCTCCTTCGCGATCTGCAGCAGCACCGCCAGGTATTCTTCGGCGCCCAGGGTGGGTTCACCGGCGAGAACGAGAAGGGGTGCGGACCCGCGTCGGTTCTTGACCTCGGCGAGCGCGCGGACCGCGAGGTCCTGGCCCTTAAGCGGTTGCACGCGGGCGGCCACGACGAGTAGCGGGCGGTCGGCGTCGATGCCGAGGCCAGCCCGCACCTCCGCGGACCGCACGGCACGGGTGGGCGAGAAGAGGTCGGTGTCCACTCCCGGCGGAATCACCCAGAGCCGGTCCGCGGGCGCGTGCACGTCGTCGATGAGAGACGTCACCTCCGCCGACGACCCCACCACGACCGCGTCGGCCTGGTGGGAGAGGAAGGTCTCGGAGTGGAGCCTGCGCGGCTGCTCGGGAGTGTCACCGGTCGCCAGCGAGCGGTTCTTCATCGCCCCGAGCGTGTGGAAGCTCTGCACAAACGGCAGTCCGAGTTCGAGGGCAACCGGCAGGGTGGCGAGACCGCTCAGCCAGTAGTGGGCGTGCAGCAGGTCGTATCGCGGTGAGCCCCGCCCGACCAACTGGGCAACGGCTTCGCCGAACTCGTCCGTGACATCCGCCAGTCCGTTCTTGGGCAGCGCGCCGGCGCCTCCCGCAGCGAGACTGCGCAGAGTGACACCGCGGTGCAACTCGACGGTGACCGGCTCTCCGACCGCGCGCGTCAACAGGTCGACCTGCACGCCCCGGGCCGCGAGGCTCTTGGCCAGCTCGAGGAGCGACACATTCATTCCGCCGGAATCCCCGCGCCCCGGTTGCGCGGCGGGCGAGGTATGCATGGAAATCATTGCGATTCGATGCATTCCGGTGACCATGGTCCAACTGTATTCTGCGGAGTATGGCGACACCTGTACTGCGCACACTCCCAGCAACGCCCACGCGGCGCCGCGAGCGCTACGCCCAGCAGGCGGTGCGGTCGGTGGTGCGCGTGCCCGGTGCGCGGCGCCTGCTGCTCAGTCCCGTCGTCGCCCGCCCCGGATTTTGGTTGGCGACCGGCTGCGGTCTCGTGTGGGGAGCGATCTGTGGGCCGGCAACCTTCCACCGCTCTCGCCGGCTGATCGTGGCATCCGGAATGCCCCGGCGAGCGTTCGGACGCGGCGGCACCACCATCGGCGCCGTCTACCTCACCCACGACAACCATGCGGATACAGTTCTCGAACACGAAGACGTTCACCGCGAGCAATGGCGCAGGTACGGACTTGCCTTCATCGCGCTGTATCTGGCCGCGGGAGCAAACCCCCTGTCCAACCGCTACGAACTAGAGGCAGGTCTCACGAAGGGTGGCTACCGATGAGCACGATTGTAATCACGGGAGCCAGTTCGGGAATCGGAGCAATTGCAGCCGCGAGACTGAGCGAACAGGGGTGGGATGTTGCCGTCGTCGGACGAAACGCTCAGCGAACGAGGGATGTAGCCTCGTCCGTCGGCGGCACTGCCTTCCTCGCGGACTACGACCGCTTCGATGACGTGCGCGAACTTGCCGCTGCTCTGCTCGAGCGGTATCCCCGCATCGACGTGCTCGCGAACAACGCGGGTGGCCTCGTGCCCCGCCGTGGCGCCACTGCCGATGGCAACGAGCGCACCATCCAGCACAATCACCTCGCCCCGTTCCTGCTGACGTCGTTGTTGCTGCCGCGGCTGACGGAGAGCGCCGGCCGGGTCATCCACACGTCCAGCGTCGCCCACCGGTGGGGCCGACTGCACACGGACAATCTCAACCGCACGAGCCTGCCCTACCTTGCCGGGTGGCCGGAATACGGGTCCGCAAAGCTCGCGACCCTGCTGTTCGCTCGGGAGCTCGCGCACCGCACCGGCATCCAGTCGTACTCGTTCCACCCCGGATTCGTGGGCACCTCGTTCGGCCATGACTCCCCCGTGCTGCGCACCCTGCTGCCCCTGAGCACCTCCGTGCAGGTCAGCCCCGATGCCGGAGCCGCCCCCATCGTGCAGCTCGCCTCACTCGAGCCGGTCGGGGCGCCCAACGGCAGCTACTTCGACGGTCTCAACCCGGGCGGAAGGACGTCACGGCAGGCGAAAGACGACGCCCTAGCGGCGCGGTTGTGGGATGCCACGGAGGCACTCATCGCGCAGAGCCCGACGGCGACCCGGCCGGTCTGACAGCAGCGCGCACCGTCGCTATGGCGAACGGTGGAGAGGTTAGCCGACCTGCTCGGAGGCGATGAGGCGCCGCAGGCCGGGAAGCGATGCTGCCTCGCCCACGATCCAGGTGGAGAGGTTCTGAGCGTGCTCCACGGTGACGACCATTTCGCTGATCCAGGCGCGCACGGCGCGGTCAAGAACCTCACCATCGGCGTGACCGGGACGGCTGTCGCGCGTGAGCCAGCAGACACTCATGGTGCTGGGAGCGTCGACGGTGCGGATGTCATCGGCACTGGCAACCTCGAGGAACGCGCGTCCACGGGTCTTGCGGGGCAGAGCCTCCAGAAGTGCACAGACCTCGTCGATCCCGGATTCATCGGCGACGAGAAGAACCCGGTGAGCGGTCGCGGACTGCTGCTCGGTAGCCAGAGCCCCCGAGCCACTGTTGGGGCTTCTTCTGCGTGTTGACATCGAAATAAGTATGGCATGCCTTACCTAAATATCGAAGGGCGATCCGGATCACGGGGAATACTCCCAGCCGACCGGTTGTATGCACAGGTATGGAATTCGGCATCTACTCCTTCGGCGATATTCACCTCGATCCGGCGACCGGCGAGAACGTCTCTCCGGAGCAGCAGCTCGCTAACACCATCGAGAGAATCAAGCTCGCGGATGACTCGGGCCTCGACTACTTCGGCCTCGGAGAGCACCACCGCCCCGACTACGCGATCTCTGCCCCGGCGACGGTGCTGGCGGCCGCCGCCACCGTCACCCGCCGCATCCGGCTCGGGTCTGCCGTGACGGTGCTCAGCACCGAGGATCCGGTGCGGGTCTTCCAGCAGTTCGCCACGATCGACCTGCTGAGCCACGGCCGGGCGGAGCTTCTCGCGGGTCGCGGATCCTTCACGGAGTCGTTCCCGCTGTTCGGTGCGAATCTGGGCGACTACGACGAGCTCTTCACCGAGAAGCTGAACCTGCTCCTCACTCTCAACGAGAGCGAGTTTGTGACGTGGAGCGGCAAGTTCCGCCCGACACTCGTCGACGCCCAGATCCTGCCGCGTCCATCGCAGAACGGGCGCGTGCCCGGCAAGCTCGACATCTGGATCGCGACGGGCGGAAACCCCGAGTCATCCGCTCGCGCCGGAGCCCTCGGACTCCCCGTCAGCTACGCCATCATCGGCGGAATGCCGGAGCGGTTTGCCCCGCTGTTCGACCTATACCGGCGGGCGGCGACGCAGGCCGGACACGATGCCGGCACGCTGCGGTCGGCCATTGCCGTGCCCGGCTTCGTCGGGTCCGACAGCCAGCGGGCGAAGGACGACTTCTTCCCGTACTGGATCGACTCGATGGCGCGCATCTCGGCCGAGCGGGGTTTTCCGACTCCCACGCGCTCGACCTTCGACGATGCCGCGGGCAGCCGTGGCGCCATCTTCGCGGGAAGCCCCAACGAGGTCGCCGACAAGATCATCGCGACGCACGGGCACCTGCACAACGACCGGGTCGGCCTGCAGATGGACTGGTCGGGGGTTCCCCAGCACCTCGTGATGAAGTCGATCGAACTGTTCGCGACCGAGGTCGCACCGCAGGTTCGTAAGGAACTCGCAGGCTGAGCGGTATTTGAGTGCGCTCCGGCGGGCGATACTGGACGGACACCGTTTCTCCCCGCTCAGAAGGGACACGATGTCGCGCCGACATTTTGCCACAGCCGCAGGTTTTCTCGTTCTCCTCTCCCTCACGGGATGTGCGACCGCTTCGTCGACGCCCGTGACCTCCCAGAGCGCCGCGGCGCCGACGGTGACCTCGACTCCCACGCCGACTCCCACCGACGACGCCCCGGCGAAGTTCGTTCCGGAGGACTACGACTGCAAGTCGATCCTGCCGCCGGCGACGCTCACGGTCTTCGAGAGCAAGAAGAGCGAGGGGTTCGTGCTGCAGGACGACTTCACCGACCGCATCCGCACCATCGGCGATGACCTCGCGAAGTTCGCCGACCTGGGCGGAATCCTCTGCCAGTGGGCGTACCCAAGTGGCTCGCAGCCGGTCAACTACGGCTACTCCCCGATCAGCGCCGATATCGCCGCCGCCAAGCGCGCGGACCTCGCCAAGGACGGCTACACCGAGACGACCAACGCCGAGGGAATCCTCGTCACCAACCCGGACTCGGCAGACATCCCCGACGCGTACCTGTTCATCGATGGCTACTGGTTCTACGGATCCACCGTCGACGTGCTGAACGTCATCACCGACAACCTTCTGCTCGCCCAGGAGTAGCCGGCGGTGTGGCGCCCGCGGGACGCCATCACCACTGCGCGGGGTGTCTCCGGTGCCAGCTCAGGCGACGCTCCAGCTGCGCCCCGATCGACAACAGCACGTGCTCGCCGCCCGGACGACCGATGAGCTGCACGCCCATCGGCAGGCCCTCGGCCGTCTGCGCTACGGGCAGCGTGATCGCGGGCAGCCCGCTGACGTTCGCGAACGAGGTGAACGGCGTGTACTGCACCTGCTGGGCGAAGTTGCGCTCGGGGTCCTCGGCGTCATACCAGCCGACCGGACGCGGGGTCATCGCCAGCGCGGGGGTAAGCACGGCGTCGTAGCTCGCGAACTGCCGGATGACCGACCGTTCGAAGGTCGTCAGCGCCAGCAGCGCCTCGGCCAGCTCGCGTGCGGACAACTCGCGTCCCCGGGCAACGAGCCAGCGCGTCAACGGCTCCAGCATTTCGAGCGTGTCGCCCTCGGCGGGGATCCCCGCCGCGCCCGCCTGCCAGATGGTGCGGAACGCGGGCGAGTAGGTCGGGTCGGGCTCGAGCGCCATCTGCTCGATGCCATGCCCGATGGCATTCAGCTCGGAGATTGCCAGGTCGAGGGCCGCGGATGCCTCGGGCGCGATGACAATCTCGTAGGCGTCATCCCAGGGCGAGGTCGTCATTACCCCGAGCTGGAAGCGTCCCTCGCCGCGGGCGGCCGCGTTGAGCAGCGCCCCACCATCCCAGCGGGGAGCACGAACCGCGAAGGGATAGGCGGAGCCGTCGATCATCGCATCAAGCAGCATCGCGGCGTCCGCGACGGTGCGCGCGAGCGGTCCGGTCGTCACCAGACCGCCCAGCTTGTCGATTCCGCTGCCCGAGGGAACGAGACCGCGGCTGGGCTTGAGCCCCACGAGCCCGGTCGCCGCCGCCGGGATGCGCACCGAGCCGCCGCCGTCCGAGCCGGGCGCCACGGGCAGAAGTCCCGCGGACACGGCGACGGCCGCTCCCCCGCTGGACCCGCCCGCGCCCAGCGCCACCTTCCACGGTGTGCGGGCGGGCGGCGCCACGAGGGACTCGGTGTAGCTCGGCAACCCGAATTCGGGCGCGTTGGTCTTGCCGAGGCTGATGCCACCGGCGGCGTCGAGCACCTCGACGATCTCGTCGGAGGTGTCGGGGATGTAATCCTCGAACAGGCGGGACCCGAAGGTCGTGCGCACCCCGGCCCGCCGGCTGAGGTCCTTGTCACCGAGGGGAATGCCCCACAGCGGTGCGGTCTTCGGCACGGATGACTCCACGTGCGCGGCACGCCGCAACGCGGCATCCGCTGTCACCGTCGTAAACGCTCCGAGTTCGCCGTTCAGCCGCTCGATGCGCGCGAGGTAGTGCTCGGTCAGTTCGGTCGGGGTGATGTCGCCGCGCTGCAGCCAGTCCCACTGCTCCTGCGCCGAGAGGTGATGAAGTTCGAACATCGTCCGAGCCTACGAGAAATGGATCTTGACAGCATGCCGCGAGGGTGGTTGGTTAGTTACATGAGTAATGAACCAACGAAGGGGGCGGACCGTGGATGAGTCGCGGCCGATCTTCGTCCAGATCGCCGAGCAGATCGAAAACGACATCCTCGACGGCGTCCTCGCCGAAGAGTCGCAGGTGCCGTCCACCAACGAGTTCGCGGCGTTCTACCGAATCAATCCGGCGACGGCAGGAAAGGGAGTGAACCTTCTCGTGGAGAGTGACGTTTTATACAAGAAGCGCGGAATCGGCATGTTCGTGCGCGCGGGGTCGCGCGCCCTGTTGGTCGCCAAGCGGCGCGAACAGTTCCAGGACGAATTTGTGCGCCCGCTCGTCGCGGAGGCCGCAAAACTCGGCATCTCGGCAGAAGAACTCACCCGAATGATCTCGCACACCCCGGCGGTCGATTCCCCGACCGCCCGCATCACGGGAACGGAACAAGTCATATGAGCGCAGTAGTCGAGGTTTCGAACCTCACCAAGCGATTCGGACACTTCACGGCCATCGACGACGTGAGCTTCCGGGTCGAGGAAAACACCATCCACGGACTGCTCGGCCGCAATGGCGCCGGCAAGACCACCATCATGCAGTTGCTGACGGGCCAGGATTTCGCCACCTCCGGCGATATCCGGGTATTCGGACAGTCACCGGTGGAGAACGCGGCGGTGCTCGGCAACACTTGCTTCATCAAGGAGAGCCAGCGCTACCCCGACAACTTCAAGCCATTCCACGTCTTCCGCAGCGCGCCATGGTTCTTCCCCAACTGGGATGAGGAGTATGCGCAGCTGTTGATCGCCGACTTCCGACTGCCCCTCAACCGGCGCATCAAGAAGCTCTCGCGGGGGCAACTCTCGGCGATCGGCGTGATCGTGGGGCTCGCGTCCCGTGCCCCACTCACCTTCTTCGACGAGCCCTACCTCGGGCTCGATGCCGTCGCCCGTCAGATCTTCTACGACCGGTTACTGGAGGACTACGCGGAACGTCCGCGGACGGTCATCCTCTCCACCCACCTCATCGATGAGGTCAGCAACCTCCTCGAGCATGTCCTCGTGATCGACGAGGGCCGGGTCATCATCGACGAGGCGGCGGAAGACGCCCGTGGATCGGCGACGACCGTGGTCGGGCCGCGCGGTGCGGTCGACGCCTTCCTCGGGCGCCGGGAGATCCTGCACCGCGACGGGATCGGCGGACTCGCCTCCGTCACCGTCGGCCCCCTCACCGGCCCGGAACGGGCTGCCGCCGCGGCCGCCGGCCTCGAGCTGGCGCCGGTATCCCTCCAACAACTCATCATCCGCAAGACCAATGTCTCCCAGACAGAATTCGAGCAGAGCGCATGACCGCCATCAGTTACGCCCCCGCCACCTCCGCGTCACGCCGGGGCCGCATGAACAGAGTGCTGGCGGTCACCCGCCTCCACTTCGTCGACATCTGGAGCATCTTCGCGGTGCCCTTCATGATCATGATCTTCATCCTGCTGGTGAACATGGCCATCTGGTGGCTGATCCTCACCTCGATCAGCGACCCCGAGAGCCGGGCCAACGCGCAGGAGGGCTTCTCGTACAGCGGGGCATCCTTCTACATCTACGTCTACATGATGGTGGTCGCCATCATGACCATCAACCTGACGTTCTCGTTCGCGACCGGCTACGGCGTGACCCGCCGCAACTTCTACCTGGGCACCTGCATCGCGTTTGTCACCCTCTCGCTTCTGTGGGCGGTGGTGCTGACGGCGCTCTCCTACATCGAGCAGGCGACCAACGGCTGGGCCCTCGGCGGGCACATGTTCTCGGCGATCTACTTCGGGGACGGAGCCTGGTACCAGCGGGTGTTCCTGCACTTCGTCGGCATGGCGTTCTTCTTCTTCGTCGGAGCCGCCGTCGCCACCGTTTACGTGCGCTGGAAGGCGTCCGGGATGCTGACGTTCTTCGCGTCCCTCGTGGTGCTGCTGGTCGGCGGCGCGGCCCTCGTCACGCTGACGGAGAGCTGGCCGCGGGTCGGAGAGTGGTTCGTCGACGCGGGATCCTACGGTGTCGCGGCGTGGCTGCTGGTTCCGACCGCCCTGGCCGCGGCGGCCGGGTGGCTCGTGCTGCGCAAGGCGACACCGCGCACGTAGCTAC
Source organism: Glaciihabitans sp. dw_435 (assembly GCF_018449675.1). Taxonomy (GTDB): domain Bacteria; phylum Actinomycetota; class Actinomycetes; order Actinomycetales; family Microbacteriaceae; genus Glaciihabitans. The sequence goes on along the minus strand of NZ_JAAVUZ010000001.1, from coordinate 410,392 downwards.
TCGAGTTCGTCGACGAGGTCGGTCAGGAGCGCCTGGAAGGATGCGGGCGCTCCTGCAACCACGCGGCGACCGGCAATAGGCCCCGCCCAGTGGAGCACCTTCGCCACATTGAACAGCTCGTATTCGACGCGCGAACCGCCCTCGTCGTTCTCGAGGACGCGCCACTCGCCGCGGTACCACCATCCGCCCTGGGCGATTACGAGCCGCTCTTCCGGGTCGGTGGAGAAGAAGTAACGCTTGTCCGGGCTCGGCGACAACCGGAGCGATATCGACTCGAAGACGGCGTCCGGGTGCGCGTGCACAACACCGGCAAAGGAGCGCAGCACGGTGTGCCTGTCGGGCAGGGGCGGGGGCGTATCGGGCATCCCAAAACGATACCGGCTGGAGGCTGGGCCGCAGTCCCGAGGTACGTCAGAGGCAAGTCAGAGGTCGAGTTCCGGCTCCCCCGCGATGGTTCCCAGCTCCTGGAAAACGGTCAGCTGCAGGCCACCCGGCGCCTCCAACCGCGAATTGAGCGAGCTCCACGGCGTGCGGGTTGGCGACGCGAGAATGGATGCCCCGGCGCGCACGAGCTCGCGGGTGACGGCGGTCGCGTCATCCACTTCGAACGCGACCCGCACGCTCATCGTCGACCGGCGGCTGACGGGCTCGCCAACTTCCACCTCGTCGATCATGCGGACCTGGGCGGGATTGGCGATCTCCAGCGTTGCCGACGGCACCGCGAGGATAGCGACGCGGGCTCCCCCGTCACCAGCGTACGACGCGGTCTCGTGCAGCCCGAGCACATCACGGTAGAACCGCACGGCAGCGTCAAAGTCGTCTGTTTCCACTACGAGGCGGAGTTGGCTGGCGCTCATGGCGCAACGCTACGGCGGGCGGACGAACCTGGCCAGCCCCGTCAAAGTCTGGTACGTTTGTACCATTCGTCTGGTACAGATGTACCACAAAGCTGGAGTATCACCATGGGCTACCTCTTTCTCGCGCTCGCGATCGTCGGCGAAGTCATTGCGACGACGTTCCTGAAGTTCACGAGTGGCGACAAGTCGTACTGGTGGGCGTATGTCATCGTCGGCATCGGATACGTGTTCGCCTTCGCGATGCTCGCGCAGAGCCTCTCCCGGGGCGTGCCGCTCGGCATCGCCTACGGAGTCTGGGCCGGTATCGGAGTGGTCGCGGTGGCGCTGATCAGCTGGATCGTGTTTCACGAGACGCTCACCTGGGTGCAAATCGGCGGCATGGTTCTCGTGGCCGCGGGCGTCGCGCTGCTGGAACTCGGGGGGAAGCACTAATGGCGATCACCCGGAAGGGGGAGGTTCGCCGCACGGCGCTGCTCGAGGCCGTCGTGCGCGTGCTCGAGCGCGAGGGTCCGACCGGGGTCACCCATCGTGCCGTCGCGGCCGAAGCCGGGGTGCCCCTTGCCGCCGCCACCTACTACTTCGCGAACCTCGACGACCTGCTCGTGAGCGCGTTGACGCTGGCGACGCAGCAACAGGTGGCGCTGATCGCGGGGCTCGGCGCCTGGGACATCCCGGGGGTCGCCCGCCTGCTGTTCGACGTCACGCACGGCAACCGGGCGGCCGCCATCGCCCAGTACGAGCTGCTGTTTCTCGCCATGCGGAGGGACAGCCTGCGTCCCGCCGCCGACCTCTGGTACCGCACCCTCGAGGACGCGGTGAATCAGCGGGTGAGCGATCCCCGGGCCGCCCGAGTGATCGCCCTGGCCATCGACGGACTCCTGTTGCGCATGCTGTGGACCGGAGAGCCGTCGACCCAGGAGTCCATCGAAGCATCGCTCCGGGACATCCTGCGCGCCTGAATCACGCCCCGGACAACGTTCGCCGCTACTTGAGGGACTTCTGCATGAGAACGGTGCCCAGCCAGCGGCCAAACTTGAAGCCGACGCGACCCATGTGTCCGATGTCTTTGAAGCCGAAGTTCTTGTGCATCTGAATGGATGCCTCGGCACCCTTGTCCGCGATTACGGCGATGATTTCCTTGATGCCGGCGGCCTTCGAGCGGGTCATGAGCTCCTGCATGAGCTCCTTGCCGAGACCCTTGCCCGTGGACGCCGGTCCCAGATAGATCGAGTTCTCGACGGTGAAGCGGTAGGCGGCCTTGTCCTTCCACGGATACACATAGGCGTAGCCGAGGATCTGGCCGCTGGGACTCTCGGCAACGATGAACGGGAAGCCCAGTTTCACCACCTTGCCGAACTTCTTCTTCAGCTCGGCGAGCGTCATGGCCTTCTCGTCGAAGGTGACCGTCGAGTTGCGCACGTAGTGGTTGTAGATCTCCCGCACGTGCGGCAGGTCGGCCTCGGTTGCCTGACGGATCGAGAACGCGAAGGGGGCCTCGGGCACGGGAGCCGGCTTCAGGTGCGGTGGCAGAACGCGACGCGGCTGGTATTCCTCTTCGAGCACTGCTGCGCCTTCCTCGTGGCCTTCGATGTCAGCCCTAGATTACCCGGCGAGCGACCAGTCCACGGGCGCTGCGCCCTGGGCAGTGAGCAACTCGTTCGCGCGGCTGAACGGCCGCGAGCCGAAGAAGCCCCGGCGGGCCGATAACGGGCTGGGGTGTGCCGACACGATGGTCGGGGTGCTGCCGAGCATCGGCTGCAGCGAGGCGGCGTCCCTGCCCCACAGGATGGCGACAAGCGGCTGCTCGCGTGCCACGAGGGTGCGGATCGCCAGCTCGGTCACCGACTCCCAGCCGCGGCCACGGTGCGATCCCGCGACCCCCGGGCGCACCGTCAGCACGCGGTTGAGCAGCATCACGCCGTGAGACGACCACGCGGTCAGGTCACCGTGTGGAGGGGTGGGCACGCCGAGGTCGTCGCGCAGCTCGGTGTAGATGTTCTGCAGGCTGCGGGGCAGCGGTCGCACGGCCGGGTCGACGGCGAAGGACAGGCCGATGGGATGGCCCGGGGTCGGGTAGGGGTCCTGACCCACGATCAGCACCCGCACCTCCTCGAGCGGATACGTGAACGCGCGCAGCACGTTCGCCCCCGCGGGAAGGTATCCGTGGCCCGCAGCTACCTCTTCGCGCAGAAAATCCCCGAGAGCGGCAACCGTTGGCGCGACAGGCTCGAGGGCGCGCGCCCATCCGGGGTCAACGAGGTCTGACAGCGGGTGCCGGTCCATCGGAGGGTGTCGTCCTACGCGCCGAGCGTGCTCACGAGAATGCCGTCATCGTGCGGGGTGACCCGCCACACGCTGCCGATGCCCTCGACCCGGAGGTCGCCCTCGCCCACGATCAGCACGGTGTCCTCGTCGATCGCGACGCCGCCGGCAACGAGTCCCGCCTCGGTGGCCGCGATCAGGCGGGCGAGCGTGCCCCACTGGGCCGCGTGCACGTCGACGGCGAGGTCGACGAGCCCGAGACCGGCGACCACGGTGACCTCCTCGAGGCCCTCGCCAATCTCCTCGGATCCCACGGGCACGTCGCCGATCTTCCAACCACCGACGATGGACTCATCGGCCGCGATCGCCGCACCGGCAGAGAACCCGAGGTAGGGAAGGCCATCGCCGACCAGCAGACGAATCTCCTCGACGATCGGGATGACCGCCTCGAGATAGTCGGGCGTCACTCCCCCGCCGATGAGCAGGCCATCGATGTCCGAGAGCAGCGATGACGTGGCCTCCGCGCCATCGGTGATGACGGTGATGATCGGGTCACAGGCGGCGATGCCGGTGAGCATGGCCGAGAACTGCGCACTCTTGTCGAGACCCGCGGCCGGGTCATCCGCAAGTAACAGAACGCCAATGCGCGGGATGACCCGGGCAGCGCCCGCGGCCCGTGACTGGGTTTCCGTGACGAAGTTCTGAAAAAGCGGGACGGACCAGCCGCCACCGGCGAGATGGATGCTCATACTTCTGCGGTCACCGGGGGAAGGGAGGACCAGGGGAACGCGATCCAGCGCGAGGTACGGCGCCAGGTGAAGTCGGGCTCCTGCGCCGTTCCGGGCTTGGAGTACAGGCAGACGCTGCGCACATCGGCACCCGCGGCGCGCAGCAACTGCACGACCATCGCGAGGGTGCGGCCGGAGTCGGACACGTCGTCGACCAGCAGCACGCGCTTGCCCGAGAGCGAGGGCTCATCGAGCATCGGCGGCAGCATGATGGGCGCGGGGAGCCGCTCGTTGACGCCGGAGTAGAACTCCACGTTCAGCGCGCCACAGCTCTTCACGTCGAGGGCGTACGCGATCGCGCCGGCGAGCAGGAGCCCGCCCCGGGCGATCGCGATGACCACCTCCGGATCGAAGTCGCTCTGGGCTACATCGCGGGCGAGATGTCGGGCGGCTTCACCAAACTCGAGCCAGCCGAGCACCTCCTTCTCGATTTCCTCGGAGTTCTCGGTATTGGCCGTCGTGTCAGCTGCGCTTCCCATGGAGACAACGGTATCGGGCAATTACACCCCGATTGTTACAGCTTCGGTGTGAGCACTCCGCGCGCGACCTTGTGGGCGGCCGCCTGCGCCACCGGCTTGATGGTGACGAGGTCGAGGTTCACGTGCGCGGGCAGCTCGATCGAGTGCACGATCGTCTCCGCGATGTCGGAGGCAAGAAGCGGATGTTCCACGCCGGCGTACACCGCGTCGGCCTTGGCCTGGTCGCCCCCGAAGCGCACCAGCGAGAACTCTTCGGTCTTGACCATTCCGGGAGCGATCTCGATCACGCGGATCGGTTCGCCGGAGAGCTCCAGACGAAGCACCGCGACGAGCGCCCGTGCGGCGAACTTCGCGGCGTTGTATCCGCCTCCGCCTTCGTAGGCGATGTGGCCCGCGGTGGAGGTGACGGTGAGAATGTCGGCGCTGCCGGCGTCGAGCGAGCTCGCGCGCAGCAGGGGAAGGAGGGCGCTGGTCACGCGCTGCACGGCGATGACGTTGATCTCAAACATCCAGCGCCAGTCGTCGGGATTGCCGTCCTCGACCGAGGCGAGCCCGACGGCGCCGCCCGCGTTGTTGACGAGGGCGTGCAGGGGTCCGGTAGCCGTCAGGTGTTCCGCCAGTGCGGTGACGTCGTCGGCGCTGGTGAGGTCGGCGACGAAGTAGCTGCACCCGGTTTCCTCGGCGAGCGCGGCCAGCTTCTCTTCGCGGCGGGCGACTCCCACGACGTCCCATCCGCGTTCGCGGAATAGCCGCACGGTCGCCGCTCCGATTCCTGAGCTCGCTCCGGTCACTACTACGCGCTTGTTCACCATGGAAGCAACCGTATCGGACTGCGACGGGGCTCCCGACAGCACGCGTTGCGCGCTGTCCCGGCCCAGCGGCGATACGACAATCGCGCCGTGATCCGGAAGGATCACGGCGCGATTGGTGGGTGCGACCGGGTGCGGTCGTCCGAGTTCAGCTAGTGCCCGTTCTTGACCCGCTTCGGCAGGGCGAACACGAGGAGGACCGCCACGATGCTCAGCGCGGAGCTCAGTCCGATGGCCCAGGTCGACGCGTCGACGAATGCCTGCGGCACGTCGGCTGCACTGCGGATCGAGGCAGCAGCGAGCTGGCCGAACAACACGCTTCCGACGACAGCGATGCCGACGGCGCTGCCGATGCGCTGCATGACGCCGATCACGCCGCTGGCGCCGCCCGCCTCGGAGCGGTCGACGGTCGCGACGATGAACTGCGCGTTCGGAGCGATGAACAGGCCGTTACCGAGGCCCGCAACCAGCAGCGGCAGCAGCAGCGCCCAGTTGGTGAGGTCCGCGGCGGGCACGTTCAGGAAGATGAGGAACACGGCAACGAGGCCGGCGGTCAACAGCACAACACCGATCAGCAGCACCCCGCGGCCGAGCTTCTCCGCCAGGCGGTTGCTCTGCGACGACCCCACGATCGAGCCGATCGCGAACGGAATCGACACCAGACCGGACTCGAGCGCCGTGTGGCCGAGTCCCGTCTGCCAGAGGATCGAGATTGTGAAGAAGATGCTGGTGAAGGCGGCGAAGTAGACGAGGGCGAGGATCGTTCCACCGGTGAAGGCGGGGTGGCTGAACAGGTGCGGCGGCACGAGTGGGCTCTTGCCCCGCTTGGTGTACGAGATCTCCCACAGGGCGAACAGCACGATCAGAACGGCGCCCGCGACGAGGGTGAGGTACGTCCACAGCGGCCATCCCTGATCTTCGCCCTCGATGAGGGGAACGAGCAGCGCGACGAGTCCGGCGGACAGCAACAGCAGCCCAAAGAGGTCGATGCCGGACCTGGTGTCCTTTGCGCCCTTGACGTCGTCCCCGTTCGGCAGCAGCAGGGCGGCGGCGATCAGCGCGATGATGCCGATCGGCAGGTTGACGCCGAACACGAGACGCCATCCGTCGGTCTCACCGAATGCCTGAATGATGAGGCCACCGACGATGGGGCCGAGCGCAGAGGAGACACCGATGGTCGCCCCCATGATGGCGAATGCCTTGCCGCGGGACTGCGCGGGGAAGAGCAACTGAATGAACGCCGTCACCGCCGGCACGAAGATTCCACCGGCGAGGCCCTGCACCACCCGCGCGATGATGAGCTGGAGGTCGTTCTGGGCAAGACCGCAGGCGAGGCTTGCGGCCGTGAACAGGGCGAGCCCGGTGAAGAACACCCACTTGTGCCCGATGCGGTCGCCGAGGCGGCCAGCCGGGATCAGGGCGAGGCCGAAGGCCAGCGCGTAACCGGAGATGATCCACGACAGCGTCGCCTCCGACGCGTCGAGACTCTGGCGAATGCTGGGAAGCGCAACGTTGACGATGGTGGTGTCGAGGAGCGCGATGAACATCCCGGCGAGCAGCACAATGAGCGCCTGCCAGGCACGGCGGGGTATCGCCGGGGCGCCGGTAGGCGCCGCGAGAGTTTCAGACATTAGGAAGGTTCCTTTCGGGCCGACTCGTCGGCAATGATGTGGGGAAGTTCGGCGAGGAGCTCTTCGTGCCAGGCGATCTCGGCGCGCAGCCGGCTCGCCTTGTGCTTCATGACGAATCGCTCCGAGATGGTCAGATAAGGGTCAGCATCGGCATTCTGGTTCTCCGACTCAACGAGCATCGAGCGGAGGCCGGTGATCCGTGCGGTGATGGTTGCCGGCAGACGGTCGAGCAGATCGGGGTCGAGCCGGGTCATGGCGAGGTCGAACGGATCGGGTTTCACGACGATCTCCCGCAGCCCGCTGAACCGGAGCACCGACAGTGCCGTACGACCCTCTCCGGTGATTCCATACACGTGACGCTCGGGATAACTGCCCTCACGCTCGGTGCGAACACTCTCGATGAGACCCTCCGTGGCGAGGCGCTTGATCGCCCCGTACACGGCTCCCACCGTGATATCGGTCCACAGGTGCACGTGCTCCTCCTCCGCCAGCAGGCGGAGCTGGTGCCCGTGCATCGGACCGCGCTCGTCGAGCGTGCCCAAAATGAACAGACGGATGGATGACATCGGACTACTCTCGCACGAGTAGTCCCGCGCGTCAACTCCCGATTTGACGCCGAAAGTCGCCCGATTACCTTGTGTGTCGGCACCCATTGCCGGGCCCCGGAGAGGTTCCTATAGTCGCTTCTCGAGTGGGCAGTCGTCCGCTCACCACCGTTCTTTGGAGAACTCATGAGTGACTGGAAGTTCGAGACCAAGCAGATCCACTCCGGCGCGGCACCCGACACCGCGACCAATGCACGAGCAACACCGATTTACCAGACCACGTCCTACGTGTTCAACAGCTCCGAGCACGCCCAGAACCTGTTCGCACTCGCCGAATTCGGCAACATCTACACGCGCATCCAGAACCCCACCCAGGACGTCGCCGAACAGCGCATTGCCGCGCTGGAAGGCGGATCGGCCGCACTCGTGGTGTCGTCGGGGCAGTCAGCGACGACGCTGGCCGTGCTCAACATCGCCCAGGCTGGCGACCACATCGTGTCTTCCGCGTCCATCTACGGCGGCACCTACAACCTGTTCAAGTACACCCTCGCAAAGCTCGGCATCGAGACCACGTTCGTCGAGGATCAGGACGACGCGGATGAGTGGGCACGAGCCATCCGCCCCACCACCAAACTGCTGTTCGCGGAGACCATCGGAAATCCGAAGATCAACATCCTCGATATCGCGCTCGTTTCCGATGTCGCCCATGCCCATGGCATCCCCCTGATCGTTGACAACACGATCGCGACCCCTTACCTCATCCGTCCCTTCGAGCACGGCGCCGACATCGTCGTGCACTCGGCAACGAAGTACCTCGGAGGCCACGGCACCGTCATCGCGGGCGTCATCGTCGACGGCGGCAGGTTCGCGTGGAGTGAGAACGTCGAGAAGTTCCCCGGGCTGACGGAACCCGACCCGAGCTATCACGGCGCCAGCTACACCACGGTCCTTGGCGACGCCATCGCCTACGTCATCAAGGCGCGCGTGCAGTTGTTGCGCGACATCGGGTCTGCGATCTCCCCCGCCAGTGCGTGGCAACTCATCCAGGGCATCGAGACGCTCAGCCTTCGCGTGGAACGGCACGTCGCCAACGCGCAGGCGGTTGCCGAGTTCCTCGAGAATCATGACGACATCGCGTCGGTCAACTACTCCGGACTCCCCTCGAGCCCCTGGTACTCCGCAGCCAACCGGTACGCGCCGAAGGGTGTCGGTGGTGTCCTGTCGTTCGAGCTGAAGGGCGGAGTCGACGCCGGTCGAGCCCTGGTCGACAGTGTCACGCTGTTCAGCCATGTCGCCAACATCGGCGATGTGCGGAGTCTGATCATCCACCCCGCCTCGACCACGCACTCGCAATTGACGCCCGACCAGCAACTCACCAGTGGTGTGACGCCGGGACTCGTGCGCCTGTCCGTCGGCATCGAGAACATCGACGACATTCTTGCGGACCTGACCGCGGGGCTCGCAGCCGCGAGGGAGGCATCCGGAGTGCGACGAACGGCGTAATAAAGCGCCGTCCAATCGCTCGTTCGTCGATACTGGGCAGACCATGGATTGGCAGACACCCGAGGACACCGTTCCATCCGCATTCATCACCGAGGCGAACGCACGGTCGCTTCTGGGCAAGCCGGCCGCCACGGGCGCGTGGCGCGTCGGCGACCCCGTCGCGGATCGCGTGTTCGCGTCCATCGGAGCGCTGACGCTGGAGCGGGGTGACGTGATCCCGTCGGTGCGCATTGCGTACGAGACGCACGGAACACTCAACGCCGATGCCAGCAATGCCGTGCTCGTCCTGCACGCCCTCACCGGCGACAGCCACCTCACCGGGGAGGCGGGACCGGGCCAGCCGACCGCCGGATGGTGGGGCGGGATCGTCGGACCCGGACTGGCGATCGATACGAACGAGTGGTTCGTAGTCGCGCCCAACATGCTGGGTGGGTGCCAGGGCAGCACGGGACCGTCGTCGTATGCGCCGGACGGCGCGGAGTGGGGAGCACGATTCCCCTTCATCACCATTCGCGACCAGGTCGCCGCACAGGCGCAGTTGTCTGACACCCTCGGAATTCATCGCTGGGCAGGTGTCATCGGTGGGTCCATGGGTGGCATGCAGGCGCTTGAGTGGGCCGTGGGCTATCCCGAGCGCGTCGAGCGCGTCGGCGTCCTCGCGGCGCCCGAACTGAGCAACTCCGACCAGATTGCCCTTGGCTCCGTGCAGACGGAGGCGATCCGAATGGACCCGCGCTTTGCGGACGGCGACTACTACGACGCCCCGGACGGCGAGGGGCCCCACCGCGGGCTCGCACTCGCGCGGCGCATGGCCCTCCTGAGCTACCGATCCCCCACCGAACTCAATGACAGGTTCGAACGCAGCTGGCAGAGCAGCGTGACTCCGCTGGGCGGAGGGGGACGATACGCCGTGGAGAGCTACCTCGACTTCCACGGGAACAAGTTCTCGCGGCGCTTCGACGCCAACAGCTACGTGACGCTGATGGATGCGATGAACTCCCACGACATCGGTCGCGACCGGGGCGGCGTCATCCCCGCACTGGGACGGGCCACCGCCCGGGCGCTCGTTCTGGGCATCGACAGCGATCGGCTGTTCCCCGTGGAGCACCAGCAGATCATCGCGGCGAACCTGCCGGGTAGCATCGACAACGGCGAGGCCGTTGTCATCTCATCCGAGTACGGGCACGATGGTTTTCTTATCGAAGAAGCCCTAGTCGGGGCTGAGATTAGACGACTTTTCGAACCGTAACAACCACCCCGGCACTACCAGCACCATTCGCTAGTATTGCTCACAGGGGGAAATACATGGCTCCACCGAACACCCGCGAAGAACCAGTACCGGTTATTCGCGTTGCACTTGTCGACGATCACCGTCTGGTTTTGGACGGACTGGTCGCGGGATTGCATAGCCCAGAGACGGGCATCGATGTGGTTGCAAGCGAAACCACGTGGGGTGCCCTTCTGAATCATGCCCAATTCCCCGTGGACGTCGTGGTTCTCGACCTTCGTCTCGAAGACGGAATTCCGGTCGGCACCAAGGTCCGCTCTCTCGCCGCGATCGGCACCGCCGCCGTCGTCATCAGCCGGCACGCCGACACATCATCCATTACCGCAGCCCTCCAGGCCGGTGCTCTGGGGTTTGTGGCCAAGACGGAGTCGGTGTCGGAACTGCTCGTGGCAATCCGGTCTGCCGCCGCTCACCAGCGGTACCTGTCCCCCGCGCTCACTGCGGCGCTGACGGAGTTTACGGCCGCACCCGACCCGGGACTCGGCAAGCAGGAACTCCGCGCGCTGGTGCTGTACGCGGGCGGCCGCTCGATCAAGGAGGTCGCTGTCGACATGACAACGACCGAGGAAACCGTCAAGTCGTACATCAAGCGCGCCCGGCGCAAGTATCGCGACATTGGAATCGACGTGGGCACGCGCATTCTGCTGCGGCGGCACGGGATTCGTGAGGGCTGGCTCAGTCCCGAGTAAAACGGGAACGGGAGCCGGGGCCACAGGTACTCCTGCGACCCCGAGCCGACCCCCCGGTCAAGTCCGATTCCTGACGAATCGGACAGGGCATCTCAATTCGGGCGAGATGCGATATCCAGGTCCAGTGCTAGGACACAAAACCCGATTTTCGTAACTGTGACGGCACTGAAAGTTCAGTACGCCCCTCTGGACAAATCGACCCTACCCCGCAGATCGCGCGGGATCGAGCGGAGCGTCACCCCCACTAGGGGTGGCAATCTGGCACCATATGATCACCATGGATCTCATCGCCAAAGAGCGCGATCGCCTTCTGCAACGCGCTGCCCGGCTTCTCGGTCTGTGCGGAACAGCCGCGGGCCTTCTCAGCATCAGCGTGCCCGGAGTGCTGCCCCTCACCTCCTACCTGCTATGCCTGCCCTTCGTGATCGTGCTGATCGGAAGCCACATCATGGTCGGCCGCACCGCCTCCCTGTGGTGGCCAGTGGTCGGCATCGCCTCCGGCTCCGTCGTCCTCGTCGTGGCCCGATTTGCCTATGACACGCCCTCCCCCTCCCTCGCGGCGGCCCTCGCCCCCCTGGCCGGGGCCGGGCTTGCGAGCTTTGCCTTCGTCCTCACCAGCAGCGTCGTACGCCTTGCCCTGCTCGGCTTCGGTGCTGCCTCCGGCACCCTCATCGTCCAGCGGGTGGGAGCGGACCCGGGAACGATTTCCGCCGTCGCCACGGCCGTCCTGCTCGGGTGGGCCATCGCCTGCTTCCTCAGTTACTGGCTGACCGCCAGCGTGCCCCGGGCGGCACGACGGATCTACAGCATCGGTAAGGCGCACCGTGCGGAACGTCAGGCTAGCGAGACGGAGGCCCAGCGCCGCCAGTCCGCGCGACTTCTGCACGACACGGTGCTGGCCACGCTGACGCTCTTCGCCCACTCCGGCGTGGGGGTCGCCCCGGCAGCCCTCCAGCAGCAGGCAGCGGATGACGCGCGCCTCCTGCGACAACTGCGGCTGGGGGCGACCCCGACACCCCAGTCCTCGGGCACCTACAACCTCGAACCGGTCGAGGAGACCGTGCTGGGCACCACCCTCGAGTCCGTCAAGCAGCGCTTCGGCCGGATGGGCCTGGAGGTGAGCTGGCACGGCACGGGACAGGTTCTGTTGCCGAGCGACGTGCTGGATGCGTTCCTGCTGTCGCTTGCCGAGTGCCTCGAAAACGTACGACGGCACTCTGGCGTGACCGAGGCCCACGTGACGATCACGGATGACGCCACCACCGTGCGCGCCATGGTGACGGACGCCGGCGTCGGCTTCAACCTGGCCGGCATCGACGAAGACAAACTCGGGTTCAAGGAATCCGTGGTCGGCCGTCTCCGTGAGGTCGGCGGCAACGCCCGTCTCTTCTCCAGTCCCGGAGCCGGCACCACTGTCGTTCTGGAGGTTCCCAAGTGACCACGTCCTACTCCCCACCCGATGAAAACACCCTCGGCGTCAGTGTGGGAGCGCGTGCGCGGTCGCGGGGCGCCACCGGCACCACGGGCGTCGCCAAGGCACTCACCCAGGCGAGCCAGCGCGGGGCCACCCTCGGTACCGGATACCTCGGTATCGGTTCGGCCATCATCAGCGGGGCCGGTGCCCTGTACGGGCTCGTCCTGTTCGCCGCCCGCTGGGATGACTACCCGTCCGTACTTCCGGCGATCGTGGCCTGGGCGTTGTTCATCGTGACGTTTGTCGCGACATCCGTGTCCCTCTCCGTCCTCGGCGACCGGGTACCCGCCTGGCTGTTCCCCGTGTACCTCGCCCTCCTCGCAGCGGTCGTGGCCTTCGACTTCGCGGCGATCTGGTCCCTCGACAACATCGGCGCGCACGCCACCAGCTCGATGATCGCCGGGTTCGGACTGTTGTTCGTCGTGACGTTCAGGCCCGCGCGTGAGGTGCTCTTGGCCACGGGAGTACTGGCCGCCGCCTTTATCGCCGCCATCGTCCTGACCACGCCACTGACGGCGGACACCGTCCCCGTGCAGGTGGGCGCCGTGGCCATCGCCGTTCTTCCCCCTGCCATCGGTGTCTACATCGTCGGCGGCTTCCGCCGGATGGTGCAGCTCGAGTTGGACAGGGTGCTCGTGCAAAGCACCGTGTCCGCTCCCCGCTTTGCGGTGGGAATGCTTGCCTCGGAGGAACTCGCCCGCCTCGACCTCGCGGCCGAAGAGCTGCTGAACTCGGTGGCGACGGGAACCACCGCGCTCCCCCTCGCGCCGAAGATCGCCTCGGTCGCGGCATCCCTGGCGACAGAGCTGCGCCTGCACCTGATCGAGGGCCGTCGCGAGACCTGGTTGTTCCACGCCGTGACCGAGTCAGAGATTCTCGGGAAGGCCGTGACCCTGACCGACCGGGGCAACCTTGCCGGCCTGCTCGACCCCGCCCAGCGGGACGGATTGCTCTCCGCGGCGTGGCTTCTCGTGAGCGATACCGCCAAGCCCAGCGCGACCCGAACCGTGCAGATCTCGGTCGGACCGGTCGCGGCAAGTGCTGAACGGCTTTCAGCAAATAAGATCGTGGTACCGATCGTGATCACCACTACTGAAATTCCGCGAAACCGCGTCGATCCCGCAGCTTGGGATTCGATAAGGAAAGTGGGCCGATACAGTGATTCCACGGAGAACTCCAGCCTGAGGGTCGACATCGAGTGTCTCGTCGACAATCCGGCCAAGCAGTAACCCCTCGTTGATCGCCTGGCGGCCCACCGCCGACGACCGACCCGCACCGTTCTAGACGACATCGAACCGACGTTCGACCGAAAAGATGATGAGGTTCGACAGTGACATCAAGTGACCCGATCCGTTTGGCTCTCGTGGACGACCACAGGATGCTGTTGGGTGCCTTGACCGAGTGGATCCGCAACGCAGCGACCGACATCAACATGGTTGCCGCGGTCACGACCTGGCCGGAACTGCTGACGCACCCAGAGTTCCCCGTCGACGTTGTGCTGCTCGACCTCGATCTCAAAGACAACATCCCGGTATCGCTGAAGATCTCGACGCTCAAGACCACGGGCGTCAAGGTGGTTCTGATGAGCACCTACTCCGAGCCCAACGTCGTGCGCGAGGCCCTCGCCGCCGGCGCCCTCGGATACCTCGTCAAGAGCGAGGAAGCCGACATGATCGCGGAGGCCATTCGTGCCGCGGCCGTCGGTGAGTCCTTCATCTCCGCCGAGCTCGATCTCGCGCTGAACTCCGGCGAGGTTGGCGGAGCACCCAAGCTCAGCGCACAGGAGCGTCGGGTCATGGCCCTGTATGGCGGAGGCGAACCGGTCAAGGCCGTCGCGTTCCAGCTCGGCATCTCCGAGGAGACCGCCAAGAGCTACCTCAAGCGAATCCGCGAGAAGTACCGTGTCGCGGGAATCGACGTCGGAACGAAGGTTGCGCTACGAAAGCGCGCCATCCAGGACGGCATCCTTCTGCAGACCGAGTCCTCCGCTCCCGCCTGATCGGCTGCGCTGGCGTGCCGCGACGAGGATGCTGACGACAACCAGCAGCACCCCGGGCACGCAGAGCGCGAGACCGACCCAGGTCGGCGCCAGGTAACCGAGTCCGGCGGCGATGACGACGCCTCCGAGGTACGCGCCGAGGCTGTTGCCCAGGTTGAGTGACGCGTGGTTGACGGCGGCCGCCAGCGTCTGGCTGTCACCGGCGACCTCCATCAGACGAGTCTGGATCACCGGCGAGAGCGCGGAGGCCGAACCGCCGACGAGGAACAGGAACACCAGCAGTCCCGGCACGGTCTGGGCGGTGAGCGCCAGCCCGAGCAGCGACACCGCGAAGATGCCGAAGAAGATGAACAGGCCGGGCATGAGCTTCCAGTCGGCTACGCGTCCGCCGACGAGGTTGCCCAGCGTCATTCCGAGCCCGATGCACACAAGGGCGACCGGAACGAACGACGCGTCGAGGTGCGTCACCGAGGTGACGACCGGCGCGACATAGGAGTAGACGGCGAAGAACCCGCCGAACCCAATGGCACCTGTCGCGAGGGCCAACCACACCTGGATGCGTCCGAACGCCCGCAGTTCCCGGCGCATGGTCGCCTCGGGGTTGCCCGCCTGGAACGGCACGAGGAACGCGACGGCGACAAAGGTGGCGGCAAACAGTGCCGCGACGACAAGGTAGGCAACGCGCCATCCCGCAACCTGGCCAAGGAACGTGATCGACGGCACACCGATGACGTTGGCGATGGTGAGCCCCGACAGCACGATGGCGATGCCCTGTCCGCGCTTGCCCGGGCCCATCAGTTCAGCGGCGACCAGCGCCGCAATACCGAAATACGCGCCGTGAGGAAGTCCCGCGATGAAACGCGCGGCAACGACCCATCCAAAGGTCGGGAGGAGAGCGGATGCCACGGTGCCGAGGGTAAACGCGATGAGCAGCGCGAGCAGCAGCTGCTTGCGGGGGAATCGCGCCGACAGCGCCGCGATCGTGGGGGCACCGACGACGACACCGAGGGCGTAGGCGGAGATCAGCAGACCCGCCTGCGCGTTGGCGTCCGCGTGGGACGTGGCATAGAGGTCCGGGAGCAGGTCGCTCGCGAGATTCGGAAGAAGTCCCATGGCAACGAACTCGGTCGATCCGATGGCGAATCCGCCGAGGGCGAGGGCGAGAAGCGCCATGCGGATGCGGGCGGGCGAGAGCGTTGTCATGTGCTGGGGTGAGCCATTCGTGTGATGGGGCGGAAGGGGACAGCTCACCGATGAGCAGTGCGGGACGGGCGGCTGAACGCGCGCCGGGTGCTTCTACTGTAGATCGCCCGGAGGCGAAATCAATGCGTGGCTAGTCGCGGGGGAAAGATTCTGGCGCCGCGAGTACACGCTCTACGCGTTCGACCTTGCCGGTGATCTCGCCTGTGTGGCCGGGGCGGATGTCCGCCTTCAGCACGAGAGAAACCCGGGTTCCGAACTTGCCAACCGCGTCGGTGGCCGCCTTGACGACGGCGAACACCTCGTCCCAGTCGCCCTCGATGGTGGTGAACATCGCGTCGGTGTGGTTCGGAAGCCCGGATTCGCGCACGATGCGGACGGCTTCGGCAACGGCGAGGTGCACGGAGTCGGCGGGACCGGATGTCTCGGGGGCGGCGCCGCTGGGCGCGACGGAGAAGGCTACAAGCATGATTACTCCTTGGGTGGGGTGTGGAGGTCGTGCGTGTCGGTGTGAGCGACAGTGTGAGCGGTGGTGGACGCGCCGACCGGAGCAAGCGGCCACACCGACGGGAGCCAGCTGGTCGGTTCATCCAGGCGTTCGTGGCGAACACCAACGCGGGTGAGTCGCCACAACGAATGGACAGCCCAGCCGAAGACAACGAACAGGAGGATGTTGCGCGAGCTCAGGACGATAAGGGCGAGGGGTTCCGTGTTGAGCACGTGCGAGTACGCGTAGGGATAGAACGCCTGCGTGAGCAGGGCGAGCACGAGCACCATGATCGCGGGAGCGCGGAACGGGCGACCGTGACCGGCGGCGTTGGTCGCGAGTCCTAGCAGCACGGGCACAACCAGCCACGTCAGGTATTGCGGAGATCCGACCTTGTTGAACGCGATCAGGGCTGAGACGAAAGCCAGCGCGAGGGGCGGCAGCATTTCGGAGACCGGCGCCTGGCGGCGAACCCCGAGCAGACCGAGAGCCGCGACGCCGATCACCGCGATCACCAGAAGCGGATTCATGAGCTTGGCGGCAAGGTCCGCTCCGGGACCCGAGACCTGGAAAGTCAGGATCTCCTGACTCCAGTAGACGGAAGCGCCCGGAACCTTGGCGAGAGCCTCCCACATCCAAATGGTGCTGACGGGCGCCTCGACCTGGAGGCCACGACCCGTCTGCTCGGTAATAAAGCTGAAGACGTGCAGGCCACTGCCGAAGGCGAGGGCCAACCCGATGATTGCCAGGCTCGTCGATACCGCCATGACGATGACCCGACCCCGCACCTTCGACGAGATGACGATGGCCGCAAGAATCGCGACGGGCCAGATCTTGATCCAGGCACCGAGGGTGAACAGGAGCGCGGCAACGCGCGGCCGGCTGGCGAGCAGCATCACACCAACGATCGCCAGCGGGATGGTGATGGAGTCGATCCGGCCGACGGCGACGGGACCAAGAAACAGCAGGAACGCCGTCCACCACCAGCCGAGGGCGACCGTGGTGCGTCCGCGTCCCCAGCCCGTCAGGAACGCGAGGGCGACGGCGTCGAGCACCATCACCATGCTGAGCCAGGTGCTGCTGTAGAGGGCGAACCCGAAGGCCGCCGAGGCAAACATGGGAACGATCGCGACGATCGGGTACACCCACGGAGCGTCGATACCCACCCAGTAGTTCGCGTACACGCCCTGCTGCATCCAGCCCAGGTAGACGTTGGACACGTCGCCCATGGGCTGGCTCGAGTTGTACAGGTTGATGTAGCCGAGCCACAGGTGGACGAGGACGAAGACCGCCCACAGGATGAGGTGGCTGTGGGAGATGGTGGAGAAGAACGTGCGCAGCCGCGCCTGCTGTGGCGCGGTTTCCGTCATGGGGTCAAGCGTAACCGCAAGCCGGACGACCTCTAGCGCAGACGCAGCAGGGCGGCGATCGTGGACGGTACCTCCGCGGCCAGATCCAGGATCGTCAACGGCCCCTCGGCGGACGCCCGGCGTGCGGACAACCCGTGGATCACCGCGGCCGTGGCGGCCAGTCTCGCCAGAAGCGCCGGGTCGTCGGTGATTCCGGCCGCGTGGGTGGCGACAAGTGCCCCGAGAATGCCGCCGAGCGCGTCTCCCGCGCCCGCCGTCGCCAGCCACGGGGTTGCCGACGTCACCGACAGGCGGGTTCCCTCCGGGGACGCGACGTAGGTGGTGCTGCCCTTCAGGAGCACGGTGACGCCCAGCGTCTCGGCGGCCCGCACTGCGGCCTCGGCCGGGTCGGCGGCAATCGTGTCGACGTCCCGGCCGATGACGCGCGCCAGTTCGCGGAAGTGCGGCGTGATCACCACGGGGCCCGTCGCAGAGTCGTGGAGGTCGAACGCTCCCCCATCCAGTACCACGGGAACACCCTGCGACATGGCTTCCGCCATGTACTCCCGGGTCTTTCGGTTGCGGGTGGCGGCGTCCATCCCGGAGCCGATGAGCCACGCCTGCACACGTCCCATCGAGGCCACAGCTTCCGGTCGGCGCTGCAGTACGAGATCGGTGGGGCGACGCGGTCCGATGTACCGCACCATTCCCACGCCCGTGCGCAGCGCCGCTTCCACACCCAGCACAGCGGCTCCGGGGTACTGCGCACTGCCGGTGATCACACCAAGCACGCCGCGCGTGTACTTGTCGTCGGAATCGCCGGGCACAGAGATGTGGGCGGCCGCGTCATCCGGTGTCCACGAAAGAAATTCGCTCATGTAGCTCACGATAGTTTGGAGACCATGACCCTGCGTATCCCGTCCCGAGTTGTTGTCTTCGACTACGGCGAGGTGATTTCGATTTCACCGACAGAGCGGGACCGCGCGGAGTTGCTCGCACTCGCCGGAATCGATCCCGCTGCCGACGCAGAATTCTGGGCGAGTTACTGGGCCCACCGCGACGGTCTCGACCAGGGAACGCTGTCCGTACACGACTACTGGGCACTCATTGCTGCAGAGATCGGCGTTGAGTGGTCGGCGTCCACGGTGCAGATGTTGTGGGCATGCGACTTCCGCGGCTGGATCAGCGTCGAGCCCGGCACGATCGATCTCATCGATGAGATGTACCGCGGCGGTACCCGCCTTGCCCTGCTGTCCAACGCGGGCTTCGACTTCGCCGGCCCGTTTCGGTACTCCCCCATGGGGCGATACTTCGAGCGCATCTTCGTCAGTGCAGAGATGGACGCGATCAAGCCCGACCCGGCGATCTACGCGGAGGTCGCGGACGAATTGGGAATCGACCTCACCGACATGGTGTTTGTAGACAACAAGAGCATCAACACAGATGCCGCCGCTGCCCTCGGGGTAACGACGCATCACTTCGTTGGTGTCGCGGGTCTCAGGGATTTCCTGACAAACCTCGCCGAGCGAGAGGTCGCCTAAGCACTATGCCGTCACTTTTTGATCCCATCACCCTGCGCGAAACCACCATTCGCAACCGCATCTGGGTGGCCCCCATGTGCCAGTACTCGGTGACGAAGCGCGACGGGATCCCCACGGACTGGCATTTTGTGCATCTCGGATCGTTCGCCACCGGCGGCGCCGGGCTCATCATCGTCGAGGCCACCGCCGTGAGTCCCGAGGGACGCATCTCCCCCAACGACGTGGGACTGTGGAACGGCGAGCAGCTCGACGCGTGGGCCCGGATCGTTGACTTCATGCACGCACAGGGCGCGGTCGCGGGAATCCAGCTCGCACACGCGGGGCGCAAAGCGTCCACGTATCCCGCCCTCGGCGGAGACCAGCACGGCACCGTGCCCGAGTCCGAGGGCGGCTGGCCGACGGTCGGTCCGTCGGCTGTCGCGTTCGGCAGCTACGCGGCGCCGACCGCGCTCGACACCGCCGGAATCGACGGGGTTGTCGCCAACTTCGTGCAGTCGGCGATCCGGTCCGTGCAGGCGGGTTTCGACCTGATCGAGCTTCACGCCGCGCACGGGTACCTGCTCCACCAGTTCCTGTCCCCGCTGAGCAATCAGCGCGAGGACGAGTACGGCGGCAGCCTGGAAAACCGGGCGCGTCTGCTGCTGCGCATCGTGCGCGAGATCCGCACGGCGATCGGTGAGACGGTACCCCTCGTGGTGCGGTTCTCGGCGACCGACTGGGCAGAGGGCGGCTGGGACCAGGACCAGACGGCGATCGTTGCCGGCTGGGCGCGGGACGCGGGGGCGGACCTGAGCGACATCTCGACCGGAGGAAACGTCTCGGGCGTCACCATTCCCATCGGCCCTGGGTATCAGGTCAGCTTTGCCGACCACGTCAAGAGCACGGCAGGGGTGGCCACGGCAGCGGTCGGGCTCATCACCGAAGCTGCGCACGCGGAGGAGATCGTGGCATCCGGTCAGGCTGACGCCGTGCTCTTCGGACGCGAGATGCTGCGCGATCCGCACTTCGCCCTGCGCGCCGCACACGAACTCGGCGTGACCCTCGACTACTGGCCCGCGCAGTACCTGCGTGCCCAGTGGACCGACTGACCCAGAGAAATTAACGAACGACCCCGCGCGACCGACGAATCGGTCGCGCGGGGTCGTTTGTCAGTTGCGGCGGGTTGCGTCCTGCACTTCGCCGACGAGTTCCTCGATGATGTCCTCGAGGAACAGCACGCCCTTGGTCGCTCCGGTCTCATCGAACACCCGGGCAACGTGCACGCCGGACCTGCGCATGGTCGCCAGCGCATCTTCGAGGTCGGTCGAGCGGTAGATCGAGATGAGTTGGCGAATGCGCTTGGGCGGGACGGGCTCGCCGAACTCGTCCTCGTCAAGGTCGATGACGTCCTTGAGGTGCAGGTACCCCGTCGGTTCGGCTTCGCCGTTGATGAGCACGTAGCGCGAGAATCCGTGTTTGGCGACCGCCTTCTCGACGTCGGCGGGCGACGCGTCTTCCGGCAGCGTCACGAGATTGGCCATTCCCACGGCCACGTCCTGAGCCTTCTTCTCGCTGAACTCGAACGCCGCGGACAGGGTGCCGGTCGAGTCGGTGAGAATTCCCTCGCGGGTCGACTGCGCCACGATGTTCGCGACCTCGTCGACGGTGAACGCGCTGTTCGCCTCGCTTTTAGGCTCCACCCGGAACAGGCGCAGCACGCCGTTGGAGGTCGCGTTCAGGGCAACGATGATCGGTCGGAAGATCGTCGCGATAAACACCAACGGCGGAGCGAGCAGCAGCACCGCGCGCTCCGGGAGGGAGAACGACAGGTTCTTCGGGACCATCTCGCCGAGAATCACGTGAAGGAACGACACAACTATCAGCGCGATAACGAACGCGACGGTGCCGATGACACCCTCCGGAAGCCCGGTCAGTCCGAGCGGGATCTCCAGAAGGTGGTGAATCGCCGGTTCCGACACGTTGAGGATCAACAGCGACGCCACCGTAATGCCGAGCTGGCTTGCGGCCAACATCAGGGTTGCGTGTTCCATCGCCCACAGGGCCGTCTTGGCCGCGCGCGACCCCTGTTCGGCTAAGGGTTCGATCTGCGAACGGCGAGCCGAAATGATCGCGAACTCCGCGCCGACGAAGAACGCGTTGACGGCCAGAAGGATGACCAGCCACAGGATTCCTGCCCAGTCGCTCATCGGTCACCACCGCCTTCCGTGTTCGGGTCGGGTTCCGGAGTCGGTGTGTACCGAACCCGGTCAATGCGGCGGCCGTCGAGCCGCTCGATCCGGAAGGTGCCCGGCTCGATCGACACGGTGTCGCCCACGACAGGCAGCCGGCCGAGTTCGCTCATCAGCCATCCGGCCACGGTTTCGAACGGGCCCTCTTCCGGCACGTGCACGCCGGTGCGCTCGAGAAGTTCGTCGGGACGCAGGATGCCGGGGAAGGTGAACCAGTCGCGGCTGCGCACCACGTCGGCCTTGGTGCGGTCGTGCTCGTCCGACACCTCGCCGACGAGTTCCTCCACCAGGTCTTCCAGCGTCGCGACGCCGGCGGTTCCGCCGTATTCGTCCACCACGATGGCCAGCTGGAATCCGCGGCCGCGCAGCTCTCCGAGCAGCACATCGAGTTTCATCGTTTCGGGCACCCGCAGCGGTTCGGAGAGGAGCGCCGACACCGGGACATCCGCCCGCTTATCGCGGGGCACCGCCACTGCCTGCTTGATGTGCACGATTCCCACCACGTCGTCGATGCTGTCGTCGATCACCGGGAACCGCGAGAACCCGGTCTTGCGCGCAAGCGCGATGACGTCGGCCGCGGTGAGGGTACGTTCGATACTCGCCAGCCGGGGCCGGGGCGTCATCACGTCCTGTGCGGTGTGGTCGGAGAACGCCAGCGTGCGGGCGAGCAGCGTCGCCGTGTCGCGGTCGAGGCTGCCCTCGAGGGCGGACCGGCGCAGCAGCGAGGTGAGTTCCTCTGCCGTGCGTGCGCCGCTCAGCTCCTCCTTCGGCTCAATGCCGATGGAGCGCAGGATCGCGTTGGCGGAGTTGTTCAGCAGCAGCACGATCGGGCGGAACACCATGGTGAAGCCGACTTGGAAGGGGATCACCAGCTTGGCGGTAGCCAGCGGGAGCGCGAGCGCGAAGTTCTTCGGCACAAGCTCGCCGAGAATCATCGAGACGAGTGTCGCCAGCACGAGCGCGACGATGGTCGAGATAATGCCGACGGATGCCTCGGGCAGCCCCAGTCCCGTGATGGGACCGTTGAGCAAGCCACTGAGCGCGGGCTCGATCGTGTATCCGGTGAGCAGCGTCGTCAGGGTGATCCCGAGCTGGGCGCTGGACAGGTGCGTCGAGGTGATCTTCAGCGCGGCAATCGTCATGCCGAGGCGTTTCTCACCCCGCGCCTGACGAGCTTCGAGGTCCGAGCGGTCGAGGTTGACCAGAGCGAACTCTGATGCCACGAAGAAGCCGGTGCCGATGGTCAGGAGAATTCCGATACCAAGCATGATCAGCTCATACATAGCGGCCACCGGCGTAAATACTGGGAGGGGGGTCATCCATTGTTCAACCGAGTATATAGAGCCATTGTTTCGGGCATGCTGCCGGTTGCTCAGGTATTGCTGCTAGCGGAATCGGGCTTCGGCCCGCCCGGCCCGATCACCAGGAAACGGGCAGGGCCTTTCCCTCTTCGTATCCCGCGGCACTCTGGATTCCGACGAGCGCGCGTTCACGGAACTCGCGGACGCTCGAGGCACCCGCGTAGGTGAAGGAACTGCGCACCCCCGACGTAATCATGTCGAGCAGGTCTTCGATCGACGGGCGCAACGGGTCGAGGTAGATCCGCGAGCTCGAGATCCCCTCGGCGAAGAGAGTCTTGCGCGCGAGTTCGTAGGGGTCGAGGCGTTCGAACCGCTGCTGCACCGCCTTGGTGGAGGCCATGCCCCAGCTTTCCTTGTACAGCAGGCCCGCGGCATCCGTATGAATCGTTCCCGGCGCCTCGATCGTTCCGGCGAACCAGGATCCAACCATGACGGATGACGCGCCCGCCGCCAGCGCGAGGGCGACGTCCCTGGGGTACCGCACGCCGCCGTCGGCCCAGACGTGGGCGCCGAGTTCGTGGGCGGTCGACGCCGTTTCCAGCACCGCAGAGAACTGTGGACGGCCGACGGCCGTCATCATGCGTGTTGTGCACATCGCGCCCGGGCCGACGCCGACCTTGATGATGTTGGCGCCCGCTGCGACGAGGTCGCGCACCGCAGCCTCGGTCACGACGTTGCCGGCGACCAGCGGGATGCCCAGTCCGAGGGCCGCGACCGTGGCGATCGCTCGCAACATGCCCTCCTGGTGACCGTGGGCGGTGTCGAGCACGAGAACGTCGACGCCAGCCGCGGCGAGCGCCTTGGCCTTGCCCGCGACGTCGCCATTGATGCCGAGCGCGGCGGCAACACGCAGTCGTCCGCTGGCGTCCACGGCGGGCGAGTAGAGGGTGGAGCGCAGGGCGCTGCGGCGGCTGAGGGTCCCGACCACAACCCCGTGGTGCAGCACGGGCGCGAAGTCAAGGTCGGCCTCGACCATGAGGTCGAACGCGGCGCGCGGGGAGTCGAGGTCATCGGCGTCGAGCGCGGTCAGCGCCCCGTGCACGAGGTCGCCGAGCCGGGCATCGTGGAGGGCGCTGCCGAGGCGCGCGGCGGGAATGCATCCAACGTAGGCGCCATCGGAGTCGTGCAGGACAATGCCGTGGCCCTCGACGGGCGGGATCTGCAGCAGCGCGTCCGCGACGGTGTCCTCCGGAGAGAGGCTGAGTGGGGTGTCGAACTGCACCGGCTGATCCTTGACCCAGCGGATCGCGGCATCCAGATCCTGAAGGTGCATGTCCTGGGGAAGAACCCCGAGTCCGCCACGCCGGGCGAGCGTCGCCGCAAGACGCGGTCCGGTGACGGAATTCATGTTCGCCGACACGATCGGAATCGTGGCGCCGGTGCCATCACCTGGAGCTAGCGACACGTCGAGCCTGCTGGTGACAGCCGACCTGTTCGGCACAAGAAAGACGTCCGAATAGGTGAGGTCGTGTTCCGGTGTTGTCTCGTAGAACTCCATGAAATAAACGCTACAGCGCCCGGAGTTGCCCACATGCCTTGACCGAACCGATTAGGCTTAACAGTGCTGTGGCCAGGGTAGGTCGCAGGCTATCCAGACGCACAAACAAGTGAAATTGAGAGTGGGCGGTCGGCTGTGTCTAGCCAAGTGACCGGAGTTGCCTCCGAAGACGGTACTTCAGGCGAATTCGGTGCGAACGAGTGGCTCGTTGACGAAATGTATGAGCGGTACATCGTTGACAAGAATTCTGTGGATGCCTCGTGGTGGCCAATCCTCGAGAACTACAAGCCCGTGACCGATCCACACCCCACAACGGCGATCCCCATCGTTGGTACCGGCGACGACGCCGGAGCTCCGGCTCAGGATCCGACCGCAACTCCAACCCCGGCTGACGCGCCGATCAGCGACGCTCCCCCCGCTGAGGTGGCGACCAGCGACGCCTCCGCGAGTGACCAGGCCTCCGGCGGCGAAGCGCAAATCCCCGACGAAGTGACCGCTCCGGCGGCCGCGGCAGCACCGGCGCCCACCCCCGCACCCGCGACCGGCTCACAGCCCGTCGCCCGCACCACCTCCGTGCAGGCCAAGCCGCAGCCGATCCCCGCGGAGGCTCCGACGACGTCATCGACGCCGATCTCCCCCACCGCCGCGACCCCCGCACCCGAGTCCGAGAACATGGTCTCCGCGCTCAAGGGAATGGCGAAGAGTCTCGCGTCCAACATGGACGCCAGCCTCACCGTCCCCACCGCCACCAGCGTGCGCACCATTCCGGCGAAGCTGATGATCGACAACCGGATCGTCATCAACAACCACCTCAAGCGTGCCCGCGGTGGAAAGGTGTCGTTCACCCACCTCATCGCGTGGGCAATGGTCGAAACGCTTAAGGAGTTCCCGAGCCAGAACGTCTTCTACGACGAGGTCGACGGAAAGCCCTCCGTGGTGGTTCCCGCCCACGTCAACCTCGGGATCGCGATCGACCTTCCGAAGCCCGACGGAACCCGCGCCCTGCTTGTTCCCGGCATCAAGCGCGCCGACACCATGGGATTCGGCGAATTCCTCGTCGCCTACGAAGACGTGGTGTCCCGCGCGCGCAGCAACAAGCTGACCGCCGCCGACTTCCAGAACAACACCATCTCGCTCACCAACCCCGGCGGAATCGGTACCGAGCACTCCGTCCCGCGCCTCATGCGCGGCGCCGGGTGCATCGTCGGCGCCGGTGCCCTCGAGTACCCCGCTGCCTTCCAGGGAGCCAGCCCCAAGACGCTGGCCGAACTCGGAATCGGCAAGACGATCACCCTCACCAGCACCTACGACCACCGGGTCATCCAGGGCGCCGGGTCCGGGGAGTTCCTCAAGAAGGTGCACGAGCGTCTCATCGGGCAGCACGACTTCTACGAGTCGATCTTCGCCGCGCTGCGCATCCCGTACGACCCCATTCACTGGGCATCCGACATCAACGTCGACCTCGACGCCCAGGTCGGCAAGACCGGCCGCGTGCAGGAACTCATCAACTCGTTCCGCGTGCGCGGACACCTCATGGCCGATGTCGACCCGCTCGAGTACCGTCAGCGCACCCACCCCGACCTCGAGCTCTCCAGCCACGGTCTCACCTTCTGGGACCTCGATCGCGAGTTCGTCACCGGTGGGTTCGGTGGCCGCAAGTCGGCGCTGCTGCGTGACATCCTCGGCATGCTGCGCGACGCCTACTGCCGCACCATCGGCATCGAGTACATGCACATCCAGGACCCGGTGCAGCGCCGCTGGATCCAGGACCACGTCGAAAAGCCCTACGCGAAGCCCGACCACGACGCGCAGATGCGCATCCTCGGCAAGCTCAACGAGGCGGAGGCCTTCGAGACCTTCCTGCAGACGAAGTACGTCGGCCAAAAGCGATTCAGCCTGGAGGGTGGCGAATCCACTATCTCCCTGCTCGACGCGTTGCTGCAGGGAGCCGCCTCCACCGGCCTCGACGAGGTCGCCATCGGCATGGCCCACCGCGGCCGCCTCAACGTGCTCACCAACATCGCCGGCAAGACATACGGCCAGATCTTCCGCGAATTCGAAGGCACCCAGGACCCCCGTACCGTGCAGGGTTCCGGCGACGTCAAGTATCACCTCGGCACCGAGGGAAGCTTCACGAGCGCAGAGGGCCGCGAAATGCCGGTCTACCTCGCCGCCAACCCCTCGCACCTCGAGGCCGTCGATGGTGTGCTCGAGGGAATCGTCCGGGCAAAGCAGGACCGCCGCCCCATCGGCAGCTACTCGGTTCTTCCGGTCATGATCCACGGCGATGCCGCCATGGCCGGTCAGGGAATCGTCGTCGAGGTGCTGCAGATGTCGCAGCTGCGCGGCTACCGCACCGGCGGAACCATCCACCTCGTTGTCAATAACCAGGTCGGGTTCACCACTCCCCCCGGTGAAGGACGCACCTCGGTGTACTCCACCGACGTCGCCAAGACCATTCAGGCTCCGATCTTCCATGTGAACGGGGATGACCCGGAGGCAGTACTCCGCGTCGCCGAACTCGCCTTCGCCTATCGCCAGGAGTTCCACCGCGACGTGGTCATCGACCTGGTCGGGTACCGCCGCCGCGGACACAACGAGGGCGACGACCCCTCGATGACCCAGCCGCTGATGTACAACCTGATCGAAGCCAAGCGCTCCGTTCGTACGCTCTACACCGAGGCGCTCGTCGGTCGCGGTGACATCACCGCCGAGGAATACCAGGCCGCCCACAAGGACTTCCAAGACCGCCTCGAGCGGGCCTTCGCCGAGACCCACGCCGCGCAGACCGGCTCCATCCCCATCATCACGTCGGACACCGGCGCGGTCTCCGACCTTGAGCGTCCCGATGCACAGCAGGACGACAACGTCGGCGAACCGCAGACGACGGGCGTCGCGTCATCCGTCATCGAACTCATTGGTGACGCATTCGACAACCCGCCCGCGGGCTTCACGGTGCACAACAAGCTCAACGCCCTGTTGAAGAAGCGTCTCGACATGAGCCGCAACGGATCCGTCGACTGGGCATTCGGCGAGCTTCTCGCCCTCGGCTCCCTGCTGCTCGAGGGAACTCCGGTGCGCATGGCGGGCCAGGACACCCGCCGGGGCACCTTCGTGCAGCGGCACGCGGTACTCCATGACCGGGAGAACGGCCAGGAATGGCTGCCGCTCGCCAACCTCAGCGACTCGCAGGCGCGGTTCTGGATCTACGACTCCCTGCTGAGCGAGTACGCGGCAATGGGCTTCGAGTACGGCTACTCCGTGGAGCGCGCGGATGCACTCGTGCTGTGGGAGGCGCAGTTCGGTGACTTTGCCAACGGAGCGCAGACCATCATCGACACGTTCATCTCGTCTGCGGAACAGAAGTGGGGCCAGCGCTCAAGCGTGGTGCTGCTCCTTCCCCACGGCTACGAGGGACAGGGCCCCGACCACTCGTCCGCCCGCATCGAGCGCTACCTGCAGTTGTGCGCCGAGAACAACCTCACCGTCGCGCGTCCGTCGACGCCGGCGTCGTACTTCCACCTCCTGCGCCGCCAGGCGTACCAGCGTCCGCGCCGGCCGCTCGTGGTGTTCACTCCGAAGGCGATGTTGCGGCTGAGGGGCGCCACGAGCAGCGTGGCCGACTTCACGTCCGGCAAGTTTGAGCCCATTCTCGATGACCCGCGCATCACCGGTGACAAGGCCGGAATCAAGCGAGTAGTACTGACCTCCGGCAAGATCTACTACGACCTGGTGGCCGAACTCGCCAAGCGCGAAGAACAGGCAATCGCGATCGTGCGTGTGGAGCAGTACTACCCCACACCGGATGTGGAGCTGATGGCGGTCCTCGATCGGTATCCCAACGCCGACATCGTGTGGGCGCAGGACGAGCCCGAGAATCAGGGCGCGTGGCCGTTCATCAGTCTCGAGCTGTCGAAGAAGGTGGGAGGACGCCCCATTGCCGTGTCATCCCGTCAGGCATCGGCCTCGCCCGCGACAGGTTCCACCAAGCGCAGCGCCCATGAGCAGGCAGCGCTGATCGACCGGGCTCTCTCGCTCTAAGCACCGCCCAGTCCCCCTCATAACGGGTCGCTACCTCGGTAGCGACCCGTTATTTGTTGTACCAACAACCGAACTAAGAGCACGAATTGTCTCCTAACGCTGTGCGTGGAACTAAGCACGGTGGCTAGAACTAAGCACTATGTATCCAAATACCAGCAGTTTCCCAGTAGTACGGAGGAAGATCGCTCTCCGGGCTGTTCATGAAACAGTGAACTCTCTGGGAGAAAAATGCGTAATCAATCAATACTGGCTGTACTACTGGGAACGGCGATCGTTCTGGGGGCCGGCCTCACCGCCCCCGCGATGGCAGCGAATGCCTCCGAGGCATCCACCTCTACCACCACTACTACTTCATCTGCCGACACGGCGGACCGCGTCGATGGCGACATGATCGTCGTGCCCGGGATCACGGATGCACCGACCGCGCCGGCGAAGGCAGCCAACGGCCGTCTTCGCGCCACCGCCGTCACGGTGCACACGATCTATGCGAGTGTCGCCAGCGTGACGAACTCCACCGCCGATGACAACGTCTCGGGCCTCGACCAGACCAGCGTGCAGACACTCGTCGCCGCGATGGACAAATACTGGTCGGCCGAATCCAACGGACACGTGCGCATTCAGTTCGGCGGTTACGAGACGCGTTCGCTCGGACAGGCCACCTGCGCCGGAACCAACGCGGCACTCGCCGCCGATGCAAGCGCTGCCTTCGGCGGCTCCTTTGCCAACTACGCGTGGTCGGGAACGAACCGTCACCTCCTCGTGCTGGCCAAGGAAAGCTGTGGATCGACACCGGTGGCATTCGCCACTGTTGGTGGATCCGGTGGAGAGATCTTCAGCGGCTATGGCACCTCGACGGCCTTCAGCGTGCCGGCGACCGTGCACGAGTTCGGTCACAACCTCGGGTTTGACCACGCCGATGCATCCATCTGTACCAACACCGCCAGCTTTGACGCCAAGATCGCGTCCTTCACGTTCGCCAGCACCGTCTGCCCCACGCAGGAGTACGGCGACTACCTCGACATCATGGGCTTCACCATCGCCTCGGGTCTTCCGCACCTGTCGAGCATCCAGCGCATCAACGCCGGATACATGACCGACTACCAGGCACTCACGAGCGGCACCTCGTCCGTCACCCTGACCGCGCTCGACGGAGCTGCCACTGGAACGCGCGCCCTGAAGATCACCGACCCCAACGATGGCGGTGTCTACTACGTGGAGTACCGCACGTCGTCCGGCGCGGATGCAACAAGCGGAGAGTTCCGCTACCCCAAGTACTGCAACGCCGCGGTCGGCGACGGCTACGTGCTGTGTGGCTCGACCGGGTCATCCTCGACCGGTGAGGTGCGCATCCTGCGGGAGCTTCCCTTCACCGATGGGTACTCGACCTGGTCGGGAACCACCGTCGTCGCCGTCGGTCCCGTCGCCGGTGCGAACGTCAAGACCCGCGACCTGCACCTCGACGCCGGCGAATCGTTCACAGATGTGAACGGTGGCTTCACCGTGTCAGTCGGGTCCCTGAGCCCGTCGGCCGGAGCCGCAGTCACCGTCACGTTCGGAGGCACCGCTCCCGTCGCCAAACCGGTTGCCGCTCCGGCCCCGGTCGCAGCAACCCCCACCACGACCACTCCCGTCACCTCGTCACCGGTGACAACCAAGAAGGCCGCCGCGACGACGATCGCCGTCACGCTCGATCACGGATCCGTGCAGACCTACGGCAAGGCACCGCGCGTCACAGCCACCGCCCGTCTCGCGCGGGTCAACGGCGCCTACCCACAGGGCCGCGTCGCCTTCATTCTCGACGGCAAGCAAACGCTCGCCACCGTGAGAGCGAGCACCAGCGGGGTCGCCGGATACACGCTTCCCGTGTCGATCGCAGGAGGAAAACACAAAATCACCGCCCGGTTCACGCCCTCCAGCGCGGTCTATGGATCGTCGATCAGCAGCGCTCGCGGTCTGATCGTTCGCAAGGCCGTTGCCACCACCACCATCGGCCTCCACACCGCGTCAATCAAGCGGTCGAAGCATGAGTCCGTGGTCGTCATGGTGCGGGCCGCCGGTGTCGCGGCACCCACAGGAACCCTCGTTGCGTACGCAAACGGCAAGAAGCTGAAGAGCTACAGCCTCACGGCGTCCAAGCACGGCAGGGTCACCATCGCTCTTCCCACGTTTGCGAAGAAGGGCACCGTGCGCATCACCGTTACCTACGCGGGTAACGGCAACGTCGCAGCGGATGCCTCGCCGGTTGCCCGGCTCAAGGTAACGAAGTAACAGGCACGTGTGAGCCCGCGGTCGTCATGGTGCCGGCCGCGGGCATCGCGGCTCCCACCGGGACGGAATCTTGTTGGGTACGCGAACGGGAAGAAGCTGAAGAGCTACAGCCTCACGTCGTCCACGCACGGCAGGGTCACCATCGTGTTGCCGAAGTTCGCCACGACGGGCACCGCGCGCATCACCGTCACCTAAGCGGGTAACGGCACCATCGCAGCGGATGCCCCGCCGGTCACCCAGCTGAGGGTGACGAAGTGACTAGGACTGCAGCTGGCTCAGGCGACCGAGGACGGCTGCACGCAGCTCATCGGGAGCCTTTTCCTGGCACGCCTTACGGACCTTCTCCGAGAGGGTGAGTCCGATGAGGTGCTCAGACGAGCAGTCAACACAGGTGTTGAGGTGCTCGGAGATGTCGCTGAAGTCAGCGTCGCTCAGTTCACGGTGCAGATACTCTTCGAGTTCTGACTTGGCCTTGTCGCAACCGCAGTCGGTCATTTCGTGCTCCTTGAAACTTTTTGCCGCGTTGACGCGGGCTTGGCCTCGATGCCACGCTCACGCGCATAATCGGCGAGAAGGTCCCGCAGCATGCGACGGCCGCGGTGGAGGCGGCTCATCACGGTGCCCACGGGGGTTTTCATAATGTCGGCGATCTCCTGGTAGGAGAACCCCTCGACGTCTGCGAAGTACACGGCCATCCGGAAGTCCTCCGGGATCGACTGCAGAGCTTCCTTGACATCGCTGTCGGGAAGGTGATCGATGGCCTCAGCTTCAGCCGATCGCGTCGACGTTGACTGGGTGACAGATTCGGCGCTGCCGAGCTGCCAGTCTTCGAGGTCGTCAATCGTTCCCTGGTAGGGATTGCGCTGGTTCTTGCGGTAGTTATTGATGAAGGTATTCGTCTGGATGCGGTACAGCCAGGCCTTCAGATTGGTGCCCTGCTGGAACTGCCCGAACGCCTGGAACGCCTTGATAAAGGTTTCCTGCACAAGGTCGGCGGCGTCGGACGGGTTGCGCGTGAGGCGCATGGCAGCCGCGTAAAGCTGATCCATATAGGGGATCGCCTGCTCTTCGAAGAGCTCTCTCGGGTCTGCCGGCTCGGTTGTGTCAGTCATCAGCAACAATTCTAGGTCGCTGAGAGTCGGGGCCTCGGGCGCGATGTTCAGTACAGCCACTCGGTCACCCTCCGTTTCGTCGTGTGCGGGTGTAATTACCCGCCGATACAGGGCATAACCTCTGCCGCACCGCCGCTATTCCATGGATGGGCACCCTCGTGATTGGTTACTCTGGTCAGTGATGGCCATATCGAAGATCGCGCAGCCCCAGTTCAGTCCCTATGGGGACGATCAGCCGGTTCCGGATGACACACCCGGCGCATGGCCGGCCCCGGCTGCGTCCGGACCGCTGTCCGCGTCCCTGCAGCTCCCCGGATCGAAGAGCCTGACGAATCGCGAGCTGGTGCTCGCAGCGCTGGCGGATGGACCATCACTGCTGCGCGCTCCCCTGCACTCCCGCGACAGCGCCCTGATGATCCAGGCCCTGCGCACCCTCGGCACACGCATCGACGAGGTCGAGGGCAGCGGCGCCTTCGGACCCGACCTGCTCGTCACCCCGGGCGAACTCACCGGGGGCGGCTACATCGACTGCGGTCTCGCCGGTACGGTGATGCGCTTCCTCCCTCCCGTCGCCGCGCTCGCCCTCGGGCCAGTCGCATTTGACGGCGACGAGGGAGCACGCCGGCGTCCCATGCGCACGGTCATCGACGCCTTGCGGGCACTGGGTGTCGACGTAAACGACGACGGTCGCGGTGCGCTCCCCTTCAGCCTGTACGGCACCGGATCGGTCGAGGGAGGGGAACTGTCCATCGACGCCTCGGCGTCGAGCCAGTTCGTGTCGGGTCTGCTGCTCGTCGCGCCGCGCTTCACCCGCGGCCTCGCCCTCCGCCACACCGGCGAGAAGCTGCCGAGCCTTCCCCACATCGAGATGACGATTGCCACGCTCGCAGCGCGTGGTGTGGTGGTCGAAAACCCGGAACCCGGCGTCTGGGTCGTTCCTCCGGCGGTCATCCGCTCGCGTGACGTCGATCTGGAACCCGACCTGTCGAACGCTGCCCCCTTCCTCGCGGCGGCCGTCGTCGCCGGGGGTACCGTGTCGATCCAGGGCTGGCCCGTGGAGACCACCCAGGTCGGGGCGCACCTCGCCCGACTCCTTCCCCTGTTTGGCGCGACCGTCACCGTCGACGGCACGACCCTCACGGTGGACGGCGGCGCCGGCATCGTTGGTGGCGCCACCTTCCCCGGCGTCGACATCGACCTGAGCATGGGCGGCGAACTCGCTCCCCCGCTAGTCGCTCTGGCTGCCCTCGCGTCCTCCCCCAGCCGCATCACTGGCATCGGTCACCTCCGCGGACACGAGACCGATCGCCTCGCCGCCCTCGCCGCAGAGATCAACGCGCTCGGCGGATCGGTGACCGAGCTCGATGACGGGCTGGAGATCACCCCGCGTCCGCTCCACGGCGGTCTCTGGCACAGCTATGAGGACCACCGCATGGCCACGGCCGGCGCGCTCCTCGGCCTCGCCGTCGAGGGCGTCTTCGTTGACGACATTGGCACCACGGCCAAGACGCTTCCCCAGTTCCCCGAACTGTGGGCGGGTCCCCTGCTGGGCATCTCCCGCCCCAGCGTGAACCCCCTCGAGCTGCTGTAGTCATGAGCTGGCTCACCGACGTCGAAGACGACGAATACGACGAGTACGACGAATCCGCGATTCGCGTGCGCCCGAACCCCAAGGGCAACAAGCCACGAACCAAGATTCGCCCGGAGCACAACGACTCGGTAACGGGTCGCGTGATCTCGGTCGACCGCGGCCGGTATGGCGTCATCGTCGACGAGGGCACCCCCAAGGAACATCGCGCGATCTCGACCCGCGCACGCGAACTCGGCCGCAAGGCGATCGTCACGGGTGACTTCGTCGACCTGGTCGGCGACACCTCCGGTGACGACGGAAGTCTGTCGCGGGTCGTCCGGGTGCAGCCGCGCAGTTCGCTGCTGCGGCGGAGTGCGGATGACACGGACGCCGTCGAACGGATCATCGTCGCCAACGCGGACCAGATGTTGATTGTCGTGGCCGCCGCAAATCCGGAGCCGCGACCTCGCCTCGTCGACAGGTATCTCGTGGCGGCCTTTGACGCCGGGATCACGCCGATCCTCGTGCTGACAAAGACCGACCTGGCCGACCCGTCGAAGTTTCTCGCCAATTTCGCGGGACTCGAACTCCGGGTCATCCGCAGCTCCACTGATGAATTCCCGATCGCGGAGTTGAAGGAGATGCTCGACGGCCACACGACCGTCGCCGTCGGACACTCCGGAGTCGGAAAGTCCACACTCGTCAACGCCCTCGTTCCCGATGCAAACCGCGCCATCGGCCGGGTCAACGACGTGACGGGGCGGGGACGCCACACGTCCTCGTCGACCATTTCGTACCGCGTCGGCTCCGGCTGGATCGTCGATACCCCGGGTGTGCGGTCGTTCGGGCTTGGGCACGTGAATCCCGACAACATTCTGCGGTCGTTCGGCGACCTCGCAAAGATCGCGGAGGGGTGCCCCCGCGGCTGCACGCACCTGCCGGATGCCCCGGACTGCGCGATCGTGGAAGCGGCCGACCGCGGCGACCTCGGTGAAATCGGCAAGCTGCGACTCGACTCCCTTCAGCGACTGTTGGCAACGCTCGCGTAACCTGCCGCCGCTACGCTGGCGGGGTGACCGATTACTCTCTCTCCGATGACCTGAGTCTGGCCATCGCCCTCGCCGGTGATGCCGACCACATTGCGCTCGACCGTTACACAGCGCTCGATCTCGTCGTCACGACGAAGCCCGACCGCACGCCCGTCACCGACGCCGATCAGGCCGTCGAGCGGTCGATCCGTGCGGGTATCACCGCGGCACGTCCGCACGACTCCATTCTTGGCGAGGAATACGGCACCGAGGGCGAGTCATCCCGACAGTGGATCATCGACCCGATCGACGGCACCGCCAACTTCCTCCGCGGCGTTCCCATCTGGGGAACGCTCATCGCTCTCGCGATCGACGGCGTTCCCGTCGTCGGCGTCGTCAGCTCCCCCGCGCTCGGGCGTCGCTGGTGGGCAGCCAAGGGCCATGGCGCGTGGCTCGAGGTCGACGGCGAAGCGGCAACGCGGCTGTCCGTCAGCGGAATCTCCGATCTCGCCGATGCCTCCCTCAGCTACAACAGCCTGCAGGGCTGGGATGAGGCCGGGTACCTCGACGAGGTCATCTCCCTCACCCGCTCGGTCTGGCGGTCGCGCGCGATCGGCGAGATGTGGGCGTACATGCTCCTCGCCGAGGGCGCCCTCGATATCGTCGGTGAGTTCGACCTGCAGCCCTACGACATGGCCGCGATCATCCCAATCATCGAAGAGGCCGGCGGCCGCTTTACCTCGGTCGAGGGCGAGGACGGCCCCTGGCACGGAAGCGCGCTGGCAACCAACGGCGTGCTGCACGACGCGGTGCTTCCGATCGTGCGAAAGTCCGGCAAGTGATCGTCACCCGCGGCCGACTGCTCGCCTCCGCCCTCCTGCTCATTGCCGCGACCGCCCTGAGCGGCTGCAGTGCGTTCGGCCCCGATACCTCGGTCGTGAAGGGTGACGGCGACAGCACGGATGTCTTCACCCTCAAGATCGGCGACTGCCTCAACGACGCTGCCGCCGATGGCGAGGTTTCCAGCGTCCCGACCGTTGACTGCGCGGAGCCGCATGACACCGAGGTGTTCGACGCCATCACCCTCACCGATGAGACCTACCCCGGCGACGACGCTCTCGGTAAGGAAGCCGACGAGGCCTGCCTCGCGGCATTCCCTGCCTTCGCCGGCATTGCCTACGATGACTCCAACCTTGACTACTCGTCGTACTACCCGACCGAGGCGAGCTGGAAGAAGCAGGACCGCGCCGTGACCTGCCTCATCCTGTCGCTGGACCCCGAGGGCAACGTGACCAAGACCACCGGCACGCTCAAGAACGCCAAGAAATAGCAGGACGAGTGGATGACCCGGTCGCCGCGCAGCGCGCCCGACTCTTCGCGGTCGCCCTCGCCCTCGTCGCCGCAACATCCCTGTCCGGGTGCGTCACCATCGTGCAGGCACCTCCCGACCCATCGCCCAAACCCAATGTGGTGGGCAGGAGCGCGGACGCGTTCGCGATCACGATTGGCGATTGGCGATTGGCGATTGCCTAAACGACACCCAGGACGACGAAGAAGTCGAAACGGTGCCGATCGTTAGCTGCAGGATTTCCCATCACAGCGAGGTGTACGACGATGCCGTCATAGCCGGGACCGAATACCCCGGCCTGGAGGCACTCGGAGAAGAAGCGGACCAGGTCTGCAAGAAGTCCTTCGCCGAATTCGTCGGAATCTCCTACGAAGACTCAGGCATCGACTTTTCCCGGTACATTCCCACCGAAGGCAGTTGGGAATCCGGCGATCGACTCATTACGTGTGTCGCCAGGGCAGTCGACATGAACGGCAACTGGGCACAGACCACGGGCACATTGAAGAACGCGCGCTGGTAGGGCGGCCGGGCGGATGCCCCGGGGTGCCGCAGTATTTCGATAGCGGAGGAGATCGTGTCATCCACTGCCCTGAGACGCGGTGAAATGACCGAATCTCCTCCCCCAGTGAAATCCCGGCCGAGGGATCGAGTTGTGTCGGGGATCGTCCAGCACACTTCGGCTCCCGGCGCGCGGATGCACAGCGCCCGAACGCACGCCTGTAGGGCGGCCGGGCGGATGACCCGACCGCCCCGCCCCGCGGCTAGGACTTGACGCGTCCCGACGGCAGGAAGAGCGCCGTCACGGCAGCGAGCGCGAGTGCTCCGGCCCCGACGATCACGGCGGGGACAGCCGCATCCACGTAGTGCGTGGGGTCGAGCTTTCCGCCCGCCCCCGTAAATACCGCCGCCAGCACGGCGATACCGAGGGCCACCCCGATCTCCCGGACGGTGGCGTTCGCGCCGGATGCCTTCGCCTGGTCGGCGGGCGCCATGTTCACCAGCACGGCGGTGGTCGACGGGGAGAAGACGAGCCCCATCCCCACACCCGTGATGAGGAACGGCAGGAACATTCCGCCGAAGGTCAGATCCACCGACATGGTCAGCGCGATCCACAGCACGCCGATGGCCTGTAGCGACAGTCCCGCGACGATGAGTACCCGGGTTCCGACCCTCGGCACGATGAAGCCCGTCAGCGGAGCGATGACGAGCGGGGCGAGAGTCCACGGCATCGTCATCAGTCCGGCCTCGAGCGGACTGTGCCCCTGCACGACCTGCAGAAACTGGATGAGGATGAAGATCGATCCGAAGATGCCGAAGCTGAAGACGAGACCGACGATGTTCGCCAGCGTGAAGCTACGGTCACGGAAGAGGCGTAACGGCAGCAGCGGGGCATCCACCCGCGACTCCCAGACGATGAACGCCGCGATCAACACGGCGCCGAGAATGAGGGAGCCCATGACCTCGAGGCTGTCCCACCCCGCTTCGTTGCCGCGCACGATGCCGTAGACGATCCCGAGTACGCCGACTCCGACCAACAGCAGCCCGATGACGTCGGCACGCACCCGCGCCCCGAAGCTGTTGGGAAGGGCGGCCAGCGCCAGGGGAATGGCGATGACCCCGAACGGAACGTTCAGCCAGAAGATGGCCTGCCAGTTCCAGCCCTCAATGACGGCCCCGCCGATGAGGGGGCCGAGTGCGACGCCGAGTCCTGAGACGCCACCCCAGATTCCAATGGCGAGCGGACGCAGTTTCGCACCGACACTCCCGACCAACAGCGTGAGGGACAGCGGCATGAGAGCGGATGCCCCGATGCCCTGCACAGCCCGGGAGGCAATGAGCATCCACGGCTCGGTGCTGAGAGCGGAGAACACGGAACTGAGAGTGAAGAGGGCGATGCCAATGACGAAGATGGTGCGGCGCCCCAGCCTGTCCCCGAGGGCGACGGCCATGAGCATGAACGTGGCGAAGCTCAGGGTGTAGGCGTTGACGAACCACTCCAGCTCGCCAATGGAGGCGTTGAGATCTGTGCGAATGACAGGGAGGGCACTCGTCATGATGAGGTTGTCGAGCGTCGCCATAAACATGGGGAGGGAAGCCGCCGTGATCGCCAGCCACACCGGGATTTTTCGTCGCGGAGCGGCCGCGGGAGCGGCGGTGACGTCGCTGAGAGTTGTGCTCATGAGAGTCTCCATTAAGTGATCGGTTGATAACTAAGCACCACAATAAGTGATCAGCTGATAACCTGTCAACCATGAGCGACGGAACACGAATGCGCGCGGAGGATCGGCGGGAACTGGTTCTCGCCGAGGCGACCCGGATCTTTGGCAGCTACGGATACGTGGGCGCGACCACCCACCAGGTGGCGGAGGCGGCGGGAGTCAGCCAGCCCTACATCGTCAAGATGTTCGGCACCAAGGAGAATCTGTTCCTCGAAGTGCTCGGGCGGGCGCTAGACTGCCTGATGACCGCATTCCGCGCGGAAGTTGCGGACGAGACATCCACCCAACCGCTCGGCGCACGCCTCGGTCTCGCCTACGTCAATCTCGTGTCACAGACGGGGATGCTGTTGTCCCTCATGCACGGCTTTGTGCTCGGCGCGGACCCCTGTATCGGGCCTGTCGCGCGCGCGGGCTTTATGACGGTCTATCGATTCCTGCGGGAGGAGGGCGGATTCTCGCCCGAGGAGTCGCACGCGTTTCTCGCCGACGGCATGCTCATGAACACCATGATCGGCCTGCGAATGACCGACGACTACGGAACCGACGCGTCGGTAGACGAACTGCTGACAACCACGTTCCCGAACAAGCTGGAGCTCATTCGGTCGAAGGCGGATCCCGCGCCCTCGGGCGGAGCGACGTCTCCCGCGGCAGGCGCTCCGGCCGACGGCACTCCGGATACCGCTTAGAGGAACTGCACGACCTCGGCGCTGTCGAGGCGCGGCATGCGCGGACGCGGTGCCTCCTCGCCGGCGCGTCCCAGGTTGACCACCAGAATGGAGTGCAGGCGGCCGTCGGAGAAGAACTCTGCGTCCACACCAGCGGAGTCGAATCCCGCCATCGGACCGACCGCGAAGCCGAGCGATCGGGCAGCAATGATGAAGTATCCCGCCTGGAGCGCCGAGTTGAACGTGCCCCACTCGCCGCGCATGGCGTCGTCGGTTGCGAACACCTCGGTCATGCCCGAGAGGAATGGCGCCACCGTGGGAATTGCCTCGTAAAACTTGTTGTCGACCGCGAGCACGGCAACGACCGGCGCGGCGAGCGTCTTTGCGCGGTTTCCCTCGTTCATGTGAACGCCGAGACGCTCGCGCGCTTCGGGAGTGTTGACGTAGACGAGACGCATCGGCTGCAGGTTTGCTGCCGTCGGTGCCCACTTGGCGAGATTCCAGATGGCCGTCAGCTCATCCTCGGTGATGGGGGTATCAGCGAAGCTGGCGTGGGTGCGAGCTTCTGTGAAGAGGGCAGAGAGGGCCTCGTCATTGAGGGCGGTGATGGTGTCGACGGACGAGGATTCCACTGTTTACAACTTTCATTTCGCTGGTCACTTTGAAAAAACTAGTTACAAGGTGAAACGTAGCACAGTGCTAGGGTGGACGCATGTCAGAGGAGATCACGGATACCCCGCATGACTCCCGAGCCTGCGACGGTGCGCTCACGCGGGCGTTCGGATTCCTCGGCAAGCGCTGGAACGGCGTGATTCTCGCGGTGTTGACCGGCGGCTCCGCCACCTTCACCGAACTGCGTCGCGCCGTCGGCGGAATCAGCGACTCGGTGCTGTCCGAGCGCCTGGTCGAACTGGCGACCGCGGGTCTCGTGGAGCGCTCGGTCGACGTCGGTCCGCCGGTCGCCGTGTCCTACGGGCTGACCGAGTCGGGCCTCGCGCTCCTCCCGGCGATGAACGAGCTCACCACATGGGCGCGCCACAACCTTCCGCCCACCGCGGCGAAGTAACTCAGCGTCCCGACAACACCCGCACGAAGTCGGCGACGAAGGCCCTGGAGTTCACCTCGAGCACCACGACGGTGTCGGGAGTTTCTTCGGTTGGCCAGCCGACCGGCAGTCCCTCGTCCGTGCGCACCAGATGCGCCCGGGTGGCAAACCCATCGGACGTGATGTTGACGGGACCGTCGACCGATCGGGTGATCCATTCCGGCTGCACGAGCAGGGCAGCGGCAAGTCCATCGTGGGCGGGCGACACGCGGCGCCCCCACGCGAACTGGTAGAAGTCCATGTAGGCGTCGAGGATCCGCGCCGAGAAGGTGCCCCATTCCGTTCCGGCGCGATACAGCGCCTGCACGGCCTGTTCGTCGAGGATGACCCCGGCCGTCACGTTGACGCCCACCATCACCACACGCGTGCGCGGTGCGGCAATCACGAGGGCTGCGGCCATCGCATCGTTCTGGATGTTCGCGTCGATCATCAGGGTGGTGCCGAGCGGAGGGAACGGCCCGGAGCCGCCCATGATGACGACCGACCGGAACAGGGTGAGCAACTCCGGCTCCACCTGCAGCGCGAGACCGATGTTGGTCAGCGGGCCGATGGGCAGCAGGTCGTAATACCCGGGACGCTCGCGCGCCATCGCCACAATGAGCTCGGCGGAACTGAGCGGCGACAGGTTCTGGGGTGCGATCGGATCCGACCACAGGTCCCCGAGACCGTCCGCGCCATGGACATGACCGGCAATGCTGGGTTCCCCCGACATGGGTCCCGCAGCGCCCTTCGCGACGAGGATGCCGTCGGCGCCAGCAACCTGAAGCACGCGGGCAATATTGGTGACGGATGCCTCGACCGGCGTGTTTCCGTACACACTCGTGATGGCGGAGATCTCCACATCATCCCGCCCCAGCAGGTACAGGAGCGCAAGCGCATCGTCGATCCCGGTGTCGGTGTCGACGATGACATGGCGGACATCGGTGCTGGATGAATCGGTCATGCGCTCATTGTCCGGCACCGAGTCACCGCAGTCCGGCAGTCACCGGGGCCTGGCTCGGATTGTCTGCGGAGTCGAGATCGCGACGCAGCGCCGCGACAGTGCGGATGAGGATTACGATCCACCCCAGGATGACGGATGCGGCCACCAGCTCGAGGGCTGTGAGGTTGTAGTACCCGATGGGATAAAACAGCAGCGTCACAACGACGATCGCGACGAGGAAGCCGTAGCCCAGCCAGTAAAACGTGGGTGGAAATCCCGGCAGCACAAACCGGAGCGCGACCACCAGGCCGACAAAGACAACAACCATGCCGGTGGCAACGGTGTTGTGAAGCGCAAGGAACCGGTCCACCGGGAAGATTCCGACCGCTCCGAGGAAGACACCGAGGGCGACGAGCCCCCACCCCACCGCTGACACGCGCTTCGGCTGGTAGTCGGGTCGACGGGACGCCCAGCGTCGCAGGTCCGCCGTGACGTAATCAGCGAGAGTGACAACCAGCAGCCCGGTCGCGATCAGAGTGAAGTTGAAGGCAAAACCCGAGAAGCCCGCCATCGTGCCGAGGGCACTGAAATTGAGTTTCCACCATCCGGGGTCGGGTGCCGTAATCATGCTCGCCAGCATGCCCGCGACGATGAAGATCGACAGCAGCGTTGATACCCGGAAGGCGCTGATGGTCGCCGCCGATGCCTGCATAAAGTAGGCACCGATACCCACGACGACAGACACGAGGATCGTGGCTGTCAGCAGGTCGACCTCGAGGCCCTCGAAGGCACGTTGGAGAATGGCGAATGTTCCGAGACTCAGGATGGCCCAGATCGCGAGGTGATTGAGGGCGAGCGCGCAGGTATCGAGCACACGGCGCGCGAGCCGCAGGCGATCATCGCCGGGAACCGACATCGGAGGCAGCGTAGACAGGTATGCGACCACAAAGGACGTCGTACCGAGTGCTCCGCCGACGATCGCGGCGACGGTTCCCACCGACCACGCACCGGACAACGCAACGTCGCCGTCCCAGAACACGATGGCGCTGATGACGGCACCGATGGCCGCGGCGATGAAGGCGACCTGCAGGGTCCGCGACTCCAGATGAATGGCGGACAGAGCAATGCGACGGTGACCCGTGTCTGACATGGACGACTATCTTCCCCTCGCGTGGTGTCCGGTTGCGGTACTGCCATCTTGGCAGCACCCACGCTTCGGAGGGGAAGGACGAGTCAATAGCGTGCGATAACGACCTGATGGTGGAGATGCGGGGAATTGAACCCCGGTCCACTGCTGTAATTCTGCGCCTTCTACGGGTGTAGCTCGTAAAAGCGTTCTACTCGGCTCTGATCTTTGCTACGAGCACCTAGGTCAACGAGCCCAGCCATAGTGCAAGTCCCCCGTAGCCCTAAGGCGTAACTACGGAGCAATCTCTCTAGATAGCGCCGGAACCCGGGTAGAGAGCATTCCCGGACCGACGGACTTCTTTAGTGCGCTCGCTTAGGCAGCGAGGGCGAAGTCAGTGCGCTTTGAATCGGCACTTATATTTTGCAGGAGGCGTTTACGAGATAACCCTGCATCCTCGACCCGCTTCTCGCAGTTTTGCAGGCAATGTCGAAACCGATCATCCCCATGCCGCACCCGGGCTCCGTATCACGGGAGCCTTCGAGGTGGGTCGTTATCGCACGCTGTTGACTTGTCAAAACTGCACGTGAAGTGCAGCCCTCTATTCTAGAACACACTCGCGTCTGATTGCATGCCCAGGAGGATCCCGTGAACGACACCGTCATAACCGTCCAGGGCAGGTTCTCCGCGTTTTACCCACCGGAGCGCGCGACCGTGTCTGTCGTGGTGCATCACGAGGCGGACGCGCGGCAGGACGCGTGGGAGAAGACGACCGCCGCGGCATCCGCTATCCGGGACCATATCAAGTCGCGCGTGCTCGAGGACAAGGACGCCAGCCCGGTGACCTGGTGGTCAAGCGACAGCGTTCAGGTCTGGTCGGAGAAGCCATGGAGCGCCGACGGTGCCCAGCTGCCCCTCGTGTATCACTCACGGGTAACCGTCTCGGCGAAGTTTCGCGACTTCCAAGCGCTGGCGTCATCGCTCGAACTGCTCGCGGACATCGACGGCGTGAGCATCGACGCCCTGTCCTGGGCGCTCACCGACGGACGGACGACCACCGTGACGGCGGAGGTGCGGTCGCGTGCGGTCAAGGATGCCGTCGCCAAGGCCTCGGTCTACGCGCAGAGCATTGGGCTGGGCACGGTGCGTGCCGTGGCGATCGCGGATCCCGGCATGCTGGGCGACCAGGTACACAGCGGCGCAACCGACGGGGCCGTCTACCTCACGCGAGCGAGCAAATCCATGGACTCGGGCAGCGCACCCACGTTGTCGCTGAAGCCCGAGGACATCGAAGTCAGCGCAATCGTCGACGCGAGGTTCATCGCGTCGTAGGCGGTGGCTTCCTAGTCCCCCATGTTGCGGCGAGCGGAGATGGCGCGATCCGACTCACGCTTATCCTGGCGCTCCCGAAGCGTCTGGCGCTTGTCGTATTCCTTCTTACCCTTCGCGACCGCGATCTCGACCTTGGCATTGCCGTCGAGAAAGTAGATCTGCATGGGGACGAGCGTGTAGCCGCCCTCCTTGATCTTCGCGTGGATCTTCAGGATCTGCTGCTTGTGCAACAGCAGCTTGCGCTTGCGACGCGGCGGGTGGTTGTTCCAGGTGCCCTGGTTGTACTCGGGGATGTGCACGGCGTCGAGCCATGCCTCGCCGTACTCCACGAACGCATAGCCATCGACGAGCGAGGCGCGACCGGCGCGCAGGGACTTCACCTCGGTGCCCGTGAGCACCATTCCGGCCTCATAGGTGTCCTCGACCAGGTAGTCGTGGCGGGCCTTGCGGTTGGTCGCCACGACCTTTCGACCTTGTTCCCTGGGCACGATGAACTCCAAATCTCATGAGCCCGGCTCAGTGCCGGGCAGCCCATCAGTCTAGCCGGAGAATGGATGACCCGGGCGACTGTCACCGCCCGGGTCATCCACCACTCCCCCACGCATTCGCGGGGTACGGCTATACCTTGAGGTACCTGCTGATCGCGGCGCCGGCGGAGACGGCCGCGAGCGCGGCACCCAGCACCAGCAGAATCGGCACAACGATGAACGCCTGGTTCAGTCCGACGAGGGTGGTGCTCGCGCCGAGGGTCGACCCGAGGTACCCCTCGACGAAGAGCTTCACGATCGCGACGATGGCGGCACTCGCCAGCACCGATCCGATGAGGGCGGCAAACACGCCCTCCAGAATGAACGGCGTTTGGATGAACCGGTTCGAGGCGCCCACCAGACGCATGATCCCCAACTCTCGCCGTCGGCTGAACGCGCTGAGCCTGATGGTGGTGGCGATCAGCAGTACGGCGGCGACGAGCATGAGGGCAGCCAACCCGACGGCGGTGAAACTGGCCGCGTTGAGCACCGCGAAGATCGGGTTCAGGTACGCGCGCTGGTCCTCGACGTCCTGCACACCGGCCATCCCCTTGAGGCTGTCCACGATGATCGCGGCTTTGTCGGGATCCTTGAGGTTGACGCGGTAGCTCTCGTTGAGCTGGTCGGCCGTGGTGAAGGTCGCGATGGGGCTTCCCGCGAAGCCCTTCTGGAAGTTGGCGAACGCCTCGGCGTGCGACTCGAAGTCGACCTTCTTGATGTACGGCTTGAGGCTCGGGGAGTCCAGCTGGGCCTGAATGGCGGTCTTCTGGTCATCGGTCGTCTCCGCCTGCGCACAGTTTCCGCCGGTGTCGGTGGAGGTACACAGGTACACGGCGACCTGCGCACGGTCGTACCAGTAGCCCTTCATCTGGCCGA
Source organism: Glaciihabitans sp. dw_435 (assembly GCF_018449675.1). Lineage (GTDB taxonomy): Bacteria > Actinomycetota > Actinomycetes > Actinomycetales > Microbacteriaceae > Glaciihabitans. Next base: position 366,265 of record NZ_JAAVUZ010000001.1, on the reverse strand, counting down.
TCTGCATCTGCAGCAGGATGGCCGCGCCGACGAAAGTCAGCGAGATGAACGTGACGAGGATGACCGAAATGACCATCGAAATGTTGCGACGGAGACCCTGCCCGGCCTCGCTGAGAACGAGTCCAAACCTCACGACGTCACCTCGGGAGCTCCCGCGAGTCCGAAGCCCTGAATCGGGATCGACTGCGTCTGGTATCCACCCTGGCGCTCGTCGCGCACAATCTGACCGCTGATCAACTCGATCACGCGGCGCTGCATCTGGTCGACGATGCCGGCGTCGTGCGTGGCCATGATCACCGTCGTGCCACCGAGGTTGATGCGCTCGAGGAGCGTCATGATTCCAGCGGATGTCGCGGGGTCGAGGTTACCCGTCGGCTCATCGGCCAACAGGATCGCGGGCTTGTTGACGATCGCGCGGGCGATCGCCACCCGCTGCTGCTCACCACCGGAAAGCTCGTGGGGGAAGCGCCCGGACTTGCCGGCGAGACCCACCATCTTCAGGGTGTCGGGGACGGCTTCCTGGATGAAGCCCTTGCTCTTACCGATGACCTGAAGGGTGAAGGCGACGTTGTCGAACACGGTCTTCTGAGGCAGGAGGCGGAAGTCCTGGAAGACGACGCCGAGGTTGCGACGGAAGAACGGCACTTTGCGGTTCGGCAGGGTGTTGAGCTGCTGGCCGAGTACGTGGATCTGTCCCTTTGTCGGCTTTTCCTCCTTCAGCACCAATCGGAGGAAGCTCGACTTACCGGAGCCGGAGGCGCCCACGAGGAAGACGAACTCCCCCTTGAGGATCTCAAGGCTCACGGAATTGAGCGCGGGGCGCGTGTTCCCCGAATAGGACTTGGAGACTGAATCAAAGCGAATCATGACCCTCGAAGCCTAGGCAGGCATTGGCGGGATGGGCGCAGCGACACCCCCTCTTATGGAGTACTCAGTTAGTCCCGACCCCCGGCGAGCAGTCGCAAAATTGCCCCTTTCGCATGGCCGCAAACGGCGTAGCGTCGGCATCGTGGGACTGGTTGTTGAGGCTACGGGCCTCCGGAAGCGATTTGGTCAGGTACACGCGCTTGACGGGTTGGATCTCAGCGTGTCGGCGGGAGAGGTGCACGGCTTTCTCGGCACCAATGGTGCGGGCAAGTCGACCACCATCCGAATCCTGCTGGGGCTCGCCCGCGCCAGCGGCGGGACTGTCCGCGTCTTCGGCGCCGATCCGTGGGATGACGCCGTGTCCCTGCACCGGCGCATCGCCTACGTTCCCGGGGATGTGAGCCTGTGGCCAAACCTCTCTGGCGGCGAGGCAATTGATCTGCTGAGCCGGTTGCGTCGCGGTGCGCCCCACGACGTCGCGGAGTATCGCCGCCGCCGCGCCCGCCTGCTCGACGTGTTTCAGCTCGACCCCGCGCGCAAGGGACGGGCCTACTCCAAGGGCAACCGCCAGAAGGTCGCGCTGGTGACGGCATTCGCCACTCCCGCGGACCTGTACGTCCTCGACGAGCCGACCAGCGGTCTCGACCCGCTCATGGAGGCAGTGTTCGCCGCGGAGATTTATCGGGTGCGCGACGAGGGCGCGACGGTCCTGCTGTCGAGCCACATCCTGTCGGAGGTCGAGCAGCTCTGTGACCGGGTAACCATCATCCGCGCGGGCACGACGGCGGAGACCGGAACCCTCTCCGAGCTGCGTCACCTCACACGCACCGAAATCGCGTTCTCCTCGGATGGAATGGATGCCTCGCGGCTGGCCCAGATCGCCGGCGCCCACGATCTCGAGGTGCGCGATGGACGGGTGCGACTGACCACGGACAGCACGGACCTGGCCCCGACGCTCGAATCGCTCGCGGCCCTGCGGGTGCAGGCGTTGACGGTGGCACCCGCATCCCTCGAAGAGCTATTCCTCCGCAACTACGGCGAGCGCACCGTCGCGGCCCCTCCCCAACTCGCGACCCGGTCATGAATACCCTCGCTCCCCTACTGTGGCAGCGGGCACGGCGTGACCGCTGGACGCTCACCTACTGGATCCTCGGCACTGGGCTGCTCGCCCTCTTCGCCGCGACGGCGGTGCGAAGCGAGTACGGCGATGATGCGGCCCGCGCCGGCATCCTGCGCCTGGCCGTCGCGCACCCATCGATCCTTCTCCTCCGTGGCCTGCCGCAGGGAGCAGGACTCGATGCCTTCGTCTTCTTTCAGATTTTCACCTACCTCGCGCTCCTCGCCGCGCTCATGAGCACGCTGCTCGCCGTGCGGCACTCCCGGGCAGAGGAGGAGACCGGGCGTGCCGAGTTGATCGCATCCACCCGTGCCGCACGCGACTCTGCCGCGGTGGCAACCCTCGTGCACGGCGTAGCCGCCAACGTCGCCCTCGGGGTCGCGGTGGCGGGAGGATTCGCGCTGGGCGGCCTCGCCCTTCGGGGATCCATCGTCACCGGGCTGGCGGCGGCAGCGACCGGCATCGTCTTTCTGGCGATCGGACTGTTCGTCGCGCAATTCGTGCGCACCTCCCGCGGGGCGAACGGCGTTTCGGCTGCATTGGTCGGACTCGCGTTCGTCCTTCGGGGCGTCGGGGACGCGCTCGGCACCCCCACGGTCGACGGGCTACACATGACGAGTTCATGGCTGAGCTGGCTCTCTCCCATCGGGTGGGGGCAGCACGTGGCGGCGTTCTCTGGCGACACTCTCCTTCCCCTCGTCCCCAGCCTGCTGCTGGCGACCGCGGCAGGGGCGGGCGCGCTCCTGCTCGGCGCGAGGCGTGATGTCGGATCGAGCCTCCTGAAGGCACGCGCGTCCAGACCGCAGGCACGACGGTCGCTGTCGACGGGATTTGCCCTTGCCTGGCGATTGCAGTGGCCGTCCATCGTCGGATGGGCCGTAGGTGCGGCGGCGTTCGGGCTGTTCGCCGGAACCCTCTCGGGCCTCATCGAACAGGCGACCGCCGCCAATCCCACCGTTGCCGACACCCTGAGAGGCCTGGTCAGCAGCGATGGATCCGTCGATCAGGCATTGATCTCGGCAATGTTCTCCATCGTTGGAGTACTCGCCGCCGCCTGCGCCGTTCAGTCAGTGATCCGCCTGCGGCAGGAAGAGACGTCGGGGTTGGCGGAAATGGTGTTGGCGACGCCCGTGACCCGGGTGCGCTGGCTGCTCGACTACGTGGCCGTCGGCGCTCTCGCGATCGTGATTGTGATCTCTGCCGCATGGATTGTCGCGACCGCGGGCGTTCTCGCCAGCGGGGACGACACAGCACACATCGGGGATGCGACGGTGGCCGCCGCCGCTCAGCTCCCGGCAGCCCTGACCTACCTCGGTGTGCTGGCGCTTGTGTTTGCCGCACTGCCGACCGCGACTGTTGCGCTCGGTTGGGCGGTCCTCGCCGTCGGCGCCGTCCTGGGGATCTTTGGAGGCATCATCGGGGCGCCGCGGTGGGTCCGCGATGTGTCGCCGTTCAGTCACATCGCGGCGCTGTCCGGCAATTCCGTCGCGTGGAACGGCGGTCTCTGGATGGTGGTGATAGCGGCGGCAGCCGCCGGAGCTGCGGTCGCCTTCATGCGACGCCGCGATCTCAGGGTCTGAGGACTAGTCCTTGTCGCGCTTGCGCCACTTGATGCCGGCGTTGATGAAACCGTCGAGGTCACCATCGAACACGTTGGTCGGGTTGTTAACCTCGTAGTCGGTGCGCAGGTCCTTCACCATTTGGTAGGGAGCCAACACGTAGCTGCGCATCTGGTCGCCCCAGCTCGCGGTGATGACACCGGCGAACTCCTTCTTCTGCGCAGCTTCCTGCTCGCGCTGCACCAGAAGGAGGCGGGACTGCAGCACGCGCATGGCGGCCGCACGGTTCTGAATCTGGCTCTTCTCGTTCTGGCAGCTGACCACGATGCCGGTCGGAAGGTGGGTGATCCGCACCGCGGAGTCCGTCGTGTTGACCGACTGCCCGCCGGGCCCCGACGAACGGAACACGTCGACACGGATGTCGCTCTCCGGCACCTCGATGACGTCGGTCTGCTCGATGAGCGGAACGACCTCGACGGCCGCGAAGCTGGTCTGGCGCTTGCCCGCGGAGTTGAAGGGGCTCATGCGCACCAGGCGATGGGTGCCGGCCTCGACGCTCAGCGTGCCGAAGGCGTAGGGGGCGTCCACCTCGATGGTGGCCGACTTGATGCCGGCCTCCTCCGCGTAGCTCGTGTCCAGTACCGTGGCGGAAAACTTGTGCTGCTCCGACCAGCGGAGGTACATGCGCATCAGCATTTCGGCGAAGTCCGAGGCATCCACTCCCCCGGCTCCGGCGCGAATGGTGATGACGGCGGCGTGCGAGTCGAACTCGCCGTTGAGGAGCGTCTGCACCTCCAGATCGCCAAGGACCTTCTGAATGCTGGTCAGTTCGGTGCGCGCCTCGGCCGCGGAATCTTCGTCGCCTGCCTCATTCGCCAACTCGACGAGCACTTCCAGGTCATCGAGGCGTGACTCGATGCTGACGATTTTTGCGAGCTCCGCCTGGCGGTGGCTCAGGTCGCTGGTGACCTTCTGCGCCTTCTCGGTGTCGTCCCAGAGATCGGGCACCCCGGCCTGCTCGGAGAGGTCGGCGATTTCGGCCTTGAGCTTGTCGACGCCGACAACGGCTCGAATGTCGCCAAAGGTCGACCGCAGGGCAGCTATTTGCTCAGAAATATCAAGGTCGATCATGTCCATCACAGTCTACCGGACCCGGTCGCGCCGGGCCCGGGCGGTCACCACCCGCGAAGCTCGTCTAACGAGTTCTGGCAGAACACGAACGAACCGGACACGGCGACCGAGAGTGATCACAGAAGCAGGTACTTGTTCGCGCGCCAGAGCTCCCACGGAAGGGATTGGCATGTCTCCCGTTCCCCCACCGTCCGCCCGCATCGGCCTGACGACACTCATCGTGCTGTCGATCTGTGTGATCGTCGGACTCGTCGCCATCGTGGTGCTGCTGCGCGGCTAAACCGGTTTGTGACGGCGCACGCCGGGGCCGCACACCGCGGGTAGCATCGAAGTGATGAGTAGCGACGAGACACCCTTCCAATGGCGGTCCATCGCACTCCCGGCCTTCCTGCCGACGCTTCTGTTCTCCATCGGTGAAGGCGCGATCATCCCGATCATCCCGCTGGTCGCCGACCGGCTGGGCGCCTCCCTCGCGGTCGCCGGACTCATCGCCGCCATGATCATGGTCGGCGAGCTCATCGGCGATATCCCGAGCGGATGGCTCGTCAGCCGCATCGGCGAGCGCACCGCCATGATCTGCGCGTCCTTTGTCGCCGTCATCGGCCTGGTGCTGTCCACGTACGCACCGAATCCACTGATGCTCGGCGTCGGTATCTTCCTCATCGGAATCGCGACCGCGACCTTCGCGCTCGCCCGTCACGCGTTCATGACGAGTTTCGTTCCGCAGCACTATCGGGCCCGCGCGCTGTCGACCCTGGGCGGCACGTTCCGGCTGGGCTACTTTGTCGGTCCATTTATCGCGGCGGGGGTCATCCACCTCACCGGCTCGACGTCTGCGGTGTTCTGGGTTCATATTGTCGGATGCCTCGGGGCCGGTGCCGTCCTTCTGCTGCTGAAAGATCCGTCCTCGAAGTTCGGCAGCGGCCGCACCGCGCGCGCCGACAGCCGTCCCGCAGGGATCCGCCCCACCAGCGAGCTGGCGCTGTCCGAGGGGCGCGAGTTCGTCGCCGAAGAGTCCCACGGCCTCTTCCACACCATGTGGCTGAACCGGGGAGTCCTCTCCAAGCTCGGCACGGGCGCCGCCCTCATCGGTGCGATCCGCGCGAGCCGCTCGGTCATCCTGCCCCTGTGGGCGGTCAGCATCGGCATCGGTGATTCGCAGACGGCGATCATCATCGGCATCGCCGGCGCGGTGGACTTCGCCCTCTTCTACGCCAGCGGCCAGATCATGGACCGGTGGGGACGCCTCGCGAGCGCACTGCCCTCCATGGTGGGGCTCGGCATCGGCCACCTCGTGCTGGCGTTCAGCCACGACCTGCCGGGCAATGTCGTGTGGTTCATCTCCGTGGCGATGTTCCTGTCGCTGGCCAACGGAATCGGCAGCGGGATACTGATGACCCTCGGCGCGGACCTTGCCGACAAAAAAGACCCCGCGCCCTTCCTCGGGGCGTGGCGGTTCACCGGCGACCTTGGCGGCGCGGGGGCACCTCTGCTGGTCGCCGGTGTCACAGCTGTCTCTTCGCTCGCGCTTGCCACGGGAGTGATGGGAGTGCTTGCACTCCTCGGCGCCGGCATCCTCCTGCGCTACGTGCCCCGGTACGTTCCGCGCGCGCCGAGGCCTCCGCGCAGCTAGTGCACTAGCGGGCGTCGCGCCCCGTGATCGCCAGCAGGCGCAGCTGCAGCGGCGCCGACTCATCCACCTGAATCGGGTCGGCGAACAGGCCGCTCGCCGCGAGGGTCTCCAGCTGCGGTTCAAAGATCGACCACGCCGCCTCGACCAGTTCGTCGTCGAGCTTCTCGTCGGCACCGGCGGCGCGAGCGAGATCCCAGCTGTGGATCGTGACGTCGGAGACCTGCTCCTTGAGGTAGTCCTCGACCGTCACGGTGTCGTACGACAGCTGCACCGTCGCATCGAAAGGCACGCTCGCCCATGCGTCGGTGGCGGCCTTCGAGTGGCGACGCCACTCCCCGACCAGGTCATCACCGAGCGGCTCGAGCTTCTCCTGTGCCTCCTCGACGGTCATTCCCTGCAGAAGATACGGAACCCACTGCTGCTCCTCGGTCACGTGCCGCACGAGGGTATCGATGTCCCAGTCGGTGTCCGGCGTCGGAGCGCTCCAATCGGTGACCGCTGCCAGCCGATCGGCGAATTCTCGGTGGGCGCGGTGCTGCAGATCAATCCAGTCGAAAGCCATGACTCCACGATAGGGAATCAGGGTGGCCAAAAAGCGCGAAAAGCGGTTCGGGATGCCTCGCTACGAGCGAAACCCGTTCGGGAATACACCGGGCACCTCAGGCGTGAGTCCCTCGAGTACTTTTCGACACCTGTCGAAAAGGCGTAAGTGGGTCCGGTCCCACCGCCGCGACGCCTTTCTCCTGGCGCCCTCGACGATCTCGTCGGCGGCCCCTCCCTCCACGAAAGGCACCACCATGACCACCACCGCGCACGCCGCCGTTCTCCGCGGCACCGACTCTCCGTTCTCCTTCGAAGACGTCATTCTCGACGATCTGCAGCCCTCCGAAATTCTCGTGAAGATCGTCGCAACCGGACTCTGCCACACGGACCTCGCCGTCGTGCACGGCGACATCCCCGGCACCTTCCCCTTTGTCCTCGGACACGAGGGCGCCGGCATCGTCGAGCAGATCGGCTCCGGCGTGGGCGACCTGGCCGTCGGTGACCACGTCGCCGTGTCCTTCGCCTCGTGCGGCCGCTGTGCCAACTGCCTGACCGGACGCGAGGCGTACTGCCTCAAGTTCATGATGCTCAACATCGCGGGTGTGCGTGAGGACGGCAGCGGCACCATGACCGCGGCCGATGGCGGAGAGATGCACGGCTCCTTCTTCGGCCAGTCCTCCTTCGCATCGCACGCGATCGTCGCGGCCCGCAACGCCGTCAAGATCGCCCCGGATGTGCCGCTCGAACTCGTCGGCCCCCTCGGCTGTGGCATCCAGACCGGCGCCGGCACCGTCCTCAACTCTCTCGCTGTACCCGCGGGCAGCAGCATCATCGTCAGCGGCACCGGCGCGATGGGACTTTCCGCGATCATGGCGGCCAAGGCCGCAGGGGCAACTACGATCATCGCTGTGGACGTTCTCGAAGAAAGACTCGCTTTTGCGACGAAGCTCGGAGCGACCCACATCATCAATGGCAAGACCGACGACGTCGTCGCAACCATCATGAAGATCACCGAGGGCCTCGGCGCCGCCTACGCGATCGACACCACCGCGGTTCCCGCCGTGATCCAGAACCTCATCAACGCGACCCGCTTCGGCGCCTCGATCGCACTCGTGGGCGTGGGCAAGCCGGACGCCATGCTTCCCCTGGCACTCGTCACCGGTGCGGGCAAGACACTCGTTGGCGCAATTGAGGGCGACGCAGTCCCCCAGGTCTTCATCCCGCAGCTCATCTCCATGTTCCAGGCTGGCACCTTCCCCTTCGACCAGCTGATCACCACCTACCCGTTCGAGCAGATCGAAAACGCCATCGCCGACACGAAGAGTGGCGCGGCCGTCAAGGCCGTTCTGACCATGCCGTGACCGAGCGCGCACGGGACCCCCGCACCGCCCGCACCGTCGCATCACTACGCACGGCGCTGCGGGAGTCCCTGCGCGATCGCGCCCTCGACGACATCAGCGTCAGCGAGCTGTGCCGCATCGCCGGCGTGCAGCGCACCACCTTCTACACGCACTACTCGAGCGTCGCCGAGTTACTCACCGAAATGCTGATCACCGAGGTGGACGAGCCTCTCGACGTCGTTGACACCACGGGCATGAGCGTGGCGGCAGTGGCTGCCCTGTTCCAGGAGACGCTCATCGCGTCTTTCGAAGTGGTCTCCGCCGACCGTCACCTTTTTCAGGTGGGACTCGACTCGACCGCATCTGTCCCCATGCGCCGGCTACTCACATCCGCTTTTGTGCACAGGTTCGAGATTGCGTTCAGCATCTGGCATCAACACGGCGTCGCCCTCGACGTCGACATCCCGATCGCCTCTGCCTTCGCCGCCGGCGGGCTCACCGCCTCGATGGAGGCGTGGGCGTTCTCGGACGAGACCGACGCCGTGCGCTGGGCCAATACGGTCCGCGACCAGATGGCCCCGTGGTGGCCGCGCGGTGGGCCCGTCGACTCCTGAATGGACGGATGCCTCTGCCTCATGGCCCTCGCTCGCGAAGCGAAACGCGGTGCGCCCTAGGGATCGTGGAACCGCTAAAGTTCCGCTTGGAGTGTGTCTTCCCGGAGACGTCGAACACAGTGATCGACGCGCGACAACCGACTCTCCAGGAGTAGACATGCGGCGACCACGCTCGGCGTTAATCGGGCTGCTCGCCTTCGGGCTCGTCGTCGCATCCGACGTCGCCTACTTCGCCATAATTTACGTGTTCGGCGTAGATCCGCAGGCGCCATCGGCTGTGAACGCGGTGTTCCGCATGCTGACCATCTGGATGCCCGCGGTTGCATTCTGGGTCGCCGCGGCGCTGGCCACAACACGGCGAATGCCCGTGATTCTCGCCGCCCTGGCCGTCACGTCGTGGGCGAGCGGAGCGTTGATCTACAACCTCCTCAAGGGCAGCAACGCAGACGTGCCCTCGCCGGCGCCGTCCGATATTGGGTACCTCGCGTTCTACGCTTTCATGGTCGCGGCGTTCATCGCCCTCGGGTCGATCCTGACCCGTCGCGCGATGGTTCCGGTGGCACTGGAGGCGGTCATCGCGAGCCTGGGCACCGCCAGCGTGCTGCTCGTGCTCGTACAACCCCTGCTGGATGAGGCGACTCGACGGTCCGACACCCTGGAACGACCACTCACCCTCATCTATCCCCTCCTCGATGTGGTGCTCGTCGCCATCACCGCCGGATTTGCAAGCAACCCCGCGGTCACCGCAACTCGCAGGATTTGGTGGTTCGTCGCGGGCATCGCGGTGTTTGTGGCCACCGACCTCGCGTACGCCCTGTTGTCCGAGGGAGGCGACTACCGTGCCGGAAATTGGATTGACGGAGGATGGCCCATCGGACTGGCGTTGCTGGCGTGGTGGGCGCTCGGGTTCATCGATTCGGCGCCGAAGCTGACTACGTCGAACTCGACGACGGCGCTCGGACTCATCGCGCCCGTCTTCTCCGTTGTCGCCGCCATCGGCGTGCTGGTGTACGCGTCTCAACGTCCGGTGCACATAGTCGCCGTGGTGCTCGCCACCGTCACCGTCGGACTCACCGCCATTCCCGTCCTGACCCGCCAGACACTTCTGTCCCGCGTGGTGAACGGACAGACGCGAGTGCTGAGCGAACTGCGGGAGCTCGACGAGTCAAAGAGCGAGATGATCACGACCCTCAACCACGAAATGCGCACGCCGCTCACGTCGATCCTCGGCTACCTGGAGATCGTGCGGGACGGCGGTGGAGGCGACATCCCCCGCGAAGCAGACGAGATGCTCGGCGCGGTCGAGCACAGTGCCCGTCGCCTCCACTCAATCGTCGACGAAATGCTGATCCTCACCCGCCTCGACTCCCACGATCTGGGCGTGGAGATGGAACCGGTCAACGTGGGCGATATTGCCAGCCGCGTGGTGAGTCAGCTGGCGCCGATCGCAGAGGGCCGCGGAGTGCTCTTGCAACTGCACCTCGACGAGAACGCGCCCCTTGTGCTCGGGGATGATTCCCGGCTCGGGCACGCGCTCACAACAGTCGCGGAGAATGCGGTGAAGTTCACGCCTAACCGCGGGTCGGTCACCGTCTCCGTGACGGTTCGCAAGCATCTGCGACCCGTCGTCGTCACGGTGACCGACACCGGAATGGGGGTACCAGCCGATGACCTCCCCCGCCTCTTTGAGCGCTTCTTCCGGGCGACCAACGCCACGCAATCGGCCGTCGGCGGATCGGGACTCGGGCTGTCGATCGCCCGCGGAATCGTGGAGCTGCACGGCGGTCGCATCCGTGCGGAGTCGGTACTCGGCGAGGGCACGACCATGATCATCACGCTGCCTTCCGCGGACTAACGTGCGGGCGTGAACAAACCCGAAACGTCGGGGCGGTACCGTACAAGGATGGACGAACTTACCCAGACCGAGGCCATCGATCTAGTCGGACGGTACGAGGCGGAACATCGCATTCCCGCAACGATGCGCGCCGACGTTCGCATGCTCGGCGATCTCCTCGGACGAGTACTTCGCGAGAGCGGCTCCGCGGGGCTGTATGACGACGTCGAGCGCCTCCGCATCGCGACAATTCAGGCGTACACGGACGAAACTCCCGAAGCTTTCGCCCGTGCCGTGGGCATCGCGGATGAGTTCAGCATTCAGCGCGCCGACGAAGTTGCCCGGGCGTTCACCGTGTACTTCCATCTCGTGAACCTCGTGGAGGAGCACCAGCGGGTACGCATTCTGCGCGAGCGCGAGGGTCGCACGGTATCCGACGATCCGTCCAACTCCCTCGGAAGTGCATTCGCCCGGTTGAGCGAAGAGATCGGCTCTGATGCTGCCGTCGCCCGCCTGCAGGGCATGCGGTTCCACCCCGTCTTCACCGCGCATCCCACGGAGGCACGCCGACGTGCAGTGTCGACAACCATCCGGCGCCTCTCGGAGCTGCTGGGTGACCGTGACGTCTCGAGCAGCGAGGCAAACAGCGCGCGCATCGAGCGCAGCATGCTCGAGGAGGTCGAGACGCTGTGGCGAACTGCGCCCCTGCGCACCGACAAGCCGACACCGGTCGACGAGGTGCGGTCGATCATGGCCGTATTCGACGAGACCCTCTACACCTCGATTCCCGAGGCCTACCAGCGCTTCGACGACGTTCTCCGGGGCGACCACCCGAGCAATGAACCTCCCCTCGTGCGACCGTTCGTTCGCCTGGGCACCTGGGTCGGCGGCGATCGCGACGGGAACCCGTTCGTCACCGCCTCCGTGACGAAGAAGGCCGCCGGGATCGCCAGCGAGCACGTTCTCCTCGGTCTCGAGCGCACCGCCAGCCGGGTCGGGCGGGCTCTCACCCTCGACGCGACGACCACTCCGCCCACCGACGAGCTTGTCGAGCTATGGCAGCGTCTGCGCTCCGCCGATGAAGACGCGGCAAAGGAGATCGCCAAGCGGTCGCCGAACGAGCCACACAGGCGCATCCTTCTCCTCATCGCCCGCCGCATCGCGGCCACGCGCACCCGCGACGCGGACCTCGCGTACCGGGACCCCGAACACCTTCTTGCCGATCTTGGAGTCGTGCAGGAGTCACTCGTGGCTGCCGGCGCCACCCGTCACGCGTACGGACAGCTGCAGCACTTCATCTGGCAGGTCGAGACGTTCGGATTCCACCTTGCCGAACTCGAGGTGCGCCAGCACTCGGCCGTGCACAAGAAGGTTCTCGAAGAGATCGAGTCGGGCCAACCGCTCAGCGAACTCGCCGAAGAAGTACTCGAGGTAGTGCGCGCGATCGCCCATATTCAGAAGCGCTACGGTCCCCGTGCGGCCGGGCGGTACGTGGTCTCGTTCACCCAATCAGCGGACGACCTCGCCGCCGTCCACCGGCTCGCGCGTGCGGCCGTCGGACCGCAGGGCACCCCGCCCGTTCTGGATGTGATCCCCCTCTTCGAGACCTTCGCCGACCTGCAGGCAGCGCCCGGCATCCTCGAAGAGATCGTGGAGAACCCGGAGTTTGCCGCGCGCCTGGCCGCAACCGGTCGCCGCATGGAGGTCATGCTCGGCTACTCCGACTCCTCCAAGGACGTCGGACCCGTCGGCGCGACCCTCGCGCTCTACGAGGCACAGCGGCAGATCGCCAGCTGGGCCCGCGACAACGACATCGAGCTCACGCTCTTCCACGGTCGGGGCGGCGCCCTCGGCCGCGGCGGCGGACCGGCGAATTCGGCCATTCTCGCCCAGCCCCCGCACTCGGTGGACGGCCGCTTCAAGCTCACGGAACAGGGTGAGGTGATCTTCGCCCGCTACGGCGATTCCGAGATCGCGATGCGCCACATCGACCAGGTAGCTGCAGCTGTGCTGCTGGCGTCGGCACCGTCAATCGAACACCGCAACGAGGAAGCCGCCACCCGGTTCTCCGATGTGGCAGCGATCATGGACGAGTCATCCCGCGCCCGCTTCTTCGAACTCGTCAAGGCAGAGGGTTTCGCTCCCTGGTTTGCCACCGTCACCCCGATGGAGGAGGTCGGCCTGCTCGCGCTCGGCTCTCGGCCCGCCCGTCGCGGCCTGTCCGTGTCGTCTCTCGAAGACCTGCGCGCGATCCCCTGGGTGTTCTCCTGGACGCAGGCGCGCATCAACCTCACCGGCTGGTTCGGACTCGGCAGCGCCCTCGAGGCTGTGGGCGACGAAGACCGGCTCGTGGAGGCGTACCGCGACTGGCCACTCTTCCGCACCATGATCGACAACGTCGCGATGAGCCTCGCGAAGTCCGACGATCGCATCGCCCGCCTCTACCTCGCCCTGGGTGACCGGGACGACCTGGCTGGCCTCGTACTCGACGAGATGGGCCTGACCCGCGACTGGGTCGTGCGCATCGCCGGCGGTGGTTCGCTGCTCGCCAACCGCCCCGTCCTGCAGCGCGCCGTCAAGATGCGCAGCCCCTACGTGGATGCGCTCTCCCTGCTGCAGCTGCGGGCACTCCGCGCCCTGCGCGAGGCTCCCGAGGGCGTCGACGCCGATCCGGATCTGCAGCGACTGTTGCTCCTCTCGGTCAGCGGAGTCGCCGCCGGCCTGCAAAACACGGGCTGATCCACCGCGACGGGCCGTCTACCGCCTCAGCGGAAGACGGCCCGCGCGACGGTGCTCGCCTCGATACGAAACCCGTCGGGCGCTAGCAGATTGAGCACCGGAGGACGCCAGTACGCCGAGAGAGTGACCCGCGCGCTGAGCCCATCCGGCGTGCCCGCGTGCTCCACGGCCAACCCCGCGAAATTGCCGCGCGCGTTGTCGGCGACGTACTCGTTCACCGCGGCGGAGATCTGCGACGAGCGCAATCCGGGGCGCGGGCCGTCGCCGGTCAGTGAAATCGAGGCGATGTCGAATGACTCTGCCCCGACGAGGGCGGCGCCGTCCGCGAGGTCGAACAGCCGCTTTTGTTCGAGATACAGGGATGTCGCGGCCACTCCCATCAGGATGACTGTGAGCGTCAGCGCCGAAAAGAAGATGGTGAGGAGGAGTGTGGACCCGTCATCGTCCGACACCCGCACCCGGGTCATCCCGCCGTCCAAAACCGCGACACCTGCTGGGTGGCGCTCGAGCTCAGCGAAACACCCGCGGGCAGATCGGACCCGAACGCCGGGATCAGCGGGAGAGGAACCCGCGCGGTGACGGAGACGGTCACGAAGCCGCGGCGGTGCAGGCAGTCGGAGGCGACCGGTGCGCAACTGATCCGCACCCGGGCCGCGTCGGGATCGATGCCGTAGTCGGCGAGCGTGAGGTCGACGGCGCGTTCGGCACGCACCTGCGCGTCGGCGATGGATGTGCCGCGCACAAAGACCCTCGCGGCCTGCCGGGCAGCTCCTTCCGCCGCCATCGCCCCCGACTGCGCCGACGACAGGGCGAGGATGAGGTAGACCAGCGGCACGAGCAGGATTACCCCGGCGGTGATGAACTCGAGGGACGCGGAACCTCGCTCCGACTCAATCGCGGGATTCCAGCGCCGCATGTCCCACCACCTCGATTCCACGGGCGGGACCGAGCAGCCCGAGAAGGGGCAACGGGGTGTCGACGGTGACGACCACCAGCTGTCCTGCTGCCGAGTGCTGCACGCTGGCCGAGACATCCCGCGCGTAGCCGTCGCCGACGGCGATGCGGATGAGATCACGCGTGCGTTCCGCGCCCAGCGCAGGGCCGGTGTCAGCGAAGGATCCGAAACGCGCACCCTCGGCTGCCGCGTCGAGCACCGTGTTGCGCACATAGAGCGACAGCGCGAGCTGCAGCACCGACAGGGTCAGGACCGTGAGAAGGGCGCCCACCAACACGAACTCGACGGTCGCCGATCCGGTCTCACTTGAACGTCGTGACGCGGTCAATGGCCTGCTCGAACACTCCGCTCAGGGCCGGTCCCGCGATCGCCCAGATGACGATGACGAGGCCCGCCGTCATCAGGGTGATGAGGACCCAGCCCGGGACATCCCCTCGCTCGTCTTCCGCCCGTGCGCGCACGGCCGCCATGAATCGAGACATCTCTTGTCCTTTCGTTGCTGGTGATGCGTGGTTGTTAGAAGCCCATCTGGAGAACGAAGATGCCCGGGAAGATCGCGAAGACGATGGTGACGGGCAGGATGAGGAACACCAGGGGTATCAGCATCGCCACCTCCTTCTTGCCCGAGACTTCGAGCAGTTCGCGCTTGGCTTCGTCGCGGGCGTCCTGGGCCTGGGCGCGCAACACATCGGCGAGCGGCGTGCCGCGTTCGAGCGCGCCCGTGATCTGGTCGACGACACGGGACAGCGGTGCGAGGTCGAGCTGGCGGGCAAGGTTCGTGAGGGAATCCGCGAGCGGGAGCCCGGTAGAGACGTCGCCCACCACTCCCGAGATCTCGGTGGCGAGCTCGCCACGGGAGACCCGGGAGACCCGGCGCAGGGCGTCGAGAATCCCTTCGCCCGCCGACAGACTGAGCGTGAGGAATTCGAGCACCGTGGGCAGCTCGTCCGTCATGCGACGGCTGCGAGCGGCTGCTGCCCGCTGCAAGGCGTAGTCACGGGCGAGGAAGCCTCCGACGGCGGCGACCCCGACACAGGCAACCTGCGCGGCGATCGGAGCGGACCGCGACTGCCCGATGGCTATCGCGATGACGAGTCCCCCGGCCCCTGCCACGGTCGCCCAGAGCAGCTGGCGCGCACGAAATACCTCGACGCTGATCGGCACCGCTGCCTGGCGAAGCCGTCGGGACGTCACCTCTGTGCCGCCGACGAGTACCGTCACCGACCTCCGAATTCGGCCAAGCAGCGGTTCGAGCAGCACGCCGAAAACGGGCAGCGGGTTCGCGGTGCGCCGATCCAGCATCTCGCGCGCCTGCACGGAGACATCTGCGACATGGGGCGCGATACGCACGGCGAGGCTCGGCCGGCGGAGGCGCGGGGTGAGACTGACCAACAGCCACAGACCGAGACCCAGCGCCAGCCCACACAGGATGCCCGGGGGAACGAGTGCGCTCACCGGAACCACCGCCGCTCCTCGGGAAGGCGCCCGAGACTCATCATCAGGCGGTACGCAATGAGTGACAGCACGGCGCCGAACGCAATGACAGCCGTGCCGGCAGCGGTGTTGTAGGCCGCGGCCGCCTCGGGTCGGGTGGAGAGGAGGATCAGGATGACCCAGGGCGCTGCGACCCCGAGTCGTGCGGCGTTAACGACCCACGACTGGCGCGCCTCCACCTCGGCACGAATCACCGCATCCTGCCGCAGGTACACGCTGAGGTTGCGCAGCACCGCTGCCAACTCGTGTCCGCCGACCTCCCGCGACATCCGCAGGGTCTCCAGGATCCGGTCGGCGACGGGGTCTGCCAACCTGTTCTTCAGCCCGTCGATGGAGGACGAGAAGTTGCCCGTGAGGCGATAGTCCCTTTCGAAGTCGGCGAAGGCCGCACGTGTGGCGACCGGTCCGGTGCGCGCGAGAGACACGATTCCGTCGGGCAGGGCGAGCCCCGACCGCACGGCCGACACGAGGTGATCCACGACGTCCGGCCACACCACACGGGTTGCCCGACGCTGGGAACGTGCGCGCCAGGTGACGACGGCGAGCGGGAGCGTCAGCCCGAGGCATCCCGCAGCTATTCCGATGATGAGGACGGGTGCAAGAGCCAGCGCGATCGCGCCCGCAGCCACTCCGACGATCGTCGAGACGACGATGAGCAGGGGCACGGACACCCGTCCCAACCCCGCCTGCACCAGACGGTCCCGAACGCGGGTGACGAGCGGGGACGGTGTGCGCGCCGGCGGATTGCTCGCCCGGGGCCAGAAGAAGACCGACGAGGTGAGAACGGCGCCTGTTCCGAGCAGGAGGCCAAAGACGACAGCCATCAGCGGCCCTCTGCGAGGACGGCGACGGGGTCGAGCCCGGCAGCCCGGAACTTCGCGGACTTCGAGGGGAAACCTCCGGTCGGTTCGAGCACGCCGTGCACACGGGAGAAGATCGAGCTGGCCTCGATGGTTCCTCCGGAGGTCTGCCCGCTGGGCGCGATGATCTCCGCGATCCGTCGTTTGCCGGAGCGCTGCAGTTCGCAGTGCACAACGATGTCGATGCATCCGGCGACTGTCGGAACCACGAATGACGAGTCGATGTTGCGGCCGGCGAGCAACGGCAGGGTGCAGAGCTTCGAGAGCGCATCGCGTGCTCCATTGGCGTGGATGCTGCACATGCCGGGAAGCCCACTGTTGAGGGCGATCAGCAGGTCCAGGGATTCCGCCTCGCGTACCTCGCCGACGATGAGACGGTCGGGGCGCATGCGGAGGGCCTCTTTGATCAGCCGACGCAGCGTGATCTCACCCGTGCCCTCGAGACTTGGTGCCCTGCACTGCATCGCCACGACATCGGTTGCCGTCAGGTCGAGTTCGAAGGTCTCCTCCACGGTGACGATGCGTTCGGAGGCCCGCGCGACGGACAGCAGGGCGTTGAGCAGGGTTGTCTTGCCGCTTTGGGTCGCCCCCGAGACGAGGATGTTCTGCCCGCTGAGCACACACATGCGCAGGAATTCAGCCGCCTGCCAGGACAACGAGTCCAGCTCGACCAATTGCTGCAGGGTGCGGATGCGCCGGCTGAACTTGCGGATATTCACGGCGAAGTGGCGCAGCGTGATGTCGGGGATCACCACGTGCAGGCGCGAGCCGTCGGGAAGCGACGAGTCCACAAATGGTGAGCTCAGATCTACCCTCCGGCCCGATGATTGCAGCATCCGCTCGACGAGGTCGCGCACTTCGATGTCGGAGAGCTCCAGATCGGTCAGCTGGGGAACGCCGTCGCGGGCCACGAATATCTTGTCGGGCGCGTTGATCCAGATCTCCTCGATGTCGGGATCGTCGAAGTACGGTTGTAGCTTTCCGAAGCCGGTCAGCGTCGCCAGGATCTGATGCGTCGCGCTGGCCTCATCAGGTAACAGCGGTAGCGAGCCCCCGAGCGCTCGCTCGCTGTAGCGCTGCACCTCGTCGCGCACATATCGGTCAGCGAGCGAGGAATCCCGCGACAGGTCGACGCCCTCCCGACGCACACGCTCGCGCACACGATCGGTGATGATGGCCACTGCCCTCGACATGCACACCAGTGTCGACCGAGTTGGCACAACCCGAGGAAAACTATCCACAGGGTCATCCCGAACTTGACGCTGCACGCTCTTGGCTACACTTGATCAGCCCGCGGGAGTGGTGAAATTGGTATACACGCAGGTTTTAGGTACCTGTGCCGAAAGGCGTGAGGGTTCAAGTCCCTTCTCCCGCACAACAGTCGTGTGACACGTCGTGCCTGTTAGCGCACCCGGCCCGCGATGAAATAGGCGACCGGGCCGACGAAGTTCACCGCGATGATCGCGCCCCATAACCCCTTCGGACCGCGAACCCGGGCGGCCGGGCGACGGGCGAGATCCCGCCATGCGGATGCAGCCAGCGTCAGCTCCAGAGTCGCAGCAACTATGAGGGCGATGCGTTGGCCGGTCGTGAGGTCCGACCATTTCTTCCGTGGATGATTCTTCGCCACGCGTTGTTCCCTTTCGTCACGGTGCAGTGTCACCCAGTGTCTTCCGTGAAGCTCCCGGCGTCGAGCGATGGGCCGATTTCAGTCCTACTCTCGCGCTGCGGCCGGGACAAGGACGTTAGTCGCTCCGAGCCCTCGGCATTGTGAGCAAGATGTGAGGTTCGTCCCAAGGCGTTTCATGGGTTGGTGCTAGTACCCTGTCAGGTAGTACCTCCCCGAAGACCGCGCCGATTGGCCGCCTACGGCAACCGACGACTGGAGAAATCTGTGGTTCCCACCGCCCTCATCCCCTGGCTTGACCCGCACACCCTCATTGTCGACTTTGGCCCGTGGGCCGTGCTCGCCGTGTGCGTGATCATCTTCGCCGAAACCGGCCTGCTCATCGGCTTCCTCTTCCCCGGGGACACCCTCCTGCTCATCACGGGCCTTCTCACGTTCCAGGGCGTCATCCACGTCAACATCTGGTGGGTCGCCCTGGCGATCGGTCTCGCCGCATTCATCGGTGGAGAGGTCGGCTATTACATCGGGAAGAAGGCCGGCCCGTCCATCTTCGAGCGCAAGGAAAGCGGCATCTTCAGCGTCGCGAACGTCAAGCGCACGAACGCCTTCTTCGACAAGTACGGCGGATTCGCGGTCATCCTCGCCCGCTTCGTCCCCGTCGTGCGCACCTTCGCGCCGATCGCCGCGGGCGTCGGCAAGATGAACTACAAGAAGTACTCGCTCTACAACGCGATCGGCGCATTCATCTGGGGCGCTGGCATCACGTTCATCGGTTACCTGTTGGGAAACATCCGTCCCGTCGCCGACTTCGTCACGAAGTACATCGACATTGTGCTCGTCGCCGTCGTGCTCATCACCCTGATCCCGGTTGTCTTCCACTACATCCAGGGGGTGCTCCGCGCCCGCAAGGCCAACAAGGATGCAAGCACCACGACCCCCGAGAGCCTGGTTCTCGACGAGAGCCTCTTCGACCAGGACAAGAGCAACGACCGCACGTAGTCGATTGCTGGATGCCACGGCGCCGCGCGCGCTCGTGCGTCCCTGAACTTCTGCACCGCCCGTCTCACGCCCCGGCGTCGAACGGGCGGTGTCGTGTCTCCGGACACCAACTCGATCCCGAGCTATGTCACCTGACCCCAATTCGGGGGTGCGGAGGATCAGATCGCACTCTCGTTAGGGTACCCTCCCTAAGGCAAGCCTTATTAAGGTAAGCCTTACCAACATCGGCACACCCAAAGTGCCGCACAGCGCGATGCAGACAGTCGCGAAGCTGGGCGGCGGCGTGCCCGTACCCAGGAGGATCCGTGGATCACAGCCCAACCCCGGCGGCAAGCATTGCCGCACGGGACGCCCCCCGCTCGTTCCGTCGCGTCGTCGCGACGGTCGTCACCGCCGCGCTGGCCATTGGAGGCCTCAGCCTCGCGGGCGTCGCCCCGGCGAGCGCCGCACCGTCCGCAGCCACCACGGGCACTGTCACGCGCAGCACGTTTACCTGGAACGTCTCCGAGCAGGTCCACTCGGCTCTGCCGAACGCCACGGTCACCGATGGCGTCACGGTGGATGACACCACCCACGCGTTCACCTGGAGCAATGGAACCGGTTCCGTCAACACGACGACGGGAGCCTCCGACATCAGCTACACCGGATCGGCACGCGTCGCGTTCACCTCGGGATCCACCGAGTACTACTCGATCGTCCTCGCCAACCCCGAGGTCACGGTAGATGCCGCCGGCAACGGTGCGATCATCGCCGACGTGAGCTACGCAGTCATCGCGTTAGGCCCGAACAACCCGGCGGTATCGGGAACGACGGCCGATGTCGTGGTGACCCGATTCACCACTGGCAATGGCACCGGCGACGTCTGGACAACCGCCGACGGTACCAGCACGCTGACAGATACCCCCGTCTGGGCAAACGTCATCGCGCCCAACAGCGCGGATGCCACGTTCGCCGGGCTTGCCGCCGACCTCCCACTGGACGGCAAGTCGTTCGCAAAGGAATACCTCGCTGCGCTTCCCTCCACGCTTCGGCCTCACTTCTACGCCTCCGGTACCGCGGCGACGCCGACAGCCTCCAACCCCAAGAAGGCCCCCAGCGCCTTTACGCAGACAGCCAAGCTCGTCACCCCAACGGTCGACGCAACCGTGTCGACGGATTCCTACGCAACGGGCGTATCGATCCCCGTCACGGGCAACGGCTTCCGCGCAGTCACCAACACGGGTGATGCGGGCGTCTACGTTGCTCTCGCGCCGGTGGGAATGACGAACTTCTCGTCCCCCGCCGGGTTCCTCGGTGCGCAATGGTTGAATGCAGCGGCTCTCAGCACAGGTGCCTTCTCCAAGACCCTCCTGGTTCCGGCGTCGAAGCTCGACCCGACCAAGAGCTATGCCGTGTACACGTGGCAGGCACACACCCACTCCAACACCAGCCAGGACACACAGACGCCGGTCACGATTGACTTCGCCGCCCTGGCCTCTGCGACGACGCTCACCGTTGCCCGCACGACAATGACAACGGCAAACTCCACCACGCTGACCGCCGGCGTTACCAGTGGCGCCACCGGAACCGTCGAGTTCTTCGACGGATCGACCTCCCTCGGATCCGCCCCGGTCTCGGGCACGACCGCTACGTTGACGGTGTCCAAGCTCACGGCCGGCACCCACAGCATCACCGCCGTCTACTCGGGTAACACCGCACTCGTGCCCAGCACGTCGACCGCGGCATCAATCACCGTCACGTCCGCACCGGCAGTGCGGGTCAACTCCTACACGGGAAGCCTCAGCGGCGGACTGAAGATCAACGTCTCGGGCAGCGGATTCCGCGGAGTGACCAACTCGGGTGACGCGGGAATCTACATTGGCGTCACGCAGGCGGGTGGGTTCACCGACCACAGCAGCGCCAACATGGGCTCCTTCCTCGGCACCCAGTGGATCAACGCCGCACTGCTGAACTCGCAGAACGGCAGCTTCACCATCGATCTGGCGTCCATCCCGGCCGCCAAGCTCGACCCGACGAAGTCGTACTCCATCTACACGTGGCAGGCTCACACCTACTCGAACGACAGCCAGGACACCGAGATGCCGATCACGATCGACTACGGAACGCTCACGCACGATGCATCCACTGTCAGCGTTTCGCTGTCCGCATCGACCGTCGCCAACGGATCCGCTGTCAACGCGTTCGCAGCCGTGCCGGCCGGCGCAACCGGAACCGTCGACTTCTACGAAGGGTCCACCCTGCTCGGTTCCGCACCGATCGGCGACGGGGTCGCGAAGAAGTCCCTCACTGTCTCCGGTGTCGGTTCACACGCGATCACCGCTACCTACGCCGGTGACGCCCGCTTCACCGGCAGCACCTCGGCCGCGACAGTCCTCACCATCGGCCCCGCGCCGACCGTGGTAACGCTCACCACCTCCACCGCCAAGGCAATCTCCGGCAAGGCGTTCAGCGCCACCGTCGTTGCGACCAACCGCGCCACGACGGGATCGGTGCGCTTCTCCCTCAACGGAAAGGCCATCGCCACCCGCCCGCTCGTCAGCGGCAAGGCCAGCATCATCTTCGGATCGATGCCTGTCTCGACCAACAAGTTGACGGTGACCTACCTCGGTAACGCCGACTACGCGCCGGCCACGTCCAAGACCGTTGCGTTCATCGTGCAGAAGGCGACCACCGCGAAGGTCGTCGTGGGCGGTGGCTCATTCGCCAAGAAGACCACCCCGGTCGTCGCGGTGAAGGTCTGGCCGCTCAGCAACGGGCAGTACGCCACCGGAAAGATCAACCTCTACGTTGGCAACAAGCTGGTCAAGACGGTCACGATGACCGCCGCCAACAAGGGCACGATCAAGACCACGCTGCCCAAGCAGACGAAGTCGATCACCGTGCACGCCCTGTACGTGGGCACCGCGACCGCCGCGGGAAAGACGTCCGCGGCCATCACGCTGAAGGCCAAGTAACACCGCACTAACGCGCCAGGGCGAGACGGAAGCTGTGCTTCTGTCTCGCCCTCGTCTTGTTAACGCAGTGCTTCGGGATGACCCGGAGTCTGGTTACTCCTTGGCTGCGGGGAACCGCGCGGTGAGGCGCTTGCGGGCCTGATCGGCCGCACGGCGGACCTCGACCTCTTCGTCGCCGAACAGGGCGCCGATCGGATCCGTGTCGCTCAGGTCCCCGAGCTCACCGAGGGCACGGGCGGCTCCGCTGCGGACGCGTGCAACCTCGTCCTTGAGCAGCGGACGCACAACGTCGGCGACATCGAGCTTGCGCAGGGTTGCCACGCGCAGGCTCATCTCGCGCACGCGCCAGGCCTGGTTGGTGAGCCCGGCGGTGATCGCGGTCACGGCATTGTCGTTCCACACGAAGGTGAGCGCGCGGGCGCCCCACACCTCGGGCCAGTAGAGAGCAGGAGCGCCATCGAGGATGCCCTGCGCGTGCACTCCTCCGACGTACAGCAGCACGTCGTCACCGGCGTTGCGCCCGGCCATCAGGGCGATGGAGCGAGCGACGACCTCGTCCTCCCCCCATCGCTTCACGGCAGCCGCGATGCGGTCTGCGGGCGGGGCGTCAACGGGAATGTCTGAGGGGTTACTTGTATTCATGGCGTTCGCTACTCTACGCGGGCGGCAGTACCCGCGTGGCGGCTCCCCCGGTCCCGCGCTATGCCGCGGCGATCCAGATCGACTCGAGGGCCTGGTCGCCGAGGTCGAGATCTGCGGGGGTGGCACCGGTCGCGGCAGAGGTGGCGTCCCCGGCGTGCGCACCCAGGCGCACAAGAAATCCTCCGCCGAACGGCGCGCGACCGATGACCGTCAGGTCCGTGTCGAGCGTGATGCCTTCCGCCTCGAGGTGCCGCAACAGCAGGGGGTCGCGGTCGCTGATGCGCACCACCCGCCCGGTGCTGCCCTCCGAGGCATCCCGCAGCAGTACTCCAACCGGGCGCGTGATCGTGCCGTCCCTCGCGGGGATGGGGTCGCCGTGCGGATCCCGCGAGGGAAAGCCCAGCTGCTCGTCGATCGCGTCCAGCAACCGGTCACTCAGCGCGTGTTCGAGCACCTCGGCTTCATCGTGCACTTCGTCCCAGCGGTACGCGTACTGCTCGACGAGCCACGTCTCGATGAGCCGGTGGCGCCGCAGCATGCGCAGCGCCAACTCCGTGCCCTGCGCAGTGAGGGTGACGGCGCCGTACTTCACGTGGGTCGCCAGTCCCTGTGCGGCAAGTTTCTTGACCATTTCGGTGACGGATGACGCGGCGAGCCCCAACCGCGCGGCAAGCACCGAGGGCGTGATGGGCTCCGGCTGCCACTCCGTGTGGCTGTAAATCACTTTGACGTAGTCCTCGACTACCGATTGGGTCTTCATGCGCAACGGTCCTAGGTCGTGATGGTCAGGTAGATGAGCGCGAGGTTCAAGCAGACCACGAGACCGACGATGATCGTCAGCAGCACCCGAACGACGGGGCGATTGACCGACTCGCCCATCACGGTGCGGTCGTTGGTGAGTCGCAGCAGGGGAACAAGAGCAAACGGGATGCCGAAGCTCAGGGCGACCTGGCTGATGACGAGGGCCTGGGTGGGGTCGGCGCCGAGCCCGAGCACGAGAAGGGCGGGAATGAGCGTGATGATGCGACGGGCGAAGATCGGGATGCGGCGCTTGAGCAGGCCCGCCATGATGGTTGCTCCCGCGTAGCTGCCCACCGAGGTGGAGGCGAGTCCCGAGGCGAGCAGCCCGATCGCGAAGACGAGGGCGACCCCGGTTCCGAGGGTGTCACTGATCGCCGCGTGCGCGCCCTCGATGGTGTCGACCCCGGTGACGCCGCGCAGGTTCACTGCCGCCAGCAGGAGCATGCCGATGTTGACGAGCCCAGCGAGCCCCAGGGCGATGATGACATCCCAGCGGGTGGCCCGCAGCAGCCTGCTCGTGCCCTCGATACCGTCGGCTTTTCCGTGGCGGTCGCGCGCCAACGCGGAGTGCACGTAGATCGCGTGGGGCATCACGGTGGCGCCGAGCATGCTCGCCGCCAGCAAGACGGAGTCCGTGCCGTCAAAGCGCGGCACGAGGCCGCCCAGCACCTGTGCGCCATCGGGTGGGCTCACCGCGAGGCCCGCGAGGAAGCCGATGGCGATGATCGCCAGCAATCCGATGATGACGGCTTCGAACGGACGCTGTCCGAACTTGCTCTGCAGGTACAGCAGCACCATCGATACCCCACCGACGATGGCACCACCGAGCAGCAGCGGGAGGTTGAAGAGCAGGTGCAGCGCGATTGCCCCACCGATGACCTCCGCGAGGTCGGTCGCGATCGCCACGAGTTCCGCCTGCACCCAGAACGCGCGCCGGGATACCGGGCGCAGGCGTTGCCCGAGGAGCTCGGGGAGGGTGTGCCCACTGACGAGGCCGAGCTTGGCGGACTGGTACTGCACGAGTCCCGCCATGAGGTTGGCCGCCACCAGCACCCACACGAGGAGGTACCCGTACCGAGCACCGCCGGTCAGGTTCGCGGCGACGTTGCCCGGGTCGACGTATGCGATAGCCGCGACAAATGCCGGACCGAGCAGCATGACGCCGCGCAGTTTTCGGTTGGTGGCAAGACCAGTTTTCGGCACACCGAAATCTTAGCGCGCCACGGACGCCTTATTCCCGTGCGGCCGGAGAATCCGCAGGCTAGATGCGGTCCTGGATGACCCGGATCAGCTGACCGAACGCGAGGGCGCGATGACTAACCGCGTCCTTCTCGTCGGCAGTCATCTCTGCGGCACTGATCGCGGACCCGGTGGGCTGGAAGATGGGGTCGTACCCGAACCCTCCGCCTCCGACGGCCTCCGCGAGAACCTTGCCCGGCCAGATTCCGAGCTCGACGTGCTCGAAGTCACCGTCCACAAGCGCCGCGGCACAGGTGAAGTGCGCAGACCTGTCCGCGCCTGCTCCCAGCGCGGCAACGTTGGTGAGCAGCAGTTCGAGGTTCTCGGCGTCATCGCGGTTACCTGCGTACCGGGCGGAGTGGATGCCGGGCGCACCTCCCAGCGCGTCGACAGAGATGCCCGAGTCATCCGCTATCGCAGGCAAACCCGTGAAGAGCGCCGCCGCACGCGCCTTGATCAGCGCATTTTCTTCGAACGTGGCGCCGTCCTCGACTGGTTCGGGGCCGTCGTAACCGATCAGCTCGATGCCGGCGAGGCGGTCGCCGAGAATGCGGCGCAGTTCCTCGACCTTGTGCGGGTTGTGCGTGGCAAGAACGACCTTCACGGGCGCGGCGCTCATGATGCGAGCGCGGCCTTCTGCAGCTCGGTGAGGGTGATGCCGCCGGCGAGCGCGAGGTCGAGCAGGTTGTTGAGCTCGGTGCGATCGAACGGTGCGCCCTCTGCGGTGCCCTGCACCTCGACGAAGAGGCCGCGGCCGGTGACGACAACGTTCATGTCGGTCTCGGCGCGCACGTCCTCGACGTAGGCCAGGTCGAGCATGGGGGTTCCGTCGATGATGCCGACGGATACCGCGGCGACGCTGTCGATGATGGGCTGCGACTTCTGGCCGATGAACTTCTTCTCGCGTGCCCACTCGATCGCGTCCACCAGGGCGACGTAGGCGCCGGTGATTGCCGCGGTGCGCGTGCCGCCGTCGGCCTGCAGCACGTCGCAGTCGATGACGATCGTGTTCTCGCCGAGCGCCTTAGTGTCGATGACTGCCCGCAGCGAGCGGCCGATCAGGCGGGAGATCTCGTGCGTGCGGCCGCCGATCTTGCCCTTGACCGATTCACGGTCCATGCGGGAGTTCGTCGAGCGCGGCAGCATCGAGTACTCCGCGGTGACCCAGCCCTTGCCCTTGCCGGCGAGCCAGCGCGGAACGCCGTTGGTGAACGTCGCGGTGCACAGCACCTTGGTGTTGCCGAACGAGATGAGGGCGGAGCCCTCGGCCTGCGTGCTCCATCCGCGCTCGATGGTGATTTCGCGGAGGTCGTTGTCGGCGCGGCCGTCGGTGCGGGTCATTACGAGGTGCTCTTTTCGTCGGGAAGGTCGGGTGGGATGGTGGCAGCGATCACGCGACGGAAGTCGTCGGCGCGGTCGGCGAAGTCGCGGTAAATACCGTAGCTCGGTGCTCCCGGGGACAGCAGCACCGTTCCGGCGGCGGGGGTGAGCGCGCGGGCACGGGTGACGGCGTCCAGCATGTCATCCGCAAGTTCGCGGTGCAGGTCGAGGCCGTCCATCGTGGCGAGGATGCGGGGGCCGCTCGGCGGCAGCCCGACGACGGCGGACACCGGATGACCCGCGAGGAAGTCAGCCAGCGGCGTGTAGTCCACTCCCCTGTCCTGGCCACCCACGATGAGCGTGACATCGGGAGACGCGAACGCCTTCAGCGCCTCGATGGTCGCGAAGGGACTCGTCGAGAGGGAATCGTTGACGAAGGTGAGACCGGACGGGTCCGCGATCGGCTCGAGACGGTGCTCGAGCGGAAGAAACTGTTCGAGGGCGGAGGCGGCTGCCGTGGCATCCACCTCGATCCCGGCCGCTTCGACCGCTGCCAGCGCGAGGCAGGCGTTGAGCGCGTTGTGCCGGCCGAGCAACCGCAGTCGCTCGCGGGGCATGATCGGCTCGTCGCCGCGCATGATCCAGTCGGAGCCGTCGTGCTCGCGCACGCCCCAGCGGTGGTCGGCACCGACGCTCTCGAATTCGACGTCCGGGTGCAGGCGGGTCACGGCGGCGAGCAGGTCGGCGTCCTCGGCGTTGAGGATCACCCGCCGCGGGCTATGCCCGATGAGATTCAGCTTGTCGGCGTAGTAGTTCTCTTCGCTGCCGTGCCAGTCCAGGTGCTCGGCGAACAGCGAGGTGAGCACGGCGACATCCGGCGAGATCGTCAGGCTCTGGCACTGGTAGCTGGAGAGCTCGACCACCGTGCGCGGGGCCGGCCCGAGCGCGAGCAGCGGAACCCCGATGTTGCCGCCCAGCACCGACCGCCCACCGAGCGCGTTCGTCAGGTGGTGGATGAGCGACGCCGTCGTGCTCTTGCCCTTGCTGCCGGTAATGCCCGTGGTGGTGGCGAAGTTGGCCGCCATCCACAGGTCGGTGCCGCTGGTGATGCGCAGCCCCACGGCGGTGAGGACGGAGACGAGTGGATGACCCGGGCTGATGCCCGGCGACTTGACGACCACATCCACCCGACCCACGAGATCCTCGGGGCGGGGCGCGATCAGGACGTCGATACCCGGGCCGTACTTCTCGCGCCACGCGATCGCGGACGCGCCGTCCTTATCATCGGCCGCGACAACACTGGCCGCGGTGCCGGCGGACAGGATCGCATCGGCTGCCGCGACACCCTCACGCCCGGTACCGAGGATGAGCACGCGCGCGCCGGCGAGACCGGCCAGCCCCGTGGCATCCGCTTCCGTACCGAACCCGGCCAGCGAATCAGACGAGGGCATGCCGCGCCTTCTCGTACTGCTCGGTGAGGGCGAGCGCGTCGGAGTCGGCGAACACCTGGCGCTCGAGGGCGGGGTCCCCGGTGGCAAGCGTGGGAATCTCCTCGACGAGCGCGCGCAACACGGCGGTCGAGGACCACTCGGGCGAGCGGGCCGCGAGGCTCATCGCGACCGAGCACTCGGCCTCTTCGCCCACACACTCGAACGGCTTGTGCGCGTCGAGTCCGAGCAGTGCGCGGTAGCCCGGCAGCTGCGTGGCGTCGTCAAACATGTTCTTGCCGAAGATGCCGGTGAGGCGCTCGCCCGACATGAACGGGGCAAACGCGAGAAAGACGAAGCGGCACTTGTCGCAGTCACCACACCAGCCGACGTTCGCGGCCCCCAGGCGGTAGGCGCGGTTGCAGCTGACGATCGCGGCGTCGTACTTGGTGGTTCCGGCGAAGCCGCGGGCGATGCGCAGCTCCGAGAAGGGGCGCAGCAGCGAGAAGTACGCGTCGGTGAGTCCCACCTGGTCGGCGAGAACGGAGACGAGGGCACGCTCTGCCTCGAGGCTCTTCGACCACTGGTGGTTGATCCAGCGACCGTTCCACTGGAGGGTCGGGTCGGACGCCGACGACTCGTTCGACATCACGACGGGCCCCAGCCCCAGCAACTGCGACTGGATCACGGCGATCAGCGAGTTCATGGCGGTCACCGGCACGTGGCCGTTGAGCGCGCCCTCGGCGTTGAGCTCGAGCAGGCGGCGGTCGATGGTGCGGGAGGCGGTGACGAGCGGATGACCCGAGACGGCGGCAACCCGCTTAATGATCGAGTTCGGGTTGACGGCGAACTGCACCGGGGCGAAGCCGACGTCCACGGTCGACTCGACCGACATGACCGAGTCCTTACCTCCACCGATGGCGACAAGGGGTGCACCCGTGGCGGCGACGGTGTGGGTCCACGGGACGAAGGTGTCCGCGGTGTTGGTCACCACGATTTCCGGGGTCAGCAGGCCGGGCAAGCCGGCACGATAGGCGAACTCACCGAGACCGTTCTCGATGATGGCGGAGAGGTAGCGCACACCCTCGGGACCGAGGCCGGCAGCCTCGACGACGAAGCGTGAGGGAGCCGCGGCCTTGTAGTAACTGGTGCTCAGCACGGCGCCGAGCAGCACGAGGGTCGACTGCACGCGTTCCCAGTCCACCGCTGCCGAATCCTCCGGCAGCGTGAATCCGATGCGCTCGACGAACGACTCGTCACCGCTGCCGACGAAGGCGAACGAAAACTCGGCAAGGCCGGTCGTGCGGTCGATCCGAGCGTCGAGGTAGCGGAATTCCGTGACATCCCCGGGTACAAAGACCATTAACGCGCCCGCCTCTTTTCTGTGCGACGGCACTGACTCCGGCGCACAACGATCTTACTGTGAGGCCCCTTGGGGCTGCCGGTGCGCGACACGGGCCACCCCGCGGGTCGCCGTAGGCTTGCAGGATGACCAGTGCGTTCCTCACCGACCGGTATGAATTGACAATGATCGACGCGGCCATCGGCAGCGGCAGGGCGCACCGCGAGAGTGTCTTCGAGGTCTTCGCCCGGCGTCTGCCCGACGGACGCCGGTACGGCGTCGTCGCGGGAACGGGACGACTGCTCGACCTCATCGCCGACTTCCGCTTTGATGACGCCGACCTCCAGTGGCTGCGCGACAACCACGTCGTCAGCGACGCGACAATTGACTGGTTCGCGGACTACCGTTTCTCCGGCTCCATCACGGGCTACCGCGAGGGCGACGCATACTTCCCCGGCTCTCCCATCATGGTCGTGCAGGGCACCTTCGCCGAGGCAGTGATTCTCGAGACGCTCGTGCTCAGCGCACTGAACTACGACAGCTCGGTCGCCGGTGCCGCCAGCCGCATGGTGTCCGCCGCCGACGGTCGCCCCCTGTCGGAAATGGGATCGCGCCGCACCTCCGAGCACGCCGCCGTCGCCGCGGCACGGGCCGCCTACATCGCCGGGTTCTCGGCCACGAGCAATCTCGAAGCGGGCCGCCAGTGGGGCATCCCCACCATGGGAACCGCTGCCCACGCCTTCACGCTCCTGCACGACAGCGAGGAAGAAGCCTTCCGCGCCCAGGTCGCCGCCATGGGCGTCGGCACCACGCTGCTGGTCGACACGTACGACGTGGAGGCGGCCGTCGCCCTCGCGGTCAAGGTTGCCGGAACCGAGCTCGGAGCAGTCCGCATCGACAGCGGTGACCTGCCCGTTCTCGTCGGCGAGGTGCGCGCACAACTCGACGCGCTCGGCGCCACCAACACCCGCATCACCGTCACCAACGACCTGGACGAGTACACGATCGCCGCCCTGCGCGCCGCCCCGGTCAACGCCTACGGCGTCGGCACGTCGGTCGTCACCGGTTCCGGCTTCCCCGCCGCGAGCATGGTCTATAAGCTGGTTGCGCATCGGGATGACTCGGGCGCATGGGTCTCCGTCGCGAAGAAGTCAGCGGCGAAGGCCACCGTCGGAGGGCGCAAGTTTCCCGTGCGGACCCTCCTCAACGGGGTCGCCCAGACGGAGACGATTCACGTGGGAGACGAACAGGCGACGACGGAGAGCCAGCGCGCCCTGCTCGTGCCGTTGATCACCAATGGCACGGTGAACGAGATCTACCGCGGCGAGGCGGGAACCGCTCTCGCCCGCGAACAGCACGCCCAGTCGATGGCGGAGCTGCCGGTCGACGCGCATCGCCTCAGCCGGGGCGAGCCTGCCATTCCGACGATTTACGCGTGAGACGCGGAAGCTACTTCTTCATCTTTTCGTAGACCTCTTTGCAGGTGGGGCACACCGGGAACTTCTCCGGGTCGCGCCCGGGAGTCCATAGCTTGCCGCACAGTGCACGCACGGGCTTGCCGGTCATGGCCGACTCGAGAATCTTGTCTTTCGGCACGTAGTGCGAGAAACGCTCGTGGTCGCCCTCTTCGATCTTCTCCTGATTGAGAAGTTCTTCGAGTTCGCGGTCGAGGGTCGACGTACCGCCGCCGGTGTGTTCGGTGTCGCTCATAGCCTCTAGTTTCGCATGCTGAACGCGAGAATGTCGGGTGAGCGCTTCTCGAAGATGCGACCTCCCCAGGCGATTCCCACGGCGAGCACGAGCAGCCCGACACCGATGCCGATCCACAGGGATCCCCACGCCCAGGTGCCGCCCTCGATGAGGCCGAGACGCGCGAGCGCCAGCGCGGGGACGGCGACCACGATGGTGAGCAGGAACGAGAATGCCTGCACCGTCGCCGACCCGCCACCGCCCGTCTGCGGCTGGGCGAACGGGCTGTCGCCGGGACGCGCCACCGGGTACGGGAACCGCGCCGACATGATGCTCGACAAGCCGAGACCGCTGAGCAGGATGCACAGGCTCACGCCGATGAGCGAGGGCAGCACCCCGATGTCGCCAAAGAGCACCGCACAGAAGAACGACCCGAAGACGACGATCGGGATCCCGATGATCAGGGTCGGGATGGCTCGGCCCAGACGGTCCGCGCTCCCCCGGGTGTGCGACACCACGTGCAGCCACACCGCCGTGTTGTCGAACGCGACGTCGTTATGGATCAGCCAGCCGAGGAACAGGGCGACCACGGGAACGGGGATCAGCGCCAGGTAGTTCGTCGGTACTCCCGCGACCATCAGGGGGATTAGCATGACGAACGGCACGAGCGGCACGATCAGCAGGGAGACGTGGTAGCGCGGATCCCGTCCCCAGTAGGTGAGGGTGCGCGCGGCAATAACGCCGGATCGCGTCGACGGGAAGCTGTCGAACCACCCGAGGCCCTTGTACTTCTTGACGACGACTTCGCGGTACTTGGTGACGATGGTGTGACCGGCGACGACGCGCCAGAGAACCCAGAGAACGGCGACGGTTGCGAGGGCCACGAGCGTCTGTCCGGTCGCGGTCCCGCCGTGTCCCGCCGCGGCTTCCGCGGGGGCCGACCAGGCAGCGCCGAACGGGGTCCACCCGGCGAAGACCACGATGGAGTGCAACACGGAGGAGCCGTCCGTTGACCAGTCGACGCCGAGGAATCCGATGCCAATGACCACGACGACGGCCAGCACAAGAAGAGCGACGACGCCCGCGACATCCCGTGCCCAACGACTGGCGACGATGAGCGCTGCCACCGCGGTGGTGACCCGGGAACCGAGGACGCACGTGGCGATGATGAGAAGTGCGCTGAGAACCGCGAGCACCGATGCCCCGGAGGAACGGCTCCACGTCGCGATCTGCGCGAACGCGACCAGGGCGATGGCCAGGGAGGGGACGCTCACGAGCGCGGCAACGGCGAGCCCGGTCGCGAGTCGGCCAGCGGGCAGGTCAAACAGGGCGAACTTGCGCGGATCCATCGCGTCGTCGCCGCCGAAGGCGAGGGGAATGAGGAAGTAGCCGAGCACGATCAGCGCACCCGCGACCGCGACGATGTCTCCGGCAACGGTGACCGTCGCGTCCCGCAGTTCGACGAGCGCGGTGACACCGAGGATGGCGGCTACCAGCCCGACGGCGAGGCCCACCAGCAGACCGACGGTCTGCCAGGCGCCACCGGCAAAGGAATTAGCGAGCAGCCGCAGCCTCAGTCCGAGAAACTGTGCAACCACTCCATGCCCTCCGCGCTCTTGCGTCCACCGGCGAGTTCGACGAAGCGCTCCTCGAGCGAGCCGCCCTTGCGCACGTCGTTGACGGACCCCGTGTCGAGCACGGCGCCGTTGACCACGACGGCCACGTCGTCACAGATGCGTTCGATCAGGTCCATGCTGTGGCTGGAGAGCACGACGGTACCGCCGGCGCCGACGTAGCGGCGCAGGATCGCGGTCACGTTTGCGGCAGAGACGGGGTCCACCGATTCGAATGGTTCGTCCAACACCAGCAGTCGGGGCGAGTGGATCATGGCAGCGGCGAGCGCAACCTTCTTGGCCATACCGGCCGAATAGTCGGTGACGAGCCGGTCGAGCGCGTCCTCCAGACCGAACGACGCGGCCAGGTCGGCGGTACGCGAAAGGACGGTCTTGCGGTCGAGCCCGCGCAGCGTGCCCGCGTAGTACAGCAGTTGGGCGCCGGTCAGTCGGTCGAACAGACGCAGGCGGTCGGGAAGAACTCCCATGTTGCGCTTGGCGGCCGCGGGGTTCGCCCACACGTCCGCACCGTGCACAAACACGCGCCCGGCATCGGGACGGAGCAGACCGGTCACCATCGACAGGGTGGTGGTCTTGCCCGCGCCATTGGGGCCGACGATGCCGAAGAACGAGCCGGCGTGAATGCTCAGGTCGATTCCGGCAACGGCCGTCGTCTCACCGAACCGCTTGACGAGTCCTTCGATGAGCAGAACTACCTCGCGAGCCGGCTTGGCTGCCGCGTCCGACTGCTTCGCGAGCGGACGACGAGGGATGCTCCCGCGCACGGCAGGGGGCTTGCGGGGCGTCCGCGCTGGTGACGGCGCCGAAGGTGGAGAGGTCGTGCGGGCAGCTGACGTCGCATCGGTTTCGGAATCCACCACACAACCGTACCAACCCCTCACGGCTGCGACCTGACTATCACGAATGGACTACAACCCCCGCGAGTTTCATAGTATTTAGCGCCCCCGCCCGGTAAACTCGCCCAAGCACAACGTTGTGTCCAGAAGCATTTCTCCCGGGTAAACAGCACGTAAAGGTTTTCCGACGGGGGCGAAAACAAGAGGAGACCACACGATGAGCACACAGATCGTCATTCTGGCTGCCGGAATGGGAAGCCGTCTCGGCCGCTCACTTCCGAAGCCGCTGACCGAGCTCAGCAACGGCCGCAGCATCATGCAGCAGCAGTTCGACAACATCAACCACGCGTTCGGCAAGGATGCCCGCGTCACGGTTGTCGTCGGCTACAAGTCCGAGCACATCATTGAGGCGTTCCCGCAGGCCTCCTTCGTCTACAACGAGCAGTACGACCAGACCAACACGTCCAAGAGTCTGATGCGCGCACTGCAGGCGTCGTCGACCGGCGGAGTGCTCTGGATGAACGGCGACGTCGTCTTCGACCCCAACGCTCTCGTCCGTGCCGCCAAGCTGGTGGCCCGCGACCAGTCCTTCGTGTCGGTCAACACCGCCAAGGTTTCCGACGAAGAGGTCAAGTACACGACCGACGCCGAGGGCTACATCCGCGAGCTGTCAAAGATCGTGAAGAACGGTCTCGGCGAGGCCGTCGGCATCAACTACATCGCCCGCGACGACAAGGCGGTGCTTCTGCGCCAGCTGAAGCGCGTTGAGGACCAGGACTACTTCGAGCGTGGAATAGAGTTGGCAATTGAGCAGGACAAGCTGCGCATTGAGCCGGTAGATATTTCCGACCTCTACGCCGTGGAGATTGATTTCGCCGAGGACCTGGAGAGGGCCAACCTCTTCGTCTGAGTCACCACGGGGCACGGGGTCGAATTAGACCCCTAGTGAGGACCCCGTGACGGTAGCAGCACCCGCGCGCACAGTGTGGACGCCTTTCTCGCGCTACCGCCATTCCCTGTGGTTGCTCACCAGCCGCGACCTCAAGGTGCGCTACTCCACCTCGGCGCTCGGTTACTTCTGGTCGATCCTCGACCCGCTGGTCATGGCCGGCATCTACTGGTTTGTGTTCACCGTGGTCTTCGACCGCGGCGTGGGCCACGAGCCGTACATCGTGTTCCTGCTCACGGGGTTGCTGCCCTGGATGTGGTTCAACGGCGCCGTCTCCGACACCACGCGGGCGTTCCTCAAAGAACAGAAGCTCATCCGCTCGACCAAGATCCCCCGCACCATCTGGGTACTGCGCCTCGTGCTGTCGAAGGGCATCGAGTTCATCGCGAGTCTTCCGGTCATCGCCATCTTCGCGATTATCGCCGGGGCCACGCTGCGGTGGGGAGTCTTGTACTCCCTGCTCGCCATCGTGATGCAGACAGTACTCATTACCGGAATCGGTCTCATCGTCGCTCCCCTCGTAGTCTTCTTCCGCGACCTCGAGCGCGCCGTCAAGCTTGTTCTGCGGTTCCTCTTCTATGCATCGCCCATCATCTACAACCTGCAGGACCTCGGGCCATTCAAGACCCTTGCCGCGTTCAACCCGCTCAGTGGGATTTTTGAGCTGTACCGGGCATCCTTCTTTGTGAACCCGATCGACTGGTTCGCCGTGGTCGTCTCGGCACTGATGTCCGTGATCATCCTCGGTGTCGGCATCCTGGTCTTCCGCCGGTCGATCAGCACCGTCCTGAAGGGAATCTGATCGTGACCGAAACCGCGAGTGTGTCGGGCGGTGCCATGACGACGGATCCGGTCATCCACGTCGACAATCTGGGCATCAGTTTCAACCGCAACCGCCGTCAGCGTCGTAGCTTCAAGGACTTGCTCTCGTCGGGTGCCCGTCGCAAACGCCCCGACCAGTTCTGGGCACTGCGCGATGTCTCCTTCGACGTGGGTCGCGGCGAGGCCATCGGCGTCGTGGGTCGGAACGGTCAGGGCAAGTCGACGCTGCTCAAGCTCGTTGCGCAGGTCATGCTTCCCGATGAGGGCTCCGTCACCGTCAGCGCCGGGGTCGCTCCCCTGATCGAAATCACCGGCGGGTTCGTCGATGACCTCACCGTGCGCGACAACGTTTACCTCACCGCGGGACTGCACGGAATGAAGCGTGCGGAAATCGACGCGCGATTTGACGAGATCATCGACTTCGCCGAAATCGGTGACTTTCTCGACACCCCCTACAAGCACCTGTCCAGCGGAATGCGCGTGCGCATCGCCTTCTCCGTGATCTCCCGGCTGGAAGAGCCGATCCTCATCGTCGACGAGGTTCTCGCCGTCGGCGACCGTGGTTTCCGTGAGAAGTGTTACCGCCGCATCGAGGAGCTGCTCGCCGGTGGCCGCACCCTGTTCTTCGTCTCGCACAGTGAAAAAGACCTCCGCCGCTTCTGCACCCGCGGTCTGTACCTCGACAAGGGAAGATTGGTGCTGGATGCACCGATTGAAGAGGTCATAGATCGCTACAACTCGGATTACGCTGTTGAGTAATGACAATCGCACCGCAGGGTAACCAGTACGTATTTCGAGGCATCGACAAGGTGCTCTCCGTGCAGCGGCCGGTCGTGCTCGCTCACATCCGGGCCATCCGCCACAGCAAGCCCAACGCGACGCCCGCCGAGGTCATTCACATTCTTGAGCGCCGCTATCTGGCGGCCGTCACGACCGGTGGTGCGATGGTGGGCGCGAGCGCCGTCATCCCCGCGGTCGGCGTGGGAATCTCCCTCGCGCTGTCCAGCGTCGAGACCGCGGGCTTCCTCGAGGCAAGCGCTCTGTTCGCGCAATCCGTCACCGAGGTGCACGGAATCGTGGTCGAAGACCCGGATCGCGCCCGCGCGCTCGTGATGACCATGATGCTCGGCTCCGGCGGCTCCGATCTCGTGCGTCAGCTGGCAGGTCAGGTGACCGGCGGCGGCCCGAGCCGTACCGGTTTCTGGGGCGACATGGTCACCAAGAGCCTGCCGTCGGCGGCCATGGGACACATCGCCGACCAGATCAAGAAGTCCTTCATGAAGAAGTTCGTCGTGCAGCAGGGCACCAACCTGGTCGGACGCGCGATCCCCTTCGGCATCGGAGCCGTCATCGGCGGATCCGGCAACCACATTCTCGGTCGTCGCGTCGTCAAGAGTTCGCGGGAGGCGTTCGGTGTCGCTCCCGACCACTTCCCCCTCACGCTCGAGCCCAAGGTGCGCATCGAGAAGCCGGCGAAGGCTCCCAAGGCCGTCAAGCAACCGAAGACTCCGAAATCCACCGGGTCGGGCGAGCGTGCGGATGCCCCGACCAAGCGTTTCCGCCGGCTGCCCCCGCTGCCGTCCTTCCCCCAGCTGTCCCCGCGGAATCGCAAGGCTCTGATGACCTCTCCTCCTCCCCAGGACGAGGACACGTCCGCTTCTCCCCAGTAGTCCCGGGAGGGTCGGATGTCGCGGCTACCGTGCGATCATGACCCACAGCCACCTCGCCCCTGTCAGCGCGGAGATTGCCTATCGGGTGCCCTGGCACTTCGAACGAGAGAACCGCGCCCAGCGTTACGCCCTGCGAAATCTCGGCGCCGAAACACTCACCGGGGTGACCCTCACCCTCCACGGCGGTGGCGTGATGCCGGCCACCGCTCCCTCCACCCTCGCGCCGGGTGACACCCTCGTGATGACGATTTCCGGACGCGACCTTGCCCGCCAAAGCATCGCGATGGTGCGATGGTTCCGCCCCAACGGGCAGGAGTATCTGTGGCCCGTCAGCTTCTAGGCGACCGGTCGCTGCAGGCGCGGCTGATACTGTTCGACAGGTGAGCCGCTTTACCTTTTCCCGAGGGAATACCCAGAAGGTTCTCGCGCTCCCCCTCTACGCGCTCGGCGCGGTCGCGAGCGCAATCGTCCCCCGCCGCACCGGCCACTGGGTCTTCGGTTGTGGCAGCGGTGTCGGCGAAGGCGCCCTCGCCCTCTACCGCGAGACCCATGCCCGGCACCCCCACCTGCATCTGACCTGGCTGGCGCGCAATAGCCGGGACATGACGGATGCCTCGGCCCTCGGCATCCCCGCGGTCCGGGTCACGAGCTGGCGCGGCTTCTGGCTCACGCTGCGTGCCCAGGTTCTCGTCGTCACGCATGGCTTCGGCGACGCCAACCGCTTTGGAACCCGCGGAGCTTTCATCGTGCAGCTATGGCACGGCATCCCCCTCAAGCTGATCCACCTTGACTCGCCCGCGACGATGCGGAGCCCCATCCTGCCGAACTCGTCGGCCATCCGTGGCATCCTGCGCCGCATGTACCGACGGGCCGCCCAGGGAATCAGCCTGTTCCCGGCAGCGTCTGAACTCGCCGCGTCCCGCATCCGCACGGCATTCGCCCTGCCCGCCGAGCGCGTTGTCGTCACCGGGGACCCGCGCGACGACGTCCTCGCCACCGGCAGCCCCGCCGAGCGCGTCTCAGCGGCTCGTGACCGCGTCGCGACGCTGACAGGGCTCGCCAGCCTTGGCGACTCCCCCGTACTGCTGTACGCGCCTACCTGGCGCGATGGCGAGCGCGACCCCGGCGTACCCACCGCCGAGCAGTGGCGAGCGCTCTCGCAGTACCTCGATTCGACGGGGTCCACCCTGATCATCCGACCCCACCCCCTTGGCGTGGGCGATTACGCCGCGGGAGCTGCGCTCTCCCCGCGCATCGCGATTCTCGGCGGCGACCTGCAGGGTGACATCACTCCGCTGCTCCCGGCGGCGACCACGTTGATCACGGACTACTCCTCCATCGCCTACGATTTTGCTCTGACCGATGGAGAGATCATGTACCTGGCCCCCGACATCGCGGAGTACACCCGCACCCGTGGTTTGTACGAGCCATACGACGAGTTCAGCGGCGGACTGCACGTCTCGACGTGGGACGAAATTCTCGCGCTTCTCTCCACCCGGGAGGTCGACGCCGACCTCAGCTCGCGAATCCAGGAGCACACCCGCATGATCGCCTCGCGCAACTTTGCGTTCAACGATGGCCACAATTCCGCCCGCGTTCTCGACGAGATCACCGCCCGCCTGTCGGCGGCCTCGTGACCGGCGCCACCGACGCCGAGACCCCGCGCCGTACCATCCGCTCGCTTGCCATCGTGGGCGACGACTCCCCCTCGCTGTCCATCTCGGGCGATTTCACGGGAACCGCGCCGACGGTTATCACGCTGATCGGACCGCGCCTCCGGCTGACCGCCCCGGTCGTTGTCACCGACACCGGCTTCTCTGCGGACCTGCCCCTGCTTACGTCGCGCTGGGGCGGCCCCGCCCTGCCTCCGCCGTCCGGCGATTATGTGATCGAGGTGCCGACAGCGGATGACACGTCCGCCGCCACCACGCTCGCCGCGACGCTTCCCGACCCCCGCCTGTACCCGGCGCTATTTCGCACCGAATTCAGCGACCACCCACTGACGCTCTCGCTCGCGGCGCCTCTCGCCGATGACGAAGTGGGCCCCGCGAACCAGCAACGCCTCGAGGCCGAGTACCGCGCCACCAACCCCACGCCGCTTGACGCCGTGTTTTTCGAGAGCTTCTACGGTCAGAACGTTTCCTGCAACCCGCGAGGGATCGATCGCGCCCTCACGATCGCCCGCCCGAACACGGCTCGCTACTGGAGCGTTGTCGACGCGTCGGTCGAGGTGCCGCAGGGGGCAACGGCCCTCATCGAGGGAAGCACGGAGTGGTGGCGCATTCGCGGCGCCGTGCGCCTCATCGTGGTGAACGACTGGCTACGCAAGCGATTCCGCAAGCGTAAGTTCCAGACGGTGCTGCAGACCTGGCATGGCACCCCGCTCAAGAAGATTGGTCTCGACCGCAAGCGGGTGCACCCGCGCACGATCGTCGCGACCCTGCGCGAGCGCTACCGCTGGAACATCCTGCTCAGCCAAAACCCCTACAGCACCCGCATATTCCGAACGGCGTATGGATTCGTCGCCCCCGTCTGGCAGGACGGGTATCCCCGCAACGACGCGCTGGTAACGGGCGATGGCGGCACAATGCGTGCGACGCTCGGCATTGCAGCGGATGCCACGGTGGTGCTGTACGCCCCCACCTGGCGTGACGACCGACCCGGTGATGCCGACCAACTCGATGTCGCCGCGTTCACCGAGCGCCTCGGCGATGGCTACGTCACACTCCTGCGCGGCCACTCCCGATCCATCGCCCACGGCGGGGACGTGCACGCCGCGAACGTCATTGACGTCACGAGCTACCCGGATGTGTCCGACCTGTTTCTCGCCGCCGACGCACTGGTCACCGACTACTCCTCCGTGATGTTCGACTTCACCGTCACGGGCAAGCCCATCTACTTCTTCACACCCGACGTGCAGTCATACCGCGACGAGCTTCGCGGCTTCTACTTCGACATGCTGCCCACGGCGCCGGGTCCCGTAGTCGAGACAGTCGACGATCTCGTTGCCCACATCACGAATCCCGCCGGTGAGGAGGCCACGTACCACGCCCGCTATCAGGCGTGGAAGAAGCGATACAACCCGTGGGATGACGGGGGCGCGGCTGACCGGGTCGTCCGTCGAATCCTCGACCGGGGCATCCTGGACTAATTCCGGTTGCTGCGCGAGGTGTCCATCGTGTCGCGGCCGCCGTGGAGCAGCCCGCGAATGAAGCCGGTGCCCCAGCTCAGGTGCATCGTCGGCAGAACGAGCATGAAGATCAACGCATCTCGGGCGGTCTTCCCGCGGTCGATGGTGAAGGCAACGCCCACCACGAGGAGGGCGTACGCAAGCAGCCCTGCGTAATCAAGGTAGGCGAGGATGCTCCATGGCCAGCCGAGCACGCCGGTGGCCTGCAACACGATACCCACCACACCGAGAACGACAGCGAGCACGAGCAGCGGCGGGACGAAGAACCGCCACGGGTTCTTGCCCGGGTGGCGACGCACGAGCTCTCCGCGCCAGACACCGGTGGTGAAAAATTGGCGGGTGAGCTTGTTCCAGTTTTCGCGGGGCCAGTACGTGACCTTCAGTTCCGGATCGAACCAGACGACGTGCCCCGCCGCACGAATGCGCAGGTTGAGTTCCCAGTCCTCGCCGCGGCGCAACGACTCGTCATAGAGCCCCACCTCGGTCAGAACCTCGTGCCGGAACACGCCAAGGTAGGCCGATTCTGCCGGTCCCTCCGCATCGCCACCGTGATAGGTGCCGCCGCCGAGACCGAACTTGCTGTTGTACGCGCGGGCGACAGCCCACTGGAACGGCGAGCGTCCCTTGGCCTTCATCAGGCCGCCGACGTTGACGGCCCCTGTGCGCAAGAGCGTCTCCACAGCGCGCGCAGTGTAGCCGGGGGCAAGTTCGGAGTGGGCATCCACCCGCACGATGATCGGGTGCTTGCTGGCCTGCACGGCGAGGTTGAGTCCGACCGGGATGTGACGGTTCGGATTGAGCACGAACGTCACCCGCGGGTCCTGCGCGACCAGTCGCTCGACGACCGCCATGGTGCCATCGGTGGAGGGTCCCAGCGCGAGAATGAGCTGCTGCTCCCCCGCGTAATCCTGACTGAGGATCGTGCGGACCGCGTCTTCGACGTAGTCGACCTCGTTGAGGACCGGCATCACGTACGAGACGCCTGGTAGGTCTGCCTGGGTGGCCAATTCAGTCCAATGCGTCGATCCAGCGGGTCGGTTGAGCCTACCAGCCGACAAACGAGAGGCGCAGGCGCACCGTACTGGTGCGACCCGCGCCTCTCGTGAGGAGCTCCCGAAGGGTTACGAGCTGTAGGTACCCAGGGTGACCGTCGCGGTTCCCTTGACGCCGTTGCGCACGTAGGTGACCTCGGCCTTCGCGCCTGCAGCCATCGAGCGGATCTGCGCGGTCAGGTCGGTCGGGCTCGTAATCGGCACGCCGTTGACGTTCGTCACGATGTCACCGGCCTTGAGACCAGCCGCAGCAGCAGCGCCCCCGCTGACAACGGACTTGATGCTCGCACCGACCGTGGTGGCGGTGTCCGCGGCATCCTGAACATTCGCACCCAGCAGACCGTGGGTGGCCTTGCCGTCCTTGATGATCTCCGCGGCGACGCGCTGGGCGACGCTGGCGGGAATCGCGAAACCAACGCCGATGCTGCCGGCGGCCGACGAACTGTCAGACGAGCCACCCGCGCTCGCGATAGCGACGTTGATGCCGATGACCTTGCCATCCGAGTCAAGGAGCGCGCCACCCGAGTTGCCGGGGTTGATCGCGGCATCCGTCTGAATCACAGAGAGCGAAATGGTGGACGTCGAAGTGGTGGATGACCCGGAGTTGTTCTGACCCGGAATGTCGAAGTTCCAGAAGTCGAAGGGGCTGTCCGTCGACTGCGGTGCAGGCGTCTCACCCGAGGTGTCCGTGGGTGCCGCTGAGGACGCAACCGTGATGCTGCGGTTCAGGGCGCTGATGATTCCGTTGGTCACGGTTCCGGAGAGCCCCAGCGGAGCACCGATCGCAATCGCCGTGTCACCCACGTTGAGCTTGGTCGAGTCGGCGAACGTGGCGACCTTCAGCCCCGTGGCATCCGCCACCTTGATGACCGCGAGGTCATTGGTGGGATCCGTGCCGATGAGTTTGGCGGTGGTGATCCGTCCATCGTTCGTTGTCACCTTGATCGTCGCGTTGGCAGCTTCGCCATCGAGGGTCACGACGTGGGTGTTGGTGAGGATGTAGCCATCGGTCGAGAGCACGACTCCCGAACCGGTGCCGGCTGCGGTCGAGCCGGAAACGTTGATGGTGACAACGGACGGAGAAGCGGATGCCGCAACTGCCGTGATCGCGTTGACCTTGCTTGTGTCGTTGACGGTGATGCTGGCGGGGGTGCCAGAGCCGTTGGTTGAAGAGGACTGGCTCGAGTTGCCGGCGAGAACTGCGACGCCGGCGCCGGAAATGCCGCCAATAATGGCGGCCGCGGCGATAGCGGCGATTACTC
Source organism: Glaciihabitans sp. dw_435 (assembly GCF_018449675.1). Lineage (GTDB taxonomy): Bacteria > Actinomycetota > Actinomycetes > Actinomycetales > Microbacteriaceae > Glaciihabitans. The sequence goes on along the minus strand of NZ_JAAVUZ010000001.1, from coordinate 324,124 downwards.
CAACGCTGACGGAGCGCTTGCGAGCGGCGGGTCCGGCCAGTACGGGGTGTTCTTCAGCCGAAATCTCGGAAGGGGGCGGTGTAGAGGCGACGTAGTGAGTGATCTCAGGTGTCGGCTCGTTGTGCGCATCGGTCATGGGGAGAGCTCCTTTCAGCGGTGCCAGCTTCCTCCGCTTACCTGAGCATATTATTTGACTGCGCTGGGAGGCTGCTGTCGGGACTCTCAGCAGCCGGGTCCGCGCGGATTTCCGGTGCAATCACCTCCCACCAGCACGGTCTCCGCCGTTCCGGCCACCACCGAAGTAGCCGCGGTAGGGATGCTCAGCACTCCATCGACTGGCACCCACGGGTCGCCAGCGAACTGGTACTCGGCACCATAATCAACCGTGAGCTGGACGGCGTACTTTCCAGCCGCGACATAAACATGGCTGGTGGATGTCTCGTCAAACTCCTCGAGCCCGAGCGCTTGCCACGACGCGCCAGGCTCACTCAGAAGCGACGAGGATCCGTCGCCATATGACCACCGATACCCCACCGGCGTGAACCGCACCGAGGCAGGTTCACCGAGAAGCGTTCCCTTCTCAACGTTCACGCGCGCGTTCGCGAAGAAATTCGTCGGCAGCCCCACGATCGTCCAGCCGTTCGGCTCCATATTGCTGACGCCTACCTGCGGGTGGAAACTCTTGAGATCCTCAAGGGTCGGCGGCCCGATCACGCCGATCTCGTCGAACAGCCTGACGATTGGTTGCCCGTCCGGGCCAACCGGACTATCTGGAACTTGGGTCGCGGTGTCACGCGTTGCTGAATTCAATCCGTTGGAACCGTCTCGACCTGAAGCATTCGGCGTCGAGCGCTTTGTCGAGGGGCCCGTCTCTCGCCGACCACTTAAATCCACCGCGCGATCGCCTACGGAAGCTTGAACCTCAGCGCATGTTTCTCCAGAGGTACTCCATAGACCACAAACTCCCGATGGAAGCAGGCCCGCAGATTCAGGGAGGTGGCTGAGATTCGTGGATACGATCAACATGAGCGCCACTCGCATCACGATCAACACACGCTTCCTCCTTTCCAGACGCTCGATTCGGCGAGCAGCAAATCCTCCCCAGAGCCCCGTTCAAACTTCAATTCGAAAGGCACCACGGTTACTCGATCTGCCGTCAGAGTGGACGCACCTTTCGCGTCGACAACATCGGTGTCGGATACGTCGAGGCACACATAGGCGCCAATCGCACCTGTTGAGACGTCCGTAGACTGGATGCGAAAATTTCGAAAAGTTGCGGATCCAGTCCCGCGCAACATCTGACTGCGAAATCGAGCGAACGTCGACAGGTCATCCCTCAGAACCTCGCCAGTCGCAACGGAGCTAATGCGATCAGGCTGTGCCCCACCACTGTGAGCTACTAAGTTCGACACCAAAATGTATTTCTTGTACGCCGCGGTGGCCGCCGCGAGGGCCTCGGCGTCGGACGCGAAGACGGGGGTCGCGGCGGGCGATGGCGTGGGTGTTGGGGATGACTGGGGCGGGGTGCATCCGCTCACCACAAGTGCGCACGCGAAGGCCAGAGTCAGCCCGACAGCTCGCATCCGTGATCGCATGCAGCGACGCTAGACCAGCGAGCGTGTCTGGTTGAGGAAATATCCACAGGCTGTGTGACAGCGCGCGTCAGGCAGGTTGCCCGGCAGAAGGTAAATTGGCGGGATGACTGTGAGTGGCTCCTGGGAACGTGCGGCGCGTGGTGCGATGCTGCTCGGTGATGACGGCGATCTGAAGACGACGATCTTCGCGGAGATGTCCAACCTTGCGCTGCGCACCGGTGCCATCAACCTGGGGCAGGGCTTCCCGGATGAGGACGGTCCCGAGGAAGTGCTCGAGGCCGCCCGCAAGGCGATCACCGACGGTTTCAACCAGTACCCGCCAGGGCGGGGCATGCCGGTACTGCTGAACGCGATCGCCGAGCACCAGAAGCGTTTTTACGGGCTTGAGTACGACCCGGCATCCGAGGTGCTGGTCACCGCTGGCGCGACCGAGGGACTCGCTGCGACCCTGCTGGCTCTCACCGATGAGGGCGACGAGGTGCTGACCTTTGAGCCGTTCTATGACTCGTACGCGGCCATCATCGGGCTGGGACGGGCGACGCACGTCACCGTGCCGCTGCGCTCCCCCGACTTCCAGCCCGACCACGATGAGCTGCGGAAGTCCGTGACCGACCGCACCCGGGTCATCCTCATCAATAATCCTCACAACCCGATGGGCGTCGTTCTGTCCCGCGAGACCCTCGAGCTGATCGTTGAGCTAGCGCATCGCCACGACGCGATCATCGTCGCGGACGAGGTGTACGAGCACCTGACGTTCAACGGGCCGCACATCCCGATCGCCTCGCTTCCGGGTGCGCGCGACCGCACCGTCACGATCTCCAGCGGCGGCAAGACGTTCAGCACCACAGGCTGGAAGATTGGCTGGATGACGGCGCCGCGCGACCTCATCGACGCGATCCTCGCGGTCAAGCAGTTCCTGACCTATGTGAATGGTGCGCCGTTCCAGCCCGCGATCGCCGTTGGCCTTGGCCTTCCCGACGAGTTCTTCGAGGGCATCGCCGCGACCATGAAAGCGAAGCGGGACATCCTCTCCGCCGGTCTCGTCAAGGCCGGCTTCACGATCTCCCAGCCCCAGGGCGGGTACTTTGTGGTCGCGGACGCCGCGCCTTTTGGAGTGACGGATGCCGCGGAGTTCAGTCGCCGCATGCCGGAACTGGTTGGCGTGGTTGGTGTTCCCATCAGCGCGTTTGTCCGTGACGACCACGCGACGGATTACTCCTCGCTGCTGCGATTCGCGTACTGCAAGAAGTTCGACATCCTCGAGCGCGCATCGGCGCAGCTCAGCGGTCTCAGCCGACTCTAGGCGCGACCGCACCGCGGGACACGCCTAGCTGCCGTACCGGGGCCACGCGGGCCGCGGTACCCGGAGCTACGCGCGGAGCGCCGGGGTTCCGGACAGGCGCAGCGTGACGCTGAACGTCGTTCCGACGCCCTCTGCACTCTCGACGTCGAGCTGACCGCGGTGAGCGGTGACGATCGCCTTGGTGATCGTCAGGCCGAGGCCGACGCCGGGAACGGCGTTCCGCGTCGCGGTGGTCGCGCGGAAGAAGCGTGCGTACAGCTGGTCGAGTTCTGCGGCCGGGATTCCCATGCCGGTGTCCCGCACGGTCACGACGACGGTCTCCTCGGTCACGGCCACGGCGATCGTGACCGATCCCCCGCGCGGAGTGAACTTGATCGCGTTGGAGATGAGGTTGTCGAATGCCTGGCCGAGACGCACCGAGTCACCGTTGACGAACGGCGAGCGGTCGTCGAGCTCGGCGACGAGATCGATGCCCGCGGCAGCGGCGACGGGACGCGCCGACTCCACCGATCCGCTGACGATCTTGTCGATGTTCGCGTTGTGCAGGTCGAGCGGGAACTTGCCCGATTCCACCTGCGCGGTGAAGAGCAGGTCGCCGACGAGACGCAGCAGGCGGTGCGCGTTGCGCTCGGCGACACCGAGGTACTTGATCTGTTCTTCGGACAGCGGGTTGTCGTCGTCGTCGCGCAGCAGCTCGAGGTACCCGAGGATCGAGCTGAGCGGGGTGCGCAGCTCGTGTGAGATGAGTCCAACGAACTCGTCCTTCAGCCGCGCGACCTCGCGGGACTGCGTAACGTCCGTCGCGACAAACAGGTAACCCGAGGTCTCGCCGGTGTCATCGACACGCTTGGTGACCGACAGCAGAACGGGCACGGGGGTTCCATCGGCGCGGATGTACGTCCACTCACGACTCTCGGCTCGCCCCAGCCGCGCGGACTCGACGAGCGCCGAGAATCCCGGGTTGAGGACGGTCTCTCCGGGCGGGTAGTTGAGCTCGCGGGAGAGGTCGAGCAGTTCCTCGAGCACATGGAACTCGAAGACGTACTTCTTGCCCTCGGCTTCGTCGATCGTCAGCCCAAGCAGCTTCTCGGCGCCGGTGTTCCACGCATCGATCAGGCCACTGCTGTTCGTTCCGATGATGGACTGCTCGGTGACGGCAGCCCAGACGCCACGGAACAGGCGATCGGCGGCACGAATCTTCGCTTCGCTCTCCTGTAGCTGCGTGGCAAATTCCACCGTGCGTTGCAGGATGACTTCCTTGTCATCGGCCAGTCGTCGGATCGACTGCAGCTGGGCGCGACTCTGCCTGGCCAGCTCGTTCACGATGGCCGCGGCGAGAGCGAAGACGAACGGCGAGTAGACGCCGCGCAACAGCTCGGCAATGTCTTTGGGCGCCGTGATGCCCAGGATGTACGGCATGAGGAGGGCGACGGATGTCCCGACCGCCGCAATCACGATGTGCCGACGACCCTCTTCCGCCGCGATCCACACGACGGGCAGCAGGATCAGCTCACTGAACAGCGAGGCCGTACCGCCGGTTCCCGCGCGGAAGGCACCGATGGCGAGAAAGTCGATGATGGGGACGAAGATTGCGTACCGGTCAAGGTGCTCGGCGCGGGTGAGGATGGCGGACAGCACGGTGGCGGTCACCATCAGCGTGATGCCGACGACGGCCATCAGCTCATTGGTGACTTCAATGCCCGGAACGGTGAGCAGGAGCACGATGCCGATGGCAAACGCGCTGGCCGTTGGCAGCTGCTTAAGAGCCGGTGACGGGTGATCGACGGACAAAAATCCCATCATCCGCCCGTACACGGTTTTCACGGGCGCGCCTGGTACTCGGTGGCCAGCCAGGACACGAGGGCACGTGGGCTGAAGGGCTTTCCGAGGTAGTCGTTTGCACCTGCTTCGATTCCCGCCTCGCGCGAGCTCTCATCGACAGCGGCAGACAACAGCAGAACGCGAACGTCTGCCAACGAGGCATCCGCTCTGATCAATCGACAGACCTCGATGCCTGTCATGCCGGGCATGGCGACGTCAAGAATGACGAGATCGGGCCTGGTCTCCTGGACGACATCCCAGGCGCGGTCGCCGTCTTCGGCGGCGGCAACAACTTCCATGCCGGCTTTCTTCACGGCAATTGCCACGAGCGCGCGGATGTCGCTGTCGTCGTCCGCGACAACAACGCGGTGGGTCGGGTTCGCACTCATTCCGGAACGCAGTCCTTCAGTACCTGGTTTATCTGCGCTCGGGTGAACGGCTTCGGCAACACACCTTCTGATGCCGGGAAGTCGGCCACATCAAGCACCGACGTTATGACGATAGCGCAGGCCGGACGGTCGCTGCGAAGGCGACTGACAAGTTCCCACCCGTTCATGCCGGGGAGAAGAAGATCAATGACGGCGAGATCGGGCTCTTCGACGTTGTATTCGGCGATGGCGTCTTCCGCGTTTTCCACCGCGATGACCTCGCACTTGGCACGTTCGAAGTACGTGCGCATGAGCTCGCGCTGGTCTTCGCTGTCCTCGACGATCAGCACGCGTGCCCGCGCTCCATTCGCCCGCGCCACAGTCTTTTCCAGTTCCTGGATCACTGCGGCTGCGAGTTCATGTGGTCCAACCACTGCGTTCTGATGCCCCTGCGACCATGTCGCGACACCCAGCCTGTCTCGTCCATGAGAACCTCCCCCTGTACCCCGTTCGCTAATTCTAGGGGTGGCGCGGCGATGACGGGCGAGAGTCCCGGAAATCATCGCGGAACGACCGCGAAGCGACGAAGCGCAACGGCCGGGTTGATGGTTCGGACGGCGTTCACCCGGTCGGCCGAGATGACCGCGACCGCGACATCCGCTGCCTCACCAATCGTCGCGATTTCGATGCCCATCGGATCGACGATCATGCTGTTACCGACGCCCACGGGCGGGGCATGGTCTGCCGCCGCGACATAGGACGTGTTCTCCAGGGCGCGCGCCGTGACCAGCGTGCGCCAGTGGTGCTCTTTCAGCGGTCCGCTCACCCATTCGGATGGCACGAGAACGAGAGTTGCCCCCGCATCGGTCAGGCGACGCGTGACCTCGGGAAAGCGCAGGTCGTAACAGGTCTGCAGGCCCACGACGAAGTCGTCGAACGGGAACGTCTCGGGCACCTCGATGTCGCCCGGCTTCACCCAGGTGGATTCGCTCCCACCGAAGGCGTCGTAGAGGTGCAGCTTGCGGTACGTGGCGACAAGCTCCCCCGCGGGTGACAGCGCGACGAGCGTGTTGGAGAAGCGCGACGGTTCGTCGATTTTTTCGACGAGCCCGGCGACGATATGTACCCCGAAATGGCGCGCGATGTCCGCAAGATGGAGGACAAAATCGCCGTCAAGCGGCTCTGCCGCGTCCACGAGTTCCTGCCCGAGCTGCGGCACGAAGAACGACGAGTACTCCGGGAACACCACGAGACGGGCACCGCGGGACACGGCCCGTTCCGTCAACTCGCGGATGGTCTGGAGGTTAACGGACGAATCCGCGACCGGCGCAAATTGGGCTACGGCGATCGCGGATTCGGTTGTGCTCATGTAGTTAGGGTACGGCGTGCGGGGGTCAGGCTTTGCGTGCCCGAACGACCTCGACGACGGGAGCGAACAGGGCGTGAGATTCGCCCAAACCCGTCACCTGGGTCACGAACTCTTCGGGCGTGGCGGATTCCAGCAGAGCCTTCATCTCGACGCTCTGCGGGTCCTCCGGCACATCGAACAGGAGTGCGGCGCCCATGGTGCGAACCAGCGCGGGAGTCGGGATGCCTCGCTCCACGAGTTCCGCGGCCGGACCGACGAAACGCTCATGCCTGCTCAGCTTGCGCAGCGGCTGGCGACCCACCCGGTCGACCGTGTCGCTGAGCTCGGGGTTGGCGAAGCGCACCATGTTCTTATCGATGTACGCCTGCTGCACCTCGGGATCAAAACCATGCTTGGCGACGAGCAACTGCTTCGTCTCCGCGAGAACCGCACGCACCTCGTCAGCGACCGCCGGGGTGGCGAACGCTTCCGACATGGACGAGATCCCGGCGACGAAGCCGTGGTACGCCGCTGTGGCGTGTCCGGTGTTGACGGTGAAGAGCTTGCGCTCGATGTAGGGCGCGAGATCGTCGACGAAGTGCGCTTCCGGGATGACGGGAAGCGCGTCACCGAACGGACCACTTTCGATGGCCCACTCGAAGAACGACTCGACGGTGACGTTGAGGCCGTTGCCCTCGGGCTGTCCCGGGACGATGCGGTCTACGGCGGTGTTGGCAAAGATCGCGCGGTCGGCGAGCGATGCGTCGGGCAGTGACTTGAGCACCTCGCCCTTGAGAACGTCGGTCGCGTTGATGGCGTTCTCGCAGGCCATGACCGCCAGCGGCGGAAGATCGGCGGAGCGCTTGGCGATCGCCGCGGCGATGAGAGGTGCAACGAACCGCAGGATGTTCGGCCCTACGGCCGTCGTCACGATGTCGGCCGTGGCGATCTCGTCGATGACCGACGATTCGGCCGTCGAGCTGTTGAGGGCGCGGTAGTTGTCGACTGTCCACGTCTTCGCGCCGGCACCCACCTCGGTGACGACGTAGCTCGGCGTCGACGCGAGTGAGTCGATCAGTTCGGCGTTGACGTCAGCGAAGACGACCTCGTATCCCGCGTTGTGCAGGATGAGTCCGACGAAGCCGCGACCGATGTTGCCGGCACCGAAGTGCACGGCCTTCAGGTTGGTGGCGCTCATGCGTTGATGTCTCCCAGCAGGTCGAGGACCTCTTCGGGAGTCTGCGCGGCGAGGAGTTTCGCGACGTCGTCGTCCTCACTGAAGACGATGGCGATGGAGGAGAGAACCTCCATGTGGCCACCGTCCTTGCCAGCGATGCCGACGACGAAGCGAACCTCGTTGCCGTTCCAGTCGATCGGGTTGTCGTACCGCACGAACGAGAGCGCAGACCGAAGGATCGTGTCCTTGCCCTCGTTCGTGCCGTGCGGAATAGCCAGGAAGTTGCCCATGTAGGTGGACACGGTTGCTTCACGGTCGTGCATGAAGCCGATGTAGTCATCGGTTACCGCGCCCGTCGCGACGAGGATCCGTCCGGCTTCGTCGATCGCCTCCGCGGGTGTCGTTGCCGACCCGTGCAGGTTGATCTGTGCGAGCTCAAGTACGTTGCTCATGCGATTGTCCTCAATTCCTTCTGGCTATTTCCGGTGGTACGGGTGATGCGGGTGGAGCAGGTGTTACTTGGACTCCTGCGCCTTGAGCTGCTCTACGACCTCGTCGTAGCGCGGGCTGTTCATGAAGTTGTCGACCGAGACGTGCTGCGAGTTCGGCGACTTCTGCTGCGCACGCGGCGTGAGCTCACGCTGCGTGATGACCAGGTCGGCGTTGCCCGTGAGGTTCGAGATCGCCTCGTTGACCACGGTGACACCTTCGATTCCGGCCTTCTTGATCTTGTTGCGCATAACCGTGGCGCCCATGGCGCTGGAACCCATACCGGCGTCGCAGGCAAAGACGATGCTCTGCACGCGCGTGGCGGTCGTGGTGTTGCCCGCAACCGGAGCGGTTCCCGCAGCGGCTTCGTTGCCCAGCGACGAGAGAACGTCGGACTTCTTGCCCTTGTTCGCCTCGGTCTTGGCAATGGCGTCGTCGAGGTCTCCTGTGCCGCGCTTGCCCGTGCGAAGGATGATCGCACCGACGAAGAGGGTAACGGCGGCGGAGATGACGACCGAGAGGATCACGCCGAACCAGTCGCCGTTAGCGGTCTGGGCGATGATGGCGATGATCGATCCGGGAGATGCGGGAGCCCGAAGACCCGTGCCGAACGCGACGTTGGTCGCGACACCACTTGCACCACCGGCGATGACGGCCAGGAACAGCATCGGGCGGCTGAGTACGTACGGGAAGTAGATCTCGTGGATGCCACCGAAGAACTGGATGATGATCGCGCCGGGGGCCGTGCTGCGCGCAGCGCCGACACCGAAGAACGTGAACGCCAGCAGCAGTCCGAGGCCGGGGCCGGGGTTCGCCTCAAGCAGGAAGAGGATCGACTTGCCGGTTTCCGACGCCTGGTCGGTTGCCAGCGGGGTCAGGATTCCGTGGTTGATGGCGTTGTTGAGGAACAGAACCTTGGCCGGCTCGATGATGATGCTGGCCAGCGGCAGCAGGTGCGCGTTGACGAGCCCCTCGACGCCCGCGCCCAGGACAAAGGTGATTCCCTTGATGACGGGGGTCAGCAGGTAGAAGGCACCGATGGCGAACAGACCACCGATGATGCCGGCGGAGAAGTTGTTGACCAGCATCTCGAAGCCAGCGCGGATCTTGCCGTACCAGAGGCGCTCGATCTGCTTGAAGAGGTAGGCCGCGAGCGGACCGGTGATCATCGCGCCCAGGAACTGGGGGCTGGAGACGCCGGCCTCGCTCATGAGCGGGGTACCGATCGTGCCCATGATGATTCCCATGGTGGCGATCGAGGCGACAACGCCACCACGCACGTCATAGATCATGCGTCCACCGGTGTTGGCGATCAGCAGCGGGAGCAGGAAGTACAGGATCGGCGAGACGAACCCGGCCAGGTCTGCATTCGGGAAGTAACCGTCCGGGATGAACAGCGCGGTGATGAGGCCCCAGGCGATGAATGCCGCGATATTCGGCAAAATCATGTTGCTGAGGAATGTGCCAAACCGCTGCACACGCAGCTTGGCTCGGCTGGCCGCCGAGGGAGACGTCGTTGTCATGGGTCTTACTCCGATTCTGTGGATGTTAGAGAGGTGGTGACAGGAGTTGCCGCAGCGAGGACCGCAACACGGGCCTCCACTGCGCTATTAGCCGACAGTGCGATTTCGGCGAATTCTTTGGCCTGGTCGAGGGTGAACCTGGCCAGTTCCGTGCGCACATCCGCGAGGGCGGCGGGCGACATGGAGAGTGAGGTGGCGCCAAGCCCGACGAGCACCACGGCGAGCAGCGGGTCGGCAGCGGCTTCACCGCAGATTCCCACGGGCTTGCCCTGTGCCGTTCCGGCGCGACCGACCTCACCGACGAGCTTGAGAACCGCCGGGTGCCACGGGTCCTGGAAGGACGCGACGGAACCGAGCAGACGGTCGGCGGCGAGCGTGTACTGCGTCAGGTCATTGGTGCCGATGCTGGCAAAGTCCGCGTCCGGGAGGATGCGATCGGCCAGCAGGGCGGCGGCCGGAACCTCGATCATCACGCCGGCGGTCTTGATCCCGAGTTCCCGCGCGAGCTTCGTGAAGTAACGCGTCTCCTCGACGGTCGAGACCATCGGCGCCATGACCCAGAGGTCGGCGTCGGTTGCGGCGTCCGCGTTGGCGAGGGCCGTGAGCTGGTCCCGGAGGATCGGCTCGTTTGCACGCAGGGCGCGAAGTCCGCGAAGCCCGAGGGCGGGATTCTCTTCCTTCTCGTCGTTGAGGAAGCTCAGCGGCTTGTCTGCGCCGGCGTCGAGCGCGCGGACGACGACCTTCTTGCCGGCGAACGCGGTGAGCAGCTGGGTGTACTTCTCCTGCTGCTCATCGACCGTCGGGGCCTTCTCGGCATCGAGGAAGAGGAACTCGGTGCGGAACAGGCCAACGCCCTCGGCACCCTTCTCGATCGCCGGGAGGGCGCCGTCCACCGAACCGAGGTTCGCAAGCAGGGGAACCGGGGTTCCGTCGGCGAGCGCACCGGGACCAACGGGAGCGTCGGCCGCCGCAGCGCGAGCCGCGATGGTGTCCGAAGCGGAAGCCTGAGCCGAGGCATCCGGAGCAACCGTGACGATTCCCGTGGAGGCGTCGACAATGACGACGTGATCGTCATCGAGATCAAGTGCACCTGCCGCGCCAACGACGGCGACGATCGACTTCTCGCGGGCGAGGATCGCCGTGTGCGATGTGGGTCCGCCGTCACTCGTGATGAGGGCGAGCACCTTGTCGAGGTCGAGCAGCGCCGTGTCTGCCGGGGCCAGGTCGCGGGCGACGAGGATGAACTTGTAGTCGGGGTCGGGCACGCCGGGTGCTGCAACGCCCTGAAGGTGAGCGACAACGCGCTGGGAAACATCGTTGAGGTCGGTCGCGCGCTCTCCCATGTAGCCGCCCATGCTGGTGAGCAGGTCACGGAAGGCGGCGAATGCCTCGTAGACGGCGCGCTCGCCGGTCTTGCCGGTGTCGATGCGGGCGTCGACGTCGTCCTTGAGGGTCGGGTCTTCCGCCATGAAGGCCTGCGCTTCGAGTACGTCCTTGGCCGCACCCCCGGCGCGCTGTCCGCGCAGGCGAATGTCGGCAGCGGTGGCGGCGAGCGCCCCCGCGGTGCGGACTTTCTCGGCGTCGGCACCGATCGTGCTGGGGGTGTCGGTCGGTTCCGGCAGCGGCTCGGGCATACGCAGGACGGGCCCAACGGCGAGGCCGCGGCCGATTCCGACGCCCTGGAGGTCGTGGGTCACGGTGTCACTCATGCGTCGTGGTCCTGGCTGAGGAAGGCCGCGAGATCATCGAGGACGGCGTCGGCGTTGTCACCGTCGGCGTGGAGGGTGACTTCGTCGCCGTGCTTGAGGCCGAGGGCGATGAGGCCGAGGATGCTCGCCGCGTTCATGGTCTTTTCGCCCTTGGTGAGCTCGACAGCGAGGCCCGATCCTGAGACAGCCTGAACAAACAGTGAGGCGGGGCGTGCGTGCAGCCCATTTGCGGAAGCGATTGTGACGGTGCGATCAGCCATGAGGGGTTTCCTTCGTTCAGTTGTTGGAGGCGGAATGCCCGATCGGGGCAGGTCCGGTTGCGAGGGCAAAGGCAGCTTCGGCGCCACCGGGGCCGAAGACGGTATCGGGGAGCAGGTAGGCGGGGACGCCGGACGAGGCGGCGCGCTCAACGATCGAATCGAAGTCGCCGGCGAGGTGGGCCCCGACAAGAAGGACGTCGGTGGAGGGGAGCCGTGCGTCGAGTTCGTCATCGGACGCGGCCTGAATCGTGAGGGGGATTCCGCGGGATGTGGCAAGGGCGCGCATGCGGCTGGCCAGGAAGGTACTCGAAGCGCCGGCACCACAAATAATCAGAATGGTAGTCATGGATCGCCTCCTTGCGTTCCCTGCATTACAGCGAATCGACGTGCTTTTACTCAATCCTGAACCTGACAGGCACCTGAAATCCAACAGTTATCTTTCCGCGTGGGCGGAAAAGATCATGCGGAGGCATGGACCCCGGCGGGAACGTGGTTAAGTTGCTGTAGATGAGCGATAAGTATGAGCGCCTGCTGGACTACCTGTCGCAGACCGACGGACGCGTTACCGCTGCGGAGTTGTCCGAACAGCTGGGCGTGACGACCCGCAGTGTGCGCAGCTACGTCACCGCGGCAAAAGCGGCGGCGCATCCGCTTCCCATCATTTCGTCATCGACCAACGGCTACCGCCTCAACCGCGAGGCCTATGCGAAGTTCGCCTCCGGATCCCGCGACAGCAACGGCGAGCTGCACACTCCCCGCGACCGGGTGCATCACCTCGTGCGGCGGCTCACCGAGGCGCCGACCGGGCTGGACATCCACGACCTGGCCGAGGGCCTGTACGTGAGCGAGTCGACTATCGAGTCCGATCTGCGCAAGGTCAAGGCACTCGGCGAAGAGGCAGGCCTCAGCCTGACGCGACGCGGCAGCGTGGTGACCCTCAGCGGCTCGGAGGCCGAGTACCGCAAGGTGCTGAGTAAGCTGTTCCGCAGCGAAAGCGCGCAGGGCTTCCTCGAGCTGGAGACCGTGCAGCGCGAGTTCGCCTCCGACGACCTCAGCTCGTTCAAGACCGACCTCATCGCGATGCTCGACTCGCAGGGGTATTTCGTCAATGAGTACGGAATCAACAGTGTGCTGTTGCACGTCGCGATTGCCGTCGACCGGGTCATCCGCCACACCCGTTCGGATGGAATGGATGACACTGCGCCGGCGCCCGACTCCCCCATCGGGTTGGCCCTCGCCGGGCTCATTCACCGCCACTTTCGTGTCGAGCTCGACCGCACCGACCTCGACTACCTGGCCAAGCTGCTGACCACCCGCGTGATCACGCCGCGGCAGGATACTCCCGAGCCCGCCGCCGACTCCTCTGAGCCGGAGCACCTGGGCACCGTGCGGCGCATCGTCGCGCAGGTCGGCGACGAGTACCTGCTCGATCTCGACGACGAGACCTTCATGGTGCGGCTCGCCCTGCACGTTGGCAACCTCATCGCGCGGGCGCAGGACAACTCCTACTCGCGCAACCCGCTCGTGAAGTCGATCAAGACGTCGTATCCGATGATCTACGACGTTGCCGTCTTCATCGCCAGTCAGATCCAGCGCGAGAAGTCGATCGCCATCAACGACGACGAGATTTCGTACATCGCCATGCATCTGGGCTCGCACCTCGAGCGGCAGTCCCGCCGGGAGGAGCGCATCACCTGCGCGATCGTCTCGCCGGGCTACTACGACATGCACCTGATTTTGCGGGAGCGCATCGAGAAGGCACTGGGCGACGAACTGTCGGTGGAGATCGTCGTCACCCGCACCGATGTCGACTGGGACGAGTTCTCCACAGATCTCGTGCTCACCACCATCGCGGCGAAGGGCGCGGGCGACAATGTAGTGACCATTCAGCCCTTCCTCACCGAGGGCGACATCGACAACATCCGTCGGGCGATCAGCAAGCTGCGCCGGCACCGCCGACGTCTGCGCATCAAAGACGACCTGTTGCTGTACTTCGACGAGGCACTGTTCCTGCGGAACGTGCACGCCGACACGGAGGTCGGCATGATCCGGATCCTCGGTGACCTCATGGTCGAGCGCGGCATCATCGACGAGTCGTACGTGACGGGGGCGATCGAGCGCGAGCTGCTCTCATCCACCGCGTTCACCGATTCCATCGCGGTGCCGCACGCCATGGCGATGAGTGCCAGCCGCACGTCCATCGCCATCGCGGTGAACGAGACTCCGATGCCGTGGGGCGATAACCGCGTGAACGTGATCGCCCTGATCGCGTTCAGCTCGAGCGGACGGGCATCCTTCCAGGTCGTCTTCGACCAATTTGTCGAGGTGTTTGCCGAGCGGTCGGAGGTGCTCGAGTTGATCAAGCGCTCGACCGACTTTTCCGCGTTCATCGAAGAACTGGTGCACCTCTTCGACCGGTAGCGTTTCCCCATGGATCCCGACGACCTGCGTGATGTGTGCCTGGCGCTGCCCGCCACGTCCGAGACCTTCCCCTTTGGGCCGGATACCCCCGTCTACAAGACCACGGCGAACAACAAGGTGTTCGCGATCATGTCGACTCCCGGCGACCCGAACCCCCTGGTGACCCTCAAGTGTGTGCCCGAAGACGGCGCCTCGCTCTGCGAGCAGTACGACTCGATCACCCCCGGGTACCACATGAACAAGAAGCACTGGCTGACCGTGCGGCTGACCGCCGAGGTTCCGGACTCCCTCGTCACCGAACTCGTGACCGAGAGCTACCGCCTCGTGCGCCCGCGCCCGCCCCGGGCACGCGCCTCCGACAGTTAAACGACGACGGGCGCCCCGCCAGATTGCGGTGGGACGCCCGTCGACACTCAGACTCGTTCTAGCGGTGGCGCACCACGGTGATGACCGCGTGCCCGGTGCGCGCGGGAGCCATGCCCCGCACCACCACGCTCAGCGTGCCGCGCGATGACGGCGCCTTCACCTTGACCGAGTAGCTGCCCGATCCCGATGCGTGGGCACTGGCGATCGACACCCGCTTGCCGCCGACCAGAACCACCAGGGGCTCCCCCGGTGCGAGGTTCTTTACCGCGACCGTGAAGGTGCTGCCGGATGCCACGGACGACCGTGATACCCCCACCTGAACGGCCTTGGACTTGGCCACAACATACGTCGTGGTTGCCCCGGTGCGCTTCGAGGTCGACCCCACCAGCAGCAGCGCCTTCTTCCCCTCGATGATCGTGCTGCCAATGGCAACACGTGCCGTGGCGACGCCCTTCGAGTTCGCCACTCCCGTGTACACGGTCGTGCCCTGCAGACGAACGTAGAAGTGTTCCTTCGGCGCCAGTCCCGTTCCCGTCACGGTGATCGTCGAACCCTGCACGTGCAGTCCGGCCGTCGTCGTGACATGGAACGCCTTCGCGGGAAGTCCCGTGGGCGGTGTCGTCGGCGGTGTCGTCGGGTCATCCGTGGGCGGCGTCGTCGGGTCATTTGTTGGCGGTGTCGTCGGCGGAGCGGTCGGCTCCTCGGTCGGAGGTGCATTCACCGGAGCCAGATCGGCGACGGTGGTCGGCAGTGCGAACGAACGATAAATCTTCGACGCCTGCTTGCCCGGCTTGAAGTCCTCGAAGATCGCTGCCATCCAGTAATCCTGCTTTTCCTTGAACGCAAAGGTGCGGTCAACGACCGGGCCCTCCTTGGTCACGTAGGTGACGGGAATGCCCTCGGTCGAGAACTGATCCTTGAGAACCTCGGTGCCGGTACCCGCACGCAACGTGTAGCCGTAGCTGTACGAGGCGTAGCGGTTGCTGACCACGGCCGTGATCGGGCTGCCCGGAGTTCCGGTGTCACCCGCATCGCTCAGCGTGATCCAGAACGGCTGCGAGATCTTGGGGGCGACAGGGGCACACCGTCCTTCGCTGGCGTTCTCGTAGTCCGCGACAACCTTGCCGTCGAGGGTCATGGTGGCGCGGGTGATTCCATGCATGTCGTACGTCGCAGGGAAGGACACGTCGGGGCTCACGCCGATGTTGGCGAACACGACTGGTCCGGCGCACGTCTTGTACTCGATCGTCGGGTACAAGGCGTACTGGGTGTTGTTGGTGAACGTCATGTCGACAAAGTTGGGATCGTCAACGCTCTGTTCGAGCACCGTCGAGCTGGGCGTGGTGGCGCCGACATCGAAGCTGGTCTCGTGCAACTGGCTCTGCACACCGTCTTCGTCCACGACCCATACCCGCAGGGAGTAAGTGCCGTCATCAAGGGCGGTCCGCTTCGAGAGGTACTCCATCGCGTCAAAGATGGTTCCGCCGTCGACGGCCTCTGTCGTGTCGATGTACTTCTTGCCCGTAGAGGACTTCAGCAACACGCGCAGCGAGCCCTTGCCCGCGTAGATGGTATCCACGATGACGGTAGGAGTTCCGTCATACGCTGCATCGATCAACGGGAAGACGTAGCCGATGGTGATGGGGGCGACGATGACCGTCACGGACGTCGATTTTCCCGCCGTCGTGATTGTGATCGTGTGCGGTCCCTCGGTGGTCTCCGGGGCGAGCGAGGCGTAGCGTGCCACCTTTCCCGATGTGGAGGCGAACCCGGTGATCGACGACGTGGTGCTCTTGTCGAGATACATCGAGTAGGCCTCACCGGGAACGAGTCCCCGGGCGAGGAGTGAGACTCCATGACCGGCACGGACGAATCCGGGATCGGTCGTGACGACGAAGTCACCCGTGTTTGTTGCCGGCTGGGTGAGCGGTGTGGTCGCCACGGTGACGTAGGTCGACTGACCGGAGTCGCCGAAACTCACCTTGCCGAGGTAACTGCTTCCTGCGTCGAGGCCCTTCCAGCTCGCGGATACCGATGCGTCGTCGCCCAGCGTCATGCTCAGCGTGGACGGATCAACGGCGAAGTCTCCCGCGCCGCTGGCTCCCAGGTTATAGGTGCTCAGGCTGAAGCCCAGATCGCCCGTGCCCGACACCGCGGTGACGTCGATGATGTACTTCGCCACGTCCGGGTTGGACATGTCGACACGCTCGTCGGCCGCGCCCGATTCCGCAGCATTGGAGAGGAACGTGCCGCCGTACGGCCAGATCTCGTAGACGTGCATGTCGAGGTCTGCGGTTTCGTCGTCGGTGTTGAGGTCGATCCGCGTGAGAGTCGTTCCCTCGGGAACATCCACGACATAGCTCTGGGTAGAGCCGTCCGCGTGGGCGACGCCGCGAAGAACCTCGCCCTTGGCCAGTCCGACCGAGGAGATGTCGACGTCCGTGGTTTCACCGGCGAGCACGGGGATCGTTGCGCTTCCCGTGTTGCCCGTGCCCGTGACATCCGCCGGCACTGACAGCATTTCTGGTCGCACCGCGAGCGGGCTCGTGACGACGACGTCGCCACTGGTCCAGCGCAGGTAACCGGTCGTGAACTCGTCGATGGCAGCGTCGGTGCGGTCGAACCTGACGGTGTAGCTCTTCGTCTCGCCCGCGGCGCCGAAGGTCATGGTCGCGGGGCTGACGGTTACGTCGACTCCGGCCATGGTGACCGGCTGGGCCGTGAAGGTGCCCGCCTGCGTGGAGGTCACCGTGCGGGTGACGGTCTCGGTTCCGGCGAGCGAGCCGATGCTGATGGAGGCGAGGTTCAACTCGGTTCCGTCGAGCGGCTCAACACCGAATTCGATCTGGCCGAGCGACTCGACGTAGCCCTTCCAGTCGTCGATGTCGTTCAGGTAGAGCAGTCCGGGCGCGAGGAACTTTGTGGGGTCAACGTTGCCGGCACCCTGGGCGAAGGGATCTTCGTCGGGGTCGCCGCCCGCGGTGATCGTGTTGTACGCGGTCGTCATCATGGCGGACTTGATCTCGGCGGGCGTCGCCAGTGGGTCCTTGCTCAGGTAGAGCGCGGCAAGACCGGTGATGTGGGGTGCTGCCATCGAGGTACCCGACATGAACTCATACGTCGGGGTGGCACCGGCGGCGTTGGGGCCGTCGGCGAGAATCGCAACGCCGGGGGCGGCAATGTCGGGCTTGAGCATGTCTCCACCGTCGGCCAGGATCGGCCCACGCGAGGAGAAACCGGCGACCTGCGGGGTGGCAACGTCGGGCTTGTCCGACGTGTTGCCATTCTCGAAGGTGACCCGGGCTGCCGGGTTGGCCGCGTACTCACGGATCTTCGCGAACGAGTCCGCGTTGAGGTGAATGGTCGGCACGCTGTGCTCGTCCAGGTCGATCGAGTCGTCGGCGGGGTTCACGAGAATCATGCCGATACCGCCGGCACGCTTGACCTCGGCCGACTTGGCGACGCGATCGTTCACGCCGCGCTCACACAGCACGATCGCGCCGGTGACCTGCGCCGGGTCGAGGGTGCCGGTTCCGCAGAGCTCCGGCTGGGTCGCTCCGGCAACGCCGGTCAGCCGACCGGCGACCAGCTTGCCGCTGATCTTTCCGGTCTCCGGCAGGGTGATGGAACCACCGAGGAACGTCTGGCCATCGGCCGCCGTTACCGTCGCGTCATAGGACGGAATGGTGGATGCCGCGACAGTCGTGATCCACGGAGAAGCGTTGTCCGCGGTCGACGCCTTGGGGCCGTCGTTACCGGCGGATGCCGAGACGAAGATTCCGGCTGCGGCTGCGTTGAGGAATGCCTGGTCGGTCACGGACACGGTGCTCTGCGCCTGTCCTCCACCGATGGAGAAGTTGATGATGTCGACGCCGTCGGCAACGGCCGCGTCGATGGCGGCAACAAGGTCGCCCGTGGAGCAACCGTCGCCGTCGATACCGGTCCAGCAGACCTTGTAGATCGCCAGCTTGGCGGCCGGAGCGACACCAGAGATGGTGCCGAACTTCTTGCCACCCACCGATGCACTGACGCCGGCGTTGCCGGCGGCGGTGCTCGCGGTGTGCGAACCGTGGCCCGCGCCGTCACGCGGAGACACGTACTCTCCGTCGGCCGCACCCTTGATCGAGTCGAGGCCGAAGTTGTCGATGAAGTAGCGGGTACCGATGATCTTGGTGCTGCAATCGGCGGCGGTGAACTGCTCGCCCGTGGTGCACACGCCGCGGAACTGGGTTCCGTCGGACTTGTTGTACACGGTCGCGCTGCCGTCGAGGTATGGAGCGTCCCCGGCGACGGTGCCCAGCGGGTCACCCGCGAACGACGGGTTCTCCGGTGCGATACCGGTGTCGATGTCACCGATGACGATTCCGTCGCCCGCGGCATCCACTCCTCCCAGGCTCGCCCAGAGACCATCGTCCCCGGACAGTCCCAGGAAGTCGGTGGATGGCTCGGCAGCCGTCACGTGCAGGAGCTCATCCTTCACGACCGACACCACCCGGTTGTCCCGGGACAGCTCGAGCGCCTGACGGGCCGTGAAGGTGCCGGTGAAGCCGTTGGTCGCGAGCGTGTAGGAGCTGACAATCTTCGCGCCAACGTCGGTGGCAACGTCCTTCTGCTCAGTCGACAGGTAGGAGGCGTAGGAGCTGACCTTCTTCGATCGGGTCACCAAGGACTTGCCCGGGGTCGCGCGCGTTGCCGCGTACGACTTGACGCCGCCGTCGTAGGTCGCGACGGGCGCGTCGCGCAGCGTCACGATGTAGTGGCCATCGTCGTACGGGTTGGTCAGTGCCGACGATGGTGACGTCGGGCTGGTCGTCGCGGCAACGGCGCCGGACACGGGAACGAGCGCGCCGGCGATAACCAGAGCGGAAGCGATGAGGGTCGAGGCCAACCTCGCCCCGAGGCGTTTGAGCAGTGCAGAGGTGCCCAGCGGGCGCCGATGTTCAGTCACGGGGTTTCCTTGCCGGAGTTGGGAACGCCGTCGCCAGCGCGTCCGCACCCACCACGCGAAGGTGGCGTTCCGGACAACACTTAACAAACAAACGAACACCGCTGGATGCAGTGTTCGTTCAGTATGTTCGGGAGGCTGCGGCCTCCGCTGGCCGATTTTGTCCTCTGGCCGGAATCGGCCAGATCACGAAACGCGACTGTTACATTCGCGACATTTGACGGTCACACCCACCCGCGGCGGGACGCTTCGACACCGGCCTGGAACCGGTTGTCGGCACCCAATTCGGTCATGAGGTCCTGGCTCCGTCGACGGAGCGTGCGGGGCGACATCCCGAGCTGACGGGCGATCACATCGTCTTTTAAACCCGCGCCGATAAGAGTGAGCAGTGCCTGCTCTTCGTGCGTGGGCGGACGAACGGATGACGCGTTCCACAGCTTTTCCTGCGCGGTGGGCGTGGCCAGCGAGAGCGTGCCGGGCTCCGGCGGGGCGACGACGGGTTCCTCAAACGAGCGGTTCTTGGGCATCCGAAGCGATCGCTCCCAGTAGAACTCGAACAGGTCGCACAGGGCGTTCACCAGCGGCTGGGACTCCGTGACCAGCGTCTCGATGTGGCCACTCTCGTGGCTGAGTGACAGCAGGGCGATGGAACGGTCCGCGATTGCCAGCTTCAGCGGCAGGTCCGCGATCACGCGCGACTGCTCGCCCTGGGAGGCGAGTTCCTCGACCTCTTCCCATGCTCCGGGGACTTCGAAACTGCTCGCCGCGTAGATCGCCCGCCACGACACTCCGCGGTCGAGGGACCCCGCCTGCAGTGGATCCATGGACGCCGTGACGTAGGGAGGACGGTCAAATGCCATGAACTCGCGCACCACCTGGTGCTGCAACCGCGCGTACAGGCCCGCGACGGCGTCGGGGTCGTTCAAGACCTGTGTCTTCGGGGACTCGGTCTGTGAGGCGAGACCTCGGTCGAACCGCTCGGCGAGCACCGGCGTCTGGTCCTGCAGGCGGCGCACGCTCTCGTTCAGCCGGTCGGCGATGGCGCGCAACGAGTACCTCGGGTCGACCGGGGCGAAGCCCTCGCCGTCGGATCGGCGGGCCAACAGCCCCATGTCGCGCAGCGACTCGAGCCGCTCATGTACCTCGGACTCCGGCAGGTCGAACCGCTCGCAGATCTCCTGGGCGGTCGCGCGTCCGCGGTGGAGCACAAACATGAAGATGCGCTCGCTGAGGTGCTCGATGCCCATGATGCGAAGCAGTGAGTTGTCTTCGGCCATGAGCACAGGCTACTGAACTACCCCAGTACCCGCTGTAGCACGGCTGGCTCGTGCCGCGCTCCCAGCACCTCGTATCCCACCACCACGATGGCCGGGGAGAGCGTGATGATCATCAGGCTCAGTCCGATGGGCGCGCCGAGCGCCGCGAGCACGATGGCCACCACCAGAAACACCACAGTCGCCGCAAACAGCACGATGTGGAAGGGGTCCAGTTCCCGTACCAGATACGCGTACAGGGCGAAGAGTGCGATGGAGAAGATGAGTACCGGAACCGCCACGGCAACGATCGCGCCCAGCACGCCGATCTCGGCATCCCCCTCGATCACATAGGCGGCGATGTGCGGGCCGGCGCCGGTGGCAACGATGGATCCGTAGATAAAGAAGTGGCTGTATCCCCACGGCTTCGCGCGCTGCCGAAACTTCACCAGCACGGGTCCCGACGGAATCATAAAGTAGCTCCACCACAGCCCGAAGGTCAGCCCGATGCCCGCCACCACGACGAGCACCGCGTTGACACTCCATCCCTGGCGGTCGACCAGGGCCGTCACCGCGGCGACCGTGCCGAAGATGCCCTCCCCCAGCGCGATGATCGTGAGCAGCGCATACCGTTCGGCAATATGTTCGGGATGCCACGGAGTGCCGGTCGACTTCCGTTCCGCCATCCACGGTCCGATGAATTCCACAAAAAACAGCACGATGGACACCACGATGAATACGTCGGTAGGCGTGTGCAGGATCGCGAGAATGACCCACCCGACCTGGGCTACCCCGATGCTGATAGCATAGGCGATCGCGGTGGGACGCCGCCCCGGGTCATCCCGAGCCGCCCGCAGCCACTGAACGATCATCGCGATGCGCATGATCACGTAGCCGATGACCATCACGCCGTTGTCGATGGGGTGGTGCTCCGCCAGCGAGGCGAACATGGCGGGAATGCCGAGGGCAAACATGATCACGCCGATCATCTGCACCATGGTGGTGACGCGGAAGAACCAGTCGTCCGTGTCATAGGCGGACGAGAACCACGAGAAGTTCACCCACGCCCAGCACGTGGCGACGATCACGAAGACAAACCCGATGATGGCGGCCTTGAAGTGACCCGCGGCGACGGCATGGGCGAACTGGTCGCTCGCCTGCCCAAACGCGACGACGAACGTGAGGTCGAACAGCAACTCGAGCGGCGTGGCCGCGCGGTGCCCCTGAATCGGATTACGTCCGGTGAGCCGGGCGAGACGATGACCGAAGTAGAAGCGCTGCTCGGGCTGGATGGCGTCGACCATCCGCCCATAGTGGCACGCCGCAGGTCCGACTTAACGAAAAAAGTCCCGGTCTCGCAGTGACAAGCACTGCAGAAACCGGGACATGCGTTGCGGGGACAGGATTTGAACCTGCGACCTCTGGGTTATGAGCCCAGCGAGCTACCGAACTGCTCCACCCCGCGGCGTAATATCAACGATAGCACAGGGGCGCGGAGCACCTGACCAATGGTCACCAGATGGTCACCCGATACGGGTGGCACCGAGGCTCATCGTCAGCGGCAACCACTTGGTCTCCGGCCAGCGCCAGAGCCCGTTTCCCACGGGTTCCAGGGTTTGGTACATCCGCCACGGCACCTCGTAGTGTTCCGAAAAGAAATCTAAGCGGAGTCCCGCTGCCAGCAGCGCACCGATCGTTTCGCTGAGCGGATGCGCCCACTCGTGCGTGATCGTATTCGTCATGTCGACGTCGTCTGCCGCATAGTCGGCGTTCTCGTCGATGACGTCGGCCGCGCCATCCGCTTCATACGCGTACGCAAAGACGGGGAGACCGGATGTCTCGCCGAGGTCACTGAACACGAACGCAGCCGGGTGCCCGTCGGCGAAGTACAGCTGTCCACCGGGTTTCAGGAACCAGGCGATGATGCGAGCCCATTCCGCGACGTCGGGAAGCCACCCGATCGTGCCCCATGTTGTGAAGACGAGGTCGAAGGAGCCCGCTTCCGGCAGCGCCTCGCGGGCGTCGTAGATATTGGCCTGGACGAAGCTGGCGCGCGACTCGAGACCCACCTCTGCCGCGAGGGCACGTGCCTGCTCGATGGCCGGCGCCGAGAAGTCGAGACCGACGACGGTGGCGCCGCGCTGGGCGAGGGTGAGGGTGTCTGCGCCGAAGTGGCACTGCAGGTGCAGGATGCGGAGGCCGGATAACCCGTCGGGGTAGAGCTCGCTGAGCTCGGCTTCCTCGATGGGGTACAGACGACCGCGACCTGCCCGCAGGGGTGACTGGTCATAGAACTCGCTGGCCACATGTAGTGGCACCCGCTCGTCCCAATTCGCGCGATTGCGCTCCAGCCACTCCCCCGCGTGCAGGTCGTTCACCGTGTGTCTCCTACCGAATGGTTACTCGCTGGCTGCGATGGCCGCCTCGAGTGCCGCCTGCAGTCGCTTGTCTGCCTCGGCTGCCGCAACCAGATCGTTGGCCGCGTAGGCCGCGGTCCGATCATCCAGCGCACTCTTCGCCTGCGCAAGGGCCTGCTGCAGTGCGGTACCGGTTGCCGGCGCCGTGCTGGTCGGGTTCGGCGTTGACGTCGACCCCGGGGCCGGCGTGGAGGTCGACGACGGTGTTCCCGTGGATGGCGTGCCGGTGGTGGGCGAACCGCCCGGAGTACTGCCCGCATCGCCGTCCCCGGCAGAGGCACCGGAGTCACCGCCGAAGAGTGAGTCGAGCGCCTGATCGAGGGTGTCCTCGAAGGCGATCTTGTCACCGAAGCTCACCAGCACCTTCCGCAACAGCGGATACGCGGTGTTACCCGTCGACTGCACATAAACCGGCTGCACGTAGAGCAGCCCGCCGCCCACGGGCAGGGTCAACAGGTTTCCCTTGATGACCTGCGTCTCCCCGCGCGCCAGAATGTTGATCTCTGTCGCGACATTCGTGTCGGTATTGAAACTGTTCTGCACCTGTCCAGGGCCGGGAATCGTGTCCTGTCTCGGCAGAGTCAGGAGCGTGAGTTTGCCATAGTCGTCCCCGTAGTCGGAGTTCACCGCCAGGTACCCGGTGAGGACGTTACGACTGGTTGTTGTGGTCGCCTTCGGAATGAACGTTGAATACAACGTGAACGATGGCTTCGACTGTCCGGGAACCTGCATGGTCAGGTAGTACGGGGGCTGAAGCGTTGTCGCCGCTGCCGACGACGTCGGGTCGTCGGGCGTTACCCACTGGTCGTCGCTCGAGTAGAACGAACCGGCATCGGTCACGTGGTACGAACCGAGGATGGCGCGCTGCACCTTGAAGAGGTCCGACGGGTAGCGCACGTGGCTCAGAAGCTGCGTGCTCATGTCCTTCTGCGGGAGAACCGTCGAGGGGAAGATCTTCTCCCACGTCTTCAGTACCGGGTCCTTGTCGTCCCACGCGTACAGCTTGACGCTGCCGTCATAGGCGTCGACGGTCGCCTTCACCGAGTTGCGGATGTAGTTGATGTTGTCGACGGCGAACGCGGGCTTGGGCGTGTACGTGTCCGCGATGGTGTTGCTCAGCTGCTCGACGCGGGAGTACGGGTAGTCCGCGCTCGTGGTGTACCCATCCACGATCCACACGAT
Organism: Glaciihabitans sp. dw_435; assembly: GCF_018449675.1. Lineage (GTDB taxonomy): Bacteria > Actinomycetota > Actinomycetes > Actinomycetales > Microbacteriaceae > Glaciihabitans. The sequence continues at coordinate 299,947 of NZ_JAAVUZ010000001.1, read as the reverse complement.
CTTCCCGTCGACGATCGCGGGGTACGCGTCGTTGTCCAGCGTGAGGTACGGCGCGACCTTGGCAACGCGCGACTTGGGGTCGCGGTCATACAGGATCTGCGAATTGTCACCGACGGCATCCGACAGCACGATCTGCTCGGACTGGAACTTGATCGCGTAGATCAGGCGGGTGAAGACGTTGTCGAGTTTGGGGCCACCGTTGCCGGCGAAGGTCGTGGTCGCATTGTTGCTCGTGTCGTCGTCGCCGCTGGCGGGGTAGTCGAGTTCGACCTTCTTGCCCCCCTTGGGAGCACCAACGATGGAGTACTGGGGAGAGTTCTCGCCGAAGTACACGCGCGGTTCGAAGTCACCGAGATCACCCGTGCTGGGGATACCCGACTCGAGGAAGACCGGCTGGCCGTCTGCGGCACGCTGATTTCCGTACGCGGCAACCACACCGTAGCCGTGCGTGTACACGACGGTGTTGTTGTACCAGGTCTGCGAGGCGCCGAGGCCCTCCTGGTTGAGCTCACGCACGGCGAGCACGGTGTCCTGCGTCTTGCCATCGATCGTGTAGCGGTCGACGTCGAGGTGCGCGGGGAACGTGTAGTACTGCTTGAACTGCTCGAGCTGCTGGAACGACTTGGTGACCAGCGCCGGGTCGATGATGCGGATGTTGGCGGTGGTGGTCGCGTCCGCGCGCAATGCGCCGGCCGTGGCATCCGTTGTCGCCGAATAGGGCACTTCCTTGACGTCCGCGACCCCGTAGGCGTCCCGGGTGGCATCGATGCCGCGCTTGATGTACTCGGACTCGTAGGTGCGGGCGCTCGGCTCGACCTGGAAGCGCTGGACGATGGCCGGGTAGACGGCACCGATGAGCAGTCCGCTCACGAGCAGTAGCGCGGTTCCGATGATCGGCAGGCGCCAGCGGCCGATGACCGCCGTGACGATGAAGAGAATGGCGACGAGCGCGGCGATGCCGGAGAGGATGGCACGGCCGGGGATGGTCGCGTTGACCTCGGTGTAGCCGGCGCCGGTGGCGAGGAAGCCGCTGCTGGCGGACGTCAGCGTCGTGTACTGGTCGAGCCAGAGGCTCACGGCCTGGATCGCGATGTACAGGCCAGCGGTGACGGCGAGCTGCACGCGAGCGGTGCGTGAGATGCGAACCTCACGACCGTTGAAGCGCAGCGCTCCGTAGAGGTAGCTCGTGGCCACGGCGGCGAGGCCGGACAACAGCACGACGGCAGAGGCGAAGGCAACAACGCCGTGCCAGAACGGCAGGTCGTAGAAGAAGAACGAGATGTCGAGACCGAACTGGGGGTCCTTCTGGCCGAAGGTGGTGCGGTTCAGGTACTGCAGAACGGCCGGCCAGCGGGTGGCGGCCGAGACGCCGGCGAAGATGCCGAGAAGGGAAGGAATGCCGTAGGTCGCGAGGCGACGCAGCGGCTCGATGACCTGCTGGTAGCGGTCAAGCTGCGCGTTGAGCTTTGCGTACACCGGGCGCCAGCGGAACGCGATCTCGATGCTCAGCCAGACCGGAATGGCCATGGCGAGGAAGCCGATGAAGAACATCACTGTTCCGGCGATCCACTGGGTGGTCAGCACGTTGAGGTACCCCAACTGCTTGAACCACAGGACGTCGGTGTACAGACCCGACAAGATGAAGAACAGTACGACGAGCACAGCAAGTACTACTGCCGTAATCGTAAGTGTCGTGCGCGTGCGGCTTGCTGGACGGGGGGCAGTCGAACTCAAGGGGGTGCTCCAGGCTGTTAGAGAGGCTGTGCGCCCATCTTAAGGGTCATCCCTGCGAAAGTGCGGGGCGCTCAGGAACCGTTACACGTGGCGAGAGCGTCGAGTCCGGTGCCGGAATCGATCGCCTTGAGCGCGGTGAGGGAATCCTGCAGCGTCTTGACCGCGTACACGGTCAGCCCGCTGGGCACGTGGTCGACGACCTCGTTGCAGTTGGAGGCGGGAGCAAGGAACCATTTCGCGCCAGCCTGCTTTGCCCCGTACAGCTTCTGACGGATGCCGCCGATGGCCCCGACGGTGCCGCTCGCGTCGATGGTGCCCGTTCCGGCCACCTGCTCGCCGCCGTTGAGCTCACCGGGGGTGAGCTTGTCGATGATTCCCAGGGCAAACATCATCCCGGCGCTGGGGCCGCCCACATCCTGCAGCTGAATCTTGACGTCGAACGGGAACGTGTAGTCCGCGGCAACACCGATGCCGAGCTGCGGCACGGCCGGATCCACCGTGGTGTTCAGCTTCGGAGTGATCGAGAGCGTCTTCTTCACGCCGTCACGGAGGACAACGACAGTGGCGGGCTTGTCCGCGCCGTTCGCGATGACGGCTGCCGAGACATCCCCCAGAAAAGTAAACGTGGTGCCGTTGATGCTCTCAATGACGTCGCCGGCCTTCAGCTGGCTCTCGGCGGGCGAGCCCTGCGCGATCGCGGCGACGGTCAGCGTCGTCGTGAACTTGATCCCGAGTTCGTGGAGGGCGGCAGCGACGGCCTCCTTCTGCGAATCGACCATGTCGGCGGCGCTCTGGGCCTTCGAGTCGGCGTCGGTGACACCCGCCGGGTAGATGTTCTCCAGGGGAACGACGGCCTTGCTCGGGTCGAGCCACGCCGTGGCGATCTCGAGCCAGGAGGGGCGCTGCGCGCGGTTGCCGTTGACCGACACCGTGAGCATGTCGAGGGAGCCATCGGTGGGGTACGTCTTCTCGACGGGGATGTCGATCATCTGCACCTCCTTGTTGTCGACGGTGACCTTGCTGAGGGTGTTGAACACGGGGCCGGGCTGCTCAATCACATAGGGCGCGGGCACAAACGCCACCACGCCAACGCCGATGATGGCGACCAGCAACAGGATCCATCCGACACGGGTACGGCGGGGTGAGCGGGGCGGAAGATCGCGTTCTGTGTCGGTGAAGAGAGACACCGGAGTCCTTTGAAAGAGCGGGCGGGGAAGGGGTGTTCGCCACGGGCGCACAGCCGCAGGCCCAGCCTATGGTCATTACACAGGCCGATCGGCCGTGCAGCGGCTAGCGTAGTTTGCATGGCTGATGATTCGCGGGAAGATCCGGAAGAAGAGTTCCGAGACATGTTGCGCGAGTTCCTCGCGGGCAACACCAATATCGATCCGGCAAAGCTCGCAAGCGCTGCGGGATTGCCCAATGACCCCGACATGGTGGCGCAGCTGATTTCACAGTTGCAGAACGCCATGCAGTCGAGCGGTGACGGCGTGAACTGGGGACTCGCACTCGAGCAGGCGAAGGCGCTGGCCGCCCGTAGCTCGGTCGTTTCGCTGCCCGCCGAGCGCTCGCAGCTGGAGCAGGCGTTCCACGTCGCCTCCCTGTGGCTCGACGAAGTGACCTACGTTTCGCAGCTCACCTCCGAGCCCCGACTGATGAGCCGCTCCGAGTGGGTCACCGGCACGATGGCCGTGTGGAGCCAGCTCGCCGAGCCCGTCGCCACCTCCATCTCCAACTCACTCGCCGAGGTGCTGCAGGACCAGGCGCCGGAGGAGATGAGCGGCATGATCGAGGGCGCAAGCCAACTCATGCGCAACGTCGGGGGAACCCTCTTTGCCATGCAGCTCGGCCAGGTCGTCGGACAGCTGTCCACCGAGGTTGTCTCCGGTGGCGATGTGGGAATCCCGCTGCTGGAAGACCAGCAGGCGGCCCTCATCCCCCAGAACGTCGTCGCGTTCGGCGCCGGACTCGACATCCCGATCGATCAGGTGCAGCTGTATCTCGCGGTGCGGGAACTTGCCCACGCGCGACTGTTCCGCCACGCCAAGTGGCTGCGACTGCAACTGCTGTCGTCGATCACGGAGTTCGCCCGTGGCATCCACATCGACACCTCGCGTTTGGAAGAACTGGCCGAGAACTTCGATCCGTCGAACCCGGAAGAGCTTCGTCTGGCAATGACGAGCGGCGCGCTGATTCCGCCGAAGAGCGACGATCAGCTCGTTGCCCTCGCCCGGCTCGAGACCATGCTCGCCCTCATCGAGGGCTGGGTCGACGTCGTCACCGCCGAGGCCACTCATCGCCTGCCGAGCACCGACGCGATGGCCGAGACCGTCAAGCGTCGCCGCGCCTCCGGCGGACCGGCCGAGTCGGCCTTCGCCACGCTCGTCGGCCTCGAGCTTCGGCCCCGTCGCCTGCGGGAAGCGGCCGAGATGTGGCGTCAGCTGACGGCCGCAGTCGGCGCCGAAAAGCGTGATGCTCTGTGGGCACAGCCCGACCTGATCCCCACGAGCGAAGACATCGACGACCCGTCGTCGCTGATCGCCCGGGTGTCCGGTGTTGCAGTGCAGGACGACATTGACCAGGCCATCGAGGACCTGCTGAACGATGAGGGTACGGATCGGCCGCACGAAGAAGGCTAGAACCACCCGTCGAAAGCACCGCAGCCGCTCCCGGCCGCGGTGCTTTCGTGCGTGAGGGAGCAATCGCCGCGGTCAGCGCGCGAATGCCTGGACCATCAGGTGGCCGCGAATCTCCCCGAATTGGTTCGCCAGCCGTGACATGAGCGCGCCGGTGACCGATCCGGCCACGATGTCCCAGGGGCCGAGGGGCTCCAGCTTGCCCATGCGGAGGCGAACGACTTCCCAGTCGCAGGCGCGAAGCAGCCGGTCTTTACGACGATCGACGTCTTCCCGCTTGCCGACGTGCTCGAGGCCGTGGCGGCCGATGGTGTCGTACTCGATGGCGATGCGAAGGTCGGGAATGACGATGTCCGGCCAGACCTCGACGTGCGCAAAGAACGGGCGTGCGACCTTGACCGCGTTGCACGTCAGGTCGAAGTCGAACTGTTCCGCCAACCGCTGGCGTAGGTCCGCCTCCGCGGCGGACGCCGTCGCCGGTGCCCATGGGCTCACGAACGCATCTCCGACGCGATAGCGGTCGGCCGCGGCGGCGGCGTGGGCGCACACGGTGCAGCGTCGTCCGCCCAGCATCTTCTCGACGGATGCCGCGTAGGTGCCGTGCCCACGCGGACATTGCCAGCGATACGTGCGGGCAGTACCGTTCTCGGCGCTCAGCTCGGCGCGGGCACCGGGAGTGACAATCGACAGCAGCTCGTCGCGCGTGGTGGGAGACGAATCGAGTCGGCGACAGAAATAACAGCGGGATTCGCTCGCGTCGTCGATGCGGCGGGGATCGCGGGGATGCCCGCACTCGTAGACACCCACCTCGACGGGGTCGGGTCGCACCTGGGGCATCCGCTTGTTAATCGCGCCCGCCGCGCACTCCGGACACCAGGACGACCGGCGCCGTTCACGACCCGGCCGGTTGCGTTGCTCTTCCGGTGTCGCCGCAAACAGGTGGCCCACGTCGCACTGCCAGAGCAGCAGCACCTCCGCAGCGGGCGGGATTTGGGTGAGGGTGATGCCACTGTTGAACTCCGGGTGGTACTGGTGGATAAGTACCGGGTATCGCTGCCAATCCTCCCGGTAGGTACCGACCGGATACGGCACGGGCGTGCCCTTCGACATCTGGCGACGGCTCCACCACGCGTCAACGTTCTCGGGCACGGCTACTCCTCACCGCAGCGCAAGGCACTGGCTCTTCCACAAGCGGTACTGGTCCCAGGGATCGTCGGCTCCCGCCCTCAGCTGCGCGATGTGGTCGAGCAGGCGATCGCTCGCGGCAAACCACTCGGACCGCTCCAGGCGTTCCGCCGCGAACTGCTCGTGCCGCGAGTGCTCGCGGTGCCTGTCGCCCCGTTCGAACGCCAGAAGTTCGTCGTGACGTATTTGAGTGAGGCGCATCTGCGGATTGCCGGATGTCCCGATCTTGATGGTGTCCCGGAACCGCAGGTAATAGACGACGTCGACGCGCGCGACAGCAAGCTCGGCATCGGGAACATCGCTCTGGCGCCACTCGCACACCGCACACAGCCACCCACTCGGATACCGCACGCCGAGCCGCGACCCGCAGGCGACACAGGGCGACGGAAGCAGGTCGGTCACGCCGACATCCCGCGCGACTTCGTCGTAGGCGGCGAGCAGATGGTGCGTGCACACGCTCAGCGTCGATCCGGGATCGACAGCACTGGCGCACGGAACACCGCGCTCGCGGACGCTGCAGAACCCCGCGGCATCCATCCCCGCACCGCCGCCGACCTCTCCCATACCGGCACCGTACGTCGTGCCGCCGACACTGATCCAGCCGCCTGTGGGCAGCCGGCGACGGCCCCCGCGCATCCGGAGCATGCTGTACGCCATGGTGCTGAAGCTCGACTCCCGCGTCCCCGTGGTGTGGCGCACTCCGACCAGCGTGCAGCTGGGCGTCGATCCGCCCCGCGTCGTCTTCGACGACGTGACCACGGTGCAGGAACGCATGCTGGCCGCGCTGGAATCGGGCGTGAGCAGACCGGGTCTCGACCTGATCGCGCGGGAATCCGGCTCCGACGAACGCGACGTCGACCGGCTTCTCGCCGCCGTGGCGCCGGCCATGGAACCGGACGGCCCGCGAGCCGGCCGACGCCCGGTATCGGTGGTGGGTACGGGACCCACGGCGGAGCGAATCGCGGAGGCACTGGCGGACGTGGGCCTGCGCGTGCGGGCCACTCGCGCCGCGGAAGACGGCGAGTTCGACCTCGCCATTGCCGTCGGTCACTTCGTGCTCGATCCCGACTATTACGGATTCTGGCTGCGGCGCGACCAGCCGCACCTGCCGGTGATCTTCGGCGACTCCGCCACCACCATCGGTCCGCTCGTGGAGCCGGGGTTCGGCCCCTGCCTGTACTGCCTCGAGCGGTACCGCAGCGAGGCAGATCCCGCGTGGCCGGCGATTGCCGCCCAGTTGTGGGGCCGGCGGAGTGCGGCGGAGACTCCGCTGTCGTCCGCGGAGGTCGCGGCAGCCGTGGCCCGGATGGCGGTGCGCCGGCTCTCGCTCGGGGTGCCCGGCGACGGGTCATCCATTCGCCTGTCTCCCGACACGGGCGCGATCGAACGGCGAACCTGGAAGCCGCATCCCGCGTGCGGGTGCATCTCGATGCTCATGGACGAGCGCGCCCAATCGGCGTGACGCCCGGCCGTCTATTTCAGTTCGGAGACGAACCGGCTGATCTGGCGTTGCTGTCCACGATGGTTGCCCTCGGCTGCCCAGGTCAGCTCGAGTCGCTTGCGCGCCCGGGTGATGCCGACGTAGAAGAGCCGACGCTCCTCATCGATGGCCTCGAGGCCCTTGGCGTAGGTGATCGGCAACAGTCCCTCGGATACCCCGGCAATGTGCACGCTGTCCCATTCGAGACCCTTCGCGCTGTGCAGGGTGGCGAGGGTGACCGCGGACATCGTCGGTTCGTGCTGCCCGTTCTGCCGTTCGAGCAGGTCGGCGACGAACTGCTTGAGGGTCGTCTCGGGGCCGGATTCCTCGGCGAGACCCATCAGTGCGTTGAGCGATTCCCACTTGTCGCGCACGGCCCCACGGGCCTCTGGCGCCTCCTGCGTCCAGCCGAGCGACCGCAACACGTCGCTGACCGTCTTGAACAACGGCTCCCCGGTGATGGAGATCGACGCACCCTTCAGCATCATGATCGCTTCCTTGACCTCGCGCAGGTCAAAGAACCGGGTCGAGCCGCGCAGCACGTACGGCACGTGGGCATCACCGAGGGCGGCTTCGAGGGCGGCGGATTGCACGTTGATGCGGTACAGAACCGCGATGTCCTCGGGCTTGGTTCCCTCGGCAATCTCGGCGGCGATCGACTGCGCGATGGCGCGCGCTTCCTGCGAATCATTGTTGTGAACGGATGTCAGGGGCGCGGGTCCCACCGGAGCATCGGGCCGCGCGTGCAGGCTCAGTGCGCCCGGGCGCCCCCGCATGAGACGGTTGGCCGCGTCGATGATCGCCGGCGTCGACCGGTAGTTCTGTTCGAGACGGACAACGACCGCGTCGTCATACGTCCCGCCGAAGCCCAGGAGGTAGTCGGGCGTTGCCCCCGCGAACGAGTAGATGGTCTGGCTGGCGTCGCCGACCACGCATACGTCGGTGCGCTCCCCGAGCCACAGGCTGAGCAGTTCGTGCTGGAGCGGCGACACGTCCTGGTACTCGTCGACGACGAAGAAGCGGTACTGCTCCCGCACCTGCTGCGCGACGCGCGGCTCCGACTCGATCATGCCGGCCGTGGCAAGCAGCACGTCTTCGAAGTCGAGCTGCCGGCGCTCGTCCTTGACGTTCTCGTAGGCGCGCTGCAGGTCCACGGCCTTCTCGACCGTGAGACTCGGCGGCAGGGTGCGGGTGCGCGCGGCGCGGTCATACTGCTCGAGGCTGAGCCGTGACACCTTGCGCCACTCGATCTCTGCTGCCATGTCACGCAGGGTGGGGGTGTCGAGTTTCAGGTGCAGCGTCTCCGCCGCGTGGGCGAGAATGCGTCCCTTGCTCTCGAGCAACCGCGGGACCGTGCCACCGATGACCTGCGGCCAGAAGAAGTTCAGCTGCGACAGCGCTGACGCATGGAAGGTACGCGCGGAGACACCACCGGCACCCAGGCCCCGCAGCCGGGTGCGCAGCTCCCCCGCGGCCCGGGCGGTGAACGTGAGGGCCATGACCTTGCCCGGCGAATACACGCCGGTGGCGACTCCGTAGGCGATGCGGTGCGTGATCGCCCGGGTCTTGCCGGTTCCCGCACCCGCGAGCAGGCAGACGGGTCCGAGAAGTGACTCCGCGGCTACCCGCTGCTGGTCATCGAGGCCGGCGAGCAGTTCGTCCGGAGAATTCACTGCTGCCCGTCGTTGATGGGGCCGCCGTACCACTCTTCGATGATCGCGCGGGCGATCGAGACCGGTCCGGGCAGCAGGATTTCGCCGAGCGCGGCCGTCAGCTCATCGCGACTGAACCAGCGCAGGTCGAGGATCTCGTTTCCATCGGGAGTCGTCGCCCCATCCGTTGCGGTGTCGACCCGTGCGGTGAAGCCGAGCATGAGGGACGCGGGAAACGGCCAGGGCTGGCTGCCGAGATACACGGGATCGACGACGTGCACGCCGGATTCTTCGAAGACTTCGCGGATGACGGCTGCCTCGAGCGATTCGCCCGGCTCGACAAACCCGGCCAGCAGCGAATACCGGTTGCTCTCCCACAGCGCGTTTGACCCGAGAAGCATGCGGTCGTCCGCATCGGTGATGCCGACGATGATGGCGGCGTCCGTGCGCGGGAAGACCTCGGTCTGCGAGACCGGATCGCGGCGCACCCATCCGCCCTTGGCGACGATGGTCGGGGCTCCGGTGCGCGGGGAGAACCCGTGGGATGCATGCCAGTTGATGATGCCGAGGGCCTCGGTGAGAATGCCGGCGTCGCGGTCGCTGAGGCGGGTGCCGAGGGTGCGCAGGCTCGCCCAGTCGGACTCGGCGAGGTGGCCGGCGTCGGACAGCACGGCGGCAACGATCGGGGTGCCGACGGGCTCGGGGCTGGTGGTGGAGGTGGACCGGCCGAGGTAGACGAGCAGTTCGGAGTCGGGCACCGCCCCTACCGGCAGCAGGGCAAGGCTCGTGGGCGACGAGAGCAGCGCGGTGCCCTGGTAAATCGGCAGGACGCGGGTGGTCGGATCGAGCCAGAGATCGTCGAAGAGGTTGTCGTTGTCGCGGGCGAGATAGTCACGATCGACCTCGTAGCGGGACAGCGGCAAACGGGCCAAAAAGGATTGTGACATTCAGTGACCCATCAGAAAGGCGTGGCGTACGTGCGTTGTGGGGGCCGATCGACTTACCCTGAAGTCATGGCTCGATCCCATCTCACTCTAGCCGCGCTCTCGACGGCGGCCGTGCCCGGAATCGACATCGTCGCGGCCACCATCTTCGGGACCCGCGCCCACAACGATTTTGACTCCGCCCTCCTCACCGACCGCGCGGGACACCACTGGATTATCCGGATGCCGCTCAACGCCCGCGCCGAAGCGGAGCAGGCTGCCGACCTCGTCGCCATCCGCGCGCTCAGCGCCGGCGTTCGTACCCGGCTTCCCTTCGCCGTCTCCACCTACGCCGGCCAGGCTCCCGTGCAGGGCACCCGTGTCGTCGTCTACGAGTTTGTGTACGGCACGAAGGTTGCTCTCGGATCGGTCGGAGCCGAGCTCGGGTCATCCATTGGCCGTGCCATCGCCGCCATTCACACGCTGCCGACGAGCTTCGTCACCGACGCGGGGCTGCCGCACCTGACTCCCATCGAGAGCCTGCGCGCCTGCATCACGATCATCGATCGCGCCGCGGCCACCGCCCTCGTGCCGGCCGCGCTTCTCGCCCGCTGGGAGGCGGCGACCGAGGAGTCAAGCCTGTGGCAGTACTCCCCCACGGTCATCAACGGGTCCCTCAGCGCCGAGTCGTTCCTCACGGGCGACAACGAGGTCAAGGGTGTTCTCGGCTGGCAGGAACTGCGCGTCGGCGATCCCGCCCGCGACATGTTCTGGCTGCTGGGCGCCCGTGGCGAGGGTGTGGCCGAGGCAGCGTTCGACGCCTACAACCACGAGCGCGGCGGCGCCGACCGTCAGGTTCGCCAGCGCGCCATGCTCTATGCGGAGCTGGAGATCGCCAAGTGGCTGCTGCACGGCACCGACACCAAGAGCACGGAGATCGTGGATGACGCGGTCGACATGCTTCACCGTCTGCTCGACTCGGTTCAGAACGATGTCATGAACCCGATCGGCCCGCAGACCATGCCGACGATGGCCGTCGACGAGGTCGAGCAGATGCTCGACCGCAGCGAACGCGCGATCTAGCCAGCAACGCCCACTGGCGCTGCCTGTCTGGCCTTCCCGCCTAGGCTTCGCCGAGCGACGCCCGCCACAGTGCGAGCAATTCCTGCTCGTCGAAAATGCGCTCCGGCGTGATCACGCGGTCGTCGGAGACGTAGTAGAAGACGGCGTCGATCAGTTCGGGATCGATGTCCTTCCAGCGCGCATAAGCGAGCCGGTAGAGCGCAAGCTGTAGTTGCTTGTCCTCGAGGTCCTTCGCGGTCTTCGGGGCCTTTCCTGTCTTCCAGTCGACGACCTGGTAGCGCTCGCCGTCGAAGTACACGGCGTCGATCTTGCACACGAAGATCTGCCCGTCGAGGATGAGGTGGATCTCCCGCTCCACCTCCACCGGGGCACGCATCGCCCACGGGGAACGCTCGAAGATGGCCTTGAGTCGGGCGAATTCGGTGTCGTCGACGGCGATCGTGTCGCCATCGACCTCGGTCGACAGCGCGTCCAGTTCCTCGAAACCTCCACCGGATTCGCCGTAGCGCTGCTCCACCCAGCCGTGAAACAGGGTGCCGAGCCGGGTCGCCCGGTACGGCCGTTCCGGCATCGGACGGCGCAGCGATGCGGCGACCGCGGCGGGGTCGGTGACGAAGTCCTTGAACCTGGATGCGGGAACGCGGGTCGGCACGGCCACGACTTCGGCGCCATTCAGCCGTGCGGCGCGCTCGGCCAGCAGCAGCTCGAGTTCGGCGCCCCAGCGCCCCGTCGCCTGCGGGTCGGCGGCGCGCACGGCCTCCGCCGCTTCCTCGACACGCGACCGGCGCGAGCCGAGCGGATCGAGCGGCCACGACATCATCTCGCCCTGGTCGCCCAGCGGGTTGTCGTCGAACTCGCTCGCCTCCGGCAGCGCGTCGATGACCCCCGCGGCCTCAAGTTCCCGCAGGAAGGAGCTGGGACGGCGCGGCTTGGTCTGGGTCGCCCAGAACGACGCCGTCAGCAGCAGCGAGTGCCGGGCCCGCGTAACGGCCACGTAGGCGAGACGTCGCTCCTCCAACTCGTGGCGGTGCGAGACGAGTTCGCCGAATTCGGCTTTGGACTCGAGCACGTCCTTGCGGGACTCGGCGAGCTCCCACAGGAATTCGGGCAGCTCTGCGGCGTCTCCCCGGAACGGCCACGGCAGGGAGCCAAACGACAGCCATCCACCGGATCCCTCGAGGGGCTTGCCGGGTAGCTCGTCCTCGACCAGTCGTGGCACCGCGACGAGATCCCACTCGAGCCCCTTCGACCCGTGGATCGTCAGCAGCTGCACGGTGCCTGCCTCGGCCTTTTCGGGTCGCGGAGCCAGGCCGTCGCGCCACTCCGCCTCCTTCAACCACCCGAGGAAACCCCCGAGCGTCGAGCTGTCGTCAACGGCGATGAAGCTGCCGAGGGCATCGAAGAACGCCTCCCGGTTGGCGCCCCCGAGGGCGCGAAAGTCGTTGGCGACGACCTCGATGTCGAGCATGAGTTCCTGCTCCACGACGGTGATGAAGTCGAGAAGGTCGAGGCCGGAGCGCTGGCGCAGGCGGGCGAAGGTCTTGCCCGCATCCCGCAGGCGGGTCAGTCCCAGCTCGCTGAATTTCTCCAGCTGGCTGTGCCCGTCGCGGGCGGTGGCGACGAAGTCGAGAGCGTCGACGATCGACCCGCCCTCTCCATCGGCGACGGATGACCGGAGCTGGTCCTTCACGTCGTCCTCGTACGGCTTCTGGGCATAGTCGCGGTCCCGCAGCCATGAGGCGACACGGTGCAGGGCGTGCAGGTCGCGCACGCCGATGCGCCAGCGTGATCCGGCGAGCAGGCGGATGAGCTCGCTGCCGGCGGTCGGGTCGTTGAGCACCCGCAGCGCGCTCACGAGGTCGGCGATCTCGGGTTCGGCCATCAGCCCTCCGACACCCAGCACGTGGAAGGGAATCTGGTGCTTGCGCAGGGCCGCAATGAACCACGGCTGGCTCTTGCGCGCGCGGAACAGCAACGCCGCTGTGGGCGGCAGGCCGGTCTTCGGGTCGAGCGGGGCGAGGTGTTGCTTGAGCCAGCGCGCCGTGGCATCCGCTTCGTCCTCGACGGTCTCGGCGACGAGCACGTCCACCGGCAGGTCACTGGCGATGGGGCCGGCGTCGAGCCGTTCCACGCGCACCCGGGTTTCGGGGATGAGCGGTTCGACGAGGGCATTGGCGACCGAGAGGATGCGGTGGCCGTTGCGCCAGCTCGTGGTGAGGTTGAAGTTCTCGACGCGCCCGTTGCCGAACTGGGTGGCGAAGCCCTCGAGGTTGGCGGCGCTGGCACCACGCCAGCCGTAGATCGACTGGTTGGGGTCGCCGACGGCCATGACGGGCTGGCCGGCGAACAGCTCCGACAGCAGCCAGGTCTGCACGACGCTCGTGTCCTGGTACTCGTCGAGCAGCACGACCCGATGGCGGGCACGAAGTTCTTCGCCGACGCGGGGAACCTTGCGCACGATCTCCAGCGCGAGCGCCACCTGGTCGGAGTACTCGACGAAACCACGGCTCGCCTTTGCCGCGGAGAACTGCAGGGCGAGGTCGAGAAGGGGGTCGAGGCTGCTCACCGTGCGGGCCAGATCGGCGACCGCGGCGTATTCACCGCGACCGCCCGGCGGCAGGTCAGCGAGCACACCGAAGCGCGCGGCCATGGCCCGCACTTCCTCGGCGTCGGCGAGATTCTCGGTGACCGCGTGGCTGAGGTTCAGCACGGCCTTGGTGATCGTGTCGACACTCTTGTCGAGCGTGGCGAGCCGTTCATCGTGGCTGGAGACGACGATCGAGCGGGCGAGCTGCCACGCGGACGCCTCCCCCAGCACGTCACCGTCGCTCTCGCGCCCGAGCAGGATGGCGTGGTCGCGGTAGATAGTGTTGGAGAACGAGTTGTAGGTGGCGACGATGGGCGCGTCGAACGCGTCGTAGTCCCCCGGCACGAGCCCCGCGTCGGCGAGCTGATCGATGCGATCGCGGATGCGTTGCGCGAGTTCCCCCGCCGCCTTGCGCGTGAAGGTGAGCCCGAGGATCTCGCCGGCGCGCACGTGCCCATTGGCCAGAAGCCACAGCACGCGGTTGGCCATGGTCTCGGTCTTGCCGCTGCCGGCTCCCGCGACCACGAGGGCGGGCGTCAGGGGCGCCTCGATGACAGCACGCTGCTGTTCGGTCGGGCGGAACATACCGAGCGCGTCGGCGATGTCGTTCGCACCCACGGCAAGACGGATGCCCGGGGCATCCGCCATCGACACGTCTGTGAGATCAGTCACTGGACACCGCCCTCACCCGGTGGATCGCGAGGTCGGTCGGCCCCTGCGCTCCCCACGTACTCAGTTCGACGGCACCCTCGAAAGCCGCGGCGGCCATGCCGATGGCTGCCTGGCGGATGCGCGTGCGGAATCCCTCGAGTTGCTCCTCGTCGAGCGCAGCCTGGTGTCCCTCGCGGTACAACTTGCCCTTGACGCCCTTCTTGACGAACAACAGCTTCGCCCCGCCCGGGGTGTGGGGGCCGAACTCGTCGAGGAATTCGTCGAGCACCCCCTGCGCGTAGGCGAGCTGGTAGGCGCCGAGTTGCGGATGCTCCGCGAGGTCGTCTGCACGCGTGATCGGGCTACCGGTCTTCAGGTCAACGATCGACACCGAGCCATCCGCCGACCGTTCGATACGGTCGATCGACCCGTTGACCGTGGCGCGCCCGATCTCGAGCACGAAGCGGCGCTCGGCGGCGGCGAGGGTCTTGCCCTCGCGCCGGAAGTCGTTCAGGTATTCGGCGATGCCCGCGGCGAGCGCCCGCGCCGAACGTTTCTGGCTCTCGGCGAGCCACGGAGACTCGAAGAGCAGCTCATTCCAGCGCGACTCGACGGCCGTCCAGATGGCGTCAATGCTGGGATCGGTCGCGGTCTCCATCGCCCAATGCAGGATCGTGCCAAGCCCCATGGCGTTGGACGACGTGGACCCGGCGATGGTCTCGACGAACCAGTCGAGCGGGGACTCCTCGAACCGCTTGAGTCGCGAGGGCGACACGGGAATGGTCTCGTCGTCGAGGTAGAGCGGCTCGGTGGTCGACGGGTCGAGCATGCCGTGCCACTCGGCGGGGTCGGCTCCGGGAACGCTGGCGCCGGCCAGCTGCGCCAGCGCGGAGGCGGCAGCGGAGCGGTCGGACGACGAGCGGCCCTGCTGCACCAGCTCGCGGCGCAGGCGCCCGGTGAGTCCGCGCAGCGACAGCGGCGGAAGAGAGGACGTGTCGATGATGGGGGTGTCGACCGGCGCGAGCGACAGGAACGGGCTCGGCGCTTCGTCTTCGTTGGCGACAGCGGAGAGGATGACCCGGCCGCGCGATCGGGAGACCGCGAGTGCGAACATCCGCAGCTCATCGCCCAGCACGAGCCGCCGCTCGTCGAGCGTGGCCGTGGCAACGCCGGTCACGGCGCGCACGAGATCCTGCGGCCCGAGCAGCGACCCGCGCAGGCGGAGGTTCGGCCACGCGCCATCCTGCACGCTGGCCACCACCACGACGTCGAACTCGAGGCCGACGATGCCGGACGGAGTTGTGACGAGCAGCGCGTCGTCGTTGGGCTGCGGCGCGAGGGTGTCTTCCGGCACCTCCGCGTCGAGGACGTTCTCGAGGAACACCTCCGGTGCTCCTCCGGGGTCGCGCTCGACGTAGCGCTTGGCCGCCGTGAACAGCGCGAGGATGCCGTCGAGGTTGGCATTGGCTTCGGCCGCCGATATGCCAGCGCTCAGCGCCTGGTCGAACCAGAGGGGAGCCAGTCCGCTGCGCTCCCAGGCGAGCCAGAACAGCTCCTCGATCGTGCCCGAGTTCGCGTGAGCCTCCCGCAGCGCGGCGAAGGTCGCGGCCAGGCGATCGGCGTTGCGACCGACCCGGTGGTCGATGGTGGCGAACCGGCCGGGCGAACCGAGCGCCTCGACGAGCAGCTCGTCGCTCGAGCGGTTGTTGCCGCCCGCCAGCTCCTCCGCGCGCAGGGCGAGACGGAGGCGGCGCAGCGCGAGACGGTCGAGACCCCCGAAGGGACCAACCAACAACTCCGCGGCCAAGTGCGGCGTGAGCGGAGTGCGTCCGATACCGACGTCGACGAGGGTGAGCAGGGCTCGCGCCGCCCGGTCGTCCCGAAGCGCCGTGCCTCCGACAGTGGTGCGCGCGGGCACCTCGGCGAGCGCGAGCGCCCGACGGATCGCGGCAATCTGCGCGCCGCTGCGCACGACGACCGCCATGGTGTTCCAGGCGACACCCCGCACGAGGTGCAGTTCGCGCAGCTGCCGGGCGACGGCGGACCACTGGCGGCCGGGCGACGCGGCAAGGATCTTGACGATGGGGGTTTCGGCATCGGCGGCACCCGCGACGGCGGCCCGCTGCGCTCCCGCGGCCGCCGTGCCGATGCGCTCGGTGACGGCGGAGGTCAGGGCGCGCAGTGCCGGTCCCTGCCGGTGCGAGGTGCCGAGGGTGAGGGTCTGCAACCCGTCGACACCCAGCTGCGTTGCGAGACGACCGAGCGCGTCGGGCTCGCCACCGCGGAATGCGTTTGCCGCGACATCCGGATCCCCAAACGCGACGATCGCGACGCCGCGACGCGCGAGTGCCCGCAGGATGGACAAGGTCGACTCGGTGGCCTCCTGCAGGTCGTCGATGACGACGAGCCGCAACCGCTCGACGCGCTCCCCCGGCTGGGTGGACGCGATAGCGGATGCCGCGAACCGCGCAAGCTCGGTCGAGTCGAGCTGGCTCTCACGGAAGCTGCCGAGGATCTCGAGGTATTCCTCGATGAAGTCGCCGGCAGCCGCCCACTCCGGCCGGCCGTGCGTGAGGGCGAGCACCCGCAGACGCTGCGGCGAGACGTCATATTCCGTCGCGCGCATCATGAGCTCCCGCAACTCGGTACGGAAACCGCGCAGGCGACGCACGTCGGGGCCGAGCATGTCGGGCCATTCCGGACCGCCGCCCTCCTCGGCGTGGCCCTCGAGAAGCTGGGCGATGTCGCTATCCTGCTCACCTCCAGTGACCAGTCGCGGGGGTTGGGCACCGGCGGCCCGCGCGGCCGTGCCGACGATCTCGTAGGCAAGGGAGTTGACGGTGCGGGCGAGCGGCCCGTTCGTGGCGATGCCGAGCCGCAGGGCAAGCGCGTCCCGAAGCCGGGTCGCCGACGCGCGGCTCGGGGTGAGCGCGATCACCTCGTCGGGCTGCCACCCGAGGCGCAGCACGCGGTCGGCGACGAGTTCGATCAGTGTCGTGGTCTTGCCGGTGCCCGGGGCACCCAGGATTGCCGCGGACGCGTCGGCCGGAAGGGCGAGTACCGCGGCCTGGGTAACGTCGAGCGAGAGGGGCGTCGACACCGGGTCATCCGACCCTCGTCTCTCAAACCCACGGATGCTCACGTACGCCAAAGTAACCGAGGCCGCCGACATCTCCGGGCACGCGCGGCCGGTGTTGCCCGAGCCCGCAGTTCCGCCGCAGGCGAACGACGCCGAGTGGCCCTGACGAACTGTCGTAATCTTTAGCCGTGGACATTCGAATCGGCATTGCAAACAGCCCCCGTGAAATCAACTTCGAGACCTCGCAGACCGCTGCGGACATCGAGAAGGTGATTGCGGACACGCTGGCTTCTGACAGCAAGTTCATCAAGCTCAGCGACAACAAGGGAAAGATCTACATCGTTCCCGTCGCGTCCTTCTCCTACATCGAGATCGGCTCGGAGATCTCGCGCCGCGTCGGCTTCATCGCCTAATCATGGAACTGCTGTTCTCGACCATCATCGGTGCCATCATCGGCCTCGCCGTGCGCTACATCGTCAAGGGGCACCGCTCCTACGGCGTTGTGCTGCTGCCGGCGATCGCCGCGGCGGTCACCTCGGTGGTCTGGGTCGCGCTCCTCTGGGCCGGCTGGACGTTCGACGGCGGATGGATCTGGCTCGTCAGCTTCGTCGTGGCCGCGGCCGTCTCGCTGATCGTCGCCATCCAGTTGCCGAAGCACCGCGCCGTCGCGGACGAAGCACTGATGCAGAAGATCGCCCGCGCCGCGTAAGCAGCATTCGCGTTCGACTCGGTCCCGGTACCACCCGCTCGCGGGTGTGCCGGGATCGATCGCGTTAACGCGGCACTTACGCCGTGAGGCCGAGGGCGTCCATGCGGCGGGTGTGCGAGGCGATCAGTTCGGTGAAGACCGGCTCGATGCGCGCTTCGTCCGAGTCGCGATTGTCGGATGACACGAGCGCACTGCGCGCGACAAGCATGGTGTCTCCCACCAGCCGCCGGCCCCACATGGCAAGGCGAGAGGACAGGCGCGGGTTGGCCGCGATGGCCGAGAGCAGCTCGGCGCCGAGCAGCTTTTCACCGGACGGGGACTCGTAGACCGCGGCCACGTGCTTCGCCGTCTCGGCGGGAAGCCCCGCGGACAGGCGCAGGAAGAAGTCATCCAGGAAGCCGGCGGTGACGTAGCAGCTGGCGACAGTCTCGTACCAGTCGGAACCCTGGGTCATGCGCTGGAAGCGGTCGATGGCAACCCGGTTCGGCTCCATGACCTCGGCGGGAGTCATCCCGAGTCGCACTATCTCGGCGGTGAGACCATGGTGTTTGGCGAGGGACAGCGATGCCGCCTGGCTGATTGTTGCCTTCGCCTCGGTGGTCGGGGCCGTGGCGACGGCGCGGCTGAGGTTTTCGAACAGCGTCAGCTGGAGGTAGGCGGCGCGTCCCAGAAACGAGGTCGTGTCGGGGGTTAATTCCGCCAGATCGACCTTGGTGGCCGTTCCCGAGTTGCGTTGACGCAGACGGGGAGCTTCAATGCGCGCGCCCTTGCGCCAGAACCAGTTGACCACGCAGCAAGTGTAGGCGGGATGCGCGGGCCCGCGCGCTACGGCCTGCCGATCGGCCTGTCACAGGCGAGAACTCAGGCCCACCGGCTAAACTGTGGGTCAATGCCCCCCAATCTGGCGGGGGCCCTACGCCCCAGGACAAAGCGGGCGTACCTCGAGGATCCATTCCTCTTACGCGAACAGGGCTTCAATACTCGTGAACTTCTCAGAACTCAATATCGACCAGGACATGGTCGACGCACTCGCGACCAAGGGCATTCTTGAGCCCTTCCCCATTCAGGAGCAGACCATCCCCATGGGTCTGAACGGCCAGGACATCATCGGCCAGGCCAAGACCGGTACCGGCAAGACCCTCGGCTTCGGCCTCCCCCTGCTGCAGGAGCTGGGACTCAACCCCGAGCCCGGTGTGCAGGCCCTCGTGGTCGTCCCGACCCGCGAACTGTGCGTGCAGGTTGCCGAAGACCTCACGCTCGCCGCATTCAACCGTGCGACAAAGGTCGTCGCCATCTACGGCGGCAAGGCATACGAGGGACAGGTCGCTGACCTGAAGGATGGCGCACAGGTCGTCGTCGGAACCCCCGGCCGTCTCCTCGACCTCGCCAGCCAGCGCATGCTGAGCCTGAAGAACGTCAAGGTCATGGTTCTCGATGAGGCCGACAAGATGCTCGACCTCGGATTCCTCGCGGACATCGAGAAGCTCTTCGCGCAGACCCCGCCGACCCGCCACACCATGCTCTTCTCCGCCACGATGCCCGGCCCGATCGTCGCGCTCGCGCGTCGTTTCATGAACAAGCCGATCCACATCCGCGCGACGGACCCCAACGAGGGCCTCACGCAGGCGAACATCAAGCACGTGGTCTACCGCGCGCACAGCCTGGACAAGGACGAGGTCATCTCGCGCATCCTCCAGGCCGAGGGCCGCGGCAAGACCGTCGTCTTCACCCGCACCAAGCGCGCCGCCGCCAAGCTCGTCGAGGAACTCAACGACCGCGGCTTCAACGCCGCCGCCGTGCACGGTGACCTCAACCAGGAGCAGCGCGAGCGCGCCATGGCAGCGTTCAAGGCGGGTAAGAAGGACATCCTCATTGCAACGGATGTCGCGGCCCGCGGTATCGACGTCAACGACGTCACCCACGTGATCAACCACACGATCCCGGACGACCACGACACCTACCTGCACCGCGCCGGACGTACCGGCCGCGCGGGCAAGACCGGCATCGCGGTCACGTTCGTGGACTGGGACGACATGCACAAGTGGTCGCTCATCAACAAGGCGCTCGAGATGGGCATCCCGGAGCCCATGGAGACGTACTCGTCGTCACCGCACCTCTTCACCGACCTCGACATTCCCGCCGGTTCCAAGGGACGCCTGAAGCCGACATCCATTCTCCCCAAGACCGTCGAAAACGCGGGCCGTCCGCCGCGCGATGGCTCACGTCCTCCCCGCGAACGTCGCGAGGGTGACGCCGCCAGCCGTCCGCCGCGCGAACGTCGCGAGGGTGACCGCAACCGCACGCGCACCCGTGGCGCCAGTGGCGAGGCCGGTGCGTCCGTCGAGGCCGGCACCGTTCAGGCCACAGGCACCGAGGCTCACGAGCAGAAGCTCGAGGGCGCCGGCACACACGATGGAGCGGCTCCCGCCCGTCGTCGCAGCCGTCGTCGTCGCCCGTCCGGCGGAGCGCCCACGCCTCCGCCCGCCGCGTAACACGCACTAACTAACGGGTCCCGGTTCGCCGGGGCCCGTTTGTGCGTTCGCTAGCCGTAGAAGGGTGCGGAACCGGTTCCGGCGGCGATGAGATCGGCCAGGACCGCGGGCGAGGTGGAGTTCTCCGCCAGGCGGTTGGGCTTGCCCTCGCCGTGGTAGTCACTCGATCCGGTGACACGCAGCCCGAACTTCTCGGCCAGCTCGTAGAGACGCACCTTGCCATCTTCGGTGTTGTCGCGGTGGTGGATCTCGAGGCCGAACAGCCCCGCGTCCACGAGCTCGGCGATCGTGTCTTCGTCGATGACGCGGTAGCGCCCGAATGTCGCGGGATGCGCGAGCACCGGTACTCCCCCGGCCGCGACGATCATCCGCACGCCATCGATGGGAGCCGGCGCGTAGTACTTCTCGTAGTAGCCGCTGCGCCAGTGCAGGATGCTCTCGAACGCGGCACTGCGATCGGTCACGTACCCACGCACCACCAGCGCGTCGGCGATGTGCGGGCGGCCGATGGTGCCGCCGTCCACGGACTGGGCGAGCACCTCTTCCCAGGTCAGGTCGTAATCGGCCTGGATGCGTTCGACGATCCGCTCCGCCCGGTGCAGGCGGCCATCGCGGATGCGGGCCGTCTCAGCAATGATCGTCGGATCGAGCGGGTCGAACAGGTAGGCGAGCATGTGCACACTCGCGGGGCCGTAGTTCGTGCTGAGTTCCATCCCCGGAATGACCGTAAGACCGGTACCGGATGCC
This sequence comes from Glaciihabitans sp. dw_435, assembly GCF_018449675.1. Taxonomy (GTDB): domain Bacteria; phylum Actinomycetota; class Actinomycetes; order Actinomycetales; family Microbacteriaceae; genus Glaciihabitans. Next base: position 278,989 of record NZ_JAAVUZ010000001.1, on the reverse strand, counting down.
TCGGCAAACGCCTCGTCCCAGCCGGCCGTCGAATCGTGGTCGGTCAGGGCAACGGCAGACAATCCGGCGGCGACGGCGGCGTCCACCAGCTCTGCGGGAGTTTCGGTGCCGTCCGACACACTGCTGTGAGTATGCAGGTCGATGGGACCGGTGTCAGACATCCTGCAATCGTATTGGTCTAGGCTCGCTGAGCCATGATCCGACGTGTACTCACAGCCGTAATTCTCGTCGTTGTGGCGGTGATCCTCCTTGTGATCGCCTGGCCACAGCTGTTCCACGCCGAATGGTTGCCCCTGATCGTGCAGGTCGTCTCGCTTCGGGCGGTCTGCGTCGCCATCGCGATCGCCCTGCTCGTGCTGCTGGCGGTGGTGGCAGCGGTGTTCCGCAGATCGCGCCGGTTCGTGTCATCCGTCGCCATTCTCATCGTTGTCTTTTGCGTCATCAGCCTCGCGGTGCTGTCGACCCGGGGATTCGGTGGCGAGACCTTCGCGGCCAAGACTCCGACCGACCTCACGGTGGTGTCGTGGAACACGCTGGGTGACGCGCCCGGAGCTGGGGCAATCGCCACGCTCGCCCTGGCCGAGAAGGCCGACATCATCACCCTCCCGGAGACCTCCCGGGCGATGGGCGTCGAGGTCGCGACCCTCATGGGTAAGGGAGGCCGCCCGATGTGGGCATACACCAACTCGTTCGACGAGATCTCTAAGTCACGATCGACGACGCTGCTGATCAGCGCGGCACTCGGCACCTACACGGTGCAGGAGGACCGCGGCAACACCTCGGTGCTCCCGACCGTCATCGCGACCCCCGACAGTGGAGCTGGGCCGACCATCATCGCCGTGCATCCCGTCGCGCCGCAGCTGGCCGAGCTGAGCCACTGGCGGTCGGACCTCACCTGGCTCGCGAGCCAGTGTGACGGGGCCAACACGATCATGGCGGGCGACTTCAACTCGACGGTCGACCACTACGGCAGGCTGACGTCGGGTGCAGGAAAGAACTTCGGGCAGTGCGCGGACGGTGCGGTTGCGATGAAGTCCGCGGCGATCGGCACCTGGCCGACGAAGCTGCCTCCGCTTCTCGGCACGCCCATCGACCATGTGATGGCGACGAAGAACTGGACATTCACCGGCATGCGAGTCGTGCAGAACCTCGACGACTCGGGAAGCGACCACCGCCCGATCGTCGCGCAGCTCTCCCTCACCGGGTAATTGCTGGCCGTCACCCACACGGGGCGTTCGCACGACGGGAGCGAAAGGACGACAATTGGTGCATGGCTGAATCCAAGGCGCCACGCGCAACCTCCAACCGCTCAACGACCCCCGGGTCGGACACGTTCAGGGACTTCATCTCGTCCGGGTGGGCGGATCGGCCGGCCGACACGCAAGTACCCCGCGAGCAGACGATCTTCGCCTCCGCGCGCCGCGCGACCCTCTCGGCCATGTACCCGGGCAAGCGCCTGATCATTCCGGCCGGCGCGGCAAAGGTGCGCTCCAACGACACCGACTACGCCTACCGTGCGCACACGGCCTTCGCCCACCTCACCGGGTGGGGCAGCGACGCCGTGGCGAACAGCGTTCTCGTCATGGAGCCCGCAGCCGACGGTCACGTCAGCACCCTCTACTTCCGCGAAGCGGCCGGACGCGACTCCGACGAGTTCTACGCGAACCCGGAGATCGGCGAGTTCTGGACGGGCCCGCGCCCGTCGCTGGCCCACGTCGCCGTCGACCTGGGCCTCGAGACGAGCAATCTCGCCGGATTCGCCGCCGTGCTCGACGCCATCGACGCCACCACCCTCGTGGTGCGCGACGCCGACCGTGAAATCACCGACACCATCGACGGACGCCGCCTGCTCGCCGCCGAGACCGGATCGCTGGATGCCACGACGGGAGCCGAGCGCGACGATGACGAGATCCTCGCCCGCGACGTATCCGAGCTTCGTCTGGTCAAGGACGGATACGAAATCGAACAGATGCGCCGTGCGGTCGCCGCCACGAAGCAGGGCTTCGACGACGTCATCACCGACCTTCCGCAGATCATCGCGCACAGCCGCGGAGAGCGCCTCGTCGAGGGCACGTTCAACCGTCGCGCCCGCGCCGAGGGCAATGCCGTCGGGTATGACACGATCGCCGCGAGTGGTCCTCACGCCTGCATCCTGCACTGGACCCGCAACGACGGCCCCGTCGTGCCGGGTGACCTGATCCTCATGGACGCCGGCATCGAGCTCGACAGCCTGTACACCGCCGACATCACGCGCACCCTGCCGATCAGCGGCACCTTCACGGACGTGCAGCGTCGCGTGTATGAGGCTGTGCTTGAGGCAGCGGATGCCGCGTTCGCGATCGTGCGCCCCGGAATCCGGTTCCGCGAGATCCACGCCGAGGCCATGCGCATCATCGCCGAGAAGACCGCCGAATGGGGATTCCTTCCGGTATCGGCCGAGGAGTCGCTGCAGCCGGACGCGCAGTACCACCGCCGCTACATGGTGCACGGGACATCCCACCACCTGGGCCTCGACGTACACGACTGTGCCCAAGCCCGCCGCGAGATGTACCTCGACCGCGTGCTCGAGCCCGGCATGGTGTTCACGATCGAGCCCGGCCTGTACTTCCAGCCCGATGACCTGACGGTTCCCGAGGAATACCGCGGGATCGGCGTGCGGATCGAGGACGACATCGTCGTGACCGAGTCGGGCGCCGAGAACCTGTCCATCACCATCCCGCGCACGGCGGACGACGTCGAGGCGTGGCTCGCCGCCAGGTAGTACCCGAGGGGTAGCCGCGGGAGACCGCGGCTACTTCTCCTCCGGCTCCGGGCGGGAGAGCAGTTCCTGCGCGCGACCCAGCTGCTCGGGCGCGATGATGATCTGGTAGTTCGAGGCAAGCACCTGGTGCGTTGACGTGAAGTCACGCCGGCGGCGGTTGATGGCGTACGTCACGATCCCGAAGAGCATTCCGAACCCGGCACCGATGAGGATCGCGGCGGCCACAAAGCCGAACTGCGGCGTCGGGGACACGATCAGCAGCAGCAACCCGATGAACAGTCCGAACCACGCTCCACTGGCCGCTCCAGCCCCGGCGGTGCGACCGTAGGTCAGCTTGCCGGTAACCCGCTCAACAGTTTTCAGATCGTTGCCGAGAATCGACAGCTGTTTGACGTCGAAGTCGGCTTTGGCCAATTTGTCAACGATCTGCTGGGCTTCGAGGTAGGTCTCGTAGGTTCCCAGGGCGTCTCCGCGCGGAATTGACGGGCGTTCCGGAGGGCGGCGCGAGAGCGGGCTCATGTTGGTCACAATTTGATTGTCCCACGCGCGACTACGCTGGTACTTGTGAGCGCTGCGAGAGTATTCGTCGCCCGTCTTGTCGGGTGCTCCGTTTTCGACCCCGCGGGCGACAAAGTGGGCAAAGCCCGCGACGTTGTCGTCGTCTACCGCAACAACGATTCGCCCCGCGTCGTCGGGCTCGTGGTCGAGGTTCCGGGCAAGCGGCGCGTGTTCCTCGGGATCGGCCGCGTCACCAGCGTCGGTTCCGGCCAGATCATCACGACCGGTGTCATCAACCTGCGCCGCTTCGAGCAGCGCGGTGGTGAGGTGCGCGTTGTCGCCGAGATGCTCGGCCGCAAGGTGTCCCTGCGCGACAGGTCCGGCGAAGCCACCATCGAAGACGTCGCGATCGAAGAGACCGAGCCCGGCGAGTGGGAAGTCAGCCAGCTCTTCTGCCGCCGCCCCAAGACCACTCCCTCGCCCTTCGGCAAGGGCCAGTCCGTGTTCGTCCGCTGGTCCGATGTCATCGAGAAGACCGTCGTCGGCGAATCGCAGTCGGCGACCCAGCTGATCGCCAGCTACTCCGACCTGCTCCCCGCCGACCTCGCCAACGCCATGCTCGACCTTCCCGGGCAGCGCATGCTCGAAGTTGCCGAAGAGCTTCCCGATGACCGCCTGGCAGACGTGCTCGAGGAAATGCCGGAGAACGACCAGGTCGACATTCTTAACCAGCTGGATGACTCGCGCGCGGCCGACGTGCTCGACCAGATGCAGCCCGATGACGCGGCCGACCTCATCGCGCAGTTCAGCGTCGAGCGGGGCGAGGCGCTCCTCGAACTGATGGAGCCCGAGGAGGCCGACGACGTTCGGTTCCTGCTCTCCTACGCGCCCGACACCGCCGGTGGGCTCATGACGACGGAACCGATCATCGTCTCCGCCGACACCACTGTCGCCGAGGGCCTCGCCCTCATCCGCCGCCACGAACTCGCGCCCGCCCTCGGCGCCGCGATCTGCGTGACGCTTCCGCCGTACGAGCCGCCCACCGGGCGCTTCCTAGGCATGGTGCACTTCCAGCGGATGCTGCGCTACCCGCCGAACGAACGTCTCGGCACCCTGATCGACCAGACGCACGAACCCGTGATGGGGCACACCAGTGCCGCAGAGGTCGCGCGCATCCTGGCCAGCTACAACCTCGTTTCGGTTCCCGTCGTGGACGAGAACCGCCGACTGGTCGGGGTGGTGACCATTGACGACGTCCTCGACTTCCTCCTGCCTGACGACTGGCGAAGTACCGATAACGAGAGCAGCAGCTCTCAACAATTCACCGATACATCGACCGCTACGATTCCCGTGAAGATAAGGAGGACAGGCAATGGCACGCGGTAACCGCCAAGAAGTTCGTCTGGATTCTCCCAAGGGCATGCGCGCCAAGCTCGTTCGGCGCGGGGACGGCGACCGGTTCGGCCGCTTCACCGAGTGGGTTGCCCGCGCCATGGGCACCCCCCGGTTCCTCCTCGGCCTCTCCCTCTTTGCCGGGGTATGGATCGCGTACACCGCGATGGCACCCGTGCCGTGGTGGCACTTCGACTCGGCCTCCAACGGATTCACGGTCCTCACCCTCATCCTCTCGCTGCAGGCGTCCTACGCCGCTCCCCTGATCCTGCTTGCGCAGAATCGACAGGATGACCGCGACCGGGTGCAGATCGAGCAGGACCGCCAGCGCGCCGAGCGCAACCTCAACGACACCGAGTACCTCGCCCGCGAGGTTGTCTCGCTGCGCCTCGCGGTCAAGGATCTCGCCAGCAAGGACTTCATCCGCGCCGAGTTGCGCTCGCTGCTCGAAGAGCTCGACCGCGACAAGAGCGAGCAGTCCGACAAGGGCTCGAAGGCTCCCAAGCGCGACAAACCCGCCCGCGCCGTGGTCGCCGAGCGCGCCCGCAACGGTGGCAATACCCTGGGTGCGACCAGTGCGGCGGCACAGCCGGTGGGTCCGGATGCCACGACCGCGTCGCCCCTCGTCGCCGAAACGGATCCCGCGGCAGGGTGAACGCCAACAGCACGCCGACACCCACGGAATCGCTCGTGCTCGGTGCCCTCTCCCGCGTCATGGACCCGGAGATCCGCAAACCCATCACCGAGCTCGACATGGTGGGCGACATCTCCGTTGTCGACGGAGCCGCTTCCGTCACGGTAAAGCTGACGATCGTGGGATGCCCCGCGGCAACCACCATCGAGCGTGACGTGTACTCCGCGACATCCGCTGTCCCGGGTGTCGAATCGACCCACGTAAACGTCACGGTCATGACCCGCGAGGAACGCGAGGCGCTGACCGCGAAGCTGCGCGGCGGGCGGGCGAAGACCCTGCAGTTCGGCCCGGACTCGCTCACCCGCATCTATGCCATCACCAGCGGCAAGGGCGGGGTCGGCAAGTCCACCGTCACCGCCAACCTCGCCGTCGCCCTCGCCGCGACGGGCCTGCGCGTCGGCGTCGTGGACGCGGACGTCTTCGGCTTCTCGATCCCCGGGCTGCTGGGACTCGCGGGCGCCAAGCCGACCCAGGTCAACGACATGATCCTGCCGCCGGTCGCGCACGACGTGAAGGTCATCTCCATTGGCATGTTTGTGGATGGCTCGACCGCCGTGTCCTGGCGCGGGCCCATGCTGCACCGCACCATCCAGCAGTTCCTCACCGACGTGTACTTCGGCGACCTCGACATTCTCCTGCTCGACCTGCCGCCCGGCACCGGCGACGTCGCCATCTCCATCGGACAGCTGCTGCCGCAGGCGGAGGTGCTGGTCGTCACCACCCCGCAGCCGGCGGCCGCGGACGTTGCCGAGCGCAGTGGCCTCGTTGCCCGGCAGACGGGGCAGAAGGTCATCGGTGTCATCGAGAACATGGCAGGTCTCGCGCAGCCCGATGGCAGCATCCTCGAGCTGTTCGGCAGCGGCGGCGGCATCGACACCGCTGCCCGCCTGTCGACGCCGGAGGAGACGGTTCCCCTGCTCGTCTCGATCCCCCTGAGCGTGCCGCTGCGCGCCGGGGGCGACACGGGCGCCCCGATTGTGCTCACTGACCCGGATGACCCGGCCGCCGCCGCGATCATCTCTGTGGCGCGCGATCTCGCAGCACGCGGACGTGGGCTCGCGGGCCGAAAGCTCGGCTTCTCGGTCACCTGACCGACGCTTCACGTTTTCCGCCTTAACGACAAAGAGACCGCCACGGTGTGGGGGTCTCAGTGAGGGCGCGGGGCGTGCTGCTGCCGCGGGGTGGGCGTACGCCCTGCGCGACTAGAAGTTGCGCGTGGGGATGCGGTGGTATCCGTCGTTGCCGACAGCGACGAGGGCTGCAACGGTGGCTGCAACGCCGGCGATGGCGAGGACGGTGAGTGCGACGATCATGGTGTTCTCCTTGTTAAGTTCATGATCATTTCACTCCTCTTTATTGGTAAGCACAATCACATCTTTCTTGGGTAACTATGTAGAGTTGCTACATGGACGTGAGGCGACTTGAACTGCTCCGCGAGCTGGCCGAACGCGGAAGTGTAACGGCGGTGGCGAAGGCCACAAACCGCACCGCATCAGCGGTTTCACAGCAGCTGAAGGTGCTCGAGCGCGAGGCGGGAATCGCGCTCACCGAACGGTCGGGCCGGGGCATCCAGCTCACCGGCGCAGGACGCGTGCTCGCCCAGACGGCCACCGACGTGGCCGTGGCACTGGAGCGTGCAGAGGCTCTCTGGGACGACTTCAAACAGGCACCCCGCGGCGAGGTCACCCTCACCACTTTCCCCACCGGCGGGCAGATGCTGCTGCCGGGGCTGCTGAGCGCGATCGCCGACGTTCCCGGCCTCACGCTCACCTGCACCGACCAGGATCCCCTGCTGCCACCGGACCTCACTCCCGACTTCGCCGACCTCACCCCCGACTTCGACATCGTGTTGGCCGACTCCCCCGGCATCCTCCCCTCGTGGCGGGAGCGTGGCCTCGCCGTGGTCCCCCTCATGCGCGAGCCCCTCGATGTGGCCCTGCCGGAGGGACATCCGCTCGGCGACAAGGCCACGCTCTCGCCGAAGGACCTCGTCGACGAACTTTGGGTCGGTGCGCCGGTCGGCTTCCCCTACGACCGCATCCTGCGGCAGATCCAGACGATTAACGGCGTTCCCGCCCGCGTCGGACAGCGCTTCCTCGACAACGGCATCGTCGAGGCCGTGGTCGCCGCCGGGCACGGTATCGCGATTCTTCCGCGCTTCACCACCCGCGACCACGAGAACGGCCTGATCACGCGCCCACTCACCGGTGTGCGCGCGGTGCGCCAGATCTCCGCGCTCATGCGGCCGGACCGCGCCGAACGTCCGTCTGTACGGCTGGTGGTCGAGGCACTCCGCGCCGAGGCCGCCCGCCTGCAGAAGGCCTACGAGGCGCTGCAGGCCTGAGCCACCAGCCAAGGCCCGCGATCACGCCCACGTCAGACGCGCACTGCCACCAGCACCAGACCGTGGCCGTGCGGACCTCCACCCGGTAGCGTGTGCCCATGACCGGCTCCCCGCTCGGCCGCAATGATGCGGCACTTCTCGTCCGTGATCTTCGCGCGTCCGGCACCACATCGGTGCCCGTGCTCGCTCCCTTCACCGGGGAGGTGCTGCACAACCTGCCCCTGAGCAGTGCGAGGGATGTGACGGATGCCACGGCCGCCGCACGCTCCGCCCAGCGGGACTGGCGTCGCTCGGGGCCCGCCGCACGCCGGGCCGTACTCCTCCGTGCCCATGACCGGCTCCTCGCCGGCCGTGAACGGGTGCTGGACGCCCTGCAGACGGAAACGGGCAAGACCCGCGGGCAAGCCTTCGAGGAGGTCTTCCAGGGCGCGTCGGTCACGAGGTACTACGCGGTGTCCGCGACATCCGTTCTCCGCACCCATTCCCGGCGCGCGGGCATCCCGCTCGTCGTGCGCACGCGGGTGGGGTTCCGCCCCAAGGGAGTGGTCGGCGTGATCACCCCGTGGAATTACCCCGTCAGTCTCGCCCTCATGGACATCGTGCCGGCGCTGGCGGCGGGCAACGCGGTGGTGCAGAAAGCCGACAACCAGGGTGCTCTGAGCATTCTGGCCGCGCGCAGGGCATTCATCGACGCGGGGTTGCCGCCCGACCTCTGGGCCGTGGTCGCGGGCGACGGTGACGAGATCGGGAACGCGGTGGTGGATGCCACGGACTACGTGTGCTTCACGGGATCCACCGCCACCGGCACCCGCGTTGCGGAGCGTGCCGCGTCCAGCCTCACCGGCGTCTCCCTCGAACTCGGCGGAAAGAACCCGCTTCTCGTGCTGGATGACGTGAACCCGGCGTCCGCCGCCGCCAACGCGGTCTACTCGTGCTTCTCCTCGATGGGGCAGCTCTGCGTATCGATCGAGCGCATCTACGTGCAGCGGGCCGTCGCCGACGCCTTCATCGGAGCGTTCGTCGAGCGGGTCGGGGCCCTGAAAGCCGGACCGGCGTTTGACTGGACGACGGATGTCGGTTCCCTCACGTCTGCCGCCCAGCTGGCGCGCGTCCAGTCCCACGTCGACGACGCGGTCGCGAAGGGCGCGCGCGTTCTCGTCGGCGGCCGGGCACGTCCGGACCTCGGCCCGTTCTTCTTCGAGCCGACGGTGCTCACCGACGTGACCGCCGACATGGAGTGCTTCGCCCACGAAACCTTCGGCCCCGTCGTGGTGATCACGGTCGTCGACACGGAACAGCAGGCGGTACTGGCGGCCAACTCCTCGGAGTTCGGGCTCAATGCCTCGGTGTTCACCGGCTCGGTCGCCCGCGGACGCCGCGTCGCCGACCGCATCGACGCCGGCAGCGTCAACATCAACGAGGGATACCGCGCCACCTTCTCGAGCGTTGACGCCCCGATGGGTGGGATGAAGAAGTCGGGACTCGGCCGGCGCAACGGGCCGGAGGGTCTGCTGCGCTTCGTGGAGTCGCGCACGGTGGCGAGTTCAACCGGGCTGCTGACCCTCCCGCGCACCGGCCCCGAGTTCGCGCGGATGAGCGGCATCATGGTCGCGCTGCTCGTAGCGCTGCGCCTCGCGCGCCGCCGCTGACGCCCCGCGTACCCGCCCACGCCACCGCGTAATCCTAGATGCGGAATACCGGCCGCAATTCGCCCACATGAGGAGAAACTGTCGCCGCGTGGCCGGAAGTTCCGAATGTGGCGAAATCGGGCAGCTAGGTTGCTTCGGAGTCCCAGGGCGCGGGCTTGCCCTCACGCTTGAACCGCTGGCTTTGCGCGTACGCGCCCTCGGGCGCCGGCACGGCAGACACGGGTTTGACGACGGGAGCGGCCGTATCCGGGTCATCCAGCAGGGCCTCGCGGATGATCCGTCGCGGGTCATACTGGCGCGGATCGAGCTTCTTCCAGTCGACCTCGTCGAAGTCCGGTCCCATCTCTTCGCGCATGCGATCCTTGGCGCCGTTGGCCAGATCGCGCAGCGAGCGGACGAGACGGGAGAGCTGCGCCGCGTACTTCGGAAGGCGTTCGGGACCGACGACAAAGACCGCGATCACCCCGATCACGAGAAGCTTGTCGAACGTCAACCCAAACACTCGCTCAGAATAGCCGTTCCTGATGAGTCCTCGCCCTAGGCTGAAGGGCCAAGAGGAGTAATACGTGTCAGACAAAGATTTGAGCTGGAAGTTCGCCGAAGAGTTCGTTATCGAGAGCCCGGAGATCGTTCAGGCGCGCCAGCACTCGCTGGAGCAGGGCGTAGAGCCCATTTCCCCCGCCGTCGGTGCGCAGATGGCCGTCGTCGCCGCCGCCATGAACGCCCAGACGATCATCGAAATCGGAACGGGACTCGGGGTCAGTGGCCTGTGGTTGCTCACCGGCGCCCGTGAGGCCACTCTCACCACCATCGACATCGAGCTGGAGTACCAGCAGACGGCGCGTAAGGCGTTCGGCGATGCCGGCATTCCCGCCAATCGCACGCGGCTGATCACCGGCCGCGCACTCGAGGTTCTCCCCCGCATGAACGAGTCGAGCTACGACATAGTTTTCGTAGACGCCGACGCACACTCCGTCATCGAGTACGTCGAGCACGGGCTGCGCCTTGCCCGTCCGGGCGGATCGGTACTGGTCGCCCACGCGCTGTGGCGCGGACGCGTTGCCGACCCCGCACAGCGGGACGACACGGTCGCTGACTTCCGCACACTGCTGCGGGAGATCGCCGGTTCCAGCGCGGTGCTGAGCTCGCTGTCCCTGGCGGGCGACGGCCTTCTTCAGCTGACCAAGATCGCGGAGTAGTCGGGTCGCCGGGCTTCGGCCCGGCCACCTGCCGCACAATGCCCGTTAACCTCGTCATGCCCGGGGGGACGGGATGAATCCCGTTCCACCGAGCACGGTGTCATCTGGCGCGAAGCTAATGCTGCGCGCCGGACGAGGAGGCAGTTATGCCTGGACGACTCCGGCGAGTGCGTCGTGAAGTTCCTTGGCCTCGGCGTCGTTGACGGAGACGACCAGACGGCCACCACCCTCAAGCGGGACGCGCACGATAATGAGGCGACCTTCCTTGACAGCCTCCATTGGGCCGTCTCCGGTCCGCGGTTTCATGGCTGCCATGAGGGGTCCCCTTTCGTTTAGGTACATATCTATTATCGTCTATTTCTCGCGTCTCAAATAACGCACTGCCGACGGTTGCATCTTTACGGCGGAGTCCAGTCGTATCCGTCGACCCACCAGGCAATGTAAATCCAGCCGATCTGGCCCGCGATGAACAACAGGACAATTCCGATTCTGTACAGAACGGACCGGGGCTGCGCGATCGCCCCGAGCAGCGGGAAGACCGGAATCAACAGCCGGAACGTGCTCGACTGCGGGAAGAACACCGCGAGCAGATACAGCACGTAGCTCGCGACCCAGAATCGCAGGTCGACACCGAGGCGACGCACGATCGGCGTGAACATGAACGCGGCAAATCCGACGACGGCGATCGCGAGCAGGGTCGGTCCCCACCAGACGGGCCACTTCGCCATTGCCATCCACCAGTTGGCGCCCTGAATCCAGGGAGTGAGCGGCAGGAGATCGCCGTATCCGATGTACGCGGATCGCCACGCGAGCTCGGTGGCGGTGTACGCCGAGGGATTGCCGGTGGCGGCGGCCGCGACCCACACCCAGGCAAACCCGGCGATGGCGCTGAACAACGCTGCGGTGACGGATGCCACGCGCTCACGCACCGGGAAGGGGTCGCGAGCCCGCACCACCCAGCGGTAGATGATGTGCAGGCCGAGCGCGAGGGCAAGGGCCAATCCGCTCGGCCTGGTGAAGCAGAGCACCGCTATGACCGGAACCATCACCCAGTACTTGCGCCGCAGCAACAGGTACAGCGCGAGCGTCAGGAAGAACACCTGCATCGACTCGGCATACCCCACCTGCAGCAACGGTGACAACGGCGCGAAGCAGAAGAGTACGACCGAGAACATCGCGGTCTCGCCGGGCAGCTTCAGCGCGAGCACGCGGTACAGCATCAGCGCGGAGCCAAGCGCGAATCCACCGGAGACGAACACCGATACCTGCGCGTAGGGCAGCCCCAGAAGGTGCTGCATCACGTTGACGAACCAGGGATACGCCGGCAGGAACGCCCAGGCGTTCTCGGCAATGTGTCCGTCGTCGGTCAGCGGAAGGGTGCTGGGGTAGCCCGTCACACTGACGATGTAGTACCAGTGTGAGTCCCACAGCGAGGCGAACGCAAAGTAGTCGGGATGCGACGATGTCCACGCGTTTTGGGCCTGCGCCGCGGCGAAGTCCAGCATGATCGTGGTCGTCACGACGCGGGAGACCGCGAAGATCACGATGACCTTCACCCACCACGGCGTCGCCCGGTAGCGGACCGCGAGCGCCGATGGGGGCCGGTCGGGAGCGCGGGATGACCCGGGCCGGGTCGCCCTGGCACGAACCGTGGCAGCCCGGGCTGAGGTGGTGGGCGTACCGGAACCGCTAGGCACCGGTCAGCCAGGCGCGCAGTCCCTGCTCGCAGGACGTGATCTGCTCCAGCGCCACCCGCTCATCGTCAGCGTGTGCCTTCAGCGGGTCGCCGGGGCCGTAGTTGACGGCGGGGGTTCCGAGCGCGGAGAACCGCGCGACATCCGTCCATCCGTACTTGGGCTTCGCCACGCCACCGACCGCTTTCAGGAATTCCTGCGCCAGTGGTGCGTCCATTCCGGGACGGGCACCCTCGGCCAGGTCGACAACGGTCATCTCGTACCCGTCGAAGAGTTCGGCGAGGTGCGCGATGGCCTCCTCGCCGGAGCGGCTCGGAGCGAAACGGTAGTTGATGTGCACCATTGCCTCGTCGGGGATGACGTTGCCAGCGACTCCACCGGAGATTCCGACGGCGTTCAGACCCTCGCGGTACACGAGACCATCGACCTCGACCTCGCGCGGCACGTAGTCGGCAAGCGTGGTGAGAATCGGCGCGAGATCGTGAATGGCGTTGTGGCCGATCCACGACCGGGCGGAGTGGGCACGAAGGCCAAACGCGCGCAGCTCGACGCGGAGGTTCCCGTTGCAGCCTCCCTCGACCTGCGAGTTGCTCGGCTCCCCCAGGATCGCGAAGTCTCCCGCCAGCAGCTCCGGCGAGTTGTCGGCAACGCGCTTGAGTCCGTTGAGGGCGGCGGACACCTCTTCGTGGTCGTACCAGATCCAGGTGATGTCGACGGTGGGATCGACGAGCTCGACGGCGAGCTTGAGCTGCACGGCGACGCCGGCCTTCATGTCGACGGTGCCCCGGCCCCAGAGGTAGTCGACGCCGTCGATCGTCTCGTAGCGGGTGGGCACGTTGTTGTTGATGGGCACGGTATCGATGTGTCCGGCGATCACCACGCGCTTGTCGCGCCCGAGGGTGGTTCGCGCGATGATCGTGTCGCCGTCGCGAATGATCTCCAGGTGGGTGGCCTTCTCGAGGCTCACCATGATGGCGTCCGCGATGACGCCCTCATCGCCCGACACCGATTCGATGTCGCAGAGCTGGCGGGTGATATCGATGGACGTTGCGCCCAGGTCGAGCACGGGCAGGGAGAGGTCGGAAACCGGCATTGCAGAATTGTATCGGGGCAACATTTCCTGTCACACACGATCTGTACTCTGGGGGCATGACTTCTCGCGCCGCCTGGGGCTACGGCCTCGCCACCATCGCCGGAGACGGCACCGTTCTCGACACCTGGTTCCCCGAGCCCAAGCTCGGTTCGATTCCCGCCGGCACGGACAAGTACATCGCTCCCGCCGAGCTCAGCGACCTCGCGGTGGACGATGCCCGCCGCAACGTGCGCGTCGACTTCGTCACTATCGAAATCGATCTGGATGGCGCGCCCGCGTCCACCTCGGACGCCTACCTGCGCCTGCACCTGCTGAGCCACCTGCTGGTCGCCCCGAACACCATCAATCTCGATGGGCTCTTCGGCCACCTTCCCATCGTCACGTGGACCAACGCCGGCCCCGTGCACCCCGACGACTTCACCCGCCTGCGCCCCTCGCTGCAGCGCGCCGGCATCGCTGCGACCGGCATCGACAAGTTCCCGCGCCTGCTCGACTACGTCAGCCCCGCACGGGTGCGGATTGCGGATGCCTCACGCGTGCGTCTCGGCGCACACCTGGCCCCCGGAACCACCGTCATGCACGAGGGTTTCGTCAACTTCAACGCGGGGACCCTCGGCACCTCGATGGTCGAGGGCCGCATCTCCCAGGGCGTTGTCGTCGGTAACGGGTCTGACATCGGTGGCGGGGCATCCATCATGGGCACCCTCTCCGGTGGCGGCACCGAGCGCGTCTCCATCGGCGAGCGCGCGCTCCTCGGGGCGAACTCCGGAATCGGCATCTCGATCGGCGACGACACCGTCGTCGAGGCCGGTCTGTACGTCACGGCAGGCACCAAGGTCGTTGTCATCGACAAGACATCGCCGACCCAGCACATCGTCAAGGCGGTCGAGCTGAGCGGCAAGCCCAACCTGCTGTTCCGCCGTAACTCGGTGTCCGGCGCCGTCGAGGTTCTCGACCGCGCGGGTAAGGGCATCGAGCTCAACGCGGCGCTGCACGCCTGACCGTAGCGCGCAATGCGCCCGGGACGATCGGTGGCAGCCGTGATCGCGGGTGCGGCGGTACTGTGCGCCCTGGGCGCCGGGGTGAGCCTCGGCGCCTCCTCCCCTGCGCCGATATCTGCGGCGGGCGCGGACGGGGATGATCCGACCCACCTGGTGTTCTCCGGGATCTCCCACGCCGGAGACGAGCACGCGATTGTGTACCACTCGGTCGGTGGGGGCGCCTACCTTCTCGGCTACCGGATGGACGTGCGGTTCTCGGCGGGCCGCGAGTCGACCCGCCTGCGCTGTGGGCTGCTCGACCCGAACGGCGTGATCGACTACGTGCAAAGCCAGAGCTTCCAGACGGTGATCCAAGGCCCCAGTCACGTGGCCTACGTCGGACGTTTCCGGCTGCCGGAGCTCACGCTCAAGCTGGCGTGCGTGACCACCCAGACGGACACGGTCACCGTCGACGTCACGGGGCTGCGCCTCACGGTGCAGGCGTTCGGAGAGCTCCGCAGCTAACAGAACGGTGCGACAGCCGCCGGGTCAGCCCTCGCTGGGCGCCGAGACCGGCCAGGGGCGCTCGGGCGAGCCCGTGTAGACCTGCTGCGGGCGTCCGATGCGCGTGGACGAGTCCGCGTTCATCTCACGCCAGTGCGCGATCCAGCCCGGCAGGCGGCCGATCGCGAACAGCACCGTGAACATGCGCGGCGGAAATCCCATCGCCTTGTAGATGACTCCCGTGTAGAAGTCGACGTTGGGGTAGAGCTTGCGGCTGATGAAGTACTCGTCCGCGAGGGCGACGGCTTCCAGTTCCTTCGCGATGTCGAGGAGGTCATCCTGCACGCCCAGCGCTTCGAGCACCTCGTCGGCGCTCTCCTTCACGAGCTTCGCGCGGGGGTCGAAGTTCTTGTACACCCGGTGGCCGAAGCCCATCAGGCGCACGCCCTCTTCCTTGTTCTTGACCCGCTCGACGAACTTCTCGACGCTCTCGCCGGAATCCTTGATCTCCTGCAGCATCTTGAGCACAGCCTCGTTGGCACCACCGTGCAGCGGACCGTACAGCGCATTGATACCCGCGGAGATCGAGGCAAAGATGTTCGCCTCCGTGGAGCCAACCAGGCGCACGGTCGACGTCGACGCGTTCTGCTCGTGGTCTTCGTGCAGGATGAGCAGTCGCTCGAGCGCCTTGCTCACGATGGGATTCACCACGTACGGCTCGGCCATGGTGCCGAAGTTGAGCTTCAAGAAGTTATCGACGAAGCTCAGCGAGTTGTCCGGGTACAGGAACGCCTGGCCGAGGCTCTTCTTGTGCGCGTATGCGGCGATGACCGGCAGCTTCGCCAGAAGCCGCACGATCGACATCTCCACCTTCTCGGCGTCGTGCACGTCGAGCTCGTCCTCGTAGTACGTCGACAGCGCCGATACCGCGCTCGAGAGCACCGACATCGGGTGGGCGTTGTGCGGGAGTGCGTCGAAGAACCGGCGCAGGTCCTCGTGGATCAGGGTGTGCCGGCGCACGCGGGCGTCAAACTCCGCCAGCTCCTCCGCTGTCGGGATCTCCCCGTAGATGAGCAGCCAGGCCGTCTCGAGGTACGTCGAATTCTCGGCGACTTCTTCGATCGAGTAGCCGCGGTAGCGCAGAATTCCTTCATCGCCGTCGATGTAGGTGATCGCGCTCTTCGTCGCTGCGGTGTTGACAAACCCGTAGTCGAGCGCCGTGAGCCCGGTCTGCTTGGTCAGGGTCGACATGTCGATCGCGTCCCGCCCATCGACCGACTGAATGATCGGGAACTCGGCGGTAACGCCGCGGAACTGGAGGATAGCCTTCTCGGCGTTAGCGTCTGCAGCGTCGTTCACGCCTACAGCCTAAACGCCGTTAACCGCTGCCGTCGCATCCGCCAACAATTAGTTCTTTTCGTTGGAGGGTGTGCCCAAGCGGGGCGGATGGCCCGAGCCGCCGCTTACGCCGCCGCCAGTCGGGCCACCGCGGCGTCGATGTTTGCGTCCGTGGTGGTGAGCGCCACGCGCACGTGCTGGTGCGATCCGTCGCCGTAGAAGGTGCCGGGGGTGACGAGGATTCCGAGGTCGGCGAGCTCGGCGGTTGCCTTCCACGCGTCGTCTCCGCGCGTGACCCAGAGGTACAGCCCCGCCTCGCTGTGATCGACGCGGAAGCCGTAGGCCTCGAGCGCCGCCTTGAGGCGATCGCGACGGGAGCGGTATACCTCCCGCTGGGCAGCAACGCTCTCGTCCTCGCCGAGGGCAGCAACCATGGCGGCCTGCACGGGAGCGGGCGGCATGAGTCCCGCGTGCTTCCGCACGGCGAGCAGTTCGGCGATGATGTCGCTGCACCCGGCGACGAAGCCCGCGCGGTAGCCGGCGAGGTTCGACTGCTTGCTCAGCGAGTAGACGGACAGCACGTGATCCCGGGAGCCGCCCAGGACGCGGGGGTCGAGGATCGACGGGGTGGGCTCGTCGCCGTCCCAGTTCAGTTCGGCGTAGCACTCGTCGTTCGCGATGACGGCGCCGAGTTCCCTCGCGCGCACCACGGCGGCGCGCAGGCCCTCGATACCGAGAACGCGTCCGTCGGGGTTACCGGGTGAGTTCAGCCAGATGAGTTTGGTGTTCGCGGGCCATTCGGCCGGGTCATCCGATGCCAGCACGGTCGCTCCGGCGATGGCAGCACCGATCGCGTACGTCGGGTAGGCAACGGTGGGCTGCACCACCAGGTCGCCCTCGCCGAGTCCGAGCATGAGCGGCAGCCAGGCGATGAGTTCCTTCGAACCGATGGACGGCAGAACGTTTGCCACCGAGAGATCGGAGACGCCGCGGCGACGGGCGTACCAGGCAACGATGGCCTCACGCAGCTCGACGCTTCCCGCGGTCAGCGGGTAGGCGTGTGCGTCGGTGGCCTCGGCGAGCGCCCGGCGAATGTGCTCCGGGGTGGGATCGACCGGGGAACCGACCGAGAGATCGATGATTCCACCGGGGAAGGACTGCGCCTTCTTCTTCAGGGGTTCGAGGGTGTCCCAGGGAAAATCGGGAAGCGTCAGAGCCATCGACGCGGGCTAGTGAGCGGCGGCCTGGGGCGGCAGCACGGAGATGACCGGGTGATCCTTGTGGATGACACCGACCTTTGCCGCTCCGCCGGGAGAACCGAGGTCGTCGAAGAACTCGACGTTCGCCTTGTAGTACTCGGCCCACTGGTCGGGAAGGTCGTCCTCGTAGTAGATCGCCTCGACCGGGCACACCGGTTCACAGGCGCCACAGTCAACACACTCGTCGGGGTGGATATAGAGCGAGCGGTCACCCTCGTAGATGCAGTCGACGGGGCATTCGTCGATGCACGCACGGTCCTTGACATCGACACACGGGAGGGCGATTACGTAGGTCACTTGTGCAGTGATCCTTTCACTTCGGTGGAGACAGCAATCTTATCGCGGGCGCGGCTGGGAACCTGCGGCCAGCCGACCACAAGCAGCGCGATGAGGGTGGGGCCGAAGCTCCAGATGAGGCCCTGAAGGGACTCGGGCACGAGAACCGATCCCCCGGTGCTGCGGATCGAGAGCACCGCGACCGCCACCATGATGCCGAGGGCCGCGGCACCGGCGAGAGTTCTCGTGCCGAACACGAGGCGCAGCCCGGTCACGAAGGCGGCGACAATCACCAGTCCCGCGATGAGGCCAACGGGTACGGCGACGGTCCCGATCGGCACTGCAAGTTGGTGGATGACCGTGAGCATGGCGCCAATACACAACCCGATGACGAACGTGAGAAGCGAAGTGATGAGCTTCACCGGAAGGCTCTGCTGGGAGAACGGCGTGGTGCCCGCGGGACGATCGGGGTGCACGCGACGGAAGCGCTCCACCGTGTCGATCGGCTGGGCGATGCCGTTGGAGAGCGCGAATTCGACGCCACCGGGAAGGATGTCCACCTGCGTGCGGTGGGCGGCAAGCGCCAGCCGCTTGCGATCGAGTTCCGCGCTGACGTCGACGCTGAGGCTGGAGGTCGCGACGGAGACGAGGTCATCCGGCTCGATGGCAAAGAAGGGGACGCCGTAGACGTCGGACGCGCGGCGGGCCGCTTCTGCCGCGCGAATGTGGTCGGGGTGTCCGTATCCACCGCGGGCGTTGTAGCTCACGACAACATCGGGGTCCAACTCGGAGATGACCGCGGCGATGTCGGCAGAGACCTCGCCGAAATCGGCGGCCGCGAGGCAGCGCGGGTCGAGGGTATCGACGGCTTCCGCGCCATCCGCCCCCCACACCATTCCGGAGTCGAGGTATCGCCGCGGTTCGCGCTCTGGCCACCGCGCGTTGTCGGAACCGAGGAAGCGGTGATCGGTGACGCCGAGGATGCCCATGGCGGCGGACAACTCGGTCTCGCGATGGGCGGCGAGCGCGTCCATGTCGTCGAGGAGGAACTGCAGGTCGGCGGGAATGACCTCGCCGCGCTCACCCCGCGTGCAGGTGAGCACCGTCACCCGCGCGCCGCGATCCACCAGGGTCGCGAGCGTGCCTCCCGTGGTGATGGATTCGTCGTCGGGGTGGGCGTGCACGAACAGCACCCGCTCTTGCTCGCTCATAAAGTCCTTCGGTGAATTAGCTATTGGACAGGATAGGCATACGCAGGTAGTGTCAGGTCGGTTAGGTAAGCCTTACCAATCCCCCACCTCTGCTCCCGAAAGCCGTTCGTGCTCGCAAACTTTCTCATCGGTCTCCGCGAAGGTCTCGAGGCGGCTCTCGTCGTCGGGATCCTCATCGCCTACGTTCGCAAGCTCGGTCGGGTGGACGTCATCGCGCGTATCTGGCTCGGCGTCGCGCTCGCCGTGCTCGTTTCGCTCGGTCTCGGCGCCATTCTCACCTTCGGTGCCTACGGGTTGTCCTTCGCCGCACAGGAGCTGATCGGTGGCTCACTCTCGATCGTCGCCGCGGGCTTCGTCACCTGGATGATCTTCTGGATGTTGCGCGCGGCGCGCGGGCTGTCCAAGGAGCTCCGCAGCGAGGTCGACTCCCACCTGAGCGGTGCCGGATGGGGTCTGGTCTTCGTGGCCTTCCTGTCCGTGGGCCGCGAGGGCATCGAGACGGCGCTGTTCATCTGGGCGGCGGTCGAGTCGACGGGTGAGACAACCTATCCCCTCATCGGTGCGGCCATCGGAATCGTCGTCGCCGTGGTGCTCGGCTACCTCATCTACCGCGGCGTGCTCTCGATCAACCTCTCCAGGTTCTTCACCTACACGGGCGTCTTCCTCATCGTGGTGGCCGGCGGCGTTCTCGCCTACGGCGTGCACGACCTGCAGGAGGCGGGCGTTCTGCCGGGGCTCTACTCGCTCGCGTTCGACGTCAGCGGGGCGATCCCCCCGGACAGCTGGTACGGAACCCTGCTCAAGGGCGTCCTGAACTTCTCTCCCGCCACGACCGTGCTCGAGGCCACCGCCTGGGTCGTCTACGTCGTCCCCGTCTTGTTCTGCTTCATCCGCGCCGTTCTTCGGAACCGCGGGACGAAGCAGCCCATCGCACCAACCCCAGCCTCCCCCACCACAGCCCCTGAAGGAGCCCGATGATCAAGCGCCCCACCCGTGTGGCACTCGCCCTAGCCACGAGTGCAGCAGCACTGCTCGCCCTGTCGGCCTGTGTGCCGAACAACCCCACCTCGTCGGACGACTCCAAGGCGTTGACCGTGGACAGCAGCAAGACCGCGTGCGATGTCTCGACATCGACGGCGCCCAGCGGCACCCTCTCGTTCTCGATCAAGAACACCGGCGACCAGGTCTCCGAGTTCTACCTGCTGGCCGACGACGGCCTCCGCATCATCGGTGAGGTCGAGAACATCGGGCCCGGCATCTCCCGCGAACTCGTCGTGCAGGCCAAGCCCGGCGACTACTTCACCGTGTGCAAGCCCGGCATGATCGGCGCGGGCATCGGAAAGACCGCCTTCACCGTCACCGACTCCGGTACCGACCTCGCCGCCACCGGCGATGACGCCACCGCCGTTGCCGCCGCCGCGACCAACTACGTCGCGTACGTCAAGGACCAGGTCGAGGGTCTCGTGACCTCCACCGACACCTTCCTCGACGCGTTCCGCTCGGGAGACGTCGAGAAGGCCAAGTCGCTGTACGCCACCACGCGTGCCGCGTACGAGCGGATCGAGCCCGTTGCCGAGTCGTTCGGTGACCTCGACCCGAAGATAGATTTCCGCGAGGCGGACGTCGAGGCCGGCACCGAATGGACCGGCTGGCACCGCATCGAGAAGGACCTCTGGCCGCCGGCAGCCGCCGACAACGGCGGAAAGACCTACGTCGCGCTGACGGACGCCGAGCGCACCAAGTACGCCGACCTCCTGAAGACCGACACCGCAAGCCTGAACGAGGCAGTACACGCGTCGGACTACACCGTCTCCATCGACGCGATCAGCAATGGCGCAACGGGCCTCCTCGACGAGGTCGCCAGTGGCAAGATCACCGGCGAGGAAGAGATCTGGTCGCACACCGACCTCTGGGACTTCCAGGCCAACCTCGAGGGCGCACGCGTTGCGTACGAGGGTGTCCGTGACATCGCCGAGCCGAAGGATGCCGCCCTCGTGAAGCAGATCGACGGCGAGTTCACGTCACTCGAGACCCTGCTCGCCCAGTACGGAAGCCTCGACAAGGGCTTCAAGTACTACAACGAGCTGAGCACCACTGAGATCAAGTCGCTCTCCGACGGCGTCAACGCCCTGAGCGAGCCGCTCAGCAAGCTCACGGCAGTTCTGGTCGGCTAAGCAACCTAGAATCTGAACAATGACAACACCTCCGGCTCCCGACGGGAGAGGACTCTCCCGCAGGGGACTGTTCTCCCTGGCGGGAGCCGGAGTCGTTGGCGCCGGTCTCGGCGTCGGCATCACTGCGGCCGTCACCCAGTCGACGGCCAGCACCATCCGCGCCACTGACAGCTTCACGTTTTACGGAAAGCACCAGGCCGGCATCGTCACGCCCGCCCAGGACCGGCTGCACTTCGCTGCGTTCGACGTCAGCGACATCACCCGGGCCGAGCTCGCCGAGCTCCTCTCCGACTGGACCTATGCCGCCAACCGCATGACCGCGGGACTGGGCGCCGGACCGTACGGCCCGACGAGTGGACCCTACGAGGCGCCACCGGATGACACGGGCGAAGCTCTCGACCTCCCACCCTCCGGTCTCACCATCACCTTTGGTTTCGGACCGACGCTCTTCGATTCCCGCTTTGGTCTCGCCTCCAAGCGGCCGGACGCGCTCATCGACCTCCCGCATTTTCCCGGGGACGCGCTGCAGCCCGCCTTGGTCGGCGGTGACCTCTGCATCCAGGCCTGCAGCGACGATCCGCAGATTGCCGTGCACGCCATCCGCAACCTCTCCCGCATCGCCTTCGGGCGCGCATCGCTGCGCTGGTCCCAGCTGGGCTTTGGCCGCACGTCGTCGACCACGCGCGCACAGGCCACCCCGCGCAACCTGTTTGGCTTCAAAGACGGCACGGCGAACATGCGCGCGGAAGACACCGCCGAGGTCAACAAGCAGATCTGGGTGAACGCGGGCGACGGTGCGGACTGGATGACCGGGGGCAGCTACCTGGTGTCGCGCAAGATCCGCATGACGATCGAGACCTGGGACCGCACGTCGCTGCACGAGCAGGAGACCGTCATCGGCCGTACCAAGGGCGAGGGCGCCCCGCTCAGCGGCGGATCCGAATTCACCGAGCCAGACTTCAGCACCCTTGGCCGTGAGGACAAACCGCTCATCGATGAGAAGGCGCACGTGCGCCTCGCCCACCCCACGAGCAACAAGGGCGCCGAGATCCTGCGCCGCGGCTACAACTTCGTCGACGGCAACGACGATCTCGGACGCCTCAACGCCGGACTGTTCTTCATCTGCTTCCAGCGCGACCCGCGTACGCAGTTTGTGCCCCTGCAGTTGAATCTCGCGAAGAACGACGCGATGAATGAGTACACCCGGCACGTGGGCTCGGGCATCTTCGCTGTGCCTCCGGGCGCGTCATCCGGTCGTCCCATCGGCGCCGGCCTGTTCGACTAGTGTGCCGCGTGCGCTGCAGCTCGCCTACTTCTTGGTGACGGTGTAGTTGGCGACGAATCCGCCGTCGTCCTGCACCACGTTCACGACGACAGAGTACGCGGGAGCATCGGAGACGAGCGTCGCCGCGTCCGGCGTGGCGGAACCCTGGAACTTGTTGCTGAAGCCGGCGGCGGTCAGTGCCGAGGCGATGTCGTTGACGGAATCCACCGTCGGCACGCGAACGCTGACGTTCCAGACCTTTGCGCCCTCTCCGCCCACCCCCGATCCGGAGACCACCGTTCCGTCGAACAGCGGCACGGCAGAGGGGAAGTCCTGGGGAACGGACGTTCCGCCGACGTCGACGGTGCCGCCCGTGACATCCCGAACAAATCCCGTGACGGGATTGTTTGCACAGCCGGCCAGCAGCGGCAGGGTGAGCACTGCGAGCCCCAGCGTGAGCGGAATGAGCGTGCGGGTGCGGAAGCGGGTCATGGGGTCTCCTGGCGGCGTGTGGCCGCCGGTCGTGCGGTGGGATGCATCCGAGCTTAACGACGAACGGCCACACGCGGACCCCGGCGCCGAAGCGCCGGGCCGGGTGTGGCCGTTCGGGTGGAGAAGGGTTACGCGTTCTGCTTCTTGAGACGCGAGACGCGGCGTGCACGGTCGGCTGCTGCCAGCTCGACCTTGCGGATACGCACGAACTCGGGCGTGACCTCGACGCACTCGTCCTCGCGGGCGAACTCGAGGCACTCTTCCAGCGTCAGCGTGCGCGACGGAGTCATACGCTCGAACGAGTCCGAGGTCGACTGGCGCATGTTGGTGAGCTGCTTTTCCTTAGTGATGTTGACGTCCATGTCGTCAGCGCGCGAGTTCTCGCCGACAACCATGCCTTCGTACACCTCCTGCGTGGGCTGCACGAAGAACGACATGCGCTCCTGGAGTGCGACCATCGCGAACGGGGTGGCAACACCGGCGCGGTCAGCGACAATGGAACCGTTGGTGCGGGTCTGGATGTCTCCGGCCCACGCCTCGTAGCCGTGGCTGACGGCGTTGGCGATACCGGCACCACGCGTGATCGTGAGGAACTCGGTGCGGAAACCGATGAGCCCACGGGACGGCACGATGAACTCCATGCGCACCCATCCGGTGCCGTGGTTGCTCATGCCCTCCATGCGACCCTTACGGGCTGCGAGGAGCTGCGTGATTCCACCGAGGTACTCGTCCGGAGCGTCAATGGTGAGGTGCTCGTAGGGCTCGTGAACCTTGCCGTTGACCTGGCGCACAACTACCTGCGGCTTGCCAACGGTGAGCTCGAAGCCCTCACGACGCATCTGCTCGACGAGGATCGCGAGAGCAAGCTCTCCACGGCCCTGGATCTCCCAGGCGTCGGGGCGTCCGATGTCGACCATCTTGATGGAGACGTTACCGACGAGCTCGCGCTCGAGGCGGTCCTTCACCATGCGGGCGGTGAGCTTGTGGCCCTTGATCTTGCCGATGATCGGCGAGGTGTTCGTTCCGATGGTCATCGAGATGGCCGGGTCGTCGACCGTGATGGTCGGCAACGGGCGAACGTCGTTCGGGTCCGCGAGGGTCTCACCGATGGTGATGTCCTCGAAACCGGCGACGGCGACGATGTCACCGGGGCCAGCGGACTCGGTCGGGAAGCGGTCGAGCGCCTTGGTGATCAGCAGCTCGGTGACCTTGGCGTTCTGAACGGATCCGTCGTGCTTGACCCAGGCGACCGTCTGGCCCTTCTTGATCGTGCCGTTGAAGACACGGAGGAGGGCGAGGCGACCGAGGAACGGGGACGCGTCGAGGTTGGTGACGTGCGCCTGCAGGGGGTGCTCGTCGTCGTACGACGGCGCCGGCACGTGCTTGAGGATGGCGTCGAACAGCGGCTCGAGGTCCTCGTTGTCGGGGAGCTCGCCGTTTTCCGGCTTGTTCCAGCTGGCGGCACCGTTACGGCCGGACGCGTACACGACGGGAACGTCGAGGATCGCGTCGAGGTCGAGGTCGGGGTGCTCGTCTGCCATGTCGGACGCGAGTCCGAGCAGGAGGTCCTGGCTCTCGGCGACGACCTCGTCGATGCGAGCATCGGGACGGTCGGTCTTGTTGACGAGGAGGATGACGGGGAGCTTGGCTTCGAGGGCCTTGCGGAGCACGAAGCGGGTCTGGGGCAGGGGGCCCTCCGACGCGTCAACGAGCAGCACGACGCCGTCGACCATGGACAGACCGCGCTCAACCTCGCCACCGAAGTCGGCGTGGCCCGGGGTGTCAATCACGTTGATCGTGATGGCGCCGCCGGCGTTGTTCTCCTCGGCGTGAATACCGTTGTAGAGCACAGCGGTGTTCTTCGCGAGGATGGTGATGCCCTTTTCGCGCTCGAGCTCGTTGGAGTCCATGGCGCGGTCTTCGAGGTGCGCGTGCGCCTCGAAGGAGTTCGTCTGGCGAAGCATCGCGTCGACGAGGGTGGTCTTTCCGTGGTCAACGTGCGCGACGATAGCCACGTTGCGCAGGTCGGTGCGAGTGGCGATAGCCATACGTGTATTCCTTGAGTGATGAGCGCGTCGTTCGTTGCTCGTCCGCGCGGTTTTCAGGCAGCGGCACGGCAGCGTTCAAACGCTATGTGAGGGGGTCTTTGGGGCTAGCAGGGATGCGCCTGCGGTGCCCTACACGACCAGTCTACCGCGTGATGTCCAAATGGGCCGATTTCCGACCCATTTGGACCACGCTGACAGGTATAACGGTTAGACCGCGAGCTGAATTCCCGCACCGGGGATGGCCGCGAGCAGCTCCTTGGTGTACTCCTGCTTCGGGTTACCGAAGACCTCGTCGGTTGCGGCAGCCTCCACGATCTTGCCCTTCTGCATGACGCAGACGTTGTCGGCGACGAGTCGCACGACGGCCAGGTCATGGGTGATGAAGAGGTACGTGAGGTCGAGCTCGGACTGCAATTCGCTCAGCAGCGCGAGAATCTGCGCCTGCACCAGAACGTCGAGAGCAGACACTGCCTCGTCGAGGATGACGATGTCGGGCTTGAGCGCGAGTGCACGCGCGATGGCCACACGCTGACGCTGACCACCGGAGAGCTCGTTCGGGTACCGGTCGGCGAGGGCCGTCGGGAGAGCAACCTGATCGAGCAGCTCGAGCACGCGGGCCCGCTGTTCCTTACGTCCGCCAACCTTGTGCGTCACCAGCGGCTCAGCAATGGTGGAGCCGATGTTGTACAGCGGGTCGAGGGAACCGAACGGATCCTGGAACACCGGCTGCATCCGGCGACGGAGTGCGAGAAGTTCGCGGCCCTTGAGCTTCGCGACATCCTCTCCATCGACCGTGATCGAGCCAGAGGTTGCCTCGTCGAGCTTGAGGATCAGTCGCGCGACGGTGGACTTGCCGGAACCCGACTCCCCCACCAGAGCGGTCGTAGTTCCCTTGGCGATGGTGAACGACACCTGGTCGACGGCCGTAAACGGCTGACGCTGGAGCTTGCCCGTGTTGATCTGGAAGACCTTGGTGAGATCCTTGACCACGATCGACGGCACCAGCGTCTTGGTCACGGGTGTGTGCTCCGCGTGCGCCTCGGCAGTGGCGATCAGGTCGACGTCACCGGCAATGGACGGCGCGACGTAGTCGAGTGTTGCCAGCGGACGGCTGGAACTCTGGATGCGGCGCGATGCGAGGCTCGGGGCCGCGGCGACAAGACGCTGGGTGTACGGGTGCTGCGGGTTCTGCAGAATCTCGACCGACGGACCGGACTCGACGATCTTTCCCTTGTACATCACGATGAGCTTCTCGGCGCGCTCGGCGGCGAGACCCAGGTCGTGAGTGATGAAGAGAACGGCGGTGCCGGCCTCGCGGGTCAGACCAGCGAGGTGATCGAGGATCGTGCGCTGCACGGTGACATCGAGGGCCGAGGTCGGCTCGTCGGCAATCAGCAGCTTCGGGGTCGACGACAGGCCGATTCCGATGAGTACGCGCTGGCGCATACCGCCCGAGAACTGGTGGGGGTACTGGCGAAGCCGGTGCTCGGCGTCGCCGAGTCCCGCCTGCTGCAGGACGGTGATGGCCTTGGCCTTCGCGTCCTTTCCCCGGGTCGCCTTGCCGTTGGCAACAAGAGTCTCCTGCACCTGGAAGCCGATGTTCAGCACCGGATTAAGGTTCGACATCGGGTCCTGCGGCACGAAGCCGATCAGGTTTCCGCGGACCTCTTCGAGCTTCTTTTCGGTGGCGGTGGCGAGGTCGATGCCGTCGAACAGGATCTGTCCGCCGGTGACCTTACCGGTGCCCGGAAGCAGACCGATGATGGCGTGCGCGGTGGTGGACTTGCCGGAACCCGACTCCCCCACGATCGCGACGGTCTCACCCGGCATGATCGTGAAGTTGACGCCGTTGACGGCGGGCACAACGCCGCGCTGGGTCGTGAATCCGACGTTGAGGTTGGAGATTTCGAGCAGCGGTGTTGCCGCGAGGCTCGAGCCGGAGATGGTTGCGCGTGCTGAGGTGTCGCTCATCGACGGGCCCTCGCCTTCGGGTCGAGGGCGTCGCGAACGACTTCGCCCATCAGAATGAACGCCAGCACCGTGATCGACAGAGCGATCGACGGGTAGATCAGGTTGCTGGGGTCGGTGCGGAGCTGGGTCTGTGCGTTGCTGATTTCGTTACCCCAGGAGATGGAGTCACTGCCAAGACCAACACCGAGGAACGACAGCGTAGATTCCGCGACGATGGCGCCGGCGAGGCCGATCGTGGTGATGACGATGACCGGGGCAACGGAGTTCGGCAGGACGTGCTTGACCAGGATCTTGAAACGCGAGACGCCGAGTGCGGTGGCGGATGTCACGTAGTCGGCGTTCTTCACCGAGAGGATCTGACCGCGGAGAATTCGCGCGACGCTCGGCCAAGCGAAGATTCCGATGGCGAGCGACAGCGTCCAGACGTTCCTGTACGCAGCGAAGAGCGACATGATGACGACCGCGGCGAGGATGTACGGGATCGAGAAGAAGATGTCACCGATGCGGGAAAGAACCGCGTCGACCCATCCGCCGTAGAAGCCAGCGACTGCACCAATGACGACACCGATGATGGTGACAAGCACCGTCACGATGAAGCCGACCGAGAGCGACGTGCCCGCGCCGTAGATGATGCGCGAGTAGATGTCACAGCCCTGGAAGGTCGAGCCCAAGAGGTGTCCAGCCCCGGGACCCGCGTTGCTGAGGTCGAGGTTGCAGTACTTCGGGTCGATCGAGGTGAACAGCGACGGGAACAAGGCGACAACGAGGATCAGGATGATCACCGCGCCTGCCACGTAGAACAGCACCCGGCCCCGAACATCGCGCCAGGCATCCAGGTAGAGGTTGCTCTTGCGCTCGGAGATGGACACCTTGTCGACAGCAACGAGAGGAGTCTCGTCGAGCGGCGCGACGAAGTGCGTCGGCGACAGTGGAGTGTTACTTGGCATAGCGAATCCTTGGGTCAAGCAGTCCGTACAGGAGGTCGATCAGGAGGTTGAACACGACGTAGATGATGACCATCACGGTGACGAACGACACGACGGTCGGACCCTCACCGCGGATGATCGCCTGGTACAGCGTGCGGCCAACACCGGGCACGTTGAAAATACCCTCGGTCACGGTCGCACCGACGATCAACGTTCCAAAGTCGGTTCCGATGTACGTGACAACGGGAATCATCGAGTTGCGCAGGATGTGGACGCGGATGACCCGGCGGCGACCCAATCCCTTGGCCGTGGCCGTGCGCACGTAGTCCTCGTTGAGGTTCTCGATCACCGAGCTGCGCGTGAGGCGAACGATGTACGCGAAGCTGATGCTCGCGAGAACGAACGCGGGAAGGATCAGGTCCTTCCACGGTGCTCCGTCGCCGACGGTGGGGTTCACCCATTTGAGCTGAATGCCGAAGATGAACTGCGAGACGAAGCCGATAACGAAGATCGGGATCGAGATCAGCAGGAGGCTGACGACAAGGGCGCTCGCGTCGAACAGCTTGCCCTTGCGCAGTCCGCTGACGAGGCCGATAAGGATACCGGCGATCGATTCGATGATGACCGCGAGGATCGTCAGTCGCAGTGTCACGGGGAAGGTGGCAGCCAGGATCTGGGAGACAGGCTGCCCGGAGAACGACGTCCCGAGGTTGCCGGTGAAGATTCCACCGAGGTAGATGAAGTACTGCACGATGAACGGCTGGTCCAGGTGGTACTGGGCTCGCAGCTGATCTGCGAGAGCGGGGCTGAGCCCGCGGTCGCCGCCGAGGGCGGCGATGGGGTCTCCCGGCAACGCGAAGACCATGAAGTAGATGAGCAGCGTTGCCCCGAAGAAGACGGGGATTAGCTGCAGGAGGCGCCGGAGGATGTACCAGACCATGGCGTCTAGTCTCCGGATTTCGCGAGCGTGCACATAACTGAGGTTGTGACCTTACTGTTACGGGGTGTCGGACAAATAGACCCGAAGACGCTGTTGTCTCCGAGCCATTCGAGCAAGAATACGCCTGTGGGGCGGGGGCTCTGAGCCACCGCCCCACAGGTCGACCGTCAGATGACGGTCAGATCAAGGATTTACGCCTTGGTCATTTCGTAGTAGATCGGAACCGAGTTCCAACCGAACTGGACGCCAGAGACGTCCTTGTTGAAGACACCCGTGACGTTGGAGTACCACAGCGGGATGGCGGGGAGGTCCTTGAACAGGAGCTCCTGTGCCTGCTGGAAGAACTCGTTCGCCTTGGAGACGTCCGTCTGTGCCTGGCCCTGCTTCAGCAGACCGTCGAACTCGGCGCTGGTGTAGTCACCATCGTTCGAGCCGGCTCCCGTGCCATAGAGCGGTCCGAGGAAGTTGTACAGAGCCGGGTAGTCGGCCTGCCATCCGGTGCGGAACGCGGTCTTGATGGTGCGGTCGGTGATGACGGTGCGGAACTGGGCGAACGTCGGGTACGGAGCACCCGAGGAGTCGATGCCAAGCGTGTTCTTGATCGAGTTGGTTACAGCGTCAACCCAGGGCTGGTGGCCACCGTCAGCGTTGTATGCGATCTGGAACTTGCCGGTCCACGGCGAGATAGCGTCGGCCTCGGCCCACTTCGCCTTGGCGTCATCGGCGTTGAACTTCAGCACGTCAGAACCCTCGAGGGACTTCGAGTAACCGTCGATGACCGGCGACGTGAAGTCGGTGGCCGGCGTACGGGTGCTCTGGAAGACAACCTTGGTGATCTGGTCGCGGTTGATTGCCTCGGAGATAGCGGCACGACGCAGCTTGCCCTCAGCGCCGGTGAAGTGCGCGGCGTTGGCCGGGATCGTGAACGACTGGAAGATCGCGGCCGGCTGGTTGACGAAGCTGTCCGGGAAGTCCGTCTGGTAGTTCGCGAGCTGTGCGCTCGGGACGGAGTCGAGAACGTCAAGCGTTCCACCCTGAGCCTCGGCGTACGCAGCGTCCTCGGTCGCGAAGAAGATGATGGTCAAGCCACCGTTCTTCGGCTTGCGGGGGCCGTCGTAGTCGGGGTTCGTGACGAGGGAGATCTTCACGTTGTGCTCCCATGAGGCAGCATCGGGAAGCATGTACGGACCGTTACCGATCGGCGCTGCGCCGAAGGCCTTCATGTCCTTGAATGCGGAGGCCGGCAGCGGCATGAATGCCGTGTAGCCGAGGCGCAGCGGGAAGTCCGCTTCCTTGTCCTTGAGCTTGACGGTGAAGGTGGTGTCGTCGACGACCTTCAGTCCCGTGAGGGGGCTGTCCTTGTCATAGCTGAAGCCCTCGATGGACTCGAAGAAGTAGCTGTTGAGCTGCTTGTTGCTGAGCAGGGCGCCGTACTGCCATGCGTCAACGAAGGAGCTGGAGGTGACGGGCTCGTCGTTGGTGAACTTCAGACCAGACTTGATCTTGATCGTGTAGTTCTGAGCGTCCGTCGTGGTGATGGAATCTGCAACGTCGTTGGCGGAAGAGCCATCGGCCTTGTAGTAGACCAGGCCAGCGAAGATGTTGTCCGTGATCTTGCCGCCACCGGTTTCGTTGGTGTTGGTCGGGATCAGCGGGTTCGCGGGCTCTGAGCCGTTTGCCGTGATGATGGCCGTGGCGTTAGCGGATGCCGTAGCCGACGGGGTGGTGCTCCCGCTGGTTGAGCAACCGGTCAGCACCAGCGCTGTCGCGATGCCGAGACCGGCGAACGCTACGCCGATTCTGTTGAGTTTCAATTTTCCTCCTGTGCAAAGGTGTGTGCAGACGGCAGCGCGAAACCTCGCGAACTGCCGCGCCGAATAACAAGAACCCTAAGCAGGGGTCATGCTCCCGGCCAAACTGTCGCACTAAACGTTACACAGCGGTAACGCAGTCGGGGGATCGTT
Organism: Glaciihabitans sp. dw_435; assembly: GCF_018449675.1. Taxonomy (GTDB): domain Bacteria; phylum Actinomycetota; class Actinomycetes; order Actinomycetales; family Microbacteriaceae; genus Glaciihabitans. Next base: position 248,318 of record NZ_JAAVUZ010000001.1, on the reverse strand, counting down.
GCGCCGGATGCAAACAAACGTTATACAAATGGTCGTATACGCAGAAATGTTGCACTCGCACCGGGCCGATGCTGGGAATCGCCACTCACAGCCCCATAACATCGAACCTGTGTACCAATTGCGGGTGTGGACAACCGACAGAGCGCTTCGCGCGTGAATTTCCCTGACGCGCGGCTGGGAGTGAGCAGAAAGCGCCTGACGACCGAGATCCTCCTGGTGCTCGGCCTCTCCTTGGGCGCCTCTGCCGCTTACTCGGTGGTGTCGATCGTCAACCGGCTGACCCAGAAAATTGCGTTGTCACAACAGACGGCGACGATCAATATCTCGCTGAGCGACCGGCCGACGTTCGATCTGATTTACCAACTCATGGCGTTGTTCTTCGACCTCGTACCAGTTGCCTTGGTTATATTCCTTTTGTGGAATTCCTCTCGTCCACACCTCGGGCGTCTGGGAATAGACGGGACAAGACCAGCACGGGATGGGCTCAGCGGGCTCGGCCTCGCCCTCGTCATCGGCATTCCGGGCATCGCCGTCTACCTCGGCGGAAAAGCCCTCGGCATCACCGTCAACGTAGTGCCGACGGCGCTCGACACGTACTGGTGGACGGTTCCCGTGCTCGTGCTGTCGGCCGTGCGCGCCGGTCTGCAGGAAGAGGTCATCGTCATCGGCTACCTGTTCGAGCGCCTGAAGGAGCTCGGCTGGGGACGGTGGCGCATCCTCGTGCTCACCTCCGTGCTGCGAGGCAGCTACCACCTCTACCAGGGCATCGGTGCGTTCATCGGCAACTTCGCCATGGGTCTGCTCTTTGGTTGGCTCTACCAGCGCAACGGCAGGCTGGTCCCGCTGATCATTGCGCACGCGGTCATCGATATCGCCATCTTCGTCGGCTACCCCTGGGCGGCAGCAACGTTCCCCGACCTCTTCGGAGTTCCCAAGTAATGACGGGCGGGCGACGCTCACCGGGGCGTTGACACTTTCTCGCGTGATGTGGGTAGATGGAATTCAGGCGTACAACGCCGTCCGCCTGCATCACGAGGAGATGCCATGCGCGACACTGCCCCGAGCACCACGCCCATCGACTTCGCCGAGGTCGAGTCATCCGAACGGTTCCAGCGACTGCGACGACGCCACAGGTCGTTCGTCTTTCCGGTCGCCGTGCTCTTCCTGCTCTGGTACTTCGCCTACGTTCTGCTGGCGGACTACGCGCACGACTTCATGTCGACACCCGTGCTCGGCAACGTCAACATCGGACTGCTGCTCGGACTCGGCCAATTCGTCTCGACGTTCGCCATCACCACCTGGTACGTGGTGTACGCCAACCGGCACCTCGATCCGCTCGCCACCGAGCTGCGGGACGAGCTGGAGACCGAGGGGGCGGACTCATGACCATCGGCGACCCCATCCTCAACATCTCCATCTTCGGCGCATTTGTGGTGATCACCCTCGTGATCGTGCTGCGCGCGAGCCGCAATAAGCAAGACCGCCGCCGACTACTACGCGGCGGGACGCTCGTTCACCGGATACCAAAACGGCACGGCGATTGCGGGTGACTACCTGTCCGCGGCATCCTTCCTGGGCATTTGTGGCGCCATTGCCGTTAACGGCTACGACGGGTTCCTCTATTCGATCGGATTCCTGGTCGCGTGGCTCGTGGCGCTGCTGCTGGTGGCGGAGCTGCTGCGCAACACCGGCAAGTTCACGATGGCTGACGTCTTGTCGTTCCGATTGAAAGAGCGCCCCGTCCGCATGGCCGCGGCCACCGCGACGCTCGCGGTCTGCTTCTTCTACCTGCTCGCGCAGATGGCGGGAGCAGGAGGCCTTGTGTCGCTGCTGCTCGGCATTAACGACTCGCTCGGGCAGTCCATCGTGATCGCGGTGGTGGGTGCCCTGATGATCATCTACGTGCTGATCGGCGGGATGAAGGGAACCACCTGGGTGCAGATCATCAAGGCGGCCCTGCTGATCGTGGGCGCCGCCGTGATGACCGGCTGGGTGCTCGCCATCTATGGGTTCAACCTGTCAGACCTGCTCGGGGCGGCAGCGGCGAACTCCGATGCTGCGGTGCTCGGCCCCGGCGTGCAGTACGGACTCACCGACATCAGCCGACTGGACTTCCTCTCGCTGGCCCTCGCCCTCGTGCTGGGAACGGCGGGGCTCCCCCACGTGCTGATGCGGTTCTACACGGTGCCCACGGCACGGGAGGCACGGAAGTCCGTCGTCTGGGCCATCTGGGCAATCGGAATCTTCTATCTCTTCACCCTCGTGCTCGGGTATGGCGCCGGTGCCCTGATCGGGAAGGACGCGATTCTCGCCGCTCCGGGAGGCGTGAACTCGGCGGCCCCGCAGCTCGCCTTCGAACTGGGCGGCCCGGTGCTGCTGGGCATCATCTCCGCCGTCGCTTTTGCCACGATCCTGGCGGTGGTCGCAGGACTCACCATCACCGCGGCAACCTCATTCGCGCATGACGTCTACGCCAACGTGATCAAGAAGGGCGAGGTCACACCGAACGGCGAGGTCCGGGTGGCACGCATCACCGTGGTGATCATCGGCATTCTGGCCATCGCCGGCGGCATTGGGGTGCAGGGGCAGAATGTGGCGTTCCTCGTCGCGCTCGCGTTCGCGATCGCGGCCAGCGCCAACCTCCCGACGATCCTCTACTCCCTGTTCTGGAAGAACTTCACCACGCGGGGAGCCCTCTGGAGCATGTACGGCGGACTCGGATCGGCTCTTGTGCTGATCGTGTTCTCGCCCGTGGTGTCGGGCGCCGAGACATCCATCATTAAAAACGTCGATTTCTCGTGGTTCCCGCTGACGAATCCCGGCATCGTATCGATCCCGCTGGGATTCCTTCTCGGCTGGCTCGCCAGTGTCGTCGGAACCCGACACGAAGACGACAGTCGCGCGGCCGAGATGGAGGTGCGCTCCCTCACCGGCATCGGGGCAGAAAAAGCGACAAAGCACTGAGCGCGCGCGAAGGCGCCGCCCGTCGCAGAAACGACGGACGGCACCCTCGTGTGGATTACTCGGCGAATGCCTCGATCGGCGGGCACGCGCACACCAGGTTGCGGTCGCCGTACGCGTTGTCGATGCGGCGCACGGGCGGCCAGTACTTGGCCCGGATGAGCGCGCTCATCGGGTAGACGGCTTCCTCGCGGGTGTAGGCGTGATCCCACTCCCCGACGATGACGGCGCGCGCGGTGTGCGGCGCACCGTGCAACGGGTTGTCATCGGCAGGCCAGCGACCCGCGGCCGTGTCATCCGCTTCCCGCTTGATCGCAATCATCGCGTCGATGAACCTGTCAATCTCGACGAGGTCCTCGCTCTCGGTGGGCTCGACCATGAGGGTGCCCGCCACGGGGAACGACATCGTCGGGGCGTGGAAGCCGTAGTCGATGAGGCGCTTGGCGACGTCGTCCACGGAGACTCCCGTGGCCGCGGTCAGCGGACGCAGGTCGAGGATGCACTCGTGGGCGACGAGTCCGTTGTCTCCTGCGTACAGCACCGGGTAGTGGTCGCGCAGTCGCGCTGCCACGTAGTTCGCCGCGAGGACGGCGGCACCGGTGGCGGCCTTGAGTCCCTCGGCACCCATCATGCGCACGTATGCCCAGCTGATAGGCAGGATGCTCGGGCTTCCGTAGGGCGCGGCGCTCACGGGGCCACCACCGTGCACGACATCGCCGGCGCGGCCTGTGTACATGTCGAATGCGGGGTGCTGTGAGGCCTGGGCCATCGGGTGTCCGGGCAGGAACGGGGCGAGGTGCGCCTTGGCAGCGACGGGGCCGACGCCAGGTCCACCGCCACCGTGCGGGATGCAGAACGTCTTGTGGAGGTTGAGGTGCGAGACGTCGCCCCCGAAGTCGCCGAAGCGTGCGTATCCGAGCAGGGCGTTGAGGTTGGCCCCGTCGACGTAGACCTGGCCGCCGGCCTCGTGCACCAGACGGCAGATCGTGGCGACCTCGTGCTCGTAGACGCCGTGCGTCGACGGGTACGTGATCATGAGTGCCGCGAGATTCTCCGCGTGCAGCTCGATCTTCGCCTTGAGGTCATCGACGTCGACGTTGCCGAGTTCATCGGTGGCGACAACGACGACCTTCATGCCGGCAAGCACGGCGCTGGCGGCGTTGGTGCCGTGCGCGCTCGACGGGATCAGGCACACCGTGCGGTGCGTGTCGCCCCGCGAGAGGTGATACCCACGAATGGCCAGGAGCCCCGCGAGCTCACCCTGGCTGCCCGCGTTGGGCTGCAGGGAAACGCTGTCGTAACCGGTGACCTCGGCCAGCCAACCCTCGAGGTTCGAGATCAGTACGAGGTACCCCTCGACGTCGGCTGCCGGTGCGAACGGATGGATGTTCGCGAACTCGGGCCAGGTGATGGATTCCATCTCGGTGGCCGCGTTCAGCTTCATCGTGCAGGACCCCAGCGGGATCATTCCGCGATCGAGCGCGTAGTCCTTGTCGGCGAGGTACTTGAGGTAGCGCATCATGCTCGTCTCCGAGCGGTGCGTGTTGAACACCGGGTGCGTGAGGTACTCGGTCTCGCGCACGAGTGCGTCAGGCAACGCCGCCATGCTCACGAAGAACTTGTCTGTGTCCAGCCCGAAGACACCCGAGAGGTCCGCGTGCAGGTTGTCGTCGAGCAGGTCGACGGTGGATGCCTCGTCGAAGCTGATTCCCACCGTGTCGGCGTCCACGCGGTACAGCGTGATGTTCTTCTCGATCGCCGCCGCGAGGATCGCGTCGGCCTTGCCCGGAACGCGCACCCGCAGGGTGTCGAAGAACTCGTCACTCTCGAGCTCGAAGCCGCCGTCCTTCAGCGCCAGGGCAAACGCCAGCGCCTTCTGGTGCACGCGGTTGGCGATTCGACGCAGCCCGATGGGGCCGTGGTAGACGGCGTACATCGACGCCATGACGGCGAGCAGCACCTGCGCGGTGCAGATGTTGGACGTCGCCTTTTCGCGGCGGATGTGCTGCTCGCGCACCTGCAGGGAGAGACGGTAGGCGGGGTGCCCATCCGCGTCCTGCGAGACGCCGACGAGTCGTCCGGGGAGTTGGCGTTCGAGTCCGGCGCGCACGGCCATGTATCCGGCGTGCGGTCCGCCGAAGCCCATGGGAACGCCAAAGCGCTGGCTGGTGCCGACGGCAACGTCCGCGCCCAGTTCGCCCGGGGACTTCACGAGGGTGAGGGCGAGGAGGTCGGCGGCGGCGACCGCGAGACCGCCCTTCTCCTTCACAGCCGCGATGACCGCGGTCGGATCCCACAGATTGCCCGAAGCACCCGGGTACTGCACGAAGACCCCGAAAGAATCGGGGAGGTCGGAGGGAGAAGTGGATGCCAGCGGAAGCTCGACGAGCTCGATCCCCACCGCAGCTGCACGGTTGACGAGCAGTGCCTTGGTCTGGGGCAGGGCATCCGCGTCGATGATGAAGGCGTGCGAGGCCGATTTGGAGGCGCGGCGCGCGAGCAGCATGCCCTCGACGACGGCGGTGCCCTCGTCGAGCATGGATGCGTTCGCTGTCGAGAGGCCGGTGAGGTCGGAGATCATCGTCTGGAAGTTGATGAGCGCCTCGAGGCGACCCTGGCTAATCTCGGGCTGGTACGGCGTGTAGGCCGTGTACCAGCTCGGGTTCTCAAGCACGTTCCGCTTGATGACGGCCGGGGTGATCGTGTCGTAGTAGCCGAGGCCAATCATCGAGCGACGCACGGTGTTGTGCCCGCCGAGCACGCGCAGCTCCGCGAGGGCCTGGCGTTCCGTGGCCGGCGCGGGGATGCGGGAATTCTTGATGGGCTCGACGGCGATCGACTCGGGCACGGCCGCCTCGACCATGTGCTCGACGGTGTCGTACCCGACCACGGCGAGCATGGCCGCCTGGGACTCGTCATCCGTACCGATGTGGCGATCGGCGAAACGCTCCTCAAGCCCGAAGGTGCCCGCCATTACTCGGCCACCAGCGCGGAGTACTCGTCGAACGTCAGCAGCGCGGGCAGCGATTCGAAGGTGACCTTGATGAGCCAGCCCTCACCGAACGGGTCGCTGTTGACCAGCTCGGGAGTGTTGACGACGGCCTGGTTGGCCTCGAGAACGGTGCCGTTGACCGGGGCGAACAGCTCGCCGACGGACTTGGTCGACTCGATCTCTCCGACGATGGCACCGGATGCCACGGTGGAGCCCACCGCGGGAAGGTCGACGAACACCACATCGCCGAGCTTGTCAGCGGCGTACTCGGTGATGCCCACGGTCGCCGTGGTGCCCTCGACGAGGACCCACTCGTGCTCGGCGGTGTACTGGAGTTCTGTCTTGTCGGCCATCAGCGTGATTCTCTCTTGTAGAAGGGAAGGGATACGACGGTCGCGGGCACGCGGGTGCCACGAACATCGATGTACAGGGTGGTTCCCACGGCTGAGACGGAAGTCTCGACGTAGGCCATGGCTACGGGGTAGCCGAGGGTGGGCGACAGCGCGCCGCTGGTGATGGTGCCGATCGGGTCATCGTCGGTGGACTGCGACGCGAAGACGGAGTAGTCGGCGCGACCGGCGCGACGACCCTCGGTGGTGAGGCCAACGAGAACGCGAGCGTCAGCGGGAGGCCCGACCTCGACCGCTTCACGGCCGACGAAGTCGCCTTCCTTCTTCAGGTTGACGACGCGGCCGAGGCCTGCCTGCACGGGGAAGGTGTCGAGGCCGAGTTCGTGTCCGTACAGCGGCATGCCCGCCTCGAGGCGCAGGGTGTCGCGGCTGGCGAGTCCGGCGGGAACAAGTCCGCTGCCGGCACCGGTCTCGATGATGGCGTCCCACAGCGCGATGGCGGCATCCGGAGCGACGTAGATCTCGAAGCCGTCCTCGCCGGTGTACCCGGTGCGCGCGACGAGCAGTTCGTGCTCACCGCGCTCCCCGAAGTTTCCGGGGGCCGACCAGTAGTACTTCATGTCGGCGAGGCCGTCGATCTGCACGGTGTCGACCTGGCTGAGAATCTCGAGTGCCTTCGGGCCCTGGATCGCGATCAGCGCGATGTCGTCACTCGCGTCAAAGACGTCGCACTCGAACGGGGAGGTGCGCTCCAGCAGCTCGGCAGCAACGGCCTCGCGGTTGGAGGCGTTGGCCACCACGACGAAGCGGTCCTCGCCGGTGCGGTAGGTGACGAGGTCATCGACGATGCCGCCGCTTCGCGAGAGGAGCAGGCTGTACTTCGCCTGCCCAACGGCGGTGGCGGAAATCTTGCCGGCAAGGGCGTAGTCGAGGGCCTGGGCTGCTTCCGGTCCGACGACGAAGATCTCACCCATGTGGGAGAGGTCGAACAGGCCGGCGGCGGTGCGGACGGCGTGGTGCTCGGCGAGGTCGGAGCCATAGCTGACCGGCATCTGCCATCCGGCGAAGTCGGTGAAGCTGGCACCGGCCTTCACGTGCACGGAGTGCAGCGGGGACAGACGTTCTTCTGTCGAGGGGTCGTTCTCTTCGGACACGGAGTTCTCCTGGCGCATGGGCTATGGATGAAACTCCCCCTCTGTCATGAGCCTGAGAGTTTCGCACGGATCGTGCTTTCACCTTCGGCGGAACGACGGCTCGCGTCATCCACTTTTCAGAGCGGCCAGTTCGATGCGGTACATGTACCTGAGAGATTGGCGGGGAGGCTTGCTCCTTCGGTGCCGGACTGGTGTCGTCCGGCTCTCCCGCATCGCGTTCGTGGCCCGATGTTCAATTGTGCGCCAAGCCTAGCAAGCGCCGTGTTTCACGCGGGTGACGGTTTCCGCGTCGGCTCGAAGCTCCCTATTAAGAGGTATGCGCCCGTGCGCGTTAGCCGAGGGTCTTCGCGAAGCACTTCGAGGCGGGCATTACCGAGGCGTACGGCTCGTAGACCGGGATCGGCTCGTAGCCCAACCCCGAATAGAGCGCCTCGGCAGCGGGCTGGAGGCCTCCGGTGTGCAGGATGAGTCGGCGAGCGCCCATGCCGCGGGCGTCTGCCTCGATCTGGGCGACGAGTCGCTTTGCCAGCCCCGCTCCGCGGTGGGCGCTGTCGACGACGACGCGCTTCATCTCCCACTCGTCGTCGAGGTGACGCAGTGCGGCGTGTCCGACCACCGCGCCGTCCGGTCCGATGACCAGCAGCGTGCTCACCATGGTGGCGGGGTCGATCTCGAGGGCGGCCAGCGTGGCGTCGTCCATCACCGGCTGTTCGGGCGTGGCGTACAGGGCAAAGAGCTCGACGTCCATTGCCTCCCGCATTTCGGCAGCACGCGGATCATCGTAGGAGACATGGTCGATGCGGTATTCGGGCATGCATCCAGTCTCGCCGAAGGTGCGCGGGCTTGCCGTCAGCAGGCGCCGAGGATGCGCACCATCGCGTCGTGCTCGGCCGCTGTAACCCAGAGGTGGTACTTCGCCTTGACGGTGACCTGGCGGGATACATACGTGCAGCGGATTGCCTTGTTCGGCGGCAGCCAGGTGGCGGTGTCGCCGTCCCCCTTGGACGAGTTGGTTGCTCCGTCCACCGCCATCAGGTTGACCGGGTCATTGGCGAGAGCGACCCGCTGGTCCTGGGTGAGCTGTTGCGCCCCGGTCTGCCAGGCGTTGGACAACGCCACCATGTGGTCGATCTGTACGAGCGTGGATGTGGTGTTGCCGCGCACAAAATGAATGGTCTTTGCGGTGTAGGGGTCGGCAAGCACACCACTGATGACCTTGCACGGTCCTGACAACTCGGCGCTCGTCAGATCGCGGGCGAGGATGTCGTTGCGGGTGTCGCACCCGTTGTGGTCGACGTCCTTCCACGCGGTGCCGAAGTCGCCGACGCGGTCGTAGCCCGTCTTCGGCGCCCGGCCCTTGACCGGGATCCCGGCCAGATCCGTCAGCGCCTGCGCCGCATCGGGGTAGGCGAGAATCGTGAGGGGTAGCGAAGGGGCGGCCGACGGGTCGGGCACCATCGTCGCATCGGGCGCCGGGGCAAACGGCGTCACCGACACGGACGGAAGAGCTTCCGGCGCTACGCGGCTCGACGCCGTACCGATGGCGGCGCCGATGCCTCCGACGATCACGACAACCAGCACCAGAATCCACGCCAGTGGTGACCGTTTCACGCAGCACGCCTTTCGCAGGGAGCGGACCGGGCACATCCAGCGCCCGACCTCCCGCCCGCGGCGAGACCTCAGCTCAGAAGACTAACGCTTCTCACAGGCGACGCCGTCGCCATCGCGGTCGGACTTCTTGTTCGCCGAGTACAGCGCGTTGTCGACCTTGAAGTTGGTTACGGGCTTTGACTTGCCGCTCACCTTGTCCTTTGCGCCCTTCTTACCGACGCCGTGCTTGTACGTCTTGTTGAGCGCGGTGCAGTTCGCGAAGAGCTTTGCGCCGGCGGTCAGGTGGGCCTTCGCCGATACGGACGCAACAGAGGTGGATGCCACGGGCGCGGCGGTCGCGGCCTGCATGGGCATCACTCCCAGCGCAACAACCGACGCGACTGTAATGATGACGATCTTCAGCTTCATTGCTACTTCCCTCGTGCGCTCGGGGTAAAGCTATCCGCGTACGACCGGTCGGCCTACTCCCCCGTTCGGGGTCTGGCCGCCCGTGACATCGGTGAGAAATCGTTCGCTCCGCCCCCGCTTTCTGCGAAGCTGGGGGTGGACGTTGGGAGGCCACGATGAGTTACCAAGTCGAATTGAGCAGCTCCGACCGGCCCCTGCTGTCCGAGACACCGGGCCCGGAGCCCCGGCTGCACGCCACCAACCTGCCGCCACTGCTCTGGTGGGCACTGTTCGCACCGGGTGACGTGGTGCAGACAGATCCGCACGGCGCCGCGCTGCCGTATCTCATGATCGACCAGGTCACCGGGCTGTGCCGGCTGCGTCGCCGCCGCGAGTGCTTCATCGCCATGATTGGCGCCGACATCGCCGAACCCTATGACGGCTTCACCGACCTGATTGAGCGCGATTTTGCGCCCTACATCACGGTGCGGTCGGTGGGACTTCGGGATGCCACGCGGCTGCGCCCCCATCTCGAGCGCACGCTCGACGACCTCGAGATGCTCGATGAACTTGGAGCGCCCGCCGCCGATGGGCCGCTGTTGCGCGTCGCCGCCCACGCCTCCGCGCGGGGTGCCTAGCCGCGATCCTCGTCCGGGTCCGAACCGGGATCGAGGTCTTCGTCGAGGTCATCCCCGTCGTCGCCGGGCCAGACCGCCTGAAACGATTCGCTCGCCGCGAGCGAGTAGTCCAAGATCGACCGCAGCAGCCCGCCCATGGTGCTCGAGCGCAAGAGATCGACCTGGTCGAGCTGGTTCAGGGGTGCGATGGCGGCGAGTTGCCACGCTGCGGCGACGGGATCGTCGGAGAGCGCGACATCCGGTGCCCATTGCAGCTCGGTGAATTCGCTTGCCATCGCCAGGCTGCGCCGCACGGCCAGTTCGGCCTGCTCGCGCAGGGGAAGCAGCACGTCGTTCCATTCGAGCTCGGGCAGTTCGCGTACGAGAGCCTGCGGGTGCGGGTCCTCGTCCTTCCACTCGGTGACTTCGATGCGCCTGTCGCCCTGGGCGACGACTCCAACGAAGCCTTCCGCGCCCTCGAGCTCGGTAATCTGGGCGACGGTGCCGAAGGGGAAGCGGTGTTCGCCGCCGCCGACCTCCTGACCGCGTTCAATGAGCACGACGCCGAATTCGGCCGGCTCCTCGGTGAGAATGCGGGAGAGCATCACGAGGTAGCGCTCCTCGAAGACGCGCAGGTGCAACGGCATATAGGGGAAGAGAACTGACCCGAGGGGAAACATCGGCATATCCGTCATCCACTTAGCGAACCATGCCCGGGCACGGGGGCCAAGCGATGCGGGCTGCGAATTCGCCGGTGGTGGCGCCGGCCGCGGGTCAGAGTTCGGTGACCCGACCGTTCTCGACGCGCAACTGGCGGTCGAGGGACACGTTCTCGAGCATCCGACGGTCGTGGGTGACCAGCAGCAGGGTGCCCTCGTAGGAGTCGAGTGCCTGCTCGAGCTGCTCGATCGCGGCGAGGTCGAGATGGTTGGTCGGTTCGTCGAGCACCAGCAGGTTGATGCCACGGGCCTGCAGCAGCGCGAGTCCCGCACGGGTGCGCTCCCCCGGCGACAGCTCGTCCACCGAGCGGTTGACGTGATCGGCCTTCAGACCGAACTTCGCCAGAAGGGTGCGCACCTCCGCGATCGGCCAGTCCGGAACGAGCTCCTCGAAACTCACCGACAGCGGCCGGTCGCCGGCGAGCAGCGAGCGCGCCTGGTCGATTTCACCGATGCGCACGCTCGTACCGAGGTTCGCGATGCCCTCGTCGGCGGCCTGCCTCCCGAGCAGGGCGCGCAACAGCGTGGACTTTCCCGCCCCGTTCGGGCCGGTAATGCCAATACGTTCACCCGCGTTGACCTGCAGCGAGACCGGCCCGAGAGTGAAGTCCCCCTGGCGGAAGACTGCCGCGCTGAGCGTCGACACGACGGTGCTCGACCGGGGCGCAGCACCAATGGTGAACTCGAGCTGCCATTCCTTGCGGGGTTCGTCGACCTCCTCGAGCCGCGCGATGCGGCTCTCCATCTGCCGCACCTTCTGGCCCTGCTTCTCGCTGGACTCCATGGAGGCCTTGCGACGGATCTTGTCGTTGTCGGGAGACTTTTTCATCGCGTTGCGCACGCCCTGGCTCGACCACTCGCGCTGCACGCGGGCGCGCCCGATGAGATCCGCCTTCTTGTCGGCGAACTCGTCGTACTCCTCGCGCTTGTGCCGCCGCGCGGTCTCGCGCTCCTCGAGATAGGAGTCGTACCCTCCGCCGAACACGCGATTGGTGCCCTGGGCCAGGTCGAGCTCCAGCACACGGGTCACGCAGCGGGCGAGAAATTCGCGATCGTGACTGACGAGGATGACTCCGCCCCGAAGACCCCGCACGAAGGACTCGAGTCGCTCGAGGCCGTCGAGGTCCAGGTCGTTCGTGGGCTCATCCAGCAGCACGATGTCGAATCGTGACAGCAGGAGAGCCGCGAGTCCCACGCGCGCCGCCTGACCACCGGACAGGGAGGTCATCAGGGCGTCTTCGGCCACGGACGATCCGAGTTCCAGGCCGAGATCGGCGAGCACGATGGGCAGCCGCTCGTCGAGGTCCGCGGCGCCGCTCGCCAGCCACCGGTCTAACGCGATCGAGTAGACATCACTGGGGTCGAGGCCGTCCGGGCGCGGGGTGGGATCGAGGTCCCCGAGCGCTGCCGCCGCGGCATCCATTTCCCTCGTCGTTTCGGCGCAGCCGGTGCGGCGCGCGATGTACTGGCCGACCGTCTCGCCGTCGAGTCGTTCGTGTTCCTGCGGGAGCCAGCCGACGAAGGCGTCCGCGGGGCTGAGGCTGATGGTGCCCGCCTGTGGTTCGGCGACGCCGGCGAGCAGACGCAGCAGGGTGGACTTGCCCGCGCCGTTCACCCCGACGACGCCGACGACGTCCCCGGGGGCAACGGTCAGATCGAGGGAATCAAAGAGGGTGCGATGGGCGTAGCCTCCGGCAAGGCCCTTGGCCACCAGTGTTGCGGTCATGGGTCAATGTTCTCACTGGTCCGCCCGGCCACCGGCACATCCCGGATACCCTGTGAGTGCGTACGCGACTCGCGCGCACGTAACGAAAGGCTGCCCGTGAACATCACCCTCCTACGGCATTTTGTCGCCGTCGCCGAGGAGTTGCACTTCGCTCGCGCGGCAGAGCAGCTCAACATCTCCCGCGCCAAGCTCAGTTCGTCGGTCGAGAAACTCGAGACGGAACTCGGCGAAGCGCTCTTCAACCGCAACGCGGAAACCACCACGCTGACCAAGGCCGGCAACGCGCTTCTGAAGGCCGCCCGCATCGAATTGGCCGAGGCGCCCGAGCCCGAGAAGCCCAAGCAGAACGCCGGCGGCAAGGCCAAGGCGTCCAAGGGCAAGGGACGCGCCCCCGCGGTCAAGGGCGCGCCGCGACCGAAAAAACAGCGCCAGGGCCGCTAGGCCTTATTGGTCGACCAGGTCCCAGACACCACAGTCGGTGGTTGTGCAGTGCGAGTCGAGTAATACCCGGGCGCGAGTTGTGAGTGCACGGCGAACACCCCGCTGGCTGCCACCGACGTGGACATGCTGAAGGGCACCGACGCGATGGGCGTGCAGGCTCCACAGCCGTGGGTGCTGAAACCCTGGTCCCACAGTGAGATGGTGACAATCCTCTGACCCGCGCCGAAGCCGCTGGCGATCCTCGAGACGGGTTCAGGGCTGCCGCATCGATCGCAGACGCAGCGCGCCTGACGACGAAGTGCCCCGGGATTCCACTCGAAATCTCGGGGTACTTCGTGAGCAACTAGTCGGAAATGCGCGTCCAGGTGCCGCAGCCGTCGGTTTCGAAGGCCGCGTCGGTCGGATTGATGGTCGCGACGACGGTGGGGTCGTAGCTGTAGCCGCCGTCCACGTAGCTTTCGTCGCTTCCAGAGAAGTCCGAATACGTCTCCCACAGGCAGCCGCCGAACGGGTTTGTCGTCGTGTAGACGCCGGGGATGACCTGCGCGTGGACGGCCAACTCGCCATCCACGGTAATGGAATCCATGACGGTGAACGGAACGTCTGCGATCGGGACCCAGCTGCCACAGCCGTCGGTTTGGAAATACACGTCTGACGCGGCGATGGTAACGATCGCCTGGCCCGGTGCAGCGCCCTGGCCGAGGTAGTCATAGTCGGTATCGCGACCGAGGCGGTACCACGAGCAGTTCACGCCAGACGACCGCGCCACATACGTGCCTGGAATGACGTCGACGCCCACGAGGTACTCGCCGTCGCGCGCCATGCCCGCGGCAGGCGGAACAATTGCCGGCACGCGCTGGGTGCCGACCGAGGTCGCCAGGACGGTCTTGTACCCGGGGCGCTTGCCCGTCACCGTCACGGTGATCTGGTGGCCCACGTCGGTTTTCGCGATCGTGTAGCTCGCACGGGTAGCACCCGCAATCGGCTTGCCGGCGCTCTTCCACTGGTAGCTCGCGATGGGGGCCGGAGTCCACGCGTCGAGGTACACCCGCAGGGTGTGGCCATACCGCACTTCGCCATACACGATGGGATGGCTCACCCTGATGAAGCTCGCGAGGGCAATGACCGTCACCGCGGAGGTGCGGGACGTGGTCTTGTACCCAGGCCTCGTGCCCGTTACGACGACGCCGACTCGGGTACCGCCGTCGGCCGCGACGAGCTTGTATGCCCTACCCGTAGCGTGGGCAATCGGCTTGCCGTTGCGCATCCACTGGTAGCGGAGCGTGGTGGGCTTGGATTTCCACGTTCCGGCCACAGCGGTGATCACCTTGCCGACCTGGCCGACACCGGTCACCTTCGGCACGGGTGCTTTCGAGAACGCCTTCGTGGAGGCGAAAACGTGCGAAACCGGCGACGCTGCCGCGGTGTGAACCACGGTCTGGGCCGACGCGGACGCCTGTGCGGGCACGACCAGGGCGGCGCTGAGCAGCAGCACCGCCGCGGTACGAAGAAGACGTCTCGAATACATCATCAGAAATTGTCGCTAGTCCGCGATGCGGGTCCAGGGACCACAACCATCGACCTCGAACAGGGCGGCATTCGCCGGCACCCGAACGGTGACGTTCGCCGATTCGGGATAGTCGTAATCGATCCAGCTGTCTTCGCTACCGGAGTAATCGGAGTACAGCGACCAGTAGCAGGTCCCGAGCGGGTTGGGTGCCGTGTACTCGCCGGGCTGCACCTGCGAGCCGACCGCGAATGCGCCACCGTCGGGGATGGTCGTCAGCGCTGTCAGCGCGACGTTGGCGATGGGAGTCCACGTGCCACAGCCATCGCTGTAGAACTCGTAGTCACTGGCCGAGATCGTTACGATGCGCTGGCCGGGTCCGAAGCCGTATCCGAGCTCGTCTTGGTTTCGGGAGTACCGCTCCCACTCGCAGTCGACCGTGCCGGACGTAGCAATGTATGTTCCGGGAACGATATCGACGTTCACCAGGCTCTCGGAGTCGGCGGGGACGGTGGTCGACGGTGCCTGAATGGCGGGAACGACCTTGGTGCCGACCGACGTGGCGACGACGGTATTGTAGCCGGCGCGCTTGCCCGTCACTGTCACCGTGATCTGGTGACCGACATCGGTCTTGGCGACGGTGTAGCTGGCTCGGGTGGCACCGGCAATCGGCTTGCCCGCGCTCTTCCACTGATAGCTCGCGATGGGAGCGGGGCTCCACGCACCGAGGTACACCTGCAGGGTGTGTCCGTAGACGGCGTCACCGGACGCGATCGGGCGGGTCGCCTTGACGAAGGTCGCGAGGGCGATGACCGACACCGCGGAGGTGCGGGAGGTGGTCTTGTAGCCGGAGCGCTTGGCCGTCACAACGACGCCGACGCGGGTGCCGCCGTCGGCCGCACCGAGCGTGTAGGTCTTGGCGGTGGCGTGCGCGATGGGCTTGCCATTGCGCGTCCACTGGTAGCGGAGGGTGGTGGGCTTGGACTTCCACGTGCCCGCGACGGCGGTGAGCGCCTTGCCGACCTGACGGACGCCGGTAACCTTGGGCACCGGTGCCTTCGAGAACGCCTTCGTCGACGCGAGAATATGTGTCACCGGCGAGGCCGCGGTGGTGTGAACCACGGTGTCAGCGGATGCCGACACCTGGGCGGGCACGATCAGTGCAGCGCTGAGAAGCAGCACCGACGCCGTACGAAGAAGATGTTTCGTATACATCATAAGAATTCCCCCAGAATCTGCGACTCAAACCGTGTTATTCGTCGACTTAGAGGAGCCTAACCGCGGCCAGATTGAGCAAACGACAAGTTCTACCCCCAGTTCGAGGCTGGTTCGCGCTCGTCAGTACGAGTCGGGAGTCTTCTCCCACGGACGGAGGTAGCGGCCACCGGTGAGGTGCACATTCGCCTTGCGCCAGGCCCATCGTTTGGCTCCACGCCGAATGAGCCAAATGCCGAGGATCAGGAAGACAAGTCCGACCGGGAGAAAGACCGCCGGTATCGCCACAGGCGTTCCGGGGAAGAACGCGGCGATGGCGACGATGGGAAGGGCCATGGCCGCGACCAGGACCAATATCGCTCCGGGGATGACGTCTTCGAGCGGCGTCTGACCGGGGCCCTCGCCGAGAGACGACAGGTGATCGGACGCTCGGCCGGGCTCACCGGTGGTGTCGACGGGCGCCGCTGGCGGAACAGGCATGTCATCGAGAAAGCCGGGCTTGCGTGGGCGATCCGGCCGCGGGAGTCGCTCTCGTGCCATTTCGTGCCCCTGTTCGTCGTGGTTACCCGGAGCTTAGCGGCCGGCCTCTAGCCGTGAACCTGAAGGGGCGTGATGTTGAAATTGTCGCGGAAGACGTTGTCGGGGTCGAACCGCACCTTGAGCTCGCGCAGTCGGGCGATCGTTGCTGGCGGGAACGCGTCGGCGAGGCGGTCGTGGTGCTGGTCCGTCTCGAAGCTCAGGTACAGCCCGTCAAAGTGCGCGTGCATGTCGGCCCAGAGCCGGTCCATCACCTGCGGGTGCGATCCGAACGCGACGACCGAGAAGTTGGCGGAACGGTTGCCGTACGCGGTCGCGTCGGCCGGGACATCCGCCACCGCACCTCCCACCGCGCGGATCTGAAAGAAGTAGACCTCCCCCGTTGCCAGCATGCGTTCCGCCGCAGCGGCGAACTCGGGAGTGATGTGGTCGAGCAGACCGGAGCGCGCGATGGGTTCGCCCTGGCCGGTGTGGTCGCCTCCCTGCGAGTTGGCCATGATGGCGGCGTAGGACTTCAGCTGCACCGTCTGGTCGAGCAGTGGCGCAAGGTTGGCGAGGGGCTGCAACCGCTCGATGATGGTCTCGGGCTGGTCGGAGTCGACGACCGCCATCACCTGGGCGACGTGCGGTTGCCCGGCGCGGGGCGGTCCCATGATGAGGAAGCTCGTGAGGTCGCGCGGCGCGGCCTCGACCTCGGCTCCCCAGCCCTCGAGGAAGCCCGCGGTGTCGCTCGCGTCGAAAGCGAGCTGCGCCCAGCCGACGTCGCCGATGTCGTCCACCTCGAACTCGAACGAGGTGACGATGCCGAAGTTTGCTCCGGCCCCGCGCACGGCCCAGAACAGATCGGTGTTCTGCTCGGCGTCGGCGTGCACGAAGGAACCATCGGCGAGCACCATCTCGACGCTGCGGAGGTGGTCGATGGTGAGGCCGTGCTCGCGCACGAGCCATCCGATTCCGCCCGCCGTCGCGAGCCCGCCGACCCCGACCCCGCCGTAGTCGCCCGAGCTCAGCGCCCAGCCGCGCTCGCCCAGCACCGCGGCGACGTCCATCCAGCGGGCGCCGGGTCCAATGCGCACGCGCCGGGCCCGCTCGTCGATGACCTCGATGGAGTTCAGTCCCGCCAGGTCAATGACGATCCCGCCATCGTTGGTGGAGCGGCCGCTGATGCCGTGACCGCCGCTGCGTACGGCGAGCGCCACGGGTTGCGACCGCGCGAACGCGAGCGCCTCGACCACCTCCTCGGCCGACCCGACGCGCAGCACGAGTCCAGGAGACCCACCGCGCATATAGGTGGAGCGCACCTTCGAGAACCCGACATCGCCGGGTTCGACGGCCGCCGCGGCCAGCGACGCGGGGATGGCGTCGTAGTCGATTCCATCGCGCCGCTTGGACAGGGCGATGGACGAGCGGATGCCCCGCTCCACCGTTCCCCGCGAGCGCCGCTCAGCCGCGACCGCCTCACGCAGGGCGGGTGCCACCTCGTCGGCGAAGCGCTGCATGGTGCCCGGATCATCCGTCGACACGATGAAGGTTCCCACACCGTCGTCCAGCGCATAAGGAAGGAGTTCCTCGACCCACTGGGCGGGCGGTCCGACGAGGAAGCCCTGCCCGGCGGCGGCGAATTGTCCCCCAATGTTGGCGAGACGGCGGATGTCGCTCGGGGCGCGGCCTGCCGCGATTGCTGCCTCATCGATGATCGCGTTGCCCGCGGCAAAGTCCCCGGGTTTCATGTAGCCGAGAGAGGGCAACCAGCCGTCGGCCTTGCGTCCGGTCAGCCGCAGCATCCGCGGCTTGTATGCCCCCACCCAGATGGGCATCTCGTGTGCGGGAGCCGGGCCACGCTTGGCGCCGGCCAACCGGTAGTAGTCACCATCGATGCGCAGCGGGGCACGGTCATCCACGCTCCAGATTCCGCGGATGACGTCGATCGCCTCGCTGAGCGCATCCACGGCCTGGCCCGCGGTCAGGCGTCGGCCGCCCATGCCCTCGATGGCGTCCCAGAAGGCGCCGGCGCCGAGGGCGAGATCGAACCGGCCGCCGGAGAGCAGATCGAGGCTCGCGGCGGCCCGGGCGGTCACGGCCGGGGGACGCAGCGGCGTGCTCAGCACATTGGGCGCGATGTGGATGGATTCCGTCTGTGCCGCCACCCAGGTCATCAGGGTCCAGGTGTCGAGGAAGGCCGGCTGGTACGGGTGGTCCTGGAAAGTGACGAGGTCGAACCCCACCTCTTCGCTCACGATTGCCAGATCGACCGCGGCCTGCGGGTTCCGGTTGGTCGGGGTGATAAACGTTCCAAAGAGCAGGGGCAAACCGTAATCGGGCATGGGTCAACTCTGCATCCTCCCGCGCGAGCACACAAACACCGCGTTAGTGACTTACTATGGGTAAGTGACCACAACGCAGCCGTCCGCGCACCCTCGCGATACCGACATCCACCGCATCAACGACGACGAGTGCCGTCGCTTCCTGTCGTCGGTCGAGCTCGTGGGCAAACGCTGGAACTCCGGCATCCTGCTCGCCATCGCTCGCGGCGCCACCCGGTTCAGCGAGATCGTCGCCGCGGTCGATGGGCTCTCCGACCGGCTGCTCGCACAGCGCCTCAAGGAACTCGAGGCATCGGGCCTGCTCACCCGCGAGGTCATCGCCTCGATCCCCGTGCAGGTTCGCTACGAACTCACCCCCCGCGGCGCGGACCTTCTGGGTTCGCTGCAGCCGCTCGTCAGTTGGGGCCAGCGCTGGACCGACCCGTCCTGAGTCCGTCGGACGCCCATCTGGTGCGCCAGGATCGGCAGTGCCACGGTGGATGCGACGAATGACGACAGGGCGGTCGACAATGACGGTAATCACCACCATTCCCGAGGACGAAGCGACGGGTGACGTAGCCCGGCTCTACGCGGACGACATAGACGATCAGGGATTCGTAGCGGCGCACTCGAAGGTGCTCGCGCTCAATATGGAGGCCTACGACGCGTGGGAGAAGCTCATCGGTGCGATCGCTCACACCATGGACAAACGTCGCTACGAACTCGTGACCCTCGCCGCCGCGCTCGGCGTTGGGTCGCGACACTGCCGCCTCGCGCACGGGCGTAAGTCGCTTCGCTTCTTCGATGAGGACCAATTGATCCGGATCGCCCACGACTATCGCTCGGCCGGATTATCGGACGCGGATGTCGCGATGATGGCGTTTGCCGAGAAGGTGAGCACCAACTCCTCGGGCATGACCAACATCGACAGCCTCGAACTGCGCGACTTTGGGTTCAGCGACACGGAGATCGTCAATATCGCGCTTGCCGCGGCGGCCCGGAATTACTTCAGCCGTGCCATCCAGGCCCTCGCCGTCGACGTCGAGGTTCCCACCGACATCAGCGAGGAACTCGCGAAGGAACTCGTGCGGGGAATCCCGGGATAGAACTCGCAGTCGGGGGTGCGACAATCAGGAATGGCAACGAAGACCCCACGCTCAGTCCCCCGCACCATCGGCCGCATCGCTCTGGGAGCAGTTCTGGTGGTGGCGGGCATCGGCCATCTCACCACGCAGCGGGAAGCCTTCCAGGCGCAGGTGCCGAACTGGATCCCCATCCTCAGCAAGGACAACGTCGTTGTGGCGTCCGGCGTGGTGGAGATCG
This sequence comes from Glaciihabitans sp. dw_435, assembly GCF_018449675.1. GTDB lineage: Bacteria > Actinomycetota > Actinomycetes > Actinomycetales > Microbacteriaceae > Glaciihabitans. The sequence goes on along the minus strand of NZ_JAAVUZ010000001.1, from coordinate 228,475 downwards.
CCCTCGGATCCGCCCTCATCGTCGTTCCCAAGAGCCGACGCACGATCGTCGGCTGGATCGTTGCCACGTTCTTCGTCGCCATCTTCCCCGGCAACATCTCGCAGTTGGTCACCCGCACGAACTCGTTCAACCTGGATACCGACGCGGCCCGGGGCATCCGTCTCCTGTTCCAGCCGCTCCTCGTTCTCTGGGCGCTCTGGTCGACGAGCGCCTGGCGCGCGTGGCGCGCTTCCCGCAAGCGCTAAGCGCCGCAGAGGGTCAGGGACGTCGCGATCGCCGTTCGGGTCGAGCCGGGCGGGTGGATGACCCGTCCCTGCGCCTGATTCGGTCGGCGACGACGTCTTCGTCCTTGCGCAGCATTCGCCCGGTCCACGCAAACCGGAAGATCACGTAGGCGAAACAGATCAGCGGCAGCACCACCACGAGCACCCAGAACACGGCAATGGGCCACTCCACCAGTTCGACGAGCTCGTAGGTCTCCTTCACCGCGATCAGGAACGCACCGGCGGCGACGATCAGCCAGCCGTTTGCCTTGTTGAGGAATTCCACCGTCTGGCGGATCTGGTCGGGCCCCATTGCCTCCATGAGGGCACGCCGATGCTCGCGGGCTGACCGCTGATGGAGGATATACGCAACGGGCGGCAGCAACCACCACCACGGGGAGACCGGGTCGGCCGCCGCAACCGTCGAGCTGACGGCCTCAATGCCGTCGCGGTCGACCTCCTGCTCGCGCAGTTCTAGGGCCGCCTGGTACAGAGGTCCGGCCAGCAGCAGCCATGCACCGAGGGCTCCGCACACCACAATGGCGATGGTCATCGGGTTCCTTCCTTCGCAGGTTCGTTCGGCTGGCGCACGATGGTTAGTCGGCAAGTCCGAGGAAGACCAGCACCATGCGTTCAAGGTCAAGCATCTGGGCAGGCGTCAGCTTTCCGACCTTCTGAGCGACATTGGCTCGCCGCACCGTGGTGATCTTGTCGACCATCACGAAGCTCGTTGCATCCAGACCCGAGACGTCGTCGGACGGGACTGTCAGACGCATGAGTGGCGCGTCGACATCACCCGAGGTCATCGGGCACACGGTGACAGAAGCCAAATCGCTGAACAGGTTATCTTGCAGGATCACTGCGGGACGCGGCTTGGACGAATAGACGCCGCCAGCCACCGTCCATATCTCTCCCCGGATCACTCATCCCATTCGACTGAGACTGCCTCGACGAAGGATTGGTCGTCATGCAAATTTTCTGCTGCAGCGATGGTGCGAGATTGCCGCCGTGCTTCCTCGGCGAATGCACTTGATCGCACGTCAGGTACCCACGTCTGCACCAGGCGGTAGCCCCGTGCCCGCATCCGCGCTCGGTGGGCTTGAACCCGATCATTCGCTGCCATGACTCCATTGTTACATGTTACGCATCGCTGCGACCAGCCTCGATCACGTCGTCCGTCGATGGTCCGCAATGACCCGCTCGATCACGCGACGGGAGCTCCCACCCGCGGGCGAGTTCGTCCCGGCGAGTCCCGCCGCCACGATCAGTGCCTTCCAGATCGCCCATCCGCGACCCCTCGCCCACATCGCGTCATCCACCGCCCGCGCCGCGGTGAAGGCGTCGCGGCTCTCGCCCGAAAACATGGTCCATGCGATCACCAGATCGCACGCCGGATCTCCGACGCCGCACGTGCCGAAGTCGATGACAGCGCTCAGGGTGCCGTCGGTGACGAGCAGGTTGCCGTCGCTCACGTCACCGTGGAACCACACCGGCGAGCCCGTCCACGTCGCATCGAGCGCCTGCTCCCACACCTCCCGGGCACCGGCCGCATCGATCGACCCGTCGAGGATCTCCAGCGCCCGCCGGGTCTGTTCGTCGTACACCCGCAGGTCGCCACCGCGATGGAAGTTGTGTGTACCCGGTCCGGGGCCGTCCGTCGAGTCGATTTTCGCCAGGGCAACCAGAAACCGTGCGAGGTCAGTCGCGAATCCGGCCAGGTCGTGGATAACAGCATTACGCGAGATCTCCCCCTCCAGCCATTGGTACACCGACCACCGCATCGGGTACTCGAAGCTGGGCTGCCCGACCGCCAGCGGCACCGGGATGGGCAGCGGCAGCTGCGGTCCGAGCACCGGCAACCACCGTTGTTCCTTCTGCACCTGTTCGCCGTACCCGAGCGCACTCGGCACTCGCACCGACATCCGCTCTCCCAAACGAAACGTGCGGTTGTCCCACCCGTCGTTCGCCACCGCCCGAATCGGCAGGTCCGCCCAATACGGAAACTGGTTCGCGACGAGCCTCCGCACGAGGCCGACGTCAACGTCGATCGAGTCCGAGCTCACGGTTACTTCTTCTTGGCGGCAGCCTTTGCAGCCTGCTTGGTTTCGCGCACCTTGGCAAGCGAATCGGCATCGATGATGTCGGCGACAGAGCGGTACGAGCCCTGTTCGCCATAGGGGGCGGATGCCTCACGCCAGCCTGATGCCGTCACTCCGCGCTGCTTTCCGAGCAGCGCGAGGAAGATCTTCGCTTTCTGCTCGCCGAAGCCGGGGAGTTTCAGCAGTCGGCGACGGATCTCGGCCCCGTCGGGATCGCCCGTGTTCCAGATACTCGTGGTGTCGCCATTCCAGTCATCCACGATTGCCTGGGCGAGAGCCTGAGCGCGTCCGGCCATCGAGCCGGGATACCGATGCGCTGCGGGCGTCTCCTGAAACGCCGCGACCATTTTCTCTGGGTCGTATCCGGCAACGGACGCCGGATCGATGCCACCGGTGCGCTGCAGGATCTTCAGCGGTCCCGCGAAGGCGCTTTCCATCGTCACCTGCTGATCGAGCAGCATGCCCAACATCAACGCGAATGGGTTGTCACTGAGCAGGGCGTCGGCTTCGGTATCGCCGGTGATGTTCAACGTCATCCCACTATTGTTCCACCGCCAGGACGGCTATTCCCTGCCGTCTTCCAGAGGGATGAGCATTGTGCGGAATGGTCCCGTGTCGACGTGAAGATGCCAGATGCGATCGGCCACATCGTCAATTCCGTTGGGTAGTTGAAGCTGGGGAATGCCACCCGGGATCACCAGCTGGCTCACGCGAATTCCTTCATCCTCAAGCGCGTCGTGCAGCATTTCGCCGTAGGCGCTCTCGGCGGGGAAGGCGACGGAGGTGCCCGCAAAACCGGCGCGAGCCTTCACGGACGTTCCGCCGTTGATGAGGATGATGCTGCCGCTTCCATCCGCCTGCATCGCGGGAAGCACAGCGCGCACCGCATGAATGAGACCAAGCGCCGAGAAACTCAAGGCTTCGCGCGCCAGCTCCGGAGTCAGCTCGAGAACCGGCTTCAGGTAATCCCTCGACGGGAGTGGGCTGTACTGCAGCACGGTGATGGTTCCCAGCTCCGACGCGGCCGTTGCAAGCGCGACTTCCAGCTCTGCGGGTATCAAGACATCCGCGGAGTAGCCGCGTGCAGTCAGCCCATCGGCGGTGAGCTCGGAGGCCAGGAGGTCGAGCTTCGACTGATTCCTCGAGATGAGGGCGATCGAGAACCCTTCGCGCCCGAACTTCCGCGCAACTGCTGCGCCCAGTCCAGGTCCAGCTCCGATGATGGCGATGACAGGCACGATGAATCCTTCGTTAGTTGTTGAAGCGGAACTCCACGACGTCGCCGTCCTGCATCACGTATTCCTTGCCCTCGATGCGGGCCTTGCCCTTGGCGCGTGCCTCGGCGATGGAACCGGTCTCGACCAGGTCATCGAATCCGATGACCTCGGCCTTGATGAATCCCTTTTCGAAGTCGGTGTGGATGACGCCGGCGGCCTGGGGCGCCTTGGCACCCTTCGGGATCGTCCAGGCGCGGGTTTCCTTGGGGCCGGCGGTGAGGTACGTCTGCAGCCCCAGGGTGTCGAAACCGATGCGGGCGAGCTGGTTGAGTCCGCTCTCGTCCTGTCCGGTGGACGCGAGCAGTTCCGCGGCGTCGGCGGCATCGAGATCGATGAGTTCCGACTCGAGCTTTGCGTCGAGGAACACGGCGTGGGCCGGAGCAACCAGTGCCGCGAGGGCGGCCTTGCGCGAGTCATCCGTCAGCACAGCCTCATCCACGTTGAAGACGTAGATGAACGGCTTGACGGTCAGCAGGCCGAGTTCGTGCAGCGGCTCGAGATCGAGGGATGACGCGGACAGCGGCTTGCCGTCGTTGAGCCAGGCGAGCGACGCCTTGACGGTGTCCATCGTTGCCTGCGTGATCTTCTTGCCGCGCAGTTCCTTCTCGTAGCGCGACTCGGCCTTCTCGAGCGTCTGGAGGTCGGCGAGGATCAGCTCGGTGTTGATGGTCTCCATGTCGCTGGCAGCGTCAACCTTGCCGTCGACGTGGATGACGTCGGGGTCTTCGAACCCGCGGACGACCTGCGCGATGGCGTCGGCCTCGCGGATGTTGGCGAGGAACTTGTTGCCAAGCCCCTCCCCCACGGACGCGCCCTTGACGATGCCGGCGATGTCGACGAACGACACGGCGGCCGGGAGGATGCGCTCGGAGCTGAAGATTTCCGCGAGCACGGCGAGGCGCTCATCGGGAAGGTTCACGATGCCGGTGTTCGGCTCGATCGTCGCGAACGGGTAGTTCGCTGCGAGCACGGACGACTTGGTCAGAGCGTTGAACAGGGTGGACTTGCCGACATTCGGGAGTCCAACGATTGCAATAGTGAGAGCCACGAGTGTCAAGGGTACCGGCTGCGCCCGTCCGCCGGGTGTGCGGCCGGTCCGCGACACCGCGGCGAGCGCCTACAGCAGGCGCAAACGGAAGCCGAACGTGCGGTACGGCATCACCCAGTCGGTGAGTCCCGCCAGCTGCGGGTGGCTGTCCAGCAGTGCCGCGACCTCGGCAAGGGTGGCGGCCTTCTGCTCGTCAGAGCTGGTCAAAAAATGGCTGCGGGATGACACGAGGTCGATGATCTTCGCGCGATCGACCGGTTCCTCCCAATCCACCTCGTGGGTCTCCGGGGTGCCAAACAGCCCGCCCGGCAGCGGGGGCAGCTGCGGCACGACGCCCTCGGCCCGCAGTTCATCTGTGCGCAGGAATTCTTCCGCGTTCGAGCTGTGGATGATCTCCGTGAGGCGCGCCACCCAGCCAACGCGCTCGTCGCGGACGTTCCAGATGAGGCCGAGCGTGCCGCCGGGCCGCAGCACCCGGGCGACCTCGGGAACGGCGCGTTCCGGATCCACCCAGTGCCAGGCCTGGGCAACGACCACCGCGTCGACGCTGTCGTCGGGCAACGGGATGTCCTCGGCCGTTCCGACAGCACTCGTGGCATCGGTGATTGCCGCGTCGAGCTTCGCGAGCATTTCGGCCGACGGATCGATGGCGACGACGTCGAAACCGCGCTCCACGAGCAGCGCTGTCAGCTTGCCGGTGCCCGCACCCAGATCGAGCACGTGCCGGGCGGTGACGGGAAGCAACCAGTCGACGCTCTGAATCGGGTACGAGGGGCGCGCGCGGTCGTACTCATCCGCCGCCGCCCCAAACGAATTGGCGTTCTCGGTCTTGCGCTCGTCGTCGGTCGTCATGATGTCAGCCTATGCACCCGGGCGAAAACGCGAATCACGGGTCATCCGCATCTGGAGCGTCGGTGCCGCGTGAGAGCATCAAGTGTGTCCATAGATTTCACCGCGATCGACTTCGAGACCGCCAATTCCTCCAGCGCCTCCGCGTGCTCCGTCGGTCTCGTCAAGGTTCGCGACGGCCGCGTCGTCGATAAGGTCGGCTGGTTCATCCGCCCGCCGCTCGAGCACGACTTCTTCAACGAGTGGAACACGCGCATCCATGGGATTGTGGAAGCGGATGTCGCGGACGCCCTCACCTGGGCCGAGCAGCTGCCCGACCTGGTGGCCTTCGCCGACGGTGACCATCTTGTCGCTCACAACGCGGCCTTCGACATGGGCGTCATCACCGGCGCGAGCGCCGCCAGCGGGGTGCCGAGTCCCTCGTTCGCCTACCTGTGCAGCCTGGCCGTCGCCCGCAACACGTATAACCTCGACTCCTACAAGCTTCCGGTCGCCGCCATGGCCGCGGGCTTCGAAGACTTTGCGCACCACGACGCCCTCGCGGATGCCGAGGCCTGCGCCGCCATCATTTCGCACGCGGCCCGGCGCCACGATGCGTCCGACCTCGCGGAGCTCGCCCTGATGACCGGCGGGGCCATCAAGTACATCGGCCCGGCCGCAGCCGATCGCCGCCCGATGGCGCTGCGCTAATCACACTCCGGCGGCCCTCCCGGGCGATGTCACCGGCCGCTGCGACACTGGTCGCATGGACCCCGTAGCAGCGCTTCTCGTCGGAATACTCGTCGGCGTCGTCATCGGCGTGCTCGTGGCGCTGCTGCTCGTTCGCCGCCGCGGTGCGAGCGGTGGGGCGGGAGCCGAGGCCGAACTCACGTCGCTGCGGCACCAGCTCGACCTTGCCGGCGTGCGGTCGGAAAACACCCTCGCATCGATGCGGGCCGAAGAAGTGGCGCTCCGCACCGAACTTCAGACGGAGCTGTCATCCGTGCACGCGACGCTGCAGGGTGCCCGCGAGCAGGCCACCGCGCAGCGCGAGCAGTTCACCGCGCAGATTCTTCAGCAGGAGCAGCGTCTCGGGGAGTTCCAACAGCGACTCCGGGACATCCAGATCGCCGAAGCCGAACGCGTGCGCAGCGACGGCCGCGTACTCGTGGCGCTCAGTCCCGTGCAGGAAAGCCTGCAGGAGATGCAGCGCAAGGTCACCGAGCTCGAGGAGCAGCGCAACCTGCAGTACGGCGCCCTCGCCCAGCAGCTGACGGCCGCCACCGAGTCCGAGGAACGCCTGCGCAGCACGGCGGAATCGCTCGCCTCCGCGCTGCGGTCGAACAGCATTCGTGGGGTGTGGGGCGAGACGCAACTGCGCAACGTCGTCGAGGCGGCCGGGCTCATCGAGCGGGTCGACTTCGATGTGCAGTCGAGCATCACCTCCGACGCGGGCGCCGGACGCCCCGACATGGTCATTCATCTTCCGGGCGGCAAGAACATTGCGGTGGACGCCAAGGTTCCCTTCACCGCCTACCTCGAGGCCAGCCAAATCGCGGCGACCGCGACGGGCGAAGAGGGTGCCCGTCGTGAGGCTCTCCTGCGTCAGCACGTCAAGGTGGTGCGTGGGCACATCGATACCCTCGCGAACAAGGCCTACTGGCAGGGATTGCAGTCCTCGCCCGAGCTGGTCATCGCGTTCATCCCGAGCGAGTCCCTCGTGTCGTCCGCCATGGAGGCCGACCCCGGCATCATGGACTACGCGTTCAGCAAGCGCGTCGCGCTCGCCTCCCCCGTGACGCTGTGGTCGGTGCTCAAGACCGTCGCGTTCTCCTGGCAACAGGACGTGCTGACGGATGACGCGAAGCAACTGTTTGACCTCAGCCGCGAGCTGTACTCGCGCCTGTCCACGATGGCCGGGCACGTCGAGAAGCTGGGTCGGTCCATCGAGTCGACGGTCAAGAGCTACAACGGCTTCGTCGGTTCCCTCGAGCGACAGGTACTCCCGTCCGCGCGCAAGCTCAACAAGCTCGATGAGTCGAAGGTGCTCGCGGTGGTGACCCCGATCGAGGAGTCTCCGCGCGAAATCACCGCCTACGAGTTGCTCAACGAGCTCGAACGCGTCGAGCTCGACGGCTTCGGAGCCCTCGACAGCAGCGGCGTCGACCGGGACTAAATCCCGCGTTCGACCATGTCCAGCAGCCGGTCGGTCGCCGAGCGGATCATCCGCTCGTCCAGCCCGCGCAGCGGCCCGTCGATGACGAGCATTCCCAGGCCGTGCACGGCGCTCCACGCAAGGAACTCCGCGTTCTGGCGTCGCTCTGCGGTCAGGGCGCCCGCGGCGAGCAGGGCATCCAGAGCCCGGCCGACCTGCTGGAACGGAGTCAATCCGGCCTCTCCGGCCTTCGCCGCATCATTCGCGTTCTGCAGGTTGTCGGGAACCGAGAACGCCGCGCGAAAGAGTCCGGGGTCCTCCCGCGCGAAGGCGATGTATCCCTCCCCGACCGCGCGAAGTTGCGCGTGCGCGTCGGCGCGAGGGTCAGGCCCCGTCGCCACAGCGTCGACCTCGACCTGGATCCGGTCGGCGACCATGCCGAGCGCGGCGTTGGAGACGGCGTGCAGCAGCGCCTGTCTGTCGGCGAAGTGACGGTAGGCGGCGTTCGGCGAGACGCCGGCACGACGGGTTGCCTCCCTCAGAACGACCGCATCGGGACCGCCCTCCCTCGCCATGTCGAGGCCCGCCTGGAGCAGCGCGCCCCGCAGGTCGCCGTGACGGTATGAGTTCCGCGGCGTCTGGATTGGATCGGAAGTCATTTCGGGGCCTCTCTGGACAGGAATGACTACTCCTGCCATTGTGGACAGTGTACACATTCTAAGGAGACAGCAATGTTCACACCCGACAACGCCTTCAGTGGTTTCTCCGTCAATGACATCGCCGTGGCGCAGAAGTTCTACATCGAAAAGCTCGGCCTGAATGTGACCGAAAACGAGATGGGCTTCCTGAACCTGCATCTCGCCAGTGGAGCAACGGTGCTCGTGTACAACAAGCCGAACCACACCCCCGCCAGCTACACGGTGCTGAACTTCCAGGTCGACGACGTCGATGCTGCGGTGAACGACCTGATCTCCCGTGGTGTGACGATGGAGATGTACGAGGGCATGCCGCAGAGCGACACCGGCGTCATGCACGGCAACGGCCCGGACATCGCGTGGTTCACCGATCCCGCGGGCAACGTGTTCTCGGTACTCGCGGGGTAATGAGTACGCCCGCGGCCTCGCGCCTGCCCCGCGCCATCCGCCCCTTCGCTCTCGGGCAGTACCGGCTTCTCACCGGAAGCCTCGCGCTGTCGCTGCTGGGCGACGGCATCTGGCTGGTCGCCGTGGTGTGGGAAGTCATCGGCCTCGGCGGCGGACCGCTGGAGTTATCGTTCGTCGCGACCGCGTCCAGCATCGGGCTGATCGGCGCCGTGCTGCTCGGCGGGGTCATCGCCGACCGCGTTCCGCAGCGCCGGATCCTGCTGACCGTCGAGGCGATCAAGACGCTGGCCATCGGCACGGCAGCGGTGCTTGCCCTTACCTTTAACCTCGACATCTGGCACCTCGCCATCGTGACGTTGCTGCTCGGAATCGCCGACGGATTCTTCTACCCCGCCTATTCGGCGCTCATCCCGACGGTGCTGCCCGCCGAGGATTTGCTCGCGGCCAACGGCATCGAGGGCGTGCTGCGCCCCGCCGTCATGCAGGCAGCGGGACCGGCAGTGGCGAGCCTCGCCATCGCGCTGGTGTCCCCCGGGCTCGCGTTTGCGGTCACGGCTGCCGCGCAGCTGGTGGCGATCGCGGTGCTGCTGCGAATGCGGGAGATACCGATCACCAGGGAAATGGATGTCTCGCGACATCCGCTCCGCTCCATGGTCGACGACCTGCGTGAGGGCTTCCGCTACATGCTGCGCACCCCGTGGCTGCTAGGCACCCTGCTGTTCGCACTGCTGCTGATCCTGGTGATCATGGGGCCGATCGAAGTGCTGTTGCCGTTCGCCGTGAAAGGCCAGACGGGTGGCGGCGCCGGTGCCTTCGCGCTCGCGCTGGGTGCGTTCGGGGTGGGCGGTGCCGTCGGCTCACTGCTGGTCGCATCCATGCGGCTGCCGCGGCGCTACCTGACGATCATGTGCATGCTGTGGGGCGCCGGATGCCTCCCCCTTGCGGTCATCGGCTACACCTCGCAGCTCTGGCTGATGGTGGTCGCCCTGTTTGTCGTGGGATTCTGCTTCTCGGCCGCGACGGTGATTTGGGGAACGCTGCTGCAGCGTCGGGTTCCGACGAGGCTGCTCGGCCGAGTGTCGAGCCTCGACTTCTTCGTGTCCCTCGCGTTCATGCCGATCTCGATGGCACTGGCGGGCCCCGTGGGCGAGCTCATCGGCATCGCGCCGGCATTTCTCGTCGCCGGGGTAGTGCCGGTCTTCCTGGCGGTGGCAGCGATCCTGCTGTCGCGCATGCCGCGGGATGAGATCGAAAACCCGCTCGACATCGCGCCGGAAACACCTTCGGCGCCGAGCGAAGGCGCGGCGCCGAAGGTGAATGAGGTCCGCCCCGGTGAGGGACGGGCCACGGGTTAGACGCGCTCGAGCAGGCTGTCCTCGTCGAGCCACTTCTCGGCGAGGTGCTCGGCAACGACGCGACGCACGGTGCCGGAGCGGCCGCGCAGCACGATGGACTCGGTGCGGATGATGGGTCCGAGGCGGCGAACGCCCTCGACGAGCCCACCGTCGGTGACGCCGGTCGCCACGAAGTACGTGTTGTCGCTCTTCACCAGGTCGTTGGCCTCGTACACGTGGTCGAACAGCAAGCCGGCGGCCTCGCCGTTGGCGCGCTGCTCATCGTTCTGCGGCATGAGCATGGTCTGGATGAACCCGCCGAGGGCCTTGATGGCACAGGCCGTCACAACTCCCTCGGGGCTTCCGCCGACACCGACACACATGTCGATACGAGTCTCGGGGCGGGCGGCGTTGATGCCACCGGCGACGTCACCGTCGAGCAGCATGCGGGTTCCCGCGCCGGCGGCGCGGATCTCCTCGACGAGCTGCACGTGGCGGGGACGGTCGAGAACGGCGATCTGCATCTCGGAGACCGGCTTGTTCTTGGCGGCGGCCAGGGCACGGATGTTCTCACCGATGGACTTGCGGATGTCGAGGACACCGATTCCCTCGGCTCCGGCGACGATCTTGTTCATGTAGAACACGGTCGAGGCATCCAGCATGGAACCGCGGTCGGAGACCGCGATCATCGACAGGGCATTCTGGCGGCCCGCGGCCGTCAGCGACGTTCCGTCGATCGGGTCGACTGCGATGTCGCAGGCGGGGCCGCGGCCGTTGCCGACGTGCTCGCCGTTGTAAAGCATCGGCGCCTTGTCTTTTTCGCCCTCGCCGATGACGACGACGCCATCGAAGTTGACGGTGCCGAGGAACTTGCGCATTGCGTCGACCGCGGCCTTGTCGGCGGCGTTCTTGTCGCCGCGCCCGATGAAGGGTACGGCGCGGATGGCCGCGGCCTCCGTGGCCCGAACGAGCTCCATGGCGAGGTTGCGGTCGGGGTGGAGGAAGAGGCTTCCGGTGTCAGTGCTCACCAATTGGGGCGTCCTTGCAGTTGAGTGGCTTAGTCGCTGTGGTGGGATTCGCTGGTGGAATCAACGATGGCTCCAGTTTACCCAGCACAGCGACCCGGCTCACTATCGCTTGATGGCGTCGAGGTGAAGCATGCGAGACAGAACCTTGTCCAGCTCGTCGTCGCGGAAGATCTTCTTCCAGTCATCCTTGACGATCGACTCACGTCCGTAGTCCATCGCGATGAGGCACGCGTCAGAGAACGGGTTGTCACCCTTGAGCGAGTTGGCGAGGGCGACCTGCGTGTGGCCGAGAAGGATGGCGCGGGCCGCGGGCTCCGGAACACCCATGGTGTTCACTGCCTCATCCAGCGACTCCTTGAGGAGCGCGCCAATCATGCAGGCGATGGTCTCAACGAGGGTCGGCTCGAGCTGGGCGAGCTGCTTGACGGTGACCCAGTGCACGTCGATGACGGGCGCGTAGATGACACGAATAACGGTCTCGGCGATGGCCTGCTTGCTGTCGTCGTCGGTCTCGATGGCCGCGATGACATCCTGCGGCGCAGCGATTCCGCCGAACGTGTCGGCGTACTCCTCGGGCGTGTGGCGCTCGAGGAAGACCGACGGGTGGCACGGGTGCGCGACGGCGAAGACGATGTCTTCGCGGGTGGCGAGCAGTCCGGCGTAGGCAGCTGCCGGGTCGAGCGTGAGCAGCACGGCGCCCGTCTTCAGCAGCGGGACGACGGCACCCGACACGGAGGCAAGCGCCAGGTCGGGAACGGCGAGGACAACGACATCGGCGTCGGCCACGGCGGTCTCGGTGGCGGTGACAACGCGGCCGGTGGCCGTGATGCGCTCGACGCCGGCCGGCGAGTTCTCGCTGTAGTAGACGGTGTGGTCGGTCTTCTGCAGGTTGTTGGACACCCGCATACCCATCTTGCCGCCGGCGCCGATGACGGCGATGGTCAGGGTCTCAGTTGACGTGCTCATTTTTCGTTACTCCTTATATAGGCGAGGTTGGTGGAATTCCAGAGGTTCTCCATACGCACGGTCTCCTCGAAGGAGTCCTGCCAGGGGAGCCAATGTTCGATGACGCGGTTGATGCCGCGAGCTTCTGGGGTGATGGTCGTCATGAGGTGGTCGTAGTCGAGGAGTCCGGTGCCGAGCTGGGCGCCCTCGAGCGTGAAACCGACCCATCCCCCGCGCCGCGTGAACGCGAAGTCCTTGACGTGCATGTTCTTCACGTATGGCGCGCAGCGGTCGATGACGTCGACGGGGTTCTCGAGGGCCGCGACCGAGTTGGCGGGGTCAAGACAGATTCCGAGGTTGCTGCTGCCGACCGCCTCGACGAGGGAGACGAGGTCGCGGGAGTGCACCTGCTCGTAGGTCTCCAGCGCGAGGGTGACACCGGCGGCCTCGTAGGCGGGCAGCGCGCGTCCGAGCAGCTGCTCCGCTTCCCCGAGGGTCGGCTTGTGCTCGGCGGTGTTGATCATGCTGCGCACGGTCGTCACTCCGAGGGCTTCGCTCAGGGCGAGATAGGTCGCGAGATGCTCGGGAAGAACACCGCGTGTGCCGAGTTCGAGCGTGATGCCGAGGTCATCCGCTTCCCTCTTGATGTCGCGCACCTGGTCGGCGGAGAACGCGGTGATCGCCTCGTAGTCGCAGATCTGAAACAGATCGGCGTCGAGGGCGCGCGTGCGGCGCAACATCTCGGGCAGCCCGATCGGATCGGGCGCCTCACTCGAGTGCTGCCAGAAGAAGGCGTAGGTGCCGAGGCCGATCATCGGTTGTCCGTTCTGCTGGAGGCGAGGACGGCGGCTTCGTCGAGCACCGCGCCGAGCGCTGCGGGATCGTGGGCGAACCGGCCGAGGAAGAGACCGTCCGCGTCGCCGCCGAGTTCGGTGAGGAGACCCGGGCCGGCGCTGCCGCCGTAGATCACGACGCTGCCATCGCGACCGGTGAGGCCGTCGACGTGCGAGCGCAGGGCTGCGCACACGGCGCGGATGTGGTCGGCCGGAGCGGGCGCCGGGGCTCCGATGGCCCAGACGGGCTCGTACGCGACGATGACCCGGCCGAAGGCCGCCCCGGCAAGGGCGGAATCGAGCTGACGGATGCATTCCGCGGAGGCGTCGGCCGGAGGCATCCGCTCTCCCTCACCAATGCAGAGCACGGGAGCCAGCCCATTGCGCAGCGCCGCCGCAGACTTCGCGGCAACGATGGCGTCGGTCTCACCGAACAGCCGGCGGCGTTCAGCGTGTCCCACCTCGACGACGGAGGCGCCGACCTCGGCCAGCACCGCCCCGCTGACTTCGCCGGTGAACGCTCCGCTGTCGTCGGTCGCCAGGTCCTGGGCGCCGACGAGCACGCCGGTGCCGGCGAAGATCCCGACGGCCGGCGCCACGGCGAGGAAGTCGGGAATCACGAACAGCTCGACGGCTCCGGATGCCACGGACGGATGTGTCCGCGCGAGTTCGGCTACCCGCGAACTCCAGTCGAGACTCTGGGCGTGGCCGAAGTACATTTTCAGGCTCACCCCCACGGTCACAGTGGAGTGCGAGCGCTCGGTCGCGGTCATTAGCAGGTGCCGGTGGTCTCGTACTCGTCGAGGACGGCAACCTTCTCGGCGCTGGCGCTGGTCTCGTCGAACCGGTACGTCAGCCACTCGCGAACGAGGCGGCGGGCGAGCTCGATTCCAATGACGCGCTGGCCCATGGTGAGCACCTGCGCGTTGTTGCTGAGGATGAGGCGCTCGACCGAGAAACTGTCGTGGGCGACCGAAGCGCGGATTCCCGCGACCTTGCCCGCCGCCATGGCGACGCCCATGCCCGTGCCGCAGAACAGCAGGGCGCGGTCGGCCTTGCCCGCGGCGATCAGCTCTCCGGCGGTCACGCCGATCTTGGGGTAGGAGGTGTGGCCGTCGCCGTCCACACCGATGTCGGTGACGAACTCGACGAGGTCGTTGGCTTCGAGGTCCTTCTTAAGGATCTCCTTGTAGTCGTAGCCAGCGTCGTCGGATCCGATGACGATGCGCAGTGTGTTCGACATTACTTTTCTCCTTCTTCCGCGGTGAGTACCGCGGCAATGGCGTGGACGATGAGTCCGAATGAGTGGGCTCCGGCATCCGGCGTACCGAGGCTCTTCTCGGCGTGCGGTCGGGCGCGGCCCATCTTGGGCAGCAGGTCGGCGGTGGCCGCGGCAGCCGTTGTGGCGGCGTCGGCGGCAGTGCTCCACGCGGCAGCGAGCGTTGCTCCGGCGGCCGCTTCGGCCGCGAGTGTCTCACTGAATGGCACAAGCGCGTCGACCATGGTCTTGTCGCCGACCTGGGCGCCAAAGGTCTTGATCCCGTCGGTGGCGGCCTGCGCTCCCGCGGCGACGGAGGCGGTGGTGGGCTTGTCGGTGTCACCGAGGGCCGATCCGACCGCGCGGAGGGCGACGCCCCACAGCGCGCCGGAGGTTCCGCCGGCCTTGTCGGCCCAGGCGTCCGCGGCGTGGGCGAGCAGGGTCTCGACGCCGGCGCCGGCCTCGAGTGCATCGCGGGCGGCGGACTGCGCGGCGTGCGATCCGCGCTGCATGCCGATGCCGTGGTCCCCGTCGCCGGCAACCGCGTCGATGCGTCCGAGCTCGTCGGCGTTGTCGTCGATCACCGCGACGAGGGCGTCGAGGGCCGCCTGCACGACGGCTGCCGACTGCTGCGAGGCTTCGCTGCCCGGAACGACGGCGGCCGTCGCCGCGACGGCGTCGTGGAATTCGCTCTCGTCGAGCTGGTCGGCCGGGTTCACCGAGCCCTTGCGGTAGGCGGCGGTGTCGGCCGGTGCGCGCCAGAACCGCTCGAGTTCGTCGTCGAGCCAGAAGAGGGTGAGGGATGCCCCGGCCATGTCGAAGCTCGTCACGAGTTCGCCGACCTCGGGGTCGATGATCTCGAGTCCCGCATCCTCGAGCAGCGCGGCGACGCGACGATAGACCACGAAGAGCTCTTCGTACTTGACGGACCCGAGACCGTTGAGGATCAGCCCGATTCTGTTGCCTGCGACGGTATCGATGCCGTCGGGAAGTTCTTTCAGCAGGGTGGAGACGAAGAGCTCCGCGAGCTCGTCGGCGGTCGGGACATCCGTCTCCCCGATTCCCGGCTCGCCGTGGATGCCGAGGCCGACGGCCATGCGTCCCTCGGGCACAGTGAACAGTGGTGCGTCGGCGCCGGGAAGGGTGCAGCCGCCGAAGGCAACACCGAACGAGCGTGTGCGCTCGTTGGCGAGGATGGCCACGCGCTCGACCTCGTCCATCGAGTAGCCGGCCTCGGCGGCGGCCGCGGCCGCTTTGAAGACGGTGAGGTCCCCGGCGATGCCACGGCGCTTGGCCTTCTCGGCGACGGACGCGCTGGAGACGTCATCCGTGACGACCACGGTGCGGGTCTCGATGCCCTCGGCGTTGAGACGCGCCTGCGCCTGGTTGAAGTTGAGGACGTCGCCGGCGTAGTTGCCGTAGCTCAGCAGGACGCCGCCGCCGTTGTTGGCGGCAGTGCCGACGCTGTGCACCTGGTCGGCGGAGGGAGAGGCGAAGAGGTTACCCATGGCCGCGCCGGAGGCGAGACCCTGACCAACGATGCCGCCGAAGGCGGGGTAGTGACCGGAACCACCGCCGATGACGACGGCGACGCTGCCCGGGGCGGAACGGGTCGAGCGAACGACTCCGCCCTGCACCCGGCGAACGTGGGCGCGGTTGGCGGCGACGAAGCCCTCGATCATTTCATCGGCGAAATCTGCGGGTTCGTTGAACAAGCGGGTCATGAGTGCAACTCCAGTGGCGCGTGATGTTGGGGTGCCGTGGTGGCCGCAGACGCTGCGGCCACCACGACGGGGTGTACGGGGTGCTACTTGAGGACGGTGGGAGCCGCGAGGTTCGAGGTTCCCAGTGCGTCGGCCGCCTTGCGCTGGCGGGCGAGGATCAGCATGAGCACCGCCGACAGGAGCATGAAGCCACCGACGATGAACATCGGAACCTGGAACTGCGGGGTGTCCCCCACCTTCGTCCAGTCGGCCACGGCGCCCGTGATGTAGGGAGCCGAGAAGCCTGCGATGTTTCCGACGGTGTTGATCAGCGCGATCCCGGCCGCCGCCGCGGCCCCGGTGAGGAACTGTGTCGGAAGCGTCCAGAAGTTCGGCAGCGCGGCGAAGATCGCGCTGGCCGTGACCGCGATGATCGCGATCGTGAGCACGGGAGATCCGGCGTACAGCGCGAACGGAATGCTCACGGCGCCAACAACGGCGGGGACGGCGATGTGCCAGGTCTTGAGACCCCGGCGCGTGGCATCCCTCGACCAGAGGTAGAGAACGATGGCGGCGGGAACGTAGGGAATCGCGGTGATGAGACCCTTTTCGAAGATGCCGTACTCGGTGCCGTAGAGCTCCTGGAAGCCCGCGATGATCGTCGGAAGGAAGAAGGCGAGCGAGTACAGGCCGTAGATGAAGCCGAAGTAGATGAACGCGAGCATCCAGACGCGACCGCTCTTGAACGCGGAGCCGATGCCGACGTGCTTGTTGGATTTCTCGGTGACGGCGCGCTCACCCTCA
The DNA here is from genome assembly GCF_018449675.1 of Glaciihabitans sp. dw_435. Taxonomy (GTDB): domain Bacteria; phylum Actinomycetota; class Actinomycetes; order Actinomycetales; family Microbacteriaceae; genus Glaciihabitans. The sequence goes on along the minus strand of NZ_JAAVUZ010000001.1, from coordinate 211,797 downwards.
AGTTCGGCGGTGAGCCAGGTGCGCTCGTCGCTCGTGAGCCACTTCGCTTCGGACGGCTTGTCCTTGAGGTAGTACCAGGCGATGACTCCGACGATGATCGCGGGGACCGAGACGCACAGGAACATAAAGCGCCAGCCCTCGAGGCCAAAGAACACACCGTGCTGCTGGATGAGTGCCCCGGCGAGCGGTGCACCAATGACGGTGGTCAGCGGCTGCGCCAGGTAGAAGAGCGCGAGAATCTTGCTGCGGTGACGGGCAGGAACCCAGAGGCTCAGGAACAGGATGGCACCGGGGAAGAATCCGGCCTCGGCAACACCGAGCACAAACCGCAGCGCGGCAAGCTGTTCGAAGTTCTGCACGAAGGTGAACAGGAACGCGACGATGCCCCAGGACACCATGATGCGCGCGAGCCATCGGCGGGCGCCGAAGCGGTGCAGGGCCAGGTTGCTGGGAACCTCGAGAAGGATGTAGCCGATGAAGAAGACGCCGGAGGCGAATCCCACCTGGGCCAGCGACAGACCGAGGTCGTCGTTCATGCCGTTGGGGGCCGCAAAGCCGATGGCGGTGCGGTCGAGGTAGTTGATGAAGAACATCAGCGCTACGAAGGGCACGAGACGGATTGAGATCTTCCGGATCGTAGATTTCTCTACGACGGATTGGGTGACCCCAACTTTCGTGGTGGTGTCCACATTGACTCCTTATAGTTCAGGCCGAACCGACCTCATTGTCACGTGATCGCAAACACCACGCGGGAACAGTATTTATCACCACGGCCGGACCTGTCAACCGGTTGACCAATATGAGGAATGTCCGGGATTGCGATCCGCGGATTCGCGCGGATCGGGCCGCAAACTGCTCGGGCGCACCGAGTTGGTACGCTGATTTCAATGCCCGCCTACCCCAACGACAACGCCGCCGAGATCAGCGCGGCGCTCGGCAGCATGCCGTCCGGCTCGGCGGTTTCGGAGGTGGCCACGCGCCTCCTCACCCTGTTCACCGGCGGGTCCATCGCCCCGGGAACACGGCTTCCCCCCGAGCGCACCCTCGCCGCCTCCCTCGAGGTCGGTCGCTCGGCGGTGCGCGAGGCGCTGGCGGCGCTCGAAATCCTCGGCATCGTCGATGTGCGGCCCGGCTCCGGCACCTACCTGCGCGGCAACGCCAGCGAGATGCTCCCCCAGACACTGAGCTGGGGAATGATGATCGGCAGCCCGAAGACGATCGAACTCGTCGAGGTGCGGGGCGCGCTGGAAATCTACGCGGCCCGCCTCGCCGCCGACCGGATTACGGATGACGCGTTGGAGATCCTCCGTGACTGCGTCGAGGAAATGCGGGCCAGCCAGAACGATCTTCGGGCCTTCGTCGAGGCCGATCTCCGGTTCCACCACGAGCTCGCCAAAAGCATCAACAACACGGTGTTGCTCGACTTGTTGCAGAGCATCAGGTCGCTCCTTCGGGTATGGGTCGACCGCGCGGTGCAGGACGACGAGCAGGTTCTCGCCGCACTCCAGGAGCACACCGCGGTCTACGAAGCGATCGCCACCCGGAATTCGGATGCCGCCGCGTCGGCGATGGCAACCCATATGCATACCGCGGGCGCCCGCCTCGCCGGGTCAATAGACTCGAAGGACAAGCGCTAACACCATCGCAAGACCGGCTTCAAAGGAGAACTAATGCCCGTCGCAACCCCTGACCAGTACGCAGAGATGCTGGACAAGGCCAAGAACAATGGTTTCGCTTACCCGGCGGTCAACGTGTCGTCATCGGCGACCATCAACGCCGTGCTGCAGGGACTGACCGAGGCGGGGTCCGACGGAATTATCCAGGTCACCACGGGAGGAGCGGACTACTTCGCCGGCCACACCGTGAAGAACCGCGCATCGGGAGCGCTGGCGTTCGCTGCCTTCGCCACCGAGGTCGCCAAGAACTATCCCATCACCGTTGCGCTCCACACGGACCACTGCCCCAAGGACGCCCTCGAGGGCTTCGTGCTGCCCCTGATCGCCGCCTCGGAGGCCGAGGTCAAGGCCGGCCGCAACCCGATCTTCCAGTCCCACATGTGGGACGGCTCGGCCATCCCGCTGAACGAGAACCTCGACATCGCCAAGACACTGCTGCCCCGCATGAAGGCGATCAACGCCATCCTCGAGGTCGAGATCGGTGTCGTCGGTGGCGAGGAAGACGGCGTCTCCAACGAGCACAGCGAACACCTGTACACAACGCTCGACGACGCCATCGCCACGGTCGAGGCTCTCGGTTTTGGTGAGCAGGGCCGGTACATCGCCGCCCTCACCTTCGGCAACGTGCACGGCGTGTACAAGCCCGGCGGCGTCAAGCTTCGTCCCGAGCTGCTGGGTGAAATCCAGGCGGGTCTCGCCGCGAAGTACGGCACTGACGCGCTGCCCCTCGACCTCGTGTTCCACGGTGGATCGGGCTCCTCCGATGAGGAGATCGCCACCGCCGTCGCCAACGGTGTGGTCAAGATGAACATCGATACCGACACCCAGTACGCGTTCAGTCGCTCGGTCGCCGACACGGTGCTGCGCAATTACGACGGATTCCTCAAGGTGGACGGCGAGGTCGGCAGCAAGAAGGTCTACGACCCGCGCTCCTGGGGCAAGCTCGCCGAGACGGCCATGGCTGCCCGCGTCGTCGAGGCCACGCGCCAGCTCGGCTCGTACGGCCACTCGGCCAGTTAGACGTTCAGACCGAACAACGACGGCCCGGGATGTGGATGTCCCGGGCCGCCGCTATTTCGCCTACGGACGCTTCTCGGGCGCCGGTAGCTGGAACTTTAGGGACAGGCTCCTGCCGTCGTCCCACGACAGGTTGTCCACCACGCTGCCGACGGTGAGGTAGTACGGGGCGATGAGCATGAGGCGCCGACCCTCGGGAAGGTCGACATCAAGACTGAGGGCAACGGCGGTCGAGCCATCCGCTCGCTCCCGCAGTTCGATCAGCGGCGAATCCCGGTCCATGACGGGGGTGTCGAGGACGGCGAGCAACAGTCCCCGCAGGGACGCGCGCTGGGCCTCGTCCATGCGGTGGGCGGCACGCCCCGGATCGGTCACAATGATGCCCGATTCCATCGCGAGGTCGTCGAGCCAGCTGCGGTTCGCGGCAGCGACGAGGTCGGTCCGTAACTGGCGTGCCAGCTGGCCGGCCAGGGCGCGGTCTTCCGGCGTGATCACGCCCGCGGTGGCGACGGATTCAATGAAGGGGATGACGCGGGCCCGCACCCGGGCGATGTTCTCGCTGCGAATCAGGTCATCGGCGCGGTCGGCCGCGTCCTGGTCGGGGTGGCCGGACCGGGTCTCGAGCAGGCGCAGGGTGCGGTCGACCACGGTGTAGGAGAAGACCGTCGACGCGATTGCGGCGACGAGCACGGGGCCCACCGCAATCACCAGGCGCCCGCCCCATGGCCACGCGGACGGCGCGGGGATGTACACGATGTTGGCCACGATCACGATGAACGTGGCAGACGCGATGGAGTACCCAATCATGCGCCGTGCCGACGAGTACGGCGCGAGGCTACCAAGGGTGACCGCGATGCCGATCTCTGCCCACCACTGCTCGACCGGGACGGAGCTTCCGACTGTCCCGAAGGCCGACACGATCACGCCGGCCGCGGAGATCCCCAGCACGATGGCCGCCTGCGGTGGCGTGATCGGAGGGCGGTGGGGCTGCACAAAGTGCGCCGCGGCAAGCCCGGCGACGAGGAAGAACGGCATGGCAGCGAACTGGAGCGCGACACTGGTCCACTGGTTCCAGTAGAGGGCCGTCGTCACCAGCGCCAGCACGACGCTGGCGACCGCGACGGTGACGGGCAGCCGGGGTCCGGTGAACCAGCTCAGGGGGTCTACCTGCTGCGGCGAGAGATCCAGGGACCTAGAAACGGCGATCACCCGCTTCGGTCGGCGCGGCGCCGAGACTCACCGGCAGGGAAATGACGACAGACGTGCCGCTGCCCGGGGATGACCACACGCGCACCGCACCGCCCTGCGATTCGACCCGCAGCCGCACCGATGACCGGAGACCCAGCCTGTCCTCCCCCACCGAACCCGGATCGAACCCGCGCCCGGAGTCGACCACCATGATCGTGACCAGCTCGTCGTCCCGGTCGAGGATCAGCTCCGCCGAGGCGGACCCCGAGTGCTTCACCACGTTCTCGAGGCAGGCCCGCACCGCGCCCAGCGCCGCGGTGGCCGCGTCCGGCGACAGGGCAAGCACGCTCTCCGGGTTGCCCGTGACCTCGACACCGAGTCCGCGCCACTGGAAGTCGCTGGCGATCGCCATGAGTTGATTGCGGAACATGGCGTCGTCGGACTCCTGCGATCCCGATTGTGCGGGCGGAGCCATCCACTGTCCATTGGATAGCCACGCGACGTCGTCGCGCATGCGGTCCCGGGTGTGGTCGCTCAGCTCTTCGGGGCCGTGGATGACGAGGGCGAGGTCGTTGAGGAGGGTGTCGTGGATGGCGGCGGCCGCGCGCTGCTCGACCGTGCGGGCGGCCTCGTACCTCAGGTTGTCGGCCTGCACCCTGTCGAACTCGGGTACCCGCTCGGCGTGGACCTGCTGGATGCGGTAAATCACGAGGAAGGTCGCGCAGTAGATGACGATCGCGATGGCGGGGCCGAGGCCGGTGGTGATGGGCAGCCCCAGCTGCAGGTCGACGAGCACCGTGACAGCCTCGCCCAGGACGAATCCGATGACGCCCCACTTCACGACATTGAGGGGGCGGGATGTCGCGGACCCGACGAGCACCAGCGCGAAGGCCGGCCGGTTCAGGAGGAAGTTGGCCGTGCCCTGAAATTCCGGGTGGTTGGACAGCAGCAGAAACTGGAACGCCCAGACGCTCAGGGTGCCGACGATGAGGTAGGTCGCGAGACTCTCGCGGGACGGCCATCTCATCAACACGAGCAGCGCCGCGATCATCGACAACAGGATTCCCGCGGCGAGCGCGGCGTCGGCGTAATAGCCCCGGCCGACGAGGTAGTCGACCACTCCGGGGATGGTGACGGCGAGGACGGCAAGTGCTACGGCCCACACCCCGCGGATGGCGGCAGACACCGTGACGGCCGCCGCAACGTCCCTCGGCAGTACCGGCAAACGAACGGGTCCCCTCTGCACAAGCTCAGGTAACCACACCGGGAGTCTCCGCGCACTATACGCGGGCGGTTGGCCGCGCGCCGGGAGGTTACTTGCCGCTGAAGGTGGCCATGTAGGCCGGGTCACCCGTGAGGGCGACGAACATCAGGATGATGGTGACGATGACCGTCAGCGCCGCCCCGATGAGCGGAACGTAGAACGCGATGCGGTTGCGTCGCAGCAGGAGGATGGACACGAGCGCGGTCACCACGAACACCACGATCTGTGTCGCGTTGAGCGCGATTCCGATGGTGCGTGCCAGGTCGACCGACGTATAGGCGCCGAGCTTGGTTCCGCTCATGTTCATCTGGTTCATGAGCGTGTAGGCATAGTTCAGCGTCGTGGTCAGGTCGGCGTACTGGGCGTAGGTGGAGATCACCGAGTAGGCGCCGAACGTGAGCAGCGCAACCGTCAGGCCCAGGTCCCAGCCGCGGCGGGGTCGCGTTCCGGCCACGGCAAGCGAGGCGGGAGCGGTGCGGGCAAGGGAAGCGGATGACTCGGGCTGACGCTTCACGCCCGCCGGGGCATCCGTCACCTCGGGCACCGGCACGGCATCCAGCCCCATCGCCTTTGCCTGCTCGAGCGGGGTGGCGTACTCGCCGTACTGCGGGGCGGGGCGCGGGTCAGTCACTATTTCTGCCAATCCAGTCGACGCACGCGGCCACCGAGACCACGTTCGTCCGGGTTACCGTCGGCGTCCTTGCGAAGTTCCTTCGGGAGGGAGAACATCAGGTCTTCTTCTGCCGTGACGATCTGCCGAACGTCAGCGTAGCCCGCATCCGCGAGGTCATCGAGCACCTCCTGTACGAGCACCTCGGGCACGGACGCGCCGGAGGTCACGCCGACGGTGGAGATGCCGTCGAGCCATTCCTGCTGGATCTCGCTGGCGTAGTCCACGCGATATGCGGCCTTCGCACCGTTCTCGAGGGCGACGTCGACCAGGCGCACGGTATTGGAGCTGTTCGCCGATCCGACGACGATGACCAGTTCGGCCTGTTCTGACACCTTCTTGATGGCGACCTGGCGGTTCGTGGTTGCGTAGCAAATGTCGTCGCTTGGCGGATCCTGCAGCAGGGGGAAACGCTCGCGCAGCAGACGGACGGTTTCCATCGTCTCGTCCACGCTGAGGGTCGTCTGCGAGAGCCACACCACGTGGTCGGGGTTCTTCACCACGACGTTGGGGACGTCGGCCGGGCTGTTCACGAGAATCGTGCGTTCGGGCGCCTGGCCCATCGTGCCCTCGACCTCTTCGTGACCGGCATGGCCGATGAGAAGAATCTCGTAGTCGGCGCGGGCGAACCGCACCGCCTCTCGGTGCACCTTGGTCACCAGCGGGCAGGTGGCATCGATGGCGTCGAGGTTGCGGTCGGCGGCACCCTGCACAACGGCGGGCGAGACGCCGTGGGCGCTGAAGACGATGTGGGAGCCCTCGGGCACCTCGGCCACGTCGTCAACGAAGATGGCGCCCTTTTTCTCGAGCGTCGACACCACGTGGATGTTGTGCACGATCTGCTTGCGCACGTAGACGGGAGAGCCAAAACGGTCGAGTGCTTTTTCGACGGCGATGACCGCGCGGTCCACTCCTGCACAGTATCCCCGGGGCGCGGCAAGCAGCACCCTCTTGGGAGAAGCGACGGGGTTGTCCCGTAGCCTGTTACGTAGCGCGGGAATCCGCGGCATTTCGAGGCTGACGGCGGAGCCGTTAGTGATATTGCTCACGCAGTGATTGTACGTGAGCGACGTCGGCAGAAGCTGGGGAGGCACTCATGACCATAATCGACGCCCCCTCGACAGTGGATGCCCCGTGGCCGGTCGGCCTCTTGTCCTCCAAGATCAAGGGCTGGATCGACCGTCTCGGCGCCGTCTGGGTCGAGGGCGAGATCACCCAGTGGGGTGTCTCCGGCGGCAATGTGTACGGCAAGCTCAAGGACCTCGAGATCGACGCGACGGTGTCATTCACCATCTGGTCGTCGGTCAAGGCGAAGATTCCCGCTGACCTGAAGCAGGGTGACCGGGTGATCGCCCTGATCAAACCCAACTACTGGGTCAAGGGCGGATCGCTGACCATGCAGGTCTTCGAGATGCGCCACGTGGGTCTCGGCGATCTGCTCGAGAGGCTCGAACGCCTGCGCCAGAGCCTGCGCGCCGAAGGCCTGTTCGACCAGGACCGCAAGCGTCCCCTGCCGTTCCTTCCCGATTGCATCGGTCTCATCACCGGGCGCGACAGCGACGCCGAGAAGGACGTCCTGCGGAACGCACAGCTGCGCTGGCCAGCGGTGGAGTTCCGGATCGTCTACGCCGCCGTGCAGGGCGACCGCGCGGCCGCCGAGGTGACGGCGGCCCTGCGCACGCTCGACGCCGACCCCGAGGTCGACGTCATCATCGTTGCCCGTGGTGGCGGCGATTTCCAGAACCTTCTCGTCTTCAGCGACGAAACCCTCGTCCGTGCCGCGGCCGCGTGCACCACACCGATCATCAGCGCCATCGGGCACGAGGCGGATCGCCCGCTGCTCGACGACGTTGCCGACCTGCGGGCGTCCACCCCCACCGACGCGGCCAAGCGAGTGGTGCCGGACGTCGCCGAAGAACTCGCCGGGGTGCGCCAGGCACGGTCCCGCATCGGCACCCGCGTGACCAACCTCATCCGCATCGAGATCGACCGGCTGGAGCAGCTGCGCACGCGTCCCGTGCTCGCCAGCACGTCGTGGATCGTCGATTCCCGCGCCGAGGAACTCACCCGGTACGTGGCGCGCGGCTCGGAACTGCTGCACCGCGTCATCGAGCGATCGGAGACCCGGATCGCCGAGTTGACCGGGCACCTGCGTGCGCTCTCCCCCCAGCGCACGCTCGACCGTGGGTATGCGATCGCCCAGCTGCCCGACGGTTCCGCGCTGCGGGACGCGGTGGATGCCCCGTCGGGAACTCCTCTCCTCCTCACCGTCGCCCGGGGCAAGCTCTCCGCAACCGCGGCAGATCCGGCAGCCGACCCGAGCCGTGAAAGATAGAGTTAACCCGTGGCAACAGCAACCCCGAACGACGTCAGCTCCCTGAGCTACGAACAGGCCCGCGATGAACTTGTGCGCGTGGTCAACGAGCTCGAGCAGGGCTCGTCCACCCTCGAAGAGTCCCTCGCCCTCTGGGAGCGCGGGGAGTCGCTCGCCCGCCGGTGCGAGGAATGGTTGCTGGGCGCCAAGGCCCGTCTCGACGCGGCACGTGCCGCGGCTGTCGAGTAATGGTGACCGAGCCGACCAGCCGGCCCAAGCCCGAGCCGGTCCGCGCTGATCTCGGTCGCCCCGAGACGCCCGCCGAGAAGGCCGCCCGCAAGGCGGAGAACTCGGCCAACTACCGCAATTCCAAGACGCCGAACAATCTTGTCGTTGCCCTCGTGGCATCGCTCGCCGTTGTGCTGTTCCTCGTGCTCGTTGTGGTGCGCCCCACCCCCTCGACCGCTCCCGCCATCGACTATGCGGCCGTAGCTGCCGAGGCGCAGCCCGGAGTGACGACCACCCTCGTCGTCCCGACCCTTCCCCCGGGCTGGAGCGCCAACAACGCCGAACTCACGCCCGATTCCAACGGTGGCTTCAACTGGACTATCGGTTTCCTGACCCCCAAGGACCAGTTCATCGCGCTGGAACAGGGCATCGATGTGTCGCCCGGCTGGCTCGGTTCCGTTCTGGGGAGCGGCGACGCCACCGGCACCACCACCATCGAGGGCATCAACTGGCAGGTGTACGACCGTCGAGGCTCCAAGGACCCGGGCAACTACGCCTACTCGCTTGCCACCACGATCGGCGGCAGCACCTACGTTCTCCACGGCACCGCCGTTGACGGAGAGTTCGCCATTCTTGCGTCCGCCATTGCGGGCGAAGTACAGGAGTAACGCGCATGCCCCATTCCCGCACTCCCGCACGCGCCTGGAACGAGATGGTGCGCGGCAATGAGCGCTTCGTCGCCGGTGAGCCGCAGCATCCCCGCCAGGACGTCGAGCGCCGCGAGGAGCTCGAGTTTGCGCAGGAACCGCACGCCGCCCTCTTCGGGTGTAGCGACTCGCGCCTGGCCGCCGAGATCATCTTCGACAAGGGCATCGGCGACCTCTTCGTGGTGCGTAATGCCGGCCAGGTGATCTCCGACAGCGTCGTGGGATCGCTTGAGTACGCCGTTGGTGTGCTGCATGTTCCGCTCATCGTTGTGCTCGGCCACGACAGCTGTGGCGCCGTCCGCGCCGCGATCGATTCCCAGGGGGCAGACGCACCGCTTCTGCCGCCACACATCAACACCCTGATCCAGAAGATTGTGCCGGCCGTCCGCCGCGTCGGAGGCAGCCCTGCCGGTGATCTGGACGTCGAGATGATCGATTCCCAGGCCGTGGGGCGGGAGCATCTGCGCGACACAATCGCGGAGCTGCTGAACGAATCGGAACTCATCAGCGACGCCGTCGCCGACGGTACGCTGGGAATCGTCGGAGCGAATTATCACCTCCGCGAGGGCCGCGCCGTTGCGGACATCACCCTCGGTTCGCTCGACACCCCGGACCGCCCCAACAGTTAAGGAAAGCACAGCGCCGTGACCACTTCTCAGGACTTCCGCATCGAACACGACACGATGGGCGAGGTCCGGGTTCCGGCAGCTGCCCTCTACGGTGCGCAGACCCAGCGTGCCGTCGAAAACTTCCCGATCTCGGGCGCCGGGCTGGAGCCCGCGCAGATCATCGCCCTCGCCCGCATCAAGCGGGCCGCAGCCCTGGTCAACGGCTCGCTCGGCGTGCTCACCCCCGAGGTCTCCGGCGCGATCGTGTCCGCAGCAGAACTACTCATCGGTGGCCAGCACCACGGGGAGTTCCCCGTCGATACCTACCAAACGGGCAGCGGCACCTCGAGCAACATGAACATGAACGAGGTGCTGGCGACACTGGCATCCGGAATCCTCGGATCCCCCGTTCACCCGAACGACCACGTCAACGCGTCACAGTCGTCCAACGATGTCTTTCCCACGTCCGTGCACGTCGCCGTCACCGGGGCCCTGCTCGAGGATCTCGTTCCGGCCCTCGACCACCTCGCCGTCTCCCTCGAGGCAAAGGCCGAGCTGTGGAAGGACGTGGTCAAGTCCGGCCGCACCCACCTCATGGACGCGACGCCGGTCACGCTGGGTCAGGAGTTCGCCGGGTACGCCCGCCAGATCCGCCTCGGCATCGAGCGGGTGAACGGCACCATCGGTCGCGTCGCGGAGGTTCCGCTCGGCGGCACCGCCGTCGGCACCGGCATCAATACCCCCGCCGGTTTCCCACAGCGGGTCATCGCCGAGCTCGCCTCCGACTCGGGCCTGCCGATCGTCGAGGCCCAGGACCACTTCGAGGCGCAGGGCGCTCGCGATGGCCTCGTCGAGGCGTCCGGCGCGCTGCGCGTGCTCGCGGTGTCCCTCACCAAGATCTGCAACGACCTGCGCTGGATGGGATCGGGTCCCAACACCGGGCTGGGTGAGATCAACATCCCCGATCTTCAGCCCGGGTCATCCATCATGCCTGGCAAGGTCAACCCGGTCATCCCCGAGGCGGTCCTCATGGTCAGTGCCCGCGTGATCGGCAACGACGCGACCATCGCGTGGGCCGGCGCCAGCGGAAGTTTCGAGCTGAACGTTGCCATTCCCGTGATGGGCACGGCGCTGCTGGAGTCGATCCGCCTGCTGAGCAACTCCACCCGTCTGCTCGCGGACAAGGCCGTCGACGGCCTCACCGCCAACGTCGAGCGGGCGCGGGCACTGGCGGAGTCGTCGCCGTCCATCGTGACGCCGCTGAACCGGGTGATCGGCTACGAGGCGGCGGCGAAGGTTGCCAAGCACGCCGTGGCGGCGAAGCTCACGGTGCGCGAGGCAGTCATCGACCTGGGTTTTGTGGAGCGCGGCGAGGTCACCGAGGAGCAGCTCGACACGCTGCTCAACGTGCTCTCGATGACGCACCCGGGCTAGCCCCGCCGGTCACGCGGTCAGCACAGAGAGCGCGACGGCGAGCCAGAAGCCGAGCAAGAGATACGGACCGAAGGCGATGCGGCTGTTGCGCGCACCGCGCGCCAGCAGTATCCCGCTGACGATGCCGCCCGCCAGGAAGGCGATCACGGGAGACAGCACGGCGACGGTGGGCGTCCAGGAGGCGAGGCCGAGGGCTGCTGCCAGCTTCACGTCACCGGCGCCCATACCGCCGCGCCAGGACAGGGCGAGCAGGAATCCGGAGTAGCAGGCCGCTGCGACGAGGGGAACCAGCGGCGGGGAGCCGCTGTCCACCCAGGTTGCCGCGATCGTGAGCGCGCCGATCGCGATGCCCGGCACCACCAGGCGGTTGGGGAGCCGGTGCTCGCGCAGATCCGTCCGCACGAGCGCCGGAGTGATCGCGGCGAGATAGAGCAGGGCCAGCACCGCGGGGTGGGGTGCCGCCGCGAGGTATCCCAGCACCGCGAGGGCGGCGGCCAGAGGGAGCTGCCACACAAGCCGCACCGGTGGACGCCGGGTGAGCTGTGCCACGCGCGACATGCCGGCAGGGTACTGCGCAGCCCGGGTCATCCACCCGTCTTATGCACACCCCCGATTCGGCCGCCCCACGACGACGGGTGCCCCGCGCTGTCCCGGTGGGGATCAGCGGCGGGACACCCGTCGACGGCGAGGTCTAGGCCAGCTCGTTGGACTCCAGCATCTCGGTGACCAGGGCCGCGATCGCACTGCGCTCGGAGCGGGTCAGGGTGATGTGGGCGAACAGCGGGTGATCCTTCAGCGTCTCGATCACGGAGGCGACTCCATCGTGGCGACCCACACGCAGGTTGTCGCGCTGGGCCACGTCGTGGGTGAGTACGACCCGGGAGTTCTGCCCAATGCGGCTGAGCACCGTGAGCAGCACGTTGCGTTCGAGGGACTGCGCCTCGTCCACGATGACGAACGCGTCGTGGAGCGAGCGACCACGAATGTGGGTGAGCGGCAGCACCTCGAGCAGACCTCGCTCGATGACCTCGTCGAGGACGTTCTGCGACACGACGGAGCCGAGCGTGTCGAAGACCGCCTGTGCCCACGGGTTCATCTTCTCGGACGCGTCACCCGGCAGGAAGCCCAGCTCCTGGCCGCCGACCGCGTACAACGGGCGGAAGACCATGATCTTTTTGTGCTGCTGCTTCTCGAGCACCGCTTCCAATCCCGCGCACAGCGCGAGCGCCGACTTTCCGGTGCCGGCTCGCCCACCCAGTGAGACGATCCCGATTTCGGGGTCGAGCAGCAGGTCGATCGCGAGACGCTGCTCCGCGCTGCGACCGTGCAGCCCGAAGATGTCGCGGTCGCCGCGCACGAGGCGCATCTGACCGCGGGACGTCACACGCCCGAGCGCCGAGCCCCTGTCCGAGTGCAGGATGAGGCCCGTGTTCACCGGCAGGTCCTGGATGAGGCGGGTCGACAGCTTCTCGTCGTCGTAGAGCTGGTTCATCTGCTCCGCGGAGAGGCGGATGTCGGTCTGACCGGTCCATCCCGAATCAACGGCAAGCTCCGCCCGGTACTCCTCGGCGGCCAGGCCAATGGAGGCAGCCTTCACGCGCAGCGGCAGGTCTTTGGAGACCACCGTCACTTCGAGGCCATCGTTGGCCAGGTTGAGCGCTACGGCGAGGATGCGGGAATCGTTGTCGTTGAGCTGCAGCCCGGAGGGGAGCACCGACATGTTGGAGTGGTTGAGCTCAACGCGGAGCGACCCACCCTCGTCGCCGATGGAGATGGGAAAGTCCAGGCGCTCGTGTTTGATGCGAAGTTCGTCGAGGTTCCGGAGTGCCTGGCGCGCGAAGTACCCGATTTCCGGGTCGTGACGCTTCGACTCAAGCTCGGTGATGATGATCACCGGCAGTACGACTGCGTGTTCCGCGAATCGGAAGATCGCCTTCGGGTCGGACAGAAGGACGGACGTGTCGAGCACGTACGTGCGCTCGGCCTGCCTCCCCTTCGAATCCGCCGACTCTGTCGGGCTGATCTTCTCTTGCGGGTTAGCGAGCTGGGGCACGTGCACTCCATCCCCGGGTGCGATGTGTACCCGGATACAGTCTGCAAAGACGGCCAAGAGCGTTGCGGATGAACTTACGTGGCCATCCCGACCAGGTGCCTTACCTGATGTGTCTGACGCTAGGCGCACCCACCGACAGCCGCACAATCGACACGCCCGTGATCGTGTTACGGCAAGGTTAAACCTAGGTGGACGTTAGCCGTGCGCCAGTAGCGTTACGGTCAGACCTGAATGGCGGACGCGTAGCTGACGAAGCTCGCCCTCAGCATGTCGAACGTCTCCTCATCGGTGGAGACGTGCGGGCTTAGGCGCACGGTTCCCCCGCGCGACGAGGTCGTGACCCCGTGGTTGTAGAGCGAGGCGGTCAGCACGGTGAGCTGGTCGGGAGCCGGTTCCAGCACCACGATTCCCGCTCTCTCCGCTTCCGACCTCGGCGACACCACGGCGAGGGCGTACTCGTCCGCGAGGTCGATGACCCTGGACACCTTCTCGGCGATGACCGCGTTGATGGCGGAGACACCCACCTCGGTGATGTCTTCCAGGGCCACGGCGAACCGCGCCTGGGCGATCGGGTCGGGGTTACTGATCTGGAAGGCGCGGGCTCCGCGGGCCGGCGGGAGTACCTCGTCGAGGGACTCCCCCTCGGCCTCGGTGCCGGGAAAACCGGAGAAGACGGGCGTCAGCTGGTCGCGGGCCCGGTCGCTCAGCGCGAGAAAACCCGTGCCCCATCCCGAGCGCACCCACTTCTGGCCGCCGGAGACGATCACGTCGGCTACCTCGTAGGGTGCATCGACGACGCCGAAGCCCTGGATCGCGTCGACGATGAGCAGGCGGTCGCCGATGACCTGGCGAATGCCGTCCAGGTCGACGAGGTAGCCCGTGCGGAAGTCGACGAGGCTGACAGCGACGGCCTGCGTGGACGGGGTGAGCTGGTCGCGGATGTTGCCAGGCGTGAGGTGTCCGTGGTCGGTTTCCAACCACAGCGGCGCGAGAACCCCGAGCGCTTCCTGCGCGCGGACGGCGGCAACGGTCAGTGCCGGAAACTCGCCCGGGGACAGGGCAACGCCGCCCGTGATGCCAAACATCGCGTGCATGATCCCGGTGGACGTGTTGGGCTGGAACACGACCTGGTCGGCGTGGAAACCGATGGTCCGGGCGACGGCCTCACGGACCCGCTCATCCTGCGAGCGCAGTCCGTCGATAGTGCCGAAGCGGGCCTTCCCGAGGAGTTCTACCTGGGCGAGCTGCTCCTCCACGACGGAGCGGGCGATCGGCCCGACGCGGGCGAAATCCAGGTACCCCGGGTCATCCGAAAATCCGTTGATGTGCGTCTCGATGCTTCTCACGAGCCGAACCGCCGCTCCCGCCGGGCGAAGTCGCGGATGGCGCGGAGGAAGTCGACCTCGCGGAGGTCAGGGTAGAGCGCGTCGACGAAGTAAAACTCGCTGTGGGCGCTCTGCCACAGCATGAAGTCGCTCATCCGCTGCTCGCCCGAGGTTCGGATGACCAGGTCGGGATCGGGCTGGCCGCCCGTGTAGAGGTGCTCCGCGATGAGGTCGGGAGTGAGGAGCTCGGCGAGTTCCTCGACGTCCCCACCGACGTGACTGCGCAGGATGCTGCGCATCGCGTCGGCGATCTCGCGACGACCGCCGTATCCCACGGCGAGGTTGATGTGCAGGCCGGTGTTGTTCGCCGTGCGGGCTTCCGCATCGGCGAGCGCGTCCACGAGCGGCTGGGGCAGCCCCTCGGTGCGACCCACGTGCTGTACGCGCCAGCTGCCCTGGTGGGAGAGGTCTTCGGCAAGCCCGCCAATGATCTCCTGCAGCTCGGCGAGCTCTTCCGAGGGACGACTCGTGACGTTGTCGGCGGACAGCAGGTACAGGGTGACGACGGAGATGCCGAGGTCGTCACACCAGGTGAGAAATTCGTGGATCTTGAGCGCACCCGCGCGGTGGCCGTGCGCGGCCGACTCGAGGGCGCGTTGCTTGGCCCAGCGCCGGTTGCCGTCCACGATCATGGCGACGTGTCGCGGAAGCTCCTGCGTCCCGAGCCAGCGGCGAAGTCTGCGCTGATAGAGGTTGTAGAGGAGGCCTCGCCCCAGCGGTACTTCCCTCTGTTTCACATAGCTACGCTAGCCCAATTGGCTGGCAACCCCGTCGATTTGGGGCTGCCGTATGCTGGCGCCATGACAACGAGCCGGTCACAGTCGCCCGCCTCCGACGACGCCGGCCCCGATCTTCCCAACGTTCCCCTGTTGGATGACGCGGTCGCCTTCTCGGCCCTCGACGCGAAACCAACCTGGCGTGGCTGGATCCACGCGGGCACCTTCCCCCTCGCCATCGTGTTGGGCGTCATCCTCATCGTTTTCGCCGAGGGTGTAGCGGCCAAGACGAGTTCGGCCATCTTCGTGGCATCCTCTCTGCTGCTGTTTGGCGTCTCGGCGCTGTACCACCGCTTCACCTGGAGCGACCGCGCGCGACTTCTGCTCAAGCGCCTCGACCACGCCAACATCTTTCTGCTGATCGCCGGTTCCTACACGCCGATCACCGTGCTGTGCCTGCCCCCGGCAAAGGCGACGCTGCTGCTCTGGCTGATCTGGGGTGGCGCGGGGCTCGGCATCCTCTTCCGCGTCTTCTGGATTCACGCGCCGCGCTGGCTCTACGTGCCGCTGTACCTGTCGCTCGGCTGGGGAGCGCTCGCGTTCATCGTCGACTTCTTCTCCGCGAACGCCGTGATGATGACGCTGATCCTGGTCGGCGGGCTCTTCTACTCGATCGGAGCCGTGATCTACGGGATGAAGCGGCCGAACCCGTTCCCCGGAAAATTCGGGTTCCACGAAATCTTCCACACGCTGACCCTGCTGGCGTTCCTGTGCCACTGGGTCGGGATCTTCATCGTCGCGACGAATCCCCCGGTGCTCTAGCGAGCGCTGCGGTTCGATTTAGCGGTCGGATGCCTCGGGGTCGGCGTCTGCGGCCTCCGCTGCGCGCTCCGCCTCGAGCCGCTCGCGGATCTCACCGCGGTAGCGCGTACGGCGCACCCGGCGGGTCATGTCGAGCAGCAGCAGGACCGTGAGGGCGGCCACGAAGAAGATCGCGAGGAAGCCGAGGATTCCGGGGCTGATGAGGTCGGGGTCGCCCGTGTACGCCGGAATCAGGCTCGGCGACGGGGTAGGAGTGGACCCGACCGCGACAACCGCGGCATCGATCACACTGGACAGGACGCTCACGCGGTCTCCTCGTTCGGGATTCCCGCGAAGAGATCGCTCTCGGGGAGGGTTGTCTCGACGGTGGAGTCGATCAGTTGGAAGTCCTCGTAGGGCCACGCCTCGCGCTGCAGGTCGTTCGGCCAGAAGAAGAAGCTGCTGTCGGGCGAGACCTGGCTGGCGTGCGCCTTGAGCGCCGCGTCGCGCACGTCGAAGAACTCGCCCACGGGCACGTGGGTGGTGCTGAGGTCCTCGCGAACACCCATCCGCTCACGCATCTCGTCCATCTCGGCGATGAGCGGGCTGTCGGGCAGGCGTTCCTTCATCAGGTCGTAGACCCTGCCCATCTTCGTCGAGTTGAAGATGCGGTCGTAGTACAGCTTGTCGATCTTCCAGGGCGCGCCGGTGTGCGGGTAGCGGGTGGCATCCGCCGCGGCATCCCGGGCATACACGGCAATTTCGTGGGCACGGATGTGATCCGCGTGCGGGTATCCCCCGTTCTCGTCGTACGCGATAAGAACCTGCGGACGGAATTCGCGGATGACCCGCACGAGCGGCTCCGCGGACGTCTCGATCGGAATCGTGGCAAACGACGCGGCGGGAAGCGGTTCGCCCTCGTCGGGCATCCCGGAGTCTTGGTAGCCGAGCCACCGGTGGTCGATCCCCATGATCGCCTGCGCGCGCTGCATCTCCCTGCGGCGAAGTCCCGCGAGATCGCGCTCGGCGAGGGAACGCTCCTCGAGCTTCTCGTTGAGAATGCTGCCGCGCTCACCACCCGTTGCGCTGACGATGAGCACCTCGGCGCCGATGCTCCGGTAATACGCGTACGTAGCCGCGCCCTTACTCGATTCGTCGTCGGGATGGGCGTGGACCGCAAGCAGACGCAGTGTCACCAAACTCCTAGGGATAGCCAATAACCTGTGTACAGACTAACCGCAGGAGTTTTCAGTGACGGCCATCAACGAGGAAGAGACACTTCCTCCCACCCGCACGGTCGTTGTTGACCCCGCGATCGAGCAACGCTACGGCCGCACCCCGGGGCATCGCCGGCGCATCCGCACCATCTATATCGTCGCCGCGATCGCCGCGGTTGCCATTGTCGGCGCGTGGGTTTTCTGGGTGGGGCTCGGCTCCGCCTCCGAACTCGAAACCGATGACCGTGGCTACGTGGTGCAGAGCAACAGCGAGGTCACCGTTTCCTGGCAATTGACCGTCGACCCCGGTACGACCGCCGCTTGCGCGGTTCAGGCGCAGAACGAGGGATTCGGCATCGTGGGCTGGAAAGTCGTGCAGCTACCCGCCTCCGACGAGCGGTCACGCGTCTTTACTCAGACTCTCAGGACTTCGGAACGGGCCGTAACCGGCTTGATCTACCGCTGCTGGACGACTTAAGCTGGGGCATTCACCACCGGGACCGGCCAGCACTGGCCGGTCTCCTTCTATGAGATACCTACGCTGAGGAGAATCATGTCTGACACCAGCGTTACCTGGTTGACCCAGGATGCCTTTGACCGGCTGTCCGCCGAGCTCGAGCAATTGAGCGGCGCAGGCCGAATTGAGATTGCCAAAAAGATCGAGATCGCCCGCGAAGAGGGCGACCTCAAGGAGAACGGTGGCTACCATGCCGCCAAAGAAGAGCAGGGCAAGATCGAGGCGCGGATTCGCGTTCTCACCCAGCTGCTGCGTCACGCGACGGTTGGCGACGCTCCCGAGAGCCACGGTGTCGTGGAACCAGGCACCGTAGTCACAGCAAACATTCAGGGCGACGAGTCGGTGTTCCTCATCGGCAACCGCGAGATGGTCGACGGTACCGATATCGACGTCTACAGCGCGGGAAGCCCGCTCGGAACGGCCATCATCGGCCTGAAGGTCGGCGAGTCCAAGAGCTACACCGCACCCAACGGCAAGACGATCACTGTCGACATTGTCAAGGTAGAGACCTACCACCCGTAAGAATTGGAAGTGGCGGATGACCCGGCCCCGGGTCATCCGCCACTTTTGCGTTTAATCGTGTCCGTCGTCTAAAAGTCGACGCGCGGCTCGAAGCCCGCCTCACGCAGGTTGTGGATCACGAGTTCCGCATGCTCGGGGCCGCGGGTCTCGATGTGCAGCTCGAGCTCGACCTGGCTGATCTGCAGGCCGGTGCCGTGGCGCGTGTGCAGCACCTCGACGACGTTGGCGTTGGACTCGGCGACAATCTCGGCCGTGCGCGCCAGCTGTCCCGGGCGGTCGGGCAGCGGGATGCGCAGCTTGAGGTAGCGCTCAGAGGCGGCGAGGCCGTAGCCAATAATGCGCTCCATGACGAGCGGGTCGATGTTGCCCCCGCTGAGGATGGCCACCGTCGTACCGGAATTGGTCACCTTACCCGCGAGGATGGCCGCTACGGACACGGCGCCGGCGGGTTCGACCACGAGCTTGGCCCGCTCCAGAAGCACGAGCAGGGCGCGGGCGATGTCGTCTTCCTCGACCGTGACGATCTCGTCGACGGCCTCGCGGATGATTTCGAAGTTCAGGATGCCCGGCTTCGCGACGGCGATTCCGTCGGCGATGGTCGGGCTCATCGTGATCTCGGTCGGCTCGCCCATGGTCAGCGACAGCGGGTACGGGGCCGCATTGGCAGCCTGCACCCCGATCACGCGAATGGTGCGGCCGAGGGTCGCGGCCATCTGCTTGGCGGCGCTGGCAACACCGGAGATGAGACCACCTCCGCCGATGGGGACGACGATGGTGTCGACGAGCGGAAGCTGTTCGAGAATTTCGAGGCCCAGTGTTCCCTGGCCTGCGATGATGTCGTGGTGGTCATACGGCGGGATGAAGACGGCACCGGTCTCGCGCGCGAACTCGGCGGCGGCCAGCAACGGCTCGGAGAAGATGTGTCCGCGCAGCACGACGTCGGCGCCGTAGTTGCGCGTCGCCTGCAGCTTGGGCAGCGCGACACCGATGGGCATGAAGATCGTGGCCTTGATACCGAGTTCGCGGGCAGCGAGGGCGACACCCTGCGCGTGGTTGCCGGCGGACGCGGCGACGACGCCACGGGCCTTTTCCTCGTCAGTGAGCTGCGTCATGCGGTTGTAGGCGCCGCGAATCTTGTACGACCCCGTGCGCTGTAGGTTCTCGCACTTGAGGAAGACGTCAGTGCCCAGCACCTCGCTGAGGTACCGGGAGCTTTCGAGCGGTGTTATTTCCGTGACGCGGCTGACGACGGCGCGGGCGGACTGGAAATCGGCGAGGTCGGGTCCCGCCAGGGTCTTCTCATTCATGTCAGCTGACGACATCCTTAGCGATCGGGCGAGGGGTGGTGCGCCAGGTTCCCTTGGCGACGAAGTTGACCATCACGTTGATGACGGCGACGACCGGCACGGCAAACAGTGCGCCGGGGATACCGGCGATGAAGGAGCCGGCCGCGACGGCAAAGACGACGGCGAGCGGATGCACCTTCACGGCGGATCCCATCACCAGTGGCTGGAGGATGTGACCCTCGAGCTGCTGAACCAGCAGGACGACGCCGAGAACGAGCACGGCAGGGAACGGGCCGAGGAAGACGAGGGCAACGAACACGGCGACGGCACCGGTCGCGACGGCGCCCACGACGGGAATGAACGATCCGAGGAAGACCGCAATGGCGATCGGGATCACGAGCGGGAATCCGCCATAGAAGAGGCCGATGATCCACGCGCCGAGACCGATGCCCACCGCGTCGATAAACGCGACGAAGACCTGCACCTTGACGAATGTGGTGAGCGTGACCCATCCGGCGTGACCGGAGCCGTCGATGGCGGGGCGCGCCTTGCGCGGGAACAGACGGACGATCCAGTTCCAGATGCCCTTGCCGTCGATCAGCAGGAAGATCGTGGAGAAGAGCACCAGGAGTGCCCCGGTGAGGAAGTGCCCGGCGGTGGTGCCCACCGACAGCGCGCCGGTGATGACCGCCTGGCTGTCGGTCTGGATCGCCGCGAACGCCTGGTCGAGGTAGTCGTTGAACTGCGAATCAGAGATCTGCAGCGGCCCGTTGGCCAAAAAGTCCTTGAAATTCTCGTAGGCGGCCATCGCCTGTGTCTGCAGGTCGGGGAAGCCACTGCGAATCTGGGTGATGACGAGAACGAGCAGCCCGGAGACGATGGCAATCGCACCGACCAGCGTCACCGCGACGGCCAGGGCCTTGGGCCAGCGATGGCGTGTGAGGAACTGCACGATCGGCACGAGGAGCGCGGAGATTAGCACCGCGATCATGAACGGGATGACGATCTCTTTGAGCTGAATGATGATCAGCCCAAAGACCACGGCAACGCCAACGACGGCGAGGATCCGCCAGGACCAGGCCCCGGCGACGGCGACCCCGGGCGGCACCGCCGATTCGATCGCGATTGCGTTGTCAGACCGCTCGGGCCTCTTTGTTCTGCCTAGGTTCACCGTCACAGTCTAGAACCACGATCCGACGCGAAAGCTGCACGAAAACTCGGATCCGGGCGGGGTCTGACGCCGTCGGAACGCGACTACTCGCGGGGGCCGGCGGAGACGGGACGGCCGGCGAAACGCACGTGAACGCGCTCACCGGGCTGCGGGCTCGTACCGACCTCGTGCTGCACCGAGACCAGCGTCTGGTCCTCCAACAGCACCTGCGTACGCCGAAGACTGCCGAGGAAACTCGACGCGACGACCACCGCGGGAATTCCCTCCGACGACAGCACGACATCCTCGGGTCGTACGAACGCCGTGACGGGCCCGTCGGGCTGCGGCTGCCCCAGCAGCTCGACTGTGACGCCGTGCAGCACGACCTTGCCTCCCACAATGTCGGCGGGCATCTTGTTGCTGAGTCCCACGAAGTTGGCCGCGAACGGCGTCGCCGGTGTGGTGTACAACTCTTCGGGTGAGCCGATCTGTTCGATCCTGCCCTCGCGCATCACTGCGACGCGGTCGGCGACCGCGAGGGCCTCCTCCTGGTCGTGGGTGACGAAGAGCGTCGTGATGCCCAGCTCCGTCTGAATGCGACGGATCTCGTCGCGCAGCTGCACCCGGACCTTCGCGTCGAGGGCACTCAGCGGCTCGTCGAGCAGCAGCACCCGGGGGCGGGTGACGAGCGCGCGGGCGAGGGCCACCCGCTGCTGCTGTCCGCCGGAGAGCTGGTGGGCGTAGCGCTCACCGAGGTGCCCGAGGCCGACCATGTCCAGCGCTTCCGCCGCGCGGCTGCGGCGCTGTGCGGACGGGATGCCGCGCATGCGCAGTCCAAACTCGACGTTCTCGAGCGAGGTCATGTGCGGGAAGAGCGAGTACGACTGGAAGACCATGCCGATGTCGCGCTTGTTGACGGGCACGTTCACGACATCGACACCATCGATGAGGATGCTGCCACCGTCAACCTGCTCAAGGCCGGAGAGCGCGCGCAGCGCCGTTGTCTTGCCACAGCCCGACGGGCCGAGAAGAGCGATGAACTCGCCGGGAGCGATGGAAAGGTCGATGCCGCTGAGCGCCCGGTGGCCCGAGTAGTCCTTGACGACGCCGATGAGGTCGACTGTCGCGCCCTCATTCGGAGAAGCGGTGCCGCGCGGGGACGAGGATGAGGTGAGGGTCATGATGCACTCCGATTGCGGCGGCTGGAACTCAGACGCCCGATGAGAAGAAGCAGAACGAAGACGAGCGCGAGCGCCAGCAGGGCGAAGATCGTCGCCACGTAGGGGTCCGACTGCGAGATCTGCAGCAGCGCGACCTGGAGGTTGCTGCGGTTGAGCAGCGACGCGATCGTGAACTCCCCCAGCACCACCGCGACGGCGATGAAGGACGCCGCGAGGATGCCGCGGCGCAAGTTGGGAAGCAGGACGCGCCACATCACGTTCAGCCAGCTGGCCCCGAGCGAGCGAGCCGCCTCGCTGAGGGTCACCACGTCGACGGAATCGAGGTTGGCCTGGATGGCGCGGTACGCGTAGGGAAGCACCGTGATGCCGTAGGCGAAGGCGAGCGTCCAGATGGAGCCGCCAAGCACCTGTACGACGATCGCATAGACCGGAGCGAGCCCGACGACGAGCACCACGGCCGGCACGGTGATGGGGATGATGCAGATGAACTCCAGTACCCGGCGCAGACGCGGGAACTGCAGGTGCACCAGGATCATCGTCGGCAACACCAGCACCAGGATGATGGCGACCGTGACGATCGCGAGCACCACCGAATTGCTGATCGACGTGAACAGGCTGCGGTAGGTCACCGCAGCCTCGGGGGCGAACAGTCCGGTCCAGTGATCGAGCGTAAGCCCGCCGTGGATGCCTGCCCGCAGGGTGAACTGGATCATGGCGATGATCGGGATGGCGAACACCAGGCCGACGATGCCCAGAATGATCCAGCGGACGACCTTGCTGGGCTCCGAACCCAGGCGTGTCTCGTTGCTGGTCATCGTTGCCACCTCGCGGTTCGGGACTGCAGGACTGAATATCCCCACATCACGATCACCATGACGACGATCATGCCGAGCGCGAGCGCTCCGGCCATATTCTCGCGCCCAAGGACCGTCTCGCTGACGAGCGCTCCACGGATCTGTAGGGGAACGATCTGCGCGCCCTGGCTGATGAGGGCAGCGGCCGTGGCGTAGGAGGAGAAGGCGTTCGCGAACAGCAACAGCAGGCTGCCGAAGAACGAGGGCGCCAGCACGGGCGCGGCAATGCGCGTCCAGTACGTCCATCGCGTGCCGCCGAGGGTCGCGTTGGCCTCTGCCCACTGCTTCTTGAGTCCCTCCAGGGCTGGCATGAAGGTGATGACCATCAGCGGAACCTGGAAGTAGATGTAGGGAAGCAGGAGCCCGGGCACCTGATACAACCAAACGCCGTTCGCAAAGATATCGATGTGCAGCGTGTCTTTCAGCCACACGGTCACCAACCCTTGAATACCGATGGTGGCGATGAACGCGAAGGCGAGCATGACACCGCCGAACTGGGCGAGAACGCTGCTGGCCGAGTCGACGATGGTGCGCAGGGCGCCTTCGGCCCGTGTGCCCAGCATCGCGTAGCAGACCAGCGCGCCCACGATGGCGCCCACAACGGCCGTGACCGCGGAGACCCAGAAGGAACTGGCGAAGGTGCCGAGGATGTTCGGGGCGAAAATGCCCGCCACGTTGGCCCAGGTGAAGGAGCCGTCGGCGGTGAAGAAGCCGGTGACTACCGCAAGCGCCGTCGGGATGCCGAGGAACAGCACAACGTACAGGGCGAACGGGGTGAGGCCGAGCAGCTTGCCCATGCCCTTGGGGAGGCGCCTTCCAGGTCCCGCCAGCGGACGTCGTCGAGGCTCATCGGCCTCGACGACGTCACTGACCAGGGCCGGCGCGTTTGCGACAGTCACTGGTTTCGGATGCTGCTAGCCGATGGCCGCAGCCCACTTGCTCGCGAGGAGGGTCGAGGCGGCGGTTGCCTGCTCGGTGGTCGGCGTGACGAGGTCACCGTCGAGGTTGCCGATGACGTCGAGAGCCGTCTTGTCGGTCGTTCCCGCGGTGTTCATCGCTGCCAGCGTGACGGGGTATGCGCCGCCCTTGATGAAGAGGTTCTGTGCCTCGGGGCTGAAGATGAACTCCTGCCACAGGCGCGCGGCGGCCGGGTGAGGCGCGTCCTTGCTGATTGCCTGGTTGTAGTAGCTGGTGTACGCAGCCCCGGGAAGGGTGGTCACCTTCCAGCCATCGACCTTGGCCGAAACGGCGAGGTTGTTGTAGCTCCAGTCGAAGACGACCTTGGTCTCGCCCGACGCGATGGTGGCCTCGGTGGCGTCGACGGGAATGAAGTTGCCCGCCTTGTTCAGCTTGTTGAAGAACGAGATGCCGGGGGTGAAGTCGTCCAGGGTTCCTCCGGACTGCACCGTCGCGAGACCAACGGCAGCGAATGCTGCACCGGCCTGCGTCGGGTCACCGTTGAGTGCAACGGCGCCCTTGTAGTCGGAGCCCAGAAGGTCGTCGAGGCTGGTCGGCGCCGGAACGGACTTGGAGTCGTATCCGATCGACATGCTGCCGGTGTAGTCGTTGACGTAGAGTCCGGTGGACTCCTTGTTGTCGGCGGGCACGTCGGCCCAGTTCGCGACCTGGTAGGGAGCGAAGTACTTGGTGCTGGCGAGTGTGACAGCGGTTCCGAGGTCGAAGACGTCGGGGGCGGTGTCCTGGCCCTTGAGGTTGTCGGCAGCCTTGATCTCTTCGGCGCTCGAGATGTCGGGGCTCGCGGAGTTGACCGTGATGCTGTACTTCTTCTCGAACAGCGCCTTGATCTCGCCGTAGTTAGCCCAGTTATCGGGCAGTGCGATGACGTTCAGCTGGCCCTCTGCCTTGGCGGCGGTGACGAGGCCGTCAACGCCTCCAAACGCGGAAGCGCTGGTCGCGGTCTTGGCGTCGACGTCACCCGACGAACCGGAAGTGGTGGATGTGCCCGAGCAGGCACTCAGCGTGATTGCAGCTGCCGCGAAGACGGCAACACCAACGAGATAACGCTTTTTGAACAAAGGGGATTCCTCCAGCTGGACAACCGGCCGACCGCGCTGTGAGCGGACAGAGGAAACCGGGTGACCTGTGGTGCACGCTACGGAGGCCGCCTGTCGCACCAGCGACACCTAGGTGAACAACACGCCAACGGGACCTTTCCCGCACGTGACGGCCCCGCAAGCACGACCTGTCTGCCACGCTGCGGATGTCACAGGCCGTCGCTAGAGTCGGCTCAATGGTTACCTCGGTCTCCCCCGCTCAAGCCCGTCGAATCGCCCTCGCCGCACAGGGCTTCGGACGGCCACGCGTAGCGACCCCGGGTACGCGTCAGCTCAGCGCGGTGATAGACCGATTGGGAATCCTGCAGCTCGACTCGGTCAACGTGTTCGAGCGCAGCCACTACCTGCCCGTGTTCGCCCGCGTCGGCGCCTACGACAAGACCCTCCTCGACCGGCTGACGTTCGGCCCGAAGTCGACGTACACGGAGTACTGGGCCCACGTGGCATCCATCATCCCCAAGGCCGACTGGCCCCTGTGGCGCTGGTACATGAACGAGTGGAAGGCCAAGCAGGAGGCCGATCCGAAGAGCTGGGTGCACGCCAACGGCAGCATGCTCGACTGGCTGCGAGCCGAACTTGCCACCACCGGGCCGCTGCCGGCGAGCAAGATCGAGACCGACGCCGGCAAGCGGCGGGGCAGGGGCGGCTGGTGGGAGTGGTCCGACGTGAAGCGCGGGCTGGAGTACCTGTTCTTCTGGGGCGAGGTCGTGCCCGCCGGTCGCACCAATTTCGAGCGCACCTATGGGCTGGCCGAGCAGGTGCTCCCCGCAGAGATTCTCAACGCTGAGGTGAGCAAGGCCGATGCGGTGCGCGAGTTGCTCCTCCGAGCCTCGCGATCGCACGGCATTGGCACCGCGGGTGACCTCGCCGATTACTACCGCCTGGGGCTCACCACGGCCCGTCCCGTGCTCGAGGAGCTCGCCGATGCGGGCGAACTGCAGCGCGTCACCGTTGCCGGCTGGGAGAAGAGCGGCCGGCCCATCCCCACCTTCCTCAGCTCGACGGCAAAGGTGCCGCGCGCCATGGACGCGGCGGCGCTGTTGTCGCCCTTTGACCCGGTGGTGTGGGAGCGGGACCGCGCCCTGCGCATGTTCGACTTTCACTATCGGATCGAGATCTACACTCCGGCTCCCAAGCGCATCTACGGTTACTACACGCTGCCGGTACTCATCGGCGACCGCATCGTGGGGCGCGTCGACCTCAAGAGCGACCGGCAGAATCGCGTGCTGCGGGTGCAGTCGTCGTGGAGTGAGCCCGGCGCGCCGACCGATGTCGAACAGCGCATCGTCCCGCTGCTGGAGAGCGCACGGTCGTGGCAGGGACTCGAGGCCATCGAGGTGATGGACCGCGGCGACCTCGCCGCCCGCATCGCCGGCGCCCTCGGGCTGCCGCTGCTCGACCCGGCGGCGCGTGCCGCCGACACGGAAGCCCCGGCACCCGACAACGTCACCGTGCTGGATCGATCCGCCCGGGTCATCCCCCTCGAGGGCTTCGCCTAAGCGGCGCAATCGGGTCGATCGATCGGAGTTAGAAGCTGCGGCCGATCTTGGTGAGGCGGGCAACGCGCTCGGCGATGGGCGGGTGCGTGCTGAACAACCGGTCGATGACGCCCGGCTTGTTGGGGTCGGCGATCCACATGTGGGCCATCGACGAGTTCTGCCGGCGCACGGGCCTGCCGTAGGCCGCGAGCTTTTCGAGGGCGCTCGCGAGGGCGTCGGGATGACGCGTGGTCATCGCTCCCGTCGCGTCGGCGAGGTACTCGCGCTGACGCGACACCGCCGCCTGCACCACGGCGGCGAGAATCGGCGCAACGATGATCGACACCAGGCTCAGCACGATGAGGATCGGGTTGCTGCCGCCACCATTGTTGTTGTTGTTGCGGTTGCCTCCGCTGAAGAAGCTCAGTCGCAGCAGGATGTCCGCGATGAAGCCCACCGCGACGACCAGGCCGAAGACGATCGTCGATACGCGGATGTCGTAGTTCTGTACGTGGCCGAGTTCGTGGGCCATGACGCCCTCGAGTTCCGCGTCATCCATGATGTCGAGCAGGCCCGTGGTGGCAGCCACGACGGCGTGCTTGGGATCCCGGCCTGTCGCGAACGCGTTCGGCGCGGGGTCGTTGATGACGTAGACCTTCGGCATGGGCATGCCCGTGGTGATCGACAGGTTTTCGACCACGCGGTAGAGACGGGGGTTGTCGGCTTTCTGGATTTCGCGCGCACCGCTGATGGCCAGGGCCTGGCTGCTCGCGGCGAAGTACTGGATCAGCGTGTACAGACCGGCTCCGATGATGGTGCCGATGAAGATGCCCCACTGCCCGCCGCCGTAGAGGAGATCGGCGCCGTATCCCAGTGCAGCGATGATCACGATGAAGATCGCGATGATGAAGACTGTGTTCCGCTTGTTGGCGGCTATCGCTCTATACATCTAGCAGCGCTCGGGTAGGCAGCGGTTAGAACTGGACGCGGGGCGGTTCCGCGATCGCGGCGGAGTCCGCAACCTCGAAGAACTCGCGCTCCGTGAAACCGAGGCCGCGCACGAACAGGGTGTTCGGGAAGGTCTTGATCTTGGTGTTGAGCTCGCGCACCCCACCGTTGTAGAAGCGGCGCGATGCCTGGATCTTGTCTTCGGTGTCGACGAGCTCGCCCTGGAGCTGGAGGAAGTTCTGGCTGGCCTGCAGCTGCGGGTATGCCTCGGCGACCGCGAAGACGCTCTTCAGCGCGTTCTGCATGTGGCCCTCGGCGATGGATGCATCGTGCGGTCCCTGTGCGCTCAGAGTCTCCGCGCGCGCCTTCGTGACTGCCTCGAACACACCCTTTTCGTGGGCCGCATATCCCTTGACGGCCTCGATGATGTTGGGCAGCAGATCGGCACGGCGCTTGAGCTGCACGGTGATGTCACTCCACGCCTCGTCGACACGGACGTTGAGGGTCACGAGGGAGTTGTACGTCGACCAGAGGTAGATTCCGGCGATGACGACAAGCAGGACGATGACGCCGACGACAATAAGCAGTTCCATGGGTAAAACTATAGGCGAGTGAGCCGATGCTCTCACCTGCGGTGCAGCCAGCTCACGGTGAACTCGCGGGCGGCGGCAACAATTGCTAGTTGCCCGCGGTGCGTTCCATGCCCATTCGTCGCAGAACAAACGTCTCCAGCAACTGCGCCAGGCCGTACAGCACCAGCGTGACCGCCGTGATCGTGACGACGGACGCCCAGACCTCGAAGTTCTTGGACTGCGCGACAGCCGCGACGATGGCACCGCCGAGTCCCTTGCCCGTGGCGAGCCACTCGGCCAGCAGAGCTCCGGTGATCGCTCCCGGGATCGAGATCTTCACCGCGGCGAAGAACGACCCGAGTGAGCTGGGCAGTGCGACCTTCCGCAGCGACGTGAACGCGGAGCCACCGTAGACGGTGATGACGTCCGTGATCTGCGGGGACGCGGACCGCAGACCGAACGCGATGTTGACGAGCGCAGGGAACAGCACGACGATCCCGCCCATGACGACGGCGACCGACGGGCCGCGTCCCACGATGAGGACGATAATCGGTGTGATGGCGACCAGCGGAACCGAGCGCAGCAGCATCGCGATCGGCATGAGGGCGCTTTCGATGCCCTTCGACAGGGTGAACAGCACCGCAAGGATCAGCGCGACGACGATTCCGGCGACGAAGCCGTAGAACGAGTCGGCAAGCGTGACCAGCAGGTTGTCGCCGATCGTCTGCCGGTTTTCCGCGGCAGCGGGCAGCGTGAAGAGCCAGTTGAAGACGTCCAGCGGGCCTTTTGCCACGAAGGGCGAGATGCCGAGCACTGTCAGCAGTCCCTGCCAGACGAGCACCACGATGACGAGCGTGATGATCGCCGTGAGAGCGGTGCGTCCGACGGATCCGGCAAAGCCGCGTGCCATCGAGCGGTTCGGGGAGGATGCCTTTGTTGCGAGGGTCATGATCAGATGCTCCGTCCGCTGGTCCACGGGGTGGCGAAGCGAGAGATGAGGCCGAACAGCGCGTAGCCGAGGCCCGCGATGATTCCGGAGACGATGGCGATGCCCCAGACGCGGTCGATCTGTGCGGCGGAGCCGGCGACGAGGATGGCCAGGCCGAGGCCACGCTCCACCCCACCGATGTATTCACCGATGATGGCGCCAAGTAGGGCCGCGGGGGCAGCGATCTTGAGGGCGTTGAGCACGGCGGGGACGGCGGCGATGATGCGCACCTTCCGCAGCTGCATGAGCTTGCCGCCGCCGTACACGGAGATGACGTCGAGGCTCGCGGCATCCGCTGCCTTCAAACCGACAAGGGTGCCGATGACGGTGGTGAAGAAGACCGAGAGAGCGGCAAGGAAGACCGCGGTGCCCGACGAGGCGCCCGCCTCGGGCGCCCCGATGACGATGTAGAGGATCGGGCCGATGGCCACGATCGGGATGCAGTAGCTGATCACCGCGATCTGCACGGCGACCTTCTCGATGCGCGGGAACAGCAGCACAAGCACACACAGGATGAGGGCGAGGCCGTTGCCCCAGAGGAATCCGGTTCCCGCCTCGGCCAGGGTGACCGAGATGTGGCGCATGTAGTAGGACGGGCCGTCAGCGATGAGCTGCTGGACAACGCCGAACGGGGTGGGAATGGCGCCGGTGTCACCGCCGCCGACGTGGGCGAAAACGGTGATGGCGAGAATCCACCAGATGAGGATGACAACGGCGACCCCGATGATGCCGGTGGCCCAGCCGGGAAGACTTCTGGTGCGCATCAGCCGGCGAGAGGCTGGGACACGGCGGGAGGGGTCAGGACCTCGGCGGGATACCCGGCAGCGGGCTCGGTGCTCTCGTCGCTGCCGAAGAGCAGCTCGGAGGCACGGTCGTGCAGTGCGTGGAATTCGGGGGTGCGCATCATGTCGGGGTGACGCGGGCGAGGGAGGTCGACCTCGATCACCTCTTTGATGCGTCCGGGGCGCGGGCTCATGACCGCAACCTGGTCGGACAGGAAGATCGCCTCGGAGATGCCGTGCGTGACCATGAGGGTCGTGGCCGGCTTTTCCGTCCAGATGCGGAGCAGTTCGACGTTGAGGCGCTGGCGTGTCATGTCATCGAGCGCGCCGAAGGGCTCGTCGAGGAGGAGCACCGAGGGCTTGAGCACGAGCGAGCGGGCGATGGAGACGCGCTGGCGCATTCCACCGGAGAGCTGGGCGGGCTTGGCCTTTTCGAACGCCTCGAGGCCCACCAGATGGATGAGCTCGGACACGTAGTCCTGGTCGACGGGAATGCCGGCGACCTCGAAGGGAAGCTGGATGTTGGAGCGGACGCTGCGCCAGGGCAGCAGGGCGGAATCCTGGAAGGCGATCCCGAGCTGGTGGTCCTTCTTCAGTTCCTTGGGGCTCTTGCCGTCCACGCGGGTGGTTCCGCTCGTCGGGTCTTCGAGGCCGGCGAGAATGCGCAGGATCGTTGACTTGCCACAACCGGACGGACCGAGAAGGGACAGGAAGCTGCCCTTGTCCGTGTGAAGTGTCGCGTTATCGAGGGCGACAACTTCCTTGCGTCCGACACTGAAGACCTTGTTGAGCCCAGTGATGTGGAGGCCGGTACCCGACGTGTTGACGGGGGTGGCTGCATCAGTAGTTGTCACGTGTATTTCCTCGGGTTGAGCGGGTGGGGCACTCGCATTGCGCGAGTGCCCCAGTGAAGCAGATGTTACTTGGCGTAGTCGACGAGCTCCGGGTGCTCCTTGTAGACCTCGGTCAGCAGGCTCATGTCGAACAGCTGGTCGGCCGTGAGGTCGATTCCGGCGGCCGCGAGAGTCGTGATGCTCTGGTCCTGGAGGGTCTTGGAGATCGTGAAGAGACCGTTCTTGACGGTGTCCGGGCTGACGACGAGGTCGTTGGCCTGAACTTCAGCCTGCTTGGTCTCCTTCTCGAGGGTCAGGCCCAGGTCCTTGCCGTACGTGTCGACCGTGTACTTGGCGGCGGCGTCGGGGTCCTTGAGTGCTGCGGTCCAGCCCTTGATCTCGGCGATCAGCAGGCCCTTGAGTTCGTCGCGCTTGTTCTTGATCGCGTCGTCGGTTGCGGTGAAGGTCTCGGCTACGAACGGCAGTCCGTTGTCGGCCAGCGGCAGCGTGACGGGGTCGAGGCCCTTGATCTCGGCGTCGAGGGTCTCGTTGGTCAGGTAGGAGAACCAGCCGTCGACCTCACCGTTGAAGAGCGGGGTCGGGTCGTACTCGACGGGCACCATCTTGACGTCGGTGTCCTTGAGGTTGTTGATCTTGAGGAAGGCCTCCCACAGGTTCAGGTTGGATGCCTGGACTCCGATGGTCTTGCCCTTCATCTCGTCGACCGTGGAGATGTTGCCGTGCGCCTTCAGCGACAGGATGGTGAAGGGGTTCTTCTGGTACGTGGTTCCGATGATCTTGATCGGCGCGCCCTCGCTGGCGATGACGGTACCGGTCGAGATGGCGTTACCCATTCCCATAAGGGCCTTGTTCGAGATGACGACGGGCTCAACGGCCGACGGTCCGGGGGTCAGGCTCACCTTGGTGAAGCCGGCGTCCGTGTAGTAGCCCTTGGAGTCGGCCATGAACTCGCCCATGAACTCTGCGTTCTTGATCCAGGAAAGCTGGATGGTCGCTTCACCGAGCGACTTGGTGCCGCTGTCGCTGCTGGAGCTGGTGTCGCTCGAGCTGGAGCATCCGGTCAGTGCCAGTCCGATCACAGCAGCTGCCGCGACCCCCTGTGCAACGCGGAGCTTCGCCTTGCGGCTGAAGATTGAACCTCGGGTGTTCATCATGAGGAAGTGCCTCTCTGTGGCGCGCGGGAAACCGTGCGATCCGATCTGCTGTGTGCCGTAACTGTAAGCGTTGATTGTGACGTGGTGAGATCGCTTATATTTCCAACATGTTTCGTCGGCGTGGCGGCGGGCGCGAAACACTGCGGAAATCCGCGGTTGATAGCGTCACACAGTTGACTTGAGAGGATGCCCCATGGATTCGACCATCACGCCGGAGTTCCTGACCGCGCTGCCCAAAGCCGAGCTGCACGTGCACCTGGAGGGAACCCTCGAGCCCGAGCTCAAACTCGCTCTCGCCACCCGGAACGGCGTGGACATCGGTCAGTCGACCGTCGCCGAGGTGAAGGCGACCTACGCGTTCGATTCGCTCGCCTCCTTCCTCGCGATCTACTACCCCGCCATGAACGTGCTCGTGGAGGAGCAGGACTTCTACGACCTCGCCACCGCGTACTTCGTCCGCGCCGCCGCCGATGGGGTGCGCCGCGTGGAGGCATTCTTCGATCCGCAGGCCCACACCTCGCGCGGCGTGCCACTGGAGAACGTGATTCTCGGGTACTCCCGGGCTGCCGCCGACGCGGCATCCATCGGCATATCGGCCGACCTGATTCTCTGCTTCCTGCGCGACATGTCCGCCGAGAGCGCCCTGGAGACCATCACGGCGGCGCTGCCGTTCAAGGAACACTTCATTGGTGTCGGCCTCGACTCCGACGAGCGTGACAACCCGCCGTCGAAGTTCGCCCGCGTCTTCGCGATCGCCCGTGCCGAGGGACTCAAGCTCACGATGCACTGCGACATCGACCAGGTGGGAAGCATCGACAACATCCGCGAGGTGCTCGACGTCATCGGCGTCGACCGCATCGACCACGGCACCAACATCGTCGAGAACCCGGCGCTCGTCGAGCTGCTGCTCGAGCGGGGCATCGGGCTCACCTGCTGCCCGGTGTCCAACAGCTTTGTGACGGATGACATGAAGGCGGCCGAGATGGTCGACCTGCTGCACCGCGGGGTCAAGGTCACGCTCAACTCGGACGACCCTGCCTACTTCGGCGCGTACGCGGCCGGGAATTACATCGCGCTCGCCGAGAAGGCCGGCCTTGGCCTCGACGACGTCGTCACCCTCGCCAAGAACTCCTTCGAGGCGTCGTGGCTGTCCGAGCCGGAGAAGCAGTCGTACCTGCGCGAGATCGACGAGTACGTGGCGGCAAGCCGGGCCTGACCCTCACGCCCCGATCACGCGGTCGAGGTACTCGTTCGCGAACACGCGGTGCGGGTCCAGCCGGTCCCGCACGGCGACGAACTCGTCGAAGCGCGGGTAGGCCTCGCGCAGGGACTCCGCGTCCCGCGCGTGCATCTTGCCCCAGTGCGGCCTGCCACCGTGTGCCCGCATGATGGCCTCGACCGCGGTGAAGTACTCCCCCGGGTCCTCGCGGTAGTAGCGGTGCACCGCGATGTACCCGGTGGCGCGGCCGGACGCCGTCGAGAGCACCAGGTTATCGGCGGCGGCGGCGCGTACCTCCACCGGGAATGAGATGTTCCAGCGGCGGCGCTCGATCAGTGCGTCGAGTTCCCGCAACGCCTGTGGCACCTCCTCCACCGGGACGGCGTATTCCATCTCCCGGAACCGCACCCGGCGCTCGACCGCGAACACGCGGTAGGAGTGGTCGACGTGCTGCCGGTGTCCTGTCATCCGTGCGGATATCCGGTTGATCGTGGGCACCAACGCCGGGAGCCGCCGGCCGAGGCTCACGGTTCCGGCGAACAGGGAGTTCGCCATGAGGTCGTCGTCGAACCACGTGCGAACGCGCCCCAGAGGCTCGCGGCCGTGCGACAGAGGAAGCCGGGTGTTGGTCTTGGTGAGGGCCACCCGGGTGTGCGGAAACCAGTAGAACTCGAAGTGATCGGCGGATGCCACGCGCTCCCCGAACCCGTCAAGCACGGTGCCGAGTGCCTCCTGGCGTTCCACTCCCCGCAGCAGGAAGGCGGGCACGCAGTCGACCTCGACCTCGACGACGATTCCGAGCGCGCCCAGCCCGACCGCCGCCACCGCGAGCAGGGCGGGGTCGTCCTCCCTCGTCAGCGACAGGACGGTGCCGTCGGCGGTGACAAGGGTGAGTCCACTCACCCGGGTCGCCAGTCCCCCGAACCCTCCGCCGGTACCGTGGGTGCCCGTCGCGATGGCGCCGCTGATGGTCTGCCTGTCGATGTCGCCCATGTTCTGCAGGGCGAGGCCGTGCGGCGCGAGTAGGGCGGGCAGCTGCCACAGAAATGTGCCGGCCCCGAGCGTTGCGCGCGTGCCGCGCACGCGCAGCAGGCCCGACATCGCGGTCAGGTCCACGCGCACGCCGTCGGTCATGCCGATGCCGCTGAAGCTGTGGCCCGCGCCGAGCGGTTTGACCCGCAGCCCCCGCTCCCGGGCGGACACCACCACCTGTTGCACCTCACGCACGCTCGCCGGCGCCGCGGCGAATGCCGGTTCCGCGGACTCACACCGCCCCCAGTTCGAGAAGGCAAGACCGGGTTCGAGAGTCGCGCTCACAGGAACACCGGTCCCTCACCGCGATACGTCGGCAACGTGTCGACGATCTTGCCACGGTCGACCACCGAGAAGTAGTTGAGGTGTTCGCTCAGCTCCCCGGCCTTGGTGTGCCGCAGCCACACGCGATCGCCGAGGGCGAGTCCCCGCGCGCCGCGACCGCGCAGGGGTGTCTGCACCTCGCCCGCACCCTCGCGCGGGAACGTGCGCAGGTGTTTCGGCCAGGCAACACTCGGCGCGCGATCGAGTCCGGGCGGACCGGACGCGATCCACCCGCCGCCCATCAGCGTCGCCAGCCCCGGCCGGGGTTTGCGCACGACGGACAGGGCAAAACTCGCCGCCGGCGCAGGGGTGAACGCCGTGTAATGATCGAAGAGGTGGGGGCCGAAGAGACCGCTGCCGGCCGCAACCTCGGTGACCGAGGCATCCGCTACCGTGCTCTCGATGGAGCCGGTGCCGCCGCCATTGACGAATTCGAGGTCCGCGACCTCGCGCACGAGGCCAACGGCCTGGCTGC
This sequence comes from Glaciihabitans sp. dw_435, assembly GCF_018449675.1. Classification (GTDB taxonomy): domain Bacteria; phylum Actinomycetota; class Actinomycetes; order Actinomycetales; family Microbacteriaceae; genus Glaciihabitans. The sequence continues at coordinate 177,108 of NZ_JAAVUZ010000001.1, read as the reverse complement.
GACGGTCCGCGAGTTCGGCGATCGAGGAACGTTGGATATAGCGGATGACCGCGCCGCGGGCGGCCTTGCCGGGCGGACGGTTGGTGACCCCGGCGACCTGCGCCTCGTATCCCATCATGCCGACCAGCGTGAAGCCCTCGCGTTTCACGATGGCGCGGGCGAGCCGCTGGGCGGCGACCGGCGTGTAGACCGGCGACCGCCAGACGCCGACGTGCCCGAACACGCCGCCCTCCCACGAGCAGTCGAGTTCGATGCAGACGCGCAACGGGGTGCGGCGGGAGGGCGGGATGACCGAATCGATGAAGTCGAGGTGTTCGACCGAGTCGACCATGAGAGTCACCTGGGAGGCGAGCCGCTCGTCCACGGCGAGTTCGCGGAGTGCCGCCCGATGGGTGGTGGGGTAGCCGACAACGATGTCGTCCATGGTCTCCGCCAGCCAGAGCGCCTCGGGCAGCGTGTACGCGAGAACGCCCGCGTAGCCGGGAAGCGCGAGGACCGCCTCGAGAACACCGCGCACGCGCACCGACTTGCTGGCAACACGGATGGGAGTGCCGGCGGCGCGATCGAGGAGGGAGAACGCGTTGGCGGCGAGCGCCGGGAGTGACAGCACTCCGAAGGGTGGATCGAGCTGGCTCGTCGCTGCGGCCAGGTCGGGCCAGAAGGTATCCGGATCATTCCACGGCGCCATTGCCGGGCGGATCAGTTTCATGGGCTATCGCACGCTCCTAATGGGTATCACGGCGATTCCGCCGAGCAACGCGGCGCAGGCCGCGAGGATGAACAGGCCCTGGAAGCCGGCGAAGTACGCGACCACGAGGGCTCCGAGCAACGGGGCGATGGCCTGAGGGAAGGCCATGGCGATGTTCATGATGCCGAGGTCCTTGCCGCGGGTGTGCTCGTCGGGCAGCACCTGGGTGGCGAGTGCCTGGTCCACGGCCATGTAGCACCCGTAGCCGAGTCCGAGCAGCCCGGCCGCCACGAACAGCATGGGGTAGCTCGGCAGCAGCGCGAGCAACAGCGCGGCGAGCGCCTGGATGTAGGAGGCGAGGTAGACGAACGGGCGGCGCTTGCCCACGCGGTCGCTCAGCTTGCCGAAGATCAGCGCCGCGGCGATGAACACCACCAGGTAGACGACGGTGACGGTGAGCAGGTCGTCTTCCGCGGTGGCCTCGCGGCGCAGCCCAAACATCAGGAAGTACAGCAGCAGCGTCGTGCCGAGGGCGTTGCTGAGGTTCACGAGCACCCGGCTGAGCAGGGTCCAGCCGAAGTCGGGGTGCTGGCGCGGGCTGATCCAGAAACCCTGCAAGAGCGCCTGCACGGTCAGTGCTGACCCCCGCTGCTCGCGCGCGAGCACCTCGTCGGGCACCCAGAGCAGGAAGGGCAACACCAGCACCACCAGCAGCACAGCCACCAGCGTGTACCCGCGGAATTGCCCGGTAAACAGCGGCAGCATCACCAGCACGAGCCCCACGACGGTTCCGATGGCCTGCGGCGCGGACACCCAGCCCGACACCGTGCCGCGCTGCCGCACCGGCACCTGGTCCGAAATCATCGCCGTGATCGCCGCCGACACCACACAGAAGCCGACCAGCGACAGCGACCAGAAGACGCCGGTGCCGACCATGGTGTTCTGCAGCCCGAGCAGGAACAGCGAGATCGCAAACAGCAGCGTGCCGCCCAGAATCCACGGCCGGCGGCGGCCGTACCGCGACACCGTCCGGTCCGACAGCGCGCCGGTGAGCGGGTACGCGATCAGCGTGCAGACGCCCGCGATGCCCGAGATCACCCCGAACGCCATCACGCTGTCGATCCAGTAGCTCGACGTCAGCTGGGACGCCACCTGCTCGGGCAACAGCAGCTGGATCGGCGTGAGCTGCGCCATCCAGATGCCGAACCAGGCCGTGGCGAACAGCGTGATCCAGAGGCCCGAGACGGGCCGGGTGGGCATGGCAAAGGGAGCGGTGGATGTCACGGGGCGGGTCTCGGCGGTCATCGATGCATTTCCTTGGCGTCGTTGGATCGCGGGCGGGTCAGGGCGGAGGGGCTGGGGACAACAGAGTCTCCGGCGGGGAGTGGCTCGCTGTAGGCCGCGATCGCATCGGCCGCGAAGTCGAGCACACGGTTGGCGGCTGCGTCATCGTGATCGGCGAGCCAGGCGAGCGTCACCCCATCGGTGATGGTGACGATCATGCGCGCGATGTCGTCAACGGGGCGGGTCCACCGCACACCCCCGTGCTCGGCACCGGTGGTGAGCAGCGCTGCCACCGCCGAGTGATAACTCGCGTACTGCTGCCGCGGAAGGTCCTCGAGCTCCGGCGTCCGCAGCGAGTAGTGCAGCAGCTCGAACATCACCTGTTCGTGCCGCGGGGCAGACGTCAGCAGGTCGAAATAGGTCTGCAGCGCTTCCCGCAGGGCGGTGCGGATGTCCCGGCCGGTGCCGATCGATCGCAACGCGGCATCCGCCTCTGCCCCCACCACAAACGCGATCAACTCGCGCATCATTTCATCGCGGGACCGGAAGACATAGTGAAAGCTCGCGAGCGACATGTTCGCTTCGGCGACGATGGCGCGCGTGGTGGCGGCCTGGATGCCGTCCCTGCTGATGACCCGCACGGCAGCTTCGATGAGTGCGCTGCGGCGCTCTGCCGAGGAAATCCGTGGCATCCGGGCACTTTCTCTCGAAGTTGGACAACTGTCCCAGACGAAAGTCCCACAGCACAAGGGCCGGTTTTCAGCGACCGAACCAGGTGGTGACACCGGGCGAGTACAGCACCGAGTCGGGCGCCCGGGCGGCCAGTCCCGCAAATCCCGCTCGCGCCAGAAGAGTGTCGTTCAGCGACAGCAGCTCGGCCTCGAACAGTGGCCACGGCCCGTGGTGGTTGCGTAGGTAGATGGTGCGGCCGCGCACCGAGGCAAACAGCGCCCAGCGCGCGGTGAGGAAGTCCGCAAGGGGGTCATCCCGAACCTCGACGGTCGACGGGCGCGCGATGATGCGCGAGCGCGCACCGGGCACGCCGTGGCGCTGGCTGCCGTAGCGGAACTCGCCCTTCGCGCGGGCAAGCGTCGTGCGTGACCACATGTACGGGAGCGAGAAGACGGCGCGCGCTGCGAGCACTGCAGCGAGACGGGATGCCTCGAGCGAAACGAATACCACTCCGCGGCGGCCCTGCTCGTCGACGGCGTAGAGACGAACGTTGACCTCGACGAAGTTGCCGAAGTAGGGAACGGGCGGGCTGCCGAACACGGTTGCCCGGTCGAGCACAAATGGGATGAGCCCCACCCAGGTCGACCCGTCGAAGGTGTCCGGCCTGAGCCCCGTCGGGAGCAGGGGCGCAACCTGCTCGGCGCTCACCCGCCAGTGCAGGAACACCAGGTGCGACCATCGCTGGCTCGCCACCGAGCGGCCGTCGAGGGGCGGAGCCACCGCCGTGATTGGTTCCGTGCCGCTGCCTGCCACCGTGCCCGCCTTCGTTGCCTCACGATATCGCGGGGTACCGCCGGCGGGCTGGGTGGTTGCCGTCAGCGGGCGTGCCCGGCGCTCAGTTGACGGCGGCCGCCCGTGCCTCGGCGGCTCGCGCCGCGAGGGCGCCGAACTCCTCGACGCCGAAGGCGGTGCCCGCCAGGCCCCAGCCGCCCTCGGCCGCCTCGGTCAGGATCACCCAGGTGCGCGCGGTGAGGGTGGGGTCACCGGCAATCGCGGCGACGATGTCGGTGGCCTCCCGCGTGATCTGGCGCTGTCCCTCGCGATTCAGCGACCCGGGAGGCGTGATGATCTGCACGCGCACGGATCGGGCCGAGGGCTGCGCTGCCGTCGTGACGAGGGGAAGGCGGTGGATGAACGCTGCCGTGTTGTCCAGGTGGAACGGCCCGGGTGCCAGTACACCCTCGGCGCGAAGCACCGCGTGCGTGAGCTGAGTACCTAGTTCGGCGTCCGCGTCTGCGGGAAAAAGGTCGGCGGGCGCGTAGACATCGATAATGGGCATGGGAGTGGCTCCTTCAGAAAGTATGATGACTTGCATAGAACGTAATCTATGACGGTCGTCATAGTCAATCGGTGGGAGATGTCCATGGTGAGCGAAGTTCGCACCCGTATGGTCGACGGCGCGGCGATCCTGCTCGCGAAGAACGGGCTGCAGAACACCTCGTTCTCCGAGGTGCTCGACTACACCGGGGCGCCCCGCGGGTCGGTGTACCACCACTTCCCGCAGGGCAAGGATCAGCTGATCGGAGAGGCGATCGATGCCACCGGTGCCCGGGTCATCGCCGCGCTGACCGCGAAGGACGGCGAGGGGGCCCGCGAGATCACCGTCTTCTTCCTCGACCTGTGGCGCAGCGTCCTCACGCGGTCGAACCTGAGGGCGGGATGCGCCGTGCTCGCCGTCACCGTTGCCACCGACTCCCCCGACCTGATGTCACACACCGCCACCGTGTTTCGCACGTGGCGGCGGAGCCTGGCCGGGTTGCTCGAGCGGGGCGGACTCGCGGCCGCCGAGGCATCCGGTTATTCCGCCCTCTTAATCGCATCTTCGGAGGGTGCCGTCGTACTCAGCAGGGCAGAGCAGAGCCTCGAACCCTTCGACCTGGTCAGCGGGCAGCTGCTCGACCAACTCGACCGGATGCTTGAGGCCGCACCTCCCGCGTAGTTCAATACTGACTATGGCGAAGTTGCTGTCCTCCGGAATCGTGTCCCTCGACGGATACACGGCCGACCGGGACGGCATGTTCGACTGGAGCGCCCCCGACGAAGAGGTACATCGCTTCGTCAACGACCTCGAGCGCCGCACGGGCACAGCCCTCTACGGCCGCCGCGTGTACGAGGTCATGTCGGTGTGGGAGAACGACGACATTCTCGAGGGCGAACCCGCCGTCATGCGCGATTACGCCACCATCTGGCGGGCCACCGACAAGATTGTGTACTCATCCACCCTGCAGTCCGTCAGTACCGGCCGCACGCGCATCGAGCGTGAGTTCGATCCGGCAGCGATCGCGCGGCTGAAGCAGACGGAAGAGCGGGACATCTCCATCGGCGGACCCCACCTTGCCGCGCAGGCGATTCGCGCCGGCCTCGTGGACGAGTTTCACCTCTTCGTCACCCCCGTGCTCGTCGGCGGTGGTACGCCCTTCTTTCCACCGGACATCCGCATCAATCTGACTCTGATCGGCGAAAACAGGTTCGTCGGCGGCGTCGTTCACCTGCATTACCGTGCACTCCCGTAGAGAGGCATCATCATGGGCAGCCCCGTAGTTCACTTCGAAATTATTGGAACGGATGCCCCGGGGCTACGTCAGTACTACACGGAGCTCTTCGACTGGCAGTTTGACGTCGGCGGTCCCGTGGCGCCGGAAGTCTCGGAGGCTGGCAACTACGGCTTCGTCAATCCGCTCGGGTCGGACGAAGGGCAGACGATTCCCGGAGGGGTGGGAGGCGGAACGGGGTTCGCCCATCACATCGTCTTCTACGTCGGTGTTCCCAACGTGGAAGCGGCGCTGCGCCGGGCCGAGTCCCTGGGCGGCACGCGGGTGATGGGTCCGTCGCGCGCCCCGGAACGGGATCTCGTGGTTGCCCACTTCACCGACCCCGAGGGCAATCTGATCGGACTGGCCGGCCCGGCATAATGGAGTGAACACCCCACTCGGGGATAAGCGACGGCGCGTATCCGTTTTTCGGCGCCGGGGTATGCTCAACTTCGAGTTAATTCTGGGGGATACGTGGCTTCGAGCGGGAAAAATGGGGACACCCCACCCGCCAAACGAACCACGCCCCGTCCGCCGACGGCCACGAACCGCACCCCGCCGCCCGCGACCGTGCGGGTCCCGCGCGCGGCGACCGGTGCGACTCCACCCGCGGGGCCACCCGTAGCACCGCCTGCGGCACCGCCGGTGGCGGGACCACCCGCCGCAACATCTCCGGCATCGCCGGTCACGGGACCGCCCGCCGTCACGCCATCCCCGGCCGCCGCGACGCGAGCACCCGCCCCGACACCCGCCGAACACCGTCCCGAGCAGTCCTGGCCCGCGCCCGTCGGCCAGCAGCCCGTCGTGGCCGCCCCACCGCCGCGCATCTCCTCGCCCGGCACCGCGACCAGCCGCACTCCCCCACCCATCTCGACGGCGCCGCGAGTTGTCGCCGCAGCGGTGATTGAACCTGTTGTGGAGCCCGAGCCCACGGTGACAGTCGCACCGAGCAAGCCGTCGTCGTTCCGGCCCGACATCCAGGGCCTTCGCGCTCTCGCCGTGGTCGCGGTCATCCTCAATCACGTTCTCCGGTGGCCCTCCGGAGGATTCGTCGGCGTCGACGTCTTCTTCGTGATCTCGGGATTCCTCATCACCGGCCAGATCTTCCGGGAGAAGGAAAAGACGGGTGAGTTTTCCCTCTCCGCGTTTTACGCCCGGCGCGTCCGGCGCATCGTGCCATCGGCCGCCGCGGTCCTGCTGGTCACCGTCGTCGTCGGCTACTTCCTCTTCAACTCGACGCGAGCGCTTGCCACAATGTGGGACGCGGTCCTCGCCTTCGTGTTCGCCGCCAACTGGCGGTTCGCCGCGCTCGGAACCGACTACTTCCACGCCGTCGATCCCGCGTCACCCCTCCAGCACTACTGGTCACTGTCCGTCGAGGAGCAGTTCTACCTTGTCTGGCCCTGGCTGCTGCTTCTGATCTTCGCCATCGCCGCCAACGAAGCGCGCAAAGCCCGCGTCGGCAGGATCATCGTCGCTGTCGTCATGGCGGTCATCATCGCGGCATCCTTCGGGTACTCCCTCTGGCAGACCGCACGGGACCCGCAGTTCGCGTACTTCTCGACCTTCTCGCACGTGTGGGAGTTGGGACTCGGGGTGCTCCTCGCCGCGGCATCCCCTCTCCTCGTATCGATTCCGACCGGGGTGCGCGCACTCATGGGCTGGGTCGGCCTGCTGGGCGTCGGGGCATCGCTGTTCATCCTCAACGACGCGATCGCGTTCCCGAGCCCGGGTGCCGCCATGCCCGTGGTGGCGGCCGCGCTGGTAATCGCGGCGGGCATCGGTGGGCCGCAGCGCTACCTGTTCCCGCTCGTGAACCCTGTCAGCGTCTATCTGGGCAACATCTCGTACTCGCTGTACCTCTGGCACTTCCCGGTGCTGGTCTTCCTGCTGCTGCTGATGCCCGAGCAGTCGGTGTCCAGCACGCTCATCATTCTTGGAGCGATCCTGGCGCTCTCGGTGGTGTCGTACTACCTGGTCGAGCAGCCGTTCCACCGCTCGCCGTGGCTGCGGGCGTTTGGGGAACCGGGCGAGCGTACGGCCGCGTGGACCGCCTGGCGCGAGCGTTTCGGCACCCAGTTCATCGTGTCCACCGTCGGCATCATCGCCATCGCCACCATTGCCGTATTCGGCGTGGGAACCGCCCTGCAGGGAAGTCGCCCGGCGCTGGCGCCCGAGGCCGCGGCGACACAGCCGGCCCAGAACCCCGAGGCCCAGCTGCAGGCAGATTTGAGCGCCGCTGTGTCCGCCACGTCCTGGCCGGGAAATCTGTCGCCGTCCCTGGACAGCGTCATGTCCACCACCTCGAACAACAACCCGGCCCGCGACTGCTTCAACACCGGCAACACCCCCGACTTTGGGCGCTGCACTTGGGGCAACTCGAACGCACCGCACCACATGTATGTGGTCGGAGATTCCGAAGCACTTTCGTACGCCCCGGCGTTCAAGGCCATCGCGGAGGCGAGCGGCGGCCAGTGGAAGATCACCACCATTGGACTCTATGGATGTCGCTTCACCGACGTTCTCGTACAGAACGACGGCAACGGCGTCATGGACTCATGTCCTCAACGCAAGCAGGACATCGCCAACAAGATTGCGGGTGACCATCCCCAACTCGTGGTGATCGCCAACGCCTACGCCCTGGGCCAGACGCCGGACGGCACGCCGATCTCCGCCGCCGCAATGGTGCAGTCGACCGTGACCGAGGCGGCCAAGTACAACTCGGCGGGCAAGATCCTGTACCTCTCCCCGCCACCGCTCGGAGCCGAGCTCGGCCAGTGCTACAACAAAGTTTCCAGTCCCCAGAACTGCAACACCGCGGTCGACGCTGCATGGAACGAGTTCGCTCGGGACACCATCGCCGCCAAGGGACCTGGCGATACCTTCATCAACTCGCTGCCGTACAGCTGCTTCAGTGGCGTCTGCCCCGCGTTCGCCGGCACCCTCCCCACGAAGTACGACAGCGTTCATATGACGGTGAATTACTCGGAGCACATCGCTCCGGCCCTCCGGTACGACCTGGTGGCGCTCGGCCTGATGTAGCCGGAGCTACGCCTTCACCGCGTGCGCGAGTCCGTTCTTGATCGTGTCCATCGTGTCGTTGAAGGCATCGGTCATGTCGATCCCCAGCCGGTCGGCGATCACGAAGATCCACCACATCGATTCGGCGAGCTTGTGCTCGAGTTCTGCACGGGGATCACCCTCGATGCCCCACGTGCCTTCGTTCGCCAGCAACAGCCGGCCGATGTAGCCGACATCGTTCGTGAAGCCGATCATGATCTCGTGGTCGGTCCACACCTTGCCGTTGATTCTGTTCTCAAGAACTTCGTACAGGGCGCGAACTTCGAGGGCACGGTCTCGTGCATCCTCCAGAGCGGCGTGCTTGGGGCTGGGCATGGAGCGTCTCCTCAGGGACGATCACGGCGATAGTGCCGGATGCCCCGTCATCAACTCTAGGCACGGCCCCGCCACACTACGGCTTCGTAACCTCTGTCGCGGACCCAATGCGTCGCGTGAGGGCAATGCCGGACGGCGATCCTGCGGTGATTGTCTTCAGGGCCCGGATCATGTCCATGACGCTCGGGTCCGGGAGCGCGCCCGCCATCAGCTCATACAGCTGGGCTTCAATTGCGCGCACGCGCACCTCCATCTCGCGCCCGGATTCGGTGAGGCTGAGTTCGATCTGTCGACGATCGCCACTCCCTGGATTGCGACGCACAAGCCCGGAGATGACAAGGCGGTCAACCAACCGGCTGGGATTGGTGCCACTCTCGCACACCAGCATTTCGCCGAGGCCGGTCAGCGTCAAAGATTCGTTCTCGCCCAAAATTCGCAGCGCTTCCGACTGGGCGGGGGTCAGCCCCAGAGGAGCAAGCTCCTGCTGCAGCACACGGTTGCCTTCCCGCTGCGCCGCAAGGATCAAGTAGCGAAGTTGCTCGAGGTGGTTCATCGGACTTGCGAACGTGCGGTGTTCAGCGCGGCCGCCGACGCGGGGTCGTGGGCGGGCAACACCACGAGGTTCGGATGCCTGCGTGCGTACTCGTTCACCAACCGGGTGGAGTCGATCACCCGCGATCGATTTCCGAGGCCGGGCACATGTTCGTCCGCCAGAAGCTCGACGTCGTAGGTCAGATCGCCCACACACAGCAGCTCAGGCATTCCCTGCTGCCGGATCAACAGCGAGAGCGAACCCGGCGTGTGGCCAGGAGTGGGGAGCAGCAGCAGGCTGCCGTCGCCGAAGATGTCGTGTGCGTACGTGAATGGCGCGAGCGCCGGGTCATCCACTTCAACGGGCGTCACCTCCTCCCAGCGCAGCCCCGGTAGGTCGATGTGAGCGCGCATGACGCCATTCAGCAGGGCACCCGGAGCCCCCACGCTTGCCCGTTCGGCAGCACTCACGATTATCCGAGCGTGCCCGAGTTCCGGCAGGCCTCCGATGTGATCCTGGTGGAGGTGCGACACGATCGCGGTGTGCACGTCAGCGATGTCGTACCCGATGGCAGCGAGCGACGCCGTGAGCGTGTCATCCGCGCCGATATCGAAACGGGCCAGGCGCCGGTACAGCCATCCGACGGGCCCACGCGGAAAGTAATCGTCGCTGGTTACCGACGCGCGGTCCTGTCCCGTATCGAACAGCACGAGCCCCGTACTGTGCTCGATGACGTAGACGTTGATCGGGCGCGGCGCAGTCCACCGGCGGGACGTCATCAGCCACCACAACAGTGGCGATCCATCATCGCGAACGTGCTGAGGCCTGATTTGCACGGAGCCCGTGCTGACAACAGAAACTCTGCGGATGGGTTCCATGGCGCGGTTCCTCTGCTCGGATTGTATGTTGTGTCATCTTATGACACGACATACATCTGGTCTACAGGGTACGCCACAGTCAGGCAGCGAGATGCCGCTCAGTCCTCCGGCTTGATCAGGCAGAACGGATGACCCGCGGGGTCGAGATACACGCGGAACGTCGGTGTTTCCGATCCCGCCTTCGTCGCACCGAGCGCGAGCACGGCCGCTTCGGCTTCATCGAAGTCATCGACCTTCACGTCCAGGTGCATCTGCTGCGGGACATCCTGAGTCGGCCACTGCGGCGGACGATAGTTGTCGACGCCCTGGAACGCGATGATCGGGCGACCTCCGCCGACGGGAAGCAGTTCGGCCCAGTCCTCATCGAACGCCACGATTTCGGCTCCGATGAGCTCCGAGTAAAACCGCGCCAGCGCGCGAGGGTCGGGGCAGTCAATGACGAGTACATCCAGCGTGCCGATCATCGCACCACCCTAGGGGTGGGGCCGTGACATCCGCCAGCCCTCCGTCGGCACTTAGCCGTCGAACCTTTCGCGGCTCTGTTCGATCTCGACCTGGTGATCGTGGGTCCACTGGATGAATGCACGCAGCGGCTCGCTGAACGTGTTGCCGAGGGCGGTGAGCTCGTACTCGACGCGCGGCGGCGACTCCGGGTAACTGGTGCGACTCACCAGACCGTCGCGCTCGAGGGAGCGCAGGGTGCGGGTGAGCATGCGGTGGGAGACGCCGTCGACGGCAGCCATGAGCCGCGTGAAGCGAATGGGGCCGCCTGAGAGGGCACGGATGACCCGCATCGACCACCGATCGCTCGTCATGGTGAAGACGTCCTCGACCAGCTCTCTGGTCGAGGGGAGCTCGCAGATGTCGCCGTGGTCAAACCCGTCGTTGGCGGCTGCGGATGTTTCCAACGTGATGAGCGTCATACCGGATGACTTCCCTTCGTGTTCCTCACGCACACCAAAGTGCGTAAACGTGAGCGGGACTAAATTTCGCTCCCGATCGCTTCTTACTCCTGTCAACACGCATTACGCACGAATAGTTCCTAAAGGGAGAATCTTCATGACCAAGATCGCAATCATCATCGGAAGCACCCGCCCGGGCCGTAACGGCGAGGCAGTTGCGAAGTGGGTGCAGGAGATCGCCTCCCGCCGAAGCGACGCCGAGTTCGAGCTCGTAGACCTGCTGGACTACCCGCTCCCCCACTTCGACGAGCCTGGATCTCCCGCCCGCGACGCCTACCAGATGGACCACACCAAGGCGTGGTCGGCGAAGATCGCCGAGTTCGACGGCTACGTGTTCGTCACCCCCGAGTACAACCACTCGACCTCCGGCGTGCTCAAGAACGCCCTCGACTACCTCTACAACGAGTGGAACAACAAGGCCGCCGCATTCGTCAGCTACGGCGGCGTCGGTGGCGCCCGCGCCGTCGAGCACCTCCGGCTCGTGGCATCCGAACTCCAAATGGCGACGGTTCGTGGCCAGGTCGCCATTTCCCTGATGACCGAGTTCGAGAACTACACCACCTTTGCACCGCACGACTACCTGCTGCCCCTCGTCGACACCATGCTCGACCAGCTCGTGTCGTGGGCCAAGGTCATGGAGCCACTTCACGCCTCCGAGGAGGTCGCGGACGACGAGCCCGATGAGGACGCCGCATAACGACGCAACGATTCGCCGTGATGAGGGTCCGGTGGCCGAGCCGCCGGACCCTCGTCTCTATTTCGAGTCGCTGGAAACAGAACCACCCAGCGATGCCGCCATGGCCTCGTAGGTGGGGGCCAACTCGTTCCAGCGGTCGACCCACGCACCCGGCTCACGCCCGGCGATGTGTGTCTGGAGGTCTTCGACGTGGGCCTGCCATCCGGCGCCGTGAGCGAATATCTCGGACAGGGGCAGGCCGGACTCCTCGATCACAAGGTCGGTACCACCATCGGACTCCGAGAGTCGCGCTTCGAATACCGTCTCGTCATCCTGCCCGGGCCGCATCGTAATCACTAGTCGGTGAGGCGCATCGCACACGTCCACACGCGCCGGGCCCTCCCAATGGCTGGTCAGCCGTGCCGTGAATGTGCCGCCGACCGACAGGTCGCCATCGACCTCGCCGATCCACCGGGCGACACGGTCCGGCTCAGTCATCGCCGACCAGAGATCATCAATCGAGGTGGTGAACCGGTCGCGCATCTGTACGACGCCCTTGTCGAGCGACGCGTCGTCGAGCGCCCGCAGGCTGCCAATAATGCGAGGCGTGGTGCGAGTGGTGTTGGCCATGATCTAACTCCTTGTCTGTTGTTGTCCTCGTGTCACTTCTGTGTGCAGGGCGTCCAACCGCTGCGACCACAGCGCACGGTAGTTGTCGAGCCAGTCGTCCAGCTCGGCAAGCGGCTCAGGGCGAATCGAATAGACACGACGCTGCGCCTCCTGCCGTACGTCGACGAGTCCCGCTTCCCGCAGCACCCGCAGGTGCCGGGAGACCCCCGGTCGCGCGATTGTCAGTAGCTCGGCAAGCTCACCGGCCGACGCCGGGCCCTGCCGCAACTGCTCCAACATCGTTCGACGGCTGGAGTCCGAGATCGCCTGAAGTAACTCATCCATAGCGTTAATGTACCCACGCGGTTACGTAACATGCAAGGTACGAAGGAAGACGCAGCCTACGGCGGCCGCTCGCACACGATCGATGGCATGCCGAAGCCCAATCGAAAGGTCATCCTTGGGGCCCACGACATACACACGCGGATGGATGGTTCTGCTCTGCTGACCTGTCATGATGACGTTTATGAGCGATCCACAACTTGCGCCCGCGCGAACCCGAGTCCGATCGTGGCGGCGCGCGCTTCTCGTGTTCGCGCCCGTCGCAATAGTGCTGGCTGCAGTGCTTGTGGTCCAGGGATTCCTGGACGCGGTCGCACCGTATCCCGACTGCTTCCCCGAGTGCATCGATGCGATGACTTCGGGCGTATCTCTCGCGGACCTCGCCGGGATAGCCGCACCGACCCTCGTAGTTCTCGCCGTGCTTGCTCTCGTCCTCCGCTGGCGCCTCCCCAAATTTGCCAGCATCGATCGTGCCCAGCGCCCATTGTCGATTGCGATCTTTGCGATCATCTCGGTGCTGATCGGCGCAGCGGCCTACGTCCTTCTGTTTATCGTCTATGAGGTCCCGCTTACGCTCACCTATTGCCAGGCACACGGATGTTGACCGAGACGGCGGACACCGCGACCCCATCAGTCTTCGGACGCGCGCTGATTCGTCCGCTGCCCACCCTGCTCTACATTGCGGTGACTCTGCTGCTCACCACCGGCGGCCTCGTCCTCGGCCTGTACGGACACGGCGGCTTGTCCCTTATCCCCTTCTGGATCGGAATCGCCCTCACCGGCCCACTCGGCGTAGTCGCCACTATTTTTGCCGGTGTACCTCTTCTCAGGATCGTCGCTGACGCCAGCACAGCGGAACCTCTTGCTTCGCCGGACATCCTGGACGGTTATATCCTTGGCGGCCTCATCATCCTCTTCGTCACGACAGCGCTTGTGGTGGTTCTCAATGCGCTCCTCGTTCGGCGCTGGGTCTATGCCACACGAGCATCTATCGACCAGGGAGATCCCCACCCAGTTCGGCGTGCCATCGACCGATTCGTCGGCAGCTGGTTGTTTATTTACTCCGGCGCCGGGTTTGTGCTGCTGTGCCTCGTCGCCGCGTACGGATCGATCGTCGGGACGGTCTCTGACTATGCTTCCCCGGAAACCGCAAGCACGCTGCACACGGTTATACAGATCAGCTTCCTGATCGCGTTGGCGTCGGCCGCTGCAGGACTGGTGCTCTGGATAGTGTTCACCAAAATACGACGACCGATCCTTATCCCCGCAGCGGTCGATTTCGTCATCATCGCTGTCGCGTTCGTCGCTGTCGTGGTCGCGGTACGGTCATAGCCCGATGGCTGACGCCACGAATGATGATCGGACGGGAGTCACTGCGCCGATCGTCATGACACTGGCGTGGGCACTAGTGCCCATTCCAATCGCAGGGTGGTTTGTTGCGCCAGCCGCAGACGCGGCAATCAGTGGTTGGGGCTTTTACGAGACCTACGCGAAGGCATTCGCATTTCTTCTGCTTGTTTCTGCGCTCATCAACGCCGTACTGGTCACACGTATTGCGATTGATCGCCCGGTGACGTTTGTTGCGCGCGGTTATCCGCTGTGGCAGTCATTGACGGTGGGAGCCGCCCTTTTGTGGCTGGTGTCGCTGATTCTCGCCGGAGTCGTGCCCACACCCGGCACGCAATTGGCGCTGGGAATCGCAGTGGTCCTCACCTCTGTGGGCGCGACAATTTTCGCGACGACGACGGACCCTCGGGCGCGGGCACGGCGATCCGAGCGACTCGATGCGCGCCGCCGCCGAGGTCGATTGCGATATCGATTCTGGTGCCCCGACAGGGACTCGAACCCTGACTTGGACGATTTTAAGTCGTCTGCCTCTGCCAATTGGGCTATCGGGGCGGAAAGACAATCAGCCTAGCGCGGGGATACCGCGCTAGGCCGATTGTTGTGGTGCGGAGTTACTTTGTCGACGGATTTGCGTAGATCGGAGCGTCGGGCGCTCCAGCAGGCGTCGGGATCTTCGGCTCTTCGACCGCTGCAGCAGCGGGCTTCGGCCGCGATGCGAACTCCTGGAAGTACGCGCGCGGGTCCTGGCTGGCCGGGATACCAACGATGTCGCGACGAAGCACGGCGTTGAAGGCCCAGTTGCCGAAGACGCGGATCTTGCGCTCCCACATGGGGATCGCGAGTCCGTGGTAACCGCGGTGCATGCCCCAGGCGATGAAGCCGGTGAATGCGAGGTTGCCGCGCTGGAAGACACCAACACCGATACCGAGGCCTGCGACAGCGCCCTCGTTCTCGTGGATGTAGTCCTTCGGAAGCTCGCCGCGGAGGACCGCGACGATGTTCTTCGCGAGCTGCTTGCCCTGGCGAACGGCGTGCTGTGCGTTCGGCACGCAGAAGCCACCGACACCCTTACCGGTCAGGTCGGGGACCGCGCTGACGTCGCCAGCACCCCATGCGTCGGCGACGATTCCGTCGTCGTTGATGACGCGAAGGTCGGGCTGAACGCGCAGGCGTCCGCGCTCTTCGGTCGGAAGGTCGGTGTTGCGCAGGACCGGGTTGGCCATGACGCCGGCGGTCCAAACGATGAGGTCGGTCTCGAACGACTCACCCGTGGACAACTCGATCTTGCCGCCGACGGCGGAGGTCAGCTGCGTCTCGAGGTGGACGATGGCCTCGCGCTGAGCGAGGTTCTTGAGCACCCAGTGGCTGGTCTTGAGCGACACCTCGGGCATGATGCGTCCCATTGCCTCGATGAGGTGGAAGTGGGTGTCATCGATCGTGAGGTTCGGGTAGTACCGCAGCAGGTCGCTAGCGAGGCTGCGCAGTTCGGCGAAGATCTCGATACCGGCGAAGCCACCGCCGACGACGACGACGGTCAGCAGACGGTCGCGCTCGGGGCCGGCGGGAAGGTTGGACGCCTTCTCGAAGTTGGAGAGGACCTTGTCGCGGATCGCGATTGCCTCTTCGATGCTCTTGAGGCCGATGGCCTCGTCGGCAACACCGGGGATCGGGAAGGTGCGCGAAACGCTGCCGGCGGTGACCACGATCATGTCGTAGGTCTCTTCCCATGCCTCGCCGACGGCGGGGGTGATGGTCGCGGTCTTGGTCGCGTGGTTGATGGAAGTGACTTTGGCCGTGACGACCTTGGTGGACTTCAGGTGACGTCGCAGTGCGACGACCGCGTGACGCGGTTCGATAGACCCAGCGGCGACCTCGGGGAGGAAGGGCTGGTATGTCATGTACGGCAGGGGGTCAACAACAGTGACCTCAGCCTCGCCGCGGCGTAGCCACTTTTCGAGTTTGAGGGCCGTGTAGAAACCGGCGTAGCCGCCGCCAACAATGAGGATTTTAGGCACGAGTGAGAGTCTCCTAGCGGTGGAATTCCCCTCTAATCTACTCCCTTCGGCTCAGGTACCTAAAATGCCGAGTGGCGACAACTATGAGCAACACCAACAGCACCGCAAATATCAGCAGCACGAGAACCGGCAGACCGACGGTTCGCAGCTCGATCGCAGACGGGTAGAGGGTGCCGAGCGGGTTCTGTGGGCCGGCCGCCTCGACGACGGGTGCGGACGTGGATGTCGCGGACGGCGTCGGCGTCACCGGCGGCAGGGTCGGTGTCGCGGTACCCGCGGCGCGGCGGTTAATGCGGATCCAGTCGGTGAGACTTCCCATGGGATTTGCCGTCACCGACGCGACCGTGTTGTTCACAGCCGCGGCCGCGTTGACCAGGCCGAACCCATAAATGGGATCCGCGCCCGCAGCACCGGCCGGTGTGGCCGTCTTGATGATGCGGTTGATCACGTTGGCGGCGCTCAGACCCGGGTGCGCGGCGATCACGAGGGCGGCAACTCCGGCGACGATCGGGGTCGAGCCGCTCGTTCCGTTCCAGATGACGACACCGCCGCCGGGCACCGCACCGAGAAGCTGCTCGCTGGGGGCCGATACGCCGATCGTGATGCCCTGCGCCGAGGCATCCAGACTCGCAGCGCCGTTGCGGTCAACGCCGGCAACTGTCAGCACACCGGGCATGGTGGCGGGGGCGCCGACCGAGGTCGTGCCACTCCCCCGGTTGCCGGCCGCCGCGACGACAACGACGTTGTGATCCATGGCGTACAGGAACGCCTTGTCCCAGCTCTCGGGCCAGCTGAGCGTGTTGCGGGTCAGCGACATGTTGATGACGTCCGCGCCGTGGTCGACAGCCCAGATGACGGCGTCGGCGACCTGATCGTCGGAGTCGGTCGTGCCCTGGCCGAAGCCGATCGAGATCGACAGCAGCGATGCCTGCGGGGCCACACCGATGATGCCGTCGCTCGCCCCGGTTCCGCGACCGGCGGCCAGGGAGGCGACCATGGTTCCGTGATCACTGTCGGAGCCCACCGGCGTCTGCCCGTTGCTCGAGCCGTCGCCGGAGAAGTCGGCGCCGCCGACAACTGCGCCGGTCAGGTCGCTGTGGCTGCCATCGACGCCCGTGTCGATGATCGCGATCGTGACGCCCTTGCCCTCGGTGGTGGCCCAGGCCTTGGTGATTCCGTACTGCGTGAGCCAGTACTCGCCGTCACGGATGTAGTCGGCGCTGGCGGGTGCGGCACCCAGGAAAGTGGATGCCACGACCGCGGCCACGACGACAAACGCCGCCGCCGCGCGGTTCCTCATCGAGTCTCGCCGGAGCCGACGGTAACGATGTCTGCCGAGTAGTCCACGCACTCGCAGACGGTGGGACTCCACGCGGCAAGGGCAAGCGCCCGGTCGCCGATGGGATTCACGCCGGGGCCCGCAGCCAGGGTGTGACCGACGAGGGCGTGCAGGCACTTCACGCGCGAGGGCATTCCGCCGGCCGAGATGCCGTCCAGCTCCGCGACGAACTCGATGCCGTTGCGGTCGGCGAGATAAGCGTTGTGCGCCGCCAGGTACTGCTCGGCGACATCCCCCTCGAGGAGGGCGGAGAGCTCGGTCATCACGCCGTTGGCCTCGAGCGTGGAGACCGCTGCAGTGGCCGCGGGGTGCGACAGGTAGTACAGGGTTGGGAAGGGCGTGCCATCCTGCAGCCGCGGGCTGGTCGAGACGACAGTGGGTGCGCCGCAGACACAGCGCGCCGCGATACCGATCACGTTGCGCGCGGGCCGGCCCAGCTGGGCGGACACCGTGGCGATGTCGAGCTCGGATGGCGGGTCGAAGGGCGGGGTGGTCACTGGGAGTCTCCAATCACTGGGGAAACCAGCTTGCTTGCGGTGGCATCGGACAGCCCCGCGGTGACGACAGAGGTGAGCATGGACTTCATCCAGTCGACCTGCGTCTTCTGAATACTGTCACTGATCGGCGCTTTGTCCGGCGTGGCAGTGGTCTTGCCATTGAGAACCAGGTAACTGTACTCACCTGGGAAAACGTAGAGCAGGCGGTCGCGGGCCTGCGCCTCGATGTAGGCGGGGTCGTCCCAGCGAGCGACTTCACTCGTGAGGTCATCGACCGCGGCCTGCTGATTTTTCACCGCGGCGCTGAGCTTGGCAATCTCCTGCTGCTGCTCGACGAGCAGCTTCAGTGAGGGGGCAAGCACCACGACGCCGAGTACCACGATGACCAGCATGGACAGCGTGAAACCCGACAGCCGGATGTTGCGAAGCCAGCGCTCCGGTGCGCTCTCCATTGTGGGGAGAGCGACCGGCACGCGCTGAGTCTTCTTCTTCCGCGGAGCCATGTTCTCGATGGTAAGCGGTTAGCCCTTGAAACGCGGGAAGGCGCTGCGGCCGGCGTAGACCGCGGCGTCGGCGAGTTCTTCCTCGATGCGAAGGAGCTGGTTGTACTTGGCGACGCGCTCGGAACGGGCGGGTGCACCGGTCTTGATCTGGCCCGAGTTCGTGGCGACGGCGAGGTCGGCGATCGTGGTGTCCTCGGTCTCACCGGAGCGGTGCGACAGCACGGCGGTGTAACCGCTGCGCTGGGCGAGGGACACGGCGTCGAGCGTCTCGGTGAGGGTACCGATCTGGTTGACCTTGACCAGGATCGAGTTGCCGGCGCCGGCCTCGATGCCCTTGGCCAGACGCGTCGGGTTGGTGACGAACAGGTCGTCTCCGACGATCTGCGTCTTCTGGCCCAGCTCGGACGTCAGGTGAGCCCAGCCCTCCCAGTCATCCTCGTCCAGCGGGTCCTCGATGGTGACCAGCGGGTAGGAGGCGACGAGCTCGGTGTAATAGGCGCTCAGGTCAACGGCGGAGAGCTGCTTGCCCTCGAAGGTGTAGCTGCCTTCGGAGTAGAACTCGGAGGACGCGACGTCGAGGCCGAGGGCGATGTCCTTGCCGGGGGTGAAGCCGGCCAGGGTGATGGCCTCCATGAGCAGGTCGAGCGCGGCGCGGTTGCTCGACAGGTTCGGAGCGAATCCGCCCTCGTCGCCGAGGCCGGTGCTCAGGCCCTTGCCGTGCAGCAGACCCTTGAGCGCGTGGTAGGTCTCGACGCCCCAGCGGAGTCCTTCGCTGAAGGTTTCGGCGCCGAGCGGGAGGATCATGAATTCCTGGATGTCGACGTTGCTGTCGGCGTGCGATCCACCGTTGATGACGTTGAGCATCGGAACCGGAAGGACGTGGGCGTTCGGGCCACCGAGGTAGCGGAACAGCGGGAGGTCGGCCGAGTCGGCAGCGGCCTTCGCGACCGCGAGCGAGACGCCGAGGATGGCGTTGGCGCCGAGGTTCTTCTTGTTCTCAGTGCCGTCGGCGGCGATCAGGGCCGCGTCGACGAGGCGCTGGTCGCTGGCTTCGAAGCCCTCGATGGCGGGGCCGAGCTCGTCGAAGACGGCGTCAACGGCCTTGAGTACACCCTTGCCGAGGTAGCGTGACTTGTCGCCGTCACGCAGTTCGTAAGCTTCGAATGCACCGGTGGATGCTCCGGACGGAACGGCTGCACGTGAGAGCGTGCCGTCTTCGAGGAGGACCTCGACCTCGACGGTCGGGTTACCCCGGGAGTCAAGAATTTCGCGCGCGATTACTGCCTCGATCAAAGCCACGGGGTGAGCTCCTTCAGAACTGTGAATTGGTGGGATGTCCCACCGAAAGCCTAGTCGGCGATGGAGCCCGCCACGCCAGGGCCCCTCGCCGACGAGGCATCCTTACAGAATTCCGTCGTTGAACTTACGCAGGAGCCGCGCGAAATTGTCGACATCGGAGTCATCCCACGTCGACAGGACCTCGCGATAGGCGGAGCGGAAGCTGGCCTGGAACGAGGCGAGCGCGGTGCGCGCCTTCTCGCTGGAGGCCAGGAGTGTTGCGCGCCCGTCGGCGGGATCGGGATGCGTCTCGAGCAGTCCGATCTCGCGCAGCGAGGTGAGCTGGCGGCTGACGGCACTCTTGTCCATGCCGAGGGCGGTGGCGATGTCGGCCGCACGAATCGGTTCGCGGGACATGACGTAGCGCAGGATCGTGTACCCGGCGGGCTGCAGCTCGGGATCGAGCCGCTCGGAGTAATCCTTCAGACGCATTTTCGTGTTGCGGAACAACACGGAGATGCCCTCCTCGATCTGCATCGAGGAGGCATCCCGTGTGGTGTCCGCCGGGCGGGGATCTTCGGGCACGGCGATCACGATGCCGTGGGGCTAGGCGCGGTGCGCCGGGACCGACGCGTCCTCGGCAGCGCCGCGCTGCTTCTCTTCCGTGGTCTCCGTGCGGAGGGCCTCGACGGGAGCGCCTCCGACCTCGGCGATGCCGAGATCTGCGAGGTTCTCCGACTGCTTCTCGGCCATCTGCTGGATTCCCGTCTTGGTGCCAAGTTCGGCGTTCGGAAGGAAGATGATGCACAGCAGGGTGATGATGGCCAGCGGGGTGGCGATCAGGAAGATCTCACCGACGCCCTGGCCGTAGGCCGTCTCAACGAGCTTGCGCACGCCGGAGGACAACTGGTTGACCTGCGGGATGGTGCCGCTGGCGAGCGTCTTGAGTTCGCTCGGCGTGGCACCCGAGGTCGCGATGCCGCCGGCGACGATCGTCGACACCTTGGAGGCGAGGACGGCGCCCAGGACCGAGACACCCAGCGTGCCACCGAGGCTGCGGAAGAACGCGACTGACGAGCTCGCGGTTCCGATCTGGCGTACGTCGACCGAGTTCTGCACGACGAGCACGAGGTTCTGCATGACCATACCGAGGCCGAGGCCCATGATGCCCATGAAGATTCCGATGTGCCAGATTTCGGTGTCGAACCGGATCGTCGACATTCCCGCGAGTCCGACGGTCAGAAGGCTGGCGCCGAGCACCATGAAGCCCTTCCACTTGCCGGTGCGGCTGATGAGCGTGCCGATGAAAGTGGAGGCGACGAGCGATCCGACGACCTGCGGCAGGCTGAGCAGTCCCGCCTGCGTGGGAGTTGCCCCACGGCTGAGCTGCCAGTACTGGCTGAGGAAGACGGCCGATCCGAAGAGTGCGACACCCACGGTGAGGCTGCCGATGACCACCAGCGTGAAGCTGCCGTTCTTGAAGAGCGTCATCGGAATGATGGGCTCCTTGACCTTCAGCTCGACAACCACGGCTGCGGCGAGAAGTACCACGCCACCGATGGCCATGAGGTAGGACGTGACGGAGCCCCACTCGAACTGGTTGCCGGCGAGCGAGACCCAGATGAGCAGCAGCGAGACACCCGCGGAGATGAGGAGTGCACCGGCATAGTCGATGGAGACCTTCTTGCGCGGACGCAAAGGCAGCTTCAGCGTGCGCTGAATGAGGATGATGGCGGCGACGGCGAACGGAACGGCGACGTAGAAGTTGAAGCGCCATCCGATGGAGTCGGTGATGACACCACCGAGCAGCGGGCCACCGGCGGTTCCCACCGCGATGACGGCGCCGAGGATACCGACGTAGCGTCCGCGGTCACGCGGGCTGATGATGTCCGAGAACAGCACCTGCACGAGGGAGATCAGCCCGCCGGCGCCGAGGCCCTGCAGCACACGGAAGACGATGAGCGTGTCCGTGTTCTGCGCGAGACCCGCGAGAGCGGAACCCAGCACGAAGACCACCAGGGAGATCTGCACGAGCAGCTTGCGGTTGAAGAGGTCAGACAGCTTGCCCCAGATGGGCGTGCTGACGGTCGTGGCCAGGAGAGTGGATGTCACGACCCAGGTGTAGGCAGTCTGATCACCCTTGAGGTCGCCGATGATGCGCGGAAGCGACGTCGAAACGACGGTCGACGCCAGAACAGCGACGAAGAGGCCAAGCAGCAGGCCGGAAATCGATTCCAGCACCTGCCGGTGTGACATTGGTGCCGCACTCGCGGCAGTGGTGGCGGTTGGTGCGTGTGACACGTGCGTTATCCCCATTCATGACGAAGGGCCCTCAGCGCTCAGCGGTGAGGACCCTACGATCAGTTGATCTATGTCAACTATATAAGTTAGTTATACAAAGTCAACTATCTGGGGCGGGATTGACATCACGCTCCCAGCGAACAGCGCACGGGACCGCGACACGGGTTACGCCGTGAGTGACCGCATCTCGAGATCGTCCACCGAGGTGACAGCGCCGGTCACCACGGCGTAGCGTGTGAAGCCCTCGGCCAGCAGTCCGTCGAGCTGTACCTTGGTGTTCTTGGCGCGGCGGGCGAGGCGCACCCGTGTGCCTCGCGCGATGAGGGCGGTCTTGAGGGCGGCGAGCGCCTCGGGCGCGACGCCGGCGTCATACAGCAGCGCAGCGGCATCCGCTTCCGCATCCTCCTCCAGTTCGACCAGGTCGACGAGGCGCTCGAAGCCGAGCGAAAAGCCGGTGGCCGGCACCTCGCTGCCGAGGAAGCGTCCGATCATGCCGTCGTAGCGGCCACCCCCGCCGAGGGAGTAGCCGAGCGACGGGTGGGCGACCTCGAAGATCGGGCCCGTGTAGTAGCCCATGCCACGCACGAGGAAGGGGTCGAACGTGATGAGGGAGTCCGCGTCATCCGCCCCCTCGGCACGGCGCGCGGCGTCGACGGCTGCACCGATGGAAGCAAGCTCCGCGATCACGACCGGGTCGACTCCGGCGGGGAGGGCCGCGGCGATGGATTCGGCGCCGAACGGCAGCGGGGCATCCGGGGCCGGGCGGGCAAAGTAGCCCTCGAGGGCATCGATCGCGGCGGGGGTGGTTCCGCGCTCACGCAGCTCGGCGACGACGCCGGACTCCCCCACCTTGTCGAGCTTGTCGATCGTGATGAGCACCTGCTCGTATTCGGCGGGAGCGAAGCCGAAGACCTCGAGCATGCCGATCAGCAGGCGGCGGTCGTTCACGCGGATGGTGCAGCCGACGAGTCCGAGTGAGTCGAGGGTCGCCGCGGTGGCGACGAGCAGCTCGACCTCCGCGAGGGGGCCTGCCTCACCGATGATGTCGATGTCGCACTGCACGAACTGGCGGTAGCGCCCCTTCTGCGGGCGCTCCGCTCGCCAGACCGGCGCGATCTGGATGGCGCGGAAAACCGTGGGCAGTTCCGCGCGGTGCGAGGCATAGAACCGGGCGAGCGGCACCGTGAGGTCGAAGCGCAGGCCGAGGTCGGCGAGGTCGAGGGCGTCCTTCGCGCCGGCGAAGTCCTCGGGGGTGAGGCCGCGCTTGAGCACGCCGAAGGCGAGCTTCTCGTTGTCACCGCCGAGGCCGGCGTGCAGGCGGGAGCTGTCCTCCATCACGGGAGTCTCGATCTCGTCAAAGCCGTGGGAGCGGTAGGTGCGGCGGATGACTCCGAGCACACGCTCGCGTCGGGACTTGTCAGAGGGAAGGAAGTCGCGCATTCCGCGCGGAGGGTTGACGGGAGAAGCCATGCGCCAATTCTCGCGCACCCGCGGCACTCCCTCCGCCGCATCATCCGCCGTCCGTACACCTCCCGTTCAACGAATCATCCGCAAGAGTGACTCGCTGCGACGCACTTTGTTACTAACCTGCTGACATGAACACTTCTCAGACACTGGTCGGGGGCATCGTCGTCGACGGTGTCGCGCGGTCGTTCGGTGACGTGCACGCCGTGCGGAATGCCAGCCTGAACGCCGCTCCCGGCACCGTTACGGCTCTCATCGGGCCGAACGGCTCCGGCAAGACGACGCTCATGCTGATGCTCGCCTCCCTGCTGCGGCCGGATGCCGGGACCATCCGCATCGCCGGCTTTGACCCGATCACCGAGACGGCCCAGGTGCGAGCGCAGCTCGGCTGGATGCCCGACGTCCTGGGGTCGTGGTCGGCCCTGACCGTGCGCACAACGCTCGAGCTGACCGGCCGGATGTACCGCATGGACAAGCAGGCTGCGGCGGCACGGGCATCCGCTCTCATCACGCTCATCGGGTTGGAGCCGCTGGCCGACCGGCCAACGCGCGTTCTCTCGCGGGGACAGAAGCAGAAGCTCAGCATGGCGCGGGCCCTCGTGCACGACCCGGCGGTGTTGCTGCTGGACGAACCGGCGTCCGGACTCGACCCTGTTGCGCGCATCGAGCTGCGCCAGCTCGTGCGGAGGGTCGCTGCCGAGGGCAAGACGGTGCTGATTTCGAGCCACGTGCTGGCCGAACTCGACGAGATGGCCGACACGGCCGTGTACCTGAACAACGGCGTGACGGCATCCGCGGAGAGCATCGCCCTGACGAAGACCACGATGCGATCGTGGCGGATCAAGTCGCCCAACGGTCCCGCGCTCGCCGAAGCGCTGGTCGCCGCGGGCATTCCCGCCGCGAACATCACCGCGGACCGGAATGAGTTGCTTGTTCCGGTGGAGGGCGAGGATGCTGCGTCCTCCCTGCTGGCCCGGCTCGTGGCATCCGGAGTCCCCATCAGCACGTTCGCGCCGGCCGTCGGCGAGCTAGAACACACCTTCCTCGACCTCAGTAAGGCGGATACCCCGTGAGCCAGTTCTTCTCCGGCGTCGGCGTGATCTTCGCACTCGAAATGCGCCAGCGTGTGCGGGGTCTCGCCTGGTACATCCTGCTGGGCGTGTTCGTTGTGCTCATCGCGATCGTTACCGTGCTGCTCAGCCTCACCCTGAGCGCCGTCTCGGACGTCGACGGCAACCAGAACGCGGGCGCCCAGATCTTCTCGACGATCATCTACTTCGTGCTGCTGCTCGGCACACTGGTCGCTCCGGCGCTGAGCGGAAACTCGATCAATGGGGATCGGGATGCCGGGACCCTCGCGACCACGCAGATCACCCTCGTCTCCACGTGGCAGATCATCATCGGCAAGTTCCTGGCGGCGTGGACGATCGCGCTCGCGTTCCTGGCGGCCTCGGTGCCGTTCCTGCTCTACGCGACGCTCGCCGGTGGGCTGGCCTTCGACACCATCGTCGTGTCGATTCTCGTGCTCGCCTTCGAGCTCGGAGTGGTCGCCGCCATCGGTGTCGGGCTGTCGGGAATCATCAACCGCGGGCTGTTTTCGATCGTGCTGACCTACCTCGTGGTGGCAGCGCTGTCGGTCGGCACGCTCATCACCTTCGGGCTCGGCGCGCTCGCCTCCCAGGTCGAGGTCACCCACACCGACAGCTACATGATCTACGACGACGCGGGCAACTCGACAGGAAAGTGCGAGGAGCCGTCCGTCTACACCGAGAACCAGCCGCAGTTCGACAGGTTCTGGGGCGTGCTCGTTGCGAACCCCTACGTGTTGCTCGCCGATGCGGTGCCGACGCACTACGACCGGAACGGCAACCCGACCGACCTGTTCGGCTCGATTAAGTACGGCGAGCGCATGTCACAGCTGCCGGTCAACACCCACCCCGTGACCAATGAGTGCGTGGCAACGCCCTCCCCGCTGACCTCCGGGCAGGACCCCGCACCGCGCGCACTGATCGACTCGACGACCCCCGGCTGGTTCGTGGGCATCCTCATTCACCTGGTGCTGGCGGCCGCCGCGCTCGTTGGCGCGTGGGCTCGGCTGCGCACGCCGGCCGGTCGCCTCACCAAGGGCAGCCGGATCGCCTGACCGAAAGCTGCCGCCGGACTGCCCCGCCCGCCGATAAGCCCATCGGCGGGAGTAACCGCGCAGTTCGGCGGTTCGTTCGTTTGTTCGCTCGTTCGCTCGTTCTCCTACGGGCGGTTGAGGATGCCGGCGTCAGCCGAGTCCCCGGAGAGCAGGTCGCGCTCGGTGTCGCGAATCTCCGACTGCAGGTCGCGGAGGGTGCTGCGCAGCGCCCGTTCGGCATCGAGACCGGTGGAGCGAGCGGATGACACGATCGCGAGCAACAGCGCCCCGAGCTCGTCTTCGCTTCCGAGGGGGATCGCGCCCGGGGCATCCGCGTCAATCATCCCGAGCTTTTCGGCCTTGCCCAGCACCTTTCCGGCGAGGGCGAGCGACGGCATGCCCTGCGGAATCCCGTCGAGCACACTCGTGCGGCCTGGCTTCTCGATGGCCTTGAGCGCATCCCACCGGGCAGTGACCTCGGCGGCGGTGTCCGCGGTCGTGTCGCCGAACACGTGCGGGTGGCGTCCGACCATTTTGGCCGTCATGTTGGCGGCGACGTCCTCGATGGTGAACTCCTCACCGGGGGTGTGCGCGGCAATGTCGGAGTGGAAGATCACCTGGTAGAGCACGTCGCCGAGCTCCTCGATCATCTCCTCGCGGCTGCCGCCCTCGATCGCCTCGACCAGTTCGTAGGTCTCCTCGACGAGGTACTGCACGAGCGACTCGTGCGTCTGCTCGATATCCCAGGCGCATCCGCCGGGCGCGCGCAGGCGGGCGAGGACGGCGATCAGTTCTTCGAGCTTGGGATACTGCGTCTCGGTCATGCTGTCAGCCTACGGGCGAGTCGCCAGCACCGTCCGTCGCGGCATCGCGAGTGCTGCCGCAACCGTGGCGACCGCGA
Organism: Glaciihabitans sp. dw_435; assembly: GCF_018449675.1. Lineage (GTDB taxonomy): Bacteria > Actinomycetota > Actinomycetes > Actinomycetales > Microbacteriaceae > Glaciihabitans. The sequence goes on along the minus strand of NZ_JAAVUZ010000001.1, from coordinate 150,711 downwards.
CGATGAGCACGGCGAAGAACACGCTCGCGGACGCGGCTTCGATCGTGGTCGGGTCTGTCGTGTCCCCGCCGTGCGAGGCGAAGATCGCGTTGGCGACGGCGCCGAAGATCGCGACTCCTACCGAGCTTCCGATCGAGCGGGCGAACAGGTTGGTGCCGGTGACCACGCCGCGCTCGTTCCACTCCACGCTGGACTGCGCCCCGATGAGACTCGGGGTGGCGACCAAGCCCATGCCGAGGCCCATGATGAAGCAGCTGATGGCGACAACGGCGAGCGACGGTGTGTGCGCGAAGCTGGCGAGAATGATCGCCCCGATGACCACCGCCGCCATTCCGATGAGCACCGTGGTGCGGAAGCCGAACCGCAGGTACAGCCGCCCTGACTGCGACGCGGAGATCGGCCAGCCGATCGTCAACACGGCGAGCGCGAGCCCCGCGACGATCGGGGACACCTGCAGCGCACCCTCGAGATAGGTCGGCACGTACGACGTGAGGCCCAGGAGCATGGCGCCGACACCCAGCGAGATCAGCGAGGTGGTGAGCAGCAACCGGCGCGAGAACACCCACAGCGGAAGGATCGGCTCGGCAGCACGCCGTTCGGCGAACACGAACGCGACGAGCAACAGCCCACCGATCACGAAGGCACCGATGCTCTGCGGCGCGTTCCATGCCCACGAGTGTCCGCCCTCGAGCACGGCGAGGATGAGCAGGCACAGCGCAAGCGTGAGCAGCACCGCCCCGAGATAGTCGACCTTGTGGCGGGTCTTCTCGATCTTCTCGTGGAAGGACCGCAGGAGCATCCAGCCCGCCAGAATGCACAACGGTACGTTGACGAAGAAGATCCAGCGCCACGTCGTGAACTCGGAGAACACGCCACCGAGGGTGGGGCCCACCACCGAGGAGATTGCCCACACGCTGGCGAGGTAGCCCTGTGTCTTGGCGCGCTCGGCCACGGTGTAGATGTCGCCTGCGATGGTGATGGCCATGGGCTGCACCGCCCCAGCCCCCAGTCCCTGCACCACGCGGAATGCGATCAGTGCGGGCATGCTCCAGGCGAACCCGCACAGAACTGAGCCCAGCAGGAAGAGACCGATTCCGATGAGGATGATCGGCTTGCGTCCGATGGTGTCCGACAGCTTCGCGTAGACCGGTACGGATACCGCCTGCGCGAGGAGGTAGATCGAGAACAACCAGGGAAAGAGGGCGAAGTCTCCGAGGTCCTTCACGATGGACGGCACCGCCGTCGCCAGAATCGTCGAATCGATGGCGACCAGACCGGTCGAGAGCATCAACGAAATCAGAATCGGGCCACGTTCGGATCGGAAGCCGACATCCAAAGTACTCAGGGCACACCTCTTCGCTATCCGGGCAATTCGCCTCATCCATTCAATCAGGGGATGAGGTCGGGAATTCCCCGCGCGCGACCCGGGTATGCTCGCGGCCCGCCGCGGCGGGCCGCGAGACCGGGCGGGAGCGTCACTCCTCAAAGGCCCACTCCGGGGGCATGCCGTTGGACACCACCGTGTTCAACAGCCGGGCCATGCCGTAGCCCGGATCGATGCCGAGGGCGAGGTCCAGGTAGGCCCCCGCCCGGGATCCCCGACCAATCGCCCAATTGAGCCATGCCAGCATCACCAGGGGTGCCGGCCGGTGTTGGTCCTCTGCCACGCCGACCAGCTTCACCAGCAAGGCGATTGCCGCGTGGATCCTGTTCTGATCGGGACCCGGGCCGCCCCCAAGCATCATCGCGCCGATGTCTGCATCGATGCGCGAGGGGCCCTTCTTGTCCAGCACGACCTGACGAAAGATGCGGTCACCCATGTCGAGGTTGGACGCCCACTGCAGCATCGCGAAGTCCCGCACCGGCGGCGATTGCAGGATCCACAAGAGCGGAAGCTCGAACCTGTCGTATTGCCGATCGTCCCATTGGAGGGCTTGTTCGACGAACAGGGGCATGTCGGAGAGGCATTCCAGCTCGTCTGCCGCCCAGACCGGGAGATTCCTGCTTGCCTGATAATCCTGCTCGTCATAAAACTCCTGCATCGCTCGGGTCGTCATCTGTTTGACGAACGCGGGCGCTTCCCGGATCGGGGCATCCCTCCCGTCCCCGTTTTCTGCACGGTCGCCCTCGGGCACCTCGTCGGCCACTGTCGATGAGGCGATGTCGGCCAGCGATCTTCCGCCCGTCGGCAGATGAGGATCCAGATACGACCCGTAGCCGTCCGCTGCGGAGCAGAGCGCGTCCCGGATGCCGAACCCGGCGTTTCTGACCTGCCGCAGGAGCGCGCGCACCACCGGCGAATATGGCACGGCAGTGCGGTGCCCGAAGCCCTTGTCCGTGTACACCGCGATCGCCACGTCCTGTCCGCGGGGAAACCTCGACAACGTGCCCACCATGAGCGGTCCGATTACCCGCGCGAGTTCGGGAGTCGGGGTGGGAGGCAGGTCGTACCGCATCATGGCGGAGTTGCGTTTGCCGTCGAACAACACCACGACGAGGCTGTTTCTCGGGGTGAATCCCAGCAGATGCGGCACCATTGCGAGAAAATCCGCGGCCGTGGCCGCCTTCATTACGTGCGTCATGTAGCCCAGTTTTTTCCGCCGTCACAGCCGCGGGGAGCCCGCCGCGGGATCGGTGGAAAACCCGCGGGGCCGTGCGCCTGTGGATAACGCGAAGGTGCGACAGGGACAATGGCACGGTGCAGCTCGCGCTCGTTTCCCTCCTCCTGGTCATCATCGCCATGCTCGTCATGCGCGCCGTCACGCGCGAGCGCAAGGAGTACGGGCAGTTCAAGCGGCTGACCTCGACGGTGGCCCGCCAGAAGATTTACCGCAAATGGTTGCGGGAATCCTTCTTTATGTTCGGCGGCCTCTCGGCCGTCGTTCTGCTGGCGTCCTGGCAATTCGTGCCAAAGGCACTGGCGAGCGCCCGCGAATCACCGCCGGTCGCGTGGGCCGTCGGACTCGTCACCACCGACCTCGGCGCGGGTATCACCCTGGGCGTCGGCGTCGCGCTGGCCATCGGTCTCGTGCTGCCCATCCTCCTGCTCCGCGGCCACGAGGAGGAGATCCCGACGGTCGGCGATGTGGGAGCCCTGCTGCCCCGCACGCGCGGCGAACTGAAATACGGCGCGGGTCTCGCCATTAACGCCGGCCTGGTGGAAGAGCTGTTGTTCCGCCTCGCGCTGCCAGCCTTGATTTTCGGGATCCTCGGCAACGGCATCGTGGCGTTTGTTGGGGCGACCGTGCTGTTCGGGCTACTGCACATCTATCAGGGATGGGTCGGGGTCGTGTCATCCACCGTCCTCGGTCTCGTATTTTGCGCCATCTACCTGCTCAGCGGATCGATCATTCTGGCGATCGCTATCCACGCGCTGTTCGACCTGCGATCGCTCGTGCTGATTCCCCTGGTGGTCACGCGGGTGTACCGGATTCGCGACTAGCAAACGACACGGCGCCCTGTGCGCACACCCAGCCCGCGTCGGGGGTACCTGTCAAGCTGGTCGGATGACCGAGACCCGCGAATCCGCCGTTGCCGTCCTGCGAACCCTCGTCGGGCGGGACGATGCGGATTTCCACGACGGCCAGTTCGAAGCGATTGAGACCCTCGTCGACGATCGTCGGCGGGCACTGGTGGTACAACGCACCGGGTGGGGAAAGTCTGCCGTGTATTTCGTCGCCACCCTGTTGCTGCGGCAGCGCGGCGCGGGCCCCACGATTCTCGTCTCGCCGCTGCTCGCCCTGATGCGCGACCAGATCGCTGCCGCTGCTCGGGCCGGTGTGCGCGCGGTCGCCATCAACTCGACCAACGCCCACGAGTGGGGCGACGTGCAGCGCCAGCTCGCCGCCGACGAGGTGGACGTCTTGCTGGTCTCCCCCGAGCGCCTGAACAACCCGGCATTCCGCGAGAACCAGTTGCCCGCGCTGCTGGGTCGCATTGGCATGCTCGTGGTCGACGAGGCCCACTGCATCTCCGACTGGGGCCACGACTTCCGACCGGACTACCGGCGCCTGCGCGATCTGATCGGTCAGATGCCCGAGGGCGTCCCGGTTCTCGCCACGACCGCAACGGCGAACAGTCGGGTGGTGCAGGACGTCGCCGAGCAGCTCAACGGCGGCGCCATTTCCGGCGCGGCCACCGACGTCGTCACGATCCGTGGACCGCTCGCTCGCGCATCGCTGCGCCTCGGGGTGCTGCGACTCCCCGATGCCCGCACGCGCCTCGGCTGGCTGCTCAGCCACCTCGACGAACTGCCGGGCAGTGGCATCATCTACACCCTCACCGTGTCCGCCGCTGAAGACACCGCCCGGTTGCTCCGACAGGCAGGCCACAATGTTCGCGCCTACACCGGCCAAACCGATACGACCGAACGCGAAGAGTCGGAGAACCTGCTCAAGGCCAACGGTGTGAAGGCGCTCATCGCCACGAGCGCGCTGGGAATGGGCTTCGACAAGCCCGACCTCGGCTTCGTTCTCCACCTCGGCGCTCCGTCATCACCCGTCGCCTACTACCAGCAGGTCGGTCGTGCCGGGCGCGCCACCGACAACGCCGATGTGCTGCTCCTGCCCGGCAGTGAAGACGAAGCAATCTGGCAGTACTTCGCCACGTCGTCGATGCCCAGCGAGACGCGGGCGAACGCGGTGCTCGATGCTCTGAACGCCACCGAGGGTCCGCTATCGACTCCCGCGCTGGAGTCCCGCGTCGACATCCGGCGGACCCCGCTCGAGCTCTTGCTCAAGGTGCTCGATGTCGATGGCGTTGTGCAGCGCGTGCAGGGTGGGTGGGTGTCGACCGGTCAGCCATGGAACTACGACCGCGAACGGTACGAGCGCATCGCGGCCGAACGCGTCGCCGAACAGCAGCACATGATCGACTACGAGAAGACCTCCGGCTGCCGCATGGAGTTTCTGCAGCGCACCCTCGACGACGAATCGGCCACGCCCTGCGGACGCTGCGACAACTGTGCGGGCGTCTGGTACCCGGTCGATGTTCGGGATGACGCGACCGCGACGGCGAGCTCGTCGCTGGATCGCGTGGGTGTCGCGCTCGAGCCGCGGGCGCAGTGGCCCACCGGCGCCGACCGTCTCGGCGTGCAGGCCAAGGGAAAGATTCCGCTCGATGACCGCATGACCGAGGGCCGTGCGCTCGCGCGACTCACCGACCTCGGCTGGGGCAACACCCTCCGCGACATCTTTGCTCCGTCCGCGACCGACGCCGCCGCGAGCCCCGCGCTGCTCAACGCCTGCGTGCGGGTACTGGCGGAATGGAAGTGGGAGGAACGGCCCGTCGCCGTCATCGCGATGCCGTCCAGGAGGCATCCGCTTCTCGTCGACTCCATCGCGCGGGGCCTCTCCACCGCGGGGCGCCTGCCGTACCTCGGAGCCCTTGACCTCTCCGGGGCGGGACCCGTCGGCGAGCCCGGCGGAAACAGCGCCTACCGACTCGCGAGCGTCTGGGACGGCTTTGCGGTCGGACCGCAGCTGAGCGAAGACCTGCGGTCCCTGTCGGGTCCGGTGCTGCTCGTTGATGACCTCGCCGACAGCCGCTGGACGATCACCGTCGCCGCCCGCCTGCTGCGCCGCGCGGGAGCCTCCTCTGTACTGCCGTTTGCGCTGGCCCTGCGGGCCTAGCAGCAGCAGCTCGTGCCGTACGCGCCGGCCGTGATCGGGGCAAATACTTCGCGACTCCGGGCGGTCGACCGGCGGATCCAGATCGCGTCGATCAGATCGAGTTCACCGAGGCATCGCCGTGCCCTCAGCCCCACGTTGCGCAGCACCCAGTCCCGATATTCGTACTCGTCCATGGTGCTGTGCGACGCGCGACGCTCACACTTGTCCTCGTCGGCGAGGAGCTGCATCTCCACGTGTTCATAGGCGCGCTGGAGGGCCGCCGCGGCCGCGCCGGTTGCCGTGTTGTGCACGAGAATCTCGCGGGCACCGCTGACGGACAGCGGGAACGACCGGAGAGTGGCGAGAATATCGCGGGCGTTCTCGCCGCCAAGGAGGTATTTCTCCGCAGTGCTCCGATGCGGCTTCATCATCGTTGTCATGCAGCGAGCCTAGAAATCGCCGCAGCGCCGTGGGACCGGATGCACCGATCTGTGGAATCTGCGCGACCGCCGCTACCTGTGGAGAAAGCACTCCCGGGCGTCAGGCGAAGCGGATGCCCGCGCGCAGCCGGGTGCGGATGTCGAAGACCTCTGCCCCGCCCCGGAACGGCAGGGTGCCGAGTCCCGTCCGCATGAGGTGCGGCAGCCGCGACCGCCACACCAGGAGCGTCGGAGTTCCCCGTATGCTGCCGAGCACCTCGAGCGACTCCGCACTCGAGCCATCCGGTATCACGATCACGAGGGCGGTGAATGCGACGCTGCACGCCTTGGCCACGAACCGCGCCTGCACCGATAGCCGGTGCACCGGGCGTTCCTCCTCCGCGAGCACGGCTCCGATGAGCTCGCCCTTGCGCGTGCGCACAGTTCCGCCCCAGTCGCGCGACGCGAGCGCGAAGAGGCCACTGGCGCCGAGAACGATGTGGTCGAGGGTCTCGTCGGGAAGCCCGGGCGCTGCGGTCGTCGTGGCGATGCCGTGCCAGATTGTGTAACCGATTCCGAGGGAGTCCAGCGCCTGTGCGGATGCCTCGACCGCGATCGCTGTCGCGAGCACCGCGCGGATCTGCGCCGGCGCCGACCGCACCAGCTGGGGGTCGTACGGCTTGGCGATGGACGTGCCCCTCCACTCCCGCAGCAGTTGCAGGTAGCGCTCGCGGTACCAGCCACCCGCGTCGCCGTAGATCGTCGAGGAGGGCCGCGTTCCCCGGGCGTTGTAGCCCTCCGAGGGTGCCCAGTCGGTCTGCTGCTGCTCCTGACCGGAAGCCGAGGATCGGGATGACCCTGCACCGCGGTCATACGCGGCGCGATCGCCCGGCGTGCCGATCTTTTCCCACGCCCATTGCACGGCGTGGAAGTCGACGGCGACCCCGCCGGTGTCGGGGTGGGTCTCCCGGAGCATGCGCCGGTAGGCGCGGCGGAGCTCATCCGTCTCCACGGTGGGTGAGACCCCGAGCACCTCGTAGGGACTCGCGGAAATCGGGCTCGAAGACATCAGCTCACTTTCCGTGGGGCGGCGACGGTACCAAGATGGAGGTGCGCCTCAGCGCGCAGGACATCCTGCACGCTCACCACATATGAGGATACCGATGTGCCGAATCAGGGCATTCACGGAATATCTTCAGGTACAGATGAGTTCAATTAGATGTCCCCGTGAGGGGCAGGCCTTCCTTATCGACGACGTGCCCACCGGGGGTGACCGGCACCCACCAGGTGACGGACCAACAGTCGAATAGAAGGAAAATCTCCCATGGCCCAGTACGACGTCGCCAACCGATCCGCAATTGTGACGGGTGCCGCCTCCGGCATCGGTAAGGCAATCGCCCTCGAACTCGCCGCCAGCGGAGCATCCGTTGTGGTCGCCGACCTGAAGCTGGAAGCCGCGCAGCTCGTGGTCGACCAGATCGTCGCAGCTGGCGGAACCGCCACGGCCTTCGCCGGTGACGTATCCGACCCCGAGGTCTCCGTTGCCCTCGTCGAGGCCGCCAACAAGCTTGCTCCCCTGAAGATCGCGGTCAACAACGCTGGCATCGGCGGAGAAGCCAAGACCATCGGCGACTACTCGCTCGACAGCTGGCGCAAGGTCATCGAGATCAACCTCAACGCCGTCTTCTACGGCCTCCAGGCCCAGCTTCCCGCCATGGCCGCCAACGGCGGCGGATCCATCATCAACATGGCGTCGGTTCTCGGCAGCGTCGGCATCCCCATGTCATCGGCGTACGTCACCGCCAAGCACGGCCTGGTCGGTCTCACCAAGAACGCAGCACTCGAGTACGGCGCCCAGAACGTCCGCACGAACGCGGTCGGCCCCGGCTTCATCCACACGCCCCTGGTCGACGCCAACCTCAGCGACGAGGCGCAGTCGGCACTCGCCGCCAAGCACGCCCTCGGCCGTCTCGGCCAGCCCGAGGAAGTTGCGGCGCTCGTCGCGTTCCTCGCCAGCGATGGAGCGTCGTTCATCAGCGGCAGCTACCACCTGGTTGACGGCGGCTACGCGGCTCAGTAATTCCTGCGGCGGGCGGTCGTGGATGATGCAGCTCCATGGCCGCCCGCCCGTGCGCGCCGCAGGCTGCGGTAGACGCTCAGGCTCGCCATCAACAGCACCGCAGAACTCACCAGCACCGCAAGCCACACCACGAGCGTCACCAGGGACACCGATCCGGGCTGCTGATCCGCCGCGGTTAATCGCGCAGCGAAGTAGCCCACGAGTCCGATGGCGCCCAGCACTCCGACAGCCGCGACGACCATTGCCGCGCGAATCTGCCGTGATGCCCTGCCCGGACCACTCATGTGCCTACGGTCGCACCGCAGCCGCTCCCGCGCGAGGGGCTTGCGGCACCGGGGACGCGACGCCACACTACCGCGACGCCGACGGGCTTACGCGCTGGGCGCGACCACCACGGGCTCCGGGAAGATTGCCCCGAGCAACTTCGTTGCCCACTCGATCAGCTCGGCATCGCCCATCTCCGCCGGCATGGTGACGTTGACCACGCGGGGAGCCGCGAAGTACTTCGATCCCGGGTACATCCGCTGCAACCGCACCTGAATCGAGTCCGGCAGATCTGCCGGCGCGATCCGCAACTTGCCGCCCATGGCGACGAGCTCGCTGAGCCCTGCCTTCTGTGCAGCACGCCGCAGCCGCGATACCGCGATCAGCGTCGTGACCTGCTCGGGCGGTTCCCCGTAGCGATCGGTGAGCTCTTCCAGAACCGAGGTCAGTTGATCGTCGGATGCCGCGGGCGCACTGGCCGTCGACAGCTTCTGATACGCCTCCAGACGCAGACGCTCGCTCTCCACATAGTCTTCGGGGATGTGCGCGTCGACCGGCAGCTCCAGGCGCAGTTCGGTCTGACCCTCGGCGACGTCTCCGCGGAAGGTGGACACCGCTTCACCGATCATCCGCAGGTAAAGGTCAAATCCAACGCCCGCGATGTGACCCGACTGCTCGCCGCCCAGCAGGTTACCCGCACCACGAATCTCGAGGTCCTTCAGCGCGATCTGCATGCCCGACCCGAGGTCGTTGTTGGCAGCGATGGTGCCGAGCCTGTCGTGGGCGGTCTCGCTCAGCGGCTTGAGCTCGTCGTACAGGAAGTACGCGTACGCCCGCTCGCGCCCACGCCCCACGCGGCCACGCAGCTGGTGGAGCTGCGACAGTCCGTACTTGTCGGCACGGTCGATGATGAGCGTGTTCGCGTTCGCGACATCCAATCCGGTCTCGATGATGGTCGTCGAGACGAGCACATCGAACTTGCGCTCCCAGAAGTCGACCATTACCTGTTCGAGCACGTGCTCCGGCAGCTGTCCGTGGGCGACGGCGATGCGTGCCTCGGGCACCAGCTCGGCGAGCTGTGTCGCGATCCGGTTGATCGACGAGACGCGGTTGTGCACGTAGAAGACCTGGCCCTCGCGCAGCAGCTCACGCCGGATGGCGGCGCTCACCTGCTTGTCGGAGTACGGCCCCACGAACGACAGGATCGGGTGACGGTCCTCCGGCGGCGTCGCCAGCGTCGACATCTCGCGAATACCGGTGACCGCCATCTCGAGCGTGCGCGGAATCGGCGTCGCCGACATCGCCAGGATGTCCACGTTGGTCTTCAGCTTCTTCAGCGCGTCCTTGTGCTCGACGCCGAAACGCTGCTCCTCGTCGATGATGACGAGTCCAAGATCCTTGAATTTGATGGATGACCCGAGCAGGCGGTGAGTTCCGATGACGACGTCAACGGTTCCCTGCTCCAGCCCGTCCATCGTCTCCTTCGATTCCTTCTCCGTCTGGAACCGGCTGAGGGCACGCAGGTGCACGGGGAATCCGGCAAACCGTTCGGTGAACGTCTCCATGTGCTGGCGGACGAGAAGCGTCGTCGGAACGATCATGGCGACCTGCTTGCCGTCCTGCACGGCCTTGAAGGCTGCGCGGATGGCGATCTCGGTCTTGCCGTAACCGACGTCACCGCTAATGAGGCGGTCCATCGGGATGGGCCGCTCCATGTCGGCCTTGACCTCGTCGATGGTGGTCAGCTGGTCGGGGGTCTCCGCGAAGGGGAAGGCCTCCTCCAGCTCACGCTGCCACGGGGTATCCGGGGAGAACGCGAAACCTCGGGACGCCATGCGTGCGGAGTAGAGCTTGACGAGCTCGACGGCGATGTCACGGACGGCCTTGCGGGCCTTGTTCTTGGCGCCGGCCCAGTCGGAGCCGCCCATCTTGCTCAGCCCCGGGGCCTCTCCCCCGACGTACCGGGTGAGCAGGTCGAGCTGGTCGGTCGGGACGTAGAGCTTGTCACCGGGCATGCCGCGCTTGTTGGGGGCGTACTCGATGAGCAGGAACTCGCGCTGGGTCTTGACGGCATTGCGGCCACCGCTGGAGACCTCGCGCTGCGTCAGCTCGAGGAACTTGCCGATGCCGTGGGTCTGGTGCACCACGAAGTCGCCGGTCTTCAGCTGCAGCGGGTCGACGACGTTCTTGCGCCGCACCGCGAGCTTCTTGACCTGGCGGCTGTCGTAGCCGGCCGTGCGGCCGTAGAACTCGCCCTCACTGAGCAGCGCCAGCTTGATCTCGGGCAGTTCGAAGCCGGCCTCGACCGACGCCTTCAGCAGGTAGACGATGCCCGGCTCGGGATCGAGCGGGAAGGTGTCGACGATGCGTGCGGCAACCTCGATCTCACCAAGGACGTCGGCGGCGCGTTCCACGAGACCCGCGCCCTGGGCGACAACGGCGACGCTCCACCCGTCCTGTGTGAGGTCGCGCACGTGCTCGAGTGCCCCGGTGGCCTGCCCCGAGAAGCTGGGCACGGCGATCGCGCCCACCCGGAGGTAATTGTCATCGCTGACGATGGACTCGAGCGTCTGCCGGGCGGCGGTCGCGTCATCCACCGGCGCAATTCCGGCGTTGAACTGGCTGAGGGTCCACCAGGCGCGCGTGCCGGCCGCCTCGCGCAGCCCCCCGAGGGTGAGGAAGTCACCCGAGTCCAGGTCGATGGGAGCCTCGGCGCCGGCAACGGCGGCGTTCCACGCGGCGCTGAGGAACTCGCGGTTGGTCTCCACGAGGCTGACGGCGCGGGTCGCGACCTTCTCCGGCGCGAGGATGGCGATCGCCGCGTTCGCGGGCAGGTAGTGGGTGAGCGGAACGAGATTGTGCACGAGCGCGGGAGCGAGCGACTCCATGCCGTCGACGGGGATGCCCTCGGCGATCTTGGCGAGCATCGTGGACAGGCTGGGGAACTCGTGCTGCATCTCGCGCGCACGCTGGCGCACGGGTTCGCTCAACAGCATCTCGCGGCTGGCGGGCAGTTCCGCCTCGGCGACGACCTCGGGCAGGCTGCGCTGGTCGGCGACGGAGAAGTAGCGCAGCTGCTCCACCTCGTCCCCGAAGAACTCGGCGCGCACCGGGTGCTCGTCGATGGGCGAGAAGACGTCGAGGATGCCACCGCGCACGGCGAACTCTCCGCGACGGGTCACCATGTCGACGCGCGTGTACGCGAGATCGACGAGCTGGCGCCCAATGGCGCTCAGGTCGTAGCCGCGGCCACCGGCGGTGAGCACGAGCGGCTCGAGGCTCGTGAGGTTGTCCGCCAGCGGCTGCAGCGCGGCCCTCACGCTGGCGACGAGAATGAGATGACCGGATGGCTCTGCCTCCCAGGCCTTCACGCGACGCAGGGCGTCGATGCGGCGGCCGACGGTCTCGGCGCTGGGGCTCAACCGTTCGTGCGGGAGCGTCTCCCAGGCGGGGAAGTCGATCACCGTTGCGGTCGGGAGGACGGCGGACAGCGCCCCGCGCAGCGCCTCGGATTCCCGCCCGGTAGCGGTCACCGCGAGCAATGCCTGCGGTCCGCCGCGACGCTCGAGGAGAGCTGCCATCAGAGGGGCGCGGAGGCCATCGACGAGAGAGAAGTCGGCGCTACGGCCGGAGTTTTCGAGGGCGAGCCCGAAGCTGTGGGCGCGCGAAACCCCCTGAATTAAACCTTCGAGTATCACTTGCCAAAGTCTAGGCGGCTACTCCGACATCCGCCCGCGTGTTCGCTGAGGGGAGACCGGCGGGAAGGCACGGGTATCCGGGGGTCCAGCCCAGATCGTTGCGCGCCTTGTCGGTCGACATCCGCAACGACGTCGACACGATGATCTGCGAGCCGAACGGTGCGAGCGACCGCAGGAATCCGTTGGGCAGCTCGAGCGGCGGACGGAATCCGTCGAAGAGTGCCTGCGCCGTCTGCAGGTCGCGCCAGGAGGCGTCGCTGTCGTCGGCGATGTTGTACGACTGTCCGCGCCAGTGGCTCTCCACGGCGAGCACGGCGGCAGCGGCGGCGTCATCGGCGTGAACGATCGGCAAGCTGCCCACCCAGCGCCGCGGAATCGGCGGGATGCTGGTGGCTCCGGGTGCGTAGATGAGGCCGTACCGCAGGGTGATGCCGCCGAAGGCGCGCACCTGCTGTTCATGGCGGATGACTCCGAGCAGAACTTCATCGTTGGCAGTACCGTCGGGTTCTCCGAAGGGTGCGGACTCGGTGACCTTCTCGTCGCCGTGATCGCTGAAGCCATAGCCGTAGAACGGCGATGCCGCGACGAACTTCTTGGCGCCGAGTCGGCGGGCGGCAGCGATGAGGGTGCTGGTGCCTTCCGCGCGCTGGCGGTTGAGGGTGCGCATGCCCGCATAACCGGACGGGAAGGAGACGGCTGCCCCGATCTCATCGATGACGGCATCGGCGGTGAGACCGTCGAGGGCCTCAAGGAATGCGCGGCGGTCCGAGACATCCGCCACAATCTCCTGCGCACCGGTGCCCGCGAGTGATCCGGCGCGACGCGTGATGCCGAGCACCTCGTGTCCGGCGTCGCGAAGACGTCGCACCACATGGGTACCGACAGTGCCGGTTGACCCGGCCAGAAGAACACGCATTCTCCTACGTTAGGTGACGGAGCGTGCAGAAAACCTGTAAATGCCGGTATTACTTCTCTGTGGTACTGGTGTGCCACCGCAGTTGCGCCGCGCTGAGTCCCTCACGCGCGATCTGTTCGATCGCGTCGGCGGCGTCGGAGAGCAGGTTGGGCAGAACCTTGCGCTCCTCGCCCGAGAAGTCCTTGAGCACATAGTCGGCGGCGGGCTGTCGTCCGGGCGGACGGCCAACGCCGACGCGCACGCGGGTGAAGTCGCCGGTGCCGAGCGCGGCGATGATGTCGCGCACGCCGTTGTGACCGCCGTGACCGCCACCGAACTTGAGACGGAGGCTGTCGAAGGGGATGTCGAGCTCGTCGTGCACCACGATCAGATGCGAGGGGTCGATCTTGTAGTAGTTCATGAGGCCGGCGACCGGGCCACCGGAGACGTTCATGAACGTCGACGGCTTGGCCAGAATCAGCCGCGGACCCTCGATGCCAGTGCGTCCCTCGGCGATCGATGAGTTGGTGCGGTGGGACTTGAACGACGACGACACACGGTCGGCGAGTTCCGCGAGCACCATCTGGCCCACGTTGTGACGATTCCCGGCGTAGCCGGGCCCGGGGTTACCGAGCCCGACTACGAGCCACTGGTTAGAGTCCACCGGCGGTTTCGAACGGAAAAAGCTAATTACTCTGCAGCGGGAGCGGCGTCAGCGGCGGGAGCTGCCTCGGAGTCCTCACCGAGGTCGGCCTCACCCGGGGTGACGACGTTGACGATGAGGAGGTCCTCTTCGCTGATGAGCGTCGAACCGGACGGCAGCTCGATGTCCTTGGCGAAGATCTGCGTGCCATCGGCGGCGCCTTCGATGTTGACAACGAGAAACTCGGGGATGTGAGTCGCCTCGGCCTCGATGGAGACCGTGTTGTTCTCCTGGTTGGCGACGGTACCGACGACCGGCTCGCCCTCGATGCGCACGGAGATGTCAACCGTGACCTTCTCGCCCTTGCGGACAACGATGAGGTCGAGGTGCTCGATGATCGCGCGTACCGGGTCCTTCTGCACATCCTTGACGAGCGCGAGCTGGGTCTTGCCAGCGATGTCGAGCTCGAGGATCTGGTTGGACTTACGGATGATGAGGGCAACCTCGTGACCCGGGAGGGTCACGTGCTGCGGGGTGGTGCCGTGGCCGTAGATGACGGCGGGGATCTTGCCGGCGGCGCGAATCTTGCGAGCCGCTCCCTTGCCGAAGGACGTGCGCAGCTCAGCCGCGAGGTTGTTGTTGTCAGCCATGATTTTCTCCAATTGCCGGACCGGCAGGCCCGTTTCGTATGTGTTCTGTAAAGAACGTCTCAACTCGAACGCATGTCAGCGTGAGGAAGACCGAAGCCTGCTCCACCGCGTCGATCACGGAACCGCTGGACTGTGACGTCCGGTGTGCGATTCCCTCGCCGAAGTTCTGGCGGCCCAAATACGCGCAAAACGCTTTCAGGCCAGTGTGTGAGTCTAGCGCACTGGCGCTAGTAGAACTCCACGGTGTTGACCCGATTGATCAGGGGTCGCCCCTCGATCAGCCGGGTGGCGTTCTCGGCAACGATTTCGGAGATCAGGCGGTCCTCCCCCGGGTGCAGCGCACTCGTGTGCGGACTGATCAGCACGTTCGGCAACGTCCACAGCGGGCTGTCACCCGCCAGCGGCTCGACCGCCACCACATCCAGCGCGGCAAATCCGACCCGTCCGTCCCCCAGCGCCTCGATCAGCGCGTCCTCGTCGACGGTGTTGCCGCGGCCGACATTGACGACGATGATGCCCGGCTTCACGCGCGCCAGAACGTCACGACTGAGCATTTTTTCCGTAGCGGATGTCCCGGGCAACGCCAGCACGATGGCATCGGCCGACCCCGCGACATCCGCCAGCTCCTCGACTCCCACGATCCGCTCGACCCCCGGGGCGTCCACCTGCCGGCGGTGCACGCCGATGACGCGAGCGCCCAACAGCGAGAACTTGCGCGCGACGGCCCGCCCGATGCCGCCGAGACCGACGACCACGACAGTCTGATCGGCCATGATGCCCATGTTCCAGCGCGGGATCCACTCGCCGCGGGCCTTGGCCGCCTCGAGCCGGGGCAGGTCCTTGAGGCCCGCGAGCAGTCCGAAGAGGGCGAACTCGGCGAGGGGCTCGGCGTGCACACCACCGGACTGGGTGAAGGCAATGCGCTCGAGGGCGTCTGCGGGGAGGTGAGCAGCCTTGACCTGGGCGCCGCCGCCGGCGGCGGTCGTGTGCACCCAGCGCAGCCCGGGATTGCTGGCGACCACGTCGGCGAGGGCGAACGACGACTCCGCCGGCAGGCCATAGAGGGCATCGGCGGAGTTCATCAGCTCGTGCAGGCGGGCGTCCTGTGCGGGGGTGCGGGTGAACGACGGATCGCCGTGGTGGTCGCCGCCGTACATCTGGGTCGGCAGCAGGCTGTGGTCCCGCACCACCTCGACGCGGGGCTCACGCTGTTCGATGAATCGGCACAATTCCTCGCTCAGCGGGCTCGCGATTACCAAGCGAAGTTGTGTGTTCATCGATCGTTACCCCTGTTTCGTCGTAGCCCTGTGACCTTATCGCGCACAGCGTAAACAGTTCGGTCGACCGGTTTTGGGCGTGTGCTTCTTGGTAGTTTTAGGAGTACTCCAGCGGCTTCGGCGCTCCCGACATCCAGCCGTCTGCCCTTTTTGCGGCCGTTGGTTCGGTAGCTCAATCAGTAAGCGTCAGGAGACGGATTCATGGCGGATTCACCGCAGGCACAAGCAAACATCGGCGTCGTCGGGATGGCGGTGATGGGCTCGAACCTGGCCCGTAACCTCGCCAGCCGCGAGGGCAACACCGTCGCGATCTTCAACCGTTCGTACGAGAAGACGCAGACCGTCCTCGACGAACACCCCGAGGCCGAGTTCGTTCCGGCTCACACCTACGAAGAGTTCGCTGCCTCGCTGAGCAAGCCGCGTGCCGCAATCATCATGGTCCAGGCGGGCAAGGGCACCGACGCCGTCATCGACGAGCTCGTCAAGGTCTTCGAACCGGGCGACATCATCGTCGACGGTGGCAACGCGCTGTTCACCGACACCATCCGCCGCGAGAAGGCTGTGCGCGAGACAGGCATCAACTTCGTCGGCGCCGGCATCTCCGGTGGCGAAGAGGGCGCGCTGCTCGGCCCCTCGATCATGCCCGGCGGTTCCGCCGAGGCGTGGGAGACCCTCGGTCCGATCCTCAAGTCCATCGCCGCGGTCGTTGACGGCGAGCCCTGCGTCACCCACGTCGGCACCGATGGCGCCGGCCACTTCGTCAAGATGATCCACAACGGCATCGAGTACGCCGACATGCAGCTCATCGGTGAGGCCTACGACCTCATCCGTCGCGGCACCGGCAAGACGCCGGCAGAGATCGCCGACATCTTCACCGAGTGGAACAAGGGCGAGCTCGAGAGCTACCTCATCGAGATCACCGCAGAGGTGCTGCGCCAGGTCGACGCGAAGACCGGCAAGCCCCTCGTCGACGTCATCGTCGACCAGGCCGGATCCAAGGGAACCGGCGTCTGGACCGTGCAGACCTCGCTCGACCTCGGCATCCCCGTGTCGGGCATCGCGGAGGCGGTATTCGCCCGCTCCGTGTCATCCAAGCCCGCCCAGCGCGCGGCCGCTGCCAACCTCCCCGGCCCGACGGCCAACCCCGTCGAGGACGTCGACGGCTTCATCGAGGGTGTGCGCCTCGCGCTCTACGCCTCGAAGGTCATCGCTTACTCGCAGGGCTTCGACGCGATCGTCGCGGGCGCGGAGCAGTACAACTGGGACATCAAGAAGGGCGAGATCGCCAAGATCTGGCGCGGTGGCTGCATCATCCGCGCACGCTTCCTGAACCGCATCACCGAGGCGTACGCCGAGGACCCGGGACTCGTTTCCCTCGTCACCGCGCCGTTCTTCACCGATGTTGTCGCCAAGGCGCAGGACTCGTGGCGCAACGTTGTCGCCGACGCCGCCCACGCGGGAATCCCGGCACCGGTGTTTGCCTCCTCGCTCGCGTACTACGACAGCCTGCGCGCCGACCGCCTGCCGGCCGCGCTCACGCAGGGCCAGCGCGACTTCTTCGGAGCGCACACCTACAAGCGCATCGACGCCGAGGGCACCTTCCACACGCTGTGGAGCGGCGACCGCACCGAGATCGAGTCGGCAGGTAGCTCGCACTAGTACGAGGCACCACTCGCGCCACCCGGGCTTCGCGCCCGGACCCGGCGGAAGATCACGACAAGCGGCGGAAGTTACGACTCCCGCCGCTTGCTGCGTTCTCTCGCCAAAGCCTGCGTTAACTCCCGCCACCCGGGGACGACTCCCGCCACCCGGGAGGACGCCCGCCGCCCGGGAACAACTCCCGCCGCTTGCACGGGCGCCCGCGGCCGGCTGAGATCTGGGACGTCGCACAGAGATCACCCACCGCTGCGACGGGGGTCCGTGCGACACTGGACTGGCCATGAGTGTTTACGACGAAGAGCCCGAACTCGCCGGGTACGAACCGCACGGGGAACGCCCGCTGCGCAGTCGACGGCAGCTCGTTGTTCTCCGGGTGATCGTGATCGTCGGACTCGTCGGGCTGGTTCTGCCCGGCATCGTCACCACGGTCAGCGTGTCCAGCTCGACGGCCCAGGCCAGCTGCGCGATCTGGGTGCGATACTCCGCTCCCGATGCGCCGGGGTCACAGGCCCGCTTCGAAATCTTTGGTGCCGGAGGTGTCGGCTGGGAGTGCTACACGGTTGGCGCGTTCGGGGGCGACCGCCACGTGGCATCCATTGGGCTGATTCCCGGCACGCCGAAAATCCCGACCGGCGGCCAGGATACCTAGACCTCCCGAGCGCGGGGCGGATGACCCTGCGCCGCGGCAGAGCGCCGTGCGAGAGACCTCGCGCCGAAGTGCAGCCCGGTGTCAGTGCCGCGCCGAGGTACGACGCGGGAATGCCGCAGTGGTTACGCGGCTCCGTCGAACATCGAGGTGACGGAACCGTCGTCGAAGACCTCGTATATCGCGCGGGCGATGAGCGGCGCGATCGGGAGCACGACGAGCGACGGGAAGCGCTTCTCCTCGGGGATCGGCAGGGTATCGGTGACGACGACGGAGTCGATGAAGTCGCTCTGCAGCAGCTCGGTGGCGGGGTCGGAGAACACCGCGTGGGTCGCCGCGACGATGACCTTGGTGGCGCCGGCATCCTTGAGCGCCTGCGCGGCCTTCACGATGGTGCGACCGGTGTCGATGAGGTCATCGACGATGAGGCACACTCGGCCATTGACCTGGCCGACGATCTCGTGAACGGAGACCTGGTTGGGCACGAGCGGGTCGCGCCTCTTGTGGATGATCGCCAGCGGGGCATCCAACTTGTCGCTCCAGATGTCGGCGACGCGAACGCGGCCCATATCCGGGGAGACGACGGTGAGGGTGGAGTTGTCGAGCTGCTGGAAGTGCTCGAGCAGAACGGGCATCGCAAAGAGGTGATCGACGGGGCCGTCGAAGAAGCCCTGGATCTGCGCGGCGTGGAGGTCGACGCTCATGATGCGGTCGGCGCCGGCGGCCTTATAGAGGTCCGCGACCAGGCGGGCGCTGATCGGCTCGCGGCCGCGACCCTTCTTGTCCTGGCGGGCGTACGGGTAGAACGGGGCAACGACGGTGATGCGCTTCACGGAGGCGCGCTTGAGGGCGTCCACCATGATCAGCTGCTCCATGAGCCACTCGTTGATCGGGTAGGTGTGGGACTGAATCACAAACACGTCGGCGCCACGCACGCTCTCGTCGTAGCGCGCGTAGATCTCTCCGTTGGCGAAGGTGCGGGCGTCCGTGTGCACCACGTCCGTCTCGAGGTGCGCGGCGATGTCGATGGCGAGCTGCGGATGAGCGCGACCCGACACGATCACGAGTCGTTTTTGTCCGGTGACTTTGATCTCGGACACGTGTCCCGCTTCCTGCCGGTGAACCGACGCTGTTGCTTCAGTCTGTGATGTCCGACGAACTTGCTAGTCGGTTTCCCCGGCGGATTCCGCCGCGGCTTTCGCCGCCGCCGTTCCCGCGCGGTTGGTTTCAACCCAGCCGGTCATGTTGCGCTGCGGAGCCACGTTGATGGCCAGTGCACCCGCTGGAACGTCCTTACGGACTACGGTTCCGGCACCTGTGTAGGCTCCGTCACCAATTCTAACGGGGGCGACGAACACGTTGTGCGACCCGCTACGAACATGAGAACCGATCACTGTTGCCGACTTGTTCACGCCGTCGTAGTTGGCGGTGATCGTGCCCGCTCCCACATTGGACTCGACGCCCACGGTGGTGTCGCCGATGTAGCTGAGGTGCGGCACCTTGCTGCCATTACCGATGCGCGAGTTCTTCGTCTCGACGAACGTGCCGATTTTTCCGTTGTCGCCGAGGTAGGTTCCCGCCCGCAAATAAGCGAAGGGACCGACGGATGCGCCTGCGCCGATGACTGCGAGCGTGGCATCCGTTCTCCGCACCGTCGCACCCTCACCGATCTCGCAGGTGTCCAGGCTGGTGTCGGGGCCGATCTTGGCGCCCCGCTGAATGATCGTGGGGCCGGTGATCGAGGTACCGGGAAGGATTTCGACGTCCTCACCGATGGTTGCCTGCAGGTCGATCCAGGTGGTGTCGGGGTCAAGAACCGTCACGCCGGCCAGCTGCCATCCGCGCACGATCATTGAGTTGAGGCGCCTCGCGGACTCGGCAAGCTGCACGCGGTCGTTGACCCCGTTGACGATCCAGCTCTCGCTGACCGGCACGGCCCGCACGGTGGCGCCCGAGGTGCGGAGGAGTTCGACGACGTCGGTGAGGTACTTCTCGCCCGACGCGTTGTTGGTGTTGATGTAGCCGAGCTGTGCGCGGAGCTCGGCGATGCCGAAGACATAGGTGCCCGAGTTGATCTCGGTGATCGCCAGCTCGGAATCGGCGGCATCCTTCTGCTCGACGATGCGGTCGAGGTCCCCGGCGCCGGTGCGCACGATGCGGCCGTAGCCGGTGGCGTCGTCGACGTGTGCGGAGAGGATCGTGGCCGCGGCCTCGCGTTCGCGGTGGGCGGCGATCAGGCTCTGGATGGTGGCCGCATTGAGCAGTGGCACGTCACCGCTGACCACGACAACGTCGCCGGTGAATCCGGCGGGAAGCGCCGCAAGGGCAACCTCGACGGCCCGGCCGGTGCCCGGGATCTCGTCCTGGTCGACGATGATCGCCTCGGGAAGCAGCTCGGTGATGGAGGCGGCGACCCGGTCGCGGTCGTGACGAACGACGGCGACCACGAAGGCGGGAGCGAGCTCACCGGCGGTGGCGAGCACGTGACCGATGAGCGGCACACCGGCGAGCATGTGCAGAACCTTCGGCGTTGCGGACTTCATGCGGGTGCCTTGTCCTGCGGCGAGAACAATGACAGCGAGATCGGGATCGGTCATAGTCTCATTGTTGCTTATGGCGACGGTGCCCGATCAACGAGCAGGGCGATCTGCCGGGCAATGCGTTTCTCGCGTGTGGCGGGCGTCGCCGCGGTGATCACGGGGTGCAGCACCGAATACCGCTCGCTGCTGCTCAGCTCCGCGAAGGCGGCCAGCGCGGCAGGGCTTTCCGCCAGCGCGGCGGCGAGATCCTCCGGGATCTCCACGGTGGCCTGTCCCGCGTACGCCCTGTCCCAGCGGCCATCATCCTTCGCCCGGGCAATCTCCGCGTGGCCGCGGGCCCGCATGCGCTCCTGCGCGATCAGGGCCGCGACGAGATCGAGGTTGCGCAGTGACCAGAGCGAGCGCTGCCGGCGCGGGGTGAAGCGCTGCAGGAACGTGGTCTCGTCATATCCCTTGCGCTGCCCGTCGATCCATCCGCTGCACAGGGCCTCGTCCAGCGCCTCGGCGTAGGTGGCCGACGTGGGCTCGGTGACGCCCTTCTTGGCCAGCCGCAGCCACACACCGTCGCTCGAATCCTCGTTCGCGTCGAGCCATCGCCGCCACGCCGCGACGTCGGCGAGCACCAGGTGCTCGGGCGGCGGGGGCGGCCCGACAGCCCCGGGCCCGACGGCGGAATCGCTCATGAAGCCAGCGTAGGCGCGCCCCACGACAGTGACATACTGCAGAATCGGTGAACCGACCACGATGGGAGACCGATGACTTCGGACGACACCGCGCCCACCGCGCCCCGCTTCCTGTTCCTGCACGGGTGGGAGAACTTCCGCCCCGAGGGCCACTGGCAGCACATCGCGGTGACCGAGCTGCGCTCGCGCGGCTACCTCGTCGAGTATCCCCAGCTGCCGGACGCGAACACCCCGACGGTGGCGGCGTGGACGGACGCGGTGGATGCCGCGCTCACGCGACTCGCGACCCCGGATTCGCCGTCCGCCGGCGATCCGTACGGCGCACGCGTCACCGCGCCCGCGCCGATCGTGGTGGTCGCTCACAGTCTGGGATCAGCGCTGTGGCTGGCGGTGCGGCCCGGCACCACACCGGTGTCCCGCGCACTGCTGGTCGCAGCCCCGGCGCCCGAGGTGCTGCTGTCATTCCCCGAGGTGGCCGAGTTCGGCGCGCTTCTCGCCGAGCGGGTCGCGGCGGTCGCGGGCTCCCGTGCGGGTGCCGGCGCTGGTGATGCCGCCGGCGCCGACTCTGGCGTCGACCCCGCCGCATCACCGGCGCCGTGGGCCGCCGACAACGTGATCCTCGTCGGAAGTGACAACGACCGGTTCAGTCCGGCCGGTCAGCGGGCGCATTTCGGCGATGCCTTCGGGCTGGAGACCGTCGTCATTCCGGGCGGCGGACACCTCGACGTGACCGCGGGCTACGGCGCGTGGCCGTCGATCGTGGAGTGGTGCGTCGACCCCGGGTCATCCATCACCGCCCGGAAGCCCTGAACCCACCACCGGGGTGGCTCCGCCTCCAGGATTCGAACCTAGTCCTAACAGCTCCAAAGGCTGTCGTGCTGCCGTTACACCAAGGCGGAACGCGCCATGACGCGCGCATCAAGTCTGCCAGATGACGGGCGGAACGCTTCATCCGCTCTCTATCTCAGGCTCACGCGCCGTTTCGGCCCACGGAGGCACCGGGATAATAGGCACATGCCAGCTAACGACGAAGTCGACCGCATCGTCGACGCGTGGACGCGCGAGCGCCCCGATCTCGACTTCACGCCCCTCCAGGTGCTCAGTCGTGTCGGCAGGCTCGCGCGGCACCTCGAGCGTGCGCGGAAGACGGCGTTCGGGGCGTCCGACCTCGAGCTGTGGGAGTTCGACGTGCTCTCAGCGCTGCGTCGCGCGGGGTCGCCGTACGAGGAGAGCCCCAAGGCGCTGCTGCAGCAGACCCTCGTCAGTAGTGGAACGATGACCAACCGCATCAACCGGCTCGTGGAGCGCAGGCTCGTCGAGCGCCGCACTGACCCCAACGATGGGCGCGGGGTGCTGGTGCGGATGACCGAGCGGGGACGGGAACGAGTGGATGCCGCGATCAGCCAGCTTCTTCGTGCGGAGTCCGAGCTTCTCGATGGCCTGTCCACCGCCGACCAGGAGCGGCTCAGCGGCCTGCTGCGAAAGCTGAGTCTCGACTTCGACTGACGCGCGCCCGCAATTTTGGGTGGCGGGAGAAACTGGCGGTTGGCGGGAGTCGTAACTCCCGCCGCGCGCTTTTTTCTCCCGCCAAAACCTGCGTTTTCTCCCGCCACACGGAAAAAGATCTCGCGGGCGGACGTGCGGGGGTTAGCCGAGCAGCTCGGTGAGCTCCAGCCAGCGGAACTCGACCTCGGCGACGTTCTCCTGCAGCTCCTGCAGTTCACCGGAGACCTTGGCAAGTCCCTCGTAGTCGCCCTGATCGTGCGTCGACATCACCAGGTGCAGCTCGGCGATGCGCGCGTTCAGCTTCTCGACCTTGCGGCCGGCGGCGGACAGCTCCTTCTCCGCGGCACGCAGCTCCGCGCCCTTGGGGCGGTTGCTGTTGTGAACGGGTTTGGGCTTCGAGGGAACGTTCGCCGCGACATCCAGTGCCTTGATCTGGTCCGCACGCAGTTCGAGGTACTGCTCGACTCCGCGGGGCAGGTGGCGGAACGCGCCGTCCATGACGGCGTACTGCTGGTCGGTGACGCGCTCGAGCAGGTACCTGTCGTGCGAGACGACGAGGAGCGTGCCGGGGTACGAGTCGAGGAGGTCCTCGATCGCGGCGAGCATGTCGGTGTCCAGGTCGTTGGTGGGCTCATCGAGGATCAGCACGTTCGGCTCATCGAGGATGATCAGCAGCAGCTGGAGTCGACGCTTCTGGCCACCGGAGAGTTCGCGCACGCGGGTAGAGAGCTGGGCGGAGGCGAAGCCGACGCGCTCGAGCAGCTGCGTGGGGGTCATCTCCTTGCCGCCGGCGACGTAGGTGCTCTTCTGGCGTCCGAGGACCTCGCTGACACGGTCATCCCAGATGTCCTCGAGCTCTGCCAGCTGCTGGGTGAGCGTGGCGACCTTGATCGTCTTGCCGCGCTTGACCCGGCCGGTGGTCGGAAGCAGGGTGCCCGAGACGAGGCTGAGCAGCGTGCTCTTGCCCGCACCGTTGACGCCGAGCACGCCCGTGCGCTCACCGGGGGCGATGCGCCAGGTGACGTTCTTGAGAACTTCCTTGATCGCACCGGTCGTCTTGTCGGGGTACGAGACCGAGATGTCCTCGAGGTCCACGACGTCCTTGCCGAGGCGCTGCATGGCCATCGACGCGAGCGTGACCTTGTCGCGGGGCGGCGGCTCGTTCGCGATGAGTTCGTTGGCCGCGTCGATGCGGAACTTCGGCTTGGTGCTGCGGGCGGGTGCTCCGCGGCCGAGCCAGGCGAGTTCCTTGCGCATCAGGTTCTGGCGCTTGGATTCGGATGCCGCGGCAGAGCGGTCGCGTTCGACCCGCTGCAGGATGTACGCGGCGTATCCACCCTCGAAGGGCTCGATGATCTGGTCGTGGACTTCCCACGTGTCGGTGCACACCTCGTCGAGGAACCACCGGTCGTGAGTGACGACCATGAGTCCTCCGGAGTTGGTGGACCAGCGGCGCTTGAGGTGCTCGGCGAGCCAGGAGATACCTTCGACGTCGAGGTGGTTAGTGGGCTCATCGAGGAAGATGATGTCCCAGTCACCGACGAGCAGCGCGGCGAGGCCGACGCGGCGACGCTGGCCACCGGAGAGCTCGCCCATGCGGGCATCCCACGGGATGCCGCCGACGAGTCCCGAGATGACGTCGCGCACGCGGGCGTCGCCCGCCCACTCGTACTCTTCGCGGTCGCCGACGATCGCCTGGGAGACCACGAGGTCATCGTCCAGTTCGTCCGCCTGGTCGAGCATGCCGAGGGTGACGCCGCCCCGGCGGGTGACGCGGCCATTGTCGGGCTGGATGCGGTCGGCCAGCAGACGCAGCAGCGTCGACTTTCCGTCACCGTTGCGGCCGACGACGCCAATGCGCTGGCCCTCGTCGATGCCGATGGTCACGTCGTCGAAAATAACGCGTGTTGGATACTCAAGGTGCAGGGATTCCGCCCCGAGGAGATGTGCCATAAGGAGCCCAAGTCTACCGGGCGGCCCCGGGAGACCGCCGCGAGCGCCCCCGGACGCACGGATCGCCCTCCCGCGCTCCGCGCCGGGCACCGGGATACCCTGTCTGCATGGTCGATCTGCCGTATTCGCGCGAGGTCGACGTCGTACTGCTGCTCGCGTCATCCACTCACCGTTATGAAGGCCGCCCCGCCGACGGCCCGCTGCCTCCGCGGGACACCGAGCCCGAATCGCGCGACCACATCGAGTTCCGGGCGGGACTCGGCGTTGTCGGCGACCGCTACTTTGCTAAGCCGGCGCATGTGCACGCGTCGGTGACGGTGATGGCCGCCGAACAGCTCGATCGCGTTGCCGACGAGTTGGGGACGGGGCGGATGCTCGATGCCACGGCAACCCGGCGCAACATCCTGCTGCGCGGGGTCGATGTTGACGGCCTTCGCGGGGCAACGTTCAGTCTCGACACGGGCGCCGGTCCCGTGGTGTTTCTCGCGAACCGCCCGGCGAACCCCTGCGCATGGATGAACGTCATGCTGGCCGAGGGTGCGCACAAGGCGCTGCGCAACCGCGGTGGGATGCGGCTCGAACCCCTCACCGACGGCTCGCTGAAACTCGGCCCCGCGGTGATGCAGGCCAGCGTTCCACTGGGACCGGCGTGAGCCGGGCACACCCACATCCCAACGCTGGAAGACTGTGCAGATGAGCGAGCTGAAACTCCTGATCACCGGCGGCGCCGGATTCATCGGCGGAACCATCGTCAGCGCGGCCCTCGACCGCGGCTGGAGCGTGCGGGTGCTCGACTCGCTTCGCCCCGACGTGCACGGTGGCGAGCCGACGATCGACCCGCGGGTCGACTTCATTCGCGGCGACGTGCGTGACCCCGACGCGGTCGCCGCCGCTCTCGACGGCATCGAGGTCGTCTGCCACCAGGCGGCCAAGGTCGGGCTGGGTGTCGATTTTGCGGATGCCCCGGACTACGTGTCTTCGAACGATCTGGGCACCGCCGTGCTGCTGGCCGGCATGTCCGCCGCGGGCACAGCCCGGCTTGTCGTCGCCAGCTCGATGGTCGTATACGGCGAGGGCGCCTACCGCGGGGCATCCGGCCCCACCCGTCCCGCACCGCGCGTGGTCGCCGATCTCGACGCCGGCCGCTTCGACCCGCTCGACGAGCAGGGCAACCCGCTGGTGTCCGAACTCATCGACGAGGACGCGCCGCTCGATCCCCGCAACGTGTACGCGATCACCAAGCTGAGCCAGGAGTACCTGTCCACCAACTGGGCGCGCAACACGGGCGGCACCGCCGCGGCCCTGCGGTACCACAACGTGTACGGGCCGGGCATGCCGCAGAACACCCCCTACGCCGGGGTCGCGTCGTTGTTCCGCTCGTCGCTCGAGCGCGGTGAGGCACCCCGGGTGTTTGAGGACGGCGGGCAGCGTCGCGATTTCGTGCACGTACGGGACGTGGCATCCGCCAACATCGCGGCCATCGAGTGGACCGCGCGCGCCGACGCCGGTGCCTTCCGCGCGTTCAACGTCGGCAGCGGTGACATCCACACGATCGGCGAACTGGCGGAGCAGCTGAGCCTGCACACGGGCGGCCTGGATCCCATCACCACGGGCGAGTACCGGCTGGGCGACGTGCGGCACATCACCGCGTCATCCGCCCGCCTGAAAACCGAGCTCGGGTGGAGCCCGTCGATGTCGTTCGAAGACGGCATGCGCGAGTTTGCGACCGCTCCCCTGCGCGCGGCGGTGCGCTAAGTGACGCCGCCCCCCGCACTCGTCGACGTCGTGCTGCCCTGCCTGAACGAGGAGTCGGCCCTGCCCTGGGTGCTCTCCCGCATGCCGGAGGGATACCGCGCCATCGTCGTCGACAACGGCTCGACCGATCGCTCGGCAGAGGTCGCCCGGGAACACGGCGCCACCGTCATCACCGAACTGCGGCGCGGATTCGGTTCCGCCGCGCATGCCGGCTTGCTCGCGGCGACGGCTCCCCTCGTCGCGTTCTGCGACGCGGATGCCTCGATGGACCCGCGAGACCTGCACCTCGTCGTGGATCCCGTCGCGGCCGGCGAGGTCGACCTCGTGCTGGGTCGCCGGCGCCCCACCACCCGTGGGGCGTGGCCGCTGCACGCCCGCATCGCCAACCGTGCGCTCGCCGCGCTCATGCGGGGTGCGACCGGGCTGCCGCTGCACGACCTTGGGCCCATGCGTGCGACCCACCGCGAGGCGATGCTCGCCCTCGACCTGCAGGATCGCCGCAGTGGGTACCCGCTCGAGCTCGTGTTGCGCGGGCACGCCGCGGGCTGGAGCATCCGCGAGGTCGACACCCCGTACGCCCCGCGCATCGGGCGCTCGAAGGTGACGGGCACCCTGCGCGGAACCGTCACCGCGGTCAAGGACATGTCACGCCTGCTCGCCGAGGAGCGTCGCGCGAAGTAGCGCCGCCGGGAACACCGACCTTGCTCCGGTACGCTGGCCACAAATCTAGGGAGAAGTTATGTCTGAGTACGTTTTCGGCGGCGCGAGCGATATCGACCGTGCCATTGGACTCCTCGTTGCGCTGGACAACGCGCAGCGCAACGCCCTCGCGGTGCTCGAGTTCGACCAGGCCATCGAAGAACTGCAGCAGCAGTACGAGAAGAGCCTCGCCGACCCGAGCTACGTTCCCGACAAGGACTTCGTCGAGCGCCTGAGCGGCTACCTCGCGATGGCCGACGATCATGAGAACCCCGAGCTCGTCTAGCCTCACCCGCACGCCGCCCGCACGCCGGGCATCACCAACGCCGTCCCTCCTGGGGCGGCGTTTGTGCGTGGCGGTGCCATCCGTTTGAGGCAGGGCTCCGAATAGCTCTACGTGATCCAAGACACAGCAGCACGACCCATCCACTGCTCCACACGGCTCCTCATCATCCCGGCGCCCGGCTCAGATGTGCACCGTCTCGGCACGCGTATCGCGACAGGACAGGGAGCACACTCATGACGACACTGGTGATCATCGCCAAGGAAACCATTGCGGGCAAGGTCAAGACCCGCCTGCACCCGCCGCTGAGCCTGGAGCAAGCAGCGGAGGTCGCCGCGGCGTCGCTGGCGGACACGTTCGACGCGGTGGCAGCGGTTCCCGCCACGCGCCGCATTCTCTTCTTCGATGGATTCCGTCTTCCGCCCGGGGCGCGCGGCTACGAGGTAGTCCACCAGCCGTCCGGCACGCTCGATGAGCGTCTCGGTGCGATCTTCGACACCTGCGACGGGCCCACAGTTCTCATCGGAATGGACACCCCGCAGGTGTCATCCGCTCACCTGGCGCCCGCCTTCCAGCGCTGGCCCGACGACATTGACGCCTGGTTCGGACCGGCGACCGACGGCGGTTTCTGGGCCCTCGGCATGGCCGAGCCGCGCGGCGACCTGATCCGCGGCGTCGAGATGTCGAAGGCGTCCACCGGACGCGACCAGCTCGCGCGCCTCACCGGTGCCGGCCTGCGCGTCGGGATGCTGCCCTGGCTGACCGACATGGACACGATCGGCGACGCAGAAGATATCGCCGCCGAGCAGCCGTTCGGTCGCGTGGCATCCACCCTCGCCAGCTTCTCGGCGATCTCCGCACCCCGGCTCAGCGCATGAGCATCGCGCTCGCGACCCGCACCTTCGGGTCGGGCGGTGCGGAGCCGTACGCCGAGGCGCTGGTCACCAGCGAGCCGGTTTACCTTGTCCTGACGGAGAACAACCCGCAGGCGCCGGTCAGCCGGTCGACGCTCGACGTCTCCCGCTGGACAGCCGAGGCCGACGACATCGATCGCCGCCTGCTGCTCGCGGTCACCGGGCCCGTGCTCGATGTCGGCTGCGGCCCGGGACGCATGGTGCGTGCAGCCATGGATCTCGGCATGGACGCGCTCGGCATCGACGTCTCCCCCGCCGCGATTCGGATAGCGGATGACGCGGGGCTGCGGGTTCTCGAAACCTCGATCTTCTCCGCGCTGCCGTCCGAGGGACACTGGCAGACCGTACTTCTCGTCGACGGCAACGTCGGCATCGGCGGAAACATCGCTGCACTGCTCGCGCGCTGCGTGGAGGTTCTCGCCCCGATGGGCGAGATCGTCGTCGAGGTGAACCCGGACCGCAACCACTTCCGCACCGGAAACGGCACCCTCGTGGGGTCGTCAGGTTCGGAGAGCGAGTCATTCCCCTGGTCGGAGGTCGGCCTCGACCACCTCGTGCGCCTCGCCGCCGCCCGCGGCCTCGCTCTGCGCCAGTCCTGGCAGCTCGGCGGACGCAGCTTCTGCCGCCTCGCCAAGATCCGCCCGTAGCTCGTCGCGCCCGCTTCGGGTGCGCATGCCCCGGCCCACATGCCCCGGTGCGCATGCCCCGGTGCGCCTAGGCCGAGCGCATGCACGGGTGCGCATGGTTACTCGTCGCTCTCGCCTGACCCCGTTGCTTGTCGGCAGCGGGGTTTTCGCATACCCGGCGGGGAAACCCTGGCGCAGGGTCATCCGCCCCGCGCATTTTCGGATCCGCGCGTTTGCACAACCGCGCATGAGTGGACCGCGGCAGCCCGACGCGGTCCACGGTGCCTCGAGCAGGCATGATCCCTGCCCGATCTGGCTCGATCCGGCCCTGATCTGGCCCGAACTGGCCCGAACTGGCCCGAACTGGCCCGAACTGGCCCGATTTTAGACCCGGCGGGAAAAGCTGGCGACCGGCGGGAGTTACGACTCCCGCCGGTCGCTAGCTTCTCCCTCCAAAACCTGCGCGGTCTCCCGCCGAACGGGATCGGGCGGGCGTGAAGAGGGCCGCTCGAGCGAGCGAGTCACTTAGCGGCCAGCGGGGCTACTTCGCGGCGCGCCTATGTCCCGGCGGCGGGGGCTACTTCGCGGCGGCGCGGCGCTTCGCAGTGACCCGCAGGTACACGGCGATGACGACAGCCGTCACGACCACGAGTACCCCGTAGAACTCGAGCAGGTGCACCCCGTAGTCGAGGGGAAGCAGGGTGGAGTTGGCCGTGCCGATGCCCTTCTTAAGGGCGGCGGGCACGACGATGGCTGTCGTGATGGCGGCGATGATGGCGGCGCCCTGCACGATGAGGAGCACGCCGAACGGCACGCGTTTGCTCGAGCGGCGCAGCAGCAAGCTGATGCCGAAGATGATGGGAGCGAGAATCCCGTCATGCAGGATCAGCGCCCCGACGAACCAGACGGCTATGCCGAGGTAATTCTTGGCCGGGACGTCGCCCAGCAGCGTGATGCCGCCGATGCCCATGAGCAGCAGGCCACCGACGATCAGAGCGATGCGCCAGCGCTGCTGGGTGGTGCCGCGTCCGGTGCCCTGTGGGAGGTGGACGGGCGCCGCGTGCACGCTCGACGGGTGCACGCTCGACGGGCGGGCGGCGTTGGCGTGGGACTCGGAACTCATGCGAGTACCTCCAGCGACGAGAGCCACTTGGTTTGCAGCACGCCGGGGCGTCCTGGAGAGATGATGCGGGCGGGGTACCCGTGGTCGAGGTCCAGCGTTTCGCCGTTCACCTCGAGCGCGACAAGGGTCAGCTCGTCCCGTACGAATTCGGGTCCGACCCGGGTGACGGCGTAGCTGGAGTTCTTCTCGAGGCTTGTCGCCTTGACCGTGGCGTCGGCGGATGCCCCGACGGCGTCGACGAGATCGCGCAAGCGCGGCCCCTTCCACGAGGCCATCTGGCTCCAGCCCTCGACGCACGCGATCGGCAGGTCGACGCGGTACTGCGGCAGCGCGGCCAGCTGCGCGAGCGTGAACGCCTTGGTGGCGGTGCCATTCGACACCGTGAGGGCCCAGTCACCGGCGGTCGCGGTCTCTTCGACCTTCGCGGCCTTCGCGGTGCGGTTGACCGGGAGGGCGTTCGGCCCGGTGAACTTCTTGCGGGCGCCGAACACGTTGGAGAAGTCGAGCACGCGGAACGACTGTCCCGCGGTCGTGATGACGAGCACCGCCCCGGCGAGCGAGATCGTCGTCAGGAACGCGCGACGGCTGGAGCGGGGTGGCGCGGCCGGAGTGTGGTCGATCCATCCGAAGACACGACCGGTGATACCGCGGGTCGGGGCGACGGTGTCGTCGCCGTGACCGCCGCCCGTGGCATCCCGAGCCTCATCCTCGTCCCGGCGAACCGGGGTCGCGGCCGCGACGGTGACCGCGATGGGCCTCACGTTGCCGTCGGCGTCGTAGCTGTTCTTCTTGCGCCAGAACTGGTTGATGATTGGCAGCTTGATGGCGATGTGGATCGCGAGGGATCCGATGATGACGAACGACAGCGCGTAGTGCGTCTGGCGGAACGGGAAGGGGAACAGCGCGTACCACTGGTACGTGTTCAGCAGGCCGATCGTGATCTCGACGAGCGAGGCCGCGACGAAGATCGTGATCGACGCGCGCTCCAGAAAGTGCGGGAACGAGCGGATCGGCGGGGTCTCGAGCAGGTTCGGGAAGACGGTGTAGAGCTTCGCGAAGATCAGGGGGAAGCAGAGTATGCCCGTGGTGATGTGGATGCCCTGGCTCAGCTGGTAGAGCCCGATCGGGCGGGTCGGAAAGACCATCCACGGCAGCGGGTCCTGCAGGAAGTGGCTGTACAGGCCGGTGCCGAAGCACACGATGAACGCGATTCCGAGGAGACGTCCGATCACGACCGCCATACGAGCGTTGCGGGATGGCGCGGCTAACGCACCCCGCGCGCTGTTCATGAGGCGTTGAATCTGCCAGATGATCATTGACCCCTGCTTTTCGATAACACCGCGGCCGAACGACCGCTGTGTCTTACACCTAGGTGTTCGGAACCGACCGCCGATCCGACAGGATGAGTTCTGTGCGAATCCTCCTGACGACCCTCTGCGTGGCCGCGAGCGCCGTGGTCACCGCGTTGTCGGTGTCGATCCTGCCCTTCTACGACTCGAAGAACGGCGTCGGCCAGCCACTCATGTGGATCACCGCCGGCCTATGGGTGGTGTTTACGCTCGCCATCATCGCGCTGCGTAAGGTTCCGGCGCGTGCGGCGATCGTTCTGGTGCTGGCGGGATCTGTCGCCATCGGTGGGGCGGCGATGTTTGGTCCTCCCAACACGAGCACCGACTCGGCCCGCTACGCGTGGGACGGCATCGTGCAGAACGCCGGCATCTCCCCCTATGAGTACGTGCCGGCAGATCCGGCGCTCAGCGACCTGCGGCCGGAGTGGCTCTTCCCCACCCCCGTGCTCGCGGATTCCGGAGAGAACGGGCTCACCTGCGAGGGCTCCCGCGTCATGAAGACGAAGGAGGTCGGCACGGGCGAGGTGCTGTGCACCACGATCAACCGCGCGACGGTGCCCACCATCTACCCGCCGACGGCCGAGCTCTTCTTCGCGGCGGTGCGCTTTTTCACCGGTCCCGCTCCCACCTACTGGCCCATGCAGTTGGTGGGGCTGCTGATGAGCCTCGGCGTCACCGTGCTGCTGCTGCGCACGCTCCTGAAGCGCGGGCTCGATCCCCGTTGGGCCGCCCTCTGGGGGTGGAGCCCGCTCGCCGCGACCGAGGCGGTCACAAATTCACACGTGGACATGCTGGGAGCACTCCTGCTGCTCGTGGCCACGCTGGCCGTGGCATCCGGTCGCCGTTGGCTCGGCGGCATCGCGCTCGGTGCCAGCATCGGCACCAAACTCATCCCCGTGGTGGGAACGCCGGCCCTGCTCGGGCGTAAACCGTGGGTCATCATCGGTGCGGCGATCGCGACCTTCGCCCTCCTCTACGTCCCGTACGTGCTCGGGTCGGGCTTCGGTGTGCTCGGCTACCTGCCCGGGTACCTCACCGAGGAGGGCTATAACAGCGGGACGCGGTTCATCCTGGTGTCCCTCCTGGTGAAAGGGCCTGCGGCGGCCATCATCGTCGCGGCGATCATCGCGGTGACTGCGGTGATCGTGTGGAGGCGTTCGACTCCGGATGACCCGTGGCTCGGCCAGACCGTCATGATCGGGGTCACCCTGCTGGCCGTCACCCCCATCTATCCCTGGTACGCGCTGATGCTCGTGCCGATGATTGCGATGACCGGACGGTGGGAGTGGATGGCGCTTCCGTTTGCCCTCACACAGCGGTTAATGGTGACCGCGATCATCCCCGCACGCATCACGATTGCCCTCGCGATTGTGTTGATCGTGGTTATTTCTGTGCGGCGGGCGGGTCCGGGAGCGCTGTCGATGGGTCTCATTTGGCTGAGACATCCACTCTCCCGACCCTCAAAAGTGCTGGTCAGAACGGTACCGATCATCCCGGGAGCCCCGCTGAAGTAATCCTGTGAGAGCGCTGAGAAATGTAACGGAATGGTCACGGACCGAACCAATTCCAATCCGCTGGGGCGAGGGGACCGAACTCTCATCAACACCAGCAGTCAACTTCTCACAAAGGAAAAATCATGCGCAACTTCTCCAAGGTCGCCGTCGGCTTCGCCACTGCAGCAATCCTCATCGGTGGACTCGCCGCTTGCTCGACCGACACGTCTTCCACCTCCTCGTCATCGTCGACGGCCACCGACTCCGCTACTCCGGTGCCCCTCGCAACGATCGCAACGCTCGATGGCGTTGACACCCAGGTCACGCTCGACCAGGGCTTCGTTGATGCTCTCGCCAGCCTCAAGCTGACCGCCGGCGTCGTGGGAACCGCAACGCTGACCGATGGTGCACTGCACTTCCCGATCACCGGTGGAAACGTCAAGTACTTCGACCCCAAGGCTTCCTACCGCCCGTTCGTTCAGGGTGAGATCGACCACGATGGTTCGGGTATCTCGCTGACCGCCGGCTCCACCGTTGTTGAGCTGACCAACTTCGTTATCGACCCGGGCACCTCGCGCCTCACCGGTACCGTCACCGCCAACGGCACCAAGGTCGCCGACGACGTCTACATCTTCAACCTCGATGGCTCGACGCTGAAGCCCCTCTCCACCGACGCTGATGGCAACGCCGTCCTCGAGGGAACCCGCGTTCTCGTCAGCCCCGACGCCGCCGCTCTGCTGAACAAGACGTTCAACACCGACGCCGTCACCGACACGCTCCTCGTTGGTATCGCCAAGATCACCGCCAAGGCTGCAGCGTAACTCTCACCTTCTTAGGGCTCCGGCCTTAAAGGTCGAGTAGTCCACTGGATGGACAAAGGCCCGTGTCGCGAAAGCGATACGGGCCTTTTCGCGTTGGCGGAGCAGCATGGCTTCTCCGGCTTACTCTCTCCTCCTCTCCTCCACAGGGGTGGGTTGTTTCCCGCATTCCACTGATCGATGGAACACCCGTTCTGGGCTGTTCTGTCGGCGTTGAATTGTTGTATGACGTTCAACCAGGAACCCCCGAACCGCGACGGTCGTGCCGGCCGCGGCCCGGTGGATCCTGCCCACCAGGCCCGACTGGCACAGATCGACAAGCGCCTCGGACGCCTGGCGGACAAACTCACCGAAGGCGAACGTCTCATCCGTCGCACAATAGCGGCCCCGTGTGACACCGCCGATGAGATCCGCCGCCTCTACCTTGAGCGCAACACCCTGCTGCCGGTCACCACCAGCCAGGGCTGGACCCCGGAAATACGCGCCCACCGTGAAGCATCCACCGAAGTGGCCCTCGCGTTGACCATCCCGGAACCCACCGCCCGCAACCTTGTCGCCCACGCCCAAGCTCTGGTCCACGACCTCCCCACCACCCACACCGCCCTGGCCCGGGGCGACATCAGTTTCCGGCACGCGGAAATCATCACCCGCGAAGCCGCCACCCTCCCGGTGCAGGCCCGCCCCATATTCGAAGCCGCCGCGATCCCCGAAGCGATGACCAAAACGGCCGCCCGGTTCAAGAAACGTGCCCGAATCCTGCGGGAACGCGTTCACCCCATCCCGTTGCAGGAGCGCCACGACACGGCAATGGAAGACCGCACCGTGTATTGGGACCCGGAACCTGATGGCATGGCCACCCTGACTTACACCGACAACGCCGCCACCGTGCTGGCGATCTATAACCGCATCGATGGCACCGCCCGCGCACTCCAAGGACCCACCGAGTCCCGCACTCTTCCGCAGCTGCGCGCCGATGCCCTCGGCGATCTGGGACTGAACGGCACGCCCAGCGAGGACTACAACACAGGCGTCACACCCACCGTGTTGATCGCGGTACCGGTGCTGACGGCGATGGGTACCGGAACGGAGCCGGCCATGATGGATGGGTACGGCCCCATCGACCCGGAGACCGCGCGCAGGCTCGCCGCGACCGCGCCCAGCTTCCACCGCATCCTCACCCACCCGGACACCGGAGCGATCCTCTCCCTCGGGCGCAGCACCTACACAGTGCCGAAAGACCTGCGCCGCTGGCTGCAACTACGGGACGGCACCTGCCGGGCCGTGACGGGGTGCCCCACCACGACCGACAAGTGCGATATGGACCACACCACCGACTGGCAGTACGGCGGCGACACCGACGCCGAGAACCTCGCATTTCTGTGCCAGTCACACCACAACTTCAAACAATTCACCGCCTTCACCTATCGGCACCTTGGTGGCGGCACCCTCGAATGGACTTCCCCCAGCGGCCGCACCTACATCACCGAACCCGACAGCTTCATCGGACCCATGCCCTTCACCTGGCCCGACACCCCCACCCCACCCGCGGACGACACCGCGACTCCACCACACCACAACGACCCGCAACCACCCGACAACGATGAGCAACCATCGGACGCCGACCCTGCGCTGCCCGACACCGATCTGGAACCATCCACCGGGGACCCGGAACAACCCGAGGGCGACATACCCCAGGACCCCCACCCACCCGAGAGGTTCGAGATTCCGGAAACGGGGTACCCACCTGACGGGTACGAGATCGCGGAGGCCGAAATCCCGCCCGACTGGTACACGCTCCCGGGCGACCAGGCAGCCAGCGAAGATCTACTCGCTGAAGCCCCACCCGATTCCGATGGCGACCTCGACTAGCCCACTGCCCGAACGCCTCGTGACGCGCTTAGGACCCACCGATTCGCTGACGGGGTCATCATCGGTCTCCGGTCACGCCACGACCGCGCGGCTAGTCGACCCGAACGTCGATGCTGTGCCAGCCCTCGGCGCCATCGGGCACGACATTGACGGGGATTCCGCTCTGTGTCTTGCCCGAGGCATCCGTCGCCCGCACTTCGATGACGTGAGCGCCCTTCTTCGCGGGCCATTCGTAGACCCATTGGCGCCAGGTGTCTTTGGAAATCGCGTCGGCGAGACGTGCGTCGACCCACGAGCCCTTGTCCACGCGCACCTGCACCTTGGTGATGCCGGTGTGCTGCGACCACGCGACGCCGGCCACGGCGACCGTGCCGGCATCGACGCTCGCGCCATTCGTGGGCAC
The DNA here is from genome assembly GCF_018449675.1 of Glaciihabitans sp. dw_435. Taxonomy (GTDB): domain Bacteria; phylum Actinomycetota; class Actinomycetes; order Actinomycetales; family Microbacteriaceae; genus Glaciihabitans. Next base: position 114,857 of record NZ_JAAVUZ010000001.1, on the reverse strand, counting down.
ATCAATGCGGGACGAGGTCTTGATCGGACCGTGATCGGACCAGCCGTTATCGGTCCAGTAAGAGGTGGCGTCGGCGAACCGTGTGACCTCGAGTTCCACGACCCACTTGGTCGCCGAGACGTACCCGTAGAGACCGGACACGACCATGCGCACCGGATAGCCATGCTCGATCGGCAGCGGCTCGCCGTTCATGCCGACGGCGAGGATGCTGTTGCGCGCGGTGTCCTGCAGCACTTCGAGGGGCGTGCTCGCGGTAAACCCGTCGATACTGTGCGAGAGCACCATGTCGGCGCCCGCCGTCGGTACGGCACGGGCCAGCAACTCACGGATCGGGTACCCGAGCCACAGCGCGTTGCCGATCAGGTTGCCGCCCACCTCATTGGATACGCACGTGAGCGTCACGTAGTCCTCCTGCAGCGGCAGCGCGAGCAGGTCGGCGAAGCTGATTTCGATCTCGTTCTCGACCATGCCGGTGATCTTGAGTGTCCACGTCGCCGCATCGATCGCCGGCACCTGAATCGCCGTGTCGATGCGATAGAAGTCGACGTTGGCCGACACGAGGGGCGAGATCCCGGGAACGTCGAGCGATTCCCCGGTTGCGAGCGGGACGGCGGATGTCGCGGGCGCGGGCAACTTGATGGCAGCCCTCGCCGCGTTGACCGCGTTGGTGCCGGCGTTCATCGTGCGGGAGACGACCCCCACGACGAGGGCAACCGCGGCCGTGCTTCCGACAAACGTGATGAACGAGCGACGGGTGGAGCGGGTGAAGTCGGCGTCGCGACGGGTGGAACCGTTCGCGAACGCGACCCAGTTGTGCAGCCGGATGATCGACAGTCGCAGCACGAGCACGCCGCCGACCACCCCGATCACGGTGGGCGCCGGCCAGATGCTGGTCGCTTGCGCACGGGTCATCACGGCGATGGCGGCGATGATTCCCACGGCGACGAGGATGACGATGCCCCACGGCGGGCGGCGATACTCCAGAACCCCGACGAGGAGGGCAAGCGCGAGCACCACGATGCCGAGCACCGTGATGAGGAAGATCTTGTCGTTCGTGCCAAAGATGCCGATGGCCAGCTCTTTCACCCACTGCGGGGTGATGTCAATGATCCACGAGCCGACGGCGAGCAGCGGGCTGCTGGCCGGGGCCAGGAAGAGTGCGGCGAGCTCGGCGAGAGCGAGCGTCGAGATCGCGGAGACGACACCGATCAGCGCGGAAAGGAGCGTGGTGCGACGGGGAGTCATGAACGCCGGCCTTTCGGGTATTCGGTGCTACCCCCGATTATTCACGCACTAACTATGCGCGCGCCGTGAACTGGCCCTGTTACGCGGACAACTCGCAGGCGGGCTGCGCTCAGGGCGATCTGCAATTCGAGAGCACCGTCGAGGTCCGCAGCGAGAAATGCGACCGTGGGACCGGACCCCGAGACGATACCCGCGAGGGCACCGTTCTCTTCGCCGAGCTCGAGCACCGAGGTCAGGGTCGGCTGCAGGTGGAGGGCCGGAGCTTGCAGATCGTTGTGCAGTGTCTCCGCGAGCATGTGCGGGTCGCCCGCGCGCAGGGCCTGGAGCACGTTCGTGTCGACCGTCGGCTGCGTCTGTGCGGGGAAGATGTCCTGGGCGTGACGCTCGCGGTGCTGATCGAGTTCGTTGTAGACCCCGGGGGTGCTGAGGCCAAAGTCCGCAAGCACGAGCACCCACTGGAACTGGCCCTTCGCGAGCGCGGGGCTCAGCTGGTCGCCCCGACCGGTACCGATCGCGGTCCCCCCGGTGAGGGCGAACGGCACATCGGCGCCGAGCTCGGCCGCAAGGGCGAGCATCGCGTCGCGGGGAAGCTCAGTTCCCCAGAGCGCGTCACAGGCGATGAGGGCGGCCGCGGCATCCGCTGATCCGCCTCCCATGCCGCCGGTGACCGGGACGTGCTTGTCGATCTCGAGCCGCACACCGCCGGTATAGCGCGTCTTGGCGGCCAGCAGACGGGCGGCCTTCAGCGCGATGTTGGTGCCATCGGTGGGCACGCGGGAAAGTTCGACGGTTCCGGTGATGCTCACGGAGAAGTCATCGGCGGGGAAGGCGCGCACGTCTTCGTAGAGGGAGACGGCCTGGTACGCGATGGCGACATCGTGATACCCGTCGTCTTGCAGAGCACCAACCTTGAGGAAGACGTTGATCTTGCCGGGCGCTCGCACGTGCACCATGTTCGGAGCGGCCGCGGAGGTCATACATCCAACCTAGTCGAGCGCGGAGGGAAGCTTTGCCAGCAGCTGTGCCAGTGCCGCCCGCGCGTCGGGCAGGCGGGTCGAGTCGGGAATGCGGGAGTGGGTGAGGGTGACGGACGTCTTGCCGTTCTTCGGCGGGTGTGCGGTGGTGACGATGGTTTCGCCGTTGTCCAGTTTCCAGCGGGCGCGGGGATAGCTGGAGTCACGTCCGACCGATGCGGGCGGGTTTCCTAGGTCGGCGGTCACGAGCGCGATCGCGACGTCGAGCGCGTGCTGCTGATCGGTCGGGATGCTGCGCGACGAGCTGACCTCGAAAGTCCCGTCGGGCTGCTGCCCGGGGGCACGCATGCCGCGGGCCTGCTCGTATCGCACGGTCACGGCCTGGCACCACCACCCGCTGATGGGAGTGCTGGTGGGTGTAGCGGTGGGCGCGGGGGCCGCCGGGGTGGTCGGGGCGGTCGCGGTCGCCGGGGTGGCCGGGGTGGTCGCCGTGTCGCCGTAGGTGTCGAACAGCCAGCGCGCGATGGCGGTGTGCTTCCACGTGGTCGCGTTGGCCGCATCCAGGATCGCAAACCACTCGGCGGGCGTCCTGCCCGTTGCCGCCGTCATGGCATCGTCGCCGATGCCGGACGAGTTGCCCGCAACGCTCATGTCGCCTCGGCTCAGTGGATGGCGTTCGCCACGTCGGTGGATGACCCGGGTGCGGCTGCCGGCGTCGGTGCAAGCGTGTCCGTCCGCGCGTGCAGAGCGCGATAGGCACGGTCACGACCGGGAGTGGCGAGCAGCGACGCGGATAGCGCGGTGAGTGCCGGGGTGTCGACGGCCGGAGCGATCGATGCGGCAGCGCCGGCTGGCTCGGCCACGGTGTCGGCTCCCGGGTAGATCCGCGCAATCGCCGCGCGCAGCTCCTCGACGGATGCCGCGTTCGGATCAGCAACCACGCCGAAGCCCACCCGCTCGATCGCGGCCGCACCGGCGAACTGATCGGTGGAGAACGGCAGCACGAGCAGCGGAACGCCGAAGTTCATCGACTCGGTGACGCTGTTGTTTCCGCCGTGGGTGACGGCGGCGGCAGCGCGCTGAAGCAGCGTGACCTGCGGCAGGAACTCCCGCACGAGCCACTCGCCCGGCAGGTCGCCCAGCTCGTCCCGGTCGGCGGAGCCGGTCGCGATGGCGACGCGGGCGTCGAGACCCTTCAGAGCCTCGAGCACGCGGGCGAGAACGTCTCCGCGCACGGAGAGGAAACTGCCGAAGCTCACGTAGACGAACGGCTTGTCGCTGGACTCGAGCCACGCGATGACCTGCTCATCGGCGGGCTCCTCGCGCACGGCCGACCCGAGAAACTCGTGTGGCGGAAGCAGCGCGGTGCGCTCGGCGGAGTGCAATTCCTCCGGGTAGTTGAGCAGCAGCAGGTCGCCGTGCTCGGCGAACGCGTTGGCGCTCGGCGCGACGTCGGGGTTCAACTGCGCGAGCGCGGTGTTCCACTCCAGCGTGAAGGACTCGCTGACGCGGTTGCAGAGTTCCAGCAGGTCGGCCAGCTCTTCGGCAGAAACATTGCCCGCCTCGGGGGAGAACCCGACGGGCCACTCGGGCGGGAAACCGTAGACCTCACCGGCTGCGGGAAGCGGAAGGGCGGACGGATGTCCCAACACCACGTCTGCGTACGCCGTTCCCTGCGCGAGCAGGGCAAGACGCGCGCTGAACGCGAGATGATCGACGATCACGTGGTCGGGGCGGAGGTCATCCACCACCTTCTGAACCGCGCGGGCGGTGTTTACCGGGTCCCACATGAGGTCGGACAACCGGGCTGTCGCTTGGAATGAGAGGGTGGCGACGGCTCCGACACGCGAGGCGTCGAAGAAACCCCGCAGCGCGTCATCCTCTCCCTTGGGCTGGTCCTCTGCCCGAATCACTCCGGGGTTGGAGCCGCGACCCAGCTGCAGGTTGACGCGCTCGAACCCGAACGACTCGACGATCGATGCGGTGGCGGGGCCGGTGGCCACAACGACGCGCTCGCCCGCGTCACGCCAGGCCGTTCCGAGCGTGGCGAGGGGCAGCAGGTGGGAGGCGTAGTCGGGCGAGATGATGAGGAGGGTCATCGGGTGACCGACGATCCGTGGCCGAAGCCGCTGGACGCAGGGTGCGTGTTGAGGTCGTGAGAGTCGAGGTCGTGAGAGTCGAGGTCGTGCGAGTCGAGGTCGTGCGAGTCGAGCAGGTCGCCGTCGAGACCGTGCTCGTCGAGGTGCACGGTGCGGTAGACCTCGGAGAGTGCAGACGCCATCGCCTGGATGGTGAAGCTGCGCTGCACAGTATCGCGGGAAGCGCTCGCGCGCTCGTCGTCGGTCTCCGCGGCGGCGGCGGTCAGTGCCGCGTCCATGGCGGTGCCGAGCAACGTCACGTCAGAGGTACGGGTGAGGTAGCCGGTGAGACCGTTCTGGACGTAGGTGGCGGGTCCACCGCCGGCGGGCGCGACGACCAGAAGTCCGGCGGCCATCGCCTCGAGCAGGGCGATGCCGAACTCCTCCTTCAGGCTTCCGCAGACGTAGACGCCGTTGGCCGCCGCGAGGCCGGGCACACCGAAGCGCGCGGCGGCGACCCAGCGGGCCACCGTGTCGTTGGGACGGTGGCCGGGAAGCAGCAGGCCCGCCTGGGCACGCTCGCTCTCGGGCACCACGAGGTTCATGAGGTCGAGCTGCTCGCGCTCGTCGTCGGACGGGTGTGCGAGGTCCCCGCCGATGAGCAGCAGGTTCGCGCGATCGCGGAGATCGGTGGTCTTCCACGCCTCGACGATGGTCGCCATTCCCTTGACGCGGTGGAAGCGCCCGACGCTGATGAGAAGCGGCAGGTGCCTGCGGTTCTCCGGCAGCTGGCCGAGAAGCTCCCGCAATTCGGCGAGGGGCGGCGTCGCCTCTCCCCCGAGCGCGTGCTCGACCGCCTCGCGGGACGCACGATCCACGACCTCGAGGTCGATTCCCTCGGGCACCACCGAGTGGCGCTCCGGGTGGGCGGAGATGTCGATACCGACGAGCTCGTTCATGTCTTCGGCCAGACGCGGGCGCGGGAACAACACGGTGTGGGCCGAGTTCGCCGCAAGCCGCTGCACGAGGCGCGCGCGGAACCAGAAGTGCTCACGCTCGTCGACGTCGCCGAAATTCTCGCGCGTCAGCGCGCCGGTGATGTCGAGCGTGTTGATGACTGCATGCGGGTCGGGCGCAACAGTGAACACCACGGGAATGTCCAGGTCACGAGCCACATCCGCTGCCGCGAGGCTTCCCACGTCCGCCATGCGCAGGTGCATGATGTCGACGGTGCCGGCTGCGCGAAGGATGCGACGGATGCCTCGCTCGGCGGCAACCCGGAGCGGCCAGGCACTGGCCGAGGCCACGGGCTCGCTGAGCAGCGGCACCGATGCGTAGGCGTGACCGCGCACCGTGGACCCGGCCTGCGACAGGCTTTCGAGCGACTCGGCGGCACTGCCACGGGACAGCGTGATCACGCGCTGGATGTCCGGGGTGGCGGCTGCGGTGTCGGAGCCAGCGCCGGCTCCGGCACCGGCTCCGGCAGTGAGGGCGTCTCCGAGCCGGACGAGGAGGGTGGCGATTCCGCCGTTGTCGCCGCTTCCGGCGCGGGTCAGCTGGGGGTCGATGTCGGCGTGCAGAAACATCTGGGCGACCGTGAGTCCGGTCTGCCAGGGGGCTCGCGCGACGACGTTCGCGGTGAGGTCCACGAGCGCGAGGCGCGCGACCTCGGCGATGTATCCCTCGCCCGCGGCGAGCGTGGAGATGAGTTCGACGGTTTCGGGACGGCCGGCGCGGTCGCCGAGCGCGGCGATGGCCGCGACCCGCACCTGCTCGGGCTCCAACTGGTTGCGCACGATGCGGACGAGGGCGACGGTCGCGACGCGGTCGTGCACGAGTCCGAGGGTCTCGACCAGGCGGTAGCGCGCGGCCGGCTCGGTGACCCCGAGAAGGGCTCCTTCGAGGGCGAGGGCAACGTGGCCGGGAGCGGGGGTTCCCCACTGCTGAAGGGTGCGCTGGGCGAGCATTCCGCTGAAGCCGCCGTCGATGACGAGGCCGACCATGCGGGCGATGGTGTCAAAGCGGGGCAGACGGGAGGAGAACGCCCACGCCGAGTGCTCGCGCAGGTATGCACGGTCGCTGGAGAGAAGAGCGGCGAGCGCGTCATCCGCTTCGCTATCCAAAACCTGCGCGAGGGCATGCACCGCGGCGATACTGACGACCTGGTCGGTATCCCGCAGGGCTGCGGAAAGGACGCGCACCGTGCGCTGTCCCCCATTGCGACTTGCCACAAACGCGAGATCGTCGGCGGCACGCATGGCGGCGACGATGGATGTCGTCGAGCGGAGTGCGTCGAGGGAGGTCTGGATGCCCATGGTTGGTTCCGTTCTGCGGGGCGCTGGTGGCGCAACAGGGATGGTGCCCCGCGATGACGGGACGACCAGTGTGGTTCGGAGCGTTCCGGGTAAACGCTCGGTGAGGCCGGGGTGGATTCTTGCAGTGCGGGGTAAACGCGAGGTGTCGAAACGGGGTCAGGCATCTCGTGATGCGGGGGCTGGGCAATCGAGAAGCCGGGGGAATTCCATCCGCGAGTGCAGCATGAATACGACCTCCGCCGAGCTTCATCGCATCGCAGATAAAGTATTCCATCGCGAGTCAAAAAAGCGGGCGTGTTCCCCGAGGGGTTGACTATGGCCCCGCGGCACCGATCGGGGGGCGGGGCGCGGTGAGCGGCGCGGTGTGGGGCGGGGTGTGCGGCGGGGTGTGCGGCGGGGTGTGCGGCGGGGTGTGCGGCAGCGGTGTGCGGCGCGGTGTGCGGCAGCGGTGTGCGGCGCGGTGTGCGGCGCGGTGTGCGGCGCGGTGTGCGGCCGCGGGTACTAGGCCGTGCGGGCGATCGCGAGGAAGTCGAGCACGGTGAGCTCTTCGCCGCGGGCGGTCGGCTTGAGCCCGGCCGCCTCGATGCGGGCGGAGGCATTGGCCGAATCACCGAGCACCACGGATAGCGCCTGACGCAACATCTTGCGACGCTGCTGGAACGCGGCATCGATGAGCTCGAAGGTGGCGACGCGTTCCGCCTCGGTGCCCGGCAGCTCGCGTCGTTCGAACGCGACGAGAACGGAGTCGACGTTGGGCACCGGCCAGAAGACCTGGCGGCTGACCTGGCCGGCCGTGCGCCAGACCCCGTACCAGGCGGCCTTGGCGCTCGGCACACCGTAGATCTTGGAGCCGGGCACGGCCGCGATGCGGTAGCCGACCTCCGCCTGCACCATGACGAGGATGCTCTGCAGAGCCGGGAACGTTTCGAGGAAGTGCAGCAGCACCGGTACGGAGACGTTGTACGGAAGGTTCGCGACCAGCACGGTGGGGGTACCCGGGAGCTCCTCGATCGTCATCGCGTCGGCGGTGATGACGGTGAGCTGGGATTCGGGCTGCAGCTGCCCGACCGTGAGCGGCAGCTGCGCGGCGAGGCGCTTGTCGATTTCGACGGCGACAACCTCGGCCCCGGTTTCGAGCAGTCCGAGGGTCAGCGAGCCGAGGCCCGGCCCCACCTCGACGACGGTCGTGCCGGCCGATACACCGGCGACGCGCACGATGCGGCGGACGGTGTTGGCGTCGATCACAAAGTTCTGGCCGAGCTTCTTGGTCGGCTGAATGCCGAGCAGCTCGGCCAGATCGCGGATTTCGGCCGGTCCCAGCAGCGTGCTGGTTCCGCTGGCAGTGGCAGCGCCGGGCGCCACCATGTCGTCACTCATCGATCTCCGAATGGACTTGACGGTTCGGTGACGGGCTCCGCGTTCCAGAGTCCGTACACCTCCTCCGTGTTGGACGTAATGAGGGCCGCCAGCATGGACACATCGGTGCCCAGGTAGGTGGCCATCGCCCGCAGCGTGTGCGGGATGAGGTAGGCAGAGTTGGGCCGGCCGCGGAACGGCACGGGCGTCAGGAACGGGGCATCCGTTTCCACCAAAACAAGGCGGCGCGGCACAAGCTCGAGCGCATCGCGCAGGTTCTGGGCGTTCTTGAACGTCACGGTTCCGGCGAAAGAGAGATACCAGCCGTTGTCGGCACAGATCTGGGCGAGCTCCGCGTCGCCGCTGAAGCAGTGGAAGACCGTCCGCTCGGGGGCGCCCACCCGCAGCAGGGTCTCGACGACCTCCGCGTGCGCGTCGCGGTCGTGGATCTGCAGCGCGAGGCCGTTCTGCTTGGCGATCTCGATGTGCGCCTCGAACGAGCGGTACTGGGCGTCGCGACCGGCGCCCTCCTCCGTGCGGAAGAAGTCGAGTCCGGTCTCGCCGATGGCCCGCACCCGCGGACGCTGGGCGAGCTCGTTGATTTCGGCGAGCGCGTCGTCGAGGGTGCCCTCGGCGGCGTAGCGCGGCGCCTCGTTCGGGTGCAGCGCGACGGCGGCGAGCACGCGGGGTTCACGGGCCGCGATCTCGGCCGACCAGCGGGAGGTCTCGAGGTCGTTGCCCACCTGCACAACGCCGCGCACTCCCACACTGGAGGCGCGATCGAGTTGCTCGCGATAGTCGAGCGGGTTGTTGCCGTCGCTGATCTCGAGGTGCGTGTGATTGTCGTAGATCCCGACCTTGAGCGCCTCGGGAAGCGGCGGGTACTCGAGGTTGCGCGGCTGGCTGTCGGCCGACGTGTCACGCGAACGAACGTACGGAGCGGGTTCGGTCATGCTTTCAGAGTAGCGATCAACCCAGGGAATCGTGCTTCAGGACGAGTACGCGGCGGGCCGCGGCATCCACCAGCGCATCAAAATCCGGATCGGTGCGTGCCTTGTCGACCACCGCGTCGATCATTCCCGGCGCCACGGTGGGGATGCGCGAGACCAGCACGATGTCCACGCCTGCCTGGATCGAGCGGATGGCCCGGTCCCCCGGCGACACCGACAGCACCTGAGTAGCTCCCGACAGGTCGTCCGTCATCACCACTCCGTCGAAGCCGAGCGACCCGCGCAGCAGGTCGGTGACGACAGCCCGCGAGAAGACGGCCGGCTGGGTCGCATCGATCTTGCTGTAGATCGCCGAGGACACCATGATGCTCGGCGCCCCGTCCGCGATCTCGGTGCGGTAGATGCCGACGCTGGCGCTGTCCGCGGTGGTCGTGGTGTCGGTCACGTTCGCGGTCGTGTCGGTGTTCTTGGTCACCGTGCCGAGCCCGGGGAAGTGTTTGACGACGGTCTGCACGCCCGCCGATTCCATGCCGCCGCGGAAGGCATCGGCGTGCCCGGTGATCGTCGCAGCGGTGAATCCGTACTCGCGGTCGAAGGCACCGATGGGCGCGTTGGCCGCCGCGTTCTTCGCGTTCGGGATCAGGTCGACCACGGGCGCAAGGTTCATGGTGACGCCGGCGCTTCGCAGCTGCGCTCCCCAGGTCGCGGCGTTGGCCTCCAGTGCCGCGGTGCTGCCGGCTCCCTGCTCGAGCCCGCTGGGCATCGTCGAGAACCCCGGCCCGTGCAGCACCTGCACCTGCCCGCCCTCCTGGTCGGTGGACACCAGCATCGGGATACCGCCGGTCGTCCCCGTGCGTACGAGATTCGTGAACTGGCGCACCACCGTCGCGGTCGCGGTGGTGCCCGCGGACGAGCGTCCCGACAAGAAGATGTTGCCCACGTGCCGGTCCCGCACCGTCGCGATGGTCGCGCCCTCGGCGGCGGTCGCGGTCGTTCCGACCATGAACAGCTGGCCGACGCGCTGCTCCAGCGTCAGGCCCGCGAGCGGGTCGGCGCCGGAAGTGGGGGTCGATGAGGGCGCGCTCGTCGGGGATGAGCTGGGCGTCGAGCTCGCGGTCGCGCTGGCCGTCGGAGCGCCGGTCGGCGTGTCCGAGACGGTCGGGGAAGCGGATGTCCCCGAGCCGGCCGATCCCGACGACGACGGGGTGCCCGAACCCACGCACCCGGTGAGGGTTACCCCGGCCGCCAGGAGGAACACCGTGCCGGCCACCGCACGACGGGAGTACTTCGTCACACCGTTGCTCATTGCATCGATGCTACGTCGCCGAACCTGCGTGCCGCGTGATCGGTGCACCGGTTCACCGCTCGCGTCAGGCCGGAACGTCGTCCTGCTCGATGCGCGGGAACAGCGCCTCGAGCTTGGAGATCGCACTGCCCGCGGGGAGCTGGCCCCACGTGCCGGCATCCGTGATGACCTGCGCGGTCAGTCCGCCGAGAACCGGCTCGGCGCCGAGAGCGGCCCACAGCTTGGCGGTCGCGCCGGGGATGACCGGGGACAGCAGCACGGCGAGCGCACGCAGTCCCTCGGTGGCGGTGTACAGCACCGTTCCGAGGCGCGCGCGCGTTTCGTCCGCCTTCGCGAGAACCCACGGCTCCTGGATCGTGATGTACCCGTTCAGCTCTTCGACAATGGTCCAGATGGCGGCAAGGGACTCGTGGATGGCAAGACGCTGGATCGCGGCATCGGCGTCGGACGTGGCATCCGCTACGACCTTCTGCACTGCCAGGTCGGCCTCGCTGTACTCGGCGGGTGCGGGCAGCACGCCGTCGTAGTACCGGGTGACCATCGCGGTCACACGGGAGGCCAGGTTGCCGAAGCCGTTGGCGAGCTCCGCCTGGTAGCGGGCGCTGAGGTCTTCCCAGCTGAACGAGCCATCCTGGCCGAAGCTGATGGCGCGCATGAAGTAGTAGCGGAATGCGTCGGCACCGAACGTGTCGGTGATCTGCTGCGGTGCGATGCCCGTGAGCTTGGACTTGGACATCTTCTCGCCGCCGACGAGCAGCCAGCCGTGGCCGAACACCTGCTTCGGGGGCTGCAGTCCGGCGGCCATGAGCATGGCGGGCCAGATGACCGCGTGGAAGCGGGCGATGTCCTTGCCGACGAGCTGCGTGGCGGGCCAGCGGCGGTTGAAGTTCTCGTCGTCGGTGCCGTACCCGATGGCGGAGATGTAGTTGAGGAGTGCGTCGAACCACACGTAGACGACGTGGGTCGGGTCCCAGGGAATCTGGATGCCCCAGTCGAAGCTTGACCGTGAGATCGAGAGGTCACTCAGGCCGCCCTTGACGAACGAGATGATCTCGTTGCGCACGCTCTCGGGCTGCACGAAGGTGGGGTTTTCCTCGTAGAGGTCGAGCAGGCGTTGCTGGAAGTCACTCATCCGGAAGAAGTAATTCTTCTCCTTGAGTACCTCGATCGGGCGGGAGTGAATCTTGCAGACCAGCTGGCCGGCGTAGTCACCCGTCTCGGTCTCCATGAGGTCGTCGAGCTGCTTGTATTCCTCGCAGCCGACGCAGTAGTAGCCCTCGTACTCGCCCGAGTAGATGTAGCCGTCGTCGTACAGCTTCTGCAGGAAGATCTTGACGGCGGTCTCGTGGCGCTCGTCCGTCGTGCGGATGAAGTCGTCATTGGCGATCGTGATTGTCTCGAGCAGCGGAAGCCACGACTCGTTGACGAGCCGGTCCGCCCAGGCCTTGGGCGTGGTGTCGTTCGCGACGGCGGTGCGCAGAATCTTCTGGCCGTGCTCGTCGGTACCGGTGAGCAGCCACGTGTCGTCGCCGCTCTGGCGGTGCCAGCGGGTAACGAGGTCGGCGGCAACTTCCGTGTACGCATGACCAATGTGCGGCACATCGTTCACATAGAAGATGGGCGTCGCGAGATAGAAGGATTCACCGGCGGACATTCGACCATCCTAAAGGTCGGCGCGCGCGGACGTCGGCGAGTGTTACGCCCATAGGCTGAGTGGATGACCCGTGTCCGTTCTCTCCTCGCCGCGAGCGCCGTCGCCCTGCTCCTCGCCGGGTGTGCTCCCACCAGTACGCCGACGCTCACCATGGGTGGCAGCGGCATCTCGGCGTGCCTGCCCGGCACCAGTGACGACGGGTTCGCAGAAGTGCCCCTGAAGAACACCGGACCCGACCCGATCGTGCTGTCGGGCACATCGATCAACTCCGTGATGGGCGCCCATCTCGCGTCGACCTGGATCGTCGCTCCGTCGGACGACGAGGACACCATCAGCGGTCTGTACGCCGGCACCTACCCACCGACCGACTCACCCGAGTGGAGCGAGCGCGTGCCCGCGGCGGGAGCCACCATTCCCCCGGGAGACACCGTCTTGCTCGCCATGCGCATCACCCGCGGTGCTGGTGTTACCGGCGCCTCCGCCCAGGGCGGCTCCGTCTCGTACACGGGATCCCGCGGCGAATCGCTGCTCGCCCAGTCCACCTTCTACTTCGGGTTCGACACCCCGGTGGCCCCGGCGGTCTGCGGCGCCACCCCGTAAGGCACCACCTGCTCCCTACGAGCACCGAAGGAGCAGAAATGGCTGAAGTTACGCGCTGACAACAACCATTTCTGCTCCTTCGATGCGTGCAGAGGCGGTTTCGGTACCGGAGGGGCCCGTCAGCCCTTGCGGCGGGTGAGCGCGCCCTCGTAGAGATCGCGACGGCTGAGGCCCGTCGCCTCGGCGACCTCCTCGGCCGCCTCCTTGAGGCGGAATCCCTCGGTCACGAGGCTCAGCACCTGCTCGATACCGGACTCGAGGTTCGCGACCGGCGCCGGCGCTCCCTCGACGACGATGCAGATCTCGCCGCGGGCGCCCTCGGCGAAGTACTCGGCGAGCTCGGCGGCGGTTCCCCGCTTCACTTCCTCGTGCAGCTTGGTGAGCTCGCGGCAGACGACGACGCGGCGGTCGGCGCCGAGCGCGGTGGCGAGGTCCGCGAGGGATGCCGCCAGGCGGTTGGGTGACTCGAAGAAGACCATGGTGCGCTGCTCACGCACGAGGGCGGTGAAGTACGGCACCCGGCTCTTGCGCGGCAGGAAACCCTCGAACGTGAAGCGGTCGGTGGGCAATCCCGACACCGCGAGGGCCGTCAGTACGGCGCTCGGACCGGGCAGCGCCGTCACGGTGACTCCGGCGGCGGCGGCGGCGGCCACGAGCGGGAAGCCAGGATCGCTGATCGCCGGCATCCCGGCATCCGACAGCACAAGCACATCGGAATCGCGGGCAAGCTCGGCGATTTCCGCGGCCTTCTCGGTCTCGTTGTGCTCGTGCAGCGCGATGAGGCGGGGACGGTTCTCGATGCCCAGCGCGCGCATGAGATGGATGGTCGTGCGGGTGTCCTCCGACGCGATGGTTTCGGCGTTGGTCAGGGCTTCAATCAGCCGACGCGAGGCGTCGCCGAGGTTTCCGATCGGCGTCGCCGCGAGGATAATCACGCCCCATTCTCCCACCCGCACCCACGTGCCCGTAGGCGGGGCCGCCGCCCGCTGCGCCCGACGGTTTTTTGCCCGGTTACCATTGCGGTGTGAAGAGCCGTGACGATGCCACTTTCGAGACGCTGACCCGCGGCGAAGAATCCCCCGCCGAGAGCGCCCGACGCGCGGCGGAGGCAACCCCGCCGAAGTACGCGGTGCTCGACCGCCTGTGGCTGCGGTTCGCGACCACTCCTACCCGCGCGAGCATCATCACCTGGGCGGGTCCGATTCTCGTCGTACTCCTCGCCGCCGGCACTCGCCTCTGGAATCTCGCGAGCCCGCACTCCCTCGTCTTCGACGAGACGTTCTACGTGAAAGACGCCTACACGCTGTCGCAGCTCGGGTACGAGGCACAGTGGCCCGAGAACCCGAACCCCGCGTTCGAGGCGGGCGACGTCAACACCTACCTCACCGGCGGATCCTTCGTCGTGCACCCGCAGCTCGGCAAGTGGCTGATCTCCCTCGGCTTCCTCTTCTTCGGCGGCGCCGAGAACCCGCTCTCCTGGCGCATCTCGACGGCCGTCATCGGCATCCTGACCGTCATCCTCCTCATGGTCATCGCCAAGGGCATCTTCAAGTCGACCCTCATCGCGACCATCGCGGGCCTGCTCATCGCGATCGACGGCAACGCGATCGTCATGAGCCGGGTCGCCCTGCTCGACAACTTCGTCGGCTTCTTCGCCCTGCTCGGCTTTGGCGCCGTTCTCATGGATCGCGGCCAGTCACACAAACGACTGATGATGTGGATGACCCGGCGGCAGAAAGACGGACGTGGCATCGACTGGGGACCGGCGTTGTGGTTCCGCCCCTGGCTCTTCGCGGCGGGCATCGCCTTCGGGCTGACCGCCGCCGTCAAGTGGAACGGGTTCTTCTTCCTCGCCATCCTCGCGGTCTACACGGTCGTGGTGGACGGCGTCGCCCGCAAGCACGCGGGAATACCGTTCTGGTTCTCCGGCACCCTCCTCAAGCAGGCACCGGCCAGCTTCCTCCTCACCGTGCCGATCGCGATCGTCACCTACCTGGTCACGTGGACGAGCTGGTTCGTCACCAAGGGTGGGTACAACCGCAGTTGGGCGGTCCCCGAGGCCAACCACTGGACGGGGCTGCTCGCCTGGGTGCCCAACTCCCTGCAAAGCTTCTGGCACATGCAGGTGGACGTGTGGAACTACAACATCAACGAGCATTCGGGTCATCCGTATGCTGCCAATCCCCTCACCTGGCTGTTCATGGTGCGGCCCACGAGCATGTACTTCCAGGGGGCGAACCTCGGCGAAAACGGCTGCACCGTCAACTACTGCGGTTCGGCGATCGCCGGGATTGCAAACCCGCTCATCTGGTACGCGGCCACGGCTGCCGCGCTGTATCTCGTCTACCGGCTCATCCGCTTCCGCGAATGGCGCGTCGGCCTGATCCTCGCGGGCCTGGGCGCCGGCTACCTTCCGTGGCTCATGTACACGAACCGCACGGTGTACCAGTTCTACACAATCGCCTTCGAGCCGTACATGATCCTCGTGATCGCCTACGTGATCTGGATGTTGCTCGGCACCAAGGGCGAACCGGCGGAGAAACGCAACCGGGGCGGGATCTGGGTGGCCATCTACCTTCTGCTCGCCGTTGCCGTGAGCATCTTCTACTGGCCGATGTGGACGGGCATCCAAATCGACTGGGTGTACATGAGTGCCCACTACTGGTTCCCCAGCTGGAAATAGCCCGCGGGTAACCGCGACGCAGCGCGGCGCCGGGCGAACACCCCAGCGTGTTACCCCGCATTGCGCCACCCCTTACCGATGTCGTGGGTGCTCGCTAGCGTGAGGATATGTCTCCTGCCCTGTCGTCCCCCGTCGTGTCCACCCAGTGGCTCGCCGACTACCTCGGGTCCGACGAACTGGTCGTTGTCGACGCCTCGGTCTCGCGCTACATCCAGCCGAATGGGCTCGGGGCGTACCTGAGCGGTCACGAGCAGTACATCCTCACCGGCCACATCCCCGGGGCCGTCTTCGCCGACGTCATCGACGACTTTTCGGATCCGGATGCCCCGTTCCCCTTCACCCACCCGACCGCCGAACGCTTCGCGGCCGCGGCAGGTGCCCTCGGCATCACCAACTCCACGACCGTCGTGGTCTACGACTCCGCCGTCGGCCAGTGGGCGGCCCGCCTCTGGTGGCTGTTCCGCGCCTTCGGATACGACCGGGTCGCGGTGCTCGACGGCGGCCTGACGAAGTGGAAGCAGGAGGAACGCGAGACCGAGATCGGTCACGTCGAACCGGTGACGGCACGCTTCGAGGCATCCGAACGTCCCGAACTCTGGGTCGACAAGGCCTATGTCGAGGCGGTCGTCGCCGGCGACATCGAGGCGGCGCTCGTGTGTGCTGCGCCCCAGGATGAGTTCACCGGCGCCGTCGTCACGCGCGTGCGCGGCGGCCACATTCCGGGCAGCATTTCGGCGCCGGCGGCCTCGCTGGTCGAAGACGACAGCCACGCGCTGCTGTCCGACGCCGCCCTGCGCAGCGTGCTGGCACCGGCACTCGGCGCTCCCCGCATCGTCGTGTACTGCGGCGGCGGCATCGCGGCGACCGCGGCGGCCCTCGCGCTCACCCTGCTCGGCGAAACATCGGTGGCGGTCTACGACGGCTCGCTCAACGAGTGGGCAGCGGATGACTCGGCCGAACTGGTCACGTCCGCCTGAGGTACCGCGGCCCGCGCTCGGCGACCTCGAAGGTTTGCGGAGCTAGCATGACGGCATGAAAACCGCATCGGACTCGCGTCTCCGCACGCTGGGGACGATCGCGGTCGTCGCGATTCCGCCGCTGATGCTCGCCGTCGTGGGCATCAGCCATCCCATGATCCTGACGGCGCAGTCGGCCGAATACTGGCGCAACCTGCACATCGCGATCCTGCCGGTCTTCCCCCTGCTGGGGTTCGCGCCGTGGCTCATCGTGCGCGGGTATGTCGCGTGGGTCAGCTGGCTGACGGGCGCACTCGGGTTCCTCTATGCCGCGTTCTACACCGCGCTGGACGTGCTGGCCGGCATCGGTGCAGGCGGCCTGAAGCTCGACGACATGGGCATGGCGACGGGGACGGTCTTCGGCCTGGGAGATGACATCGGACGCGTCGGCAGCATCGCGTTCATCGCCGCCGTCACCGTCGCCGCGATCGTCGCGGTGCTGCGCAGCGGTGGCCTGGCCATTCCCGGGGGCGTGATGGTGTTGCTCGGCAGCGTGCTGTTCTACGACGACCACATCTTCTTCCCCGAGGGCGTGCTCGGGCAGTTCCTGCTCGCGGTGGGCTGGACCACGATCGTGCTCGCGTCCCGCGCACCCCGCGAGGTGCCGATCCGGCTCACGCCAGCAGAGCCGCCAACGATTCGGCATCGGTGACCGGCAGCTGGCAGACGAAGTCCTCACAGAGGTACGCGGTGGCGAGGCCGTCCCGGGTGGAGCGACCCTCGTAGAGCTCGAACCCCGCGTCGGCGAGCGAGGCCGCCTGCTCCGGGTTCACGACGCTCACGACTGACCCGCTGCGGTCCCACCGCCGGGCCAGCGCGGTGACGTCGGCCGAGGCATCCGCCCCGCTGCCGGTCACCACCACCAGCTGGCGCGCACCCGCGTCGAGCGCCGACATGACGCCGAGCGCCGCACCAAACGAGATCGGGCGCTGCACGGCCAGCGGAGCAAGCAGTTCCATCGCCCGGGTCGCCGCGGCGAGGTATTTCCCCTCCCCCGAGAGCCGGTGCAGGGCCAGCGCGGCGGCGGAGATCGCGCTCAGCCCGCTGGGATACGCGCCCTCGCTCGGGTCCACCGCCAACGCAAGACCGTGGCCGGTGAGCACGGGGTCCGCGCCTCCCGGCACCCCAAACGGCGACTGGCTGTCGGGGGCAGCGGCCGACAGCGACGCGTCGACGATGTCCCGGGCGCGGGTCGCGTAGTCGGCCTCGCCGGTGGCGAGCGCCACCGCGACGAGGCCAGCGGCGAGCATTCCGTAATCTTCGAGGGTGGGACGGGCGGATGACTCGAGCTGCCCGATGCGCGCACGGGGAAGCGTTCCCGTGGCCGCGAATCCCGCACTGAGGTACTCGGCGGTCTCGCGGGCCGCATCGATCCAGTGCTGCCGCCCGAGCCTGCTGCCGGAGGTCGCGAGGGCCTCGATGGCCAGCCCGTTCCAGCCGGTCAGCACCTTCTCGTCCAGGGCGGGCGGGACCTGGCCCGCGCGCGCCTCGGCATCCAGCGCGTAGTAGCCGCCCTCGACCCGGGCACCGTCGACCGTGCTCTCGCTGTCCTGCGCGGAGGCGAACCCGCCCGAGGGCAGCCGCATCACCGTCAGCAAAAACGACGCGATGCCGTCGGCGATGTCTACGCGATCGATACGGGCGTAGGCGCTGAGCAGCAGCGCGTTGTCGTAGAGCATGCGTTCGTAGTGCGGCTCCGTCCAGTCGCGGCGGACCGCATACCGGAAGAATCCTCCCTCGACCGGGTCGCGCAGCTCGGAGTCGGCCATCGCGGTGAGCATGCGCCGCGCGAGGGCGCCGGCCCGGGCATCCCCCACCGTCTCCCTGTCGAGCAGCATCCCGATGACCGTCGCCACCGGAAACTTGGGGGCGCCGCCGAACCCGGCGAACTCGCCGTCCTCGTAGGTGGTCAGCTCGCTGACGATGGCCGCGAAGTCATCGGCCCGCGGCAGGGGCCCGGGCTTCTGGCTGCCCTGTGCTGCCAGCGCTGTGGCGATCTGCGCGGCGTTGCTGTCGACCTCCGTGCGGCGCTGCGTCCAGGCATCCAGAACCGCGTCCAGCACCTGACGAAACGACGGCCGTCCCTGCACGGGAACGGGCGGGAAGTAGGTGCCGGCGAAGAACGTCTTACCCTCGGGCGTCGCGAAGATCGTCAGCGGCCAGCCGAGCTGTTCGGTGAACGCGCCGGCGGACGCGAGGTAGCTCGAGTCGACGTCGGGGTATTCCTCGCGGTCAACTTTTACCGCGACGAAGTTCTCGTTGAGGTACCCGGCGAGCACGGGGTCGCTGAAGGTCTCGCGCGCCATCACGTGGCACCAGTGGCAGGTGGAGTACCCGATCGAGATGAGCACCGGCGCCTGACGGCGAACCGCCTCGGCGAACGGGTCGGGCCCCCACTGCTGCCAGTCGACGGGGTTGTCGGCGTGGGAACGCAGGTAGGGGCTGACCGCGGTCGCGAGGCGGTTCGGCACTACTTGACTTCGTCCGGGTGTCCGCCGACGCGCTTGCCCGAGTCGAGGGCGTCGATGGACGCCATCTGGTCGGCGGTCAGTTCGAAGTCGAAAATGTCGAAGTTCTGCGCGATGCGCTCGCGGCTGTTCGACTTCGGGAAGACGATGGTGCCGGTCTGGATGTGCCAGCGCAGCACGACCTGGGCGGGCGACTTGCCGTGCGCGGAGGCGATCTCGGTGATCTGCGGCAGCTCGAGCAGCGGGTACTTGCCCTGGCCGAGCGGTCCCCATGCCTCGATGTGGATGCCGTTGGCGGCACCGAAGTTCAGGATGTCGCGCTGCTGGAATGCCGGGTGCAGCTCGATCTGGTTGACGGCCGGCACGGTGTCGCTCCCGGCGATGATGCGCTCGAGGTGCGGCAGCTGGAAGTTGGAGACGCCAATGGAGCGCGCCTTGCCGTCGGCCTTGATCTGCTCGAGGGCGAGCCAGCTCTCGAGGTACTTGTCCTGGGCGGGCGACGGCCAGTGGATCAGGTACAGGTCGACGGCGTCGAGGCCGAGCTTGCCGAGGCTCACGTCGATCGCGTCGTACGCGGACTGCGTGCCCTGCGCCTTGTTCCAGAGCTTGGTGGTGATGAAGAGTTCATTCCGCGGAATGCCGGACGCCGCGATCGCCTTGCCCACGCCCTCCTCGTTGCCGTAAATGGCGGCGGTGTCGATGTGGCGGTAGCCGATCTCGAGGGCGTCGCTGACTATGCGCTCGGTGTCGGCGGGATCGACGAGGAACACACCGAATCCGAGCTGGGGAATGGTGGCACCGTCGTTGAGGGTAATCGTGGAAACAGTCATGGTCGTAAGCCTACGAGGAGCGGATGACCGGCCGCCGGGGGTTGCCAGAGGCGGGCAGTCAGGTCGCTGCGAGGCTGGACGGCCACGATCGATACGTGTTGCACTTAAAGTGACGCACCTCTCACGCACCCATCACTGACAAGGGAGTCACCGTGAAAACACTGCACTTCAGCATCGACATCGCCGCCCCGGTGAACATCGTCTGGAGCACCATGCTCGACGACGAGACGTACCGCGTGTGGACCGGAGCGTTCCACGAGGGCTCGCGTTTCGACGGCGACTGGAACGTGGGCAGCACCATCCGCTTTGTCGGCCCCAACGACGACGGCACCGAGAGCGGCCTCATCGCCACGGTGGTCGAGAACCGCCCGCACGAGTTCGTCTCGCTCGAATACGCCGGGCAGGTGGATCGCGGTGCCGACGACCTCATGAGCGACTTCGCCCGCTCGATCGCCGGAACCCACGAAAACTACTCCTTCAGCGAGTCCGGCGGCACCACCACGCTGACGGTCGATCTCGAGACCGACGAGGACTACGCCGGGATGTTTGAGGACATGTGGCCCAAGGCCCTCGACAAGCTCAAGGACGTGGCCGAGAGCTGACCGGACCGCGCCGCCCACACCTCGCGCGCCTCGGCCAGGATCGCGCGGGCGACCCTGTCGTTCTCGCGGAAACTCACCGCGTTGGTGCGCGGCCGCGCGAACGCACCGACGAACGGCGCGCTCGTGAACGGGCCGATCGCGAAGAGCCGCGGGTGGGCCGCGTCGTCCGGGCCCAGAATGCGGGCGTCGGACGTGCGCACCCGCAGCCGGCCGGTGCTTCCGGCGAAGTCGCCGTCGTCGAGGTATTCCTCACTGCCGACACCGCTCTCCACGAGGGAGCGCAGGGCGGGGTTGTCGCTGTCCCGGATGCTGAGCTGCGGCAGTCGCGCGTCGACGAGTGCGCGCGCGGTGACCTGGCCGGGAACGCTCGGGGATCCCGCGACGAAGCTGCCGCCCGGAACATCCGCCCGCACCCACGCGTCCGCACCCAGGAACTCCACGATCCCTGCCCGCGACAGCGCGAGCAACTCGTCGAGGCGGCTCGCCGGCGGGCCGCTCGCGACGTAGCTGAAGTAGCCGAGCCACTCGGCGCCGAGC
This sequence comes from Glaciihabitans sp. dw_435, assembly GCF_018449675.1. Lineage (GTDB taxonomy): Bacteria > Actinomycetota > Actinomycetes > Actinomycetales > Microbacteriaceae > Glaciihabitans. Next base: position 94,243 of record NZ_JAAVUZ010000001.1, on the reverse strand, counting down.
TCCTCCACGCGCGAGCGCGCCGACCACTTGGGCGAGTCGACGACCCCGCCGAGGTCGAAGAGGGAGAACAACAGCGAATAGAAGAGGGCGAGCGTCGCGCTGTGCGCCGGGTCGCTGCGCAGCCGCAGGTCGAGCGCGATGTGGTCGCGCAGATGATCCTGCAGCAGCGCGGGGCTCTCGAAGGTGAGGCCGGCGAGCGGGCGGTCGAACGCGGTGAGATCCAACCGGTCGATCGGGTCGGGCACCGTCTGCTCGACGAGGCGGCGCAACTCCGGGGCATCCCACCGCAGCGGTTCGAAGCGGTCGGCGAAGCTCTGCCAGTCGCCGGACACGCGGTCGGGATGACCCGTGAAGAGCTCCCAGTAATACCCCCAGAGCATCTCCTTCGCGATGAGCGGCCACACGTGCTCCCGAAACTCGAGGCGGTCGGTGGTGCGCTCCAGCTCGGCGACGATCTCCGCGGTGAAGAACCGGGCGGTGGCCCGCGGCGCTGCGAGACGCGAGCTGATCTTCGAGCGGTACGGCACCCCGCGGCGGGAGCCCAGATGGATGTGCGGTTCGCGACCGGATGCCTCGTAGCGCAGCACCCCGTCGTCGCCGGGCACAAACCGCCCGCCGCGGCCCTCGGTGAGCAGAACCACGAGGTCGACGGCGGCGAGGCCCATCCCCCGCACGATGAGGTTCTCGCCCGGGCGGATCGCGGCGGTGTCGGCGTCCGCGGTGAAGGAGGGAGGGAGGTAGTAGAGGCCGTTGCCCGCGGCGAACTCGGCGAGCTCCCGGTGCTCGGGCCGGGGCTCGACGCCGGTGTGGCCGAGCGCGTAGAGCACGATGTCAACGGTGAGCGTCTCGCCGCCGGACAGGACGACGCGCTGCTCGCCGGCGTCGCCCGGCACGACCCGCTCCACCGCGGCCGCGTGCTCAAGCACCGCCACCGAGTCGGGCAGTGCATCGACCGCGCGACGGTAAAACCAGTCGAGGTACAGGCTCTGCAGCCGGCGGGTGGGAAAGGACGACCCGGTCAGCGCGGTCAGCTCGTCGCGCAGGGTGTCGTCCGACAGGTCGATCCCGGTGATCTCCCCCGAGCGCACCCGGTCCGCCCACTCGATGAGCGACGGTCCCGTGCTCACAGGCCCGTCGATCGTGGAGGACTCGTCGGTGAACATCGTGACGTCCTCGGCCATCGAGTTCAACCGCAGCAACGCGGACTGCTCGTAGCGCCAGATGCGCCCGGCCCCGGGTGGGTGCGGGTCGATGAGGTGCACCAGCACCGGGACATCCGCCCCCAATTCCGCCACGTTCGCGGCGAGACGCTCGAGGAATCCGGCGCCGCGCGGACCCACACCGACGACGGCGATGCGCACAGGGGTGTCTCGGGTCATGCCCACAGACTCACCCGGGGCGACCGGTGCTGCGCCGAAGATGACGCAATGTGACCGAGATTACGAAGTGTGAACCCGGCCCTAGGAGGCGTTCGCGGGCGGTCATAGCGTCGAAGGCGCAGCACGGGAACGAGAGGTTCCCGCACCCCACCGACAGGAGCACCTCATGGGCATCGAATTCCTTGGCATCGCCGGACTCAACGACGGCGGCGAGACCCAGGCGCGATCGGGCGCCAGCTTTGACAAGGACTACACGCTGCGCTTCGCCCGCGCCCACGAGGACAACGGCTGGGACCGCATCCTGTTCGCGTATCACTCGGGAGCGCCCGACCCGGCGACGGCCGCCGCCTTCATCGCGAGCAAGCTCGACCACATCAAGATCCTGCTGGCGCACCGCCCGAACCTCTCGTACCCGACTTACGCCGCCAAGGTGTTCGCCACGCTCGATCAGATCAGCGACGGACGCCTCAACGTGCACTTCATCACCGGCGGATCGACCGCCGACCAGGCCGCCGAGGGCGACCACCTCACGAAGGACGAGCGCTACGAGCGCACGGGCGAGTACATCCAGATCGTCAAGAAGGTCTGGACGTCGAAGGAACCCTTCGACCACGCGGGCAAGTACTACCAGTTCGAGAACTTCGTCTCGGACATCTGGTCGCACCAGAGCCCCCGCCCGCAGGTGTCGTTTGGGGGGTCATCCGCTGCCGCCTACGCCATTGGTGCGGCGGAAGCCGACATCTACGCCATCTGGGGAGAACCGCTGGTGAGCACCGCCGAGCAGATTCAGACGATTACGGATGCCTCCGCGGCCGCGGGCCGCGCCACCCGACCCCGGATCCAGGTGGCCTTCCGTCCGATCCTTGGCGCGACCGAGGAGTTGGCGTGGCAGAAGGCGCACGACATTCTCGGCAAGATCGAGCAGCGCACCGCGGCGGCGGCGCCGAACAACTTCGTGGGCGATCTCAAGCACCCGGAGAACGCGGGATCGCAGCGGTTGCTGTCGATCGCCGAGCAGGGCGACCGCTACGACCGCGCGCTGTGGACGAAGCCCGCCGCGGCCAGCGGTGGTCGCGGCAACTCGAACGCGCTCGTGGGCACCCCGGAGACGGTGGCGGCGGCCCTGCTGGACTACGTCGACCTCGGCGTCGACATCCTCTCGGCGCGCGGCTACGACTTCGTCAATGACACAATCGATTTCGGCCGTTATGTCATTCCGATCGTTCGTGAAGAAGTCGCCAAGCGCGACGCCGCCCGGGCAAAAGTCGAGGCGGAGGCGGCCGACGAAAAGGAGAAGTCGCGTCACCATGCCGCAGCCTGACACCACCACCCGACCCCTCGCCCCCGGCGACAGCTTCCTGCACACGACGCCGGGCGACGCGCTCGCCCGTCCGGTGCTGGAAGACCTCGAGCGCGAGTACGACTCCCGCTACGGCAACCTCTTCGGTGAGCCGGCGTCCGTCGAGATCAACCGCTACCCCAACGAGGCGTTCACCGCGCCGCGCGGCACGTTCCTCCTCCTGCTGCGCGACAACGTCGCCATCGCCGGCGGCGCCTTCATGACCATCGACGACACCACCGTCGAGTTCAAGCGCATGTGGACGCACGCCGACTTCCGCGGCCAGGGGCTCGCGAAGCTCGTGCTCGCCGAGCTCGAGGCAGAGGCGGCCCGCCGCGGATACTCGAAGGTGGTGCTGAGCACCGGTCCGCGCCAGCCCGAGGCCGTGCGCCTGTACCTCGCCACCGGCTACACCCCGCTCTTCGAGGTCGGGGGCGACCCGGAAAAGATCGTCATCCACTACTTCGAGAAGTTCCTCCCGGGAGGCCAGCGGTGACAACGGACGAGCGGCGGGTATCGACCCCGACCATCGAGATCGTCGAGTGGGATGACCCGCGCGCGGTGTCACTCCGCGCGGCCATGGACGCCGAGATCGGGCCGCGGTACGCCGGCAGAAAGTCAGCGGCAACGGCCGAGGAGAACGCCATCATCGATGCCGCCTTCGCGCTCGACCCGCGGGATATCGTCGCGACGTTCATAGCACTGGACGGGGATGTCCCCGTCGCCCACGCTGCCCTCCGCCGCCTCGGCACCGAGTGGGAGCTCAAGCGACTCGTCACCCTCGCCGGATACCGCGGCCGCGGAATCAGCCGGGCGCTCATCGCGTCGGTCGAGCTGGAGGTCGTGCGTCGTGGCGGCAGCCGGGTCATCCTGCAAACCGGCGACAGGCAGCCGGAAGCCGTGGGCCTCTACGAGGCGCTCGGTTACGTGCGCATCCCGACGTTCGAGCCGTACACGGTGTTCTCCGGCTCGATCTGCTTCGCGCACGCCGTCTGACCGGAAGGAGTTTGCCGCGACGCCGGTGAGTCTCCGCTCTTCCGGTAAGTCGGCCCTCGCTGTATGGTCGGCGCATGCTGACAGTTGCCGCGACGGAGGGACGTCCGACCCACTGCGGACCCGGCGCATGACCGCGGCAACGAGCGGCGCCATCGGCGTGCTCGGCCCCGTGCGCAAGCGGCTCCTGCAGCGCCGCATCCGGATCATCGTCGCGGTCACCATCTCGTACAACGTCATCGAGGCGGTCATCGCGCTGTCCGCGGGGACCGCGGCGTCATCGGCCGCACTGATTGGCTTCGGCCTGGATTCCATCGTGGAGGTGCTCTCCGCCGCCGCGGTCGCGTGGCAGTTCGCGGCCCCGGACCCGGAAAAGCGGGAGAAGGTGGCGCTGCGGGTCATCGCCCTGTCGTTCTTCGGCCTCGCCGCGTACGTCGTCGTCGTCGCGGGGCTGTCGCTGACGGGGCTGCGCGAAGCCGAGCACAGCACCGTCGGCATCGTTCTCGCCGCCGTCAGCCTGGCGATCATGCCGATCCTCAGCTGGCTGGAGCGCCGCACCGGCACGGAGCTGGGGTCCGCCTCCGCCATCGCCGACTCGAAGCAGACGCTGATCTGCAGCTACCTCTCGGCCGCGCTCCTGGTCGGCCTGCTCGCCAACTCCCTGCTGGGGTGGGCGTGGGCCGACTCGGTGGCGGCCCTCGTCATCGCCGGATTCGCCATCAAGGAGGGCCTCGAGGCCTGGCGTGGGGATGCCTGCGCCGTGCCGGTCTCCGCACTCACGGGTGAGCGCTCCGTCGAGGCGTGCGACTGCTGCTGACAGCCGCCCCGCGCGAACCTCGCGTTGCAGGGTTTCGCCGCGCCCGCTCGAATATGACGCCTCGTTAAGGAAATGACGACGCGGTTACGCCGCCCCTCGCCCGGATCAGACATCCGATCGAGCCTTGTCAAGTGCCTCCCGGCACTCACACACGGCCGACACGGAGATCCGAAGGAGCGACATGGCGCACGCACGGCGGGAACGAGCAACATCGGCGAACAGCTACGGACGGTACGTCGCGGGACGGGTAGCGCAGGCGGTTCTTGTGGTGTTCGCCGCCTACACGGCGAGTTACCTCATTCTGTGGAGCCTTCCCGGCGACATCATCGCGAACATCACCGGCGGCGACGCCACGGACCTCACGGCGGCACAGATCGCGCAGATCCGACACCAGTGGGGACTCGACCTACCTCTCATCACGCGGTACTTCGACTCGCTGGGTCACGCCTTCACCGGAGACTTCGGTCGATCGTTCACGAGCTCCCGACCGGTGACGGCGCTCATCGCCGAGGCCCTTCCCGCGACGCTGCAGATCGCCACCCTCGGATTCCTTTTCGCCGTGGTTGCCGGGTCGACGGTCGCGATTCTCGCCACCCGGGCACGGTCGCGGTGGCTGTCGAACCTTCTGCTCGGGCTGCCGCCGCTGGCGGTGGCGATCCCGGCGTTCTGGCTCGGACTTCTGCTCATCCAGGTGTTCTCCTTCACCTTCCACCTGTTTCCCGCCACGGGAAACTTTGGACCACAGAGCCTTGTGCTTCCAGCGATCACCCTCGGCATTCCCACCAGCGCGATGATCGCGCAGTTGCTCGCGCAGGGGTTGGCGAAGGCGCTCGATGAGCCGTATTCCGACACCGCCCGGGCAAAGGGAGCAAGCCCGTCCCGGGTGCAGTTCCGGCACGCCCTGCGCAACGCCGCGATCCCCGCACTGACGGTCTCGGGTCTTGTGGTCGGGACACTCCTGTCGGGTTCGGTGGTAACAGAGACGGTGTTCAGCCGAATCGGGCTGGGCCGGCTGACCGCCGAGGCGGTGTCCGCCCAGGATCTGCCCGTCGTGCAGGGAGTGGTCGTCTTCGCCGCCGTCACCTTTGTCGTGGTCAACCTGCTGGTCGACCTCATCTATCCGGCCCTGGATCCGCGCATCATCACCGTCGCGCCCCAGCGCCGTCTCGTTCTGAAGGGAGCCTGAGTCATGTCCGAATTTGCACTCGTTCGCCCCGCGGAGGCCCGTGCGGTCGACGCGACAGTGGCGGATGACTCCGCCGAGCAGTCCACCAGTCGCACACGCTTTGTCGTGGGCTATCTGCGCAGTCGTCCCGGGCTGATCGTCTCCGTCGTGTGGCTGGTGTTGCTGATTGCGGCGTCCGTGGTGCCGACGCTGTTCACCGCGACGGACCCGCTCGCCACCGTCGGAACCGTGCGCACCGCGCCATCCGCTCAGCACATCTTTGGCACCGACCAGATCGGACGCGACCTGTTCACCCGTGTGGTCTACGGCGCCCAGCTCTCGATCCGCGCGGCAGCGGTCGCCATCGGCGTCGGGCTCGTGGTGGGGGCTCTCATCGGGCTGATCGCGGGGTACGTCGGCGGCTGGGTCGATCTCGTGCTCATGCGCATCATCGATGTGTTGCTCTCGATTCCCGGCCTGCTGCTCGCGCTGGCATTCGTCGTCGCTCTCGGATTCGGCACCATCAATGTCGCCATCGCGGTGGGGCTCACGTCGATCGCCACCAACGCCCGGGTGTTGCGCTCGGAGGTGCTGAAGGTCAAGCACAGCGTGTTTGTGGAGGCCGCACACGCGGGAGGGGCGACCCCGGTGCGCATCCTGTTCCGCCACGTGCTGCCCAACTCGGTCATCCCTCTGTTGTCGCTCCTCGCCCTCGATTTTTCTGGCGCGATCCTCGCCATCTCGTCGCTGAGCTTTCTGGGCTACGGCGCACAACCACCCATCCCCGAATGGGGCTCCCTCATCTCGGGCGGACGCGACTTTCTGGCCAGCGCCTGGTGGCTCACCACCGCACCCGGACTCGTGATCGTGGTCACCGTTCTCGCGGGAAACCGGGTCGCTCGCGCGTTCACCGGGGAAGGAACGATCCGATGACACAGCCCACTCCCCTGCTGAGCGTGCGCGATGTGCGCATCGACTACGCGAGTTCACGCACCACCGTGCACGCGGTGCGTGGCGTTGGATTCGACATCTACCCGGGTGAGACGGTCGCCGTTGTGGGTGAGTCGGGATCCGGAAAGTCGACGACGGCCGCGGCCCTCGTGCGGTTGCTTCCGCGAGCCGCGACCGTGACGGCGGGCAGCATCACCTTCGACGGCACGGATATTCTCGCCGCGCGCGAGGCATCCGTTCGCCGCCTTCTTGGACGCCGCATCGGGTACATCCCGCAGGACCCCACCGTCTACCTCAACCCGGTGATGAGGATCGGCGATCAGGTCGCCGAGGTGCTGGTGATTCACAAGCTGGCCGATCGCAAGACCGCGCTCATTTCGGCGATCGAGGCCCTCGCGAACGCCGGCATCGATCACCCCGAGGTGCGGGCACGCCAGTATCCTCACGAACTCTCGGGCGGACAGAAGCAGCGCGTTCTCATCGCGATTGCCCTCGCCGCCCGCCCGGCGCTGGTGGTGGCGGACGAACCGACCAGTGCACTGGATGTCACGGTGCAACGACACATCCTCGACCACATCGGCACCCTCACCCGGGAGCTGGGCGCCGCCGTGCTCCTCATTACCCACGATCTGGGGGTCGCCGCCGACCGGGCGGACCGCATCCTCGTGCTGTCGCAGGGCGAGGTGGTCGAGCACGGTACCCCCGACGAAATACTGGGCAACCCGCAGCACCCGTATACCCGGTCGCTGATTGCGGCCGCCCCCAGTCTGCACACGGCAGGGGGAACTTTTCTCACCCGTGCCCGCCAGGATGTATCGGCGGACGCCCTGTCGCCGACACCGCTGCTGGAGGCGCGCGATCTGGCCAAAACCTTCGGGCGCACGGACGACGCGCCCCGCGCCGTGGACGGCGTCAGCCTCAGCATCGCGCGGGGTCGCACCCTGTCGCTGGTCGGGGAGTCCGGTTCGGGCAAAACGACAACCGCCCGGATCATCCTGCGCCTGGTTGATCCCACCTCCGGAACCGTCGTGTTCGACGGCGAGGACATCACCCAGCTCCGCGGCGAGCGTCTGCGCCAGCTGCGCCGCCGCATCCAGGTGGTCTATCAGAACCCGTTTGCGTCGCTCGACCCCCGGTTGTCGGTCGGCGACATCATCGCGGAGCCGCTGCGGTCGCTGAAGCTCGCCGGTCGTGGCGAGCGCCGAGCCCGCGCCGCGGAGTTGGTCGACCTCGTCGCCCTCCCGGCATCGGCTCTCGCCCGCAAGCCCCGGGAGCTGTCCGGAGGGCAGCGGCAACGCGTCGCCATCGCCCGGGCGCTGTCCGTGTCACCGGAACTCGTTGTGCTCGACGAACCGGTCTCGGCACTCGACGTGCGGGTGCAATCCCAAATTCTCTCGCTACTCGCCGGCCTTCAGGCCGAACTCGGCGTCGCCTATCTCTTCATCAGCCACGACCTCGCGGTCGTGCGCCAGGTGTCCGACGAGGTGGGCGTGCTGTATCACGGCCGACTTGTCGAGAGCGGCTCGACCGACGCGATCTTTGACACCCCCCAGCACGAGTACACGAGAGAACTGCTGGCCGCCATCCCGCGCGGCCCGCGAGAACCCGCCATCACCAGAGGAGAACAACACTCATGACCCACTCACGAATTCGCCACTGGCGCCGCCGCACCGTGGCGATCGCCATCGTTGCCGCATCCGCCACTCTCGCGCTCAGCGCCTGCGCGTCACCCGGACCCGACGCGTCGTCCGCGTCGGACAGCACAACACCGGTGAAGGGCGGCGCTCTCGTCTTCGACATCGCCAACGACCCGATCAACCTCAATCCGCGCGCCACCGGCAGCGGCAATGACACCCTCTACGTGCTGCGCCAGCTCGTTGACTCCCTGACCTCGCAGGATCCCACGACGGGCAAGGTCATCCCCTGGCTCGCACAGAGCTGGACCGCGAACGCCGACGCCACAGCCTTCACGTTCGTGCTGCGGAGCGGAGTCACCTTCTCCGACGGCACTCCCCTCACCGCCGATGTGGTGAAGGCCAATTTCGACGACATCGTCGCCAACGGGGCACAGGCCGCCGGCGCCATCACCGCGCTGCCCGGGTATGTCGGAACGACGGTGAAGGATGACACGACCTTCACGGTCACCTTCAGCAGCCCCAACGGAGCATTCCCGCAGGCGCTGTCATCCCCCTCCCTCGGCATCACCGCCCTCAGCACGCTGAAGGTTCCCTTCGACGACCGCGCAACGGGCGAGGCCATCATCGGCAGCGGACCGTTCACGCTGAAGAGCTACACCAAGAACACGTCGGTCGAGCTCAGCAAGCGCGCTGGATACGCGTGGGCACCGAGCACCTACTCGAACACGGGCGAGGCCTACCTCGACAGCGTCACATTTTCTGTCGTGCCCGAGGCGGGCGTACGCACCGGAAGTCTGACCTCGGGTCAGGTCGACGTGATCGGCGGCGTTCTGCCGCAGGACATCGAGACGCTGCGCTCCAGCAAGCTGCCCCTCATCATCCGGGCGAACCCCGGCCTCAGCTTCGGCCTGAGCCCGTTCGCCTCGCACGCCAAACTCAGCGATGTGAATGTGCGCCTGGCCCTGCTCACGGCGATCGACCGCACGACCGTGCGCGACGCAACGCTCACCCCCGACTTCAAGGTCGCCACGAGCGTTCTTGCCGCGAATACCCCCGGCTACATCGATCTCAGCAAGCAGATCGCCTACGACCCGAAAAAATCGGAACAGCTACTGGATGACGCGGGCTGGAAGGTCGGCTCGGACGGCATCCGGGAGAAAGACGGCGAGAAGCTCAGCCTGACGATCGGCTACATCTCGAACTTCGCAGCCAACCAGTCGGTGCTGGAAATCATTCAGCAGGAACTCAAGACGATCGGCGTCGACGTCAGCCTCGTCAGCGGCACGGTGCCGCAGTATCTCGCGGACTCGGCCGCCGGCAAGTTCGACCTGGTCTACGGCAACCTCTCCCGCGCCGACGGAGACGTGCTCCGTACGCAGTTCTCGGCGGCGATCCCCACGAACACCCGGGGCAACACCGATGACGAGCTGAACTCCCTGCTGGTCGATCAGCTCGCTGTTGCCGACCAGTCGCAGCGCAACACCCTGGCGCAACAGGCATCCGCTCGCATCATCGACCTCGGCTACAACATTCCCGTCGTCGAGCTGACCACGGTCATCGGAACAACCGCCTCCGTACACGGGGTGGTGCTCGGCGCCGACTCACGTCTCGGCTCGCTCGTCGACGCCTACAAGAGCGGGAAGTAGCCGATCATGGTCAAGTTCATTGGTCTGGATCTCATCGCCAACACACCCGACGTCCACGGTCACACCAGCACCACGACGGAGCGACTGACGCAGGTCGTCGACTCGGCTGTGCTGTTCGAGGAACTCGGATTCGACGGGTTCGCGGTCGGTGAACGGCACCACGCGCCGTTTCTCTCCAGCTCGCCGCCCGTGATCCTCAGCCACATTGCCGCCGTCACCTCGAAGATCCGCCTGTTCACCGGCGTCACCCTGCTCTCCGTGCTCGACCCGGTGCGGGTCGCGGAGGACTACGGCACGGTCGATCACCTCTCCGGTGGAAGGCTCGAGCTGATCATCGGCAAGGGCAACGGCCCCGAGCAGACCGAGCTCTTCGGGGTCGGACGACTTGAGGCGTGGGACACCATTCGTGAAAACTACGCGCTGCTGCGCCAGCTGTGGAGCGACCACAAGGTGACCTGGTCGCCCACCCCCGGTCTCACCAACGTCCGCAGTTCGCCGCTCGTCGATGCCCAGGCGTTTCCGCGGCCACTGCAGGAGAAGATCCGCATCTGGCACGGGTCGGCGACCTCCGAGGGCTCGGTCGAACTGGCGGCCGAGTTCGGCGACCCGATCTTCTCGGCGAATGCGATGAACCCGATCACCAAGTACGCGGAGCTCATTCGGCACTACCGCGCGAAGTGGGCTGAGCACGGACGCAATCCCGTGGACGCCCTCGTGGGCGCCGGCCACATCGGCCTGTATGTGACGCGGAACTCGCAGGAGGCGAGGGAGGCGTACCGTCCGATTTACGAGCAATTCGTGGCATCCGTCGCCCAGGCAGACCACTCGTTGCCCGGCACCCGCACCGACTACGACAGCTACGAGGACTTTCTGGAGCGGGGATCGGCGCTGGTGGGGAGCCCGCAGGAGGTCATCGACAAGGTGGGCCGGTATCACGAGCAGTTCGGCTACTCGCTGATTTCGGTGGGTGGGCAGCCGAACGGGTTCACCCACACGCAGTTCGTTGACAGCCTCGAGCTCTTCCAGTCGGATGTCGCGCCGGCGCTGCGCCAGACCATCGCCGACCCGCCGTGGCCGGAGCCGGTCGTCGCTCCCGTGCGGCGTGGGTCGCTCGCCCGCGTCTGACCGGAGGTAACCGCGCGGTAGGCGCGCTCGGGGTAGCAACGCAGAAGGGGCCGTGTCCATCGTGGACACGGCCCCTTCGTCGTTCAACACGCACGTGAGTGCGAGCGTGGATCCAGACGTCGGATCTAGACGTCAATCACCACCGCGGGAAGCGTGGGCTCACGACGCCCGACGCTCAGCCCACGACGTGGTGACGGGCAGCTCGCCGAGCCCGAGAGTCTCGCGCAGGGTGGCACCCGCATATTCGGTGCGCAGCACACCACGCTCCTGCAGGATCGGCACAACCTGGTCGACGAACTCGTCGATTCCGTGTGGCACGACGTTGCCCGACAGCACGTAGCCGTCTGCGGCGCGCGACTGCACAGCCTCGTCCAGCTGCTGGGCAATCTGGGATGCCGTGCCGATGAACTCGTGACGGGTTGTGGCGGCCACCACCAGCTGCCGGATCGAGAGATTCTCAGCCTCCGCGCGGGCGAACCACTCGCGCGCGGTAGCGAGGCGGTCGTCGTGGCGGCGGGCGATGCCCTGGATCACGTCATCGCCATCTGTGGTCGGCACCGCCGGCAGCGGTCCGTCCGGGTCATATCCCGACAGATCGGTGCCCCACACCTGCTGGAGCAGCGCGATCGCGGTCTGCGGGGTTACCTGGGCGAAGCTGATCTCCCGGGCTCGCTCGCGGGCCTCCGCCTCGGTGTCGCCGAGCACAACGCTCGCGCCCGGGATCACCTTGATGCTCTCGGGGTCCCGCCCGATCGCGACCGCGCGGGCCGAGATGTCGCGCTTAAAGGCGCGACCGGCCTCGGGCTCGCTGTGGCGGCTGAACACGACATCGACGGTGCGCACGGCAAAGTCCCGTCCATCGGCGGAGTCGCCGGCCTGAATCAGCACCGGATGCCCCTGCGGGCTGCGCGGCACCGTGAACTGTCCGTGGGTGTCGAAATATTTTCCGGAGTAGCGGTAGTCACCGACATCCGCCCGACTGACAAAGTCAGCACCCGCGCTGTGCAGCGCATTCTCCGGCCAGCTGTCCCACAGCACGCGCGACAGGTCGACGAACTCGCCCGCCCGGTCGTACCGCTCGTCGTACGGCAGGTAGCCACCGCGGCGGAAGTTCTCGCCCGTGAACGCGTCCGCGGAGACCACGATGTTCCAGCCGGCCCGCCCGTTCGAGAGGTGGTCGAGCGAGGCGAGCTTGCGGGCGAGGTCATACGGCTCGTTGAACACCGCGCTTGCCGTGGCGACAAGCCCGATGTGCTTGGTTACTCCTGCCACGGCAGCGAGCACTGTCAGGTTGTCGGGACGCCCCGCGACATCCAACTCGTGTAGCTGGCCGTTGCGCTCGCGCACCCGCAGCCCCTCGGCGAGGAAGAAGTAGTCGAAGAAGCCGCGCTCAGCCGTCTTCGCAACGTGTTCAAAGGTGTCGAAATCGATCTGGCTTCCGGCCGTGGGATCTCCCCACACCGTGTAGTGGTTGACTCCGGGCACCCCGGCCGCGAGGTGCACCTGACGCTTCGCTGGCGTGCCGGTCTTCTCAGTCATCTCAGTTCTCCGTGTTCTGTGCTGTGCTGGCGGAGCGCGGCGCGGTGGCGGTCGCGTACCGGTTGGCGGGGCGGTCAAGCCCGAGGTGTCCTCGCAAGGTGTCGCCTTCATACTCGTGACGGAATATGCCCCGTCTCTGAAGTTCCGGAACCAGCTGGTCGGCAATCGCGGGCAGGTCCAGGTGAGCGGATGCCGGGCGCAGGCGATATCCCTCGATACCGGCGTCACGCCACTCCTCAAGCAGATCTGCCAGCTCAGAAGCCGACGCGGCAACGATGAACGCGTCACTCACGTACGCGGCTCCGTCGAGCTCGTTCCAGCGTTCCAGCCGGGTGGACGCCGCTGCGCTCGTGGCGTCGATCAGCACAACGAGGTCGGCGAAGATCCGCAGCGGCGGGAGGGTACGTCCGACCTCGATCTCCAGCTCGCGCACCTCGGCCACGATGCGGGCGGCATCCTCCGTCGAGGTCGGGGTGACGAACAGCACGTCCGCCCCGCGGGCGGCGAGGCGGTACGGAACCGTCGCGTGCCCGAGTGCCGTGACCACCACCTGTCCCTGCGGAGGTCGCGGGGTGATGGATGGACCGGCGATGCTGAAGGAGCTCGACTCGAAGTTCACGTGGTGTACCCGGTCGCGGTCGAAGAAACGTCCCGTCGGGACATCCCGAATCACCGCGTCGTCATCCCAGCTGTCCCACAACCGGCGAACAACCTCGATCACGTCGACCGCCTCGTCGAACTGACGCGCGATCTGCGCCTGCCCCTCCGGCGTGCGGTACCAGTCGAGGGTCAGCTCGAAGGTCTCACGGCGTCCGAAGTTCTCGGACTCGCGGGCACCGCCGGCACGCACACGCCAGCCGGCGCGACCGCGGCTGGCGAAGTCGACGGTGGCGAGCGCCGACGCGAGGTGGAACGGCTCCGTCTGCAGGGTGTCGGTCGACGGCACGAGTCCGATGCGGGTGGTCTCGGGGGCGATGCGGGCGGCCAGTTCGACGGCGTCGAGACGGCCGGTTACGTGGTCGGTGCGGTCGTCGTGGGTGAATGCCGCGCCGGTCTGGAGGGCGAACGAGTCCTCGATGGTGACGAAGTCGAGCAGCCCGCGTTCGGCGGTGGCTACCTGCTCGATCCAGTAGTCGGCGCCGAAGAGGGCCGCCGGGCGAACCCGCGCGTCCTTCCACGCCCACGGGTGCCAGCCGGCGCCGTCGAGGGCGACCGAGAGGTGGAGGTGCTCACTCATGACGCCGCCCCTCCGCGCTCGGTCGGAATCTTCTCGCCCGCGGTGATGGCGACCGCCAGGCGGTTCTCCGCTGGCGGCAACGGGCACGTCGCGAAGTCGGTGTAGGCGCAGGGGAGGTTCGTCGACCGGTTGAAGTCAACAACGACCCGTCCGTCGGCGTCCGGGGCGTCAATGTTCAGCGCGCGGTTCGCGGCATACGTCGTGATGCCGCTGGTCGCATCGGTGAAGAGCACGAGGAGGCTTCCCGGGGCGTGACCGTTGAACGCCGTGAGCGACATGCTCTGGCCGTCGATTTCGACCTGCACGACGCCCGGCGCCTCGTACACGTGCAACAGGCCCTCCACCGCGGCTCCCACCGTCACCTCCCGCGGCTGATCGAAGGGCACGAACCGCCCCTCCACCTTCCAGCCCGGGTCGGGCGCATAGGTGGGTGTGCCCACATACTCCGTGCGAAGGACATGTTCGGGATGCCTCGGGCGCAGAATGTCATGTCCGCCTCGCCGGGCGACCTCGAGGGCGGCGTCACCGGAGCTGGCGAGGCGACTGCCGCGCTCGGCGATTACGCCGAACTCGTAGCGACCGGTCACTTCGGCGTCCTGGACAACGAGCGACTCGCCCGCCTCGAGTTCGACCACCGGGCCGGCTTCTCCCGTCGACCAGAGTCCCGGGGCGTCGTCGAACCGTGTGGGGTCCTTCGTCAGCCAGTGCAGCCCAGTGATCGCGAGGAAGCCGTGTTTGTCGGCGCGCTGCTCCTCGTGTCGGGCGTGCCACCGCAGCCACTCGGCGGCAAAGTCAGCCGTGCCGGTAGGGGCGGGTGACGCGGAAATGCGCTGCGCCTGCGTGAGGGTGTCCGTGTGAGTCGTCATGGCCTGACGCTAGTTCGCAGGAGTGCCTCACCGGACGAAATATGACATTCGCCGCAATCAACGAAACATGACGTAATGTTGTCGCGGCCGACGCGCTGGAGTACTAAGAAATCGGCAGTTTCCACCGCGCGCAGGAGGCGGCGAAGGCGATCCCCAGCAGCACAGCGCAGGCGAGCAACCCGAGCCGCAGCCCCTCGACTGAGGCCGCGTGCGCGCCCCCACCGCCCGACAGCACCAGCCCCGTGACAAGCGCGACACAGAACGTGGCACTCAGGCGCTGGCTGAGCTGCAGGAACGAGGCGGCGACACCGTGGAACGGGGCAGCCGAGAAGCCAAGCGTGACAGCGCGCAGGGGCGGCTCGAGCAGCCCGGATGCGATTCCCACCACCACCTCGAACGTGGTGAACGCAGCGAGCAACGCCCCGCCCTCCACGGTGTCGCTCACGCTCACCAGAGTGATTACCGCGGCGACCTGCACGGCGAGTGCCACGGTGATCAGCACCGGGCCGACGCGCGCGAACACCCGCGAGCTGAACGAGGAGGCGACGACGCGCGCCGCGGCGCCCGGGATCAGCACGAGCGCGGCGCCCAGTGCCGACAGACCAACTCCCTGCAGCAGAAAAATGGTCAACACGGTCCCCTGGCCGAGGGCACTTCCAAACCAGGTCAACGCGATCACGTTGCCGCGAATGAATCCCCGCGACCGCATGAGCGCCGGAACGAACAGCGGCACCCGTCCGCGGCGCGAGTACCGACGCTCCCAGAACACGAGCGCCACGATCAGTGCGACGCTGGCGACCACGATGGTCGCGATTCCCGTTGACCCCATGCCGGGATCAATCACCGGCATGGTCACGATGAGCACGAGCGCGGCAACACCGGCAACGCCCGGCAGGTCCAGGTCGACCCGGCGCGGCTGGCGGGCGACCGCGGGGATAAACCTGATGGCCAGAACGAGAGTCGCCGCAATGAACGGAACGTTGAGCAACAGGATGGCACGCCAGGCCACGTCAGCGGGCAGAATGCCCAGCAACGCTCCCGTGGCAAGAGGACCAACCACCGCGGCGGCGGCACCAGCAACGGTGTACGCGGCGAGCGCCCTCACCCGCCGCGCTCCCGCGAACCTGTCCTGGATGATTCCGAGCACCTGGGCGCTGACCAGCCCCGCGCCGATCCCCTGAGCCGCCCGCGCGCCCACCGCGACCCAGATGGTGGGAGCGAAGCCGGAGAACAACGCCCCGGCGAGAAAGAGCACAAGGCCCACGAGAAACAGCGGACGCCGACCGTACGCATCCCCGAGCCGGCCGCCCGGAACCAGCCCGACCCCGAAGGTCAGCGAGTAGGCGGCGAGAAACCACTGGATACCGCTCGTCGGTGCCGCGAGGGAGTCTGCGAGCGAGGGCACGGCGTAGGTGACGACCGAGGAGTCGAGCAGGGTGGCGAACCCGGCACCCACGCAGCACACGAGCGCGAGCGTGTCGTGACGCGACGCGTCGGTGCGGGCACGCGCTGACTGGGTCACGTCGAATCTCCGTCTCTGGGTGTTCTGGCTATGACGCTACCTGGCCGTCGGATACTCCTCGCGCAGCACCCTCCCCAGCAACCGCGCGATCTGGCGGGGACCCGACCGTGGCGCAACAGCCTCCACGTCCGCGTTGTAGTTCGTGTTGGTGTTGACGTCATACGTCACCACGCGGCCATCCACGGTCTCGATGAACTCGATGCCGGCGACCTCGATACCGTGCGCCCGGGTGAACGCGCGGTACTGCTCGACGACGGGATGCTCGAATCCCTCCCGCAGGGCAAACAGTTTCTGCCCGGCGCCGGGCTTGATGGTGGCACCCGGTGGCGTGATGAGCGCGCCGGTCGTGGCATCCACTTCACACGCGTCCGCGGGGCACAACTGGTATCCGCCGCGGGCCGTGTCCGCCGTGATGGCGTACACCAGCTCACCGTCGACGATTTCAACGCGGGTGATGCGAGGCTGGGCCGGGGCCAGGTATTCCTGCACGAGGGTGATTCCGTCCTGCGGCTCCTCGAAGTCGTCCGAGTTCACCCAGGCGTCGAGCTCAGCGACACTGTCGAAGCGATGAACGCTGAGGCCCTTGCCGCCCTGGTTGTGCTTGGTGATGAAGGGCGTCGGAAAGGTGCGGGCTGCCTCCACGATGTGCTGGCTGCCGATGACGGCACGGGTGCGCGGCACGTCGATGCCGAATGCTTTGAGCGCCGTGAGCTGGTCGACCTTGCTGACCTCGAGCTCAAGTACCCGCCGTCCGTTGACCGTGCGGCGGCCGTGAGCCTCCAGCCAGTTGAGCACGGAGCGGGTGTATTCCTTGGTCAGGCCGTGCCCGCGGGTGTGTGACGACGCGCTGATGCGCGACCAGAAGATGCCGTCGGGTGGAACCTCGTCGAGGTCGAGCACGCCGTCGACGAGCAGCCACTCGACGACCGGCACTCCCTCGGCTTCGAATGCCGCGCGGAACGGGCCGAACCACTCGGGGTTCTCGTGGAGTGCGTACACGACTGGTGTCGTCATGAGAAGTACCTTTCAACATCGATAACTCCGCCGGCCTCGACAAAGTCGCGGTCGACGGCGGCCCGCAGGTGCGGGTCGGCGAGATAGTCAAGAGCGGTGAGGGCGAGCCCGTATGCCCCGTCGAGCGCGGCGCGGTCTCCCGCGGGCGACCGGGCGTACTCGGCGAACTCTGCGGTGTGCAGCGCCACGTCCGGTGGGCTCACCGCGATCGTGGGATGAATGCCCGGCACCCGCACGCTCACGTTGCCAAAGTCGGTGGATGCCGCCAGTTCGCTGGGCACCACGGCCCGGGTCAGCACTTGGCGCCCACGCTCGGCCTGTCGCACAGCCCAGCGCTCACCCAACGGACCGTTGAACCGGGTGGGCAGCGTGTACGGCTGTGGATCCCACTCGAGAGTGAACCCGGTGCCCGTCGCGAGCGCCGCCCCGGCCGCGATGTCTTCCAGACGCAGGCTCAGTTCGGCAAGCGTGGCGGCATCCGGGGAGCGCAGGTAGTACTCGATGGTTGCGGACTGCGGAACGATGCTGGGCCTGTCTCCGCCGGCGGTGATGATGCCGTGCACCCGGTCGCCGGGTGGCAGGTGCTGGCGCAGAAACCCGACTGCCTGGTAGTTGAGCGCGACGGCGTCGAGCGCGTTGCGTCCCATGAACGGGGCAGCGGACGCGTGCGCGGCCACACCCGTGTGCGTCACTCGCAGAATACGCCGGCCGATGAACGGATGATCGAGCGCGTCGTAGCCGAAGGGATGCACCATGATCGCGGCATCCACTGCGTCGAACGCACCGCCGCGCGCGAGCAGTTCCTTGCCGCTGTTGCCCTCCTCGGCGGGCGTGCCCAGCAGCACCACGCGCCCGGGAAGCCGGTCGGCGATGCTCGCCAGCGCGAGAAAGGCGCCGACCGCGCTCGCCGCAATGATGTTGTGGCCGCAGCCGTGACCGATGCCGGGCAGCGCGTCGTACTCCGCGAGAATTGCGATGGTCGGCCCGGCGGGGTCACCGATCTGGGCCATGAAGGCAGTCTCAAGACCAAATACACCAACGGACGAGTGGATGCCCCGGGCCGCGAGCGTCCCGACGATGCTCTGCACACTCTCCACCTCATGAAACGCCTCCTCGGCGAGGGCGAATATCCGTTGCGAGAGCGCTACGGTCTCGCCGGCGATGTCGTCAACGGCCGCGCGCACCGCCGTGGCGAGATCGGCGGGAGCGCCGCCGTACGGCGATGTGACCGGCACGGCGGCGCGGGCGGCCTTTTCGGTGCGAAGAGTCTGCGCCTCCAGGTAGGTGGTGCTCGGCGTCGTGGGAAGCGACGACGGGACGCGCGGTGTGCCTGCTGCAGCCATGGTGCCTTCCTGTCGTGGAGGTTCGGGGATCAGATCCGGTCATGAATTCGGCCGCTGCACGTCCCGAGGAGGGGAGGCGCAGCGGCCGAAGGCGTTCACGTGTCGCGATGCAGAGCAGTCACCACGGCACGAGTTACTGGTTGGTGATCGGCAGTCCGGGAGGGTTGATCTCGGACTTGGCAACAGCCTCATTGGTGAGGTTGTAGGCCTCGAGCCACGTGGCGTACTGGCCGTTGTCGATCAGGTAGTTGATCGCGGCAGCCAGGGGTTCGGCGAGACCGCTGTCCTTCTTGGTGGTGGCGGCGATCAGGCCCTGCAGCGACTCGCCGGCCCCGGAGAACGTGCCGGCGGCGCGGGTCGGGTTTGCCGACTTGGCGTCCTGCAGCGCGTGGTAAGCGATTCCCGGGTTCGGGCCAAACGAGGCGTCGATCTTTCCGGAGTTCAGTGCGAGGTACGTCGAGTTGGCGTCCGGGTAGTACTTGATCTCGAGCTTCTTGCCCTCGGCCTTGAGCTTGGTCTGCCATTCGAGCAGCAGCTTCTCCTGGTTGGTTCCGGCGCTCACGGCGACGGTCTGGTCAGCGAGGTTCTCGTAGTCGCTGTCGAAGTTCCACGCGCTGTCCTTCAGCACCTCGAAACCGAGGTTGTCCTGGCGGTACGAAGCGAAGTCGTACTTCTCCTTGCGCTGCTCGGTGTCGGTGATGTTCGAGAATCCGGCGTTCGTGGCACCGGTGTCGATCCCGACGAACAGGTTGTCCCACGTGGCGTTCTTGATCACGGGTTCGAGGCCGAAGACCGCGGCGACGAGACGACCGAGGTCGGGCTCCGCTCCGGTCAGTGTCTTCTGGTCGTCGCCGGTGAACGCCAGCGGCGGGAAGCCTGCAGGCAGCGCGCCAACGCCGATAACGAACTTGCCGCTCTTAATGACGGACTCGGGCAGCTGCTTGCGAATCGAGTCGACCTGATCGACCTTGATGACGGTCTTGGTGCCTGCGTCCGCGGCGAAGTCTGCGACGGTGACCGATCCCTTGGTTGATTCGGCCTCCGCTCCGGATGAGCAGGCGGCGACGGCCGTGACCAACGACGCGGCGAGTATGAGGGTTCCGGCTGTACGCAACAGTCGGGCTGTGTTCGAGGGCACGTTTCTCCTTAGGTGCTGTGGTTCGTGGTGGGGACGGTCTTCACAGCACTTTGCTGAGGAAGTCTTGGGTGCGGCGCTCGCGCGGACGGTCGAGTACGTCCTCGGGACGGCCCTGCTCGACGATCCGCCCCTCATCGAGAAACACGATCCAGTCGGCACACTCGCGGGCGAAGCCGATTTCATGGGTGACGACGATGAGTGTTGTGCCGCCTCCGGTGAGCGTGCGGATGACTCCGAGGACCTCGCCCACCAGTTCCGGATCGAGCGCCGACGTGGGCTCGTCGAAGAGGATCAGCTCCGGATCGAAGGCCAGAGCGCGGGCGATGGCCACCCGCTGCTGCTGTCCGCCCGAGAGCTGCCGCGGATACGCGGACTGCTTGTCCGCAAGCCCCACCCGCTCCAGCAGTGTGCGAGCCAGCTCGCGGGCGGCCTTCGGCTTGATGCCGAGCGAAATGGGCGCCTCGACGATGTTCTCGAGGATGGTGAGGTGCGGGAACAGGTTGAAGTTCTGAAAGACGAATCCGATTTTCGAGCGCTGGCGCAGGATCTGCTTCTCGTGCAGCTCCTTGAAGCGATCTCCGACGACGCGCACGCCGACCAGTTCGTCGCCGACGACCACGTATCCCTCATCGAGCTTTTCGAGATGGTTGATCGCGCGCAGCAGGGTGGACTTGCCGGAGCCCGACGGACCGAGGATCACTGTCACCGTGCCCTTCTTCACCGTGAGGTCGACGCCCTTGAGTACCTGGCGGTCACCGAACGACTTGGTCGCGTTGTGAATCTCGACGGCCGTGGTCGGGTCACCGGCGGCGGCGGTTGCCGCGGCTGTGTCGACGGCGGTCGAGGTCTGGGCGGGAGCTGACGTGGTCATAGGGAGTCTCCTCGGAGTGAGTTCGCTGCGGCACGAACGCGCTGGAACGGGGTGAGCGGCAGCGCGGTGCGGGTCGTGCCTCGCGCGTAGAAGCGCTCGACGTAGTACTGGATGATCGAGATCGCGCTGGTGAGGATCAGGTACCAGATGGTCGCCACCACCAGCAGCGGGATGATGTCCGTCGGATACGTGCTGCCGAGGTTCTGCACCACACCAAACAGGTCGAGCAACGACACGTAGAACAGCAGCGAGCTCGCCTTGAGCAGACCGACGATCTGGTTGACGTAGGCCGGCACGATCGACCGCAACGCCTGCGGCAGAACGATCCGGGTGAACTGCCGCCGGCGCGGGATGCCGAGCGACTTCGCCGCCTCGTGCTGTCCCTGGTCGACGGCGAGCAGACCCGACCGCACCACCTCGGCCGAGTACGCAATCTCGCTGAGGCTCAGCCCGATGACCCCGAGGGTCAGGTCGCTCAGCAGGGTGAACGTTTGCACCTCGAACTGAGGACCGAAGGGGATGCCGATGCCGATCGTGGGATACAGGCTGCCCAGGTTGTAGAGAAAGATGAGCACGAGGATGAGCGGCACCGAGCGGAACACCCAGATGTAGAGCCAACTCGCACCGCTGAGGATGGGGTTGCCCGACAGCCGGCCAAGAGCGACCACGATTCCGCCGAGAAAGCTGACGACCGCGCTGATACCCGTGGCCAGCAGGGTTAGCTGCAGCCCGGCGAGAATGGCGGGGCTGAAGAACCACTTGCCGACCTTCGCCCACTCCCACGCCGGGTTGGTGAAGAGCGTCTGCCCGAAGTTCAGCAGTACGACGAGCACGAGTGCGGTGATGACCCAGCGCACCGGGTGACGCAGGGGAATCACGCGACGCTCGGCGAGCGCTCTGAGGTTCACACCCTCCGGTACGGCGTTAGCCGACACGGTGGGGCGTCCGTCGGCATCGGCGGTGGCGTTGTTCTGGTCAGTCCGCGGCGGGGTTGTCGTCGTCAACGTTCGCTCCTCTCGTGCAAGTAGTCGTTGTGGGTGAATGGGGCGGGTGCTGCATACAGCCGCGTCGCAATATCAGCGGTGTGTATGTAGCGACGGTAGAACGGCGTCATTGCGCGGTCACGCGTGCCCCTTCACGGAGCGTCACACGCGTCATGAAGCGCAACATCGTTGACGTGGCGACGCGGATCGGGAGACTATTCGCCCCCGAAACCACGAATGCCCCGCACCGGGAGGGTGCGGGGCATTGCGGGGGACGTGAGGTGGGGCGGCAGGGAACGCAGGGCCCGCGGCGAAACCGAGGGGCGGATGCCCCGGGCCGGTGGGTCAGCGCCGGGAACGCAGCCCGAACAGGGCGGGCGCCGGCGCAGAGTCATCCACCAGGTCCGCCAAAATCCGGCCGACGGTGGGAGTGAACTTGAAACCGTGGCCCGAGAACCCGGCGCCGACCACGACGGGACCGACCCGGTCGAGCACGAAGTTCGAGTCCGCGGTCGTCGTGTAGGTGCAGCTGATCGGCACGAAGTCGTCCGGATCTGTGCCCGGCAGCCACTCGCGGGCGTAGCGCTGCAGCGCCGCGAGCTGGGCAGGCTCCGGCAGCCACGTGCGGGCGTCCGGATCGGTGAGGGGGCCGCTGCCGTGCCACCCGGCTTTCACGCCCTCGCCCGGGGTGAACATGCCGTAGATGCCCGTGTACCACCAGTCGTAGTCGGCGGACGTCGGGTCGGGCGCGTGATTGAACCCGGGCCACACGATGTCGGGGTCGCGCACCGCGAAGTGGGCGGGCTGCTCCTGCGTGACGACGAGCGACGGCAGTTCGAGCACGTCGCCGAGAAGCTTCTGCGTCCACGCGCCCACGGTGACGACGGCGCGGCGGGCGACGATGGTCTCCTCGCCGGTGGGCGTCTCGATCAGCACGCTCACCCGGTCGTCGCCGAGCACGCGCACCGAGAGAACGCGGGCACCGTGCCGCACCTGCGCGCCATGCGTGACCGCGGACGCCTGCAGCGCGGCGACTGCGGCATCCGCGTTGAGCCGGCCGGCCTCGGGCGTGTAGAGCACGGTCGTGTCGAAGCGGATGCCGGGCCACCGACGCTCCGCCTCGGCCACCGACAGCGCCTCCGACGGAATGCCCGCGGCACTCAGGGCCTCATGAATCAGCGGGAAGTCGGGGTTGTTACCGTGATTGGCGATCCCGGTGAGCTCGAGCACGGGAAGCCCGGTCTCACCCTCGAGCCCGCGCCACAGCGGCAACGCCTCGCGCAGCATCGCCACGTAGGTCGGGTCAGCGTAGGAAACGTTGAAGTTGCGGGATGCCCCGTGCGAGGCCCCGTTCTTGTGCCCGGGTTCGAACCGCTCGAGCAGCAGAACGTCAACTCCCTTCAGGGCGAGCGCGCGGGCAGTTGCCGACCCCATGGCGCCGCCACCGATGACGACGGTGTCGACGTCGAGGCGGGACAGCTCACTCAACGCCGGCAGCCCGCAGCGCGTCGAACCCACCGTCGACGTGGTCGACGTGGCTGAAACCCTGCTCGTCGAGGAAGTTCACGAACGGCCCGGAGCCGTCGATGCTGCCGCAGAACACGACGATGTCGCGGTCGGGAGCGGTGCGGGCGGCGAACGCGGCGACCTCGTCCTTCGCGACGATGGTCGCGCCGGTGATCGTTCCGGCGGACTCGCGCCCGGCCTCGCTGCGGACATCCACGAGCAGCGCGCCACCCTCGATGCGTGCGCGGGCCTGGTCGGCGGAAATGGGGGTGAGGTCAGCCACGGGTTCGTCCTTCGAATGTCGGTAGAGCGGATGAAAATGGTGCGGATGTCACGGGTGGCACCGGGGTCGTCACCGACCGGCTCGGAACCGCCGGCAACCCCAGGTGATCGCGCAACGTTGCGCCCTCGTACCCGTGCGGAAAGAGACCACGGCGCGTGAGTTCGGGAACCACCAGTGAGGCAAACGTATCGAATTGTTCGCCCACGAAGGCCGAGAGAATGGTGAATCCGTCGACGGCGCGGCCGCGGAACCACAGCTCGATGTGGTCGGCGACATCGGTGACGGATCCGACGAGCACCGGCGCCGGAACCGCGTGGGCCACGAGCAGGTGCCGGTACGTGACCGGGCGTTCCCCGCCAATGGTGCGGCCCGAGCGTTCGCGCACCACCTGCAGAAGCGCCTTGCCGAGGCTGCTGAATCGTCCGGCGCTGCGGGCGGGCACCTCCAGGTCGAGCGGCACGCCCGCCAGTTGCACGCCGAGCACGCTCGACAGTCGTTTGATGGTGCGGTTCGTCGGGAGGGGCGCCACCGCGGCCGCGCCATCCGACTCTTCGACGACGACCAGATCCACCAGGCGGTCGTAGATCTCCCACGCCCCGGCGCGGGTGGGCGCGACGATGGGCAGCAGCGGGCTGATGATGACGAACTCCTCCGGTTCGCGGCCGGCGAGTGCGACCTCGTTCTTGGTGGAGCGGTAGGACTCGACTGCCTCGTCGAACGTGCCGGGCGAGACGAACGAGATGTCCGCTTCCCGGGTGGCGAGGTCGCGGGCGTTGGGTGCGGTGCCGGCGACGGCGATGGGCGGATGACCCTGCGGGGGTCGCACCACGTTCAGCGGTCCCCGGGCCGCGTGCACCTGGCCGACGTAATCGAGGATGTGGAGGCCCGCGGCGTCGATGAGCCGGCCGGTCGCGGCATCCGCTATGAACGCGTCGTCGTCCCAGCTGTCCCAGAGGCCGCGGAGAATCTCGACGAATTCACCCGCGGAGCGGAAGCGGTCGGCGTCGCTGTGTACGGTGGCCCACCCGAAGTTTGCTGCGGAGCGGATCTCGGCGCTGCTGGCGACCGACAGGCCCGCGCGCCCAGCGCTGAGGATGTCGAGGGAGGCGGACGAGCGGGCGACGGTGTACGGCTCGGAGTGCGCGGAGTTGGCGGTGGCGATGAGGCCGATCCGCTCGGTCACGGCGGCGAGATAGTTCACCGCGGCGAACGGCTCGATGCGGGCGAGGAGGTAGGGGTCGGTCAGCTCGAACTCGGCATCGGTGGCGAGCCAGTCACCGAAGTAAAGGAACTGCAGTCCCGCGGCCTCGGCCGTGTGAGCGATCGCCCGGAGCGCTGCCGGGTCATTCAGCGGATCCCTGTGCGCACCCGGGTACCGCCAGCCCGATGGCCACGCGCCGAGCGTGCGGACGGTCGCACCGAGAATCACGTGTCCGTCGCGGGCGGGTTCGGAGGAGGGAGTGACGGGTGTCGGCATGCTTCGACGGTAGGCAGCTGCCGGCCGGAGGGCGACCGTCGCGGTCACACTCCGTAAGAGGCTGACCCATTTCGCAATGTTGCCCCGCGGATGGGTGTGGCGCGCTAGATTCCGGTGGGCACCGGCCCACCGGGCACCTGGAAGTTGAAGACTCCGGCGTCGAACGCGTTGTAGTCCTCGTAGTCGAGAAGTTCGTAGAGGCGGGCGCGGGTCTGCATTTCCGGCACGACCGGCTGCAGCGTCCCGCCGGACTTCAGCTCGTCGAGGCCGCGCTCGGCGGCTCCCATTGCCAGCCGCAGAAGGCTGACCGGGTAGATGATGATGTTGATACCGACGTCGGCGAGTTGCTGTTTCGTGAACAGCTCGCTCTTGCCGAACTCGGTCATGTTCGCGAGGATCGGCACATCGATGGCGGCCCGCACCGCGGCGAACTCCTCGAGCGTGGCCATGGCCTCGGGGAAGATGGCGTCCGCTCCGGCATCCACGAGCTGCTTCGCCCGGTCGATCGCGGACTGCACGCCCTCGAGGGCGCGAATGTCGGTGCGCGCCATGATCAGCAGGTTGGGGTCGCGGCGGGCCTGCACTGCAGCGCGGATCCGCTTGATCGCGGTATCGGCGTCCACCACGGCCTTGCCGTCGAGGTGGCCGCAACGCTTCGGATTGACCTGGTCCTCGATGTGCAGGCCGGCGACACCCGCGTCTTCGAGAGTCTGCACGGTGCGGGCAACGTTCATGGGTTCGCCGAAACCGGTGTCCGCATCCACGAGTGACGGCAGGTGGGTCATCCGCGCAATCTGAGACGACCGCTGGGCGACCTCGCTGAGCGTCGTCAGGCCGATGTCGGGGAGACCGAGGTCGGCGCTGATGACCGCGCCGGAGATGTAGACGCCGTCGAAACCCTTGTCCTCGATGAGCTTGGCCGAGAGCGGGTTGAACGCCCCGGGAAACTGGAGAACCTCGCCGCTGGCGAGCCGCGCGCGGAACGTCTCGCGCTTGGCGGCGGGGGTGGTGTCTGCGTACAACATCGGTGTCGTCCTCTCGGTGGTGCGGGGTGCTGCGTCTGTGTCGCGGTGCGGCGGGCTCCCCCGCAACGTTAGTGCTCCGTAACATCAACCGGTTTGCGTGCATCCGCGAGCGGAGATTCCGACTGGCAGGAGATATCGCTGGCAGCTACGCCAGCCGGTTGGCGCGAATCGCCGCCCACACCAGCGGAATCACGAGGGTGGCCACCGCGATCGCCGGGCCCGCGTCCCGAAGGGCGGGATCCAGCCAGCACGCCAGCACGACAATCACGGACACGGCTACCCCGACACCCGTCGGCACCACCGCGACGCGATGCCCCTCGCGCCACGAGTCGTCCGACGCGAGAACGGCCGGAATCCGCAGCCCCACGACGTGATTACGCCGGATGACCCCGTTCGAACAGAGAATCACGACCACGAACACGATAACGGCGGCGACCGCCATGATGATGACTACACCCACGCCAATCACGCTATCCGTGAGAGATCCCCAATACCAGTGGGGATCGCACTCGCCGCGACGTGGCGGGTCGTGCGCATGCGTCGATGAGCGGATGCCCCGGCGCAGCGCCCCACCGACGGTGACGGGCTCCCGAGCCTTAAGATAGAACGCTCATGACTTCCCCCGAAAATGGCCAGCCCCACGAGGGCGCGCCCACACCGAACCGGCGTCGCCGTCGACCCCGCCGCAGTTCGGCCCCCTCCGGCACCGGTGCCCCGGTGACTGCGGAACCCCGCGACAGCGCTCCTGAGAACTCGACAGCCACCGCGGAGACCACGCCTGACGCACCTCAGCCCGGTTCTCCACTTCCCGAGGGCGCACAGCAGCGCGGGTCATCCCGCAATTCCGACCACCGCCGCCCGCGCGAGGGCGACGCGACGCAGCCTCGCAACTCCGACCGCCGTCCGCCGCGCGCCACCGCCGCCGCACCCGAGACTCCCCCGCTGCCGATCGTCATCACCTACCCCGAGGACCTGCCCGTCAGCCAGCGGCGTCAGGACATCGCCGACATCATCTCCGCGAACCAGGTCGTCATCATCGCCGGCGAGACCGGCTCGGGCAAGACGACGCAGCTGCCGAAGATCCTGCTCGAGCTCGGTCGCACCAGCATCGGACACACGCAGCCCCGCCGCATCGCCGCGCACACCATCGCCGAGCGCATCGCCGAGGAACTCGGAACCGAACTCGGCGACCTCGTCGGCTACCAGGTGCGGTTCACCGATCGCGTCGGCAAGAACACGCGCATCAAGCTGATGACCGACGGAATCCTCCTCAACGAGATCCACCGCGACCGCCTGCTGCGCAAGTACGACGCCATCATCATCGACGAGGCGCACGAGCGCAGCCTCACGATCGACTTCCTCCTCGGATACCTCAAGAACCTCCTACCGCAGCGCCCCGACCTCAAGGTCATCGTGACGTCGGCGACGATCGACCCCGAGAGCTTCTCCCGCCACTTCGAGGGCGCCCCGATCATTGAGGTCACCGGCCGCACGTACCCGGTAGAGGTGCGTTACCGTCCGCTCGTCGCAGATGCGGTGGAGACGGATGACCCGGACGACGACACCTCGGCCGGTGGGGGCAACTCCGCCGCCGATAAGGACTACCTCGAGGGAATTAACGCAGCCATGGATGAACTCGGGCGCGAGTCATCCGGTGACGTCCTCGTCTTTTTGAGCGGCGAGACCGAGATCCGCGACGCGGAGGACTCGATCCGTGGCCGCAACCTGCCGCACACCGAGGTGCTGCCCCTCTACGGGCGCCTGTCGGCCGCTGACCAGCACAAGGTGTTCCAGCCGTCGACCGCCGCGGGCACCCGCCGGCGAATCGTGCTCGCGACCAACGTCGCGGAGACCTCGCTGACGGTGCCGGGCATCAAGTACGTCATCGATGCCGGAACGGCGCGCATCAGCCGTTACAGCGTGCGGTCCAAGATCCAGCGACTGCCGATCGAGGCTATCTCGCAGGCGTCGGCGAACCAGCGCTCGGGTCGGTCGGGCCGCACCAGTGCGGGCATTGCGATCAGGCTGTACTCGGAAGAGGACTTCCTGAAGCGCCCCGAGTTCACCGAGCCGGAGATCCTGCGTACGAACCTCGCGGCCGTCATCCTGCAGATGATCTCGCTGGGGCTCGGGGACATCGCGAAGTTCCCGTTCCTGCAGCCGCCGGACTCCCGCGGAATCAAGGACGGCCTCGACCTGCTCCGCGAGCTTGGTGCCGTGTCGGCGACGGGCGAACCGGAGATCACGCGCATCGGCAAGCAGCTCACGCAGCTTCCCATCGACCCGCGGCTTGCCCGCATGGTCGTGGAGTCCAAGCAGCAGGGAACCACGCGCGAGGTGCTCGCAATCGTGGCAGCGCTGAGCATTCAGGATCCCCGGGAGCGGCCGCTCGAGCGTCGCGCGCAGGCGGACGAGAAGCACGCCCGCTTCAACGATGTGACCAGCGACTTCCTCACGCTGCTCAACCTCTGGAACTACCTGGAGGAGAAGCAGGCGGAACTGTCCAGCAGCGCGTTCCGGCGCCTGTGCAAGTCGGAGTACCTGAACTACCTGCGCATCCGGGAGTGGCAGGACGTCTACCGTCAGCTGTCCCGCCAGGCGACTCCCCTCGGGCTTCACATCGGTGACGCGAGCGTGAACCCCGACGGCATCCACCGCTCGCTGCTCGCCGGACTGCTCAGCCAGATCGGCATCCGCGACGCCGTCAAGCGCGACTACGTTGGGGCCCGCCAGGTGCGGTTCGTGTTGTTCCCCGGGTCGGCCCTCGCCAAGAAGGCCCCCGCTGCCGTCATGAGCGCCGAGCTTGTCGAGACGAGCAGGCTCTTTGCCCGCATGAACGCCGCGATCGATCCGGCATGGGCCGAGCCGATCGCCGGCGATCTGCTCAAGCGCAGCTACAGCGAACCCCACTGGGAAAAGAAGCAGGGCGCGGCCGTCGCCTGGGAACGCGTCACGCTCTACGGCGTGCCAATCATCCTGAAGCGCCGTGCCCAGTTCGTGCGGATCGACCCCGCATACGCACGTGAGCTGTTCATCCGTCACGCGCTCGTCGAGGGCGAATGGCCCACCGATCCGAAGAACGACCACAACTACGACTTCGATCGCGCAAACCGAGCGCTCCGCGCCGAGCTCGCAGAGCTCGAGGAGCGCACTCGTCGCCGCGACATCCTCTACGACGACGAAGCGGTCTTCGAGTTTTACCAGCGTCGCATTCCCGAAGACGTATATTCGGTTCGGTCCTTTGAGGGCTGGTGGCGCAAGACGCGTCGGGACACCCCGGATCTCCTCACCATGACGGCCGAGGTACTCGCGGAAGACACCACCGTAGACGAGGATGAGTTCCCCACCTCGTGGCAGCAGGGCGACCAGCGCCTCTCCCTCTCGTACCGGTTTGAGCCGGGCGCCGAGGACGATGGCGTTACCGTCCACATCCCCCTTGCGGTGCTCGCGCGCCTGTCACCCGCCGGTTTCGACTGGCAGGTTCCGGGAATGCGTGACGACCTCGTTGTTGCTCTCATCAAGAGCCTGCCCAAGGCGATCCGGCGTAACGTGGTGCCCGCAAACGACTGGGCACGCAAGCTGCTCGAGGACCTCCCCTCCACAGAGCCTGAAGAGCTCGAGCAGATGCGCCTGACGGAATATCTCGCGCAGCAGATCCAACGCAAGACGTACACGCCGGTCACCCTCGACGATTTCGAGGACGACCGCGTCCCGCCACACCTGCGAATGACCTTCGCCGTGATCAACGACCAGGGCAAAGAGGTAGCGCGCAGCAAGGACCTCGAGTCCCTCAAGCTGAAGCTCAAGACCCGCGTACGGGAATCCCTCGCCGTTGCGTCGACCCCGCACGCGCTCGAGCGTGACGGCCTGACGACGTGGGACTTCGATGAGCTGCCGAAACTGATCGATACGAGGAGGGGCGGTACTGTCATCCGCGCCTATCCCGCTCTTGTCGACAAGGGCACGAGCGTCTCCATCTCGCTGATGTCGACGCCCGCCGATCAGGCGCGCGTCACCGCGGGCGGAATTCGCCGGCTGCTGCTGCTCGGGATCCCGTCCCCGCTCGGCTACGTGCGGGAGCACCTGTCGCAGACCGAGAAGCTCGCGCTGGCGACGAGTCCGTACCAGAACGTGCAGGCGCTGTTCGACGACTGCCTGGTCGCGACCGTGGACGCTCAGCTGCGCGAACACTCGTCCGGCGGACTGATTTGGACGCGCGACGAATTCACCGCTGTGCGGCAGGCCATTTCGGCCGGGCTGGTTGACTCGCTTTACGCGACCGTGACCTCCGTGACATCCGCTCTCATTGCCGCTCGCGACGCGGAGCGCGCGCTCAAGTCCGCGACGAGCATGACAGTGCTTCCGGCCCTGACCGACGCTCGTGAGCAGCTGGCCGGGCTGATCTTCCCCGGATTTATCTCCCGCACCGGCACCGTGCAGCTGCGTCACCTGACGCGATACCTGCGCGGGATCGCCGCGCGCATGGAGAAGCTGCCCACCGACGTCGCGCGCGACCGCGTGTGGATGGTCGAGGTGCAGAAATCCACAGCCCGGTACGTGGCGGCGGGCGGCAAGATTCCTTTGGCAGCGGATGCCTCGGAGCCGATCGTTCGCGTTCGCTGGATGCTCGAGGAGCTGCGGGTCAGCCTCTTCGCGCAGCATCTCGGGACCGCGGAGAGTGTCTCGGCGCAGCGCATCCAGAAGGCGCTGGCGCCGTAACTAGACCGCTTTTCGCGTCGGGAGCCCGGCGTAGGGTGGGGCCATGTCCAACGCCGTCATTGTTGATGCGATTCGTACGCCGTCGGGGCGGGGCAAGCCGGGTGGCCTGCTCTCCTTGTTTCATCCCGTCGACCTCCTGGCCACCGTGCTGCGGGAGTTGGTCGTGCGCAACGACCTCGACCCTGGCCTGATCGACGACGTGATCGGTGGGTGCCTGTCGCAGGTCGGCGAGCAATCGGTGAACATCACGCGGAACGCGGTGCTCGCTGCGGGCTTTCCGGATTCGGTCCCCGGCACCACCGTTGACCGGCAGTGCGGGTCGAGCCAGCAGGCCGTGGCTTTTGCCGCGCAGGGCGTGATCGCGGGCGCGTATGACGTCGTGATCGCCTGCGGCGTCGAGCTGATGAGCAAGAACCCGATCAATTCGGCGACGCTGGGACGCGACCCGTGGGGACCGATGGTCGCCGCGCGCTACCCCGGCGGACTGGTCGGTCAGGGCATCTCGGCGGAGCTTATTGCCGCACGGTGGAAGCTCTCGCGCGACGACCTCGACGAGTACGCCGCGCGGTCGCACCGGCTCGCGACGGCCGCTGATTTCTCGCGCGAAGTGCTGCCGATCGTCGGGTCGGCCGGTGGGTCCGGTATCGACGTGGACGAGACCATTCGCCCGGGAACCACCGTCCAGCGGCTGGGTGAGCTTCCCCCGGCATTCTTCGACGAAGGCCTCGGGACACGCTTCCCCGAGATCGACTGGCGGATTACCGCGGGCAATTCGTCACCGCTGACGGACGGGGCATCCGCTGTCCTGATTATGAGCGAGGAGAAGGCCGCGCTGCTCGGACTCACGCCGCGCGCCCGGCTGCGGCACTTCGCCGTTGTCGGATCGGACCCGGTGGAGATGCTGACGGGCGTGATTCCAGTCACGGAGCGGATTCTGCAGCGGTCGGGTTTCGGTATTGATGACATCGACACGTTCGAGGTGAATGAGGCGTTCGCGTCGGTGCCGCTGGCTTGGCAGGCGGAGATGGGTGCGGATCCGTCGCGCGTGAATCCTCGTGGCGGTGCGATCGCGCTGGGGCATGCCCTGGGATCCAGCGGCACGCGGCTGCTCACCACCATGCTCGGAACGCTGGAGCAGACGGGTGGCCAGTTCGGGCTGCAGGCGATGTGTGAGGGCGGCGGGATGGCGAACGCGACCCTGGTGGAGCGCCTGTAAGGAGACACTGCTTCTCACGGCTCCCTCCTCTCCGCACGCCCTCTTTCTTCCGCACGTCCTCCTTCTTCCGTGCGCCCTCTTTCTTTCGCGCCTCCTCTTTCTTTCGCACGTCCTCTCCTCCCCAGGCACCAAGTTTCTCCACAACTCCACCGATCAACCGAACATCCGTTTGAGCAGTCTCGTTCGGCGTTGAATTGATGCATGGCTTTCGACAAGGACCCCCACGACCCCACCGGCACCGCCGGCGGGTCCGGCGATCCTGCCGACGACGCCCGCGCGAAGCGTGCGGCCAGACTCGCCCGATTGACCCGGATCGATCAGGAGCTGGGTGCAGCGATGGACGAGATCGCCGAAGGGGAAGTCCTGATCCGACGCACGCTCGCCCGCCGCTGTGAGATCGCGGAGCGGACCCTCCGCCTGTACGAAGAACGCAACAACATCATCTCGGCCAACACCACAGGTTGGACTCCCGAGATCACGGCGAAGCGCGAAACAGCGATGGAAATCGGAGTAACGCTGCGGATTCCGGAGCCCACCGCGTCAGACCTGGTGAACCGGGCCGAAACTCTCGTCCACGAACTCCCCGCGACCCGCGCGGCGCTGACGGCCGGAAAGATCAGTTTCCGACACATGGAAGCGATCACCACCGAATCCTGGAGCATGCCGCCGGAAGGCCGCCCCGCGTTCGACGCGGCGGTGGTCCCCGCGGCGGTCGACACCACGGTCAGCCAGTTCAAGAAGCGGATGAAAGTGATCCGCGAACGACTCCACCCGATCTCCCTCGCCACCCGTCACGAGATCGCGGTGAAGGAGCGCAGCGTGTGGGTCGACAATGGCCCCGACGGAATGGCCACCCTCACCTACATCGACTCCGCGGAAAAGATCATCCCCATTTTCAACCGGATCGACAAGACCGCCCGGGCGCTCCAGGGCACCAACGAGGAGCGGACTCTGCCTCAGCTCCGCGCCGATGCCCTCGGCGACCTCGGACTCAACGGCACCCCGAGCAAGGAATACGACAAGGGCGTCGTACCGACGGTGTTGATCGCGGTGCCGGCCCTGACCGCGATGAACGAGGGTCAGGAGCCGGGAATGATGGAAGGGTACGGCCCCATCGACCCCGACACCGCCAGAAGACTCTCGGCACGAGCCCCCTCGTTCTTCCGAATCCTCACCGAACCGGAGAGCGGAGCGATCCTGAACGTGGGCCGTACCGCCTACAAAGTTCCCGCTGACCTCAAGCGATTCGTGCACCTCCGCGACGGTACCTGCCGAGGCGGGTCCGGATGCCCCGCCCCAGCCGACCAGTGCGATATCGATCACACCATCGACTGGCAGTACGGAGGCGAGACCTCCGCCGGCAACCTCGCCTGCCTCTGCAAGTCCCACCACAACTTCAAGGCGAGGTCGTCCTGGACCGTGAAGCAGATCGGCGGAGGCAGGCTGGATTGGACGTCACCGAGTGGCCGAACACACATCACCGAACCGAACAGCTTCATCGGCCCGATGCCCTTCGAAATGCCCGCCATCCTTTCGGCCAACGAGGAACCCACCCCTCCACGGCAATCGGCACCAAGCGACCCATCGGCCGTCCCCGCGTCAGCGGGTGAGGAACCAGGCCAGGACCCGACGCCCGAGATCATCGATCGACACCGGAGCCGCGAAAACGACACCTCCACCGGGTTCCACCCCGACAGGCGCGACCCGGCAAACGACGGCGACCCTCCCCGGCACCCGCCCGACCCGCCCGGCCGACCGGACACGCCAGACCCGCCCGACCCGCCCGACCCGCCCGACTGGCCCGACTGGCCCGACTGGCCCGACCGACGCTGATCCCGCGCTGGGCACGCACTGAGCACCCGCTGGCCGCCTTCCGCTCCACCTCACCGGGATGACGAAGTGTGACTCACGACAGTTTGACCGGGACCACCGGTGACCGTAGCGTCGCATCGTGACCACAGACCACACGATTCCAGTCGCCGGTGCCACCGACGCCACTGCTACAGCCGGCACTTCTGATGCCGTCACCGTGCTCTGGACCAGCGCCGACGATCCCCGCGCAGCACCGCTCGTCGCGGAGCTGTCCCGCGAGTACGACGAGCGCTACGGACTCAACGACGGCATCCCCTCCTCCGTCGAGCTGTCGCGCTACCCGGCCGAACTGTTCGCCGAGAGCCACGGTGGCGCATTCTTACTGCTGGTGCGGAACGGTGAGACGATCGCCGGCGGCGCCTTCAAGAAAGTGGATGCCACGACCGCCGAAATCAAGCGAGTCTGGGCATCATCGGCCCACCGCCGACAGGGTCTCGCCCGACGCGTCATGGCAGAACTCGAGTCCGAGGCACTGCGCCGCGGATACTCCGTCGCAGCACTCACGACCGGCGCCCGCCAGCCCGAGGCGGTGCAGCTGTACCTCGCGCTCGGATACAGCCCGCTGTTCGACCTCGACGGCGACCTCGAAGAGATCAGCTATCTGCACTTCGAGAAACGGCTCACGGGCGAGACGGCAGGAATGAGCTAGGCCGAGGGAAAACTAGCTAGCCGAAGGAAAGAGGATCCGCTCGACCGCATCCACCAGTTCCTGTGCGGAGAGTGTTCCAGCACCCGCGCCACCACCAGCATCCGCACCAGCACCAGTACCCGCGCCAGCACCCGCACCACCCGCCCGCGCCACCAGCGGCGCGAGCAGATCCACGAGCGGCTGCAACGCAGCACTGGCGACGAACGGGTCATCCGCCAGCATCACCAACTCGACCGCAGCGATCGCCTCGACCGCCAGCACCGTCCGGGTCAGCGCAGCCGAACGCTCCAGCAGTTGCAGCGCGAGCGCTGCGTTGGACGAGTGGTCCTCCACGTCCTCGGACAGGCTCGTCCCGGCGAGCGAGACCGGATTCGCCAGGTGCCGGATCTCCGCCACCATGGCCGCCGCCGAATACCAGATGAGCCCGGGAACGGTCGCCCGGGCAGAACGCCGCAGGTCCGCCGCAAGCCCCGACAGCCGTGCTAACCGGCGCTCACTGGTCACAGCCACGTGCCCGAGCGCAATGCGGAGCGTCTCGAAGCCGAGCGCGAGCCCGACGACCTGGAAGTTGCCGCCCGAGATCATCCGTCCGCTCTCGACATCGACGAGCGGGTTCTCGGTGCGCGAGTTCAGCTCGAGCGTGACGAGCGACGCCGTCTGCTCGATCGCATCCCGCGCCGCCCCGTGAACCTGGGGCGCCGAACGGAACGAGATGGGGTCCTGCGTCGAGGCCGTGCGCCCCTCACCGAGCAACGCACGCACCCGGGCTGCCGACGCGGCCTGACCCGGCGCACGGTGCGCGGCCTGCACCTCCTCGCTGAACGGCGACGGATTTCCCCCGGTGCTGTGCCCGGCGAGCGCGGTCAGTGACAGCGACAGAACGTCGTCGGCAGAGCGCAGGATGACCCGGAGATCAGCAATCACGAGAGCACCGACTCCCACGCTGTAGGCGTTACTGCTCATCACGGCAAGACCCTCGTGCGCCTGCAACGTCACCGGGGACAACCCCGCCGCGGCGAGCGCATCCGCACCGGACACCGTCTCCCCGTTCAGCAGCGCCTGACCGGTTCCGGTGGCGACGGCCGCGATCGCGGCGAGAGCGGTCAGATCGGCGGCACCCACAGACCCGGTGCGCGGGACCAGCGGCACCACGTCGCGGTTGAGCAACTGCAGGTACTGCGCGGCGAGGGCGGGAGTGACCCCGGCGCCACCCCGCGTGAAACCAACGAGCCGCGCGAACATGACGGCCCGCGCCTGTTCCCGCGAGAGAGGAACGCCGAGTCCCCCACTGCTGTTGCGGATGGTGCGTCGCTGGAACTCCTCGATGCGGTCGTTACTGACCACGATGTCGCGGCCTGCCCCGAGTTCGGTGTTCAACCCGTAGACCGGTTTGCCCTCGGCCAGCACCGCGTCGACCACCGCGCGCGACGCGGCAAGATCCAGCTCGACGACGCGGGCGAAGGACACCCGTTGTTCCGAGCGAGCGACAGCCGTGACATCCGCTATTTCGACAAAGGCACGACTCAAAACGCTCATGGTTAGAAGTATGAGGGGTCGGGGACGGGGTCAGTGGTGGGGTCAGCGGGCGCACGGGTCAGCACGCTGCGCGGTGCCGGCGCACTCGCGCTCGCGCTCGTCAGCACGCTGCGTGATGCCGGCGACGGTCGCCCGCTGCCCAGCATGCCGCTAGAAGTCCGTCAGGTTCGCGCGCAGTCCGCCATCGCCGAGCTCCGTGCGCAGCAGACCGCGGCGACGCAGCGCCGGCACCAGCGGATCGAGCGTGCGGTGCACGTTCGCCGGGTGCACCTGTCCGGTGAACAGGAACCCGTCTCCGCCGACCGCCTCGCTCAGCTCACCGAGGTGATCGGCGATCTCGTCCGGGGTGCCGATGATCGCCAGCCCGTCCTTGTTGGCCCGCGCCTGCAGGATCTCCCGCAGCGTCGACCCGGCCGGCGCCGACTTCACAAAGTTGTCGAGCGTGCCCTGATTGCTGTTGGTGGTCAACTCCGGTAGCGGCGCATCCAGTTCAAACTTCTTGAAGTCGACCCCCGAGAGGTACGACACTCCCTGCAGCGCCTCGTCGATGGCGGCCTGGGTGAGCTGCGAACGATGAGCGCGAGTGGATGCCGCCTCCTCGGCGTTCGCCGTCACGATCGGGTTCACCACGAACAGCACCTTGAGGTCGTCCGGATTGCGGCCATTGCGGACGGCGACGGCGCGCACCTCCTCGCGATGCGCACGCATCCGCTCGGGGGTGCTGGCCAGCGCGAGGATCACATCCGAGTTGCGCCCCGCGAAATCCTGCCCCTTGCCCGACGCACCGGCCTGCACCATCACGGGCTCACTCTCGAGCGGCGCCGTGTTGAGCGGACCCCGCACCTGGAAGAACTCGCCCTTGTGATCGATCGTGCGCACCTTGGTGAAGTCGGCGAAGACTCCACCGGCCGCGTCCTCGACGATGGCGTCGGCATCCCAGCTGCGCCAGAGGGCACGCACCACCTGCACCCACTCCTCGGCGCGGTCGTAGCGCAGGTCGTGGTCGATCTGCTTGTCGAGCCCATAGTTCTGGGCGGCGAGATCGCTGCCGCTCGTCACGACGTTGAAGCCGAGCCGTCCATTCGCGAAGTGCTGCAGTGTCGCCAGCAGCCGTGCCGCCGTGAACGGCTCGTAGAAGCTCGCGCTCAGCGTCGGAACGATACCGATCTTCTCGGTGGCCGCCAGGAGGTAGGGCACGAGCGGCAGCGGGTCATGCTTGGGAACGAATCGGGCAGCGGCGAGGTTGACCTCGGCCGACCCACCGTAGGTATCGGGCACGGTGACGCCGTCCTCGATGATGAACAGGTCGAGACCGGCTGCCTCGAACACGCGCGCGGCGTCCTGGTACACAGGCGGCTGCTTCCAGTCATAACCGACGCCGTACGTCGGGTCGCCCCACCCCTGCACGCCGAACCCGGCACCGAGGAACCAGCCGAAGTGCTGCAGTGCCATCAGTCCGACGATCCGTCCGCGAAACCGTCCGCGTTCATCCCCGAGGACTCGATCCACTGGTCGTTGAACGCCTTGCTCAGGTAGTTGCCGCCGCCGTCGGGCGCGATCACCACGATCACGGAGCCCGGCTCCGCCGTCGCCGCCACCTCGAGGCCCGCCGCGATCGCGAGTCCGGACGAGGGGCCGAGCAGCAGGGCTTCCTCCGCTGCGAGGCGACGCACCGTGTCGTAGACGATTTGATCCGGGATGACCCGGACCTCGTCCGTCACCGTCGGGTCGAAGATGCTCGGCCAGTTCGATTTCGGCCACCGCGTGCCGACGCCATCGACGACGATTGTGCTTGCATCACTGCCGCTGTAGGTGGAACCCACGGGATCGGCACCGATGACACGCACCTCTCCGGCACTGATGTCCTTGAGGTACCTGCCACCGCCGGTCACAGTCCCGCCGGTGCCAATACCGGCCACGAAGTGCGTGACCGTTCCCGCGGTCTGGCGCCAGATCTCGGGACCGGTGGTCGTGTAGTGGGCCGCCGGGTTGGCAGCGTTGTCGTACTGCGAGGAACGCCAGGCACCGGGAGTCTCCGCCGCGATGCGGTCGGCCAACGCGCGGGCGTTGTTCGGGTCGTCCGGCCCCGCTTCCCAGTCCGCCTCGACCAGCTGGGCGCCATACGCCGCCAACACCGCACGCTTCTCCGCGGAGATGAATGCGCTGTGGATGATGATGACCGGATGACCCGTCAGGCGTCCGACGAGTGCAAGACCGATTCCGGTGTTGCCCGAACTCGACTCGACGATCGTCGCGCCGGGGGCGAGCTCGCCGTTCGCCTCGGCCGTGCGCACCATGTGCAGGGCGATGCGATCCTTGGCGGAACCGCCGGGGTTGCGACTCTCGAGTTTCACCAGCACGCGGGCGTTCAGGCCCTGCGTGAGCGAGTGCAGCTCGACGAGGGGCGTGTTGCCGATGAGGTCCGACACGGAGGAGAGGACCTCCGGCGTCGGGGTGGGGAGCTGCGCAGGAGTGGTCGCGCGCTCGTCGAGGTATGTCATGCGGATCCTTAGTCTCGTTACCGCGAGCGTCTCGGTGTGGAGAGACGACCTCGGTAAATGGAGACTAACTGCGGCATCGGGTGTGCCCTATTTCGATTGCGGCGTATTACGCGCCAGCGTTCTTACCTACGCCAGCAGCGCCGCGTCGAAGTCTGCTTCCCTACGCCAGCAGGGTGGCGTCGAGGTCTGCTTCCCTACGCCAGCAGCGCGGCGTCGAGGTCCGCGATCAGGTCGTTGACATCCTCGATGCCAATCGACAACCGGATCAACCCGGGCGAGATGCCCAGCCGGTCGCGCAGTTCCTGGCTGAACGAGATGTGCGTGGTGGTCGCCGGGTGCAGCGCCATGGAGCGCACATCGCCGATGTTGGTCATCCGACTGATAACCCGCAGCGAATCGAGGAATCTGCGCGCACCGGCCTCGCCACCCTTCACCGTCACCGAGAACACCGACCCACTGCGGCCGCCGTACAGGTCCTGGGCCAGCGCGAACGCCGGATTCCCGGGCAGCCCGGCATAGTCGACACTCTCGACGCGGGGGTGCTGCTCCAACCATGCCGCGATCGTGAGCGAGTTCGACAGGTGCCTTTCCATACGCAGCGACAGCGTCTCGATCCCCTGGTGCAGCAGGAACGAGTTGAACGGCGACAGGGCCGGCCCGATGTCGTTGACCACGGCCTCGCGGGTCGCCCGCGCGTAGGCGGTAGTCGGGAACCGGTCGAGGAACGACGGTCCCCCACCCACACCATGCTCGATCAGCGGGTACGTGCGGTCGGAACCCGCCCAGTCGAACGTTCCCCCGTCGACGATGACGCCCGACAGCGCGGCACCGTGGCCACTGAGAAACTTCGTCGCCGAGTGCACCACGACATCGGCACCGTGCTCGATGGGACGAATGAGAAAGGGGGATGCCACGGTGTTGTCCACCACGAACGGGATGCCGTGACGCCGAGCCACCCTCGACACCTGGGCGATATCGACGATGTCGTTTTTGGGGTTCGGAATGGTCTCGCTGAAGATGGCCTTGGTGGCGGGGGTGATCACGCGGTCCCACTCGGCATCGTCCGATTCATCCCACACATAGTCCACCGTCACGCCGAAACGGGCGAAGCTGCGCGCAAACAGGATGCGGGTGCCGCTGTAGATACTCGCGGTGGAGACAATGTGATCGCCGGCCTGCGCGAGCGACAGGAGTGCCGCGGTGATGGCGGCCTGACCGGAGGCGACCACGATTGCCTCGGTGCCACCCTCGAGGGAAGCGATCCGCTTCTCGGCCACGGAACCGGACGGGTTGCGCTGCCGCGAGTAGATGAGCCCGTCGCCTTCGCCCGAGAAGCGTCCGCGGGCGTCATCAAACGAATCGAAGCGGTAGCCGGCGGTCATCGCGATGGGCGTGACGCGGGCGCCGCTGACGGTGTCCTCGTACTCACCGGCGTGTACCTGCCGTGTGTCGAAGGAGTAGCCGTCCCAGTCGTATTCGGGGGCGGCGACCTCGTGGTCGGGCTGGGCGTCGCTCATGCGGACACCACCTTTCTGGTGTGGGCGTGGGCTCGCACGGCGTCGGCCATCTGCACGATCGCCT
Source organism: Glaciihabitans sp. dw_435 (assembly GCF_018449675.1). GTDB lineage: Bacteria > Actinomycetota > Actinomycetes > Actinomycetales > Microbacteriaceae > Glaciihabitans. The sequence continues at coordinate 54,313 of NZ_JAAVUZ010000001.1, read as the reverse complement.
GTTCGAGAATCGGTCGGGGCATCGCAAAGATGAGTCGCACGTGGTTGTCGAAGCCCGCGCCGCAGAGGGATCCGTCGGTCATCGTGACCCCCGCCTGCTCGCGGAAGAAGTCCGCGACGGAGCCGTCGATGCCGAGCTTCGTACAGTCGAGCCAGGCGATGTAGGTGGCCTCGGGCAGCGTGAAGCCAACCTCGGGCAGGTGTTCCTCGAGCAACTCCGCAAGCGCACGGCGGTTGCCGTCGAGGTAGTCGATGACCTCGCCGAGCCACTCGCGACCGTCATCGTAGGCGGCTGTCGCGGCGATGACGCCGGGGGTGGATGCCCCGTGCAGAACCGAGAACCCAAAGATCTGGTACAGCTCCTCATCGGCATCGTTCGACGTGATGAGTTGCGCCGTCTTCAGCCCCGGGAGGTTCCACGCTTTCGACGCGGACGTCGCGGTGATGGTGTGCCGCGCGGTTTCCGCGGAGATCGAGGCATACGGGATGTGCGGCACACCGCCGTAGCGCAGCGGTGAGTGGATCTCGTCCGCGAACACCCGACCGTTGTGCCTCTCGACGATCGTGGCAATGGCCTCGAGCTCGTCCCGGCCGATCACCGATCCGGTCGGGTTCTGCGGGTTGCACAGCACCAGCGTGCGGGCGCCGGCGTGGAACGCACGGTCGATACCGGCAAGATCGTGCTGCCAGCGCCCCTCGACGATCTCCCCCGGCATCTGGATGACCTCGCGCCCGAGCGTCGGCACAAAACTGAGGAACGGCATGTAGGCCGGCGTCGGAATGATCACGGCCGACCCGTGCGGCGAGTACTTGGAGATCGCGACCTCGAGGGCGGCCATCACGTCGGACACGGGGTGGATGTGTTCGGGCGCAATGGCCCACCCACAGTCATCCAGCAACCACTGCGCCGTCGATGCGGCCATGCGAGCGGATGTCGCGGGCGACAGATACCCGAGATCGCCGTCATCGATTGCCTGGTGTAGCGCCGCCGTTACCGCGGGGGCCGTGCCGAAGTCCATTTCCGCCACCCACGCCCCGATGGTGCCAGGGTGCAGGCTCCACTTGCGACTGCTGGAGCGGCTGAGCTGCTCGCGCGTGATGCCATCAAAGGGTGAGGTGGTCATGGATCGAGGGTACTTTCGACCCCGCGGCCCCGCTCAGCGCGGCGACGCGCGACGTAATGTTCGGCGGCGCTGTGTTCGCCGCTAGACCAGCGTCTTCTCGAAGCAGACCGCCGCGGTGATCAGGCCGTAGGCGCCATACACGGGGATCCGCGTGTAGCCCAGGCGCTCGTACAGTCCGATCGCCTCGACCTGAAGATCTCCGGTCTGCAGCACGATGGATGTGACGCCCATCTCGCGGGCGATGTCCTCAAGCTCGAGCATGACTTTCTTCGAGATCCCCTGGCCGCGGTAGCGCGGGTCGACCACGACCTTCTTCACCTCGAGGGAATCACCGAACCACCGCAGCGCCGCGTGACCCACCGCGACGTCACCGTCGAGGGCGAGCACCGTGGCGACGACGTCCTCGGGACGCAGGGCGAGCACGGCCATTACTTCGGCCAGCTCTTCCGGCGTCTGACCGACCATCGTCGGACCGTAGAGGATGCCCATTTCGGCGTCCATGGCCTGACGCAGCGCGGGCGCGCGGACATCGTCCCACCCGACTCGTTCGATGGTGATCATGATGCTCTCTTCGTGATTCTTGTGTAGCTGAATGTGCGTCGCAGCACTCGCGGCGCAGAAACGGGGGCGACGGCTGATAGCCGCGCCCCCGTCATCCGCTCGCAATGATGCTGGTGTTACTGGTGATGCTGGTGTTACTGATGTTGCTGGTGTTACTGATGTTGCTGGTGTTACTGATGTTGCTGGTGTTACTGATGTTGCTGGTGTTACTCGCTCTTTGCGCCCACCGTGGCCGACGCGTTCGACTCGTACGACGTGTTCGTCGACTCGAAGAAGTTGACGAGCTGCAGGGTGTCGTTGGCCGCTGCCATCCACTTGGCCGGGTTGGAGACGTTGTAATGCGCCTCGAATCCGAGCTCCTCGAGCCGACGGTCAGCCAGGTACTTCACGTACTGGTTGATGTAGTTGGCGTTGAGGCCAAGGATGCCACCTGGAAGAAGGTCGTTGTTGTACTCCTCTTCCATCTCGACGGCGTCGATGATCATCTGCTTGATCTCGGCGGCGAACTCTTCCGTGCCGACCTCGGGGTTTTCCTCGAGCACGGTCAGGATGAGGTTGATGCCGAACTTCAGGTGCAGGCTCTCGTCGCGAACGACCCAGTCCATGAGCGAACCGAAGTTGCGCAGCAGGTTCCGCTGGCGGAAGCTCAGCGCGACCATGAAGCCCGAGTAGAACCAGACACCCTCGAGGATGACGTTGTACGCAACGAGGTTGCGCACGAAGTCCTGCTTGCCCTCGACCGTGGAGATATCCAGCGTCTGCTCCGTCATGCGACGGATGAACTTCAGCTCGAACTCTTCCTTGCGAGCCATCGACGGGATGTCGACGTGCGAGTTGTACGCCTTCTCCCGGTCGATCGGGAACGTCTCAAGGACGTACTCGAACGACATGCAGTGGTTGGCCTCTTCCCACATCTGCTTGGCGAGATAGATGCTGCACTCGGCCGCGCTGACGTACGGGTACACGCCGAAGGCCAGAGCCTTGTTGACGAGAAGCTCGTTCGGGTTGAAGTAGCTCATCAGGAAGGTGACGGCGTGACGTTCTTCGTCCGTCATCTTCTTGAAGTCGGCGATGTCCTCGCCGAGCTGGATCTCATTGGGGAACCAGGTGTTGGCGACGGCCTGGTCGTACAGGTCCATTGCCCACTGGTACTTGATCGGTTTGAGCAGAAGTCCGTCCTGCAGACCGGTGCCGAGAATACCCATGTCGTTATCCGCCGATTCTTACTGGCAGCTGTCGCACTGCAGGTCGTCCATCGGGTCGACCGGAACGCTGTACTCAGAAGTGTTGTCGAAGGGGTTCATGTTGTCTCTGCCTGTCTTACTTGTCTGACGATGCACTGACGCCGCCGAAGCCGAAGCCCTTGCGCGGTGCGGATGCGGGAACGGTCTGGGCGACCGACTCTGTGGGGGTGGATGACGCTGCGCCGAAGCCCTTACGGACACCACCGTTGACGTCCTCCGACTTGTTGACCTTGACCGTGGACTGCTCAGCAGTGTGACGCGGCTTCATGTGCAGGTAGTAGGTCGTCTTGACGCCGCGCTCCCATGCGGACATGTAGATGTCCATCATGTCGCCGATGTCGCGGGTCTCGAGGTACATGTTGCGGCTGATCGCCTGGTCGATCCACTTCTGCGCGCGAGCGGCAACCTCGAGGAACGCGTACGGGGAGAGCTGGAAGCTCGTCTTGTACGTGGCCTTCAGGTCGTCCGGGATCGACGCGATGTTCTGGATGTCACCCTGGCTGCGCAGGATGGTCTCCTTGGTGGAGTCCCAGATACCGAGCTTCTGCAGGTCGACGACCAGGTTGCGGTTGACCTCAAGGAACTTGCCGTTCGAGGTGGCGCGGCTGAAGATCTGCGAGAACTGCGGGTCGAAGCCGGGAGTCGTTCCGGCGACGAGGCCGATGGACGCGGTCGGGGCGATCGCCATGAGCGTCGCGTTACGCATTCCGCCCTGCACCTTGATGCGCATTGCATCCCAGTCCAGACGCGTCTTGCGGTTGACCTTGATCTCCTGGCCACGGTCGGCCTCGGTCAGCGCGATCGTGTCGATCGGTACGAGACCCTGCGACCAGCGCGAGCCCTCGAAGTTCGGGTACGCGCCACGCTCCTGAGCGAGGTTCGCACTCTCGTCGATCGCCGCGTAGGAGACGTGCTCCATGATCTCGTCGATCAGGTCGTACGACTCTTCGCTCTCGTAGCTGATGCCCATCTGCTCGATGATGTCGGTGAAGCCCATCACTCCGAGGCCGACGGCGCGGTTCTGCTGGTTCGAGAAGTCCGCTTCCTTGACGGACGAGCGGGTGATGTCGATCAGGTTGTCGAGCTGGCGCACGGCGAGGCGGGCGCTGGCTTCGATCTTGCTGAAGTCGAGCTTGCCGGCGTCGTCGAGGTGACGGGCAAGGTTGATCGATGCCAGGTTGCAGACGGAGACGTTGTCCTCGTCCTGCGGCAGCGTGATCTCGGTGCAGAGGTTGGAGAGGTGGATCGTTCCCGTGTTGTTGTTGAGCGCACGGTTGTTGATCGTGTCCTTCCAGGTCAGCCACGGGTGGCTGGTGGTCTGGAGGGAGATGAGGATCGACTTGAACTGCTCGCGGGCCGTAATCTTCTTGAACAGACGCATCTGTCCGTTCTCGGCCATCTCGACGTACTCGTTGTAGCGGGCGGAGAACGCCTTGCCGTAGAGCTCGTTGAGGTCGGAGACCTCCAGCGGGTCGAACAGGTACCAGGGCTCGTCGTTCTGGACGCGCTTCATGAACTCGTCGCTGATCCAGACCGCGGTGTTGGCGGTACGGGTGCGGCGGTACGGGTCACCGGAGTTCTGACGAAGGTCGAGGAACTCGGGGAAGTCCATGTGCCAGTTCTCCATGTAGAAGCAGAGGGCACCGAACTTCTTGCCACCACGGCTGACGGCCCGAAGGATCGAGTCGATGGTGTGCATGAACGGGATGGGACCGGTGGAGGTCGTGTTGTTCGAGCGGATGGGCGAACCCTGCGCGCGAAGCTTGGTCACCGAGAGGCCGATGCCACCGGTGCCCTTGGTCAGCCACATGACGTCGCGGGTCGTCTTCGCGATGTGCTCCATGTCGTCCTGCATCTCCATGACGAAGCAGTTCGCGAGCTGCGGGTAGATGGTGCCCGCGTTGACGAGGGTGGAGCCGGCAGCGAGGTACTCGAGCTTCGACATCTTCTCGTAGAACTTGATGGCGTACGCGGTGGGGTCGGCCTCGTTGAGCGAGAGGCCCATCGCGATGCGCATCCAGAAGTACTGGGGAACCTCGAGGGCATCGCCGTTGCGGCCCTTGATGCCGTAGCGGTTGTTGAGCGTGACAACACCGATGTACTTGAGGAGCTCGTCGTGTGCGGGCTCGAGGGCCTTCGCGAGCACGTCGAGGTCGAAGAGCTGGGTGAGGCGGGAGTCGAGCAGCAGCTCGTCAACGCCACGGGTGATGTTCGCCGCGAAGTGCTCGGCGTGCAGCTTCTTGAGCTCTTCCGCGGTGCTGTAGTCACCGAGAACGCGCTTGTAGATCGTCTTGAGGAGCAGGCGCGCCGCGACGATGTCGAACGCCGGGTCATCCTTCACGTTCTGAAGGGCGACCTGGATAACTGCCTCGTCCAGCTGCTGCGTGGTGATGCCGTCGAACAGCGTCAGCTCGAGCTCGGACGCGATCTGCGTGACCCAGGTGATGTTGTCATCGAGGCCGGCACTTGCGTGCTCGATCGCAAGGTTGATCTTGTTGGCGTCATACGGCTCTCGCTCGCCGTTTCGCTTGACTACGGTAATTGCCACGAATTTGCTCCCTCGCTGCGCCATTTCACCGGCGCCTGCCCCGAATTTGTGTGCTCGAACCGTTTTCGCGGCGAGCGGTTCCACCACTATATATCGGGCCACCGACACTTGCGTAACCCTAGATATAGTGGGCGTGTCATCCACAGGTGTGGATAACTTGTGGGACTTATCCACACGATAATCCGGGGGTGTGACATTCGGGATGTCACGCTGCGCGCGGCAAAAATCGCCTTCGGGGTCGCATTACACCGCGGTGCACAGCACGGCCACACCTCACGTGTGCGCACCTACATTTCGTCAGACTTGCTGGTGAGGTACAGACGGTGGCTGGTGATGAGGATGGCGAGCCATCCGGTTCCCGTGACCCAGCCGACCGCGACGTCCGTGAGCCAATGCGCGCCGAGGAGAACGCGCGACAACCCCACGGTGACGCTGGTCGCGGCGGCCGCGCCGATAATGGCCGCTTGTGGACCATTCCGCTTCTCTCGAAGCGCGAGGAGATAAGCGAGAGTTCCGAGGATCGTCGTGGCATTCAGGGTGTGCCCGGACGGGAACGACGGCGACTTCTCATAAGGCGCCACCGCGTCCCGGCGGTGCGGCCGGTTGCGGTGAATGATGTCTTTCCCCGCCACGGTCATGGCAAGGGATCCGGCGCCGGCGGCAACCAGGAGGGTGACCGGCGACACCGCGCGTTGCCGCACGGCCAACGTGGTCGCCGCGGCGACCGTGAGTATCGGCATGCTCACCGGTCCGAAACCGCGGGCGATCGCCGCCGCCGAGGCGTTCAGCGCGGGCGAGCGCAGAGTCTTGGCGAGTTTCAGCGCTGGCCGGTCCAGACTCGCGACCCCGTCGCGTCCCGTCACTCCGTCGTAGATGCGGGCGGCACCAATGGTTGCCGCCACCGCGATGCTGCCGCCAACGGCCAGCGTCGCGACGAGGGTGCGATGCGCCCCGATCCGGTTGGCGATCGACTGATGGCCGGAGGCAAGTCGCCGACCGGCCGCGGTGCGCCAATGGGTAACATCTCGTCGGCCGATTCGCCGCTCGAAGTGAGTATCGTCGCCGGGGTCGCCCACATTTTCCATTGAATTAGTGTGCACTGCCGCTCCGGGCAAACGCTGATGACGGAGGGACGTCGGTGGAACTTCCTCCCACGTCTTCACCACGGAGTGACCTCACTGTGACGTGAACGACACCGCGAATTACCGGGAGAATCCGGGTCGACCGCATAGTGGTTATCCTCCGCGATTGCTGGCTCGGCGGCCATGAGTGGAGCACCCAACGTGCCCCGGCCGACGGAAGCGGCACGGCTAAGCTGGTGCGATTGTGAGTGCGTACGGACAGCTGTTGAAGACACCGGGGGTCGCCCGGATTATTGCCGCGCAGCTGACCGCCCGCTTCCCGAACGGAATGCTGTCGCTCGCCTTCCTGCTGCACATCGAGCACATCACCGGCTCGTACGGATCGGCCGGACTCGTTCTCGCCGCCACCAGCGTCGGTCAGGCCGTCGCCGGACCTCTCACCAGCCGCTGGATGGGCGTCTGGGGAATGCGCAAGGTTCTCACGCTCACGCTCGTGGTGTCGGTGGTGGCGATCTCTGCAATCGCCTTCATTCCGATGACTGTTCCGCTGTACATGATCGTCGGACTCATCGTCGGGCTGAGTACCCCTCCCGTGCAGTCGGCAGTCCGGACCATCTACCCCAAGATGGTGACCGGCAAGCAGCTGACACCGCTGTTCTCACTGGATGCCTCGGCGCAGGAGATCATCTGGGTCGCCGGCCCCGTCATCACGACCTTCGTCGCCACACAGATCAGTACCGTGGCCGCCATCATGGTCGCGCTCGTGTTCCTCATCGGAGGCGGCGCCTGGTTCATCCTCTCTCCCGAGGTCGGCCGCGTGCGTATCCCCCGCAGCCGCCGCAAGCTCGGCAAGGTACTCACCAAGAAGCCCGTGCTGCTGTCCACCCTCACCGGTTTCCTTCTGCTCGGTGCCTGCTCCGCCGTGGAGGCGAGCGTCGTCTCCGCGTTCGGTCACGGCGGCCCCGAGTCCGGCATCGTGCTGGCAATCTTCGCGCTCGGGTCGCTCGCCGGCGGGCTTTCGCTCGGGCAGCTCCCCGTCGGCCCCTGGTCGATGGCTCGGCGGATGTTCGCGGTCTTCATCGGACTCGCGCTCGCCGTCGCGTCCCTCCAGTTCTGGTGGCTCGCCGTCGCGCTGCTCATCGCCGGCATCGGCATCGCTCCGGTCTTCGCCGTGATGTCGTCCATCGTCTCGGTCAGCGTGAAGTTCAGCGACACCGCCGAGGCATACGGATGGGTCGGCACCGGCCAGCTCATCGGTGCTGCTCTCGGCTCGGCCCTCGCCGGTTTCTTCATCGACGCCAACGGTGCGACCGGTGGGTTCTGGGTGTCGGCGGGCTTCGCGCTGGTGGGCTTCCTGTTGCCGACAGTGCTCAAGAGCTGGCACCCCGACCTGCGGGGACGGGACTCGAGCCCCATCCCCGATACCGAGCCGATCGCGATCCAGCCGAGCTAGCGCCGCTGGCTGGCGCAGCGGGCTGGCGCAGCGGCTGGCGCAGCGGCTTCAGCGCCCCCGGCAAGCGCAGCGGCTACCGCAGCGCTCTAGCGCAGCGGCTTCAGCGCTCCGGCCATATCCACGAGCTCGGTCAGCATCTTCGTGAGGATGGCGGCGGGCTTCGCCTCCGCGTTGAACACTCCGTCGACCACGTGGGATGCGGCAAACGGAAGCTCCACGGCCGCTCCCGCCTTCACCAGTCCGACGGTGGTCATCGCCGGCTCGAACGCGGCGACACCGCGCGATCCGCCCGATACCCCGCCGTAGCTGACGAATCCGACAGGCTTGCGCCACCACTCCTGCGACAGGAAGTCGAGCGCGTTCTTGAGCGCGGGTGCGTAGCTGTGGTTGTACTCGGGCGTGACGAAGATGAACGCGTCCGCGGCATCCACCCGCTCGCTCCAGGCGAAGGTGTGTGGCTTTGTGTACTGGCGCTTCACCGGGTGGTTCGGCTCGTCCATGAAGGGCAGATTGATCTCGAGCAGGTCGGCGAAGTCGACGTCGAAGGCGCCGAACTCCTCGGTGTGCTTATTCACCCACTCCGCGATGGGGAGGCCGATTCGACCGGGACGGACACTGGCGACAACGATCATGAGAGTAGGCATGCCCCATCGTAGGCAGCACGGGCCGTGCGCATTCCGCGAAATAATGGGGCATGACCGAAACCCCGTTCTCCCCCACCATCGAGCTCGCCGACGGCCGGAGCATCCCGCAGCTTGGCCTTGGTGTTTATAAGGTGGCGGATGACACGGCCGCCGTGCTCACGCAGGGCGCGATCGAAGCCGGCTATCGCCACGTGGATACCGCGAAGCTCTACTTCAACGAGGCGGGGGTGGGTGCCGGGGTGCGGGCGTCCGGGGTTCCCCGGGAGGAACTCTTCGTCACGACGAAGGTGTGGAACGACGACCAGGGCTACGACAGCACGCTGCGGGCGTTCGACACCAGCCTCGGGTTGCTCGGCATGGACTACGTCGACCTCTACCTCATCCACTGGCCGGCCCCGGCGCGCGATCTCTACCTCGAGACGTGGCGCGCCCTCGAAAAGCTGCAGGCCGATGGGCGTGCTCGGTCCATCGGGGTGAGCAACTTCACCATTCCGCACCTCGAGCGGCTGCGTGAGAACTCGGATGTGCTGCCCGTCATCGACCAGGTCGAGCTGCACCCCTGGCTTCCCCAGACCGAGCTGCGCGCCCACAACGATGCGCTCGGCATCCGAACGGAGGCGTGGTCCCCGCTCGCGCGCGGCCGCATCCTCGGCAACGAGACGCTCGAGGCCATCGGACGCAAGTACGACAAATCGGCAGCCCAGGTGGTGCTGCGCTGGGACATTCAGAACGGCCTGATCGTGATCCCCAAGTCGAATTCGCTCGACCGCATCCGCGAGAACTCACGGGTGTTCGACTTCGAGCTCGACGCGGAGGATCTCGCCGCGATCGCCACGCTGGAGACCGGCGAGCGCACCGGGTCGAACCCGGACACGGTCAACTAGCGGCCTGGCCGAGCACACCGCTGCGGGCCCGCCCTCGCTGCCGGGCTACCGCGCCAGCCGGCTATCGGCCGCGCGCTATCTCACCAGCGGTCGTGGATCGCCGCGCGGAAGTAGCGGTCGTAAATCTCGGTGACGGCGGTCGTGAATTCCAGCGGCAGGCGATCGACGGACCCGGCCGACGCGTTCGCGCGCGCCTGCTCCACCGATCGCGCACCAGGAATCACGGTGCTGACACCATCGAGCTGCGCCACCCACGCCAGCGCCGCCTGCGCCGCGGTGAGTCCCTGCGCCTCGGCGAGCGCGGAGAACTCCTGCGCCGCCTTCACGCCCTGCTCGAAGTCGACTCCCGAGAACGTCTCCCCCACGTCGAACGCCTCCCCGTGACGGTTGAACGTGCGATGGTCATTGGCCGCGAAGGTGGTGTCGGCCGTGTACTTTCCGCTGAGCAGCCCGCTCGCGAGCGGCACCCGTGCGACGATGCCGACGCCCGCCTCGATGGCGGCCGGCAGCACCTGGTCCAGCGGCTTCAAACGGAATGCGTTGAGAATGATCTGAACGGATGCCACGTGCGGGTGCGAGATCGCGGCCAGCGCCTCATCCGCCGTCTCGACACTCACACCGTAGTTGGCGATCGCGCCCTCGTCGACGAGGGTATCGAGGGCGTCGTACACCGCATCGGTCGAGAACACCGGGGTGGGCGGGCAGTGCAGTTGCACGAGGTCGAGCGTGTCCATCTTGAGGTTCGTGCGAGACCGATCCGTCCACTCACGGAACTTCGCGAGCGTGAAGTTCGCGGGATCCTGGGCCTCGCGGCGGCCCATCTTGGTGGCGACGAAGACTCTCGCGTCGGGGCGCCCGGCGAGGTATCCGCCAATCAGCTGCTCGCTGCGGCCGTCCCCGTAGACATCTGCGGTATCGAAGAGAGTGACGCCGGCATCCACGGCCGCGTCGAGCACCGCGTGCGCATCGGCCTCGGTGACATCCCCCCAGTCGGCTCCGAGCTGCCAGGTACCGAGGGAAATGACGGATAGGGTGCGGCCGGTGCGACCGAGGGTGCGACTATGCATGCTCGAAAGGCTACGCGATCACTTCGGCGACCGCCCGCGCCAGACGTTTTCTCACTACATGGTCCGCGGCTTCGATACGATGCATGGTTACGTGTCGCATCTGCTCGATAATCCGCATGGTTCCGGGAGTGATGAACTGGTCGAGCGCGCCGTAGACGACGTCGATCGACACCTTCACGGACGCGATGTCACTGATGGACGTCTGCGCCTCAATACAGTTCTTGAGCGACAGGATGAACGCGGTCCAGTTTCGCTCGGTGATCTCGAACACCGTGGCGATGCCCAGCAGCCTGCCGACGCGCGCGGCGTTGGCGATCGTGAATTCCTTGTTGGCGCGGATGAACTCGTACGCCTTCAGGTAGGCACCGACCTGCGACCGCGTGCGCGCGTTGCCGAGCTCCGCCGGAGCGAGGTAGACCGGCGGACTGATGAGCACTACCCGGGCGACCCGGGCGGGAAAGATCGCCGCGTAGCGCGCCGAGATCAGGCTGCCGAGCGAATGCCCCACGAGGATGAACGGTGCCTTGAGGCGCAGGGAGTCGATGGTCGCCGGGGCATCCGACTCTCCGAATCCCAGCAGGTCGATGGTGATGACGCGATAGCGGTCTACCAGCAGCGGCTCGAGGAACCGGAAGGTGACGGAGGACGACGCGATTCCGTGGATCAGGATGATGACGGGACCCTCGCCGTGATCGCCCGCGATGTGCAGGGGCTGCACGCTCCGGTGACGGAACCACTGGGCGATAGTCATCACCCGATTATCCCGTGGAGCGACGAATAAGAGGTGGGAAACGTTGTCTGGTGGCGCCGCGGATGTCTGATTACCGTGAGGTCATGAGGCGCAGATTTCTTGGTATTTCCGCGGTGGCGCTGGTCGCCGCGCTCTGTCTCGCCGGGTGCACGGCCCGCGGCGGGAGCGATTCCGCGAGCACGCAGGGCGACGGCTCACCGGTGGGCAGCTCGCAGGGCACCAGCTCGCAGGGCGACGGCCCGGTCGCCACCGAACCTGACAGCGCGGCGGACGCCAGCGCGCCCGGGTCATCCTCGTCCGTCACCTCCGCCGCCGACCGGCAGATCGTGACGACCGGCACGGTTAACCTCACGGCCACCGCCCCGACCGACGCCGCCACCCGGGCGATCGCGATCGTCGAGGACGCCGGCGGTCGCGTGGACAGCCGCTCCGAGACATCCCCCGTCGACGGCGACGCGGGCAGCGCAACCCTGACGCTGCGCATCCCGGCGGCATCGCTCACCCCAACGCTCGAGCGAATCAAGAAACTCGGCACCGTCGATTCGATAGCGATCAAGGCGGCGGATGTCACGACACAGAGCAACGACCTGAACGCGCGCATCACGGCACTGCAGGCCTCGGTAGACCGTTTGCTCGTGCTGCTGGCGAAGTCCAGCGACACCAAGGTGCTGATCGAACTCGAGACCGCCATCTCCAGTCGTCAGGGCGAACTGGACAGCCTCACCGCGCAGCGCCGGCAGCTGACCGACCAGGTCGCGATGTCCACGGTTACCCTGCTGATTGGGTCCCCCGCGGATGCCCCGGTGAAGACCCCCGATTCCTTCTGGAGTTCCGTGGTCGCCGGCCTCACCGGTTTCGCCGGGTTCTTCACCGGGGTGTTGTTCGTGCTGGGCTACCTGCTGCCATGGATTGTGCTCGCCGGGGTTATCGCGGTCGTCGTGGTGCTCGTGCTGCGACGTCGCCGCGGCGCAGGGTCATCCGCCCCCGCTTCGACGCCCCACTGACTCGCTACTTCGGCGCCCACCCGGTGCCGCGCAGCCGCACGTAGTCGACGCTCATCACCGCGGGGAACGCCGTCGACGCGGTGGGCGATCCCGGCCAATCACCCCCGACCGCGAGGTTGAGCAGCAGATAGAAGGGACGGTCGAAAACCCACGCCGTTCCGGGCGGCAGGCTCGCGCGCGTGATGGAGAAGTACTGGCGACCGTCGATGTACCAGGTGACGGAACCCGGCTGTTTATCGATCGCGTAGGTGTGCCACGCGCCGTCCCCGGTCGACGCGCTGCCGACCGTGGTGTGGCTGCTGAGCCCGTTGCCGCCGGAATATCCCGGCCCGTGCGCTGTGCCGTACACGGTGGTCGGCTCGCGCCCGATGCGCTCCATCACGTCGATCTCTCCGGTGTTGGGCCAGTCCGTGCCCGACCCCAGCATCCAGAATGCCGGCCACAGCCCTGCCCCCACGGGGATCTTGATGCGTGCCTCCGCCCGCCCATACAGCAGGCTCACCTTGCCCTCGGTCGTGAGCCGCGCGGACGTGTACGGGCAGGGCTGCCCGGTCCAGCACAGCAGTGTCGGGTCGGACGACCTGCGGGCGGTGATCTGCAGGGTGCCCCACCCGGTGCGCTTCGATGCGCTCGGCGTGTAGTACTCGAGCTCGTGGTTTCCCCACCCGCTGGTCGCCGCGTTGCCGGAGACCAGCGTCCACGCGCGACTGCTCAGCCCCGTACCCGCCGGGCCCGAGAAGGTGTCCTCCCACAGCAGCGGTTGCTTCTCGCCCCACGACTGTGCGGTGCTCTCCGCGGGCGCCGCCGTGAGCGTGATGGAAGCGGATGTCGCGACCGCCCCGGCCACGAGAATCGCTGCCAGCACGACCGCCCTCCGGGTAACCCGGCGCGGAGTGGCCCCGCCGCTGTTGGCAGTGCCGGCCGGGGTACTCCTCCGCGGATTCATCCGGACAGCCTGCCAGCCGCCCGCGGACCGGGGAAGGGGTCAGCCCAGATTACGTAGTGATGCTCACGACCTCAGTAGCGTGGTGGCTACTCGCGCGCGGCGGGCAACTGCAGCGTGAAGACCGACCCCGCACCGAGCTCGCTACTGACCCGGATGACCCCGCGATGCGCCGCGGCGTGTGCCTGGGCGAGCGACAGCCCGAGGCCGGCGCCCGGCGTCGCCGAGGTGCGCGCAGAACGCGTGCGGAAGAACCGCTCGAACACCTGGCCCTGATCCTGGTGCGCGATTCCGACGCCGGTATCCTCGACCGCGACGTACACGTTCCCGTCGTCCGCCGTGACGATGACCGTGATGTGGCCGCCCTTCGAGGTGAAACGGATCGCGTTCGATACCAGCTGGTCGACCACGTCCGTGATGCGCGCGGGGTCGACGTCGACGTGAATGGGGGCGGTCGGGCTCCAGGTCAGCCCGATCCCGGCGACGTGCAGTCGCACGGCGAACCGGTCGAGCACCTCGGTGACGATGGCGGTGATGTCGTGACGGCGGGTGATCGCCGGCAACTGCGACCCGTTCACGCTCAGCAGATCGCCGATCATCACCCGCAGCCGCTCAGCGTTCTTGCGGATGATGTCCATCTCCGACGAGATGCCGAGCTCGTCGGCCTCGATGAGTTCGGCGTACCCGATGATGTTCGTGAGCGGGGTGCGCAGCTCGTGGGAGACGGTGCCGATGAACTCATCGCGCACGCGAATTGCCTCCACGAGCTGGGTCACGTCGTGCGCCACGATCAGCGTGCTTGGTTTGGCCCCCGCCCGCAGGAGCGGACGACTCGTCGCCTGGATAGCTGCCTGGTTACCGGGCGCACCGAGCCAGTAGACGATGCCCTCGGTGGACTCTCCCCGCAGGGCCTTGGCAACGAAGCGATCCTCGAGCGGCACCGGGGTGACCCGGTCCATCGCGTACACGAGCTGCTCGCCCGGCAGCACCGGATGTTCGGACGCCAGATGGTCGTCGGTGCGGCCATCCACCGAAATGGCCTCGAGCTCGCGCGCCGTCCGGTTGCGGAGAACGATGTGTCCCGCCGAGTCGACCACGACGATGGCGGCGTCCACGGTTTCACTGATCAGCGTCAGGGCATTCTCGCGGTCCACGGCATCGTCGAGCGATCCGCGAAGCTCGGTCGAGACATCCGCCAGCTCCTCCTGAATGGTGCTGAGCCTGTCGGCCGCAACCCGAACGGACACGGTCACGAAACCCACCAGCCCGGTGAGGAGGAAGACGTTGACCCAACCGGCCGACGTCGTTGGCCAGGTGTTGTGCGCCGCGAAGGGGTACAGCGTGACAGCGAAGGCGGCGAGCACGCCGGCGGCCGCGGCGATCCAGGAGACCGAGTAGGCGAGCACCATGAGCGGAAACACGACAAGCACGATAGTGGCGGGGAAGACGTCGTAAACCACGTTCCAGAGGATCGCTACGGCGACGAGATCGAGGATCGGGATGGTGATTTTCCACGCGAGGATCGCGCGTTCCCAGAAGGAGAGACGCGCGAGCGCGGTCGTGACGACGACCAGCACGGCACCAATAATGAGGTCGCGTTCGGCGACGCGCGACGGGGTAGCGATGGCCAGCGCGACGAAGAGGACCGCAACGACGACGGCGAACGGAACCTGGGCGGCGGCGAACATGTCGGCCCGCATGACGCGGTCAAGCCTCGGGCGGGAACGCTGTGCTGCCACGGTGTCCCGCTCCATCCCTGAGTTGAATATTCTTCCGCTACCGGCTACACAGTAGCCCCAAGTGCGGGGGCGCCGCTTGGCCCTTTCGGGGGGCGTGTACCGATCTGTACAGTCCCGTCACTAAGAGGCAGTGCGGGCCGACCCGTTGAACGATGTCGGTGGTGCCGAGAAGGATGAAATGACCGCAGTTCCCGAAACAGTCCCGATTGCAAAGGAGCACCTCATGGACTGGAAAATTGAACTCGTTTCCATCCCCGTCACCGACGTCGATCGCGCGAAAACTTTCTATGTCGACCAGGTCGGATTTCACGCCGACTTCGACGAGCGGGTCAGCGACACCCTCCGTTTCGTGCAGCTGACCCCTCCCGGTTCCGCGTGCTCGATCTATCTCGGAGAGGGAGTGAGCGAGATGCAACCCGGATCCCAGAAAGGTCTTCAGATGGTGGTGGCAAGCGCGGATGACGCGCTGGCCGCCCTGACCGCAAACGGGGTACAAGCCCGGGGCGTCGTCGACCTCGAGTGGGGGCGCTTCGTCTACTTCGAGGACCCCGATGGCAACGCGTGGTCGGTGCAGGAACTGCCCGCCAGCTACACGGCCCCGCCCGAGTAGGAGCATCCGACTACCAGTCACGGGGTGTCGCTCGCCGACGGCCCGGCGAGCGACGGCGTGCTCCAGGGGGTGAGCTGTGTCGGGGTGGCGCCGTCCAGCGTGATGCTGAATTTCACGCTCGAGTGGGCAGCGGAATCGCGGAATTCGTAGGTGAGCCGCCGTCCGTCGGCGGACCAGGCGACCGACACCACATCACCCTCCCGCGGAACCCACACGTGGATGGCACGGGGAGCGGAGCCCTGTGGCACAACGATGGTCCGCACCTCGACCGGCACCTGTCCGACCACCTCCCGCGGAACGCCACCCCGGCTCGACCTCAGACAGATTCGGTTGCCGCCATCGGACGGTCGAATGTCCGCAACGTGGGCGCCGTCAGGAGACACAACGGCGACGCTGGCGGCCACGGTGGCGCGGGATGTCGCGGACGGGCTGGGCAAAGCAATGCCCGCCTCCGCGTCGGCGGAGGAACACGCGGTTGTCGCCGCCACGAGACCCGCACAGGCCAGAAGGATGAACGCGCGTTCGCGGGCGTGAATCGGCGAGTCCGCCGCGGTGAAATGAACAGACATGAGGTCGCACTTCTTTCAGCTCTGGGAGTGGGGATCGGAGCGATCCCCGAGGCCGATCCAATTGCGTGCGAGAACGCCCAACAAGCGGCCAATCTGGTTAAAGTGGTCGCGTGGTCGCACGCACGGTGGGCGTTGGACATCTGCTCGAGCTCCTGGAGGGGTGGCGGGATCAGCAGGGTGCGACCTACGCGATGCTGGCGGCGCGCATTCGGTTGCTGATAGCCGACGGCCGCATCGGTTTCGGCGCGCGTCTCCCAGCGGAGCGGGAGTTGGCCGCCCGTTTGGGGCTCAGCCGCACAACCGTCAACTCCGCGTACGCGACGTTGCGCGCCGACGGTTACCTGCTCAGCCGGCAGGGATCGGGCAGCATCGCACGGATCCCCGGTCACCAGTCCGAGGCGCCCCAACCCCGGGAAGGCGATCTGATCGACCTGAGTCGCGCGACCTCAAGCGCCGCACCGGGGGTTCACGCGGCAGCCGAGCGAGCGATCGCCCGCCTTCCGGACAGGCTCTCGGCAGACGGCTACGAGCTGGCCGGCCTGGATGACCTGCGCGTGGCACTGGCGGCGAGGTACTCAGCAGCGGGCGTGACAACGTCGGCCGACCAGATCCTCGTCACCAGCGGCGCGCAGAGCGCGCTCTCGCTCATCGCGCGGACGCTCCTCACGCGCGGCTCCAAGGTCATCGTGGAGTCCCCGAGTTACCCGCACGCGCTCGACGCGTTTCGTGTTGCCGGTGCGCGACTCCTTCCCGTCGGCGTCGACCTCGACACGGAATGGGACACCGATGCCTTCGACCAGACCATCCACGATTCCATGCCGGCAATGGCATATCTCATGCCCGACTTTCATAATCCGACGGGTATGAGCATGTCGAACGACGATCGCCGAGAATGGGTGCGGCTGGCAGAAAAGTGCGGCACCGTGCTGATCAGCGACGAGACAACCGCCGAACTGAACATCGATCGCGCGGGGACCTTCCGACCATTGGCATCGTTCGCAGCACGTCCGGACTCCGTCATCAGTGTTGGATCGGCAAGCAAGACGATGTGGGGCGGTCTGCGCGTCGGATGGATCCGCGCGGCGAAAGAGATCCTCAACCGGTTGGTTGCCGCACGATTCGCGAACGATCTCGGCGCGGCAGTCATCGATCAGCTCGTGGTGACCGAGATGCTGCCGGGGTTCGAGAAGGTGCTCGCGTACCGGCGGGACCTGCACGGGGCATCCCGTGACGCTCTGCTGACGGCCCTTGCCGAGAAGCTCCCCCGCTGGCGGGTGTCCCGCGTCGAGGGCGGGGTCGCCGCCTGGGTGTATCTGGACGCACCGGTCAGCTCGGCACTCGCCATCGCCGCGCGGTCGCGTGGCCTGCTGATCGGTGCAGGGCCCTGGTTCGGGGTGAACGGCGCATTCGAACAGTTCATCCGGATCCCCATCACCGCGACCCCGGACGTGATGTTCCGTGCTGTGGACATTCTCGCCGCGGCGTGGGCGGAGCTCGGGGTGGGACCGAGGCGTTAGCGGGAGCGGGCGCCTTCCAGCGAAGCCGTGGGGCTCGACTGCGGGCCGGTACCGGCGCTGGTGTCGGTGCCGCTGCCGGTGGCTGTGTCGGCGCGGGCGTCGGTGCCGGTGCCGCCGTCCGCGTGACCGGCGAGGGTCAGCACGGTGTCGGTGGCCCGCAGGTCGTCGGCGTGGTGGGTTACCAGCACCGTGATTTGCGAGGCGAGGCCATC
This sequence comes from Glaciihabitans sp. dw_435, assembly GCF_018449675.1. Taxonomy (GTDB): domain Bacteria; phylum Actinomycetota; class Actinomycetes; order Actinomycetales; family Microbacteriaceae; genus Glaciihabitans. The sequence continues at coordinate 36,362 of NZ_JAAVUZ010000001.1, read as the reverse complement.
GCGCAGATCGCGCATCATGTCGTGCGCAGCGTCGACGTCGAGATGGGCCGTGGGCTCGTCGAGCAGCACGACTTCCGCACGGGTCAGCAGCGTGCGGGCGACCGCGACGCGCTGACGCTGTCCACCGGAAAGCTCGTCACCCTCGGACCCCACGCGGGTGTCGAGGCCACGGGGCAGGGTGCGCACGAAGTCCGCGAGTCCCACGCGGTCGAGGGCGTCGAACATCTCCTCGTCGTCCGGAGCGTCGTCATGCGCGCGGGCGAGAAGCAGATTTGCCCGCAGCGTCGAGTCGAAGAGGTGACCCTCCTGCGGCGCCCAGGCGATGTGGCGGCGAAGGGAGGCGGGGTTGAGGTCGCCGGAATCGGCGCCGTCCACCAGGTATGCCCCGCGGGACGGGGTGAGGTGGCCGAGCAGCACCGTGAGCAGGGTCGACTTGCCCGAACCGGACGGACCGGTCACCACGAGCCAGTCGCCGGGCGTTGCGACGGCGGACAGCCCGGAGAACACGGTCTCCGGGGCATCCGGCCACCGGGCACTGATGTCGCGAAGCTCGATCCCAGTGACGCTCCCCGGCAGGTCGATGCCGGCGTCGGCCACGACGGGCGCGGCCCGGAACGGAGCGAGGCGACGCACCGCCTGCGCGAGCGCAGGCCACTGCTGCACGGCGTCGACGACGCTGAGCAGGGGTTCCATGAGGCCGAGCGGCAGGAGCACGAGCACCGCGACGGTCTCACCCGGGAGCGTTCCGGCGGCCACGGCGGGCGCGCTGACGATGAGCATGAGCACGGACGCCGCACAGCTGGCGGCAACGATCACGGCACCGCCGAGGCCGAGGGCCCAGGCGCTGCGCTTCGCATCTTTTCCGGCCGCGGCATCGAGGTCACGCACACGCTCGCGCACTGCCCCGTCGACGGCGTTGGCGCGCAGGTCACCGGCGGCGGCCAGGAGCGAGGCAAACCGGCGTGTGACTTCCGACCGGATGAGCAGCTGTCCACGGCTGGCGCGACGGTCTCCCCAGAGGGCGATCGCCGGCGCCACAACCAGACAGACGAGGAGGTACGCGACGAGCAACGCGACCGCGGGAGCGTGCAGCATCTGCGTCGCGATGATCGCCGCGACGCCGGTCAGCACACCGATGATGGGGGGAAGGATGACCCGGGGCGAGAGGTCCCGCACCTGGTCGGCCGTCACGACGAGGTAATCGAGAGCGGTTCCGCCGCGCAGCAGCTTGCGCGAGGTGGTGCCCTTCGCAGCCAGTGCACCCCACAGCCGCATGCGCAGCACTGTGACCGAGGCGAAGATCGCGTCGTGGGTGACGAGGCGTTCGGCGTAGCGCAGGGCCGAGCGGCCGACGCCGAAGAACCGCACGCCGACGATGGCAACCATGAGGTACATCATCGAGGGGTGTCCGCTGGCGCGCACGATCAGCCATCCCGACACGGCGGTGAGCGCAACGGCGAACAGCGCGGCGAGCACGCCGAGGAAGATCGCGAGCACGAACTTGCCCGACGCCGGACGAATGATCTCGAGCAGCAGACGGACGGCGCTGACGCGACGCTCACCCGCCGGATCGGTGAGGCTGGGATCGGTGAGGCTCGGATCGGTGGATGCCCCGGGCCCGGCGTTGTGTGCCGACGCGGGCGCCGCGGTCGCCGACGCCATCGACGATGTCATCGCGCGCAACGGTGATGCCGTCAGCGCGCGGGCGCGGGCCGACGGCTCTCCGAGGAAGACCGACTCCGTGGCGAGGTCGCTGACCTCAAACTCGTGGGACGCGAGCACGACCGTCACCCGTCCGCGAAGACCGGCGATCGCGGTCTCGATGACGCGGCTGCTGTCGCCATCGACATGGGCGGTGGGCTCGTCCATCAGCACGAGGGTGGCGCCGGCGTCGACGCGCAGCAACGCGCGGGCGACCGCGACGCGACGAAGCTCGCCGGGGCTCAGCTGCGCGGGGTCCTGCTCGGCCACGGGGGCGAGCGCCAGCAGGCGAAGAAGCTCATCGATGCGGGAATCCACCTGCCAGATGGACGCCTCTCCGGCGTAGAGCCGCAGTTCCTCGCGCACGGTATCCCCCACCGTGTGCGGGTGCTGCGGAACCCAGGCGACACGCGCGGGATCGATTCCGGTGACGGAGCCGGTCACGACCGCGTCATCCGTTCCGTTGCGCAGGCGGCCCGCGAGCACGGCGAGGATGGTGGACTTGCCGCTGCCGCTGGGGCCGCGTAGCGCAGTGATGGTTCCGGCGAGCACGTCGAAGGAGACGCCGTCGATCGCGGACTCGGTGCGCCCCGCGTACGCGACGGTGAGATCACGCACGTGGACGTCGGCGAGAGTTCCGGGCGCCGCGAGCGAGGTAGAAGAAGAGGTCAGGGGCTCCGGCACCGGCTCCGCCAAAACCGTCTGGGCCTTCTTGAGAGCAACGACGCCGTCCTGCGCGGCGTGGAACGCGGCACCCATGTCCCGGAACGGGGCGAAACATTCCGGAGCGAGAATCAGCACGAGCAGCCCGATTTCGAGCGGCAGCGAACCGCTGACCAGACGCACGCCGATGAAGACGGCGACGAGGGCAACCGAGATGGTCGAGATCAGCTCGAGCGCGAGCGACGACATGAACGCAGTGCGCAGGGTCGCCATCGTGCGGGTGCGGTAGTTGTCCGAGATCTTCTTGAGCGCGGCGGTTTGCTCCTCGACGCGGCCGAGACCGACCAGCACCGGGAGGCCACGCGCGAGTTCGACGAGGTGGTCAGACAGGCGTCCGAGGGCAGCGGATGCATCGGAGACACGTTCCCGCGTGTGCATACCGATCAGCGCCATGAAGACCGGGATGAGGGGGATGGTGACGACGATGACCAGCGCGCTGACCCAGTCGGCGAACAGGATGCGCACGCCGATGAGGAGAGGAATGACCGCGGCCCCGGTGATGGCGGGCAGCACGACGGTGTAGTACTTGTCGAGTTCGTCGAGTCCGCGCGTGGCGAGGGACGTCATCGCTCCGACGGAGCCGTTGCCGCCTTCCACGAGGTGATCCGCGAGGTCCTGGCGGGTCTGCTCCTTCACTCCGAGGGCCTGGCGAGCCGCGTACGCCTGCGTTGCCCAGTGGGCGACCGCGCGCAGCACCGCAGCGATCAGGCCGGTGACGAGGGCGGGCTGCCACGAGTGATCCGCTGCAATGACGCCCGTAATCCCGCGGGCGAGCGCGTCCGCGAGGAGCACGAGTGAGCCGGCCTTCAGCGCGCTGAAGAGTCCGAGCACGTACATGGTGCGCATGCCGCCGTTGCCGAGACCGGCGCTGAGGAGTGCGCTCTGCATGCGCTCGCGGGGCGACGTCATTTGGTCACGATGGCCGGGACGATGTCGTGAACGTCGGGGATGTGGTTGTCACCGACGCGCTTGCGGAAGACCCAGTAGGTCCACGACTGGTAGGCGAGGACCAGCGGAAGCGCGAAGCCTGCCACCCAGGTCATCACACCGAGTGTGTAGGAGCCACTCGCGGCGTTGAAGATCGTGAGGTCGAAGGCCGGGTCGAGCGTCGACGGCAGCACAACGGGGAACACCGAGACGAAGATCGATGCGACACCGGCGAGAAGGAAGATGGCGGTTCCGAGGAAAGCGCGTCCCTCCCGACCTGCGCGTCCGTTGATGTAACCCCACACGACGGCGATGACCGCGACGATGATGATGGCGAGCGTGACGAGCTTGCCGTTCTCCCACTGGATGTACAGCACCCAGGCGACGATCGGAAGCAGGGCGATGGGAGTCCAGCGGGTGAAGAACTTGCCGGCCTTCACGCGCACGACACCGTCGGACTTGAGGGCAAGGAACGCCGAGGCGTGCACGAGGCAGAAGCCGACGACCGCGAAGCCGCCCAGCAGTGCCGCGGGGGTGAACCAGGCGAAGGCACCGCCGACGCGGTCACCGTTGGCGTTGATCGGGAGGCCGGTGGTCGTGAGGCCGAGCATGGCACCGACGCCGAACGCGGCCACGAAGGATCCGAGGCCGAGGGCCAGATCCCATCCGCGACGCCAGCGGTCGGTGTTGCCCTTGCCGCGGTACTCGATGGCAACGGCACGGAAGATGAGGCCGAGCAGCACGAACAGCAGCGGAAGGTAGAGCGACGAGAACAGCGACGCGTACCAGTAGGGGAACGCGGCGAATGTCGCGGCACCGGCGGTGATCAGCCAGACCTCGTTGCCGTCCCAGACCGGGCCGATCGTGTTGAGCATCACGCGACGCTCCTTGTCACTGCGGCCGGTGATGAGCATGTGCATGCCAACGCCGAGGTCGAAGCCTTCGAGCAACAGGTAGCCGGACCAGAGAATCGCGATCGCGATGAACCAGATGGTGGGGAGAACGTCCACGATGTGTCCCTTGCGCTTTCTAGTAGGCGAACGACAGGACGTCGTCGCCGTGCTTCTTGTCCGGGGCAGAACCCGCGGTCGCGTGGTCCTGCGGCTCGTCGTTGTCGTGGGCGAGTTCCGGCATGGCCGAGATCACGCCGCCCCGCACGTACTTCACGAGGAGCTTCACTTCGACGACCAGCAGGGCGCCGTAGACGAGGGTGAGCGTGATGAGCGAGAAGAGCATCTCCCCCGCGCTGACGCCGGGCGAGACCGACGCCGCGGTGAACATGAACACTCCATCGACGCCGCTCGGGTTGGGGTTAGGCACAACCGAGAACGGCTGACGTCCCATCTCGGTGAAGATCCAGCCGGCCGAGATTCCCACGAAGGGCGCGAGGATGCTGAGCAGCCCGGTTCGCATCATCCACTTGGAATTCGGCACTGTGCCCTTGCGTGACAGCCAGAGCGCGACAGCGGCGGCCATGGCGGCGAGGATGCCGAAGCCAATCATGAGGCGGAAGCCCCAGTAGGTGACCTCCATGATCGGGACGTAGTTGATGGTCGTGCCGGCGCGGTCACCGTAGATCGGGTCATCCGGAATCGTCGTTCCGTACTTCGCCTGGTATTCGGGGACGAGCGTCGAGACACCTTTGACCTCCGTGGTGAAGTCGCCGTGCGCGAGGAACGACAGCAGACCGGGAATCTCGATGATGCCCGCCACGTCGTTACAGTTGCTCGATCCGAGGTCTCCGATCGACAGGACAGAGAAGCTCGTGCCGTCGGAACACGCGGCCTCCGCCGCGGCCATCTTGAGGGGCTGCTGGTCGAACAGGAGCTTGCCCTGGGCGTCACCAGTAATGGCAACACCGGCGAAGGCGACGATCGCGACCACACCACCGACGCGCAGCGAGGTGAGCCAGACGGAGTGGTCGGCCTTGTCTCGTCCGGGGACGCCGACGGCCGAACCGATGACGACGTGTCCGGTGGCGTTGACCGTGTCGATTCCGTCACGGCGGCGGCGCCACAGGTGGTACCAGGAGATGCCCATGATGAACGCGGCCCCGGCGCCGAAGGAACCGGTGAGCGTGTGGGCGAAAGCGGTGACGGCGGTGTTGTTGCCGAGGACCGCCCAGATGTCGACCATGACCGGATGTCCGTCGACGAGCTTGACGCCGACCGGGTGCTGCATCCACGAGTTGGCCACGATGATGAAGTACGCCGACGCGATGGAGCCGATGATGGCGATGTAGAGCGAGGCAAGGTGGAGTTTCTTCGGCAGCTTGTTCCAGCCGAAGATCCACAGCCCGAGGAAGGTCGACTCAAAGAAGAAGGCAAGCAGCCCCTCCATGGCCAGCGGTGCTCCGAAGACGTCACCGACGAAGCGCGAGTATTCGCTCCAGGCCATACCGAACTGGAATTCCTGCACGAGGCCGGTGGCCACGCCGAGGATGAAGTTGATGAGGTAGAGCTTGCCCCAGAACTTGGTCATCTTGAGGTAGCGGGCGTTGCCCGTGCGTACCCACATCGTCTGCATGTACGCGACGACGGGGCCAAGACCCAGTGTCAGCGGCACCAACCAGAAGTGATACACGGTTGTAATACCGAACTGCCAGCGGGCGATCTCTACCGGATCCACACTTCCACCAATGCTCATCGAACGAATTCTCAACAATTTCTACACTTGGTAGAAATCATTTCTACGTCAGTGTAGAACAATTTCTACGCTACGTAGAACGTATGGCGAATCTGAGCTAATCTGAAGGGACCTTAGTCCTCACATTCATTCGGACGAGGTCGGAAATGGGTTCGATGTTTACGCTTGGCGAGTTGGAGCGGTCCGTTATGGACCTGCTGTGGGAGTCCTCTACCCCGATGTCGGCGTACGAGCTGCAAGACGCCCTCGCGGCATCCGGAGCAGCCCCCGACACCAAGAAGCTCGCGGCCACGACGGTCCTCACGGTGCTGTCGCGCCTGGAGAAGAAGGGCTTCGTCGGCCGGGAACGCGCATCACGCCCGCACCGCTATCGCGCGGAGGGATCCCGCGAGGACCACATGGCCGAGCTCATGCACCAGGTGCTCGGAGGCGCGTCCGACCGGGTCGCCGTACTTGAGCGTTTCATTGGTCAGGCCACGCCGGGAGAGACCGATCTCCTGCGCAAGCTGCTCGACACGAGCGGTCGCTGACCCGCACCGTGTTCGCGTCGCCGCCGCTAACCGCTAGCGGCACTCCATGTTTGTAGCCTCCATGCTGCTCGCCGTGCTCGCGGGCCTCCTGGCTATCCCGGTCCCGGTTCTGCTGTCACAGATGAGCTGGCCTTCGCGCGCCCCGGCAACGGCCCTCCTGCTCTGGCAGGCCATCGCCCTCTCCGGGGGACTCTCGATGATCGGGTCCCTCGTCACCTTCGGCCTGATTCCGTTCGGCAGCAATCTCGTCGAGAGTGGATCCGCGCTCTTCGACACCGTCACCGCGGGCACCAAGGTGCCCAGCGTCGACTTCATCTACGTGGCATCCCTCTGTGCCGGGCTCTACCTCGGTCTGCACCTCGTGGCCAACCTCATCCTCACCGTTGTCACCACCGAACGCGAACGCCGCCGCCACCGCCAGCTAGTGCAGTTGCTGAGCGCGCCGGATCCAGTGCGCCCGCACACCCGGGTGATCGAGCACGCCGTCCCGGTCGCCTACTGCCTGCCGGGAACCCAGCACTCCGTCACCGTCTTTTCCGCCGGCCTCGCCGACCTCCTCAACGAGAACGAATTGCAGGCGGTGATCGAGCACGAGAAGGCCCACCTCCTGCAGCGTCACTACATGGTGCTGCTGGCCTTCGACGCGTGGCGCAGCTCGCTCCCCTGGTTCCCGATCGCCACCCGCGCGCAGCATGAGGTCGGCGGCCTCGTCGAGATGCTTGCCGACGACCGCGCCCGGCGCACGGTCGACGACCGCACCCTGGCCACCGCGATCGCGCTCGTCGCCAACGGAACCCCCGCGCCGGCGACGCCCGCCATCGCGAACTCCATGGGCACCGACCTCGCCCGCCAAGGAGCCGCCAACAAGCAGCTCACCGCCCGCGTGCGGCGTCTCGCGAACGGCGAGCCGGGCCTCACGAGTACCGCGCGCGCCGCCGCCGCGATCATCGCCGTTGCCCTCATCGCGGTGCCGACGGTGCTGCTGTTCTTGCCCGCGTTTACGGCCTAGAACGAGGTGAGCGGATGCCCCGGGGCATCCGCTCACCCAGAAGGCCCCAGCCATGTCGACTGGGGCCTTCCGTTTCACTATGGGGTTGAGGTCACTTCCCCGAGCCGGTTATCGCGGGATGCGAACCGGAGCCGAACCGCGCACCACGGAGACGTACCCGGTCTTGGTACCCGTCACGTGCACGGTGATGTTCTTGCCCCGTGCTGCCTTCGGCACCTTGTAGGCGGAATGCGTCGCGTGGGCGATCGGCTTGCCGCCCAGGTACCAACGGAAGCTGAGCTTGGTCCCCGACGTCCACTTGCCCGCCTTGGCCGTCAGCGTTGCGCCCACCTTGGCCTTGCCCGAGATCTTCGCGGCCGACGAGACGAGAGTGCCCGCGGCAACTGCCCGCGTGCTGACACTCGTCTTCGTCAGCTTCGGGTAGCCGGTCTTGGTTCCGGTCACCTGCACGATGATCTTCTTGCCACGGTCGGCAGCCGTCGGAACATAGGTGCCCTTCGTCGCACCGGCCACCGCATGACCGTTGACGAACCAGTGGTAGCTGAGCTTGGCGCCCTTCGTCCAGGTACCCGTACGGGCGGTGAGCGTGACACCGACCTTCGGAGTTCCGGCGATCATCGGCACCGTGCCGGTCAGCACCGGCTTCGGCGTCGTCGTGGGCGGCGTCGTCGGCGTGCTGGTCGGCGTCGCCGTCGGTGTCGCCGTCACAGTCGGCTCCGGTGTCGGCGTTTCCGTCGGCGGCGGCGTGGGCGTTGTCACCGGTGTGAGGTCAGCGACACTCAGCGCGGGAATGGTGAGATCTGCCGTGGCCAGGGCCACGAAGATCGGCGAGTGGATCTCGTAGTTGCTCGACGTCCACAGTCGCGTGCTCTCGCGCGTCGACATGGTGCGAGTGACAACATCACCCTTCGTCTCGACGAACGCCGTCGGAATCTCCTCGCTGAAGAAGGGTTCCGTCGTGAACATGTCGCCCTCACCCACCAGCAGGTCGAAGCCGGGCACGTATGCCGGGGGTCGGAAGTTCATCTCCAGTGTCAGTGGCCGCGCGGCGTTCTTCTCCGGCGTCGCCGACATCGTTCCCCAGTAGTCCTGGGTGATGTGCAGGTGAGCCGAGTCGGTGCGCCCGGGTGCCGCGTTGTCGAAGCTGCCGATGATCGTGTTGTAACCGTCGATGTATTCGACCCGCGTCACGCCGGTCAGATCGACCTGCTGCGTCGACTTGCCATCCTTGAAGAAGCCGTCGGCAAAGACCTGACGACCATCGAACGCGTAGTAGCGAACGGTGGACTGCACGTCAGTCTGCGCGTTGTTCTCCACCGCCACATTCACGAGGTTGGCGTTGTCTGCCGTCGGCGTGAAGGTGAGCGAACTCGGCGCGGACGACTCGGCGGTGAACGTGTCGAGCACCATGCTCGGTCCGTCAGACCCGTCCGGAAGCACGACCGTGATCAGCCCGGTGACATCACCGGCGTCGACCAGAGCTGTCGACGAATCAGCGCTCTGCACGTCGAACCCGACGACCTCGCCCAGCTTCGCCGTCTCATCGAGGTACGACTTGCCCGTTGACACCGACTCCAGGTGGAAGCGCACTGTTCCGTGACCGCGATAACTCAGCGAGATTCGCGCGTGCGCGTTCCCGTCGAACCCAATGGTCGGGAATCCGTACGCGCCCACCAGGGCAACCGGCGTCACCCGGAACGGCTCGGTCAGCGTCACAGTTCCGTTCGTCAGCGTCAGCGTGTGCGCACCAGGGGTGAGCGTGGCCGGCATTGTGATGGACCAGTCGATCGTTCCCGAGACAGGCACGAGGCCCGAGCGGATGACACTGCCGCCGTCAATCGACGCCGTGTAGGTGTCCCCGGGGGTGAGCCCGGTCGCCGTGGCCCGCAGGTCACTTGCGGCACCCACCCAGTCCGGGCCGAGCGTCAGGGCAGGATCACCCGGCAGCGCAGGCACATCTGCCCCGGCATCCACCACGACGGTGGTGGCGAGACCGGTGTCACCGAAACGAACGCGACCAAGGTAGCTTCCGCCCTTCAGGTCGGACCACTTCGCGGTCACCGTTGCGGTCTCACCGACGTGTCCGTCAACCGAGGCGGGGTCCGTGGTGAACGATCCCTCCGCGGCGTCCGGAGTCACGACATAGCTCGTCAGTGCGTAGCCCTGCTTCGTGGACTGGTCGGTGCCGGACGCGTATGCGGAGACATCGACGATGTAGGTGCCCTTCGAGACATCCGTCACGTCCAGCTTTTCGTCGGCACTGCCGGTGGCCGAAGCTCCCACGAGGCTGATCGCGCCCGTGGATGTGCGGCGGTACACCACGAGGTCGAGGTCGGCGCTGTCATCCGTCGAATCAAGCGCGAAGCGCAGGAACGTGGAGTCCGCGGGAACCTCGACCGAGTAGCGGTCGGACGCTCCCTTGACGACGGCAGAGCCTTCGACGCGCTGCCCATGGGCGAGACCCTGGGACAGGATGTCGATCGCGGCGTTGTCACCAATGCTGGCGGGGATCGCGACGGTTCCGGTGGTTCCGGAACCCGCCACCTCCTTCGGCACATCGAGCGCGACGGGCTGAACGGCGAGCGCACTGCGCACGGTGATGTCCGCGCCCTTCCAGTCGAGGTAGCCGGTCGAGAAGGCTCCAAGATCGGCGCTCTCCCTTGTGAACTTCACGGTGAACGTGGCCTTCTCACCCGCGGCACCGAAGTGCAGCGTCTTCGGCGAGACGGTGGTGGCGATTCCGGTCAGGCCCGTGACGTCGGCGGTGTAGTCACCGGCGGCAGTCGAGGTGACCGTGCGCGTCATGGTCTGCTCCCCCGCAAGGCCACCGATACCGATGGACGGAAGGTTGAGGTCCGAACCGTCGAGCGGCTCGACACCGTGCTCCTCACCGATGCCCTGCAAGTAGCGCAGCCAGTCGGGGGTGTCGTTGAGGTACACGAGTCCGGGGTGCAGGAAGGCCGTCGGAACGACCTGCCCGTTGCCCTGGGCGAACGGGTCCTGCACGGGAGCATTGGCGTCGTCGACCGTGTCCACGGCCGTCGTCATCAGCGCGGACTTGACCTCGGCTGGAGTCGCCGTGGGGTCCTGGCCCAGGTAGAGAGCCGCGAGACCCGCCACGTGAGGCGCGGCCATCGAGGTTCCCGACATGAAACCCCAGGCGGGGTCTGCGCCAGCGGCATTGGCCGTCGCGGCGAGAATGTTCACGCCCGGAGCGGCGACATCGGGCTTGATCAGGTCGGAACCATCGGCAAGCACGGGGCCGCGCGACGAGAATCCGGCGACCTGCGGGGTGGGTACCGCGTCGTGTCCGCTCGTGTTGCCCGGCTCGAGCGTGGCGGTCGCGCCAGCCTTCGTGGCGTAGGCGTGCAGGGCATCCGCGTACTGCGCATCGACGTGCACCGACGGCACGGTGTGCGCGTCGAGGTCGGTCGAATCGTGCGCGGTGTTGACGAGGATCATGCCGATACCGCCCGCACGCTTCACCTCGGCGGACTTGTCGATACGGGCACTGACACCGCGGTCACACAGCACGATCTTTCCGGTCACCTTCGCCGGATCGAGCGTTCCCGTGCCACACAGCTCCGGGTCTGCCGCGCCGGACGCGGCGACATCCTTGGCGTAGACCAGCGAACCCGTTACCCCTCCGGCAGGAACGGTGATGCTGGCTCCCAGCGCGGACGTACCGTCGCCGAGGCGCACGGTTCCCTCACTCGCGGGGATGGTCGAGGCGGCGACGGTGGTGATCCACGGTGACGCGTTGTCGAGAGTGGATGCATCGGGGCCGCTGTTACCGGCCGACGCGGAGACGAAGATTCCCGCCGACGCCGCAGCCATAAAGGCCTGATCGGTTACCGAGTTGGTGGTCTGCGCGGAGCCGCCACCGATGGAGTAGTTGATGACGTCGACGCCGTCTCCCACGGCAGCGTCGATTGCGGCGAGGAGGTCAACCGTGGCACATCCGTCGTCTTCTTCGCTTGCGGTGTCAGGACCCGACCAGCACGCCTTGTACATGGCGATCTTCGCGGCCGGTGCGACACCCGAGAGGGTCGATCCGTGCCCGACGGCCACCACGCCGGTGTTACCGGCGGCGGTGCTGGAGGTATGCGATCCGTGGCTGACGCCGTCGCGCGGGGAGACGTACTCTCCCACGGCCGGGCTGCCGATGTGATCGGCACCGAAGCCGGTCACGAAGTAGCGCGCACCGATGATCTTGGTCGAGCAGTCGTCGGCGGTGAACTGCACACCCGTGGTGCAGACACCGCTGAAGTCATTGCCGTCACTCTTGTGGAAGACGATGGCGCTGCCGTCCTTGTACGGGGCCGCACCATCGGTCGTGCCGAGCGGCTCTCCCGTGAACGAGGGGTTTTCGGGGGCGATGCCGGTGTCGATAACACCAACAACGACGCCGGCGCCCGCCTTGCTTGTGCCTCCCAGGTCTGCCCACACGCCGGTGTCACCCTCGAGTCCGAGGTAGCCGGTCGAGGTGTGCTCGTCCGTCACGTGCAGGATCTCGTTGGGAACGACCATGGCGACGCGGGGGTCCGCGGCGAGCTTTTGAGCCTGGCCGGCGGTGAGATCGGCGGCGAACCCATTGGTCGAGAGGGTGTAGCTCGCGAGAGACTTCACGTCGATCGAGGCCGCGACCTTCTTCTGCTGCGCCTTGAGGTACTTCGTGTAGTCCACGGTGCGCGCGGCATCCGGGGCGAACGTGCGTGCCCCCTGCTTAGCGGTTGCCTTCAGGCTTCCGACGCCGCCGGAGTACGACGCGGCGGGGTCATCCCGCAGGGTGACGACGTACCGGCCGTCCTTGTATCCACCGGTTGCGGAGGCGTCAGCGCCCGCCGACGCGGCTGCAGCCGAGGAGCTGGTGGACGACGGCGATGCGGCCGTCGCCGACAGTGGCGCGGCGAGGGTCGAGGTCACGAGCGCGGCGAGCGCGAGGGACGCGAGCACGAAGGCACGAGGACGATTGCCTCTCGCACCTGGGCTGAAATGCACGAAATTGGGCACGCAAAATCCTTTGGAAGAGAAACCATGAGCGAGGTCAGGAGAACGCCGTGTCACCCTTCGTGGGGGTACGAGACGGTCGCCCGCTCACCATATGGTCAATGGCGTGGCAGCAGGCGGCCAGTGTCCGGGAGAGGACGCCCACGGACACACACTTGTTTCACCGCCGAAACATAGCCGTCACATAGGAGAGCCGAAGGGTCTACACCCAACCGCGTCGCGCGGCCTCAACACCGGCCTGAAACCGATTGCTCGCGCCGAGTTCCGCCATCAGCTTCTGGCTGCGACGGCGCAACGATCGCACGGCGATACCGAGGCGCTCGGCGATGGCCTCATCGGTCAGCCCCGCACCGATGAGCGCGATGATCGCCTGCTCTTCGGGGGTGGCGGCCCGCGTCGTTGCGCGCGCGGCCGCGCGACCTGACGTCACCACCGGCTCAGCATCGGTGCCGCTCTCGGTCAAGGCCGACAGCATCTCGTCTTTCCGCGAGTTGGCGGTGAGCGGGAGCCCGCGCGCCCAGTACGTCTCGTACATATCGCTCAGCATGTCGATCATCGGTGGTGACTGCGTGACCAGCGCGTCGGCGCGCACCCCGTCGAGGCTGAGGGAGACCAGCGCGATCGACCTGTCGACGATCACGAGCTTGACCGGCAGCTGCGGAACGATCCGCGACTCCTCCCCAGATTCGCTGAGCCGCAGGGTCTCCTCCCACGCTCCCGGGCGGGTGAAACTCTCGGCCGTGTACAGCCCGCGCCAGCGCACCCCGACGCCCATGATGCCGACCTCGAGGGTCTCGAGCGGGGACGACACGTACGGCGGGCGGTCGAACATCATGATTTCGTGCGTGGCCTGGTGTTGCATCCGCACATACCAAGACGCCACCGTCGCCGCGTCACCGACGATCCATGATTCGGGGGCACCGCCCTCCTGCGAAACGGTTCGGTCGAACTGGTCGGCGAGCAGTGGAATCTGCTCCCGGATACGGCTGACCTGCTCGGCCAGCCGATCGGTGACAGCGTTGAGCGCATACCGCGGGTCCACCGGCGCGTAGGCGGCATCTTCATCGGCGCCGCGCGAGATGAGTCCCCGGTCACGCAGCAGTGCGAGGTGAGCGGATGCCTCGGCCGCGTCGATCGCGCACCGCTCGACGACATCTCCCACCTGAGTGCGGCCCCGGTGCACCACGAACAGGTAGATCTGTTCTTCGATCTCGGATAGTCCAGCGATCTGCAGCAGCGCGGAGGGAGTGACCATGTGATTACGCTAACCGAGCGGTAGTCACCTTCGCCGGGTACGCACAGCGCGGGTACGCAAAAAGCCCCGGCCAATGACCGGGGCTTTCTACAACAGTGGTGGACCCTAGGAGATTCGAACTCCTGACCTCCTCGATGCGAACGAGGCGCGCTACCAACTGCGCCAAGGGCCCGTTTACTGCGTATTCACGATATCAGTTAGTTGGAGCCTTCGCGGACACGGGAGCGTCCGCGGGCCAAACCGCCCGATCGATGTGAACGATTAGGCGCGACGGCGACGCAGTACGGCGTCGAGGTCGGTGCTGCCCACCTCGGTCGGCTCGACGATTCCCATGCGCGCGAAGCGGCTGGGCGCCGACACGATTGGGATGACCTCGGGCTCGGCGTGCGCGGCGCGCAGCGCACGATCTGCCTCGACGGCTGCAACGCGCAGCGCCTCGAGCGGGTCGGCGTCGATGACGACCTTGGGCGCCACCGGACGACCGAGGTACAGCGGCTTTGGCACTGGCACCGGCGTCCACTCGACGATGGGAGCGGCCTCCTGCACGGGTGCCTGCTCCTGCACCACGCGCGGCGCGGCGACGGTGCGGGCGGGGCGCGCAACCTGCACGGGAGCCACGACGCGCTTGCGGGACACCCGGGCGAGACGCCCCAGAGTACCGACGCTCGTGATGGCGGCGATCGTCGCGAATCCGAGAATCGCAACCGACGCGGGCACCGCACCCGTGAAAATGATGAGGGCGAGCTGCACGAGTGCGACGACCACGGCGACAAATCCGACGATGGATGTCACGGCGCGCGTCTTGCGCAGACGACGGGCAACTACGGCTGCACTTGCCGGCTTCGCGGCCATCGGCGCGGAGTTTCCGGTCAGGCGCTGGCTGGCCAGGCGTGCTGCCTGGGCGTTGCGGGAGCGAATCATGGCGTCCATACGGTGCTTTTCCTGTCGGAGTGCCTTCTCCTGGGCAGCAATGCTGCGCGCGGATGTCTCGACACGAACAGCCCCGGGAACCTCGGCGGTCTCCGCCAGAACCCGCAGCGTCTGCTGCAGGCGCACGGCGTTGCGCTCGGTTGCCAGGTACTCGCGCCGCCTGAACCAGGTGGGCATGAGGTAGATGAGCCAGAGTCCCGCGGCCGCGGCGAACATCAGACCGCTTGCTGTCGGGGTGAATTCCATGTGCCTACGTTATGAGCGCATCACACAAACACCGGGTCGGCGCGCGGTTCACCCGACAGAGAAAACGAAATATGGTGACCGCGTACCGCCAACGGCGCGAATCAGCCCCGCGACACCACGCTCAGCGGCATGGCCGCCTTGGCCCGGTCGGCGGCGGGAATCACGGCGTTCTCGGCGGGAACCTTGCCGTCAAGCCACCGGCGAAGCGTGCCCTGCGGCAGCTCGTCGGCCGTCAACGCGAAGCAGAAATGGTCGCGCCAGTCTCCATTGATGTGGATGTACCTGCGCCGCAGTCCCTCGTACCGGAACCCCAGCTTCTCGACGACCCGCAGGCTCGGGGTGTTCTCCGGGCGGATGCAGATCTCCATGCGGTGCAGGCCGACACCGAAGAAGCAGTGATCGGTCGCGAGAGCCACCGCGGTCGGAGTGATGTTCTTGCCCGCAAACCTCTCGGACACCCAGTAGCCGATGCTGGCCGAGCTGAGCGAGCCGTAGCTGATGGATGACACGTTCAGCTGTCCCGCGAACTCACCGTCGTACTCGATGGCGAAGGGCAGGCCGAGGCCAGCCCGGGCGTTGGTCTGGAGGCTGCGAATGCTCGCACGCACATCAAAGCTCAGCGGACCGTACGGGTTTGTGGCTTCCCACTTGCGCAACCAGCTGCGGTTGTCCACCAGCTCACGTTCGAGTGGCCTGGCGTCCCTCAACCGAATGGGACGGATGGTGACCGCCCCTTCGGTGAGGGACGGTATGGATTGGGCCATCCGCTAGTCCAGGTTGCCGACGAAGTCCTTGAGCCACGGACGCAGGTCGGGTCCGAGGTCATCACGGTCAACGGCCAGCTGCACGATGGCCTTGATGTAATCGAGGCGGTCGCCGGTGTCATAGCGGCGGCCACGGAAGACCACGCCGAAGACTCCCCCGGCAATGTTCTCCTCGGCGAGCGTCTGCAGCGCGTCGGTCAGCTGGATCTCTCCACCCTTGCCGGGAGCGGTGTGCTCGAGAACCTCGAACACCTCCGGCTGAAGAACGTAGCGGCCGATGATGGCGAAGTTGGAGGGCTGGGTTCCCGGGGCCGGCTTCTCGACCAGTCCGGTGATGCGCACGACGTCGTCTTCGTCGGTGGCCTCGATCGTCGCGACACCGTAGAGGTGAGCGGCGGCGGGGTCGACCTCGAGCAGGGCAACAACCGTCGCACCACGCTGGAGGTTCACGTCGATCATGCGGGACAGCAGTACGTCGCGCTCGTCGATGATGTCGTCACCGAGCAGAACCGCGAAGGGCTCGTTTCCGACGTGCATCTTGGCGCGGAGTACGGCGTGGCCGAGGCCCTTGGGGTCACCCTGGCGCACGTAGTGCATGTCGGCCAGCTCCGTCGAGAAGTTGACCTTGGCGAGCTTTTCCTTGTCGCCCTTAGCGAGAAGAGTCGCCTCGAGTTCTCCGACACGGTCGAAGTGGTTCTCGAGTGCATTTTTGTTTCGGCCGGTAATCATGAGCACATCGGTAAGGCCGGCGGTAACCGCTTCCTCGACGACGTACTGAATGGCGGGCTTGTCGACTACGGGGAGCATTTCTTTCGGCATCGCCTTTGTGGCGGGCAAAAATCGTGTCCCGAGGCCTGCAGCAGGAATGACGGCTTTCGTGATGTGCGAGCTCATAACAACAGGGTAACGGGCAACTGCTCATATGATGACTGTCATGAACGAGGACGTCGGTCACCGAAAACGAGCTCTGCGCGCTGAGCTTCGCGAACGTAGACGCAACATGACCGCTACTGAGCGAGAACAGGCCGACGCGGCGCTGTCCAACAACCTCATTTCTCTGACGCAGGATTTACGAGCTCGTTACATTGCGGCGTACCTGTCGACGCCCGATGAGCCCGGCACGCGCGAATTCCTCCGCTGGGCCAACGAGGCAGGCATCAAGATCCTGCTCCCCATCTCCCGTGCCGACGGACTCCTCGACTGGTCGCGCTACGACGCCTCCCAGGAGGAGGAAGACCACGACATTCTCGGCATGCCGACGTCGTCCGGCGAGCTCCTCAGCCCCATGGCCATCAACGATGTTGACCTCATCCTCGTGCCCGCGGCGTGCGTCGACCAGCGCGGAATGCGTATGGGTTGGGGCCGAGGATATTTCGACAAGACACTCGGATCCATGGAACGCTGCCCACCCGTCTATGCTGTGATATTCGACGGTGAGTTTCTTGACTCCGTGCCCAGCGAAGTGCATGACCAGAAGGTCAATGGCATCGTCACCCCCAGCGGCGTTACGCAGTTCTAACGCTGCACTCTATTTCGTGCCGTTTTAAGGATCTTCGTGCCCACCTACTCCTACAAGTGCGTCAATGGCCATGCGTTCGACATTCATCAGGAATTTACGGATGACTCGCTGACCGTGTGCCCCGTCTGTGGCGGCAAACTTCGCAAGGTGTTCGGGGCAGTCGGCATCAGCTTCAACGGATCCGGTTTCTACAGCACGGACTCGCGCAGCGCGGGATCGAAGACGTCGTCCGGGTCATCCACCTCGTCCTCTTCGTCGTCGTCCTCCTCCGACTCGGGTTCGTCGTCGTCGAGTTCGGACTCGAAGCCCGCGACTCCCGCCGCGCCGAGCACGCCCGCCGCGAAGACGCCGCCCGCCGCCTAACGTGGCAGGGGCGGCATCGTTACCGCGTCGCCGCACTCGTATCGCCGCGGCCACCTCGTTGTTGGTCGCGCCACCCTCACCTGCTGTACCCGCATCCGCCGCCTGACCCGCGCCCCTGCGCGCCGACCCCCTAGGAGATCCCCGTGCTGAAAGGTTTCAAGGAGTTCATCCTCCGCGGAAACGTCATCGACCTCGCCGTCGCCGTCGTGATTGGTGCCGCATTCAGTGGCATCGTGACCGCCATCGTCACCAACGTGTTCAACCCCGCCATCGGAGCGCTCTTCAACGCGAAGTCGCTGGAGAAGGCACTTCCCGTCGTCATCCCGACCACCTCGGGCGATGACGCGACCCTCTACTTCGGCGCCGTAATCGCCGCCGTGATTCAGTTCCTGCTCGTCGCAATCGTGGTGTACTTCGCCCTGGTCGTGCCGATCAACTTCATCAAGAAGCGTGCCTTCCAGAAGAAGGAAGCCGGCATCCCCGCGGTGAAAGAAGACACCCCGCCGACCGAGCTCGAGCTGCTGGCGGACATCCGCGACCTGCTCGCACTGCGCAGCGACCACGAGGGTAAGCACACCCCGCCGGCGGTGTAACCCCCTGCCCGTCGTCCGCGACTTGCGTAAAAATGCTCTAAATCCGCCGGATTTAGAGCATTTTTTTACGACTCGATGACCGGGGGCGATTCGGGCGCCGGAGCCTCGCTGGCCGACAAGAACGCAGTCCAGCCGCGCATGGCATGGAGGAGCTCGTCGCGGGATGCTCCCTCGAACGCCTGAAGCTTGAGAAAGTGTTGCGCGATGGTGAGCCCGAGAATTCCACTCACTGTCACCAATGCCCGCAGCCGCGCATCCTCGCCGGTCAGCGACGTGGTGAGGTTCTCCACACGTTCGTTGAGGTACTCCCGCATTGACGCCTCTGCCTCGGGCACCGTCAGCATGGATCGCACGAGTGCACGCGTTTCCGAGGGAAGCTCGTCGAGGCGAACGCCGAGCACCTCGAGGAGGTGGTCCGACGCGACCTGAGCATTGTCTGCCGGCAACTGCACCGCCGCCGTGAACAGCGCGGCCTTGGAGCCGAAGTGCTGCATGACGAGGGAGGGATCCACCCCAGCAATGCCAGCGATGGCGCGGATTGTCACGCCATCGAAGCCGCGGCTCGCGAACTCCTGCCGGGCAGCCTGCAGGATCCGCTGCGCGGTGGCGGCACGCTTGGCGTCCCGCGATGTCTCGGTCATGGTTTCACTCTACAACCGTTGAGTGGTCGTGCTAGGTTGTTTACTCAACAGGCGTTGAGCGAAAGTCGCCACGCCCGAGAGGACACCATGACAGTCATAGCGATCGAAGAACACTGGAACCTGCCCGAGCTAACAGACGCGGTGAGGGCCCTGCCCGCAGACCGCGCCGACGCCAGCATCGCGTTTGACGAGATGGGTGACAACCTGGACCGTCTCAACGACATAGCCGATGCCCGGGTCGCAGCCATGGATGCGCAGGGCGTCGACCTCCAGATTCTCTCGCTGGCTCCTCCCGGCACCCACCCGCTCGACACCGACGATGCGATTGCTCTCAGCCGACGGGCGAACGATCTCGCCGCCGAAGCAGTCCACCGTCACCCCACACGGTTCCGCGCGTTCTCAACCCTGCCCATGGCAGACCCCCACGCCGCGGTCGCGGAGCTGGAGCGATCGGCGGCACTCGGGCTCGTGGGCACGATGGTCTACGGACGCACCGGCGATGTGGCCTTGGATGACCCGCGGTACGACGAGCTCTTCGCCGCGGCCGCGGCCCTGGGGCAACCGGTGTTCATTCATCCTCAAATCCCGTCCAGCGCCATCCGTGATGCGGCGTACAGCGGATTCGACCCCATCACCAGCCTCGGCCTTGCCACGTTCGGCTGGGGATGGCATCTCGAGGCCGCCACGGCCGCGCTCCGTCTCATCGTTCGCGGCACGCTGGACCGCCACCCCGACCTGCAGTTGGTGCTCGGCCATTGGGGTGAACTGCTGCTGTTCTGGCAGGACCGCACGGACAGCCTGTCGCGGGTCGCCGGACTCGACCGGAAGGTATCGGAGTACGTCCGGTCCAACGTGCACATCACGAGCTCCGGCATGCTCAATCCCACGCTTCTTCGGCATGCCCTCGAGGTCACGACACCCGACCGCCTGCTGTTTTCGACCGACTACCCGTTCCAACGCCCCACGCGGGACGACATCACCGGATTCCTCGCGGAATTCCCCTCACAACAGGACCGCGACAAGTTCACCCACGGCAACGCGCAAGCGCTCTTCCACCTGCCGACGGCGTAGGCGAGGCGCCAGCTCCGGCGGCATGGGTCGGCGGTGGCACGGGACCTGCGGGTGGGGCGCGGCCAGCGAGTGGCGTCGGTCAGTAGTGCGGTGGCTTCTCGGCCTTGAGGCGGTCGTCGTTTTCCTCGAGGGTGTGCCTCGGCGCCTCGGGAGCGGGATTGGGGTCGCTTCCGGGCACGGGCTGCGTCGTCACGCGGCGCCGGGAACGGCGGGCCGGCGGTTCCGAGGGTGCCCCGGCCGCAGTATCCCTTGCGGCAGCTCGAGTGGCTTCGCCAGCCGAGGTGCCGGCGGCCGGGTCATCCGCCGCCGCACTGTTCTTGTCTTGCTCACTCACGGGGCTGCGCTGCGACGATTGCCAGCGGTTCCGTGATCGGAGCCTCATCGGCACCGAGCATGGTCACGATGCGGGCCGCGACCTCGTCCGGGTTGCTGAACAGCTCGAACGCGTGCACGCGCAGGTAGTGCCAGCCGAGGCGACGCAGCAGCTCGGGACGCAGACGCAGCGACTCGCGCAGGCTCGTGCGGTGCAGCACGGTGTCCGTCTCGATCGTGACGCAGGTGCCCTTGTACGCGGCGACGAGCCCGAGCTTTCCGCGGTGCCCGAGGGCGACCTTGAGGCCGTGGCCCTGCAGGCGGCGGGCAAGATCGACGAGCATCGGGTCGCTGTCATCCGGCAGGTGCTCCTGGCCAGACCGCGCGGCGACCTCGGCGAGGATCTCCGCGAGCGCGATGGCGCCGTACTGCATGCGGCCATCCTCGATGTCGCTGGGTGCGAAGCACGTGACGATGACCATCGAGCGACGGGCACGCGTCATGGCGACGGCGAGCAGGCGGTCTCCACCGGGCTCACCCAGCGCACCGAAGTTCGACAGCACGCGGCCGTGCGGCGTGCGCCCGAACCCGATTGAGAAGATCACGCGGTCGCGGCTCTGGGCAACGGCCTGCTCGATCGTCGTGACGGTGAACGGCTCGGCGTTGTCACCGATGATGAAGTCGTTGTACTCGGCGTGACCGGTGATCGCGGTGAGCACCGCCTGCTGCACACGCACGGCGTGACGCTCGCTCGCGGTGATGACCATGAGCGACTCGTGCGGGCGACGACGGGCATGGTCCAGCACGAGGTCGACAACGCGGTTGACCTCGGCGTCGGGGCTCTCCACAGCTCCGGAGACCGGGTCGGGCATGCCGTGGCCGTCGGCGACGTAGTCAAGTGCGAGGCTGCCGTGCCCGAGGAAGCTTCCCGCCCACGGGAGCGACTCGATCCGTCCGCCGTAGAAACGGCGATTGACGAGCTCGGCGAGGTCCTCTCCGCCGGCCCGGTAGCTGCGCGTGAGCGCCAGCGTGGGCAACAGGGTTCCGAGACGCGCGAGGGCCGAGTTCGCGTGCGCTTCGTCGGGATCGGTGGATGTCGCGGCATCCACTGATTCCGCATCCGCGTCGGCAATCGCGATCGTGAACGGCGTCGGGCTCTGCGTCACCGGGTCGCCGAACGCGACCACCTGACGGGCCCGGCGGATGGCGCCGACGTTCTCGGCGAGGGTGGTGGCGCCGGCGTCGACGAGGATCACGGTGTCGAACGGCATGGTGTCCACGATCTCGTGAACGTCGTACGGGGACGCGAGCCAGACCGGCGCGATCGTGCGCGACAGGTGCGGTGCGGTGGTCTGCAGGTCGAACGCGGTGACGTGCTCGCGGCGCAGGAGGCGCTTGAGCAGGGCCGCTTCGTCAGGCCAGTCGACGAGACCGATCTTCCAGGTCTCGGCGAGTTGCCAGGACAGCAGCTGCGCGCTGGAGGCGGCGTGGGCCTCGTCCACCAGGCGGAAGTCCGCCTCGAGACGGTCGAGAACACCGGTGTTGGCACCGAGCAGGGCGCGGTCGGCCTCGAGCAACGACTCGAGGGCGGACTGCCACCACGCGAGTTCGAGCTCGGCTTCGACCTGCGCCTCGGGGATGTGGCGCGAGGCCAGGTCCTGGGTCAGCGGGCCAAGTTCCAGGTCGCGCAGGGTCGCCATGAGCGCCGTGCGGTCCTGCAGGTTGTTGAGCACGTCGGACTCGGCCGCGAGGGCTTCGACGCGCATGAGCAAACGCGACAGCGGCATGAATGCGAGCTGGGTGTCGGGGCTGTTGGCACCGAGCGGCTCGTCGAGAACCTGCAGGTCCTGGGCGACGACCTGGTAGGCGACCTGTACATCGGCGATGCCGACGGGAACGGTCGGCGGCACACCCTCGGGAACAAAACGCTGCCAGAGCATGCGCTGCTGCTGGATGCGAACGATCGCCTCGTGCAGGTCGGAGATGTGCACGCCGGGGCGCACGTACTCCTTCGCGAGCTTCTTGAGGCGGCGACGATTGGGTCCCGACATGTCGGGGGCATCCTTGCGCGGCGCGGTCGCGGCGATCAGTTCGCTGAGCGAGCGGTCGAAGACCACCGGCAGGAACTTGTCGAGGGTGTCGCGGAGATCGACGAGCAGACGCAGGTACACGCCGAGCTCGGTGATGTTCTCGAACGGACGCATGTGCGTGGTCTGGATGAGCTCACGGGCGCGGCCGAGCAAGCGCGGAAGCGACTCGCTGTGCAGGCGCTTCGCGGTCTCGTGGGCACGGTGTGCTGCCTCGCCGCTGCCGAACTGGGCGCCGTACCAGGGGGAATCCCCCGGTCCGTAGCGGAACTCGCCGAGGCGGGCCGCGTTGACCATCGTCTCGGCGGCGCGGTGGCGGTCGTGCGCGAGCGCCTCGATCGTCGCACGCTGCAGACGTGCGGTAGTGGATGGCGGGACGGGAAGCAGCGCGAGGCGGCTCAGTTCCGTGACGCAGTCAAGGACACTGATCTGCAGCATGTCATCGGGACGCGACAACGCACCCCGGTAGTCGAGGAGCACCTTGCGCAGGCGGACGAGCGCCTCGTCAACCTCGGCGACCTGTGGCTGCGGGGTCTTCTCGCTGCGGGAGATCGAGCGGACGATGTCGCGGCGCAGCGTGCGGGTCGCGACGGCGAGGCCGGGAAGCCCGACGTCGCCGAGACGCTGCGAGATGCCCTGCAGGGTTGACCGGCGGGCACTGACGACGAGAACGCGCTTGTTCTGTCCCACGAGGGAACCGATCACGTTCACGATGGTCTGGGTGCCACCGGTGCCGGGGAGAGTCTTGACGACAACGGAGTTGCCCGCGGCGATCTGGGCCACCACGTTTTCCTGTTCGGAATCCGCGTCGAGCAGCAAATTGTCGGTCTGCGGCGGGCGCTGGTCTGAGCCGAGCGCCTCAACCGGCTGGTAGCTCTCGGAGACCGTCCACTTGGCCGTGGCGTTGCCACCGATGGCGTCGAGGACCGTGTGCGAGAGGTCCGAGGCATCCGCGAGCATCCCAGTCGCCACATCGGCGAAGGACGACACGACAAGGCGTGGCTGCACGGTGAGGAGCTGGAGGTGGTCCGTGAGGCCGCGCAAGCGGTCGATCACGTGGTTCGGTTTGAAGGTACCGTCGTCGTCGGCGAGGGCGGCGAACGCGTCCGCGTCGAGGTCGAGACCGAACTGCACGCGCAGCACGCGGGCGAGTTCCGGGTTGAGGAACGCCTTGCCGCGCAGCTTGACCTCGAAGTCGCGGCCGTGGCGGCGGATGGCCAACGGACGCAGCAGGAGGGGTGCGCGGTAATCGACGTTGCCGTAGGTCCACTCGACGATGCCGATACCGAGGTGCACGGCGTCGATGCCGCGCGCGGTAGCAAGTTCGAGGCCCTTGGCCGCGATGGCACCGGCCGCCAGACGGGCGCCGCGCAGGGCGAGCTCGTCACGGATGAGGTTCGACAGCAGTGTCGTTTTGCCGGTGATGAACTGCGCGAGGCCGCCGGGGTGGGTGGCGCTCAGCTCAATTCGGGTACTCGGGGAGTCGACGAAGTGCAGGAGCGGGGATGTTCCACCCACCGCTGCCAACTCACCTCGCCAGCTGGTCCAGGTTGGTTCTGCCACGTTTCCCGCCTCGAAAGTCGGATCGCCCAGGGTCAATGCATGCGGCGCCGTTACTTGGTACTCGGCGCGGGCATGTTCGTCGTCGACGAAGAGCTCGTCATCATTCTTATCAGCACGCCACACCCCGCAACCATAAAGCCGGATGCCCCGCACATCGGGGACGTTCGGCGGGTTTCGCGCAGTTTGGGGAACGTAATATGACGTTTATGAGCTATATCGCGGCCCCGAGCGTCCTCTCTGCGGCGGATCTCGACCCGGTGCGGGGCGTGCTGATCGCCGTTGTCACCCTGGTTGTCGTCGTCGTCATTGGTCTTGCCATCGCGCTCACGCTGTTGTTCCGGCGTCGTGAGGGAGCCCGTCCGAGCGCCGCTGCCGGGATATCCGAACTCGAGCAGCTCGCGGGATCAGCGCTGCTGCGCGCCGACGACGCGGTGGCCGCCGGCGACGATGAACTCGCGTACGCGATCGCCCAGTTCGGAGAGGAGCGCACCCGCGAGTTTGCCAGCGCCGTGGCATCCGCTCACGCAAGTGTCACCGAGGCGTTCCGCCTGAAGCAGCAATTGGACGACGCGTACGCCGACACCGACGTCGAGCGCCGCGACTGGAACAACCGCATCGTCGCGCTGAGCGAATCCGCCCAGCGTAGCCTGCAGACACAGAGCGGTGCCTTCGACACCCTGCGGCGTGCGGAGGCCGACTCTCCCCGCCGCCTCACGGCCCTGCGCGAGGGCATTGCGACGTCGCGCGGCATGGTGCCTGCGGCCCAGTCGGCGCTCGACTACATCTCGTCGCGGTATGCCCCGGAGACGGTCGTCGAGGTTCGCGACAACGTCGCGCAGGCGACGGCGCTGCTGGATCAGGCGAGTGCGGAAGCGGATGACGCGGCCGCCCACATCGATCCCACGGGGGTGAACTCGGTGTCATCCACGATCGACGCGTCCGTCGGGCACGTCATCAGCGCGCGCCGGCTGCTCGCGGCCGTATCGGACGTGCACGCGTCACTTCGTCAGGCGGACGCTGCGCTCACCACCCTCGTCGCGGACACCCGCCGCAGCCTCGAGGAGGCCCGCGCGGCTCGTGACGCCGCTCCGGACGCGGATACCGGTGCCGCCCTGGTGGCCGCCATCGCGTCCGTCGAGCAGGCCGTGAACGCGGCGGTGGCGGGTGGTGGCGCTGGTGTCTCGGCCGGTGCCGACGCTCTCTCCACCTCCGGCTCCCCCGACCCGGATTCCCTCACAGTCGGCTCCCCCATCTCGGGCTCCGGCATCCCCGACTCCGCCACCTCCCTGCACCACCCGAACCCGGCCCGCGCGATAGCCCAGCTCGGGGAAGCGGTCACCGAGCTCGATACCGCCCTGGCCGGCGCACGCAATCAGCAGCAGCGCCTTGAGCACGCCCGCACGGCACTCGCGGGAGCGCTCGTGGCTGCCCGCAGCCAGATTTCCGTGGTTAAGAACTACATGTCCGGCGGCCGCGCGGCCATCGAGGCCCGCACCCGCCTCGCAGAGGCCGAACGGCAGCTGATGCTTGCCGAGGCGGAAGCCGACCCCGTAGAGGCCCTCGACGCCGCCCGCCGCGCCGCCACCTCGGCCCGCGACGCCGACGCGCTCGCCCGCTACGAGGCGCTGTAGCCCGAGGGGCGCTGCTCGGACCCCGTTGTCCGAGACGCTCCGGCCCCTAGTCACCGTGGACGGGCCCGCGGCACCAGCAGGCACCGTGGCCCAGGCCCGCGGCACCCGCCCAATGAGCCGGCCACCTCGCGCATTTGAATAGCGGAGGAGATCCTGTCATCCGCTGCCCCCAACCGGCATGGAATGACCGAATTTCCTCCCCTAGTGAAATCGGCCGGGTTGAAACCGGTGTTGCACGCGCAGCGGGTGCTCTTTCGGCGCTCTGAGGCCGGGCTGCGGCCGGTTGGCGTCGCTGGATTTCGCCAGATGCGGAGATTCGGGTCATCCGCCGCCCAAAAGTCCGCACGAAGGCGAATTGCGGCAGAAACTCCGCATGTAGCGCAAGGGCCGTGCCGGCCAACGCTCGGAACCACCGCGAGATGGGACTGACGCGGCCTGAGGTGAGCGGGTCAGCGGAAAGTGGGCCGGGCGATGGAGGTGGGGGCTGAGATTCGGGATCAGGCAGGCAGCGAAAAAGCCCCGGCGCGCATCCAGTGGATGACACGTCGGGGCTTTCTACGAAGGGCGCCGGTTTAGCGGGGCGGCGGGTACAGGTACCGGGCGACCGAGCTGGTCGGAATCGTACGCATGGCGTAGCCGAGCTTCACCATTCCGTTGTATTCCTCGATGACGACGTTGTTGCCCTTGATGGCCTTGACGTACGCAACGTGGTTGCCGTTGAACCAGGCGACAGCTCCGAGAACGGGAGTGTTGCTGGTCTTCCAGCCGTGGGACTCCCACGCGCGCTTCCACTCAGAGGCGTTTCCGCCACCGGGGGTGAGATTCGACCAGACGAACTTGAACGGAGCCGAGGTGGAGCCGGCGTCACGGTTCAGGCGGTATGCGACGAAGTCGACGCACTGGCGGTAGTAGTAGTTCAGCGGCGACAGCGTGTTGCCTGCGGTCGGCCACGGGTAGTCATCGCCGGCGGCGCGGACGCTCGAGTTGTACGAGGCGAAGGCGGCAGCGGTGATCTTCTGCGCGGCCAGCTCGGACTCGGTGGTCGCGGTGATCTTGTCGCGCTTCACCGAGAGAGGGGCAACTTGCGATGGAACCTTCAGTGAGGCCTGCGCGGGAGCCGCAGCGGCATCAACCGAGGCCGACTCTTTCTCGAGCTCCGCCTGGTGCTCAGCACCGGCGGGAGCAAACGCATACGCGGGGATGGACGCCGCGGCAATGAAGCCCGGGACGACCAAAAGGATCGCGATAACGGCGATCGGGTTCTGCTTCTTCTTGCCACCGGCAGTGACCTTGCGCGAACGCGATGAGGTCGGACGCTCGAGAGCGGCCAGTCGGCGGGCGGCGATTCGTGACGCGCGAGTGGGCTTGGCAACGCGGGCTACGCGCTGCACTCCCTGTCGACGTCCCTCATGAGCGCTTGCCGCTTTGAGTTCACGACGTGACGAATACTGGGGCGCATTCGCAGCTGGCAGAGGGGTCGTTTCGCGGGTGGCGAGGAGGTCGTCTGACAAGTCAGGCGTCATCTCATCGGGCACAGGCGTGTACCTCCGGGCATTACGCATTGGTTGGGCGGAGACAGTTTCCCCCGCGGGACCAACCAAGCTACCTAGCGAGAATACGCGAGATGAGTGCCGCTGTCACGGCAATCTCACGAATTGGTAACGGAGCCATCACGACACCCCAACGAAAACGCAACGGTATTCGTCTGTGGAAATGTCACTTGTGGCCGCGCATCCCTGTAACCATGCGGGGACAACTTTGTCCACCCCCTGTGGGACGACATGCCCTGAGAAAAACCTCCAAATACGGGCTGCGGATGACCCGTCCGACCCAATATGTTGCGTTCTACGCGATAACGGCCGGCGTGACATCCCGAGCTATCCGACGAATGCAATCCTCAAAACTGCCGTACACCATCGTCGCGGGCACCGAAATCATCAGGTTGATCGGAGGGCCGAAGTTCTCGACGTGGAGGCCGTCGGAGTCCACCGGGCGGGCGCCGCTTGAGTCGACGGGGCCGTAGTGCTCGGCGACGCGGTCGGCCATTGTTCCGGCGTGCGTGTAGCCGTAGAGCTTCTTGCCGAGGGCAAAGCCGAGGCCCAGTTCGAAGCAGGTGCCCGAGTCGGGCTCGGCGCCGCGGAAGGGGAAGAGGTTCGCCGCGACGATGTCGCAGGACTGCACGAGGTCGACATCGCGCTGGAAGATCGCGGCCGCGAGCTCCTCCGGGGACAGACCCGTGGGGTCGATCACGACGTCGGCGGGGAACACACCGGTGAGGCCGAACTCGGCGCAGACACCTTTCATCCAGGCGGCGCGCTCGAGGGCGTCGGGGTAGAAGACATCGGGGCCGGCCAGGTAGATTCTCGGAGACATTCGGCGAGTCTAGGGCGCGCTCATTACGCGGATGTTGCGGCGGCAGCGGGGGTACAGCGGGCCGATCGTCGGGTGCACGGCGGGCCGATCGTCGGACTCACAGCGGGCCGACCGTCGGGCGAAACGGCGCAAGCCGGGGGGTGCTTACGCCGTTCCTCGTGCTTTTGGGCTGCGCCGTCCAGACGGATCATCCCACCCCAAACACTATTGGTTATCACGTTCTGGAATAGACCCCCACTGCGGGGGCTGCGGAGGGGGTCCACGACGCCCGGATGCGAGTTACATTGACACTGTGATGGTGCACCCGACCGACCGACCCGACGTCACCGTGGTCATCCACGACGCCACGGGCACCCGCGAGGGCGATAGGTCCCTCCTCGCGGCAACCATCGCGGGAGTCACGGGTGTCGACCCCGCCACCGTGCAGATCGAGCAGGTCTGCGCCGACTGCGGCGGCGACCACGGGCAACCGGTCGTGCTGGGCCCCACGCCCGATGGCGCCCGCATCCATGTGAGCCTCAGCCGCGCCGTGGACATCCTCGTCATCGCGGTCACGCTCGCCGGACCCGTCGGCATCGATATCGAGTCGTCCGACGCGATCGAGCGGGCAGGGTTTGATGACGTTGCACTGGATGACTCGGAGCGCGCGATCATCGCCAGCCTCGGGTCATCCGACCGCACCCAGGCCCGCATCTCGTACTGGACGGCGAAGGAAGCAGTCCTGAAGGCCGCCGGTCTCGGGCTGAGGATCGACCCGCGCGACGTCGTGGTGGGCCTGCCGCTGCACGTGGGTACGGAGTCCGCCGGCACGCAGCCGGCAAGCACGGGCAAGCGCACCCGCGCTGCGTCATCCGCAGGTCGGGCCAGCGGCACGACCGCGGGCCCATCGGTCGTCGCGACGGCAGCGCCCACGCTCCTGCGGTGGGCTGCCGCGCCGTTCCCCGTGCGCGAGGCGCACCTGATGCCGTTCGCGCCCGCCGCGGGCATCACGGGCATAGTCGCCGTGGTCAGCGGCACAACGCCGCTGCTGACGCTGATCGACCGGCGCGGCGGCTAGCGGGACGGTGGTCGGGCCAAGCCCGGTCGGGCTAGACCCGTGCGGCTAGACCCCGTCGGGCCGCGCCATCTGGGCCACCAGCTGCAGGATGCGGGTGTCCCTGTCGTGGGCAAGGTGCGCGAGCATCCGCGTGCGGGCAAGCTCGCCGTCGCCATCCCGGATCGCCTCGAGCACCTGCTCGTGCTCATCGTTGCTCTGCGAGAACGTGTGGTCGCCCATCTGGGTCTTCCACGGGGCACTGATCTTCACCTGCGCGTCGAGCATGCGCACCAGCGTCAGGATCGTCTCGTTGTGGGCAGCATGCCGCAGCGCGTCGTGGAACAGGTTGAACGACTGGCGCACACCCGCCGGATCGGTCTCGCTGCGTCCGCGGGCGACCAGCTCGGTCAGCCGCGCGATGTCGATCGGGCTGCGCCGGGTCGCCGCGGCGAACGCCGACGAACTGTCGAGAATGGCCCGCACCTCGAAGATCTCGAGGATCTCCTCGTCCGAGCGCTTACGGATCGTGAAGCCCCGCTGGGTCGCCGTCAGCAGCCCATCGCGCTCCAGCAGCCCGAGCGCCTCGCGCACCGGTGTGCGGGAGACGGCGAACTCTTCGCTCAACGGCAGCGGGATCAGCGGGGCGTCGTCCGCGTAGTAGCCCGAGACAAGGCGATCCCTCAGGGTGTCGTAAATGGTGTCCCGGGCGTTCATCCCGCGATCTTACTGCCGACCCGCGTCGCCATGCCGTCGCGCCAGGTGAGGAAGCCGCCGTCGAGATTCACGGCCTCGATCCCGTTCTGCAGCAGGATGCGCTGGGCGTTGTGCGAGTTCTGGCCGACGCGGCAGTGCACGACGACCTGGCGGCCCCGCAGTTGCTCGAGGTTCGCGCGCAGCTCCGGAAGCGACACGTGCAGCGATCCCGGGATGGACCCCTCCTTCAACTGTCCGGGCATCCGCACGTCCAGAAGCATCCATCCCTCGGCCAGCCGCTCGTCCAGTTCGTGCCACTGCAGCGTGGGGTCTTCGCCGCGCGCCATGTTGCCGTCGATGTAGCCCAGCATGTTCACCGGGTCCTTCGCCGAGCCGAACTGCGGCGCGTACGCCAGCTCGAGTTCCGCGAGGGACGACGCGGTCATGCCTCCGGCCATCGCCGTCGCGATCACGTCGATGCGCTTGTCGACACCCTCGTGCCCAACCACCTGCGCGCCGAGAATGCTGTCGTCCTCCGGGTCGACGAGCAGCTTGATCGACAGCATCGTCGCCCCGGGATAGTAGGTCGCGTGGTTACTGGGATGGGTGTGGATGACCCGTGCCGCGCGCCCCCCGGCCCGCAGCTCGGTCTCCGACCGTCCGGTCCGGGCGGCCACGATGCCGCAGCTTTCCACGATGGCGGTACCGAGCGCGGCCCGGTACGGACGCGCGATGCCCGCGATGACGTCTGCGGCGAGACGGCCCTCCTTGTTGGCGAGGCCGGCGAACGGCACGGTTGCCTCCTCGGACGACACCCATCCCTTCTTCTGGGCGACGTCACCGACGGCGAACACCCCGTCCGCGCTGGTGCGCTGCTGCTCGTCGACGCGGATCCCGCCGTCCGGGCCGACGGCGATTCCCGCCTCCACGGCGAGCGCCGACTCGGGTCGAACTCCCACGGCAGCAAACACGAACGAGGTGGGGATGGCCGTGCCATCCGAGAGGTGGGCGGCGCCGCCCTCGATGCGGTCGACGGTGGCGTCCAGGTGCACGGTGGCGCCGCTGGCGCGCAGCTGCTCGAGCACCAGCACTGCCATCTCCGGGTCGAAGGAGCTCAGCACCTGCGGTCCGCGACTGACCAGGGTCACGGTCATCCCGCGCTCCCGCAGGTTTTCGACGGCCTCGAGTCCGACGAAGCCGGCACCGACCACGAGCGCGTTGCCGCCCTCGCCGACCGGGGGCAGGTCAGCCATGATCGCGTCGAGGTCATCCAGGTCGCGCAGCGTGCGCAGCGGGAGGTCGCTCGCGAAGGTGGGCTTCAGCGCCGAGGCGCCGGTGGAGATCACGAGCGAGTCGTAGCTCTCGGTGGTGGTCACGCCCGTCGCGCGGTCGCGCACGGTGACGAACTTCGCCGCGGTGTGCACCCCCACGACCTCGGCACCGACGCGCACGTCGAGCCGGAACCGGGCGGCGAGGCTCGTCGGGCTGTTGAGCAGCAGTGACTCGCGATCCTCGATGAAACCACCGATGTGGTACGGCAGGCCGCAGTTGGCGAACGACACGTTCTGGCCGCGCTCCAGCACCACGATCTCGGCGTCCTCGCGGTTGCGTCGCAGGCGGGTTGCGGCGCTCATGCCGCCGGCGACTCCGCCGATGATGATGACCTTCATGCGCGGTCTCCTTCTGTTCTGGTGGCACTAACGGCCGACACAACGGGCATCGCCGTGGCGACAGCCACCGCTTCTATCTCGATTTTCATCAGTGGATCGATCAACCGCGCGACCTGCACCATGGACAGTGCGGGGCGGATGTCTCGAAATACCGAACCATGCGCCCGGCCGACTTCTTCCCAGTCTGCCTCGTCGGTGAGGTACACCCGCGTCGAGACGACATCGGCGAGGGTGCATCCCGCTTCCGCCAGCGCCGCCTCGATCTTGCCGATCGCGACGGTGAGCTGCTCGGCGGCGGTGCCGGCATCCGCGCCACCGCGCACCAGCCCCGAGCTGCCCGACACGAACACGAACCCGCCGCTGACCACGGCCCGGCTGTAGCCGAGCTCGGCCTCCCACGGCGACCCGGACGAGATGAGCCGCGTCACCGCTGCTCCCCGTCGGTCGCGACCACGGGATGGCACACCGGATAGTGCACCTCGAATCCTCGCCGCTGCTCCAGCAGCCGCAGCACCTGCAGCACTCCCCCGTCGTCAAACCGCGCGCCCGCGATCTGCACGCTCACCGGGCACAGCCCGTCGCCGAGGTCGAGCACCGGCACCGTTCCGGCCGGTGTCGCCAGCCTGTTGAACCAGGCGGCGAACCCCATGTGGGCCATCGCGTCGTCCGGATCGGGGCTGACGTCCGTCGCCGGGAACGCCCGCACCGGCAGCACCGGCGACAGCACGTAGTCGAACGGCGCGAGCTGGCGACGCACCGTCTCGGTGGCCACGGCCACGCGATGTGCGTCGAGGGCAGCGGATGCCGCGGACCGCATCAGTGATCCCTCCAGCATCTCCCCCACCACGGGCAGGATGCGTCCGCGCGCGGCGGCCGACTGCGCGAGGTAATCGGGAAGACCCTTGTCGATCATGAACCAGTAGATCGCCTCATAGTCGCGCTCCCCGACATCCAGATCCGCAATGTCGACGAGAGTGGCACCGAGGTCGCGCAGTACGCCGACCGTCACGCCGGAGAGGTCGGTGCGCGCGGTGGCCGGGCTCTCGTAACGGCCGGGCAACGCGTAGAGATCGAGCGGATCGTGGCGGCCGAGCACCCGCAGGGCGGACTCGACGTCATCGATCGTGGTGGCCATCGGTCCGGCGCTGCGGTAGTCGCCGGCCGGGTCGTAGGCGATGCGCCCCTGGGTCGGCTTGAGTGACGCCAGCCCGCTGAGCGCTGCCGGCACCCGCACGGATCCGACCATGTCGGTGCCAACGGCGATGGATGCCACGCCCGCGGCCACGCTCGGACCGGCGCCCGCGCTCGACCCTCCCGTGTTGGTGGCGGTATCCCAGGCGTTGCGGATCACCCCGTGTTGCGAGCTGAGACCAGACATGAGCATGGCGTAGTCGGGCATCGTGGTCTTGGCGACGACGAGCATCCCGGCTCCGCGGGCCCGGCGCACGGGTGCCGCGTCGTTCGGGGAGATCACGCCGGTGTTGATCGCGGTGCCGTGCCAGCGCGGCATGCCCTTCACGTGGAAGCTGTCCTTGAACGTGATGGGCACCCCGTCGAGGTCGCTCAGGGGCTCCCCGTCACGCCAGCGGCGGGTGCTCGCCGCGGCGGCCTCGCGGGTTCCGGGTTCGTCGATGCTGGCGATCGCGTTGTAGAGATCGCTCGCCGCGTGGGCTCGCTCGAGCGCGATCTCGGCGATGTCGGAGGGGGTGGTGTCGCCCGACGCGTAGGCGTGGCGGAGGCCCGAGGCATCCACCGTCCTGAAATCGACGGCTGTCACTCGGCGGCCGCGCGCTCGTCGTCGCCGGTCACGAGGGGCAGGGCGGGGTCGGCCTTCCACTCGTTGAGGGAGCCGTCGTAGATCGTAAGGCCGGTCTGCCCGGCCACGGTCAGCGCGAGGGCGAGGCCCGACGCATTGATGGCGCCGCCGCAGTAGAGGATCGTCTCGGGTTCGGCGCCGAGGTCGTGGGCGTCGAGGGCGAGGCGGGTCTTGGCGACCGAGATGAGTCCGTCGTCGTCGAGCAGATCGGGGAACGGCAGGCTGCGGGTGTTCGGGATGTGGCCGGGGCGATCGCCGCCGCCCTCTCCGGTGAACTCGGCGTGACGCACGCCCGCGAGAGTCGGGGTGGTGTCGACCCCGGTGGCAATGAGCTTCATGCGCTCGATGTCGACGAAGAAGCCGTCGAGCTCGAAGGCCTCGAAGGTGCCGGGGGTCTCGGGGGTGCGGCCGGGGCCGGATTCGGTGGGGCCGCCGGCGTCCTTCCACGAGCGAAGCCCGCCGTCGAGCACCGCGACCCGGGTGAAGCCGAACGAGCGCAGCACCCACCAGATGCGCGCGGCCCACGCGGTGCTGAGCCGGTCGTACACGACCACCGTCGAGGTGGTGTCGACGCCGAGCGCGCGCATGGTGGCCTGCAAGTGCTCGGCGCTGGGGCGCGTAAAGAGGAAGGGAGCGGATGCGTCGGAGAAGGCGTCAAACACGTCCGCGAAGAGCGCCCCCGCGATGTGTTCCTCGGCGAACTCGCCGGAGCCGTCGGCGAACTGGGTCTTGCCCGCGTCATTCGGGGTGCGCACGATGGTCGCGTCGAGGACGATCACCTCGTCGAGGTGGCCCTGCAGCCACTCGGCCGTGACGAGGGCGCCGGGGAGCTCGAGGGCGGTCATTCGGTGGCTCCGGCGGGTTCTGCTGGTTCAGCCGGTTCGGCCGGTGCAGCCGGTTCGGCTGGCGCGGGCGGCTCGGCTTCACTGCCCGTCGAGGCTGCCTTGGCGGATGCCGCGCGGTTGCGCCACTCCCCCCGCTCGGGCCGGGCGAGCCCGAGGTTCTCGCGCAGGGTCGCGCCCTCGTACTCGGTGCGCAGCAGCCCGCGGCGCTGCAGCTCGGGCACCACATGCTCGGCGAAGTCCTCGAAGGCCGCCGGCACATGTGTCGCCTGGATCATGAAGCCGTCGGCGGCGCCGCTGTCCATCCAGAGCTCCATGTTGTCGGCGATGTCGACGGCGGACCCGATCATGCTTCCCTCGGTGCGGGCGCCGTACCAGCGTCCGATCTCGCGGATGCTGAGCTTCTCGCGCTCGGCGAACTCGACGACCTCGCGGTAGTGGCCTTCCACGCCGACGACCTCGAGCGAGGGCAGCGGTCCGTCGAGGTCGTACTGGGTGAGGTCGACGTTCACGTGGTACGCCAACCGGGACAGGCCGGCCTCGACCGAGACGAGATCGGCGAACGCCTCGTGCTTGGACATGGCGTCACGCACGTCGGTGCCGACGATGGTCGTGGCGGCCGGGAGGATCTTGAGCTGGTCGGGGTCGCGGCCGTGAGAGGCAGCGCGCTGCTTCATATCGGCGTAGAACGCGATCGCGGACTCGAGCGACTCGTGGCTGCAGAAGACGACGTCGGCCCAGCGCGACGCAAAGTCGCGGCCGGCGGGCGATGCCCCGGCCTGGATGATCACCGGGTAGCCCTGGGGAACGCGCGGCACCCCAAGGGGCCCCTGCACCTTGAAGTACGTGCCCTCGTGGTCGATGGCCTCGACCTCCTGCGGGCGTCCGAAGATCCCGGACGACTTGTCGAGCACCAGCGCGTCATCCGACCAGCTGTCCCACAGTCGCGTAGCGACCTCGAGAAACTCCTCGGCGCGCTCGTAGCGGGTCTCGCGGTCGGGCAGGGCGTCCTGTCCGTAGTTCTGAGCCTCGGCGTCCTGGAAACTCGTCACCACGTTCCATCCCGAGCGCCCACCCGTCAGGTGGTCGAGCGTGCCGAGGGACCGGGCGAGGTTGAACGGTTCCTGGTAACCGGTCGACATGGTGGCCGCGACGCCGAGGTGCGTGGTGGCTGCTGCCATGATCGTGATCACGGGAATCGGGTCGAGGCGGGGCGTGCCCGAGCCCCACTGGACGGCGGGCGAGAATGAATTCCCGAGGCTGCGCGGCACGGCGAGCGAGTCGGGGACGAAGACCATGTCGAACCGCGCGTCCTCGAGCACCCGCGCGATGTGGGCGTAGTGGGCCATCGTGAGAAAGCCGTCACCGGCGTTGGCGTGGCGCCAGCCGACGGTGCCCTGCGGGCCCGCGTTCATGAACGCGGCGAGGTGCATCCTGCGGGGAGTCTCACTCATGGGCGACCAGGCCCAGCTGCGACAGCTCGTCGACGAGGGCGACGGCGAACTCGCCCGTGCCCTTGGTGCGGGCTCCGGCCAGTTCGGCGGCGCGGGCGAATGCGGCGTGCCCGACGATGGCGGCGAGAAGCGGATCCCCGAGCGCACCCACCGCTCCGGCGCAGAGTGCGCCGAGGCTGCAGCCTGCGCCGGTGACCTGCGTGAGGCGAACGTCTCCCCCGGGAATCGCGACCGTCGTCGTGCCATCCGAGATGTAATCGGTTGGTCCGCTCACGGCGACCACGGCACCGGTCGCGCGGGCGAGCTCGACGACGACCTCGAGCGCCTCGTCCGAGGAGGCAGTCGTCTCGACGCCCTTGCCACCGGCGATGCCGCCGCTGAGCGCGATCAGCTCACTGGCATTGCCGCGGATGATGGCTGGCTTGAATTCAAGCAGGGAGCGGATGACTGCGTCGTACTCGGGTGCTCCCGAGCCGACGGCCACGGGGTCGAGCACCCACGGCGTGCCCGCTTCGTGCGCGGTGCGGGCGACCGTGCGAACATCGTCGGCCGAACTGGTCATCAGGGTCGCCCCGTTGATCCACACACCGGCCGCGCCCGCCGGGAAGGTCGAGATCCAGTCGACCGCGGTGCCTATCGCCGGACCCGCTCCCGCGGCGAGCAGAACGTTCGCGCTGAGGTTCGCGGCAATGTAGTTGGTGAGCCCGTAGATGAACGGGGCCTCGGAGCGAATGGCCGCGAAACCCTCCTGAACGTCGGTGTCCTGCCAGGTCTTGGTCTGCATGGGGGTCTCCTAGAATTCGGGCGAGGCGTGCTCGCAACTGTATACAGCTACATACAGACTCGCCAACTTTCCCCGGCGATGTTCACGATTCCGAAACATCCCGTCACAATCCGCGCGCACGGCCCCGCAGCCTCTCCGCTCAGAAAACGGGCGAGTTAGGCGGTTCCGGGCGA